>NZ_JBITIW010000005.1:0-631046 GCF_044459405.1 Nonomuraea sp. NPDC050328 | reverse complement strand
TCGCGGCGGCCCCCCCCCCCCCCCGGGGCCCCCCCCCCCCCGGGGGGGGGGGGGGGGGGCCCCCCGGGGGGGGGGGGGGGGCCGCCCCCCCCCCCCCCCCCCCCCCCCCAAGGCCGCGGGCATCGCCTTCGAAGGCACGCCCGCGCGGGTGGCCGCCCTGATGGGCGAGGTACGGCTCGCGCCGGACGTGCCCGGCGGCTGGCACCGCACCCCGCGCGGCTGGCTGCTGGTGTGGCCGGGCGCGGGCGGCCGGGCCCGGGTGACGACCTACGACTTCCGCGCCCCGCACCCTGACCGCGAGGCCCCGGTCACCCTGGAGGAACTGCGCGAGACGGCCTCCTACATCGCCGGGTTCCCGGTCGGCATGAGCCACCCCCGCACCCTCACCCGGTACGGCGACGCCGCCCTCCAGGCCGCCGCCTACCGCAAGGGCCGGGTGTTCGTCGCCGGGGACGCCGCCCACGTGCACTTCCCGTGGGGCGGCCAGGGCCTCAACACCGGCCTGGAGGACGCCATGAACCTCGGCTGGAAGCTGGCCTACGCGCTGGCCGGGCGCGGGGGCCCCGGCCTGCTGGACAGCTACCACGCCGAGCGGCACCCGGTGGCGGCGCGGGTGCTGTGGAACGTCCGCGCGCAGAACGCCCTGGCCGCGCCGGACCCGGCGCTCGACCCGCTGCGCGAGCTGTTCGCCTCGCTGATGGAGCTCGACCAGGTCAACGTCTACCTGAGCGGGATGATCAGCGGCCTGGACACCGTCTACGACGTGGGCGTGCCCGGCGCGGGGCGGATGGTGCCCGACCTCGCGGTCAAGACCGCCGCGGGCGAGGTGCGAGTGGCCGAGCTGCTCCAGCAGGGGCAGCCGCTCTTCCTCGACCTCGGCGGCCACGACGACCTCGTGGAGCTGGTCGCCGAGCGGGTGCCGGTGGTCCGGGGCGTGACCTCCGGCGAGGCGCCCTCGGCGGTGCTGGTCCGCCCGGACGGCTACTCCGCCTGGACCGCCGGGGCCGGGGCCGCGGCACTGGAGGAGGCCCTGACGCGCTGGTTCCTGTGACAGACTGGGAAATCGCTTTCCCAGGAGGTGTGCGTGGTCACGTTGGAGGAGGTCGCGAAGCTCGCGGGGGTGTCGCTCGCCACCGCGTCCCGCGTGCTCAACGGCAGCACCCGCCAGGTCGGCGCGGGCCTGCGCAGCCGCGTCGAGCAGGCGGCCGACCAGCTCGGCTACCGCACGAACGTGGCCGCCCAGACGCTGGCCAAGGGGGCGAGCAACGTCATCGGGCTGGTCGTGCACGACCTGACCGACCCGTACTTCGCCGCGCTGGCCGACGGCGTGATGCGGGCGGCCGAGGGGGAGGGGCTGCTGGTCATGGTGGGCACCACCCACCGCGACCCGGAGCGGGAGATCGCCTACGTCGCCACCCTGCACACCCAGCGGGTGCGGGCGGTGCTCCTGGCCGGCTCCCGCGTGGCCGACCCGGACAGCACCGCCCGGCTGAAGGCCGAGCTGGAGAGCTACCGGCAGGCCGGGGGACACGTGGCCGTGATCGGCCAGGACCTGCTCGGCGTGGACACCGTCGCGCCGGGCAACCGGGCGGGGGCCGCCGCCCTCGCCCGCGAGCTGGCCGCGCTCGGCCACACCCGCTTCGCCGTCCTGGCCGGGCCGGAACGGCTGCTCACCGCGCGGGACCGGTGCGAGGGCTTCACCGCCGCGCTGGCCGAGCTGGGGCTGCCCGCGCCCCGGGTGATCCACGGCGCGTTCGACCGGGACGGCGGGCACGCCGCCGCCCAGGAGAGCGGCGAGGCCACCTGCGTCTTCGCGGTCAACGACGTGATGGCCGTGGGCGCGCTGGCCGCCTACCGCGAGCGGGGCCTCCGGGTGCCGGAGGACGTCTCGGTGGCCGGTTTCGACGACATCAGCACGCTGCGCGACCACGTGCCCGCCCTCACCACCGTCCGGCTGCCGCTGGCCGCCATGGGGGCGCGAGCCCTCGAACTGGCCCTGCGTCCGGGGGAGGAGCCGAGGGTGGAGCGAGTGACGGGCGAGGTGGTGCTGCGCGAGAGCGTCCGTGCCCTGGAGGAGGGGAAGGTCCGATGAGACTGGCCGTCAGCACGCTCGGGATGCCCGGCGACGGGCTCGACCGGGCCGTCGAGATCGCGGTCGCCGCCGGGTGCGCCGGGCTCGAACTGCGCCTGCACCCCGACACCGGCGTGCACGCGGGACTGGACGAAGCCGAGCGGGCCTCGGTGCGCGAGCGGGTCGCCGCGGCCGGGCTGGAGATCGCGGCCCTGGCCGGCTACACCCGGATCTGCGCCGCCGACGACCCCGGCACGCCCGGCCTGCTGGCCGACCTCGAACTGGCCGCCGACCTGGGCGCTCCCGGCGTCCGGGTGTTCCCCGGCGGCGACGACCTCGACCTCGGGGCGCGGCGGCTGCGCGAGGTGGCTCCCCGCGCGCTGGAGCTGGGCGTGCGGGTGCTGGTGGAGACGCACGACGCCCTGCCCACCGGACGGGCGGTCGCCGCCCTGCTGGAGCGGGCCGCCCTGCCGGAGGCGACCGCCGCGCTGTGGGACGCGCTGCACCCCTGGCGGCACGGCGAGGCGCCGGCCGAGACCCTGGACCGGCTCGGCCCCTGGCTGGCCTACGTGCAGATCAAGGACGCCGTCTCCGCCGCCGACACCACGCCCGTCCCGCTCGGCACGGGGTCGGTCCCGCTGCGGGAGTGCGGCGAGCTGCTGCGTACGGCAGGCTACGGAGGCTGGGTGTCCCTGGAGTGGGAGCGCACCTGGTACCCCCGGGTGGCCCCGGTCGAGGAGATCCTGCCGGACGCCTCGGCCTGGGTGGCGACGTACGCGAAGGAATGACGCATGACAGTGAACGACGTGCCGGTGAACGATGTGCCGGTGAACGACGTGCCGGTGAACAAGGTGCTCGTCGTCGGCATGGACGGGCTGCGCTTCGACCGCCTCGCCGACATCGGCCCGCCGGTGTTGCGCGGCCTGATGGAGGCCGGCGCGTACGGCACCGGCAAGCTGCCCTACGGCGAGGCCGGCGCGCCCCGCACCGAGTCGCCGGGCGAGGTCGTCGAGGCCCACCACGAGGGCGGCGGGAGCGGGCGGGAGATCCGGGCCAGGACCGACTCCGGGCCGGGCTGGTCGTCGATCGCCACCGGGGTGTGGCCCGACAAGCACGGCGTCGTGGACAACGGCTTCGCCGGAGCCCAGTTCACGAAATATCCGGACTTCCTGGTGCGGGCGACCGCCGCCGGCCACCAGACCTATGCGATCTTCTCCTGGGCGGCCCTGGCCGAGCACGGCGCCTTCGGCCCGGCCATCACCGACCGCACCGTCCTGGACGGCTACGCCGACACCTTCGCCGCCTGCGACAAGCGGGTGGCCGACCTGGCCGAACGCCACCTGGCCACCCAGGACCCGGACGCGGCCTTCGTCTACTTCGGCGACACCGACGAGGTCGCCCACGACCTCGGCCCGTGGTGCCCGGAGTACACCGACGCGCTGCTGCTCCAGGACGCCTTCCTGGGCCGCCTGCTGGACGCCGTGCGCTCCCGGCCCGCCTACGCCGCCGAGCGCTGGACCGTGCTGGTCACCACCGACCACGGGCACGTGGACGCGGGCGGCCACGGCGGCATCTCCGACGAGGAGCGCACCACCTTCGTCATCCTCAACGAGCTCGACCGGGCGCGGCCGGCGCCGCTGGAGTCGCCGATGCTGGTGGACCTCGCCCCGACGGTCCTGGACCGGCTCGGCGTCGCGCTCGACCCGGCGTGGGGCCTGGACGGAAAGGTCCTTCCTGCGGGGTAACTTTTTCATCACGTGATGAATTCTTGGTAGGCCACGGGGCACACTGAGGACATGAAGCTCGCGTTCACCTTCGCCGAGATCGACGCCTCGATGCTCGCCGACGTGGGCGGCAAGGCCGCCAACCTGGGCGAACTGGCCCGCGCCGGGCTCCCGGTCCCGCCCGGCGGCTGCCTCACGACCGAGGCCTACCGGCAGGTCGCCGCGGCGGCCGGGCTGACGGACCTGCTCGCGAGCCCCGCCGCTCCGACCGGGCAGGAGCTCGCCGGGCAGGCCCGCGAGCTGCTGCTGGCCGCCCCCGTCCCCGACGAGGTGCGGGCCGCCGTCGCCGGGCTCTACCACGGCGGCCCGGTCGCGGTCCGCTCCTCGGCCACCGCCGAGGACCTCCCGCACGCCAGCTTCGCCGGCCAGCAGGACACCTACCTCAACGTCGTGGGCGAACGGGAGGTGATGACGGCGGTCCGCCACTGCTGGGCCTCGCTCTGGACCGACCGCGCGGTCGCCTACCGCGAGGCCAACGGCATCGAGCACGCCGCCGTCCGGCTGGCCGTGGTCGTCCAGGACATGGTCGACGCCGAGGTCGCCGGGGTGATGTTCACCGCCAACCCGGTCACCGGCCGCCGCCGCGAACTGGTCATCGACGCCAGCCCCGGACTCGGCGAGGCGGTCGTGTCCGGCGCGGTGAACCCCGACCGGTTCGTGGTCTTCGGCGGCGAGATCCTCGACCGGCACGCCGGCGACAAGCGCCTGGCCGTGCGCTCCCTGCCGGGCGGCGGCACCGAGCGGGTCGAGACCTCCAGCGCGGAGCTCTGCCTGAGCGACCGGCAGGTCCTCGACCTGGCCGAGCTCGGCCTGCGCGTGGAGGACCACTACGGCAGCCCCCAGGACACCGAGTGGGCGATCGACGCCGACGGCCGGCTCTGGCTGACCCAGGCCCGCCCGATCACCACGCTCTACCCGGTGCCCGACGCCACCGCGCCGGGCCTGCGCGCCTACCTGTCGGTCAACGTCGCCCAGGGCGTGCTCGGCCCGCTCACCCCGCTCGGCCTGTCCGCCTTCCGGCTGCTCACCTCCGGCGCCGCCGGGCTCTTCGGCGTGCCCGTCGCCGACCGCCACCGGGGCGCGCCCGCCTTCCACGTCGCGGGCGAGCGCATGTGGCTCGACATCACCCCGGCCCTGCGCAGCCGCGCCGGCCGGACCGTCCTGCCGCGCCTGCTCGCCGTCGGCGAGACCCGCGCCGGAGTGATCTTCGACCGGCTGGCCGGCGACCCCCGGCTCTCGCTCACCCAGCACTCCCGCCGCCCGTTCCTGCGCGCCGTGCGCCGCTTCGCGCGCCGCGTGCACGCCCCCAGGCTGGTACGGCTCGCCCTGACCAACCCGCGCCGCGCCCACGCGCACGCCCGCCGCGTCGAGGCCGAACTCGCCCGCCGGCTGGCGGTCCCGCCCGGCAGCACCCCGCTGCAGCGCCTCGACCACGCCGAGCGGATCCTGTACGGCACGCCGCCGGTGCTGGCGTCGATCGCGCCGATGGCGGTGGCCGGCTACGCCATGCTCGGCCTGGCCGCCCGCCTGTCCGGCCGTTCCCTCGGCGACCTCCAGGACGTGCTGCGCAGCGTGCCGGACAACCCGACCACCGAGATGGACCTCGAACTGTGGCGGCTGTCCACCCGCATCGAACCGCTCGGCGACGCCACCGCCGAACAGCTCGCCGAGCGCTTCCGCGCCGGGACGCTGCCCGAGCGCACGCAGCGGGAGGTGGCCGCCTTCCTGGCCAAGTACGGTCACCGCGGGGTGGCCGAGATCGACCTCGGGGTGGCGCGGTGGGCGGACGACCCGTCGCACATCTTCGGGGTGCTGGCCAACTACCGGCGGGCGGGGGGCTCCGCCGTACCGGCTGACGAGCTGTTCGCGCGGGGCGCGCGGGCGGCGCAGGAGGCGGTCGAGCAGGCGGCGGCCGGTGCGGGCCGGCTCAAGGGGCCGGTGGTGCGCTGGGCGCTCGGCCGGGCGCGCTCGCTGGTCGGGCTGCGTGAGATGCCCAAGTATTTGGCCGTCCTGACCCTGGCCGGGGTGCGGTCGAGCATGTTCGTGGTCGGGGAGCACCTGGTGAAGGAAGGGCTGCTCGACGAGGCCGGGGACGTCTACTTCCTCACCTTCCCCGAGCTGCGTGCCGCGCTCACCGAGCCCGACGGCGGGCTGGGCCACCTGGTGGCCGAGCGGCGCGAGCGGTACCTGCGGGAGCGGCGGCGCCGGCACGTGCCCCGGATGCTGCTGTCGGACGGCACCGAGCCCGAGGCGCTGGCCGCGGTCGCCGCCGGCGCCTCCGCCTCGGAGGGCGTGCTGACCGGCACCCCGGCGTCGGCGGGCACGGTGACCGGGATCGCGCGGGTGGTGCTCGACCCGGTCGGGGCGCACCTCGAACCGGGGGAGATCCTGGTCTGCCCGTCCACCGACCCGGGCTGGACACCGCTCTTCCTCACCGCGGGCGGCCTGGTCATGGAGATGGGCGGCGCGATGTCGCACGGGGCCGTGGTGGCGCGGGAGTACGGCATCCCGGCCGTGGTGGGCGTCCCGCACGCCACCGAACGCCTCACCAGCGGGCAGCGCGTGACCGTGGACGGCGCCACCGGCACCGTCCGTCCCGACCCCGCCTAGCCGCCTTCGGCCCGGCCCGCCGTGCCCGGGCCCCGGCGTGACCCCCTCACCAGCTCAGCAGGTGGACGAGGGTGCGCGTCCCGTCCCGTGCCGCCACCCACAGGCGGCCGGTGCCGGGCTCGGGCACGATCCGGGTGATCCCGCTGCCGCCCGGCACCACGGCCACCCGCCACCGGCCCTCCACCCACCGGCCCTTCGCCTCCCGGCCCTTCGCCCACCGGAAGACGGTCTGCCCGCCCGCCAGCCAGACCCCGCCCCCATCCACGGCCAGCCCCGACACCCCGCCGAGCCCCGGAGGCGGCGCGACGGGGATCCAGGCAGTGCCGTCCCAACGGAGTAGTTCCCGCCGCCCGGCCGCACAGGAGCCGGTGGGCACGGCCGGCGCGGACACGGCCACCACCCACGCCTCACCCGCCCGAGCGGCCAGGTGCTCGACCTTGTAGTCCTCCCACGACCCACACCCGGTGACAGGCGGCGACGCGGGATGCAGCCGCGTGCCGTCCCAACGGTGAGGCCCGCGATGGTTGACCACCCAGGGCGGCGCGAGCAACGCGAACTGGGTGTCGAACGTATGAGCCCCACCGGTGGCCAGGTCCACCCACCGCGTCCCGTCCCACGACCGGATCCCGACGCAGTGGCAGTCCTCCGGCCCGCCCATCTCCCCGACCCACACCCGATCCCGGGCCGGCACGGCATAGGACGCGTCGTAGAAGGGTCCTCGCGGAAAGGGCCGCCCCGCCCACCGCCCACCGGCCCACTGCCACGGCGAGCCGTCACCGAACAACCACAGGTCGTCCCCCACTGGCGACGCCACCAGCGTGCCGTACGGCCCGGGCGGACGCGCCGGCACGGCCGCCCGCCCCCAGGCCCGCCCGTCCCAGCGCCGGAGCTCCCCGCCCCGCCCGAGCAGCCAGGCCTCCCCGCCGCCGGTCGCCGCCAGCGACCGGATCTCCCCCGGCCAGGCGAGCGTCAGCAGCCACCGAGGACCACCCTGCGGCGCTCCCGCCGCCAGGCAGCCCAGCAGCAGGACGAGCACGACACCCACCCGCACGCGGCACCTCCCGGTCCAGGAGGTGATCACCCTACCCGGGCGAGTCCCGGCGGATCACCCGATCAGCGCGGCGAACCGCTCCTTCACGGTGGCCAGCACCTCGTCCGGGTCGGCCGCCCACACCTCGGCGTTGAAGATCTCCACCTCGATGTCGCCGGTGTACCCGGCCTCCAGCACGGCCCGGGTGAGCGGGCCGAAGTCGATCACCCCGTCGCCCATGACGCCCCGGCCCAGCAGGACGTCGGCCGGCAGCGGGTGCAGGTAGTCGCAGACCTGGTAGGACGCGATCCGCGCCCCCGCCCGGGCGATCTGCTCGAACACCTGCGGGTCCCACCACACGTGGAAGGTGTCGACGACCACCCCCACCTGCGCCACCGGGTACGGCTCGGCCAGGTCGAGCGCCTGCCCGAGGGTGGACAGCACGGCCCGGTCGGCGCAGTACATCGGATGCAGCGGCTCCAGCGCCAGCCGTACCCCGCGCTCCCCGGCGTAGGGCGCCAGGACGGCCAGCGCCTCGGCCACCCGCTCCCGCGCCCCGGCCAGGTCCCGGTCCGCCCCGGCGCCGAGCGGCTCGCCGGGCACCACGCCCGGCAGGCCGCCCACCACCAGCACCAGACAGGCGGCCCCCAGCTCGGCCGCCTCCTCGATCGCCCGGCGGTTGTCGTCGAGCGCCTCGGCGGAGCCGGTGGTGAGGAAGCCGCCCCGGCACAGCGACGACACCCGCAGCCCGGCTTCGCGCACCAGCCTGGCCGACTCGGCCAGGCCCTGCGCGGCGACGTCCTGCCGCCACAGGCCGATCGCCTCGACGCCGTGCCGGACGCAGCCGTCCACCGCTTCGGCGACGCTCCACCGCTTGGTGGTCCACTGGTTCAGCGACAGGCTCACCGGCCGTTCACCGCCAGCAGGGCGCGCATCCGGTGCACGGCCAGCTCCGGATCGGCCAGCAGCCCGGCCCGGTCGGCCAGGCGGAAGACCTCGGCCAGGTGCGGCAGGGAGCGGGCCGCCTGGGCGCCGTTGACCATGGCGAAGGCGTCCTGGTGGCCGTTGAGCCAGGCCAGGAAGACGATGCCGGTCTTGTAGTGGTAGGTGGGCGCCTCGAAGATCTTGCGGGACAACGCGACGGTCGGCTCGAAGATCTCGTCGTAGCGGGCCAGGTCGCCCGCGTCGAGCGCCTGGAGCGCCGCGGCCGCCGCCGGGGCGATGGCGTCGAAGATGCCGAGCAGCGCGTGCGAGCCCGACTTGATCAGCGAGGGGTAGTTGAAGTCGTCGCCGGTGTAGAGCCGCACGCCGTCGGGGAGCGCGGCGCGCAGCCGTACCTCGTGCTCCTCGTCCAGCAGGGAGACCTTGACGCCGTCCACCGAGGCGGCGTGCGCGTGGATCAGCTCCAGGAACGACTCGGTCGCCTCGGCCACGTCGGGCGAGCCCCAGTAGCCGGCGAGCTGCGGGTCGAACATCTCGCCCAGCCAGTGCAGGATGACCGGGCGGTCGGCCTGGGCGAACAGCTCGCCGTACACGCGGTGGTAGTCCTTGGGCGAGGCGGCCGCGCGGGCGAGCTGGCGCGAGGCCATGACGATGACGCCCGCGCCCGCCTCCTGCACCACCGCGAGCTGCTCGGCGTAGGCGGCGGTGATCTCGTCGAGGGTGGCCGCCTCGGGGCGGTGGTCGGTGCCCGCGCCGCAGGCCACCAGCTCGGCGGGGTCGCCGAAGGCGCGGGCCTCGGCGGCGCTGCGCCGGATCAGCGTGCGGGTGGCGGCCCAGTCGAGGCCCATGTTGCGTTGCGCGGTGTCCATCGCGTCGGCCACGCGCAGGCCGTAGGACCACAGGTGGCGGCGGAAGCGCAGCGTGGCGTCCCAGTCGACGGCGGCGGGGGAGCCGGGGGTGTTGTCGCCCAGCGGGTCGGCGACGACGTGCGCGGCGGCGTAGACGACGCGGCCGGCGGGCGGGCCGGAGGGGACCGGCCAGGCGACCGGCTCGCGCAGGGTGTGCGGGCCGCCGGGGAGGTCGATCGTGGTCACAGCGAGCCCACCTCGACGCGGCGGCCCTCGGCGGAGGAGCGCAGGCCCAGCTCGGCGAGCTGCACGCCGCGGGCGCCGGCGGCGAAGTCGTAGGGGAAGGGCGCGTCCTCCAGCACGTGCCGGACGAAGAGCTCCCACTGGATCTTGAAGCCGTTGTCGAACTCGCCGTTGTCCGGGACCTCCTGCCAGTCGTCGCGGAAGCGGTGGGTGACCGGCAGGTCGGGGTTCCAGACCGGCTTGGGGGTGCCCGCGCGGTGCTGGAAGCGGCAGTTGCGCAGCCCGGCGACGGCGCTGCCCTCGGTGCCGTCCACCTGGAACTCCACCAGCTCCTCGCGGTTGACCCGGACCGCCCAGGAGGAGTTGATCTGCGCGACGACGCCCCCGGCCAGCTCGAAGATGCCGTAGGCGGCGTCGTCCGCGGTCGCCTCGTAGCTCGCGCCCTGCTCGTCCACGCGGGCGGGGATGTGCGTGACCGCCTTGGCGTAGACCGACTCGACCCGGCCGAACAGGTTCTCCAGCACGTAGTGCCAGTGCGGGAACATGTCGAGGATGATGCCGCCGCCGTCGGCCGCCCGGTAGTTCCACGACGGGCGCTGCGCGGCCTGCCAGTCGCCCTCGAAGACCCAGTAGCCGAACTCGCCGCGCACCGACAGGATCCGGCCGAAGAAGCCGCCGTCGATCAGCCGCTTGAGCTTGAGCAGGCCCGGCAGGAACAGCTTGTCCTGGACCACGCCGTTCTTGACGCCCTTGGCCTGCGCGGCGGTGGCCAGCGCGACCGCGTCCTCGACCGTCTCGGCGGTCGGCTTCTCGGCGTAGACGTGCTTGCCCGCCTCGATCGCCTTCAGCACCGCCTTGACCCGGGCCTGGGTGACCTGGGCGTCGAAGTAGACGTCGCAGCCCTCGATCGCGGCGTCGAGGTCGGTGGTGTACTCGGCGATGCCGTGCCGGGCGGCCAGGTCGGCCAGCTTGGCCTCGCTGCGGCCGACCAGGACGGGCTCCAGCCTGACCCGCGAGCCGTCCGACAGCGCGACGCCGCCCTGCTCGTTGATGGCCAGGATCGACCTGACCAGGTGCTGGCGGTATCCCATCCGTCCGGTGACGCCGTTCATCGCAACGCGGATCATGACTGCCCTCTCTGGAAAGCGCTTTCCCAGACGGTACGGCTCGCGCCGGGCACGCGTCAACTGGGAAGGCCGGGCAGGGGCGCAGGGGGCGCCGAGAGGGGTGCGGGGTCAGAGATCCTTGATCTCGAGCCGCTGCAGCGCCTTGGCCAGCGGCCGCGCGGTCAGCTCGACCTGCCACGACCGGGCCCCGAGCTCACGCAGCCGCGCCGCGACGCTCTCGTCGGACAGCTCGTCCGGCGGCTGCCAGGTGAGCCGGCGCACCGCGTCGGGCTGCAGCAGGTTCTCGGTCGGCATGCGGTGCGCGTCGGCCAGCGCCGCGATGACCGCCCGGGCGGCGGCCAGCCGCTTGGCGGCGGCCGGGTCGCGATCGGCCCACCGGTTGGCCGGCGGCGGCCCGTCGCCGGGCACGCTGGGCGCGGGCAGTTGCGAGTCGGGCAGCGACCGGGCCCGGGTGACCGCGGCCAGCCAGTCGTTCATGTGCCGCCGGGCCGAGCGCGCGGTGAACGCGGTGATCTCGGTCAGTGCCTTCTTGGTGCGCGGCGCCTCCAGCGCGGCGGCGACGATCGCGCCGTCCGGCAGCACCCGCCCCGGCGCCAGGTCGCCCTCGCGGGCGATCTGGTCGCGCATGTTCCACAGCTCCCGCACCACGGCCAGCGCGCGGGCGTTGCGCACCTTGTGGATGCCGGAGGTGCGCCGCCACGGGTCGTGCCGCGGCTCGGGCGCCGGGGCGTGCAGCACCGCCTCGAACTCCTCGACCGCCCACGCCAGCTTGCCGCTCTCCACCAGCTCCTCGTGCAGCACGTCCCGCAGCTCGACGAGCACCTCGACGTCGAGCGCGGCGTAGCGCAGCCAGTCCTCGGGCAGCGGCCGGGTCGACCAGTCGGCGGCCGAGTGCCCCTTCTCCAGCCGCAGCCCCAGCACCGTCTCGACCATCGTGCCGAGGCCGACCCGCTCGTAGCCGAGCAGCCGCCCGGCCAGCTCGGTGTCGAACATGTCGCGCGGCCGGAACCCGACCTCCGACAGGCACGGCAGGTCCTGGGAGGCGGCGTGCAGCACGACCTCGGTGCCGGCCAGGGCGGCGTCGAGACCGGACAGGTCCGGGCAGGCGATCGGGTCGATCAGCGCCGTGCCCGCGCCGCTGCGCCGCAACTGCACCAGGTACGCGCGACCGCCGTAGCGGTAACCCGAGGCACGCTCGGCGTCGACCGCTACGGGCCCGCTCCCGGCGGCGAAAGCCGCCACTGTCCTGGCCAGCTCCTCGGCATCCGCGATCACCGGGGGGATACCCTCGCGCGGTTCGAGGAGCGGGACGACGTCGTTCATCTTGCTTAGCCTACTAACGACGATCATCTTCGCGACGCCGAGGCAGTGCCGCGACGTCGGGCGGCAATGGGGGGATACCCGCCGCCAGGCACATCAGATCACACCAAGCCGCCACGTGTCCCGACAGATCTGCTTCGAGCGGCGACCAGGAGGCCCGCAGTTCGAGCTCGGTCGAGACCGGATCGTCCGACTTGTTGCCGAATCCTTCGGAAACCGCACGGGTGACCGTGCCGCCGGCCGCGCTGTAGGCGGCCTCGCGCAGATCGAGGGCCTCGGTGAGCCAGCTCCACGCCACCGGGCCGAGCAGCGGGTCGGAGGTGATCTCCGGCTCCATGTCCGCCCGGACGTAGGCGACCAGCCGGAAGGAGCCCTCCCAGCCGCGCTGGCCCTCGGGGTCGTAGAGCAGGATCAGCCGGCCCACCGCCAGCTCCTCGTCGTCCCGGTAGACCGAGGCGCCGATGGCGGCCGAGTACGGGGCCAGGCGCTGCGGCGCCGGCAGGTCCTCCAGCTCGATCTCCGGCCGCACCTCGGCCAGGCGCAGGCTCTCGGCCGCGCGCTGGAACTCGGGCGGGGCCGGCGGGCGCTCACCGGCGGGCATGGCGGCGGCGCGGGTCGGTGCCGGACGGAAGGGGGCCACGGGGGTGCTCGTCACAGTGGATCAAGCCGTCGCCACTAGCTCTCGAACCCGGGCCGGGAGCGTCCCGATGAAGTACGCGCTGTCGCACGAAACACAGACCCAGTCGGGGCAGTGGCCCGGCTCGTGCCCCTCGTGGCACGGCGGCTGCTCCAGCAGCCGCTCCTCCGCACAGCCGGCGCAGAACCCGTCCATCGCAAGCGTTGCCTTTCTTCGCGGTCGTGCTCTGACGTTGGCACGGGTCGTCGACAATTCCGCGCATCGTGCTCGGCGTGTCCCGAAAGTGGTCCTGAATCGATGCGGGGGAAGGCTTTGCCGCGCGTTGGGACTCCAGGAAGGCGGCCGCCGGGACTCCGCGAGCCGGGCGGGCACCCGGCATGGGACCCTTGACGGGTGACTTCAGCCTTCCTCGCCGCCTGCCGCCGCCAGCCCGTCCCGCACACCCCCGTGTGGTTCATGCGCCAAGCCGGGCGCTCGCTGCCGGAGTACCTCAAGGTCCGCGAGGGCGTGCCCATGCTCCAGGCCTGCGCGACGCCGGAGCTGGTCGTGGAGATCACCATGCAGCCGGTGCGCCGCTACGGCGTCGACGCGGCCATCTTCTTCAGCGACATCGTCGTCCCGCTCAAGGCGATCGGCGTCGACCTCGACATCAAGCCCGGCGTCGGCCCGGTCGTGGCGCAGCCCATCCGCGACGCCCGCGGCCTTGAGGTGCTGCGCGAGCTCACCCCCGACGACGTGCCCTACGTCAGCGAGTCGATCCGCGCCCTGACCGGCGAACTGGCCGGCACCCCGCTGATCGGCTTCGCCGGGGCCCCGTTCACCCTGGCCTCCTACCTCATCGAAGGCGGGCCGTCGAAGAACCACGACCACACCAAGGCCATGATGTACGGCGAGCCGCAGCTCTGGCACGCCCTGATGGCGCGGCTGACCGACATCGTCGCCACCCACCTGCGCATCCAGATCGACGCCGGCGCCGAGGCGATCCAGCTCTTCGACTCCTGGGTGGGCGCGGTCGCGCCGGCCGACTACCGCGAGTTCGTCCTGCCGTACACCTCCAAGATCTTCGCGGCGGTGGCCGACGTGCCGCGCATCCACTTCGGCGTCGGCACCGGCGAGCTGCTCGGCCTGCTCGGCGAGGCCGGGGCGGACGTGGTGGGCGTCGACTGGCGGGTGCCGCTGGACGAGGCGGCCCGCCGGGTGGGGCCGGGCAAGGCCCTGCAGGGCAACCTCGACCCGGCCGTGCTGCTGGCGCCGTGGGAGGCGGTCGAGCGCAAGGCGCTCGACATCCTGGAGCGCGGCAAGGCGGCCGAGGGGCACGTGTTCAACCTCGGCCACGGCGTCCTGCCCAGCACCGACCCCGACCAGCTCAAGCGGCTGACCGACCTGGTTCACGAGAACAGGTAGTCCCCGCCGAGCTTCGCGATCAGCGCGGCCACCACGCACAGCAGCACGATCCGGATGAACCCCGCACCCCGCCGCAGCGCGGTGCGGGCGCCGACGCGCGCGCCCAGCACGTTGCAGGCGGCCATCGCCAGGCCCAGCAGCCAGAAGGCCTGGCCGTGCACGGCGAAGACGGCCAGCGCGCCGACGTTCGCGCCCAGGTTGACCAGCTTGGCGGTCGCCGAGCCGGTGACGAAGTCCAGGCCGAGCAGGCCGGTCAGGGCCAGCAGGATCATCGCGCCGGTGCCCGGCCCGACCAGGCCGTTGTAGAACGGCAGCACCACGCCGGTGACCGCCACCGCCGCGACGGCTCGGTGGCGGGCCGGCCGTACCTGCCGGGGGCTGGCGCCGAGTCCCGGCCGCAGGATGACGACGGCGGCCACCACGACCAGCGCCCCGAGCACGAACGGGCGGAAGGCGGCGGCCGGGATGAGCCCGGCGGTGGCCGCTCCCGCGCCGGAGACGACCACCGCCAGGAGCGCGGCGGGCGCGGCCACCCGCAGGTCGGGGCGGGTGCCCCGGGCGAAGGTGATCGCCGAGGCGGTCGTGCCCGAGATGGAGGAGAGCTTGTCGGTGGCCAGGATGGTGGCCGGCGGCGCGACGGGGAAGGCCAGCAGCAGCGTGGGCAACTGCACCAGCCCGCCCCCGCCGACGACCGCGTCCACCCAGCCCGCGGCCAGCGCCACCAGTAACAGCAGCACGATGAGTTCGGTCTTCACGCGTGGATCCCCCGATGCCGAGATAGCTACGGCATACGGAGTATCGCGTCGCGTTATGGATTCGCTTTAGACGGGTTCCTTCTCCTGCACCGCGGGCGGCCCGCCGGGCTCCTCGGGCGCCGGGGCGGGAGCGGTCGCGGGCGGCGCGGGCGGGGCCGGGTAGCCGGGGCGGCGGCGCCGTACCAGCCAGGAGACCAGCACGAACACCGGCACGATCACCAGCAGCCAGGGCAGGACCACGCCGAGCACGGTCACCACGATCTTCAGGAAGGTGACCAGGGCGTCCCAGCCGTCGCGCAGGCCCTCCAGGAAGCCGGCCGGGTCCTCCTCGGGCTCGGGAGCGGGCACGACCGGGCCGATGAGCTGGAGCGTCACGGTGGCCATGCCGGTCTGCCTGGCGAGCTCCTTCTGCTGGGCCTGGAGCGACTCCAGCTCCGACTCGCGGTTGCGGATCTCGCGCTCGACCTCCAGCACCTGGCCGATGGTCTTGGCCTGGCCGAGCAGGGTGCGCAGCGAGGCCAGCGCCTCCTCGGCCGACTTCAGCCGGCTGTCCACGTCGGCGACCTGGAGGGTCACGTCCTCGGTGTTCTGGTTGAGTGAGAGCTGCTGGCCCAGGTCCTTGCCGAAGGCGGTCAGCACCTCCTGGTAGCGCTCGGGCGGGATCTTGAACTCCAGCGTCGCCCGGCCCTCGTTCTGATCGGCCGAGCTGGAGTCCTCCTTGGACAGGTAGCCGCCGGCGGCGGTGACGATCGTCTTGGACTTGGCCGAGGCGGCGGCGACGTCCTTGGCGCGGATGGTGATCCTCGCCACATAGATGATCTTCCGTTCCTGCTGGGTCCCCTTGACGTCTGTGGTGATCGACTCACCTCGCGGGGCCTTGGCCTGCTCCTCGGGCGCCGCGGGCGGGGCGGTGGCCATCGCCGGGGCTCCGGCCTCGGAGGAGGCGCCGCCGAAGGAGGTGCCGCCGCCTCCGCAGGCGGCCAGCGTCAGGGCCGCGCACACCCCCGTGAGCGCCAGTTGCGTGGACCGTAATCTGCTCATGTCTCTAATGACGGCTCCGGCGCGGGCGGTGCCGTCACGGACTGATCACGGTACGCACTCCACTGCATCACGCGATAGCGTCGGATTCCGTGGACGCGCATGTGGTTATCGTCGGTGGCGGCATCTCGGGACTGGCCGCGGCATGGTATCTCCGGGAGAGCGCGGGAGTCCGCGTCACGGTCCTGGAGTCCTCGCCGCGCATCGGCGGCAAGCTCCACGCCGGCGAGGTCGCCGGGGTGATGGTCGACGCGGGCGCCGAGGCGATGCTGGCCCGCCGCCCGGAGGGCAAGGAGCTGGCCAAGCTGGTTGGCCTCGGCGACGAGCTGATGGACCCGGGCACCACCAGCTCGGCCGTCTACAGCCGCGGCGAGCTGCGCTCGCTGCCCAAGGGCCAGGTCATGGGCGTGCCCTCCGACCTCACCGAGCTGGTCCGCTCGGGCGTGCTCTCGCCGGCCGGGGTGGCCCGCGTGCCGCTCGACCAGATCCTGCCCGCGACCCTGGTCCGCACCGACGTCTCGGTGGCCGCCTACATCCGCGCCCGGATGGGCGCAGAAGTGGTCGAGCGGCTGGTCGAGCCGCTGCTCGGCGGCGTCTACGCGGGCCGGGCCGACATGCTCTCGCTGGACGCCACCATGCCCCGCGTGGCCACCCTCGCCCGCTCCGAGCGCTCGCTGCTGGCCGCCGCCCGGCAGATCGCCGGCGAGACGCCCAAGGACGCCGGGCCGGTCTTCACCACCCTGCGGCACGGCATGGGCAGCCTGCCCGCCGCCGTCGCCCGCGCCTCCGGCGCCGAGATCCGCACCGGCGTCACCGTCCGCGAGCTGCGCCGTACCGAAAGCGGCTGGCGGCTGGTCGCCGGGCCGGTGCCGCGGCCCGAGGTGATCGAGGCCGACGCGGTCATCCTGGCCGTGCCCGCCGCCCCCGCCGCCCGGCTGCTGCGCGCTGAGGTGCCCAAGGCCGCCGACGAGCTGGCCCGCATCGAGTACGCCAGCATGGCCGTGGTCACCCTCGCCTACCCGCGCGACGCCTTCCCGCAGGCCCCCGACCGCAGCGGCTACCTCGTGCCGGCCGTCGAGCGCCGCCCGGTCAAGGCGGTCACCTTCAGCTCGGTCAAGTGGCCCCACCTCAGCAAGGACTTCGTCATCCTGCGCTGCTCCATCGGCCGCATCGGCGAGGAGCACCTCCTGCAGCGCACCGACGCCGAGCTCATCTCGCTGGCCACCGCCGAGATGGCCGACGTCATGGGCGTGCGCGGGCTGCCCGCCGACAGCCGCGTCACCCGCTGGGGCGGCGGGCTGCCGCAGTACAACGTGGGTCACCTCGACCGCGTGGCGCGCATCCGCGCGGCGGTCGCCGTCCAGCCGGGCCTGGCCCTGTGCGGCGCGGCCTACGACGGCCTGGGCGTGCCGGCCTGCATCGCCACCGCGAGTAAGGCGGCGGCGCGGATCTCAGTAGGCTTGAAGGCATGACTGAACGGCTCAAGGCGCGCGACCTCAACCAGGTGATCCGCTACACGATGTGGTCGGTCTTCCGCGTGACCGAACCCTGCCCAGGCAACCGCGAAGGCATGGCCGACGAGGTCGAGGAGCTGCTGGAGCAGGCGGCGGGCAAGGACGTGGTCACCCGCGGCGCCTACGACGTGGCCGGCTTCCGCGCCGACGCCGACTTCATGTTCTGGTGGCACGCCCCCACGCCCGAGGACCTCCAGGACGTCTACACCCGCTTCCGCCGCACCAGCCTCGGCCGCCGCACCGAGCCGGTCTGGTCGGCGATGGCCCTGCACCGCCCGGCCGAGTTCAACAAGTCGCACATCCCGGCCTTCCTGGCCGAGGAGGAGCCGCGCGGCTACGTCTGCGTCTACCCGTTCGTGCGCTCGCTCGACTGGTACCTCCTCGACGACACCGAGCGCCGCACGATGCTGGCCGAGCACGGCAAGATGGCCCGCGACTACCCCGACGTGCGCTCCAACACGGTGGCCTGCTTCGCGCTCAACGACTACGAGTGGATGCTCGCCTTCGAGGCCGACGAGCTGCACCGCATCGTCGACCTCATGCGGCACCTGCGCGGCGCCGAGGCCCGCCGGCACACCCGCATCGAGGTGCCGTTCTACACCGGCGTGCGCAAGGCCGTCCGCGAACTGCTCACCACGCTGCCCTAAGACCCGTTTGGTCGTACGGCAGGCGGCGCCGGACGGCTTTTGCCACAATCGGCAGGTGGCACGTTCCAGTGGTGGACGCCGTCGTCGGGCGGCGCGTGGTCGCTGGGGGCTCGCTCTGTCCGTCCTGACGGCGGCGGGCCTCGCCGGAGGCGGATACCTCGTCCTCGGCACGGTGGAGCAGTCCGGCCCGGCCGTCGCGGCGGCGGCCCCCGGCCGGGTGGTCCCGGTGATCGTCGACGAGACCCCCGCTCTGGCGGCCTCCAAGACGCCGGACAAGCCGGCCCGAGCGTCCAAGCACACCGACCGCAAGGCCGCGGCCTACTTCACCCGGCGGTGGGGCCCGGCGGACAAGGCGGTCAAGCGCATCAAGGACGTGCGCACGGTCGGCGGATATTTACGCATCTACACCGACCTGCCGGAGTCGGCGAACAACTCCGCACCCGCGCTCACTTTGTGCGAGCGCGGGGTCGAGTACCTGAAGGAGCAGGGCGTCGCCGACCCCGTGGTCTTCGTCCAGGCCGAGTTCGGCGAGAACGGCAACCCCGTCCTGGCCAACATCCTCGGCCCCGGCGACGGCAACTGCCGGGTCACCCACCCCGAACCGGGCCGGTGACCTACTCGGCCGGCACCAGCCGCAGCGACACCGAGTTGATGCAGTACCGGTCGTCGGTCGGCGTCGAATAGCCCTCGCCGTGGAAGACGTGCCCGAGATGCGAGTCGCAGCGGGCGCAGCGCACCTCGGTGCGGACCATGCCGTGGCTGCGGTCCTCGATCAGCCGGACCGCCTCGGAATCGCCCGGCTCGAAGAAGCTGGGCCAGCCGCAGTGCGAGTCGAACTTGGCGTCCGAGCGGAACAGTTCGGCCCCGCAGGCGCGGCATTCGTAGACGCCCTCGGTCTTGGTGTCCACGTACTCGCCGGAGAACGGCCGCTCGGTGCCGGCCTGCCGGAGCACGTGGAACTCCTCTGGCGAGAGCTGGACCCGCCACTCGGCGTCGGTCTTGACCACCTTGTCCATGACCTCAGCCTACGGTGTCCGCAAAAAGAGATCTCCATCGGACAAGCATCCATTCCGGGGGGATTCTGCGTCTTTATCGTCATGGAGGGGTTGAGTGCCTCTCCAAGGGGACCATCGGCGGATCCGCCGAGCGGCACAGCCCACGCCCGTGCTGGAGCCGACGGCAGGATCGACAGGCCGGCCGGGCGGCGCGCCAGCGTCCGGAACGGCGGGACCGAGTGGTCGCCTGGGGTCCGGCCCGTCGAGCCCCGGTCCCGCCATCGTGCGGCTCCGGGCCGGACCCGCCTTCCGCCGCCCCGCCCCGCCGTGGACACCCGCGTGCCCGGCGGCCACCACAAGGGGGCCTTGCGATGATCCTGGGGGTAGGTTGCTGCCATGGCCTCGCCGTACATTGAGCTGGAAGTGGGGGAACGGACCGTCAAGGTCACCAACCCCGACAAGGTGTACTTCCCGGAAGCCGGGATCACCAAGCGCGAACTGGTCGAGTACTACATCGCCGTCGGCGAGGGCGCCCTGCGCGCCATGCGCGACCGCCCGACCAACCTCAAACGGCACCCGGACGGGATCCACACCGACGCGATCTACCAGAAGCGCATGCCGCCCAAGCACCCCGACTGGCTGCAGACGGTCACCGTGCGCTTCCCCAGCGGGCGCACCGCCGACTCGCTGCGCGTCACCGAGGTGGCCTCGATCGCCTACTGCGCCAACCTGGGCACGATCGACTTCCACCCCTGGCAGGTGCGTGCCGCCGACGTCGAGCACCCGGACGAACTGCGCGTCGACCTCGACCCGCAGCCCGGCCTCGGCTTCGACGCCGTCCGCGAGGCCGCCTTCCTCTGCCGTGACGTCCTCGCCGACCTCGGCATGACCGGCTACCCCAAGACCTCCGGCAGCCGCGGCGTGCACGTGGCCGTGCGGATCGAGCCGCGCTGGGACTTCGTCCAGGTACGGCACGCCGGCATCGCCCTGGCCCGCGCCATCGCCGACCGGGCCCCCGACCGGGTCACCACCGCCTGGTGGAAGGAGGAGCGCGGCGAGCGCGTCTTCATCGACTTCAACCAGAACGCCCGCGACCGCACCGTCGTGGCCGCCTACTCCGTGCGCGCCAAGCCCAACGCCCAGGTCTCCACGCCCGTCACCTGGGAGGAACTGGAGACCGTGGACCCCGAGTCCTTCACCGTCCGCACCGTCCCGGCCCGCTTCGCCGAGCTCGGCGACGTCCACGCCACCATCGACGACCAGGCCTACTCCCTCGACCCCCTCCTCGACCTGTTCGCCAAGGACGACCGCGGCGACCTCCCCTACCCGCCCAACTACCCGAAGATGCCCGGCGAGCCCATGCGCGTCCAGCCCAGCCGCGCCCGCCACCAGGAGGACTAAGGGTCGCGGGGGAGGCCGAGGGCTCGTTCGGCGATGATGTTGAGCTGGATCTCGGTGGTGCCGCCGCCGATGGTGAAGGCGCGGGTGGCGAGGATCATGCGGGACCAGTGCGGGTCGTCCGGGGCGAGGGACCAGCAGAACTCGGCGACGGCCTGGGAGTGGCGCATGCCGAGGAGCTTGCGGACGCTGGAGGCCGGGCCGGGGTCGGCGCCGGCGAGCTGGGACAGGGTGACGCGCAGGCCCAGGGCCGAGGTGGCCTGACCCTCGGCCCAGAGGCGGCCGGCGCGCTCGCGGTCGGCCTGGCGGGTGCCGGGGAGCTCGGCGAGCAGGCGGGCGAGGTCGGTGTGCCGGGCGCCGGGGCCCCAGGAGTCGCCCAGGGCGACACGCTCGTGGGAGAGGGTGTCGCGGGCGACCCGCCAGCCCTGGTCGACCTCGCCGACCACGAGGTCGTCGGGGACGAAGACGTCGTCCAGGAAGACCTCGTTGAAGATCTCCTCGCCGTTGATCTCGCGCAGCGGGCGGACGGTGACGCCGGGGTCGGCCATGTCGACGAGGAAGTAGGTGAGGCCCTCGTGCTTGGGCCGGTCGGGGCTGGTACGGGCCAGGCAGATGCCCCAGTGGGCGTACTGGGCCAGCGAGGTCCAGACCTTCTGGCCGGTCAGCGACCAGCCGCCCTCGACCCGCACCGCCCTGGTGGACAGCCCGGCCAGGTCGGAGCCGGCGCCGGGCTCGCTGAAGAGCTGGCACCAGACCAGCTCGCCGGTGAAGGTGCGGGACAGGAAACGGTGCTGCTGCTCGGGCGTGCCGTACCGGACGATGGAGGGGACGGCCCAGGCGGCGATGCCGAGGTTGGGGCGCTTGGGGAACTCCTGGTGGATGATCACCTGCTCCAGCGGGGTGGCGGCGCGGCCCCAGGGGCGGGGCAGGTGGGGCATGATCCAGCCGTCCCGGGCGAAGCGGGCCAGCCGGTCGAGGGGCTCGGCGGCGCGCAGCTCGGCGGCGATCCCGGCCAGCTCCTCGCGCAGGGGTTCGGCCTCGGGCGGCAGGTCCGGGTCCATGCTCCGCCGTACCCCGGAGAGGGCCAGGTCGAGGGTCTGCTCGGCCCACGGGCCCGCGGTGAGGCGGCGGGTGGTCAGGGCGCGGCGGTAGTAGCGGTGGGCGGGGTGCTCGAAGGTGTAGCCGAGGCCGCCGAGCACCTGGATGGCGTCGGCGCAGCAGCCGACGGCCGCGTCAGGGGCGAGGACGGCGGCGACGGCGGTGGCCAGGCGGGTCTGCGGGGTGTCGCCCTCGTCCCAGGCCCGGGCGGCGTCCCAGACCGCGGCCCGCGCCTGTTCGAGGGCGACGAAGGCGGCGGCGACGCGGTGCTTGACGCCCTGGAACTGGCCGATCGGGCGGCCGAACTGCTCGCGGACCTTGGCGTGGCCGGTCGCGGTGCGCACCGCCCAGGCGGCCACCCCGCACGCCTCCGCGCCCAGCAGCACGGCTGCCAGCTCCTTCACCGGCGCCTCACCGACCAGCCGCTCCGCCGGTACGGCCAGCGGCACGGCGGCGAAGAACGGCCGGTCCAGATCGAGCCCGTTCTCCGCCCTGTCCGAGGTGGCGGCGTCCGGCCGGTCGAGCAGGGCCCAGCCGTTCGGGGTCGGCAGCAGGAACAGGTCGGCGTCGGGGGAGCCGAGCGCGCGGCCCGGCAGCAGGCCGGCGGCGGCGGTGAGCGTGCCCCCGGCCAGGCCGCCGAGCTGCGCGGCCCAGCGGGCGGGCTCGGCGGTGCGGGTCAGGACGGCGGAGACCAGGGCGGTGGCCAGGAACGGGCCGGAGTCGAGGTCCTCGCCGACCGCTTCGAGCGCCACGCAGAGCTCCAGCAGCCCGAACCCCTGCCCGCCGAACTCCTCAGGCACGTGCAGGCCCGTCCATTCGGGCCGCAGCAGGTCGCCCTTGCGGGCCGATCCGGCGGCGGAGGCGGCCAGCGCGCGGTGTTCGTCGGTCAGTCCGATGCCCATGCGGCGAATCTAGAACCTTGTTCGGTCCTTGTCCACGTGTCTACGCCTCACCGAACTCCAGCTCCAGTGCCCGCGAGAAGTCGGCGATCGCCTCCTCGTGCCGGTCGAGCTCCTGCAGGATCTCCCCGCGCACCCGGAAGGCCCACACGTACCCGGGGTCGAGCTCCACCGCCCGGTCGAGGTCGGCCAGCGCCTCCTCCGGCCGTCCCAGGTCGCTGAGCACCGCGCCCCGGCTGCCCAGGGTGCGCTCGTTGTCGGGGTCGAGCTCCAGCGAGCGGTTGAGGTCGGCCAGCGCCTCCTCGTCCCGGCCGAGCATGCGCAGCGACTCCCCGCGCTGCGCGTAGGCCCGGGCATGGGCCGGGTCGGCCTCGACGGCCCGGGTGAAGTCCTCGATCGCCTCGGGGTAGAGGTCCATGCTCTGGTAGAGGTCGCCCCGGTGCGCGTAGGCGTCGGCGGTGCCGTACCGGCCGATGATCCGCTTGTGCACCGCCAGGGCGTCCTCGAAACGGCCGAGGTCGGCCAGGACGTCGGCGTAGGAGGTCAGGATCCACGCCGTCTCCGGCTCCAGCGCCAGCGCCCGCTCGAAGTCGGCGACCGCCGCGGCGGCGTTGCCGAGCGCGGCGTACGCCTGACCGCGTGAGCCGAGCGCGTAGGCGCTGTCCGGGTCCAGCTTGAGCGCCTGGCCGAAGTCGGCGAGCGCCGCCTCGTACTCGCCGCTGAGCCGGTGGCACTCGCCCCGGCTGCGCCAGGCGCGCGGGTCGTCCGGAACCAGCTCGATCGCCTGGCTCAGGTCGGCGAGGGCGTCGTCGCGGCGGTGCAGGGCGAGATAGGACTCGGCGCGGAAACGCAGCAGCGATGCCCGCGACTGGGCTTCCGCCACGGAAAGCTCGGCCATGGCACGGACTATATCTGGATGATCGCCGCCTTTTCCCGGGTGTACTCGATCATCGCGTCGTGACCGTAGCCGCTGTCCTTGACACCGCCGAAGGGCAGCCCGGGCGGCATCTGCCGGTGGGTGTTCACCCAGACCGTGCCGGCCTCCAGATCGCGGATCATCCGATGGGCCCGGCCCAGGTCACGGGTCCAGACCCCGGCGGCCAGGCCGTAGCGGGAGTCGTTGGCCAGCCGTACGGCCTCGGCCTCGGTGTCGAACGGCAGGGCCACCGCGACCGGGCCGAAGATCTCCTCCTGGCAGATCCGCAGGCCGTTGTCGGTGGTGGTGTAGAGCGCCGGCTCGACCCAGTAGCCGCCCGGCAGCGCCTCGACCACCGCCGCGCCGTACCGCCCGCCGAACACCCGCTCCGCGCCCTCCGCCTCGGCCAGCTCCAGGTAGGAGACCACCCGCCGGTACTGCTCGCGCGAGACGATCGGGCCCATCTCGGTGGCCAGGTCCAGCGGCTCGCCCAGGACGAGCTTGCCGGCCCGCTCGGCGATGCGCTGGATCAGCTCCGCCCAGATCGGGCGGTGGATCAGGATGCGGCTGCCGGCCACGCAGACCTGGCCGGCGTTGCCGGTGTAGATCGAGTTGACCGTCACCCCGTCCACGGCGCGGTCGAGGTCGGCGTCGTCGAAGACGATCACCGGGGACTTGCCGCCGAGCTCGAAGGTCATCGGCTTGACGCCGGCCGTACGGGTGATGCGCAGGGCGGTCTCGGTGGAGCCGGTCAGGCTGACCTTCTGCACGCCGCGGTGCCCCACCAGCGCCTCGCCCACCTCCTCGCCCAGGCCCGCGACGATGTTGAGCACGCCGGGCGGGAAGACCTCCGCCAGCAGTTCGGCCAGGCGCAGCACCGACGCGCTGGCCTGCTCGGCGGGTTTGACCACCACGGTGTTGCCCGCGGCCAGCGCGAAGGCCGCCTTGGCGGAGAAGGTGGAGACGGGGGAGTTCCAGGGGATCACGCAGGCCACCACCCCGTACGGCTCGCGCCGGGTCAGCCCGAGCGCGTCCGGGCCGAGCAGGACGGTGTCGCCCTTGACCGCGTCCAGCACCTGGCCGGCGGCGAGCTGCCACAGGAAGGCCATGCCGGGCAGGTCGCGGTGCAGGGTGTCGCGGAGCACGCGGCCGTTGTCGGTCGTCTCCAGCCTGGCCAGCTCGTCGGCGTGCCGGGTGAACAGGTCGGCCACCTGGCGCAGGTACCGGGCCCTGCCCAGGGCGGGCATGGCTGCCCAGCGGGGGAGGGCCGCCCTGGCCGCGGCCACCGCCGCCTCGGCCTCGGCGGGTCCGCTGCGGGGGATGCGGGCCCAGGTCTCGCCGGTGGCGGGGTTGACCGAGTCGAGTGTGCGGCCGTCGGCGGCGGGCCGGAGCTCGCCGCCGATCAGGTTGCGGTAGACGATCACGTCACCAAGCATACGCTTGCTTGTCAGTGCGAGGGAGAGGCTGGGCCAGGCGATCGGCGGGCGCGTTCTATGCTGGGCGGCATGCTTCTCGCACCCGGCGTGCAGGTGGCCGTCACCGATCGGCACGGCGGCCTGTCCACCCCGCCCTACGGCTCACGGAACCTGGGCGGGCTGGTGGGCGACACCCCCGAGGCCGTCCGCGGCAACCGCGAGGCCCTGGCCGCCGAGCTGGGCGTGCACGGCATCGTGTTCATGCGCCAGGTCCACGGCGCGGACATCGCCTACGCCGCCCAGCCCTTCGGCGCCGACCCGCCCCCGGTGGACGGCGTCTTCACCGACGTGCCCGGCCTGGCCCTGGCCTCGCTGGGCGCCGACTGCCCGGCGATCCTGATCGGGGACCCGGTGGCCCGCCTGGTGGGCGCGGCCCACTCCGGCCGCCCGGGCACCGAGGCGGGCATCGCCACCGCCCTGGTCGAGGCCATGCGGGCCAAGGGCGCCCGCGACCTGGTCGCCCTGGTGGGCCCGGGGGCGTGCGGGCGCTGCTACGAGGTGCCCGAGGACCTGCGGGCCCGGGTGGCCGCCAAGGTGCCGGAGACCTGGTCCACGACGTCCTGGGGCACCCCCGCCCTCGACCTGCGGGCTGGCATCGAGGCCCAGCTGCGCGCCGCGGGCGTCTCCGACGTCCGGCACGACGCGCGCTGCACCATCGAGGACGAGGCGCTCTACTCCCACCGCCGGGAGCAGGTCACCGGCCGGTTCGCCGGCCTGGTCTGGCTCACCTGAGCGCGGGCTACGGCTTGCGGGTGGACTGGGTGAACACCACGTTCACCAGCACGATCCCCGCCCACACCGGGATCAGCGCGAGCGCGCCCTTGGTGGTCGCGAGGATGGCGATGGTGACGATCGTGCCCAGCGCCAGCGAGACGATCGCCAGCGCCAGCCGCATGCCGTCGGACCGGCCGTCGCGGGTGGCCGGGGCAGCGACCTCGGCGGCGGCGACCCGCTGATCGACGCGCCGGTCGACCTCGCTGCCGAGTTTGTCGAGGAAGGACTCCACCAAGGCGTCCTCGAACTCGGGTCCGAGGTCGCGGCGAGCGGAGACGGCGGCCCGGAGCTCGTCCCCGGGCGAGGGGGTGGTCATGCCGCGAGCCTACGTCGGCCGGGCGATCACCGCGCGAGGATGTCGTCGAGCTGGTACCCCACCGGCCGTTCGAGCTGCTCGTAGGTGCAGGACTCGGGGGTGCGGTCGGGCCGCCAGCGCCGGAAGTGGGCGGTGTGCCGGAACCGGTCGCCCTCCATCTGGTCGTAGGCGACCTCCATCACCAGCTCGGGCCGGAGCGGGATGAACGACAGGTCCTTCTTGGCGTTCCACCGCGACACCGCGCCGGGCATGCGCTGCCCGCCGCGCGAGGGGGTGGCCGCCGCCTCGCCCATGTTGCGGATCGCCTGGTCGGCCCACTCGCCCCACGGGTGCTCGCCCAGCTCGGCCCGGTAGGGCGCGAGCTCCTCGACGAGTTCGGCCCGGCGCGCCATCGGGAAGGAGGCGGCCACGCCCACGTGGTGGAGCTTGCCGTCCGGGCTGTAGAGCCCGAGCAGGATGGAGCCGACGATCGGCCCGCTCTTGTGCTCGCGGTACCCGCAGACCACCACGTCGGCGGTGCGGTCGTGCTTGACCTTGAACATGGTGCGCTTGTCCGGCACGTACGGCTCGGTGCCGGGCTTGACGATGATGCCGTCGAGGCCGGCGCCCTCGAACATCTCGAACCACTCGCCGGCGCGCTCCTCGTTGGTGGTGACCGGCGTCAGCCGTACCGACCGGGCAGGGTCGGACTCGCCGGGGAAGATCGTCACGAGCCGGGCGCGGCGCTCGGCGAAGGGCGTCTCCATCAGCGACTCCTCGCCCAGCGCGAGCAGGTCGAAGGCGATGTAGGAGGCCGGGTAGGTCTCGGCCAGCATCTTCACCCGCGAGGCGGCCGGGTGGATGCGCTGCTGGAGCATCTCGAAGTCGAGCTCCTGCCCCTGCCGCAGGACGATCTCGCCGTCCAGCACGCACTTGTCCGGCAGCTCCTTGCGGATCGCCTCGACCAGTTCGGGGAAGTAGCGGGTGAAGGGCCGCTCGTTGCGGCTGCCCAGGAAGACCTCGTCGCCGTCGCGGAAGACGATGCAGCGGAAGCCGTCCCACTTGGGCTCGTAGAACAGCGTGCCGTCCTGCTTGGGCATCGCCTTGACCGCCTTGGCCAGCATCGGCGCGACCGGCGGCATGACCGGCAGGTCGAGCTGGAGGTCCTCGTACGGGTCGATCGGCTGGGTCATCGGGCACGCTCCCGTACATATCGCTGGAAGAGGACCCCATCCTCCTCCAAGACCTGGGTGAGGCGGAGCGGCACGTGCGACGCCTCGCCGTTCAGGATGCGGGCCGCGACGCCGCCGATCAACAGCGGGCTCACCGTCAGGCACAGCTCGTCGATCAGGTCGTCGGCGGCGAGCTGGGCGTTGATCCGCGGGCCGCCCTCGCACAGGATGCGGGTCAGCCCGCGCATCCGCAGGAACTCCACGGCCGCGGGGAAGTCCACCCGGTCGCCACCGGCGACGATCACGTCGGCCAGCTCGGCCGCCGCCTCGACCCGGTCGCGCGGCGCCGCCTCGCAGGTGATCACGATCGTCCGGGTGCGGGCCTCGGTGAACAGCGTGCCGCCCAGGTCGAGGTCCATCCGCCGGGTCACCACCGCGATCGGCGGCGGCACCTCCCGGCCCTCGCGCGGCTTGGCCGGGCCGTACCCCTCGGCGCGGACGGTCGCGGCGCCGGCGACGATCACGTCGGCCAGCCCGCGCAGGACCCCGAAGATGCGCCGGTCGCCCTTGCCGGACAGGCCACCGGACAGGCCCTTCACCCATGCGGCCCCGTCGGCGCTGGCCACCATGTTGACCCGCAGCCAGTGGTCGACCGGATAGGCGTAGGCCTGGATCAGGTCGGGGTCCTCGGCCGGGTCGGGAAAGATTCGACGCACCCGTCTACCTTGACACACGGCCACGGACCGGTGGCTTTTCGGGGCGGCCATAGCACTTTGCCCGTATCTCGTGACGTACGTGCGCTGATGTGCTTACGTGGCGAGTGAGATCAGGGACTCCAGGGAGGCTCGGTTGGGGCTGGTCACTCTCGTGCCGTGGTTGGTCGCCGCGCTGGTCGGGGTCTACCTGCTCTACATCTGGCTCTCCGGGGGCGGTTTACGGCAGCAGGCCACGAAGGTCACGCGCTTCCCGGTGCTGCTGATCTTCTCCCACCCCGTCTTCGCGGTCAGCGCGCTGGTCTGCTGGGGGATCTTCCTGGTCACCGGCGCCGGCTCCATGGCATGGGCCGCCTTCGGCGTGCTCACCGTCGCCGCGCTGCTGGGCTTCACCATGTTCACCCGCTGGCTCGGCGCCGGACGGCACGCCAAGGGCGCCGAGCGCGGCTTCCCGCTGGTGGCCGTGGCGGTGCACGGCCTGGCCGGGCTGACCACGTTCGTGCTGGTGCTGCTGACCGCCGCGCGGGTCTAGCTCAGGCGCGCCCGGAACGCGGGTGGCGCAGCACCTGGACGCTGCGCGAGGTGACCGCGACCAGCGAGCCGGGCGTCCAGTGCTCGTCCGGGAACGGCTCGTCGCGGGAGAGCTCGTCGCTGGTGTCGAGCTCGGTCACCCAGAACGCGCCGAACTCCTCGCCCGGCAGGGTGAAGGTCATGTCCTCGTGGTGGGCGTTGATCAGCAGCAGGAACGAGTCGTCCACGATGCGCTCGCCGCGCGGTCCCGGCTCGGTGATCGCCTCGCCGTTGAGGAAGGCCCCCATCGCGCGGGCGTAGCCGGTCTGCCAGTCGCCGGCGCTCATCTCCCGCCCGGCCGGGGTCAGCCAGACCAGGTCGCGCAGCCCGCGCGCGCTGCCGCGGAAGAAGCGGCGGCGCTGGAAGACCGGGTGCTCGCGGCGCAGCTTCGCCAGGTTGCGGACGAAGGCCAGCAGGTCGCCCTCGCGCTCGATCATCGACCAGTCCACCCAGGTCAGCTCGTTGTCCTGGCAGTAGCCGTTGTTGTTGCCGAGCTGGGTGCGCCCGAGCTCGTCGCCGTGCGAGAGCATCGGGACGCCCTGCGACAGGAAGAGCGTGGCCAGCAGGTTGCGGCGCTGGCGGCGGCGCAGCCGGACGATGTCCGGGTCCTCGACCGGGCCCTCCGCGCCGCAGTTCCAGGAGCGGTTGTCGTCGGTGCCGTCGCGGTTGTCCTCGCCGTTGTCCTCGTTGTGCTTGCGGTCGTAGGAGACCAGGTCGGTGAGGGTGAAGCCGTCGTGGCAGGTGACGAAGTTGATCGAGGCCACCGGGCGGCGGCCCGAGGAGGCGTACAGGTCGGAGGAGCCCGACAGCCGCGAGGCGAACTCCGGCAGTACGGCATGCCCGCGCCAGAAGTCGCGGACCGCGTCGCGGTACTTGCCGTTCCACTCCGTCCACAGCGGCGGGAAGTTGCCCACCTGGTAGCCGCCCGGCCCCACGTCCCACGGCTCGGCGATCAGCTTCACCTGCGAGATCACCGGGTCCTGCTGGATCAGGTCGAAGAAGGCGCTGAGCCGGTCGACGTCGTGCAGCTCGCGCGCCAGCGCCGCGGCCAGGTCGAAGCGGAAGCCGTCCACGTGCATGTCCAGCACCCAGTAGCGCAGGCTGTCCATGATGAGCTGCAGCGCGTGCGGCGAGCGCACGTTGAGCGAGTTGCCGCAGCCGGTGTAGTCGAGGTAGTAGCGCCGGTCCCCGTCGTGCAGCCGGTAGTAGGCCGGGTTGTCGATGCCGCGGAAGCCCAGCGTCGGGCCCATGTGGTCGCCCTCGGCGGTGTGGTTGTAGACCACGTCCAGGATGACCTCGATGCCCGCCTCGTGCAGCGCGCGCACCATCGCCTTGAACTCCAGCACCTGCTCGCCGCGGGTGCCCGCGCTGGAGTAGGCGGCGTGCGGGGCCAGGTAGGCCATCGTGTTGTAGCCCCAGTAGTTCGTCAGCCCGCGCGCCACCAGGAAGTGCTCGGGCACGAAGTGGTGCACAGGCATGAGCTCGACCGCGGTCACGCCCATGGCCAGCAGGTGCTCGATGATCGCCGGGTGCGCGAGGCCCGCGTAGGTGCCGCGCTGCTCCTCGGGCACGGCCGGGTGACGCATCGTCAGGCCGCGCACGTGCGCCTCGTAGATGACCGTCTGGTGGTACGGCGTGCGGGGCGGGCGGTCGTTGCCCCACTCGAAGAACGGGTTGATCACCACGTTCTTCGGCATGTACGGGGCGCTGTCGGCGGTGTTGCGCTTGGCGGGGTCGGTGAAGTGGTAGGAGAACAGCGCCTCGTTCCACTCCAGGTCGCCGTCGATCGCCTTGCCGTACGGGTCGATGAGCAGCTTGGCGGGGTTGCACCGCCCGCCTCGGGACGGCTCGTAGGGCCCGTGGACGCGGTAGCCGTACCGCTGCCCGGGGACGATGCCCGGCAGGTAGCCGTGCCAGACGAAGCCGTCGACCTCGGGCAGGTCGACCCGCTCCTCAGTGCCGTCGTCGTGGAACAGGCACAGCTCGACCCGCTCGGCGACCTCGGAGAACACCGAGAACCCGGTGCCGACCCCGTCCCAGGTGGCGCCGAGTGGATAGGGCTCGCCCGGCCAAACCTCTCGCATGTGTCCCGATTGTCGCACGCGAGAGCCGCCGGGCGAGCGCCACCCGCGGAATCAGCCGACGAGCTCGGCGTCGAGCGTGATGGTCGTGCCGGTCAGCGCCTTGCTGACCGGGCAGTTGGCCTTGGCCGTCTCGGCGGCCTGCTGGAACTGCTCGGCGGTGATGCCGGGCACCTGGCCCTTGACGGTGATCACGATGCCGGTGATGCCCTCACCCGGCTGGAAGGTCACGTCCGCGCGGGTCTCCAGCGACTGCGGCGGGGTGCCGGCGCCGTTGAGGCCGTGCGACAGCGCCATCGAGAAGCAGGAGGAGTGCGCCGCGGCGATGAGCTCCTCGGGGGAGGTCTTGCCGTTGGCCGCCTCGGCCCGGGAGGGCCAGGAGACGTCGAAGGTGCCGACGCCGGAGGAGTCGAGTGAGACGGTGCCGGAGCCGTCGAGCAGGGCGCCCTTCCACTGGGTGGTGGCGGTGCGAGTCGTCGCCATGCCTTATATCCCTTCAAGAGCTTTCGCGTACGACTCCGAACATATCGCGATCGCCGGGACCACCTGCGCCTTCACCCACGGCTTGAGACGCGTCCCTGAGTAGGCCATCCGCCTCAACTTTTCCGGCGAATAGTGACATGCTCAGACAGTGGCGTCAGCGGATCACCGGAACGCTGGGAGTGTGGTGCCAGTGGAGGCGCCGGACGACGACCGCCTGCTGCACCAGCGCGTGGTCGGCGGCGAGGAGGCGGCGCTCGGGGAGGCCTACGACCGCTTCTCCGCGCTGATCTTCGGCCTCGCCGCGCGCGTCACCCGCGACCGGGTGGTCGCCGAGGACATCACCCAGGAGGTCTTCCTGATCTTCTGGGAGCGCCCGCTGGCCTACGACCCCGGCCGCGGTTCCTTACGCGCCTGGCTGGCCACCATCGCGCACCGCCGCGCGGTCGACCACGTGCGGTCCGAGGAGCGCCGCCGGGTGTCGGTGCTGGGTCCCCGGCTCTTCGAGCCGGAACCGGCGCGGCTGGAGGAGCGCGTGCTGGCCGCCGACGAGGCCCAGCGGGTACGGCAGGCGGTCACCCGGCTGCCCGGCGCCCTGCGCGAGGTCGTGGAACTGGCCTACTACGGCGGCCGGAGCTACCGCCAGGTCGGGCAGGAACTGGGCGTGCCGGAGGGCACGGCGAAGTCGCGGATCCGGCTGGCGCTGCGGCGCCTGGCCGAGGAGCTCACCGAGGAGGAGGGGTGATGGACCCCGTCGAGCGGCTGTACCTCGACGCCCTGACGGCCGAGCCGGCCGAGCCGGGCCGTTCGCTGCGGCCCCAGCTCCTGGCCGGGGCGCGGGCGCGACGCCGGCCCGCCGAGCGCACCGCCCCCTGGGCCGAGCCGTTCGCCGGGCGCGTGGCGGCGATGGACGCGCTGCTGGCCGCGGCGGTCGACGACGACTGGCACCGCGTCATCGTCGAGGGCTGGACGCTGCAGGAGCTCGTGGCGCATTTGGCGGCCAAGGACGGGCTGCTGGCGCACGCGGTGGGGGCTCCGGTGCTGGGGCCGCCGCTCGGCGCGCTTGACGCGGCGGGCCGTACCGCGCAGGTCCAGGAGCACGAGCGGGCCCGCAGCCCCGAGCAGACGCGGCGCGACTGGCGGGCGCAGGCCGACGCGCTGTGCCGGCACCTGGCGACCCTGGACCCGGCGGCCCCGGTCCGGGTGGACGGGCTGGAGGCCCCGCTGGGCGACCAGGTGCTCGCCCGGAGCCTGGAGACGTGGGTGCACGCCGACGACGCGGCGCGCACGGCGAGGCTGGCGCTGCCGCACCCGGTGCCCGAGCACATCCACCCGACGGCCGACCTGTGCGCGCGGCTGCTGCCGTGGACGCTGGCGGTGTCGGGGCTGGACGGCTCGGGGCACGTGCTGGAGCTGACGCTGACCGGGCCCGGCGGCGGGCGGTGGCAGGTCCCGCTCGGCCTGGGCGACCCGCCCGGGACGGACGCCGACGTGTCGATCAGCGCGGACGTGGTCGAGTTCTGCTTCCTGCTGGGCGGGCGCGGGTCGGCCGAGAGCCTGCCCGCCCGGCTCGGCGGCGACACCGAGCTGGCCAGGCAGGTCCTCCGGAGCGCCCCGGCCCTGTCCGGCCCCTGACCCGCCCTCAGGAGAGCCGGCGGTCAGGCGCCGAGCTGGGCCTGGGCCTCCACGGCCAGTTCGCGGTCGTACGGGTCGTCGCTCTCGGCCAGCACCCGCTTGATCCCCGCCTCGGCGCGCGCGTCGCCCCGCTGGGCGAGCCCGCGCGAGGCCTCGGCGACGGTGTGCAGGTCGCTGTCGTCCAGCCGCGCGGCCAGCGCCTCCCGGATGGCCGGGGTGTCGGCCGCCTGGTTGGCGAGCCCGGCGGTCGCCCAGTCGCGCACCTCGTCGGACTCGTCGGCGGTCATCTCGATCAGCAGCTCCAGCCCCTCGCCGCCGTCGGGAGGCAGCACGTCGGCCAGCGCGATGGCGTCGGTCATGGTCCGCTTGTGGCCGGGCCGGCCGATGATCTCCAGCACCTGCGGCAGCGCCCGCGGGTCGCCCTGGTGGCCGAGCGCTGACAGGACCGAGCGCAGCACCTGCGGGTTGCCCTCGGTGGTGGCCATCTTCTGCAGCAGCGGCAGCGTGCGCTCGCGGTAGGGCTTGTCGCCGTCCTCGGTCACGCCGAACTGGGCGATGGCGTCGACGCCGAACTCCCGCTCGCGCGCGTCCTCGCTCACGCACAGGGTGGACAGCGCCTCGTAGGTCTCCTCGGCGTCGCTCGTGCCGGCCCGCCGGCCCAGCGAGTCGGCCACCACCCACCACGTCTCGGCGTCCTCGTCCACGTCGCGGTGCGCCAGCGCCCGTGCCACGAGCTGCGCGACCGGGGTGTACAGGCCGGTGGCGTCCTCCAGCAGCGTCGCGACCGCCGCGTGCCCGCGCTGGGCCTGCACCTGCTCGCTGTCGCCCTCGGCCGAGCGGCCGTGCACGGTGACCAGCTCGGTGCCGTCCTTGGCGAACTGGCGGGTCACCACGTACTCCCAGCCCTCCTGCCCGATCTGGTCGAGCAGCGCGGTCTCCAGGTGCACGCCCACCCACGCCGAGGCGATGTCGAGCGGGGTGTCCCCGTCGCCGTCGGCCTTCTCGGGGTCGGCCCCGGCGTCCAGCAGCACCCGCACCGCGCCCAGCGCGCCGCGGCGCGCGGCCAGCGTCAACGGCGTCTCGCCGCCCTCGCTCGGCTCGTCCACCGGCGCCCCGGCCTCGATCAGCGCGTGGGCGGCGTCGGCGTTGCCGTTGGCCGCCGCCCACATCAGCGGGTGCCAGCCGTCGGCCTCCCGGGCCGCCACCTCGGCGCCGCCCTCCAGCAGGGCGGCGATGACGTCCAGCCGGTCCCAGGCCGCCGCCGCGCACAGCGGCAGGCCCTCCTCGACGGGCTGGTTCGGATCGGCGCCCCGCTCCAGCAGCCCGCGGACCTTCGTCAGATCGCCGGACAGCGCCGCCTGGTAGAGCTCTTCCTCATGCATAGCTCAGGACCCTAGTAGCAAACGGAAGTCCTTCCTTCGGAGGACGCGCAGCGGGCGGCAAACGCGATATGTTGCGTCTTATGGACGAAGTGCGCGCGTCTGACGCCGAGCGCGAGGCCGTGGTGGAGCTCCTCAAGCAGGCCTCCGTGGACGGCCGGTTGACCCTGGTCGAGCTCACCGAACGCACGGGGGCGGCCTACACGGCCAGCACGCAGGCCGAACTCGCCCTGCTCACCCAGGACCTGCCCGCCGTCTCGGCCGCGCCGTACGCGCCGCAGCCGGTGGACACCGAGCGCAAGCGGCGCTGGTTCGTGGCGGTGATGGGCGACTCCAAGCGGCGCGGCAAGTGGCGGGTGGAGTCGGAGATCGGGGCCGTCGCGGTCATGGGCGACGTGCTGCTCGACCTGCGCGAGGCGGAGGTGCGCGGCAACCGGATCGACATCGTGGCCACCGCGGTCATGGGCGACGTGAAGATCATCGTGCCGGACGGGGTGGACGTCGACCTCGAAGGCATCGCGATCATGGGGGACAAGAAGGTCGACGTCATGGAGGCCGAGCCCGGCCGTGACGTCCCGGTCGTGCACGTCAAGGCCTACGCCGTGATGGGCGACGTCAAGATCATCGGCGACTCCAAGGCCGAGCCGATCCGCCGCGGCCTGTCCGCCTGGCGGGAGCACTGGCGCGCCCTCGTCGGCGACGACGGCCTCCACGGCCTGCACGGCGGCCAGTACAACCCGTGGACGGGCCGCCGCCGCGAGATCGACTAGCGGTCTCAGGCCGGCGCGGCCCCGTCCGGGAGGGTGGCGGCGATCAGCCGGGCCAGCTCCGCCGCGACCGCCTGCGGGGCTTCGAGCTCGGGCACGTGGCCGCAGCCCGGCACCACGGTCAGCCGCGCGCCGGGGATCGCCGCCGCCACCGGCCGGGCGCAGGTCGCCACCGGCGTGACCGCGTCCAGCTCCCCGCCCAGCACCCCCACCGGTACGGCAGGCACCCCCGCCAGCCACCGGTGGATGTCGCCGAACGCCAGCAGCCGCGCCGCCCGCAGATAGGCCGAGGCGTCCAGGGCCAGCGTCGCGGCCCGCGCGGCGGCCAGCGCCGACGGGGATCCGGAGGCGATGAGCACGGGCACCCGCTCGGCCGCCATCCGCTCCGGCCCGAGCGCGATCAGCGCCTCCCGCGCCGCCAGTTCGGCCGCGCCCCCGCCACCGGGCGCCGGAGCGCACAGCAGCAGCGACCGCACCCGCTCGGGGAAGCGCGCGGCGGTCTCGGCGGCGATGAGCGCGCCGATGGAGCTGCCGACCAGGTGGCAGGACCCGATCCCGCGCTCGTCCAGGAAGGCGGCGAGCGCGTCGGCATAGCTCCCGGACTCGGCGAGCGGCGGCGTGCCCGCGTACCCCGGCAGGGTCCAGGCCACCCCGCGCACCCCGGCGGGCAGCAACTCGACGACCTGGTCGAAGGCCGCCGCGTCCGACCCGATGCCGTGCAGGAACACCGCGACGTCCGTCATTTGAAGAACTCGATCACGTGCACCGAGGAGTTGGTGATGTGCTCGTGCATCGCGGTGTAGGCCGCCTCCGCCTCCCCGGCGAGGATGGCCGTCACGAGCTGACCGTGCTCGGTGAAGGAGGCCCGCATCCGCTCGTTGCGCACGTAGAACTGCGGCAGCCGGAAGGGCGAGGCGCGCTGCCGCAGCCCGCGCGCGATCTCGACCAGCGGCCGGTTGCGGCTGCCCTGGTAGACCAGGTCGTGCAGCCGCTCGTTGCAGACCGCGTAGCCGGCGTCGTCGCCGGTGCTGACGAACGCCGACGACTGGCTGTGGGCCAGCTCAAGCTGCCGGCGCTCGATGCCGGTGAGCCGGACCGCGGCCAGCTTGGCGCACAGGGCGTCGATCTCGGCGCACGCCTCGAAGAGCTCCTCCAGTTGCTGCGGGTCGATCTCGGCCACCCATGCGCCCCTGTTGGGCAGGATGCGCACCAACCCCGTGCCGCTGAGCTGGCGCAACGCGTCGCGGACGGGGGTGCGGGAGACCTGGTAGCGCTCGGCGAGCGCGGGCTCGTCGAGCTTCTGGCCCGGCCGGAGCCGCCCCGACACGATGTCGTCGGCGATGCGCTGCCGGATCTCCTCCGACCGGGTCTGGCCTACAGAAGCGTGCATGCGTCCTCGAATGAGAGCCGGGGCAGGCGGGGATAGAGTGCCTCCCGGTCGGCGCGGCCCAGGTTGCACAGGAAGTTGACCCGGATCCGGCCGTCGGGGAAGAACTCCGCCTCCAGCCGCTCGCGGTCGAATCCCGACATGGGCCCGCAGTCGAGGCCGAGCGCCCGTGCGGCCATGATGAGATACGCCCCCTGGAGGCTGGAGTTGCGGAGCGCCACCTCGTGGCGGTGGCTGCTCCTATTGTCCCCCTCGTGGGCCGTTATCAGATCATCCCGGCCGGGGAAAAGCACCGGTGCCATGTGGTGGAACCGCTCGTCCCAGCCGATGATCACGGTGACCGGGGCCTCGCGGGTGCGCACCACGTTGCCCGGGTCGAGGCAGCGCAGCAGCCGCTCCTTGGCCTCGGGGGTGCGGACGAAGACGAAACGGGCCGGGCACAGGTTGCCCGCGGTGGGGCCGAGCCGTACCAAATCGTAGAGTTCGCGCAGCACCTCCTCGGCGACCGGTTCGGCGGTGAACCGGTTGGCCGTGCGGGCCTGCCGGAACAGGCGGTCGAGGACGGTCCCGGTCTCGGCTCTCACGCGAGCTCCGCCTCGAAGGCCTGGATCTTGGCGACGACCTCCGCCAGCTTGGCGCGGGCCGGTTCGGTGAGCGGGGCGACGGGCAGGCGCGCCGGGCCGGGGTCGTGGCCGGTCAGGGCCATCGCCTCCTTGATGACGACCGGGAAGGAGCCCAGCTCCCAGGCCCGGCGCAGCGGCGCGAGGGCGTCGCTGATCGCCAGCGCCTCCTCCAGCCGCCCGGACTTGGCCGCGCCGTACATCCGGACCAGCAGGCGCGGGAAGACGCAGGCGGCCGGGGAGATGGCGCCGGCGCCGCCGTGCAGCAGCAGGGCCAGGGTGATGGTGTCGCGGCCGGAGAAGACCAGCGCGCCGCCGCGCAGGTACTCGACGGCCTGGGTGAGGTCGCCGCTGCTGTCCTTGATGCCGACGACGTTGCCGAACGGGGTGAAGCCGGTGAGGTTGACGCCGGTGCGCGGCGGGTTGTTGTAGGCCAGGACCGGCAGGTCGGTGGCGGCGGCGACCTGGCGGTAGTGCGAGGCCAGCTCGGCGGGGGAGGGCGACAGGAAGTAGGGGGTGATGATCATGGCCACGTCCGCGCCGATCGACTGGGCGGCCCTGGTCAGCTCGATGCTCTCGCGGGTGGAGATCGCGCCGGTGCCGGCGTAGACGGGCACCCGGCCGGCCGCCTCCTCGACCGCGATCTCGATCAGCCGCAGCCGCTCGGTGCGGTCCAGGACGGCGAACTCGCCCTGGCTGCCGGCCACCGAGACGCCGTGCACGCCCTCGCTCAGCAGGTGGCGGACCAGCTCGCGGAACCGGGTCTCGTCCAGGTCCCCGTCCTTGGTGAAGGCGGTCGGCGTGGCGGTGACGATGCCCTGCAACACGGCCATCTCAGACCACTCCCATCAGCTTGCTCAGGTGCAGGACGGCCTCGGCGAACTCCGGCAGGCCGCGGGTGACGGCCGGGTCGCGGGGCCGGGGGATCTCCACGCGCATCTCCTCGGCGACCGCGCCCGGCCGGCCGGTCATCACGACCACGCGGTCGGCCAGGAAGACCGCCTCGGGGATGCTGTGCGTGATCAGCACGACCGTCTGGCGCAGGTCCTGCCACAACCGCAGCAGTTCCACGTTGAGCCGGTCGCGGGTGAGCGCGTCGAGCGCGCCGAACGGCTCGTCCAGCAGGACGATGCGCGGCTCGCAGATCAGGGTCTGGCCGAGCGCGGCACGCTGGCGCATGCCGCCGGACAGCTCGTGCGGATATTTCCTGGCGAAGGCCGACAGGCCCAGCGTCTCCAGCATGGGCGCGGTATCCACCTTGCGGCCCTTGAGCTGGGCGCCCAGCCCGACGTTCTGCTCGACGGTCAGCCAGGGCAGCAGGTTGGAGGTCTGGAAGACCACTCCGATCCCGTCGCCGGTCTCGACGCGGCCGGAGCTCGCCTCCTCCAGCCCGGCCACGATGCGCAGCAGGGTGCTCTTGCCGCAGCCGCTGGGGCCGAGGATGGCCACGAACTCGCCCTCGCCGACCTCCAGGTCGACCGAGTCGAGCGCGTGCACCCCGCCGGGGAAGGTCTTGGAGACCCTCCCCAGCGAGATCGCCGTCACTTGCGCGCCCCGACCCACCCGTTCTGGGTGATGTCGAAGACGATGCCGTCCGGGTCGCGGTACTTGGCCTCGTAGTAGAGCGAGTCCTTCTCCAGCGGCAGGTCCATGAAGTACACCCCGCCCCGGTCGGTGATCGCCTTGGCCTGCTCGTCGAGGTCCTCGCACCAGAAGCCGAAGTGGTGCACGCCCACGTAGTCCTTGCCGCGCTCCAGGCCGGCCGCCTCGTCGGTCTTGTAGTTGAGCAGCGCCAGGCAGACCGTCCCGTCGCTCAGGTAGAGACCCGAGGCGATCGGCGACTCGGTCTCGCCGACGACCTCCATCTCGAAGGCCTCGCAGTAGAACTTGGCCGACGCCTCCAGGTCCTGGACCGCCAGCGCGACGTGCCGCAGCTTTGCCATGATCGAACTCCTTAGGTGATGGACCGGCCGCGCCACCAGACGAGGCGGCCGAGCAACTCGATGACTCCGTAGAGCAGGAACGACAACGCGCTGACCAGCACCAGCGCGGCGAACACCAGGTCGGTGCGGTTGCTGGAGGCGGCGAACTGGATCTGGCTGCCCAGCCCTTTCTCCGCGCCCACGAACTCGCCGACGATGGCGCCGATGACCGCCAGCGGCATGGCCACCTTGCAGCCGTCCACCACCGCCGGCAGCGCGTACGGCACGCGCAGCCGGGCGAAGGTCTGCCAGCGCGTGGCCTTCAGCGCCCGGAAGTGCTCCTCCAGGTGGCTGGGGGTGCCGGCCAGCCCGCCCAGGGTGGCGATGGCCACCGGGAAGAAGGCGAACAGGAAGGCCATCAGCGCCTTCGACCCCAGCCCGTAGCCGAACCAGACGACGAACAGCGGCGCCAGCGCCACCTTCGGCAGCCCCTGCAACGCCACCAGCAGGGGGTAGAGCGTGCGGCGCAGCGGGGGCCAGCCGTGGATGAGCACCGCCAGGACCACCCCGCCGAGCGCGGCGGCGGCGAAGCCCAGCAGCACCTCCCAGGTGGTGATCAGCAGGTACTCGCCCAGCGTGGCCCGCGACTCCCAGCCCGCCGCGAGCACCTCGCTGAGCCGGGGCAGCAGGTAGGACTTCAGGCCCAGCAGGCCCGGCAGCCACTCCCACAGCGCCAGCAGGGCCACGACCAGCAGCGCGGGTTCGACCCAGCGCCTCACGCCTTCTCCTGGTAGAGGGCGGGGGCGGTGACGCGGAAGCGGCTGAAGTGCCACTGGTCGTAGGCGTCCAGGTTGTCCTCCCAGACGGCCGGCTCGTAGGGGTGCTCGGCGTCGATCCGCACCATGTCGGCGTAGAACTCCACGAAGTTGCCGTCGGGGTCGCGGAAGACCAGGAAGAGGTTCTCGCCGGGGCCGTGCTTGCCGATGCCGCGGACGATGTCGACGTTCTTCTCCTCCAGGAAGTCGGCGATGCCCTCCAGCTCCTCCAGGCCGCCGACCTCGTAGGAGAAGTGCTCCAGCCCGGCGCGCTCGCCGACCTCGCGCGGCGGCAGGGCGGCGGTCTCCGGCGGGAGCTGGGCCAGGCCCAGGTCGTGGTGGTCGGTCCCGCAGCGCAGGAAGACCATGGAGTCGCCGATCCAGTCCGACAGGGTCAGGCCGACGATCTCGGTGTAGAACTCGTACGACTTCTGGATGTCGCGCACCTGCAGGACCAGGTGGCCGAGCTTGCGGGGGCGGGGCTTGGGCATGGGGGTCGCCTCACTTCAGGTAGTCGTTGCTGTAGACGTCGGTGGGTGGGACCCGCACCTGGTAGGCGGTCCCGATGATCTCGGCGGTGCTGGCCATCCGGGCCGGGTCGAAGCGGCCGCTGCCGTCGCCGAGGAGCTGGTTCATGTCCTCGACCTGCCGGGTCAGCACGTCGGACTTGAGCTCCGGGTAGCGCTTGAGCATGATCTCGACGACCTTGGCCGGGTTGTCCTTCATGAAGGCGTAGCCCTTGTAGGTCGCCCGCAGGAACTTCCTGACCTGCTCGGGGTCCTTGCTCAGCCGCTCGGCCGAGGTGACGATGCCGTTGCCGTACATGTCGAGGCCGTGCTCGCGGTAGTCGAGCCACTTGATCTCACGCCCGGCCGCCTTGGCCAGGTCGAGCACGGTCGCGCGGTTGCTGCCGGCCCAGCAGTCGGACAGGTCGATCTTGCCCTGGACCAGCGAGGCGTCGACCACGGCCGGGTCCATCTTGAGCAGCTTGATGTGCTCCTTGGGCAACCGGTTGCGCTCCAGCCAGACCGGCAGCAGGCTCTGGATGGGCGAGGTCGCGCCGCCGCCGAGCACCAGGCCCTTCAGGTCGGCCAGGCCGTTGACCGAGTGCTTGCCGGCGTCGTAGCACAGGCCGCCTGGCCAGACGGTGTTGAGCGCGCCGACCATCACGGTCTTGCCGTTCTTGGCGCGGTTGAGGATGACGCTGATCGGGTCGCCGTAGCCGTAGTCCCACTGGCCCTGGTCGATCTCGTTGACCGTGCGCGTGCCGCCGTACCCCCGGACGGGCTCCACGCTGAGGCCCTCGGCCTCGTAGTACCCCTGGTCGATGGCGGCGAAGACGCCGCCGAGGCTGCCCTGCGGGAACCAGGCGAGGTTGAAGGTGACCTTCGTCCCGCCCCCGCCGCCGGCCGAGCCGCACGCGACGAGCAACGCTGTCAGGGCGGCCGCGGCCACTGCATGCTTCATGGCTACTCCTGGATCACGGGGTTCTCCAGGACGCCGATGCCGTCGATCTCGGCCCGCATGACGTCTCCGGAGGAGAGGTAGACGCCGCGGCCCATGCCGACGCCGTCGGGGGTGCCGGTGGCGATCACGTCGCCGGGCCGGAGGGTGAGGATGCTCGACAGGTAGGCGATCTGCTCCGCCAGCGTGAAGATCATCTCGTTCGTCTTGCCGTCCTGCATGATCTGGCCGTTGACGGCCAGGCGCAGCGCGACGTGCTGCGGGTCGCGGACGAAGCGCGCCGGCACCACCCACGGCCCGAAGGGCGCGAAGGTGTCGAAGCACTTGCCGCGGAACCAGTCGAAGGTGAAGGGGAAGTCGTCGCGCATGTTGAGGTCGCGCGCCGAGACGTCGTTGAGGATGCTGTAGCCGGCCACGTGCTCCAGCGCCCGCTCGGCCGGGATGTGCCGGCCGCCGCGGCCGATCACCGCGGCCAGCTCGACCTCCCAGTCGAGCTGCCGCGTGCCGGCCGGCATCACCACGTCCCGTCCGGGGCCGACCACCGCGGAGTCGGCCTTCATGAAGACGTACGGCTGGCTGTCGGCCTTGGCGGCGAGCACCGTGCCCATCTCGTCGGCGTGGTCGACGAAGTTGGAGGCGGCGGCGAAGATCCGGCCCGGCCGGTACGGCTCGGCCAGCTCGGCGCTGTGGTCGGGCAGGTCGGTCCGGGCGGCGGCGGCCTCGGCGAGGCGGACGAGCTCCTCCTCGTGCCCGGTCAGCAGGGTGACCAGGTCGGGGAGCGGGCCCTCCCACAGCGCGGCCAGGTCGTGGACCCGGTCGGGCGCCAGGACCAGCGCCGGTCTCAGCTCCGCGCCGGCCCGATACGAACCCAGGGCAAACCAGCTCACGCATGCCTCCTCGGTGGTGTGCGCTTTCTTGATGAGATGTATACACATCGAGCGCAAGGCATGCAATAGTGCATTTCATGTGGACAACATGGGACCGGCCCCGGGTTGCGGCGTGCCCGGGGCCGGAAGTGGGGAGCTCAGTGAGAAGAGCTGCAGAAGGTCATCGTGTTATCGGCCGGCCGCCTGCAGAAGTAGCTCCGGCGTGACACCTTGGCTACGTTGCGTAGTCTCGTCGTAACGCTGAAGCAGCACCGCGGCCAGCTCAGGCGCCGCGCCCAGCACGTCCGCGGTCACGTCCGCGCCCGACGTGCGCCGCACCTTGTCCGCGAAGTACCCGGGAGCCAGCAGGTACGGCACGCAGACCACCCGAGCCGCCCCGGCCTGGCGCGCCCGCGCCACGGCCTCCTCCGGCGACGGCCCGGTCGCCGAGGCGTAGGCCGCGCCGACCGACCGCCAGCCGGCCGGCCACTCCCGCGCCATCCGCGCGATGACGGCGTTGGCCCGGGCGTCGCTCGACCCCGCCGACACCAGCACCAGCGCGGTCTCCGCGTCGCGCGCCACCCCGGCCTCGGCCAGGCGGCGCTCCATGATCTGCGTCATGAGCGGGTGCGGCCCCAGCGTGCGGCCGTACCGCACCCGCACGCCCGTGCGGGCCCGCACCTCGGCCAGCGCCGACGGCAGGTCCACCCGGCTGTGGTAGGCCTCGGTCAGCAGCAGCGGCAGCACCACCGCCTCCGCCAGCCCGTCCAGCGCCTCGGACAGCCGCGGCCCGGCGTGGTCGAGGTAGGCCGCGCGCACCTCCAGGCCGGGGCGCGCCAGCCGTACCAGATCGAGCAGAGCCGCCACCGTCGCGGCGGCACGCGGATCACGCGACCCGTGCGCCACCGCGACGAGGGGCGCGGCCGAAGGCCCGGCCGCGGGGGAGGAGCCCGGCCCGCCTGCCAACGGGCCGGGACTCACGTGTGCAGGCCGCATTCGATCTTCCCCAGGCCGGCCCAGCGGCCACTGCGCGGGTCCTCGCCCTCGGCCACCTGCCGGGTGCACGGGGCGCAGCCGATCGACGGGTAGTTGTCGTAGTGCAGCGGGTTGATCAGCACGCCGTTGTCGGCGATGTAGTTGTCGACCTCCTCCTGCGTCCAGGCGGCGATCGGGTTGACCTTCACCATCTGCCGCTTGGCGTCCCACTCGACCACCTTGGTGCCGGTGCGGGTGGGCGACTCGTCGCGCCGGATCCCGGAGATCCAGGCGAGGTACGGCTCCAGCGCCCGGTTGAGCGGCTCGACCTTGCGCAGGTAGCAGCACAGGTCCGGGTTGCGGCCGAACAGCCGCGGGCCGAGGTCGCGCTCCTGCTCGGCCACGCTGCGGCTCGGGTAGATGTCGATCACGTTGACGTCGTAGACCGCCCGCACCGCGTCGCGCGTGCCGATGGTCTCGGCGAAGTGGTAGCCGGTGTCCAGGAAGAGCACGTCCACGCCCGGCTTGACCCGGCTGACCAGGTCGATGAGGAGCGCGTCGCTCATCGAGGAGGTCAGGCACAGCCGGTCGCCGAAGGTGGCCGCGGCCCAGCGGATGATCTCGCGGGCCGGCGCGCCCTCCAGGAAGACCGCGGCGGACTCCACGATGCTCTGCAGGTCGAGCGTGCCGCGTTGCTCTCGCAGGCCGAGCTCGATGTCGACGAGCGTCATATCTTTACCCCGATCCCCAGGAAGGTCAGCTTGAAGGCGCGAGCGCAGGAGCGGCAGTACCAGCCGCCGTCGCGCTCGTAGGGCTCCAGGTCCTCGTCACCGCAGTAGGGGCAGTGGAAAGGCACCGCGCGCTCGCTCACGAGAGATCACCCTCGTCCGCGCGCTGGACCCAGTCGGCGAACCGCTCGCCGTCCTTCTTCTGGGACTCGAAGTTGCGCAGCACCCGCTCTACGTAGTCGGGCAGGTCCTCGGCCGTGGTCTTGAGACCGCGCACCTTGCGGCCGAAGCCGGGGTTGACGCCCAGCGAGCCGCCCAGGTGGATCTGGAAGCCCTCCTTGCCGTCGACGAGCTGGCCCTTCAGCCCGATGTCGGCGACCTGGATGCGGGCGCAGGAGTTGGGGCAGCCGTTGAGGTTGATGGTCAGCGGCTCGGCGAAGTCCGGCAGGCGGCGCTCCAGCTCGTCGATGAGATTGGCCCCCGCGGCCTTGGTCTCGACGATGGCCAGCTTGCAGAACTCGATGCCGGTGCAGGCCATCGTCTGGCGGCGGAAGGTGGAGGGGTTGACCTTCAGGTCGTTGGCCTCCAGCTCGGCCACCAGGCCGTCCACCTGGTCGGGGGCGACGTCCAGGATGACCATCTTCTGCTCGACCGTGGTGCGCACCCGGGCCGAGCCGTACTTCTCGGCCAGGTCGGCGATCAGGTGCAGCCGGTCGCCGTCCAGGCGGCCGACCTTGGGCGCGAAACCGACGTAGAAGTTGCCGTCCTTCTGCGGGAAGACGCCGACGTGGTCACGCCGGTGCCCGCGCGGCTCGACCGGAGCCGGGCCGTCGGGCAGCGGCTCCTTGAGGTACTCCGTCTCCAGCACCTCGCGGAACTTCTCCACGCCCCAGTCGTTGACCAGGAACTTGATCCGCGCCCGGTGCCGCAGCCGGCGGTAGCCGTAGTCGCGGAAGATGCCGATCACGCCGCCGTAGACGTCGGCCACCTGGTCCGGGCGGACGAAGACGCCGATGCGCTTGGCGAACATCGGGTTGGTCGACAGGCCGCCGCCGACCCACAGGTCGAAGCCCTTCTCGCCGTCCTTGTCCACCGCGACGAAGGCCACGTCGTTGATCTCGTGCACCGTGCAGTGCGCCGGGCAGCCGGACAGCGCCGACTTGAATTTGCGCGGCAGGTTGGAGTAGGCCGGGTCACCGATGAACCGGTCGTGGATCTCCCGCACCTGCGGCGTCGCGTCGAGCAGCTCGTCCTGGTCGATCCCGGCCAGCGGGCACCCCATGATCACTCGCGGGGTGTCGCCGCACGCCTCGGTCGTCGACAGGCCCACGGCCTCCAGCCGCTCCCAGATGTCCGGGACCGACTCGATCTCCACCCAGTGGAGCTGGATGTTCTGCCGGTCGGTGACGTCCGCGGTGCCCCTGGCGTACTCGTTGGCCAGGTCGGCCACCACCCGGAGCTGCTCCAGGCTGAGCTGGCCGCCGTCGATCCGGACCCGCAGCATGAAGTAGCGGTCGTCCAGTTCCTCCGGCTCCAGGATCGCCGTCTTCCCGCCGTCGATGCCGGGCTTGCGCTGGGTGTACAGCCCGTACCAGCGCATCCGCCCTCGCAGGTCGGCGGGATCGATCGAGTCGAAACCGCGCTTGCTGTAGATGTCGATGATCCGCTGGCGGACGTTGAGGCCGTCGTCGTTCTTCTTGTTCTCTTCGTTCTTGTTGAGCGGCTCGTGGTAGCCGAGCGCCCACTGGCCCTCGCCGCGCGGGCGCTTGTGGTGGCGGCTGGCGTTTCCCTTGATCGGGCTGGTCGTCATTGCGCGTCCTTTGGGTTCTTCGGGCGCGCACGGCGATCCTCCTGCCTCGTCATCGAGTGCAGGGGTTCAGGGTGGGGTGGCGTGCGACGAGCCCGGCTTCGGCAGGAAGGGGTTAGCGGGCGTCGCAACAGATGGCACTGCGGACACGCTGAAGGTCGACGTGGCGTCGACCGGTGAGCATGGGGTCCGCTGGCATGGTCATGACGATACCCCGGCGATTACGGATGTCCAAGGCGGGGTCCACACTTTGGACTCTTCCGGCCATTCCCCTTTCCCCGCCCTCCGGGTCACGGGGAGGGGTGCGGGGCCGCTGGTTTCGTGGCTGTCGTTCGCACGGTGAGCGCCACCAGCACCGCCGCGCCCAGCACCGGCCACCACACCGCCCGCACGACCGTCCCGGGCCCGGCCCCCTCCAGCAGCAATGCCACCGGCGCCGTCAGAGCCATCCCCAGGAGAACCCCCGCCGCGCCGTACGCGGCACCCCGCCCGCCCCGGCTGGCCACCAGCCCCAGCGCCACCGCGGCCAGCGGCAGCCCGAGCGCCCTCACGTAGTCGAGAGCCAGCTCCACGTGGAAGGGCACCACCACCACCGACGCCGGCAGGTACGAGACCCGGTTCATCGGCCCCGCCACGAACCCCGGCCCGATCAGGGTGGGCAACGCCGCCGCCACCGCCGCCCCGCCCCAGAGCCCCCACTGACGCCCGCTCAACCCCGCCGGCGTCCCGCCTCGCCTGATCGCCAGAACCACCAGGGCCGAGGCCGCCAGATAAGGCCCCAGCACCTCCCAGGGCAACCCCCAGCCTCGCGCCCCCGGCATGGGCAGCAACCACCTCTGCGCGATCAGCAGCCCGGCGGCCACCAGCGGCACCCCCGCCGCCACCCGCCCGGCCCCGCTCCGAAGCGCCACCGCCAGCACGATCGGCACGAACACCGGCACCAGCCGCCCGGCATCCCAGGCGAGCAGCCCCCCGAACCCGACCTCACCCGGCGCCTCGGCAGCAGACCCGTCCGGCGGACTGAACAACCACCGCAACGCCGCCACCAGCGGCGCAACCGTCACTGAAACGGCCAGGAACCGTAAACCCACGCGAGGACCCTAGCCCCGCCCGCGGTGGCTGAGAAAGACCCGTCAGCCCTGCCGCTTCCAGTTCAGGTCGGGCTCGCCTTCCGAAAGGCGGTCCTCCCGGCCCTCCGGGCGGGCGCGCGGCTGATGCTGGCAGTCGCACCAGGACCCACCACGGCACTCCTCGTGCCGTTTGTCCTTGCAATGCTCGCAGATCATAGGTACAGCATCCCTCATGGACTTAATCGCCGGCCTGCTGGCCGACCTGCGCGCCGAGACCGAGTCGCTGGTCGAGATCCTGCGCCCGCTGCGGGCCCAGGACTGGGAGACCGGCACCCCCGCGGAAGGCTGGACGATCCGCGACCAGGTGGCCCACCTGGCGTGGTTCGACGAGGCCGCCACCCGTGCGGTGGCCGACCCGTTCGGCTTCCGGCGCTCGCTCGCCTCGCTCGACCCGGGCTTCGTGGACACCGTCACCGAGGACTCCAGGACGTTGCTCCCGCACGAGGTGCTGGAGTGGTTCCTGCGCGCCCGCGCGACCATGCTGGAGACCTTCGCCACGCTCGCGCCGCGCGACCGCGTGCCCTGGTACGGGCCGGACATGTCGGCCGCCTCGTTCGTCACCGCCCGGCTGATGGAGACCTGGGCCCACGGCCAGGACGTCGCCGACGCGGCCGGCGTCACCCGCCGCCCCACCGCCCGGCTCCGGCACGTCGCGACGATCGGCTTCAGGGCCATGCCGTACGGCTTCGCCGTACGCGGCCTGCCCGTGCCCACGGACCCCGTCCGGGTGGAGCTCACCCTGCCCGACGGCACCCTGTGGGCCGCGGGCCCTGCGGACGCCGCCGACGTGGTCAGGGGCCCGGCCCTCGACTTCTGCCTGCTGGTGACCCAGCGCGTCCACCGCTCCGACACCGCCCTCGACGTCACCGGCCCCACCGCCGACGCCTGGATGGACGTGGCCCAGGCCTTCGCCGGCCCTCCCGGACCGGGACGCCCGCCCCGTGACCCTGAGTAGCGGATCAGGGTCTGACCAGGGGGATGCCGGATGATCCCAGCGAAAGGGCGATGACATCCTGAAGGTATGCGGACCATCCTGAACGTCATCTGGCTGATCTTCGCCGGGATCTGGCTGGCGGCCGGTTACGCCCTCGCCGGCGTCATCTGCTGCATCCTGATCATCACGATCCCGTTCGGCATCGCCTCGTTCCGGATCGCGGGGTACGCGTTGTGGCCGTTCGGCAGGACGGTCGTCCGCGACCCGGAGGCCGGGATCATGTCCACGATCGGGAACGTCATCTGGGTGCTGGTCGCCGGGATCTGGCTGGCGATCGGGCACGTCCTGACCAGTATCCCGCTGTTCGTCTCGATCATCGGGATTCCGCTGGGCATCGCCAACCTCAAGATGATTCCGATCTCCTTGCTGCCGCTGGGGGCGAAAGTGGTGGACATCGACCGGTAAACGGCGCGCATCGGGGTAGCGATGTCCCCAGGTCATATGCTGAGCGAGATGACGTCCACCGATGCGCGCACGCGAGCGCCGAAACCCAAACGCTCGCCTCTGCGAGAGGCCAGGGCCCGGTTGAGCTGGGTGCTCGACACCAGGTCCTGGTCCATCGTGCGCGCGACCGTCAACGCGGGCGTCACCTACCGGGTGACCGGATTGGCGGGGGAGGCGGCGTTCTTCGCGCTGCTGTCGCTGCCGCCGTTCGTGCTGGGGCTGCTGGCCGTGCTCGCGCCGCTGAGCACGCTGCTCGGCCCCGACACCATCACCACGGTCAAGGACGCGGTCCTCGACCAGGCCCAGTACCTGTTCACCGAGGACGCGATCGAGCGGGTGCTGAAACCGCTCATCGACGACGTGCTCAATCCCAACCACAGCGTGCCGCTGATCTCGCTGGGTTTCCTGCTGTCGCTCTGGTCGGGATCGAGGGCGTTGTACGTCTACGTGGACCTGATCTCGGTGGCCTACGGGCTGGGGGAGGAGCGGGGGATCATCAGGACCCGGCTCATGTCCTTCGGCCTGTACGTGGTGGCGCTGCTGATCGGCGTGGTGGTGATGCCGGTCATGCTGATCGGCCCCGACCTGCTGCGGGCCGCCTTCCGCGAGTACGACGTGCTGGTGGACGTGCTCTACTGGCCGGTGGTGGTCATCGGGTCGGTGCTGTTCCTGACGATGCTCTACCACGTGAGCGTGCCGGTGCGGACGAAGTGGTTCCGCGAGCTTCCGGGCGCGATCCTGGCGCTGTTCCTGTGGATCGTCTGCGCCGCCGTCCTGCGCGCGGTGCTGGCCTCGTGGCTGTCCCCGATGAGCGTGTACGGCTCGCTGGCCGCCCCCATCGCGGTGCTTTTGTGGCTGTACATCACGGCCTTGGCGGTTCTGATCGGCGCGCTGCTCAACGCCGAGGTGGACCGGCTGTGGCCGCACGCCGCCAGCCGTACCGGCCGCTGATAGTGTCTAGGGCGCGACTGGCGCGTGGGTGGGGCACCACCGGGGAGCGAGCGGGCGGAGGCCGGGCGCCTGGGTCTTCGCCGATGATCACCACTGACAGGAGTGTCATGAGTTCTCTCGCTAACGTCGACCCCCAGCTCGCCGAGCTGATCAAGGCCGAGGAGCGGCGTCAGGCCGACACCGTCAAGCTCATCGCCTCGGAGAACTACGTCTCCAAGGCCGTGCTCGAGGCCACCGGCACGGTGCTGACCAACAAGTACTCCGAGGGCTACGCGGGCAAGCGTTACTACGAGGGCCAGCAGGTCATCGACCAGATCGAGACCCTCGCCCAGGAGCGGGCCAAGGCCGTCTTCGGCGTCAACCACGCCAACGTGCAGCCCTACTCCGGCTCGCCCGCCAACCTAGCGATCTACATGGCCTTCCTGCAGCCGGGCGACACGGTCATGGGCATGGGCCTGCCCTTCGGCGGCCACCTGACGCACGGCTGGTCGGTCAGCGCCACCGGCAAGTGGTTCAACCCGGTCCGGTACGGCGTGCGCCAGGACACCGGCCGCGTCGACCTGGACGAGGTCCGCGAGCTGGCCCTGGAGCACCGGCCCAAGCTGATCTTCTGCGGCGGCACCGCCATCCCGCGCACCATCGACTTCGAGGGCTTCGCCGCCATCGCCCGCGAGGTGGGCGCCGTGCTGGCCGCCGACATCGCGCACATCGCCGGCCTGGTCGCCGGTGGCGCGCACCCCTCGCCGGTCGGCCACGCCGACGTCATCTCCACCACGACGCACAAGACCCTGCGCGGCCCGCGCGGCGCCATGCTCATGGCCACCACCGACGAGCACGCCACCGCGCTCAACAAGGCGGTCTTCCCCGGCCTGCAGGGCGGCCCGCACAACCACACCACCGCGGCCATCGCGGTGGCGCTGCACGAGGCGGCCCAGCCGGAGTTCAGGACCTACGCCCACCAGGTCGTCGCCAACGCCAAGGCGCTGGCCGAGGAGCTGTCCGCGCGCGGCTTCGACCTGGTCTCCGGCGGCACGGACAACCACCTCATCCTGCTCGACCTGACCCCCAAGGGCATCGGCGGCAAGCCCGCCGCCCAGGCGCTCGACCGGGCCGGGCTGGAGACGAACTACAACACCGTGCCGTTCGACACCCGCAAGCCGTTCGACCCGTCCGGCATCCGCATCGGCACCCCCTCGGTCACCTCGCGCGGCATGAAGGAGGGCGAGATGCGGCAGATCGGCGCCTGGATCGACGAGGTCGTCACCGCGCTGGCCAAGGGCGACGCCGAGGACGTGATCTCCCGCGTGCACCACGAGGTCAGCGAGCTGACCGCGCAGTTCCCGGCCCCGGGCCTGTAAGCACCAGGACAGCCCCGCCGTACCGGCCCGCTGGCGGTACGGCGGGGCTTCGCCGTACCGGCTGTGGTGCTACAGTGAGCGCAGGCACATCGACCGAGGAGGTGAGGACATGCGGGTCTTTCTGACGATCCTGCCGTCGTCCAACAACCTCCGGGTGGTCGCCTGACACACCCGGGTTCATCCAAGGGTGTTCCACAGTGTCTTTTGATCTTTCTCTGCTCGGCTGGACCGACTCTCTCGCCGCCGAGTTGCCCAACGACACCATCCCGGCCCGGGTGGCCCGCGTCGACCGCGGTGCCGCCGAGGTCATCGCCGAGGACGGTACCCACCAGGCCCGATACAGCGCGGACGTGCGGCGGGCCGCCGCGCACGACCCCGTGGCCCTGCCCTGCGTGGGCGACTGGGCGGCGGTGCGCCTGCTGCCCGAGGGCCGCTACGAGCTCGTCGCGGTCCTGCCGCGCCGCAGCGCCTTCGTGCGGGGCGGCGTGGCCCGCGACTCGCGAGGCGGGTTGTCCGGCGACAGCCAGGGGCAGGTGCTGGCCGCCAACGTCGACCTCGTCTTCGTGGCCGAACCCGCCCTGCACGCCACCGACTTCGCCGACCTCGGGCGCATCGAGCGCCTGGTGGCGCTGGCGTGGGAGAGCGGCGGCACGCCCGTCGTGCTGATCACCAAGTCGGACCTGTTCGAGCAGGGGCTCGACGACCTGCTCGACGACGTGCGCGGAGCCGCGCCCGGCGTCGAGGTGCACGCGGTCTCCTCGCTGCAGGGCGAGGGCGTGGACCTGGTGCGCGACTACCTCGCCGGCTCGCTGACCGCGGTGGTGCTCGGGCCTTCCGGCGCGGGCAAGTCCACCCTGGTCAACGCGCTGGCCGGGGGCGAGGTCATGGAGACCCAGCAGGTCAGGGCCGGCGACGGCCGCGGCCGGCACACCACCGTGCACCGGGAGCTCATCCCGCTGCCCGGGGGCGGGCTGGTCATCGACACGCCGGGTATCCGCCGGGTCGGCCTGTACGGCATGTCGGACGGGGTGGACCTGGTCTTCGCCGACATCGACGAGCTGGCCCAGCAGTGCCGGTTCGACGACTGCGCGCACGACAGCGAGCCCGGCTGTGCCGTACTGGCGGCGCTGGAGAGCGGCGAGCTGCCCGAGCGGCGGCTGGAGAGCTGGCGCAAGCTCCAGCGGGAGGCGGCCTGGATGGCGGCGCGCGGCGACGCGCGGCTGCGCAAGGAGCATGTCGGCCGGTGGAAGAGCGTCACCAAGCAACTGCGCCAGCACTACAAGAACCAGGGTCGCTGACCCCGGCACGCCGGCTTCCCCATTGGCCGGGCTGGTTCTGGCGGGTGACCCGCCGGACCTGCCTTCCCCGTGGGGTGGGTTTCGGCGTGTCGTGGGGGTGGCCGGGGTAGCACCCTTTCATGGGGCCCCTGTTCACCGACCGCTCCGAGGCCGGCGCACTGCTCGCCGAGCGCCTGCTCCATCTCGGTCTCGGGCACCCCGGCCACGGCCGGCGCGACCCGGTCGTGCTGGCCCTGCCGCGCGGCGGGGTGCCGGTGGCCGTCCCGGTGGTGCGCCGGGTCGGCGGCACGCTGGACGTGCTGGTGGCCAGGAAGATCGGCTATCCCCCCTCGCCCGAGCTGGGCGTGGGGGCGATCTGCGAGGGCGGCGAGCCCGTCCTCGACCAGGCGATGCTGAACCGGCTCGGGCTCACCCCCGAGTCGGTGGCCGAGGTGGTCGAGGCCGAGCGGCGGGAGCTGGAGCGCCGGGTGCGGGTCTACCGGGGCGACCGGAGGCTGCCGTCGCTGACCGGCCGCGAGGTCGTGGTGATCGACGACGGCCTCGCCACGGGCGGGACGGCGCGGGCCGCGCTCCGGGCGGTCAGCGGCGCCAAGCCGGGTCGGCTCACCCTCGCGGTGCCGGTGGCCGCGCCGGAGACGGTCCGGGCGTTGCGCGCGGAGGCCGACGAGGTGGTCGTGCTGGCCACACCGGGGGACTTCCGCTCGGTGGGGCAGTGGTACGGGAGTTTCGACCAGCTCAGCGACGAGGACGTGGTCGAACTGCTCGGCCGCGACGGGCCGGGCTGACAGGGTCAGCGCAGAACGGCCCAGACCCGCTTGCCGGGCGTCGACTGGTACCAGCCCCAGCACAGCGAGAGCGCCTGGATGAGGTGGAGCCCCCGGCCGAACTCGGCGAAGTGGTCGGCCTCGGCCGCCGCGACCGGCGGCAGGTGGTTGTAGTCGCTCACCGAGCAGCCCACGTGCGCGCCCCGCACCACCAGGGACAGGCTCTGCGCGCCGCCGCCGTGCCGCATCGCGTTGGTGATCAGTTCCGACACGATGAGCTGGGCGTCGAAGACCGCGTCGGCGTTGCGCCACTCGGTCAGCACGGTGGCCACGAACACCCGGGCCGCCGAAACCGGCGCGGGGTGCTCGAACACGGCCAGATGCCCGTCCGCGTCGGTGTCGGACAGGACTGCCTGTAACCACTCTGGCGGTGCCTGACCGGCAGCGGCGGCATGCGGTCGGGCGGCGGAGGTCGTCATCCCAGTCCCCGGTCGTCGCGTGATCTCAGGGACCATACTTATGTGGCGGGATTCACGATGCAAGACTTTTCGTGATTTACCAATGCATATTCCTTTTGCACGTGCAGCGTGGAACACTTGAGCCCTGTTGATCAAGGAGAGGCCCATGGGCGCGGCGGCGGAGAACATCGGGGAGGGCCGGCTCCTGGCCCTCGACCAGGGCAGCCCGACAGTCCTGCGCATCCTGCTGGGCACGCAACTGCGCAAGCTGCGGTCCGCCCGCGGCATCTCCCGCGAGGACGCCGGCTACTCCATCCGCGCCTCGCACGCCAAGATCAGCCGCCTGGAGCTCGGCCAGGTCAGCTTCAAGGAACGCGACGTCGCCGACCTGCTCACCCTCTACGGCGTCACCGACGAGGCCGAGCGCGCCCCGCTGCTGGAGCTCGCCCGCCAGGCGAACGCGCCCGGCTGGTGGCACAAGTACGGCGACGTGCTGCCCGGCTGGTTCGAGGTCTACATCGGCCTGGAGGGCGCGGCCTCGGTCATCCGCACCTACGAGAACCAGTTCGTGCCCGGCCTGCTGCAGACCCCGGCCTACGCCCGCGCGGTGATCGTGCTGGACAACGCGCACGCCTCCACCGAGGAGCTCGACCGCCGCGTCTCGGTCCGGATGACCCGCCAGCGCCGGCTCACCGCCGCCCAGCCGCTGACCCTGTGGGCCGTGGTGGACGAGGCCGTCGTACGGCGCAGCCACGGCGGCCCCGGCGTGATGCGCGAGCAGATCGAGCACCTGCTGACCATGGCCGCGCTGCCGAACGTGACCATCCAGATCATGTCCTTCGAGCGCGGCGCCCACGCCGCCGCCGGCGGCCCCTTCTCGCTGCTGCGCTTCCCCCAGCCGGAGCTGCCCGACGTGGTGTACATGGAGCAGCTCACCTCGGCCCTCTACCTGGACAAGCCGGTGGAGACCGAGCACTACATCCAGGTCATGGACCGGCTCAGCGCCCAGGCGCTCACTCCCGACGACTCCACGCGCTTCCTGCGCAACCTCCTCGCCTGACCCTTTTTGGTCGTCCTGTATATGAAGATCGGCACTCTGCCCTATTCTCGGATGCACGTGCATTCGTAATCGCGAGGAGCCATCCCCCATGCAGGGCATCCAGAACGGCATCTCCGCCAGCCGTCTCCCCGTCGCCTGGCGTAAGAGCGCGCGCAGCAACCCGAACGGCAACTGCGTCGAGCTCGCCCCGCTCCCCACCGGCGAGGTCGCCATGCGAAACTCCCGGTTCCCGGACGGTCCGGCGCTCGTCTACACGCGCGCGGAGATCGAGGCCTTCGTCCTCGGCACCAAGGACGGCGAGTTCGACGACCTGATCGCCTGAGCCCTGACCGCCGCCGGTGAGCGGTCAGAGCCAGCCCTGTTCGTCGGCGATCCGGATCGCCTCGGCCCGGGTTCGGGCCCCGGTCTTGCCGATCGCCGCCGACAGGTGGTTGCGCACGGTCCCTTCCGCCAGGCGCAGCCGCCTGGCCAGGTCGCCCACGGTGCTGCCGTCGGCGGCGGCGAGCAGGACCTCCCGTTCCCGCCCGGTGAGCGGGCTCGGGCCGCCGCTGAGCGAGGCGGCGGCCAGGTGCGGGTCGACCACGCGCAGCCCCGCGTGCACCCGGCGGACCGTGTCGACGAGCTGCTCGGGCGGGATGTCCTTCACCACGAAGCCGGACGCGCCGGCGGCCATGGCCCGGCTGAGGTAGCCGGGCTTGCCGAAGGTGGTGAGCATCACCACCCGGCAGCCCAGCGCCGTCAGCGCGGTGACCGTGGCCAGCCCGTCGCGGCCGGGCATCTGGATGTCGAGCAGGACGACGTCCGGACGGGTCCGGCCGGCGAGCGCCAGCGCGGCCTCACCGTCGCCGGCCTCGCCGACCACCTCGATGTCGCGCTCCAGCCGGAGCACCATCGCCAGCGCCCCGCGCAGCAACGCCTGGTCGTCGGCGAGCAGGACCCGGATCACGACGGCAGCTCGGCGCGCAGCAGGTAGCCGCCGGCCGGTCCGGAGCCCGCGCTCAGCGTGCCGCCGAGCGCGCCGAGCCGGGTGGCCAGCCCGGACAGCCCGCGGCCCAGCGGCTCCGCCGAGCCGGTTCCGTCGTCGCGCACCTCGATGAAGCCGGGGCCGAGCCGTACCTCGCAGGTGCGGGCGGAGCTGTGCCGGATCACGTTGGTCACCCCCTCGCGCAGCACGTAGGCGAAGATCTCCGGCGTGCCGTCGGCCGGTTCGGGCAGCCGCGCGCCGATCCCGGCGGCCCCGAGGGCCCGCCGCGCGTCGGCGAGCGCGGTGGCCATGGACAGCTCCCCGGTCGCCCGTACGGCGGCGCGGACGTCGTCGAGCACCCGCCGCCCGAGCTCCTCCACCTCGCGCAGTTCGGTGGTCGCCGCCTGCGGCTCGCCGCTCTCCAGCAGCCGCCGGGCCAGCCCGGCCTTGACGATCAGCGTCGTCAGCCCCGCGCCCAGCGCGTCGTGCAGGTCGCGGGCGATGCGCTCGCGGTCCTCGTGCACGGCCAGCGCGGCGATGGTGGCGTTGGCCTCCTTGAGCTGCTGCGCCATCCGGAAGAAGCCGCCGATGCCCATCCCGCTGAGCGCGACCAGCAGCAGGAGCATGTGCTTGGTGGGCACCCCGCCGGTCCGTACGGCCAGCACGGCGACGACCACCAGGGCCAGACCGCCGCCGCAGAGCGCGGCCCAGTGCCAGGGCAGCAGGATCGCCATGAGCACGATCGAGTAGGAGTAGGTCATCGCGTCGTGGCCGAAGGCGAACACGTGCGCGCTGTTGATCGCGGTGACCACCAGGCAGGCGGCCACCCGCCAGGACAGCGGCCGGTAGACGGTCAACGGGCAGGCCAGCGAGTAGGCGGCGATGAAGGCCAGGCAGACCGCGCGAGCCGCGAAGCCGGTGGAGCCGGCCAGGTCGAACCAGAGCGCGACGGTGAACGGGAAGGAGAAGGCCAGCCAGACCCACGGCGGGCTGGCCGGCTGCACGAGCTCGTCGGCGGCCGCCCGCTTGATCCGGGCCGCCGGGCCGGTGCGGGGGGTTGCGTGGTTGGTCCGGCTCATGGCGATCACACCATATGCGGGTGATCGCCGGTTGCCTAGGCGCGGGCGGCGTCGCGCCGGTACAGCCGGCCCACCACCAGCCCGCACACCACCAGCCAGACGGCCACCACGGCCATCCCGGCCAGGTCGAGCGGGCGCCCGGCGACCAGCTCGCGGGCGCTCTCGGCCATCCAGTAGCTGGGCAGCGCGCGGGCGAGCGCGGCCATGACCGAGGGCAGGATCTCGACCGGCATCCACAACCCGCCCAGCATCGACAGCAGCAGGAAGGCCATCACGCTCAGCGGCGCGACCGCCTCGGGCTTGGCCGCCAGCCCGATCAGCAGGCCGAGCAGCGCGAAAGGGATCGAGCCCACCCAGGTGGCCAGCACGATCACCAGCCAGTGCCACGGTTCGAGCGTCACGCCCTTGACCAGGAAGCCGACCAGCAGGATCAGGGCCACGCACGGCAGGACCACGACCATCGCGGCGACCACCTTGCTGAGCACGTACGACCAGCCGGGCAGCGGCGTCAGCCGCAACTGCCGGTTCCAGCCGGCCTGCTTCTCCTGGGCGACGCGCTGGCCGACGTTGACCGCGCCGCAGACCGCGCCGAAGGCGGCCATGCTGATCATCATGTAGGTGGACATGTCGAAGCCGGCCGGCGGCATCGTGCCGAAGACCTCCGACATGACCAGGAAGAACACGGCCGGGAAGAGCACGGCCACGACCAGGAACTCGCCGCTGCGCAGGAGCAGCTTGACCTCGGTGCCGATCAGGGTGCCCATCGTCAGACCTGCTCCTTGTCCGTGCTGGTGGTCAACGCGACGAAGGCGTCTTCCAGGGTCATCGCGCTCACCACGACGTCGCGGGCGGCGGGGAAGTCGCGCAGCAGCGCCCGCAGCGCCCGGTCTGAGTCGAGGCAGTGCATCGTCACCAGGTCCTCGCGCACCTCGACCAGGTCGACGCCGGGCAGGCCGCGCAGCCGTACCGGATCTGCTCCCGGGAGCACGGCGGCGATGGTACGGCCGGCCACCCGGGAGGTGATCTCGGCGACCGAGCCGTCGGCGATGATGCGTCCCCGGCGCAACAGGACCACGCGGTCGGCGAAATCCTGGGCCTCGGCCAGGTAGTGGGTGGCGAACACCACGGTCTTGCCGCCCTCGGTGTAGGCGCGCATCGCGGCCCAGAACTCGTGCCGGCCGCGCACGTCCATGGCGACCGTGGGCTCGTCCAGCACCAGCAGGTCCGGGTCGCAGACCAGCGCGGCGGCGAAGCGCACCCGCTGCTGCTGGCCGCCGGACAGCCCGCCGTACCGGAGCTTGGCGTGCTCGGCGACGCCGGCCCGGGTCAGGGCCTCCTCCACCTTGAGCGGCCGGGGGAACTGGGCCGCCATGACCTGGACGATCTCTCGCCCGGTCATCTCGCGCAGGAAGCCGCCCGACTGGAGCATGGCGCCGACCAGGCCCTCGGCCATGGCTCTGGCCGGGGGGCGGCCGAACAGCCAGACCTCGCCGGCGTCGGGGGTGGTGAGGCCGAGCATCATCTCCATCGTGGTGGTCTTGCCCGCGCCGTTGGGGCCGAGCAGGGCCACCACCTCGCCGGGGGCGATCTCCAGGTCGATCCCGTCCACGGCGTGCACCTGGCCGAAGGTCTTGCGCAGCCCGCTGAGGCCGATCGCGCTCGTCATGCTGCCGATCATCCAGCGGGCGGGGGAGCGGCGCCTGGTCCGGACGTCACGGAAGGATCCATGACAGATGTCACGCGCGTGTCCTGACATGGCGTGTTCGTCAGGACACCTAGGGTGATCATATGGATGTGGTGGATCTGGCGCGCTGGCAGTTCGGCATCACGACGGTGTACCACTTCCTGTTCGTGCCGATCGCCATCGGGCTGTCGCTGCTGGTCGCGCTCATCCAGACCGCGTGGGTCCGCACCGGCAACCCGGCCTACCGGCGGGCCACCAAGTTCTGGGGCAAGCTGCTCCTGATCAACTTCGCGATGGGCGTGGTCACCGGCATCGTCCAGGAGTTCCAGTTCGGCATGAACTGGAGCGCCTACTCCCGCTACGTCGGCGACATCTTCGGCGCGCCGCTGGCGCTGGAGGCCCTGCTCGCCTTCTTCCTGGAGTCGACCTTCCTGGGGCTGTGGATCTTCGGCTGGGACCGGCTGCCGAAGCGGCTGCACCTGATGTGCATCTGGCTGGTCGCCATCGGCACCGCGCTGTCGGCCTACTTCATCCTGGCCGCCAACTCCTTCATGCAGTGGCCGGTCGGCCACCACCTGGCCGGCGGCCGGGCCGAGCTCACCGACTTCGGGGCGGTCCTGAGCAACAAGGTGCTGCTGGCCACCTTCCCGCACACGATCTTCGCCTCCTGGCTGTCCGGCGGCATCCTGCTCGTGGCGGTCTCCGCCTGGCATCTCGCCCGGCGCCGGGACCTGGACGTCTTCCGCCCGTCGATGAAGCTGGGGCTCTGGACCGCGCTGGTCTCCTTCGCGCTGATCTTCGTCTCCGGCGACGCGCTCGGGAAGATCATGACCGACACGCAGCCGATGAAGATGGCCGCCGCCGAGGCCCTCTACGAGACCCAGCAGCCGGCCCCCTTCTCGTTGTTCACCATCGGGACCCTCGACGGCACCGAGCCGGTCTTCCGGGTGGAGCTGCCCAACGTGCTGTCGTGGCTGGCCACCGGCAGCTTCGACGGCAGGGTCGAGGGCATCAACGACCTGCAGGCGCAGTACCAGGACCGGTTCGGGCCCGGCGACTACCGCCCCTACATCCCGATCACCTACTGGGGCTTCCGCCTCATGATCGGCTGCGGGGCGCTGGCGGCGCTGATCGCGCTGGCCGTGCTCTGGCTCACCCGCCGCGGCCGGCTGCCCGAACGCGCGTGGATCTGGCGGCTGACCGTCTGGTCGGTGGCCCTGCCCGTGCTCGCGCACAGCTTCGGCTGGATCTTCACCGAGATGGGCCGCCAGCCGTGGATCGTCTTCAGCCTGATGCGGACCGCCTCCGGCGTCTCGCCGTCGGTCCCGGCCGGCACCGTGCTGTTCTCCATGATCGGCTTTACCCTGCTGTACGGCGCGCTGGCCGTCATCGAGCTCGGGCTCATGATCAAGTACGGCAAGGCCGCCCCACCCCTCGACGAGCAACCGCGTGATCGGGAACAACTGGCCTTCGCGTACTAGGAGCCGCCTTGGAGACCATCTGGTTCGTCGCGATCGTCGTGCTCTGGGTCGGCTACTTCGTCCTGGAGGGCTTCGACTTCGGCGTGGGCATGCTGCTGCCCGTGCTGGCGCGCAACGGCGTCGAGCGGCGGGTGATGATCAACACGATCGGGCCGGTGTGGGACGGCAACGAGGTCTGGCTGATCACCGCGGGAGGGGCGACCTTCGCCGCCTTCCCCGAGTGGTACGCCAGCCTGTTCAGCGCCCTCTACCTGCCGTTCTTCCTGATCCTGGTGGCGCTGATCCTGCGCGGCGTGGCCTTCGAGTACCGCGGCACGCGCGAGTCGGCCAGGTGGCGGGCGAACTGGGACCGGGCGATCGTCTTCGGCTCGTTCGTGCCGGCGTTGCTGTGGGGCGTGGGGTTCGCCAACATCGTGCGCGGGCTCGAACTGGACGCCTCGCACGAGTACGTGGGCGGCTTCTGGGACCTGCTCAACCCGTACGCGTTGCTCGGCGGACTGGCCACGCTCACGCTCTTCGCCGCGCACGGCGCGATCTTCCTGGCGCTCAAGACGCGCGGCGACATCCGGGCCCGCGCCCGCAGGCTGGGCGTGCGCGTGGGCATGGTGGCCGCGGTGCTGGCGGTGTGCTTCCTGGCGTGGACGCAGTTCATGGGTGGCACGCCGCTGACCGTGCTGGTCTCGGCGCTGGCCGCGCTGGCCTTCGTCGCCGCGCTCGGGTTGCTGTTCAGCGGGCGGGAGGGGTGGGCCTTCGGCCTGTCGGCAGGCGCGGTCGGGCTCGCGGTGATCAGCCTGTTCGCGGTGCTCTACCCCGACGTGCTGCCCTCGACGATCGATCCGGCCTACAGCCTGACCGTCGAGAACGCCGCCGCGAGCGCCAAGACCTTGACGATCATGACGTGGGTGGCGGTGATCTTCCTGCCGGTGGTGTTGCTCTACCAGAGCTGGACCTACTGGGTGTTCCGCCGCCGGATCGGCGTTCAGGACATACCCACCTGATCAGGCAGTTGTCCCGACCGGGTTCGCGCCCGCCGCCAGGACGGGCATCATCGGGACAACTGCGTGATCACGTAACTTCTGGAGGGTCACTGATGTTCCGGAATCCACGCTCACGCGGAGATTTCGGTTATCGGCCGGCGAAACGAGACGGCCGGGGTTCGACCCGTGAAAACGTGCCGGGAGAAACTCAGGCGGCGGAGATGCCGGCGCTGGCGGCGCGCCGCATACGACGACGACGCTCGGAAGCGCGCTCGTCCTCGTTCAGTCCGCCCCACGTGCCGTACTTCTCCGGACGGGACAGCGCGTAGTCCAGGCACTCGTTGCGTACCGGGCAGCCGCCACAGATCGCCTTGGCCTTCTTCTCGCGGTTGTCACGCTCGGGCTGCCGCTCCCCATCGGGGCCGAAGAACAGCACGAGGTCCTCACCCCGGCACGCGGCATCATCCTGCCAACCCCAACTGGGGCGCGGGCGGGTGAGCTGCCGACGTACCTGAGACATGAGAAATCCACCTTTTTGAGAGTATTTCGGTCTTTTTGAGCCGCATTGGACGCTTTTGGCGTCACTGGTCCAACGCAAGGTCTGGCCGGGATGTTCCCATGTCAGGTGAGGGCGGGCGTGACGTACCGCACAGGGGTGAGCCTGTCCAGCGAGATCAGCCGATAGGTTGTGATCGTTTCGGCGCAAGCCGTACCACACGGTGCTTGGAACACCGATGGCTCAACCACAACCCGGAGCCGCACGTCACCGCAGCGCACGAGGGCTTCGGTGACGTCGCCGTCCAACCTGGAGGATTCCACGGCCACTCCGCCGACCGAGAGCTCTCCCGTGTGGAGGCGGGCGAAATGCTCGGCGGCTTGCAGTGGCTCAGGGATGCCTGCGCGTCCCCGGTAGCGGTCGAGGATGACCTCGCCCGACCGGTACGCGTTAGCCGCCGACAACGCGGCAGCCTGAGACATGCTGCCGTAATAAAGTCCGTGTGGCAAGCACACGAGGTTGGCGGCGTAGCGATCGCCGCCAACGTGTGACGTTTCCCACACTCTGTCCGGCAAAATTTCTGCCAGCGACCGAGCGAGGGGTAGTCCAATGCGGGCGCAGCACGCGTTGCGCTTGGCGTGCGTGCAGACCAGAAATACCGGCTCGTCATCAAGTATGCAGGACTCTGGGACCACTCCGGCCATCAGCGCGTCCAGGTCAAGATCATCCGGACCTGCGATGATGCCCTGCGCCATCCAGGGGTCGGGGCCTGCGGCGTAGGCCACTATCACACGGATTCCCTGGTCCAGCGGGCGGGTCCGGCGTCCGGGTCGGCGGATGAGTTGCGGCCTGATACCGCGTTCGGCGGCCCTGCGCACGAGTTTGGCGATTCCCTCGGGGAGAGTTGAATTCTCCACCCGGTCCGCCCAGGGGCCCTGGTACTCGACGAGCAGCCACGTCCTGGCTCCGACCGTCGCGCTGGCGAAGGTCGGCAGGATGCCCTCGTGGCACCCCACCGGATGGTCGCAGCCTCTGGCCACCGTCTTGCCTCCCCCGACGCCTCCTTCTGACTTAGGCAAGCCTAACCTAGGAGACGCGTGGGACGGGCGGGAGGGGCGTAAACCTCTCGGAAAGCCGGGCGCTCAGCCGGATCGGGCGGCCCGCCCGAGCAGGCCGTCCACGAACGCCTCCAGGGCCTCGGCGAAGGTGTCGCGGGCGGCGAGCTCCTCCCATCGCTCGGCCAGGGCGGAGAGGTGGGGCAGGCGCGAGGTGTCCACGTCCGGGCCGAAGAAGCCGCCACCGGGCGGCTGGGCCGCCGGTCGCCCGGCCGAGTGCACCCGGACCAGGATCTCGCCGACGGTGTAGTACCAGACGCTGCGGAAGACCGCCACGGCCTGCTCCGGCGTGCAGCCGCAGTCGAGCGCCCCGGAGACGATGGCCTCGACCAGCCGCAGCGCGGGCTCGCCGAGACGGCCGAGGAAGCCGTCGGTGGTGAGGATCTCCGGGGCCCACGGCACGGCGGCCAGCGAGTCGTGGATCGAGGTCGCCGCGGCGATGACGCGCTCGCGCGGGTCGGCGGGCAGGTCCAGGCGCAGCGTCGGCTCGGCCAGCTCGTTGATGAGCTGGACCAGGAGGTCCTCCCGGTCGCGGATGTGGTGGTACAGGGTGGTCGTCCCGATGCCGAGCTCGCCCGCGAGCCGGCGCACGGTCAGCTTCTCCCAGCCGTCGCGCTCCAGGATGCGGCGGGCCGCCGCCAGGATCTGCGCGCGGGAGGTGACCGGGGGGCGGCCGGTGCGGCCGTTCGGTGCTTCGGATCGGGTCATCGGTCCCATCATGCCGTCCGTTCGTGGCTGCCGGGTTGGCAGCCGGTGCGGTTTGAGCTTACTTTAGGAACATGTTCCGAAACTCCGGCGGTCCGGCGGCCGCCCTCGACCCGGCCGAGACGGAAGCCGGCTCCACGGGCCTGGGCGGGCTGCTGCGCCCGCACCTCGGGACGTTCGCGGCCGTGGTGCTCCTCCAGGTGGTCGGCGCGGTGGCGGGCCTGGCCCCGCTGCTGGCCGTCGTCGAACTGGGCCGCGTCCTGCTCTCGCCCGGACCCCTCGATCCCGGGCACGTGTGGGCGATCGTGCTCGCCGGCGCGGCCGGCCTGTTCGTCCGGCTGGTGTTCACCGCCGCCTCCTCCGCCACCGGGCACCTGCTCGACGGCCGGGTCCAGCTCGGCTTCCGGCGGCGGCTGGCCGCCCGGCTCGGCCGGGTGCCGATCGGCTGGTTCTCCCGGCGGCGCACCGGCGAGCTGGCCAAGGTGGTGGGGGAGGCCGTGAGCGCGGTGCACCCGTTCATCGCCCACGCGCCCGGCGAGCTGGTCTCCGCGTTCGTGGTGCCGCTGGTCTCGCTGGCCTACCTGGTCGCCGTCGACTGGCGCCTCACCCTGATCACGCTCATCCCCGTCGTCCTGGCCATGGCTCTGGTGCCGTTGATGATGACCCCGGCGCGGCTGCGCGAGCAGGAGGAGTTCGACGCGGGCATGGGACGCATCGCCGGCTCCGCGATCGAGTTCGTGCAGGGGATCGCCGTGGTCAAGGCGTTCGGCGGCGGCGGGCGGGCGCACCGGCGCTTCCGCGCGGCCGCCGACGAGTTCGCCGGCACCTTCCTGCGCTGGGCGCACGGGCTGTCGCCGATCGCCGCGGCGATGCAGCTCGCGCTGTCCCCGGTGTTCGTGCTCCTGGTCGTGCTGATCGGCGGCGCGGCCCTGATCACGGGCGGCGGCCTGCCCGCCGCCGACCTGCTGCCCTTCCTGCTGCTGGGTCTGGGCCTGACCGCGCCGGTGGCCGCCCTCGGCCACGGCTTCGACGACCTGCGGGCCGCGCGCCAGGCCGTGGGCCGCATCCGCGACGTGCTCGCCGTCCCGTCCCTGCCCGAGCCGGCCCGCCCGGTGCCGCCGCGCGGCCACCGGGTGGAGCTCCGCGGGGTGCGCTTCGGCTACGAGGAGGGCCACGAGGTGCTGCGCGGCATCGACCTGGTGCTCGAACCTGGCACGGTCACCGCGCTCGTCGGGCCCTCCGGCAGCGGCAAGTCCACGCTGGTCCGGCTGCTGCCCCGCTTCTTCGACCCGGTCCAGGGCTCGATCCTGCTGGGCGGGGCCGACCTGCGGGAGATCGGCAGCGCCCGGCTGCACCGCACGGTCGCCTTCGTCTTCCAGGACGTGCGCCTGCTGCGCGCCTCGGCCGCCGACAACATCGCGCTGGCCGTACCCGAAGCGAGCCGCGACCAGGTGATCCGCGCCGCGAAGCTGGCCGGCGTCCACGAGCGGATCCTGCGGCTGCCCCGCGGCTACGACACGGTGATCGGCGAGGAGGCCGTCCTGTCCGGCGGCGAGGCGCAGCGCGTGTCGCTGGCCCGCGCGCTGCTCGCCGACGCCCCCGTCCTGGTGCTGGACGAGGCGACCGCCTTCGCCGACCCGCACACCGAACGGGCCGTGCGCCGGGCCCTGGCGACGCTGGCCGGCGAGCGGACGATCCTGGTCATCGCCCACCGGCTGGAGACGATCGCCGACGCCGACACCGTCGTCCTGCTGGAGGACGGCGTGGTCGCCGAACGCGGGCGGCCCGCTGACCTGCTCGCCCGCGGCGGCCGGTTCGCCGCCTTCTGGCAGACCCACCACACCGCCGCCCGGGGAGGCTCGCGATGATCCGCATGCTGGTACGCGTCCTGGGGGAGCACTACGCCGGGCCGGTGCGCCGCACCATCGCCCTCATGACCGCGGCGGCCATCGCCGAGGGCTTGGCCTACGCGCTGCTGGTCCCGGTGCTGCGGGCGCTGCTCGGCGACGAGCCGGGGTCCGCCTGGCCCTGGCTGGCCGGATTCGGCGGCGCGTTCGCCGGGTACGCGGTGCTCCGCTACCTCAGCGACCTGGCCGGGTTCCGGGTCGGCACCACCATGTTGCGCGGCATGTACCACCGGCTCGGCGACCACCTCGCCAGGCTGCCCATCGGCTGGTACGGCGGAGCCCGCGTCGGCCAGGTGTCCGTCCTCGCCAGCAAGGGCCTGCTGCAGGCGATGAGCATCCTCGCCCACCTGCTGGGCCCGTTCGTCTCGGCCGTCGTGACGCCCCTGACCATCGTGGCCGTGATGCTCGCCTACGACGTGCGGATGGGCCTGGCCGCGCTGCTCGGCGTGCCGGTCGTCGCGGCGGTCGACCGCTGGGCGGGGCGTGCGGTCGCCGCGGCCGACGCCGAGCGGCACGAACGCGACCACGAGGCGGCCGGGCGCGTCATCGAGTACCTGCAGGCGCAGCCGGTGCTGCGCGCGGGCGGCCGGACCGCCGAACGGTTCGGGCTGCTGGACGAGGCGCTCGCCGGGCTCCAGCGGGCGGCCCGCCGCAGCGTGGTCGCGGCGGTGCCGGGCGCGGTGGGGCTGACCCTCGCGGTGCAGGCGGTGTTCACCGGCGTGCTGGTCCTGGGCGCCTACCTCGCGCTCGGCGGAGCGGTCGAGGCGGCCGAGGTGCTGGCGATCCTGCTGCTGGCCGCCCGGTGCGCCGACCCCGTCCTGTCACTGGCCGACCTCGGCGGCAAGGTGCGGGCGGCCAAGGCCGAGCTGAGCCGGCTGGAGACGCTCCTGGCGACCGAGCCGCTGCCCGAGCCCGCCCGCCCGGTCCAGCCGGCCGGGTCCGGGCTGGAGTTCGAGTCCGTCACCTTCCGCCGCGACGGCCGCCCGGTCCTCGACGAGCTGTCGCTGCGGGTGCCACCCGGCGGGCGGCTGGCCGTCGTCGGGCCCTCCGGCTCCGGCAAGACCACCCTGCTGCACCTGCTCGCCCGCTTCCACGACGTCGACTCGGGCTCGGTGCGCGTCGGCGGCGTGGACGTGCGGGAGGTCAGCACCGAGGCGCTGATGGCGCAGTTCGCCATCGTCTTCCAGGACGTCTACCTCTTCGACGGCAGCATCGAGGAGAACATCCGGCTCGGCCGGCCGGAGGCGAGCGCCGAGGAGGTCCGGGCCGCGGCGAGCGCCGCCGGGCTGGACGAGGTGATCGACCGGCTGCCCGGCGGCTGGGCGGCCGGCGTCGGCGAGGGCGGCGCGCTGCTGTCCGGCGGCGAGCGCCAGCGGGTCTCGATCGCCCGGGCGCTGCTGAAGGACGCCCCCGTCGTGCTGCTCGACGAGGTGACCTCGGCGCTGGACCCGGTCAACGAGGCCGCCGTGCACGCGGGCATCGACCGGCTGATGGCCGGCCGGACCGTCGTCCTGGTCGCGCACCGGCTGCGGACCGTCCAGCGGGCCGACCAGATCGTCTACCTGGAGGACGGCCGGATCGCCGAGGCCGGCACGCACGACGACCTGCTCCGCCTCGGCGGCCGTTACGCCGCGATGTGGCAGCTCTCGGCGGCCGATCCGCAGGCCGATCCGCCGGTGGGTCAGGGCAGGGAGATGAACAGCGCCTCGCCGACCTTGCGGTAGCCGACGCGGGCGTAGACGCGGGCGGCGTGGTCGTCGGCCGGGGTGAGGAACGGCGTGCCGACGCCCTGGGCCGCGCCGGCGCGGGTGAGCAGGGCGGTGAGTGCGCCGGCCAGGCCGCGCCGGCGGTGCGAGGGCAGGACGGCGATCCCCGCGACCTCGGCCACGCCCTCATGGGGCCCGCCGAGCTGCCCGGCCGCCACCGCCTGGCCGGTCGTGGTGTCGGTGCCGACGGCGACCAGGCCGCCCTTGTCCAGGACCCCGCGCAGGCGGGCCACGTCGTGCTCGGTGGCCTCGGGAGCCTCGAAGGCGGCGTTCATGACGCGGGCGGCCGACCAGAGGCCGGCGTCGGAGGTCACGGTGGCGAGCCGGACCGAGGCGTCGGCCGGGGCGTCCACCGCCGTCTCCGGCGGGCAGACCAGCAGGGGGAAGCGCCCTTCGACGGCGAACCCGGCCGCCAGCAGCGCCGGCTCCACCCCGGGCGCGGCCTGCGGCACGTACTCCAGGCGCGGCGTGCGGCCCCGGTCGCGGAAGGTCTCGACCAGCGCGGCGACCTCGTCCGCGGTCGGGTCGGTGCCGTCGTCCGGGACGGCGTAGTTGAACGGCAGCGCGGCGTCGTGCTCGTCGAAGCGGATCACGAACGGCCCGGAGCGATGGGCCCGAGGCCCGGCCACGGACCGCTGGTAGGCATGGACGGCGGCTGCGAACACGGACACGTTCCCTCTTCCCCGACGGCGACCGCCACACGCTAGTGGGACGGCCGCCGCCGCGACAATCGGTTTTGTCCCCGGCCGCTCAGAGGCCGAAGGCCTGCGCCGCCAGGGCCGCGGCGGCCTCACGGTCGGCGGCGACCAGGCCCAGCCGGGTGCGGCGGTCGAGAAGGTCGGCGGGGTCGAGGGCGCCCTCGTGCCGCACCGACCACACCAGCTCGCCCAGGGTGAGGCCGAGCCCGGCCTCCTGCGGGAACTCGCGCGCCAAAGCCCAGACCTCGGCGGCCTCGCTGCCGTACCGCTCGGCCAGGCGGCGCGGCACCCCCTCGGGGACGGGCCCGGCGCCGATGAGCGGGAGGGCCGCCGTGATGGAGGGACCGGCGGACAGGCCGCGCAGCGCCACGGCGTGGTCGATCGCGTCCTCTGCCATCCGGCGGTAGGTGGTGAGCTTGCCGCCCACCACCGTGACGACGCCGCTCCGCGACAGGACGGCGTGCCGCCGCGACAGGTCGGCCGTGGCCGCCCGGCCGCCGGCGGAGGTGTCCAGGAGCGGGCGCAGCCCGGCGAAGGCGCCGGTCACCGCCGAGCGCTCCAGCGGGGTGTCCAGGACCGAGTTGAGCAGGGCCAGCAGCGCCGAGACGTCGGACTCGGGAGCGACGGGCACGTCCGGCACCGGCCCGTCCACCGGCTCGTCGGTCAGTCCCACGTACACCCGCCCGTCGGCCTGCGGCAGCACCAGCGCGAACCGGTTGAGCGAGCCGGGCATCGGCAGGTGCAACCCGCTCCGCAGCCCCTCCAGGCCGCGGACCACCAGGTGGGTGCCCCGCGAGGGGCGCAGGCGCACCGAGGGGTCGAGGCCGCCGGCCCACACGCCGGTGGCGTTGACGACGACGCGGGCCCGGATGGTGAGGCGCTCGCCGGTCAGCGTGTCCTCCACCACCGCGCCGCCGGGCTCCAGGCTGAGCGCCCGGCAGCGGGTCAGGACGCGGGCGCCGCACCAGGCGGCGGTCCTGGCCAGGGCGACGACCAGGCGGGCGTCGTCCAGGAGGCGGCCGTCCCACGACAGCAGGCCGCCGCGCAGGCCGTACGGGGAGATCATGGGGGCGAGCTCGCGCACCCGGGCGGCGGGCAGCCGGGAGGGGCCGGGCAGGAGCGGGCGCGGGGTGCGCGCGCCGGTGCGCAGGGCGTCGCCCAGGCGGTAGCCGGTCATGGTGAGCGCCGCCTGGGCGCGGCCGACCTCGGGGGTGAGCGGCAGGACGTACGGCTGCGCGCGGACCAGGTGGGTGTTGCGCAGCAGGCGGCCCCGTTCGACCGCGCTCTCGTAGGCCACGTCCACCTGGCCCTTGGCGAGGTAGCGCAGGCCGCCGTGGATCATCTTCGAGCTCCACCGCGAGGTGCCGAAGGCCAGGTCGTGCGCGTCGATCGCGGCGACGGACAGGCCGCGCGCGGCGGCGTCCAGCGCCGCGCCCGCGCCGGTGGCGCCGAGCCCGACGACCAGGACGTCGACCTGTTCCTCGGCCACGCGCCGCAGGTCGCGGGCGCGCCGCCCGGCGTTGAGCGAGCCGGCGGAACCGGTGGGCGAGGTCATGGCGACTCCGGTGTCGAAGGGGACAGGTAGCGCTCCAGCAGGAGGGTGAGCTCGGCGTCCAGCTCGTCCAGGGTCACCGGGCCGAGCATCGTCGGCGCGGAGATCAGGAACGACTGCGCGACCAGCAGCAGCGCCCGCGCCCGGGCGGGGGACCCGGCGGCGGGTTCGAGCGCGGCGAGGATCGCCTCGTGCGTGCCGCCGCGCCGGTCCAGCAGGTAGGGCAGGAGCAGCTCGGGGTCCGCCTCGACGATCTTGCGCCACAGCGGGTGCGCCCGCATGGCCCGCACCCCGGCCACGATCGCCCGGACCGGGTCGGACAGGTCGAGCTCGCCGAGCACGGCGGTCCACTCGCGGGTCATCAGGTCGCCGACCAGGCTGCGCACGTCCGGCCAGCCCCGGTAGAGCGTCATGCGCGAGACCCCGGCCCGGCGGGCGACATCGGTCAGCGTGGTGCGGCGCACGCCGTACGCGAGCACGCACTCGCGGGCCGCGTCCAGCACTCGGTCATTGTGACGAATTGCCACCATGTGTCACAGTGTAGAGGTGTATGCGATGAACTGGCGAGGTTGGGGCGATCCGGACAAGGCGCGAGAGCTGCCCGAGCCGGTGGTCAAGCTGCTGCAGGACCTGTTCGGGATCCGCGAGATCCCGGCGGTGGAGCTCGGCGAGGTACGGCTCACGCCGCCCGCGCTCCCGGAGGGCGCCCGCGAACGGCTGGCCGCGGTCGTGGGCGAGGCGCACGTGCGCGACGACCACGAGACCCGGGTCCGGCACACCCGCGGCAAGTCCACGCCCGACCTGATGCGGATGCGCGCCGGGGACGGCTCGGCCGCGCCCGACGTCGTGGTGTCGCCCGGCTCGCACGAGGAGGTGCTCGACCTGCTCGCGGCCTGCGAGGCCGCGCGCCTGGCCGTCGTCCCCTTCGGCGGCGGCACCTCGGTGGTCGGCGGCCTGACACCGGAGCGGACCGGCTTCGCCGGGGTGGTCGCGCTCGACCTGGCCCGGCTGGACCGGCTGCTCGCGGTCGACACCGACAGCATGATCGCCACGCTGGAGCCCGGCCTGCGCGCCCCGGAGGCCGAACGGCTGCTGGCCGAGCACGGCCTGACCCTCGGGCACTTCCCGCAGTCCTTCGAGTACGCCACCCTCGGCGGGTTCGCCGCCGCGCGCTCCAGCGGCCAGGCCTCGGCCGGCTACGGGCGCTTCGACGACATGGTCGCCGGGCTCAAGGTCGCCACCCCGCGCGGCACCCTCGACCTCGGCCGCGCGCCTAAGTCCGCGGCCGGCCCGGACCTGCGCCAGCTCGTCCTCGGCTCCGAAGGCGCGTTCGGCGTCATCACCGAACTGCGCCTGCGGGTACGGCCCCGCCCGGTACGGCAGGCCTACGAGGGCTGGCGCTTCGACAGCTTCGCCCAGGGCTCGGCGGCCCTGCGCGCGCTCGCCCAGCGCGGGCCGCTGCCGACCGTGCTGCGGCTGTCCGACGAGACCGAGACGATGATCGGCCTGGCCAAGCCGGACGCCATCGGCCAGGACGCCCCGGGCGGCTGCCTGGCCGTCCTCGGCTTCGACAGCCTCCAGGAGTCCGAGCCCCGGGCCGAGGGCGCGCGAGCCGTGCTGGCCGCCCACGGCGGCACGCCGCTCGGCGAGGAGCCCGGAACGGCCTGGGCGCATGGCCGCTTCTCCGCCCCGTACCTGCGCGACTCCCTCCTGGCCGCGGGCGCGACCGTCGAGACGCTGGAGACGGCCGGATTCTGGGCGAACCTGCCCAGGCTCTACGACGCCGTCCGGCTGGCGCTGCTCGGCGCGCTCGGGAGCCCGCTCGTGATGTGCCACATCTCGCACGTCTACGAGACCGGCGCCTCGCTCTACTTCACCGTCGTCACCAACGCCGACCTGCCCGGATGGGAGCAGGCCAAGCGGGAGGTGAACGCGGCGATCGTGGCGGCGGGCGGCACGATCTCCCACCACCACGGGGTCGGGCGCGACCACCGCGACGCCTACGCGGCGGAGATCGGGCCGCTGGGGGTGGAGATCCTGCGGGGGGTGAAGGAGCGGCTGGACCCGGCGGGGATCCTGAACCCTGGGGTGCTCGTTCCCTAATCAACTAACATGTCCGCCCATGAGTGCCTACGGTCCGCCTGCCGTACAAGACCTGCGTGAAGGCGACCCCGCCGCGCTGGGCCCCTACCGGATCGCCGGACGGCTCGGCCAGGGCGGCATGGGCGCGGTCTACCTGGCGGAGGGCCCGCAGGGGCCGGTCGCGGTGAAGGTGATCAACCCGCACCTGGCGGCCGACCCCGAGTTCGCCGGCCGCTTCCGCCGGGAGGTGGCCGCGGCCAGCCGGGTGCGGCGCTTCTGCACCGCGCCCGTGCTCGACCACCAGCTCGACGTGGCCCCCTTCTGGGTGGTCACCGAGTACGTGGCCGGGCCCGACCTCGGCCGGGTGCTGCGCGACAGCGGGCCGCTGACCGGCTCGAACCTGGAGGCGCTGGCCGTCGGCGTGGCCACCGCGCTGACCGCGATCCACGGCGCGGGCGTGGTGCACTGCGACCTCAAACCGGGCAACGTGCTGCTGTCGCCGCTCGGCCCGCGCGTGATCGACTTCGGCATCGCCCGCGCGCTCGACCTCGGCGGCGGCAAGACGGTCACCGGGCGGCTGCTCGGCACGCCGGAGTACATGGCGCCCGAGGTGATCAACTCCAACCACCTCACCCCGGCCGCGGACGTCTTCGCCTGGGGCTGCGTGGTCTACGCGGCGGCGACCGGGGTGTCGCCGTTCGCCGCCAGGACCGTGCCCGAGGCGCTGATGCGCGTGGTCAACACCCACCCCGACCTGGACGTGGTCGAGCCGGGGCTGCGCCCGCTGGTGGCCGCGGCCCTGGACAAGGACCCGGCCAAGCGGCCCAGCGCCCAGGACCTGCTCACCCGCCTGGTCGGGCACACCCGGGTGGACGCCGAGCAGCTCGCCGGGACGATCCGGCTCGACCTGGCCTCCCTGTCGGCGCCGCAGCAGGCGCCCAGGACCGCCGTCGCGACGGCCCCGGCGAAGCCGGCCGGGCGGCGCGGCGTGTGGCTCGCCGCCGGCGCCGGCGCGCTCGCCGTGCTGGCCGCGGCGGGCACCCTCGCGGTCACCACCCTGTCCCCGGGCGGGCCGCCGAGCGTGGACGGGGTCCTGTACGAGGACAGCTTCGACAACGCCGAGTCCGGCTGGAACACCGACCAGGGCGGCAGCTACAGCGACCCGGCCGGCAGCCTGGTGCTCACCGCGGGCGCGAACGCCGGGGCGTGGTCCCGGCCGCCGATCAACGCACGCTTCCAGCCCAGGCTGCTCATCGAGTCCACCATGCGGCTGGAGGGCGACCCCGGGGTGCGGGCGGGGATCTACTGCAACTTCTCCGGCGACGACGGCAAGGGCGCCTCCTACGACCTGGAGATCCGCCGCGACGGCAAGGCGCGGATCCGCAAGACGGTGGACAAGGACGGCTGGAACCTCACCGCCGACGTGCCGGTGCCGGAGTTCAAGCAGGGCAAGCAGCGGCTGCAGGCCGAGTGCGCGCGGGAGGGCGGGGACCGGATCCGGCTCGTGCTCTGGGTGGACGGGCAGAAGGCCGTCGAGGTCACCGACCTGCAGGCGCTGCCCGAGTCGCGGCAGCCGAGCATCGGCATCCAGGTCAGCAACCAGACGCCCAACGAGGGCAAGGCCACCGTGGACGAGTTCAAGGTCTCCTGGTACTGACCCGCACCCGGGCCTCCCGCTGTCACCTTTCCGGGGTACGGCAGGCGGCCCTGAGTGTCGTGGTCAGGCGAGGAGGTCGGCCTCGGCGAGGGCGGCCTTGGCCTCGGCGTGCCGGCCCTCGGCGGCCAGCGCGGCCGACAGGCAGGCCAGCGCCTGGATCAGGTGCCCCTCACCCACCCGGCGGGCCAGCGCGACCGCCTCCTGAGCCAGCGGCAGCGCCTCGGCCGCCCGGTTACGGGCGAGCAGCAACCGCGCGGCGGTGCGCAGCGAGCGCACCAGCAGCCCGGTGTGCGCGGCCGGATCGGCCGCCGCCAGCTCCGAACTGATCACGATCGCCCGGTGCGCGCTCTCCAGCGCCCGCCGGCTCCAGCGCGACTTGCTGGCGGCGTACGCGAGCAATCCCTCGACCGCGGCGACGCGCGCCGACATGCGTTCGTTCGAGCGGACCATCATGGAGTCCACCCCATTCGTGTCCCACCCGGGCCCCTGACCGTTGAGAGTATCGCGGCGTGTCCTTGGATGCACGCAGAGTTCGGGGGAAAAGGTGCGTCGAAGCAAGATCAAGGTAAAGATAGTCCCATGGTGGACGTGGCGGCCGAGCGCGGGAGACACCTGTCCTCCCGGGTGTCGGAGGCGGGCGCGGGCTGGCGGTGCCAGGCCGTCGGGACCTTCAAGGACCTGCGCCCCAACGATCAGAGCTTCTCGTGGCTGAACCCGGCGACCTTGTGGCGCTCGCGCAACGAGATCCTGGCCGGGCTGTTCGGCGACCCGTCGGGCGAGGTGCGCAAGCGCTGGATGGCCTACCAGCGCGGCAAGGGCGTCGACCCGGAGCTCAGGATCCGGCCGCCGGTGGGGGACGACTTCTCCTTCCTGCTGCTGGGCGACCCCGGGGAGGGTGACGCCTCGCAGTACGCGCTGGTGCCCGGCATGCTCAAGATCGGCGAGGACACCGACTTCGCGGTCATCGCCAGCGACGTGATCTACCCGACCGGCTCGGGGAACGAGTACTGCGACAAGTTCTTCCGCCCCTACCAGCACTACCGCGCGCCGATCTACGCCATCCCCGGCAACCACGACTGGTACGACGGGCTCGGCGGCTTCATGCGGGTCTTCTGCGACGCGCCGCCGCTCAAGCCCCAGCCCGACCGGGGGCTGCGCGGGCTGCTGTGGCGCAAGCCGGAACGCATCGACGAGCAGGCGCTGGCCAAGGCGCGCGAGCTGCGCGGGCTGCCGGAGCAGCAGGCGGTCCAGCCGGCGCCGTACTGGGCGATCGAGACGCCCAAGCTGCTGCTGGTCGGGGTCGACACCGGCATCCGCGGCGAACTCGACGCCGACCAGGTGGCGTGGCTCCGCCGTACCTCCCTGGATCCCAGGCCCAAGGTGCTGATCACCGGCAAGCCGATCTACCGGCGCAACGACTACACCCCCTCGCCGCTGGAGGGCGGCGGGACGATCGACGACATCGTGCGCGACCCGGCGCACCGCTACGTCGCGGCGATCGGCGGGGACGTGCACAACTACCAGCGCTACCCGGTCGACGTGGACGGGCGGGTGATCCAGTACTTCGTCGCCGGCGGCTCGGGGGCGTTCATGCACGCCACCCACACCGTGCAGCGGGTGGACGTGGGCGGGGTGCGCGAGGAGGACTACCGCTGCTACCCGCTGCGCGGCGACTCGCTGTCGTTCTACAGCCAGCTCTACGCGCGGCGGCTGCGGATGCGCTGGCTCTACCTGACGCCGCGGGAGGCGGTGTGCATCATGGCCGAGCGGATCGGCATCAAGCCGGTCCGGCCGCTGGACGGGCCGGTGCGGATCACCCGCCGGATGCGCTGGGCCGCCCGCGTGCTCGGCGCGTGGCCCTGGCCGTTCCGGCTGCCGGTGGACAAGGTCTTCCACCGCTTCCTGTCGGAGCTGTCGGACTGGGACACCCCGCCGTTCTTCAAGAGCTTCCTGCACGTGTCGGTGCGCGGCTCCGAGCTGCGCATCCGCTGCTTCGCCGCGACCGGCTGCCTGCCCCAGGAGCAGGACCCCCCGATGGAGGACGAGGTCGTCATCAGCCTGCCGGCGTGACCTGCACGCTGGGGGGCGAGGTCGTCGGCAGTCTGCTGCTGTGACCCGGCACGCTGGAGGGCGAGGTCGTCGGCAGATTGTCGGTGTGACCTGGCACGCTGGGGGACGTGTTCGTCCCGTACAGCTCCGGCGCCGTGCCGGTCGAGACCGTGCTCGCCCGCGAGCCGGACCGGCCGCGCTGGGTATGGGCCGACACCCGCGAGTCCTACCCGGCCCTGCTGCGCCAGGGCGTGCGGGTGGCGCGCTGCCACGACCTGGCGCTGACCGAGGGATTGCTGCTGGCCGCGGAGGGCCGGTACGGCGAGCCGCGCTCGGCCCGGGCGGCGCACGCCCGGCTGCACGGCCTGCCGCCGCCCGACGACGACCAAGGCCCGGCCGCGCGCCAGGACACCCTGTTCGGCCTGGGCGAGGAGCCGCCCGAGCTGAGCGAGGCCGAGCTGACCGCGCTCGCCGACGACCAGCTCCGCCGCGTGCGCGCCCGGCCCGAGCCCGGCCGGTTCCGGCTCCTGGTGGCCGCCGAGTCGGCCGGCGCCCTGATCGCGGCCGAGATGGCCCACGAGGGCATGCCCTGGAACCGCGAGATCCACGACCGGCTGCTCACCGAGGCGCTCGGTCCCCGGCCGGTGCACGGCATGCGCCCGGCCAAGCTGCAGGCGCTGGCCGACGAGGTGACCGCCGCCTTCGGCCACCCGGTCAACCCCGACTCGGTGCAGCAGATCGTCAAGGCCTTCAAGGGAGCCGGGATCACGCTGAAGTCGACCCGCTCGCGCGAGCTGAAGGAGATCGACCACCCCGCCGTGGGGCCGCTGCTGGCCTACAAGGAGCTCGCCCGGCTGCACAGCTTCCACGGGTGGGTCTGGGCCGACCAGTGGGTGCAGGACGGCCGGTTCCGGCCCGAGTACGTCGTGGGCGGCGTGGTCACCGGCCGCTGGGCCACCAACGGCGGCGGGGCGCTGCAGATCCACCGGGCGATGCGCAAGGTCGTGGTCGCCGAGCCGGGCTGGACGCTCGTGGTCGCCGACGCGGCCCAGCTCGAGCCGCGGGTGCTGGCCGCGATGGCCGGTGACGTCGGGCTCGCGCGGGCCGCGGGGGAGATCGACCTGTACGCGGCGCTGGCCAAGTCCTTCGGCGGCGAGCGTGACCACGCGAAGATCGCCATGCTGTCCGCCATGTACGGCGGGACCAGCGGTGACGCGCCCAAGCTCCTGGCCGTGATGCGGCAGCGCTTCCCGGAGGCCTACCGCTTCGTGGAGGACGCCGCGCGGGCGGGGGAGGAGGGGCGGGTCGTGCGGTCCTGGCTGGGCCGGACCTCACCGCCGCCCTCCGCACGCTGGCGTGAACTGGTGTCGGGGCCGGAGGGCTCTCGGGCCGCCCGCGACCGGGGGCGGTTCACCCGCAACTTCGTGGTGCAGGGCACGGCGGCGGAGTGGGCGCTGGTGATGATGGCCCTCCTGCGCGGGCTCCTGCCCGAGCCGGCGCGGCTGGTCTTCTTCCAGCACGACGAGGTCATGGTGCACTGCCCGCTGGACCAGGCGGCCGAGGTCAGCGAGGCGGTCGGCCAGGCCGCGCGGGAGGCGACCTCGCTGCTGTTCGGGGACACGCCGGTGCGCATCCCCATGGAGGCGGTCGCCGTCCCCTGCTACGCCGACGCCAAGTAACCACGCTGAGCATCGGGCGGAGGCCGATGACCCGCCTCGGCTGACCCGCCTCGGCTCCCAAAGGACAGCCCGCCCTCTCGGTTTCCCAGTGGCTGCCCACCCCTTCCGGCCGCGCAATCCCCCGGGGCGGTGGGTCAGGCGGGGGTGGTGCGGTGGCGGGTGGTGAGGAGCCAGAGGCCGGTCAGGGTGACCAGGACGCCGACGGCCGCGCCCAGCACCCCGTAGGACAGCCAGCCGACGATGAACCCGGCCAGCACGGTCCCGCCCGCACCGCAGACGTTCATCAGCAGGTCGGAGAACCCCTGCACGGAGGGTCGCCGCTCGACCGGCACGGACTCGGTGAGCAGGGCGGACCCGGCGACCAGCCCGCAGGACCAGCCTAGGCCGAGCAACACCAGCGCCACGGCGATCTGGACGGTCCCGTGCCCGGCGGTGGCCGCGAGCACGGCCGCGGCCAGCAGGATGACCATGCCGAGCACGAGCACCGGCACCGTCCCGGCCTTGTCGGCCAGCTTGCCGACCACCGGCGAGAGCACGTACATGCCCGCGATGTGCAGGCTCAGCGTGAGGCCGATGATCTCCAGCGAGGCCCCGCCGTGGTTGAGGTGGACCGGCGTCATCGACATGATCGAGACCATCGCCGTCTGGCTGACCGCGATGGCCACCAGCGCCCGCATGGCCGCCGGAGACGAGCGCAGCACCTGCCACGACTCGCGCAGGTTGAACCGCCGGGCGCTCGCGCCGGGGGCGGCGCCGTCCAGACGGCGGGCCAGCAGGAGCGGGTCGGGCCGGAGCGCGGCCTGGATGATGACCAGCGCGAGCACGAAGGCCAGCGCCGAGAGCGCGAAGGGCCCGGCGGTCTCGGCCAGCCCGAGGTCCTGCCCGAGCCGGTCGGCGGGACCGGCCAGGTTGGGCCCGGTGACCGAGCCGATGGTGGTCATCCACACCACGAGGGACAGGTGCCGGGCGGTGTGCCCGGGCGGCGACAGGTCGGTCGCCGAGTAGCGGGCCGCGAGGTTACCCGCGCTGCCGCCGCCGAGCAGCAGGAAGCCGAAGAGCAGCACCGGCCAGTTGGCGATCGTGATGCCCAGCACCGAGATGACCGCGCCGACCGCCGCGCCCGCGTAGGCCAGCGAGAGCGCCGCCCGCCGCCCCCACCGGTCGGCGGCGCGCGCGATCGGCAACGCCATCAGGGCGGCGCCGAGCACCATCGAGGTGCCCGCGTAGCCGCTGATGACGGCCGATCCGGACAGTTCCGCCACGACCAGGGCACTGAACGCCACACCTACGGCCACGCCCACGCCACCGATGATCTGCGCGAGGGACAGGACGGCGAGCGTACGGCGCTGCACCCGCTGGGGGTGCAGCTTGTCGGGGAGGGTCGTCACCCGTGCAGTGTGTCATATGGCGAAATGGGATAATTCGCGATTATAGGTAGGTTAAACCGGGATTACCGGATCACCGGCACGAATCTCCCCGGTGGTGTCGGGAATGAGGTTCATGCCGAACCACACCTTTCCCGCCCAGCGCCGGTGCCGGGCCAGCGTCCTGGTCGGCTCCTTCGACTTGCGCAACGTGGACAGGTCGATCGTCGGCAGCGCGCAGCGGTCGCAGCCCTTCACCACCCGGAACTCCACCTCGCCCACCCGCACCCGCGTCCAGGAGTCCTCCGCGAACGGCTCGTCCACGCCCTCGACGACCAGGTTGGCGCGGAAGCGCTCGATCGGCAGCGGCGGCTGCGGCTCCTCGCCGAGTTCGAGGGCGGTCTCGGCGATCCAGTCGTTGAGCCGCGCCATCGAGGCCGTGCTGGCCAGCAGGACCGGGTAGCCGTCGGCCAGGCTCACCCGATCGTCCGCCCTGCCGTACTCCGGGTCGACCGGACGGCGGGTCGGGTCGTCGAGCCACGCCAGCCGCGCGGGCAGGCCGAGCAGCTCGCCCAGCCACGCGGCCGCCTCCTCGCCGCAGTCGGTGAGCTCGACCGGGTCGTCCCAGACGTCGATCGTGCGGGTCGCGGCCGACGGGCTCACCTTCAGCGGGCTCAGACCGGGCGCGGTCAGCGTGATCGTGTCGCCGTCGAGGTCGGCGCGGCAGGTCAGCAGGCGCGGGTGGACGCGCGCGGTGAGCATGCGCCCGTCGGCGTCGGTGACGAGGTAACGCCGGTCGCCGGCCAGGCCCCAGGGCAGGACCTCGGCCGAGCGCACCTCGTGTCCCATGGTGGATTTGACGGGATACCGGTGGATGCTGGCCAGCTTCATGAAGGCACGTTACCGCTAGCCGGTCGGGCCGAAGCTGTCCAGGAAGACCTTGCGGATCTCGGCCTGCTCGTCCCACCTGAGCTCGGGCATGCTGAACACGATCTTGAAGGCCCGCTCGTCGTTCATCGTGACGTACCGGGTCAGGGTGTGCATCGGGACGCCGTTCGGCAGCGACCAGGTGTACTCCCAATCGGCGGCGCTCCAGCCGCGGAAGTCGACGTTCTCCAGCTTCACCTGGATGTAGGCCTCCACGCCGCCGTTGCGCTCCTCGGCGGTCAGCGCGGCCAGGCCGCCGTCGCGGTCGGGGCGGGCGCTGCGGACGGTGATCTTCGAGCCGGAGTCCTTCGGGCCGGTGAACGTGGTCTCGCCGCCGGTCGTGGTGACCTTCCACGCGGTGGGCGCGGCGGCGGTGAAGCCGCCGGCCGAGTGCTCCTTGTAGCCCTTGGGGATCTCGTTGACCACCGCGGGCGGTTCCTGCGAGCCTTCGGCGGCCGAGGCCGAGGGCTGGAGGACGGGCTGGACCGCCGGGTCGTCGCCGCCCGAGGTCAGCAGCACCACGGCCAGCACCACCGCGCCCACGCCCGCGCCGCCGATCAGCAGCAGGCGGCCGGACAGGCCCTTGGGCTTGCCGCGGCCCGGGCTCTCCTCGGGGGCGCGGCGGCGGCCGGTGCGGATGCGGGTGCCGGTGGTGGCCGGGCCCATCTCGCGGGAGAGGTCCTGGGAGTGCTCGCGCAGGTCGTCCGGCGAGGCCAGCGGCCAGGGGCTCGCGCCGGAGGCGCTACGGACGTCGGTGGTCAGGGGGAGGATCGGCTGCGGCTTGGCCGCCGGGGTCCTGGGCGGCTCGTTCGCTCCCGACGCGCTGCGCAAGGCGTCATACGGGTCCGGCGCCGGCCCCGAGGGACTGCGGGGAGAGTCGAAGGACGCCTGCGGGCCCGACGCGCTCCGCAGGGAGTCGTAGCTCTGCGGGCCGGAGGCGCTGCGGAGCGAGTCGTACGACGGCTGCGGGCCGGACGGGCTGCGCAGGGAGTCATAGGGCGGCTGCGGGCTCGACGGGCTGCGGAGGGAGTCGTAGCTCTGCGGGCCGGAGGCGCTCTGGAAGGAGTCGAAAGGCTGCTGCGGGCCGGAGGGGCTGCGGAGGGAGTCGTAGGGGTCGGCGGGGGCGCGCAGCAGGTCGGTCGGGTGGCTGCCGGACGGGCTGGCCAAGGGATCGGCGCCGGGCCCGCGGACCGGCTGCCCGCCGGAGGGTCCGGCCAGGGGGTCGAACCCCGCCTGCGGGTCGTACGGCACGCGCACCGGCCCGGAAGGCGTCTCGATGACCCGCGAGGGCATCGGCCCGGAAGGCGGGTCGAGCGGCGGCAGGAGCTGGATCGGCGTGGCGTTCCCCGCGGTCGGGATCGCGTCGGCACCGGGCCGCCCCGAGGGCGAGCCGTGCGCGCGCAACACCCGTTCGAGCTGGTCGGCCACGTGCGCCGCGCTCATCCGCTCGGCCGGGTTCTTGCGCAGCAGCCCCTCGATGACCGGCAGCAGGGCCCCGGCCCGCTGCGGCCGGATGGGTTCCTGGGTCAGCACCGCCCCGAGCACCGCGATCGCGTCGGGTCCCTCGTACGGCGGGCGCCCCTCGACCGCGGCGTAGAGGGTGGCGCCGAAGGACCACAGGTCGGCCGCGGCGGTCAGCGGCTGCCCGGACAGCCGCTCCGGCGGGATGTAGGCCGGCGAGCCCATGAGCAGCCCGGTCTGCGTGATGGTGACGTCGCCCTCGATGGCCGCGATGCCGAAGTCGGTGAGCACCACGCGGTCGGCGGTGAGCAGCACGTTGCCGGGCTTGACGTCGCGGTGCAGGATGCCCGCGGCGTGCGCGTGGCGCAGGGCGTCGAGCACCCGGACGCCGATCTCGGCCGCCTGGATCACCGGCAGCGGGCCGCTCTGCCGTACCGCCTGTTCCAGGGACCAGGCGCGGACCAGCTCCATGACGATCCAGGGCCGGCCGTCCTCCTCGACCACGTCGTGCACGGTGACGATGCCGGGGTGGGTCAGCCGGGCGGCCGAGCGGGCCTCGCGCAGCATGCGCCGGTGCGCGCCCTGCTTGCCGGCCTGGTCGAGCCCGTAGGGCAGCAGGAGCTCCTTGACCGCGACGTCGCGGTCGAGCAGGACGTCGTGGGCGTGCCAGACCATGCCCATGCCGCCCCGGCCCACGGGCGACATCAGGCGGTAGCGCCCGCCCACGAGCCGTCCCTGGCTTGACGTGTGCCCGTGCGCGTCAGGCCCGCTGAGCATGCGGTCGGCCGCCATCCCAGCCCCCCATTCCCTCCGCGTCGCAAAGGATTCATCAAGATTGGTTGGCTGGTCACGATATCGGCTTTGCCGCTACATGTGAAAGTTGCTCCACATATATCGTCCGATCTCGCGAAATAAGCAGATCATTTACGGAATTACGGCATTCTCCGCCAATGCCGACAGAGCGGCGGTGAACGCCTCGACCGGCGGCTCGACCAGACCCGCGCCCACCTGCCCGGTTCCGGCCACCCGCCCGGCGATGCCGGTGTTCACCACCGGAAGGATGCCGGTGCGGGCGACCAAGGTGACGTCGATGCCGACCGGCGTGCCGCGGAATCCGAGCCCGGGGATCTGGTAGGCGGGATGTTCGGCGAGCGTGATCTCGTACATCGAGCGAGTGGCGTTGATCGCGTCGGCCACCTCGCCGCCGACGAAGCGCACGATGGCCGGCGCCGCGGCCATGGCGAAGCCGCCCAGCCCCGAGGTCTCGGTGATGGTCGAGTCGCCGATGTCGGGGTTGGCGTCCGCCGGGCCGTACGCGCCGAGATACAGCCCGTCGGGCACGCCCGCGGGCCCGGTGAACCAGCGCCCGCCCAGCCCCGAGACCTGCACGCCGAAGTCGGTGCCGTTGCGCGCCATGGCCACCACCAGGCTGGAGCCGGGGATGTCGCGGGCGGCGTCGGTGCAGACCTTGCCGGCGGCCATGCCGGCGTTGAGGAAGAAGTGGTCGTTGCCGTTGACGAAGCGCAGCACCTCGGCGGCGTGCTCCGGCGCGGCCTCCACGATCGCCGGGGCCAGCTCGCGCAGCAGCAGCGAGGTGGCCGCGCGGTTGCGGTTGTGCAGTTCGTCGCCCATCTGCAGCGCCTGGGCGATCAGCGCACGCAGGTCGATCGGCCCGGTGCGGGCCAGCGCGGCGGCCAGCGCCGGGCCGAGGACCGCGTCCATCCATCGGAGCCGCTCCAGCACCTCCGGGCCGTAGGCGCCGTAGCGGAGCACCTTGCCCAGGCCCTCGTTGAGCGAGCAGTAGGCGGTGCCGCCGTGCTCGGCGTCCACGACCTCGAACAACCACATCGACGGGGTGACCAGCCCGGCCATCGGGCCGACCGTCCGGTGGTGGTGGCAGGGTTCGAGGGTGAGCGTGCCGATGCGTTCCTCGGCCTGCTCGGGGGTGTCGGCGTGGCCCTCCAGGAGCATCGCGCCGATCAGCGCGCCGCGCATCGGGCCGGAGGCGCGTTCCCAGGTGATCGGGGGTCCGGCGTGCAGGAAGGTGCGCTCCGGCAGCACCTCCGAGGCTCGCCGCACGGCGACCAGTTGCGGGTGCGCGGTGGTCAGCCGGCGGACCGCCAGGGCGTTGGCCTCGGCGCGGCGCGGGTCGGCCAGCACCCGGTCCAGCGCCCCGGCCGTGCCCGGCAGGGGCGGCCGCCAGGCCACCGGCACCGTCTCCACCGCCTGCGCGCGCAGCGCCTCCTCCAGCAGCGCGGCCCCTGCCGTGATCACCCTCGGCGCGCCGTCCAGCAACCCGCTCATCCCGTCACCCTCCCCGCCCCGTTTCCGCCCGCCCCGCTTCCTTCAGTCCCGCTTCCTTCAGTCCCGCTTCCTTCGGCCCCGCTTCCGCCCGGCCCGGTGCGGCCTGACACCAAGCCGGTCACCGAGCCGGTCGCCGAGCCGGTCACCAGGGCGGCCGCGTGGGCGGCGGCCTGGGCGTTGGAGCCGAAGACCCGCGCGCCCGCGGCGGCCAGGGCGGCGGCCTGCCGGTTGAGGTCCTGCGGGTCGCCCTCGGAACCGACCAGGCTGACCACCACCCGGGCGGGACAGGCCGCCACGGCCGGGGCCAGGGCCGCCGCCGGGTCGGCGTCCGCGCCGTGCCCGAGCACCACGTCCATCAGCACCACATCGCCCGCGCCGACGCCGGCGAGGGCGTCCAGCCGGAGGGTGTGGTCGATCATCGGGTGCGCGCGTCCCCGGGTGTACTCGTCGTCCCCGAAGTCGGTGAACTCGCCGAACCCCGCCACCCGCCGGGCCTCCTCGCACAACGTGCCCCCGGCGAACAGCCCGACCAGCCGCGCCCCCGAGCCCGCCCGCCCGGCCCCCGTGCCCGTCCGCCCGGCCCCCGTGCCCGTCCGCCCGGCCTCCGAGCCCGCCCGCCCGGTCTTGGAGCCGGAGCCCGTCCGCCCGGTCTCGGACACCGGCGCGGGAGGCCAGACCGGCCACTCGGGGACCGGCCGGCCGAGCGCGCGGAGGGCCTGCTCGGCCGCCCCGGTCAGGTCCACCCCGCCGAAGACCACCGGCGTCCGCAGCCCCTCCGCCACCGCCCGTACGGCTGCCGCCGTCTCCGGCGAGCCGGGCTTGGCCACGACCACGATGAGCTCGGTGGCCGGATCGTCGTCCAGCAGGCGCAGCGCCCGGATGCTCGCCCGCCCCCCGACCTCGGCCGACAGATCGCGCCCGCCCACGCCCAGGACGTGGGAGACGCCCACCCCGGCGAGGTCCAGCAGGCAGGTGACCTGCTGGGCCCCGGTCCCGGAGGCGGCGACGAGCCCGACGGGCCCGGGTTTCAGCACGTTGGCGAACCCGAGCCCGGCCCCCGCGACGACCGCGGTCCCGCAGTCGGGGCCCATGACGAGCAGCCCGCGCCGGTCGGCGAGGGTCTTGAGCAGCACTTCCCGCTCCAGCGGCATCCCGTCGCTGAAGATCATCACGTGCAGGCCCGCCTCCAGCGCGTCGAGCGCCTCGGCGAAGGCGTGCTCGCCGGGCACCGACACCAGGGCCAGCCCGGCGGGAGCCCGCAGCGCCGCCGCCCGGGTGGTGCGCGGCGGCCGCTCGGCGGCGTCCCCCGGAGACGCCGGTGCGGCCAGCGCGGCGAGCAGCCGGTCGAGCTCGGCCAGCGCCGCCGGCGGCTCGGCCGCGCGCAGGGCGACCAGCAGGGCCGACGGGTCCGGCTCCGGCACGTCGAAGCCGAGGTCGCGGGCCAGGTCGAGGTTGAGCCCTGTGGCCATGGCCACGATCGCGACCTCCACGCCGTCCAGCCCGGACAGCGCCTTGCTGACCCGCATCAGGCTCACCGAGTCGTGGTAGACGCCGGGCCGCAGGGCCACCACGTCCCGCGCGCTCATGCCGCGCTCCCGCTGAGTTCGAGCACCGAGTCGAGCCCGATGGAGATGCCCTGCGCCAGGTCGGCGCCGGAGGTGTGCCCGACCGCGCGCAACCGGCGCACGGCGGCCTCCAGCGGCGCCCGCCCGGTCAGACCGCGCAGGACGCCGGAGACCTCGGGCGAGGCCGCCCCGGCCGCGGCGCAGTGCAGGAGCGTGGCCGACAGGGGCGTGGTCCGGGTGCGCGCGTCGAAGGTGACCGTCGGGGCCAGCCAGTCGGCCAGCCACATCGCCCGCGGCACCCGCGCCGCCCGGCCCAGGTGGCGGAGGGTGACCAGCAGGCCGCACAGCACGTCGTCGCCGCTCGGGGTCAGGCCGGGGCCGAGGCCCACGAGCTGCTCGGCCGAGGTGAGCGCGCCCAGCAGCCAGCCGCGCCGGCACGACTGCGCGAGCCGGTCGACCGTGCCGTTCCCGGCCAGGCCCTGGCTGCCGTCGGGCGCGAGATCGGGGACGGCGCGCGCCAGCCGTACCAGATCGGTCTGGCCCGGCGGCGGCGCGGGATCCCACCAGCGGCGCACCCGCAGGCTCAGCGGGCCCAGCTCGATGGAGCCGTCGCCGACACCGGCCTCGTCACCCACGGTGAGGTGCGGCAGCGGCACGGTCAGCAGCACGGAGTTGGGCAGCCGGGTCGCCTCGCCGGTCAGCACGGCGATCACCGATGGTTCGAGTTCGGTCCTGACCTCGAGATACGCGCCGGCCGGGAAGACGGCCAGCACCCGCGCGGGCCGGCGCGGCGCCTCCAGCACCGGGCGGATCGCCGCGCTCGCGGCCAGGCTCACGGGGGTGCGTACGCGCCTGAGGGCACTCACTGTCACCTGTGCAACGTAGAACGGTCCCAGGGGTGTCCGTACGGAAAAAGCTGCCAACACTCCGGCGGGGTGTTGGCTCTTCCTGACAGACGGTTTCTCAGGTCACAATCGCCTCATGGAGCCCCCCGTCCGTCTGGCCAGCACCGGAACGATCATCCATGGGATCACCGTGGGTGAGGTGCTCGGCGTGTCGACTCTCGCGGAGGCCGAACTGATCGCGGGGGAGACCGGGCTTGGCCGCATCGTGCAACGCCTCAACGTCATGGAGGTCCCCGACATCCTGGCGTGGGTCAAACCGCACGAACTCCTGCTGACCACCGGATATCCGCTGCGCAACACGCCGCAGTCGCTCGGCCGCCTGGTCGCCGACCTCGACGAGCGCGGCCTGGCGGCGCTGGCCATCAAGCTCGGGCGTTACGTGGACGAGCTGCCCGGCGAGATGGTCGAGCAGGCCGACCGGCTGGGCTTCCCGCTGATCCTGCTGCCCAACGACGTCGGCTTCGACGACATCCTCAACCAGGTGCTCACCGACATCCTCAACCGCCAGGCCGCGATGCTGGTGCGGGCCGAGGAGGCGCACCGCGCGCTGGTGCAGGTCGTGCTGGCCGGCGGCGGGCTCAACGAGGTCACCGCCGAGGTCTCCGGCCTGCTCGACGTGGCCGTCGCCGCCGTCGACGGCACCGGCCGCGTGCTGGCCGCCGCCGGGCCCGCCGACCACGTCGCCGCGCTGCGCCAGGGCCTCGGCCGGCTGTCCGGTACGGCAGGCAGCACCCCCGCCTTCGCCTGGGTCCCCGTCGTCGCCGGCGGCCACCACCACGGCCGGATCGTCGCGCACAGCCCGGCCGGATCGATCCACGACAGCGACATCGGCATCCTGGAACGTGCCGCCACCGTCGCCGCGCTGGTCGTCACCCGCCAGGACGCGGTCAACGCGGTCGAGTCGAAGTACCGCGCCGACTTCCTGCGCGACGTGCTCACCGGCCGCGCCGGGGCCGCCGAGCGGGTGGCCGCCCGCGCCCGCGCCTTCGGCTGGGACCTCGAACGCCCGGTCACCGTCCTGGTCGCCGAGCTCGACCCGGCGGGCGAGGAACGAGCCGCTCAGGACCGGCTGATCGTCGCCTGGACCGGCGCCCTGCGCAGGCACGACGCCCGCGGCGCGGTCGCGGGCTTCTCCAACGAGGTCGTCGCCGTGCTGGACGCCGCGGTGGACGCCGCCAAGGTGGCCCGCGACGCCGCCTCCGCCTTCGCCGACGCGCTGCCGGCCACCTTCTCCACCGGCACCTCGCGCCTGTGCGCCCGCCCGGCCGCCCTGCCCGAGGCCTACGGCCAGGCGCTCAAGGCCGCGCGCGTCGGTCGCCAGTTGCACGGCCCCGGCGCGGTCGCGCACTTCGACCAGCTCGGCGTCTACCGGCTGTTATCGCTGGTCAACGACACCGAGGAGCTCCACGCCTTCGTGCGCGAGACCCTCGGACCGCTGGCCGGTGACGACGACGCCGAGAACGCCGACCTGCGGCGCACCCTCCAGGTGCTGCTGGAGACCAACCTCAACGTGGCCGAGACCGCGCGCCGGCTGCACTTCCACTACAACACCCTGCGCTACCGCATCGGGAAGCTGGAGCGGTTGCTGGGCAACTTCACCGCCGACCACCACCTGCGGCTCAACCTCACCCTGGCCCTGCACGTGTTACGCATGCGCGGCATCTAAGGTGGGGGCCGTGGACCTGGACTTCGAGCTCGAAACCGACTACATCCCGCTGTGCGACCTGCTGAAGTACTGCGGCGTGACCGAGACCGGCGGCATGGCCAAGCAACTGATCGCCGAGGGGGAGGTCTCGGTGGACGGTGAGGTCGAGCTGCGCAAGACCCGCAAGGTGCGGTCCGGGTCGGTCGTCAGCGGCGACGGCTTCACCATCCACGTGTCCTGACACGCCCCCCTACCTGCGGCCTTACGCCCGCGACCCTCTACCCTTCTCTCCGGCATCAGATCGATGCGGTCTCGGGGTAAGGAGCGGCGCGATGGCGCTGGGGTGGAAGCTGCACGGCGACGGCAAGAGGCTGGCGCCGGGCGAGGTGGTCAAGCCGGACGAGCGGCTGTCGTGGCCGCGGATGATCGGGTTCGGCGCCCAGCACGTGATCGCGATGTTCGGGGCGACCTTCGTCTTCCCGCTCCTCATGGGGCTGGACGCCAACCTCGCGGTGATGATGTCGGGCGTCGCCACGATCATCTTCCTGCTGGTCGTCAAGGGCCGGATCCCCAGCTACGTGGGCTCCAGCGCCTCCTTCGTGGGCGCGGTCGTGGCCATCCGGGCCGCCGGCGGCGACAGCGGCACGGTGACCGGCTCGCTGCTGGTGGTGGGTGCGGTGCTGGCCCTGGTCGGCCTGGTCATCCACCTGCTGGGCATCCGCGTCATCCACCGGGTCTTCCCGCCGGCGGTCACCGGCGGCGTGGTGATGCTCATCGGCTTCGGCATGGCCTACGTCGCCGCCGACGTCTACTGGCCCAAGGACCCGTGGGTCGCGCTGATCACGATGCTCGCCGGCTTCGTCTTCATCGGCGTCTTCAAGGGCTTCCTCGGCCGCATCGGCGTGCTGCTCGCCCTGGTCTTCGGCTTCGTGCTCTCCTGGGTCTGGGACCGGGTCGGCGGCATGGTCTCCGTGCCCGGCGGCGAGCCGCACTACCGGGTGAACTTCGACAAGGTGGCCGAGGCCGACTGGATCGGCCTGCCGTCGCTGCACGGCCCCTCCTTCGAGGTCTCCGCGATCATCCTGGTGCTGCCGGTGGTGATCGCGCTGATCGCCGAGAACGTCGGGCACGTCAAGGCGGTCGGCGAGATGACCGGCGCGGACGTGGACGGCATGATGGGCCGCGCGGTCATGGCCGACGGCGTCGGCACCGTCGTCGCCACCGCCGTCGGCGGCCCGGCGACCACCACCTACGCCGAGAACATCGGCGTCATGGCGGCCACCCGGGTCTACTCCACCGCCGCCTACTACATCGCCGCGGTCATCGCGATCCTGTTCGGCCTGTGCCCGAAGTTCGGGGCGCTGATCGCGGCCACCCCGGACGGGGTGCTCGGCGGCGTCACCACCATCCTGTACGGCATGATCGGCCTGCTCGGCGCCAAGATCTGGAGCGAGAACAAGGTGGACCTGGCGAAGCCGGCCACCATGGTCCCGGTCGGCGCGGGCATCATCTGCGCCATCGGGCCGGTCGCCTTCCCGATCACCGGCACCTTCGCGCTCAGCGGCATCGCGCTGGGCACCATCGTGTTGCTGGCCGGTTACCACTTCCTGCACGCGCTCGACCGGGAGAAGTGAGCCCTCGTACGGCGTGCCCCGCCGTACGAGATCACGACAACTACCCCCCTGGTCAGGACCGCAGATTTGGCAGATCATGCCGGTGTAGGCGTGCGCGAACGGGCCTAATGTGCCCGCAACAGCACGAAGCACAGGGGTGCGGGAGGAGCCTGCGGGGCGGCCACCGAACCGACAACCCGACAGTGACCAAGAGGGGCACTCATGGTTATGGGTTGGACCAAACACGGCGACGGCAAACATCTGGCCCCTGACGAGGTCGTCAGACCGGACGAGCGGCTCACCTGGCCGCGCATGATCGGCTTCGGCGCGCAGCACGTCGTCGCCATGTTCGGCGCGACGTTCGTGTTCCCGCTGGTCATGGGGCTCAACGCGAATGTCGCGATCATGATGTCGGGGGTCGCGACGATCCTCTTCCTGCTGATCGTGAAGGGCAAGGTGCCCAGCTACCTGGGCACCAGCGCCTCCTTCGTGGGCGGCGTGATCGCGATCCGCGCCCTGTTCGGCGGGGACACCCCGGCGGTGGACGCCATCGTCACCGGGGCGATCCTCATCGCCGGCCTGGTGCTGGCGCTGGCCGGGCTCGCGGTGCACTTCATGGGCGTGCAGATCATCCACAAGATCTTCCCGCCGGTGGTCACCGGCGCGGTGGTCATGCTGATCGGCTTCGGCCTGGCCTTCGTGGTGGCCGACGTCTACTGGCCGCAGGACCAGTGGCTCGCGCTGGTGACCATGGTGATCACCTTCCTGGTCATCGTGGTCTTCCGCGGCTTCATCGGCCGCATCGGCATCCTCATCGGCCTGGTGCTCGGCTTCGTCCTGTCGTGGGGCGCCGACCGGGTCTTCGGCGCCATCACGGCGTTCAACGCCGGCACCGGCAAGGTGGACACGCACTTCCGGGTCGACTTCTCCGCCGTGGAGAAGGCCCCGTGGATCGGCCTGCCCGACTTCCACGCGCCCGACCTGCGCCTGGGCGCGGTGCTCCTGGTGCTCCCGGCGGTGATCGCGCTGATCGCGGAGAACATCGGGCACGTCAAGGCGGTCGGCGAGATGACCAAGACCGACGTGGACCCGTACGTGGGGCGCGCGGTCATGGCCGACGGCATCGGCACCATGGTCACCAGCGCGGTCGGCGGCTCGCCCACCACCACCTACGCCGAGAACATCGGCGTCATGGCGGCCACCCGCGTCTACTCCACCGCGGCTTATTACATCGCGGGCGTCATCGCGATCCTGTTCGGCCTGTGCCCGAAGTTCGGGGCCCTGGTCGCGGCCACCCCCGGCGGCGTGCTCGGCGGCGTCACGGTGATCCTCTACGGCATGATCGGCCTGCTCGGGGCAAAGATCTGGGTGGAGAACCGGGTGGACTTCGCCGATCCCGTCAACATGGTGCCGGTCGGCGCGGGCATCATTCTGGCCATCGGGCCGGTCAAACACATGATCACCGAGGAGTTCACGCTGGAGGGCATCGCGCTCGGCACGATCGTCGTGGTGGGCGGGTACCACCTCCTGCGGGTGATCGCCCGGCGACCATCGTCCACCATCAGGGAGCGCACCGGGTGAAACCACCCCCCTTCGAGTACCACTCGCCCCGCGACCTCGCCTCGGCGCTCGCCGCCCTGGACGAGGCCGGGGCGGGCGGCAAGGTCCTCGCCGGCGGGCAGAGCCTGATCCCGCTGCTCAACATGCGCCTGGCCGCGCCCGCGCACCTGGTCGACATCAACCGGCTGGCCGAGCTCGACCACGTGCGCGCCGAGCCGGGCGGGGTGCGGGTGGGGGCGCTGGCCCGGCACTCGCGGGTGGAGCGTTCCGGGGCGCACCCGTTGCTGACGCGGGCGCTGCGGCTGGTGGCCCATCCGGTGATCCGCAACCGCGGCACCGTGGTCGGCAGCCTGGTGCACGCCGACCCGGCCGCCGAACTGCCCGCCGTCCTGGCCGTTCTCGGCGGTTCGGTACGGCTGGCGCGCCACCCCGGCGGGCCGGGCCGGGAGCCGCTGGTGCGGGAGGTGGCGGCGCGGGACTTCTTCACCGGGCCGCTGGAGTCGGCCGCCGAGCCCGGCGAGCTGGCCGTCTCGGCGTTCTTCCCGGATCTGCCGCCCCGGTCGGGCGCGGCCTTCCACGAGGTGGCCCGGCGGCACGGCGACTACGCCCTGGCCGGGGTCTGCGCGGTGGTCACCCTGGACGAGGCCGGCGCGGTCGCCGTGGCCAGGGCGGCGTGCGTCGGCGTCGCCCCCGTCCCGCTCGTGGTCGACGTGAGCGAGCAGGCCCGGGCCGGCTGGCCCGCGGCGGCGCAGGCCGTACGGCAGGCGACCGAGCCGGAGGAGGACATCCACGCGAGCGCGGACTACCGCCGCCACCTGGTCGGCGTGCTGGCGGAACGGGCCTTCGAACAGGCGGCCCGCGAGGCGACCGAAGGGCAGCGGCATGGCTGAGGGCGACAGGGCTGAGGGCGGCATGGCTGAGGGCGGCATGGCTGAGGGCGGCAGGGCTGAGGGCGGCATGGGGCGGGAGCGGCGGCATCAGGTGAGCCTGGTCGTCAACGGCGTGGAGCGCGGGGCGGAGGTGCCGGCGCGGCGGTTGCTGTCCGACTTCCTCCGGCACGACCTCGGCCTGACCGGCACGCACGTGGGCTGCGAGCACGGCGTCTGCGGCTGCTGCACGGTGCTCCTGGACGGCGAGCCGGTGCGCTCGTGCCTGACCTTCGCGGTGAGCGTGGACGGCCGGGCGGTGACCACGGTCGAGGGCCTGGCCGGCCCCGAGGGCATGTCCCCGGTGCAGCGTGCCTTCGCCGAGTGCCACGGCCTGCAGTGCGGCTTCTGCACCCCGGGCTTCCTGTGCACGGTGACCGCACTGCTGGCGGAGAACCCGGCCCCCACCGACGAGGAGGTCGTCGAGGGCATCTCCGGCAACCTGTGCCGGTGCACGGGGTACCAGAACATCGTCAAGGCGGTGCACCGCGCGGCCGAGCTGATCGCGGAGGAGTCGTGACCACGAGCGTGTTCGGCGAGGGGGTGCAGCGGCGGGAGGATCCCCGGCTGCTCACCGGGCAGGGCCGCTACCTCGACGACCTGGGGCGCGGCGCGCTGGCGGTGGCGTTCGTGCGCTCGCCGCACGCCCACGCCCGCATCCGCGACATCGACGTGAGCGGCGCGCTGGACGTCCCGGGCCTGGTCGCCGTCTACACCTGGGAGGACCTGCCGGACCTGCTGGCCCAGCCGCTGCCGCTGCTCATCCCGCACCCGGCGCTCACCCACGGCCGGACCGCCTACCCGCTGGCCCGCGAGGTGGTCCGGCACGTCGGCGAGCCCGTGGTCATGGTCGTCGCCGAGGACCGCTACCTCGCCGAGGACGCCTGCGGCCTGATCGAGGTCGACTACGAGGTGCTCAAGCCGGTCGTCGGCATCGAGGAGGCCGCGCAGAGCGCGCAGCTCGTGCACGAGGACGTGCCCGGCAACGTCGGCGCGCACCTGGTGCAGGAGGTCCCCGCGCTCGACGGCCGGGGGGCGCGCGAGCGCATCGAGACCGCCCCGCACACGCTGGCCTTCCGCCTCGACATCGAGCGCAGCGCCTCGATGCCGCTGGAGGGCCGTGGCGTCTACGCCCGCTGGGACGGCGCCGACCTGCGCGTCTACAGCAGCACGCAGACCTCGACCAGCGTGCGCATGGCCCTGGCCGCCAAGCTGGGGCTGCCGCTGCCGAACGTCGAGGTGATCGCCCCGGACGTGGGCGGCGGCTTCGGCGTGAAGATCGTGCACCCGTGGCCGGAGGAGATCCTGGTCCCGTGGGCGGCGATGACGCTCGGGCGCGAGGTCAAGTGGGCCGAGGACCGGCGCGAGCACTTCGTCTCCAGCGCCCACGAGCGCGGCCAGGTGCACTTCGTGCGGGTCGGCTTCGACGACGAGGGCCGCGTCGAGGGGCTGGAGGTCACCATCCTGCACGACCACGGCGCCTACACGCCCTACGGCATCATCGTGCCGATCATCAGCTCGACGCAGTTGCTCGGGCCGTACCGGATCGGCGCCTACCGGGTGGAGTTCTCCTCGATCTACACCAACACCGTGCAGGTCACCCCGTACCGCGGCGCCGGCCGGCCGCAGGGCGTGTTCTGCATGGAACGCACGATGGACAAGATCGCGCAGTACCTCGGCCTCGACCGCACCGTGGTGCGCGAGCGCAACTTCATCCAGCCCGACGAGTTCCCCTACGACCAGGGCATGATCTTCCAGGACGGCCGGCCGCTGATCTACGACAGCGGGAACTACCCCGAGATGCTCCGCATGCTCAAGGAGCTGATCGGCTGGGACGCCTTCGAGCGCCGCCCCGGCGTCGGCCTGGGCCTCGGCTGCTACGTCGAGGGCACCGGCGTCGGCCCCTACGAGGGCGGCCACGTGCAGATCACCTCCGACGGCCGGGTGCACGTCTCGACCGGGCTGACCAGCCAGGGCCAGGGCCACGAGACCGTCTTCGCGCAGATCGCGGCGAGCGAGCTGGGCGTGCCGATCGAACGGGTCAGCGTGGTCACCGGCGACACCCGGCGCTTCGGCTACGCGGTCGGCACCTTCGCCTCGCGGGCGGCGGTGATGAGCGGCAACGCCATCGCGCTGGCCTGCCGGAAGGTGCGCGAGAAGGCGCTGCGCATCGCCGCCGACGCGCTGGAGGCCGACCCCGCCGACCTGGAGATCACCGAGGGGGAGGTGCACGTCAAGGGGGCGCCGGGCGCCGCCGTACCGCTGGCCACCGTGGCGGTGCTCGCCAACCCGCTGCGGTACGCCTTCGACGAGGAGACCAAGCGGGCCACCCAGTTCGCCACCGCCGCCTCCCCCGACCGGCCGCCGGTCGCGGCGGGGGAGGAGCCGGGCCTGGAGGGGCGCGACTACTACTCGCCGATCCGCTCGACCTTCGCCTCCGGCATGCACGCCGCGATCGTCGAGACCGACCCGGAGACCGCGGAGATCCGCATCCTGCGGTACGCGGTCGTGCACGACTGCGGGCGGCTGATCAACCCGATGATCGTCGAAGGGCAGATCCACGGCGGCGTCGCGCAGGGCGTGGGCGGCGCGCTGTACGAGCGGATGGTCTACGACTCGCACGGGCAGCTGCTCAACGCCTCGTTCATGGACTTCCTCATGCCGTACGCGACCGAGGTGCCGAGGATCGAGACGGCGCACCTGGAGACGCCCTCGCCGCTCAACCCGCTGGGCGTCAAGGGGGCGGGGGAGGCCGGGGTCATCCCGGTGTCGGCGGTGCTGGCCAGCGCGATCGAGGACGCCGAGGGCTTCCCGATCGACCGCATGCCCCTGTCGCCGTCGGAGCTGTGGCACCTGCGCCGCGAGCGCTGAACCGGGCCCGCGCCGCGAGCGCTGAACCGGGCCTGCGGGCGGTGCGTACCTCGGGGCATGACGACCCTTCGGCGGCCTGCCGCCCTTCTCGTTCTGCTCTGCGCGGCGGCCTGCTCGCCGGGCGCCGAGGCCGTGCCGCAGAGCGCGCCCAGTGGCCGGCCGCTCTCCGTCGAGCAGCTCGCCGCGCAGGTGGGCTGCCGGCCGCACATCCAGGTGGACGCCGCGGACATGCGCACCGGCCACTGCCGGACCGCCGACGGCGAGTTCTTCCTGAGCACCTTCGTCTCCCAGGCCGGCAAGGACGCCTGGATGGACGTCGCGCCGGAGTACAACCCGCACCTCGTCGGCCCCCTGTGGACCGCGCTGGCCGACCGCGCGGTCCTCGACCGGCTCCGGGCGAAGCTGGGCGGCGAGCTCCATCTCAAGGATCACCGCACCGGCACGCCCGGGGCGAGCCCTACTTGACCGGGTGCAGCCGCCGGGCCATCGAGGCCGGCGGCGCCGGCGGGGCCACGCGCTTCCTGAACACCCAGTACGTCCATGCCTGGTAGGCCAGGACGAAGGGCAGGAACGCCAGCCCGATCCAGGTGAGCACGCCCAGCGTGTACTCGCCCGAGGCGGCCACCGCCAGCGTCAGGCCGGGCAGCGGCTCGGCGTGCAGCCCGGTGAACAGCGCGGCCGAGACGCCGATGATGGCGAGCGCGGTCGAGGTGAAGGCCCAGCCCTCGCGGCGGAACCAGATCAGGACCAGCGCCGCCGCCAGCGGGACGAGCGCGATCCACGAGACGAACGCGGCCAGCGGCAGGGCCAGGGCCCCCGCGGCGAGGGCGGCGGCCCGGGCGCGCCGCCGTACCGCGCCCTCGGTCTTGAGCGCCAGGAAGACCGCGCCGTGCAGCAGGCTGACCAGCAGGGCGAAGAAGCCGCCCAGCACCGCGTTGACGCCGGCGGTCGAGGCGAACAGCGCGCCCCACACGAAGGCCGGCAGCGCGCTGCCGAGCACGATGCCCAGGTCGCACCAGCGCGGGTTGTCCACCTTGCCGCGCCACTCCAGGCCGACGCCGCGCACGATCAGGCCGACCAGCACCAGCAGCAGCGGGATGTAGAAGGACGACAGCAGCCCGGCGTACCAGGCGGGGAAGGCGGCGAAGGTGGCGCCCACGGCGGTGATCAGCCACACCTCGTTGCCGTCCCAGACCGGGCCGATGGTGCTCAGGGCCTGCTTCTGCTCCTCGTCGTCGGCGCTGACGAAGGGCGCCAGCACGCCGACCCCGAAGTCGAATCCCTCCAGGACGAAGTAGCCGGTCCACAGGAAGGCGATGATGAAGAACCACAGCTCGATCATGATCAGTACCCCATCAGGACGGGTTCGCGGTGCTCGGCGGGCTTGGCCGGGCGGTCAGGGCCGCGCTTGACGTGCTTGACCAGCAGGACGGCCTCCGCCACGGCCAGCGCGCCGTACAGCAGGGTGAAGACGGCCAGCGAGGTGGCCACCTCGGCCAGCGTGACGCCGGGCGAGACGCTGGAGGCGGTGAGCAGCTCGCCCATGACCGTCCAGGGCTGGCGGCCGATCTCGCTGACCAGCCAGCCGGCGATCACCGCGATGAGCGGCAGCGGGAGGGTCAGGACCAGCAGGCGGGCGAACCAGCTCGGCGCGGGCCGGCGGCGGCGGGTCAGCCAGAGGCCGAGCAGCGCCAGGCCGACCGTGGTGAGGCCGAAGCCCTGCATGATGCGGTAGGACCAGAAGGTGACCGCCACTTCGGGCCGGTAGTCGCCGGGGCCGAACCTGGCCTCCATCTCCTTCTGCAGGTCCTCGCTGCCGCGGATGACGGCGTCCGGGTCGTTGGTGGCCAGGATGCTGAGCAGCTTGGGGATCTCGACGCCGGGCACGACGTGGAACGGCGCCCCCGCGGTGTCGCGCTCCAGGCCCTCGGCGGCGGCCAGCTTCATCGGCTGCTGGGTGTGCAGGAGCTTGGCGGACATGTCGCCCGTGCCGGCGACGACCGCCCCCGCGATCGCCGTCATGACCAGGGCGCCGCGCATGGCGCTGCGCCAGGGGCTGACCGCCGTCTCGACCGTGCGGTCGGGGTCCCTGCGCTCCTTGAGCAGGTGGTAGCCGCAGACCGCGAGCACGAAGCCGCCGGCCACGACGAAGCTGGCGGCCACCACATGCGGCACCTGGGCCAGCGCGGTCGAGTTGGTCAGCACCGCCCAGATGTCGGTCATCCTGGCCCGGCCGTTCTCGACCGTGTAGCCGACCGGGTGCTTCATCCACGCATTAGCAGCAAGGATGAAATATGCCGACAAATTGGACCCGATGACCGCGGCCCAGATCGTCGCCAGGTGCACCCGCTTGGGCAGCTTGTCCCAGCCGAAGATCCACAGCCCCAGGAAGGTCGACTCCAGGAAGAAGGCGAGCAGGGCCTCCAGCGCCAGCGGTGCGCCGAAGACGTCGCCGACGAAGATCGAGTACTCGCTCCAGTTCATGCCGAACTGGAACTCCTGCACGATGCCGGTGACCACGCCCATCGCGAAGTTGATCAGGAACAGCTTCCCGAAGAACTTCGTCAGCCGCAGGTAGTGCTCCTTGCCGGTACGGTGCCACGCGGTCTGCAGGGACGCCACGAACACGCCGAGGCCGATGGTCAGCGGCACGAAGAGAAAGTGATAGACGGTGGTCACTCCGAACTGCCACCGCGCGAGATCCAGCGCGTCCATGCGTCCCCTTGCTCTACGACGTGTAGTAGGTCTATCCCCAGTAGTACTACGGCTTGTAGAGCAATGCGAGGAGAGAAGACTGCGATCTTCCTCACATGGCGCCCCCCGCCGGGCACAACCCTCTCCCGTACGGCAGGCCGAAGACGTCACCCGGCGGGCGGAACCTCGCTCAACCGCTGGGCGGACAGGGGATCACCAGGGGATCACCAGGGGATCAGCGGACGCCGGCCGCCTTCAGATAGGCCTGGAGGTCGCCCAGCTCGTAACCCCGGCGCTTGATCTTGTTCACCAGGATCCGGAAGTCGCGCTCCAGATTGGGCCGGAAATGCAGGAGCAGGATGTCGCCTGGCCGCAGCCGCTTGTCCGGCACCTGGTAGGCGATCTTGCCGCCCGGCTGCACGGTCGCGGTCCACAGCAGCACGGCGCTCATGCCGCAGGCCTTGGCCGCCCGCAGCGTGGCGTCGTTGTAGTTGCCGAACGGCGGCCGGAACAGCACCGGCCGCGCGCCGATCTCGCGGCGGATCACCTTCGAGGCGCCGCAGATCTCCTGCCGTTGCGCCGCCTCGCCGAGCAGGCGCAGGTTGGGGTGGGTGAGGGTGTGGTTCTCGATCGGCGCGCCGGCCTCGGCGAGCCGCCGGAAGTAGTCCCACTTGCCGGCCCCGACGAACCGCGCCTGCCCGCCGGACCGGTCGGGGGTGCCGACCGCCTCGACCGCCTGGCGCATGGCGAACACGGTGATCGGGATGCGCTGCTCGCGCACCTGGCGGACGAAGCCGGGGTCCTGCTCCCAGCCGTCGTCGATGGTCAGGAAGACGACCTTCCGCTCGGTGGGGATCGAGCTGATCACCGGCGGCAGCGCGCCGGCCTTGATCCGGCCGACCTCGCCGGGGCGGGGGAGCGCGCCGGCCGGGCCGCTGCCGGCGCCCTGGGAGCCCTGCGGCCTGGCCTGCGGGGAACCGTCCGAGCGGGCACCGGGCCGGGCCGAGCCGCCGGGCGCCGCCTGCGAGGTGGCGCACCCGGCCGCCAGGGCCGTCGCCGCCAACGCCGCCGTGATCCTGCCGCAACCCCGCCGCCCCCAGAACATGGTCATGGAGTCTAGGCGCGCCTGGCACATGTTGCCCTTAAGGCAGCGCCCGGGCTCCCCCTAGAGTTGACCAGGTGAAGGTCGCAGGCAGCGCCTTGATCGGCGTCGACAGAGAGCGGGTCTGGGCAGCGCTCCAGGACCCGGCGGTGCTCGTGCGCACCATCCCCGGCTGCGAGCGGCTGGAGGAGACCGGACCCGACACCTACCGGATGACGGTGACCGCCGGGGTGGCGAGCATCAAGGGCGTCTACCACGGCGAGGTCGTCCTCGCCGAGCCGGTCGAGCCCGAGCGGTTCACCCTCAAGGCGCGCGGCCAGGGGGCGCCGGGGACGGTCGAGGCCACCGTACTGGTACGGCTCACGCCCGAGGGGGCGGCCACGCGGGTGGACTACGACGCCGAGGCCGTGGTGGGCGGGCCGGTGGGCGGGGTCGGGCAGCGCATGCTCGGCGCGGTGGCCAAGCGGACCGCCGGCGAGTTCTTCACCGCCGTCGACCGCCACCTGACCGCCACAGCCCCCTCCTCGACCGCCGCCGACGCCCACGCGACCCCCACCGACGCCCACGCGACCGCCGCCGACCCCCACTTGCCGGCCTCCGACGCCCGGTCTGCGGCCGGTGACCCGCGCCTGGCCGCCGCGGGGGACCTGCCGGTGGCCGAGGCCCGGCCGGTGCGCCTGTCCTCACCGGGCGCGGTCTACGAGCGGCCTGCCGTACCCCGGCAGGAAGGCGGGGGACTGCCCGTGGCGGCGGCCTTCGCCCTCGGCGCGGTCACCGCGCTGGCGGGCGTCGCGGTCGGCTGGGCCCTCGCCCGCCGCCCCCGCCACTGACACCCGCCACTGACACCCGGCACTGACACCCGGCACCGGCACCGGGATCGGCCGGAAGCGCGCGTGTCGGGCTCATGGCTTATGGGCTCGCCGAAAAGGATCTCCCGGCGTAGCGTGGGCCTATGCGCCAGGCACGTGCGGAAGACGCCAGGACAGAGGCCAGACGAGTCATCCAGAACCTGCTCGGCGAGGAACGTCCCACCTCGTCGACGCTGATCGAGCAGGCCCGCCCGGTCATCGGGCAGGACCGGACGGCGCGCTGCGTCGAGCTGGCGCTGGGCGCCTCGCTCACCAGGCGCTCGGCCGAGCTGGCGTCGCTCGCGGCGCTGCTGGTGGGCACCCGGGAGCTGGGCGAGGAGTGGTGGCGGCGCGAGCGCGGCCCCAAGCTCCCGGCCCCGCAGGAGGTGCTGGACACCGCGACCGCGATCGACCCGTGGACGGATCTCACCGTCCTGGAGATGCTCGCCGCCTGGATCGCCGACGACGCGGCCGACGCGTTGTGGGGTCCGGCGGTGGCCCAGGTGGACCTCAACTCCTGGCAGGCCGAGGACCGCTTCGACCTGCCCGAGGGCGTCAAGCCGGGCGCCCGGCTGGTGGTGCACTTCGACGCGGGCGGCCGGCTGGACGCGGTGGTGACCCGCCGTCCGGACGAGGAGCTCGGCTCCAACCTCGACTTCCAGTCGCTGCGCTACTCCCGCCCCGCCGAGACGCAGTGGAGCTGGGGCGTGGCCGCCGGCCTCGGCCCGCACCGGCTGCCCGGCGAGGACCCCGACCCGTACGCGCGCGAGGTGGACCCCGAGGCCGTGGAGATCCTGTACGGCTGGGCAACCCGCCACGGCGCCACCCCCGAGCTGCTGGGCGAGCCGTGGCGCACCGTCGGCGACGTGGTGACCGCGATCGAGCGGGTGGACTGGATGTGGCGCAGCGCGGAGTGGTTCGGCTGGTGGCGCGGCGCCTCCGCGCTGGTGGACGACTCCGGCTACCTGCCGCACCGCCTGGCCGAGCTGGCCGCCGGGTGACCGCGCGGAATCACCGCCTGAGCTGCGTGGTTACTGCAAGGCGTGAAAGTCGACATCTTCTCTGACGTAGCGTGCCCCTGGTGTTACATCGGGCACGCCCGCTTCGCCAAGGCCGCCGAGCGCTTCCGCGCCAAGGGCGGCCGCCTCGAAGTGACGATGCGCCCGTTCCTCCTCAACCCGGACGCGCCGCAGACCGGTGAGCCGCTGATGGAGGCGCTGGAGCGCAAGTTCGGCCCGAACTTCCGCGCGATGAGCGGCCGGGTGGCCGAGGCCGGCGCGGAGGAGGGCCTGGAGTTCGACTTCGAGCACGCCGTGCACACCTCGACCGCCGAGGCGCACCGCCTGATCGAGGTGGCCGGCCGGCAGGGTCTCGGCCACGAGATGGCCGACCGGCTGTTCCGCGCGTACTTCACCGAGGGCCTGAACGTCGGCGACGCCGGGGTGCTGGCCCGGCTGGCCGCCGAGGTCGGCGTCAAGGACACCGGCGAGGGCGCGGACGAGGTGCGCTCGCAGCTCCAGCGGGCCCGGGCGCTGGGCATCACCGGCGTGCCGCTGTTCCTGTTCGAGGACAAGTACTCCGTCTCCGGCGCGCAGCCGGCCGAGGTCTTCGACCAGGTCCTGGACGAGGTGGCCGAGCGCACCGGCCAGGTCCCGCTGGCCCCCGCCGCCGACGGCTGCGACGACGGCTACTGCGCCGTCTAGGGCTCACTCAAAGCCGTCCGGAGCTGCCTCAGAGCTGCTGGGCGTTCGGCCCGAGGTCGCCCTCGCGATGGTGCCTGCGGCACAGCACCTGGTAGCGCACGGCCGCCTCGCCGATCTCCAGGTCGGGCAGCGGGTCGGGTGCCGGTTCGCCGGCGCCCGAGTCCGGCACGGTGTCCCCGATGACGACCTGCTCGCCGGTGCGGACCATGCGCCCGTCGACGACCCGCGCGTTGAGCTGCCCGGCGCGCCCGCACCAGCACAGCACCTCGACCTGCAGCCGCGACACCTCGTCGGCCAGCTCGAACAGCCGCTGCGCCGCCGGGAACATCACCGAGCGGAAGTCGGAGGCCAGCCCGAAGGCGTAGACGTCCACGCCGTGCGTGTCGACCAGGTCGGCGAGCTGCTCGATCTGCTCCACGCTGTAGAAGCACGCCTCGTCGCAGATCAGGTAGTCGACCTTGGCGTGCCGCTCGACGAGCTGGACCAGGTCGAGCCCGTCGGTGACCTCGATCGCCTCCTGGTCGAGCCCGATGCGCGTGGTGACCTGCGGCCCGCCGGAGCGGTCGTGCTTGGTCAGCACCAGCCCGCGCCGGCCCTGGCGGCCGTGGTTGTAGTTCATCTGCAGCGCCAGGGTGGACTTTCCGCAGTCCATCGGACCGTAGAAGAAGCGCAACTGCGCTACGCGCTCGACGACCTGCACTGATCCCCCTCGTCCCGGCTTGGTGCGTCCTGGAGACTACCGGAGATCGCGATCCGGTTGGCTCCGGCCTTTCGGGCATGGGAGATTTCTCCCACGAGTAAACAGGAGGAACCGTGGTCACCGAGAGCAAGCCCCCGGCGCTGGACGCCATGATGAAGACCGACGAAGTGACGGCTCAGCAGGCCGAGCAGCTCAGATGGCGCTACGGCTTCCTCGTCGTGGTGATCGGCATCGTCGCGATCCTGGTCGCCTTCGGCGCCGCGATCTGGGCGACGCAGGAGTCGGCGATGTTGTTCGCCGGCCTGGCCGGGGTGATCGGCACCATCATCGGCGCCTATTTCGGCATCCAGGCCGGCCAGTCGGGAAAGGCCCGCGTCGAGGCCGAGCTGGCCAAGTCGCAGGAACTGGTGGTACGCCTGGCCGCCTACGTGGGCACCGACCGCGCGCCGCGCATCCTGGACGAGGTGCTGGGCAAGAGGCGGACCCCGTGACGATCATTCGGCAGTTTTCGCCAGTGCAGGGCCCCGCCGAGAGGAAGTAGACAACTGGTCATGCGGAGCGTTCGTATCGGAGTGGACACCGGCGGCACCTTCACCGACGTGGTGGCGGTGGACGAGCACACCGGCGAGCTCTTCACGACCAAGACCCCGTCCACCCCCGCCAATCCGGCCGACGGGTTCGTCGCCGGGATCGAGAAGCTGGCCCAGAGCCGCGAGGAGGTCACCGGCGTGGTGCACGGCACCACGGTGGCCACCAACCAGCTCCTGGAGGACCGGATCGAGGACCTCGGCTTCGTCACCACCGAGGGCTTCGAGTTCATCCTGGAGATCGCCAGGCAGAGCGTGCCCGACGGGTACGGCAACTCCTACTTCTGGGTGAAGCCGCCGCGGATCGTCCCGGTGGACCGGATCCGCACCGTCGGCGGCCGGCTCGACCACCGGGGCGCCGAGGTGCGGCCCTTCGACGAGGCCCAGGCGGTCGAGGTCGCCCGCTGGCTGCGCTCGCGCAACATCACCGCGGTCGGCGTCTGCTTCCTGCACGCCTACGCCAACCCCGCGCACGAGCGGCGGATGCGGGAGGTGCTGGCCCGGGAGCACCCGGAGGCGGTCGTCTCGATCTCCAGCGACGTGCTGCGTGAGTACCGCGAGTACGAGCGGTCCATGACCACCCTGGTCGACGCCGCGGTCAAGCCGACCATGCAGCGCTACATCGCCAACCTGTCCGGCCGCCTGGGCCGGCAGTTCTCGGTGATGAAGTCCAACGGCGGCATCCTGTCGGCGACCGAGGTGGTGCACCAGCCGATCACCACCGTGCTCTCCGGGCCCGCCGCCGGTGCGCTGGGCGCGGCGCTGATCGCCGGCACGGCCGGGCACGCCTCGGTCATCACCCTCGACGGCGGCGGCACCTCGACCGACGTCGCCGTCGTCGTCGAGGGCGAGCCGTCGATCACCACCGAGGGCTCGGTGGGCCGCTACCCGTGCAAGATCCCGATGATCGACATCGTGACGGTCGGCGCGGGCGGTGGTTCGGTCGCCTGGATCTCGCCGGAGGGCAGCCTCAAGGTCGGCCCGCGCAGCGCCGGCGCCGACCCCGGCCCGCTCTGCTACGGCCGCGGCGGCACCGAGGTCACCGTCACCGACGCGCACGTCTTCCTCGGCCGCGTCCCGCCGCACCTGCTGGGCGGGGAGATCCCGCTGGACGCCGAGGCCGCCGCCAAGGGCGTCGCCGCCCTGGCCGCCAGGCTCAACCTCACCCCGGAACGGCTGGCCGAGGGCATCCTGGAGATCAGCGCCTTCAACCAGTCCAACGCCATCCGGCAGATCACCGTCAAGCGCGGCCTGGACGTGCGCGACTTCCCGCTGGTCACCTTCGGCGGCTCAGGACCCCTGCTGGCCTGCCGGCTGATGGACATCCTCGGCCTGCCCGCCGTGCTCGTCCCGCCGGACCCCGGCACCGTGTCGGCCTTCGGCCTGCTCACCGTGGACGTCAAGAACGACTACGTCCGCACGCACGTCACCCGCGAGCTGGCCCTGGAGACCGCCGCCGAGATCTTCGGCGCGCTGGAGCGCGAGGCCGCCGACGCCCTCGACCGCGAGGGCTTCGACGAGCCGGTCTTCGCCCGCAGCGCCGACCTGCGCTACTACGGCCAGGCCTACGAGGTGCGGGTGCCGGCCCCCGCCGGGCCGCTCGACGAGGCGTGGCGGGCCGAGGTGCTCGCCCGCTTCCACGAGGCGCACGAGAAGCTGTACGGCTACGCCTACCGCTCCGACGCGCGGCACGCCGTCGAGTGGGTCAACCTGCGCGTCTCCGGCATCGGGCCGATCACCCGCCCGGCGATCCGCCGCCGCGAGGCCAGGGGTGGCGACAGCCGTACCGGCAGCAGGAAGGTGCACTTCGAGGGCTACCACGACGCGCCGGTCCACTGGCGGGCCGCGCTCGACCCCGGCGCGGCCGTCACCGGCCCCGCGGTCATCGAGGAGTACGGCTCCACCATCCCGATCCACCCCGGCTTCACCGCGACCGTGGACGACTTCGGCAACCTGGAGATCCGCCGTGACCGTGAGCGCTGACCCGATCCTGGTCGAGATCGTCGAAGGCACGCTGGCGAGCGTCGAGCGCGAGGTCGAGACGGCCATCGCCCGCACCGCGCGCTCGCCGATGATCCGCGACGCGCACGACTTTCGCGCCGGCATCCACGACGTGCGGCTGCGCAAGCTCACCGGCCGCTCCTACAGCGCGCTCGTGCAGCCGGTCGTGCGCGACTTCCCGGTCGGGACGATGAACCCCGGCGACGTCTTCTTTCACAACGACGTCTACCTCTCCGAGGGCGGCATCGGCCACCTGCCCGACCTGTGCGTCACCGTCCCGGTCTTCCACGAGGGCGAGGTCGTCGCGTTCGTCCAGGCCTTCGGCCACCACGACGACATCGGCGGCTCGGTGCCCGGCTCGATGCCCTCGCACGCCCGCAGCGTCTTCGAGGAGGGCCTGATGGTCCCCCCGATCAAGCTGTGGGACCGGGGCGTGCCCAACGAGGCGGCCCTGCGGATCATGACCCGCAACTCCCGCATGCCCGACTCGCTGGCCGGCGACCTGGACGCCGAGTGCTCGGCCTGCCTGATGGGCGCGCGGCGGCTCACCGAGCTCTTCGACCGGTACGGCAGGCAGGCCGTCGAGGCCTGCTTCGACGCCATCATCGGCAAGACCACCGAGGTCTTCCGCACCGAACTGCTGGCGAAGGTCCCCGAAGGCGTCTACGTGTGGGAGGACTACGCCGAGCACGACGGCGTGGACGAGCCCCGCCTGCACGCCCAGCGCATCACCCTCACCGTCGACCACGCCGCCGAGGCGCCGCTGACCATCGACTTCACCGGCACCTCGCCCCAGGCCAAGGGCCCCATCAACCACGCCGGCGACTACGCCGACGGCGTCTTCCTGAAGAAGTGGCTCGCGCCCATCCTGCGCAACCTGGCCGACACCCCCGAGCGCATGGCCGAGCTCGACGTCAACGAGGGCGTCGTGCCGCTGATCAAGATGGTCTTCCCGGAGAAGGGCACGCTGCTCACGCCGATCTTCCCGGCGCCGACCAACGCCCGCACCTTCGTCATCCTGCGCCTGCTGGGCGTGCTGGCCGGGGCGCTGGCCAAGGCGACCGGCGGGCGGATGCCGGCCGACCAGGAGACCATCCGCTACACCGGCGTCTACGGCACCGACGCGAGCGGCGTGCCGTACCTGATGCGCGAGGTCCTGGGCGGCGGCTCCGGCGGGCGCTGGTACGCCGACGGGGAGGACACCATCCACGTGGTGCCCGACTCGCGCAACATCCCGGTGGAGTTCGCCGAGTCGCGCTGGCCGCTGCGGGTGGAGCGGCTCGGGCTGGCCTGCGACTCGGGCGGGCCGGGGGAGTTCAGGGGCGGGCTCGGCTACGACAAGCACGTGCGCGTGCTGCGTGACGCCTCCTACATGTCCATCGCCGACCGCTCGATCCTGTCGTGCTGGGGCGTCAACGGCGGGCTGGCCGGCCGGCCGTTCCGGGTGGACGTCAACGGGCGGGAGATGGACGGGCTGGTCGACGACTACCCGGTCAAGGCGGGCGAGGTCATCCGCATCCGCACCACCGGCGGCGGCGGGTGGGGCTCGCCGTACGACCGCGATCCGCGCAAGGTGGCCGCGGACGTGCGCGACGGCAAGGTCTCCATCGCCGGCGCGCTGGGCGACTACGGTGTGGTGCTGCAGGACGGCCGGGTGGACGAGGTCGGCACGGCCGAACTGCGCGCCACGTTGCGCGCCGGCCGGCGCGCCTTCTTCGACCGTGGCCCCGGCTACCCCAAGCTGGCCGGCGGCCGCAGCCACGCGGAGGTGGACGAACTCTGAGCCGCATGCGCATCGCCCTCGCCGGGCTGGCCACCAGCCACCCCTACGCCGACGCCAGGGTGCTGGCCCGGCACGCCGAGCTGGCGGTCTGGGAGCCCGACCCGGAGCGGCTGGCCCGCTTCACCGCCGAACACCCGGCGGCCACGGTCTGCGCCGGCCTGCCCGAGCTGCTGGACACCGCCCCGGACGGCGTCGTGCTCACCGTGCCCACCCCGCTGGTGGCCGGCGCGCTGGAGCCGATCCTGGAGCTCGGCGTGCCCGTCTACGTCAACAAGCCCGCCGCGGCCACCCGCGAGCAACTCCTGGCCCTCGACCGGCTGCGGCCGGGCGAGCACGTGCTCACCGGCTCGGTGCTCCGCTTCGCGCCCGCCTTCCGCGCGCTGCGCGTCGACCCCGCCGAGGTGCTGGCGGTCCGGGTCACCGTACGGCACGACGTGGGCCAGTGGGCGCGCGGCCACAGCCCCTGGCAGGACGCCCCTGAGGAGGGCGGCGGCACCCTGGTCACCATGGGACTGCACGGCGTCGAGCTCCTGGTCGCGCTGCTCGGCCCGGACGCCCGGCTGATCGGCGCGGGCGGGGCCGTGCGCGGCTACGACACCCTGCGCTCGGAGGACACCGGCCTGATGGCCCTGCAGTGGTGGGGGAGCGGCATCCTCGGCACCGTCGAGATCCTCGGCGTCACCGACGACGACTCCTACACCGTCACCGTGCACACCAGGAAGGGCTCGGAGGAGGTCGTCCTGCACGACGACCTCGGCTTCGAGGCCACCGTCGAGGCCTTCCTGTCCATGGTCGGCGGCGCCCCGAGCCCGGTGCCGTGGCCGGAGGCCAGAGCCGTCCTCGACCTGCTGATCAGCGCCCGCGAGAGCGCCTAGGTGTTCACCACGAGGTCGGCGCGCTCCCGGGTGCCGTCCGCGGCGAACCACGCGCGCTCGGCCTCGAACCACGCCTGCCAGCGCTCCTCCAGCCCCGGCCCGTCGCGGTCGAGCACGCGCCGGCGGCGGACCGCCTCCGGCGCCTCGACCCACACCGTGTACGCCAGCAGGTGCGCGACGGAGCGGCGGGCGGTGCCGACGCCCTCGACGAGCACGACCGGGGCGGGCGGGACGAGCACCTGCTCGCCATACCGGCCGGCCACCCAGTCGTAACGCCGGAAGGAGCCGGGACGATCTTCGGACAGCGGCACCAGCACGGCCTCCTCCAGCGCGGCGAACCAGCCGCCGGGACCCTCCTCCCACGGCACCGGGAAGTCGTCGCTGCGCACGACCTGCGCGCCGAGCTCGGCGCCCAGGGCCAGGGCGAAGGTGGTCTTGCCCGAGCCGGCCGGCCCGTCCACGGCGACCAGCCGGGCCGGGCCGCAGGAGGGCGGGCGGGCCAGGATCGCGGCGGCGGCGCCGGCGAGCCGGGCGGCGAAGGTCGTCATCGATCCGATCCTGCCATGGTGGATGATGGAGGCTCCGACTTGACGTGGAGGCTGACCTTGCACGGACCCCTGGGTGACATCGTCGTCCTCGATCTGTCGCGGGCCCTGGCCGGTCCGCACGCGGCCCAGATGCTCGGGGACCTGGGCGCCAGAGTGATCAAGGTGGAGCACCCGGCGGGCGGGGACGAGTCGCGCGGCTGGGGGCCGCCCTTCGTCGGCCCGTCGGGGGATATTTCGACGTATTTTCTGGCGGCCAACCGCAACAAGCAGTCGATCGCGGTCGACCTGAAGTCGGCCGAGGGCAAGGCGCTGGTCGAACGGCTGGTCCGGCAGAGCGACGTGCTGATCGAGAACTTCCGCACCGGCGTGCTCGACCGGCTGGGCTTCCCTGTCGAGCGGCTGCACGAGCTCAACCCCCGGCTGGTCGTGCTCTCCATCACCGGGTTCGGCCACGACGGGCCCGAGGGCGGGCGGCCGGGCTACGACCAGATCGCCCAGGGCGAGGCCGGGCTGATGTCGCTGACCGGGCCCGGGCCGGGCGAGCCGTACCGGGTGGGGGCCTCCATCGCCGACCTGCTGGCCGGCATCCACGGCGCGTACGGCGTCGCCGCCGCCCTGTACGAGCGCGAGCGCACCGGCAGGGGCACGGTCGTGCGCACCTCGCTGCTGGCCGCGGTGACCGGCGTGCACTCCTACCACGGCACCGCCTGGACCGTCGGCGGCCAGGTGCCCGTGGCGGGCGGCAACCACCACGCCTCCATCGCCCCCTACGGCGCCTTCCGCTGCGCCGACGGCCTGTTGCAGATCGCGGTCGCCAACGAGGGCCAGTGGCGCAAGGTCGCCACCCTGCTCGGCCTCGACCCCGCAGACCCGCGTTACGCCTCCAACCCGGCCCGGTTCGCGCACCGGGAGGAGCTGATCGGCGACATGGAGAAGGCGCTGGCCGCGCACGGGCGGGCGCACTGGCTGGCCGCGCTCGGCGAGCTGGGCGTGCCGGCCGGCGCGATCAGGTCGATCGACGAGGTCTACGCCTGGGAGCAGACCCGCTCGCAGGGACTGCTGGTCACCGTCGAGCACCCCGTGCTCGGCCCGATCGAGCTGCCCGGGCCGCCGCTGCGCTTCGACGACCACCCGGAGGCGGTCCACACCGCCCCGCCGGCGCTCGGCCAGCACGACGAGGCCGTGCTGGCCTGGCTGGAGGCCCGGGAGGGCGTCGCGGGGGAGCAGGGGTGAGCCGTCCCGACGCCCGCACGCTGATCGGGACGGTCCTCGACGCCGGGTCGTGGCGCTCCTGGGACGTCCCGCCGGAGGACCCGGCCCCGCCGGGCAGCTCCTACGCCGAGGAACTGGCCGCGATGCGCGCCAAGTCCGGCTACGACGAGTCCGTGATCAGCGGCGAAGGCCGCCTCGGCGGCCGTCGCGTGGCCCTGGTGGCCTGCGAGTTCTCCTTCATGGCCGGCTCCATCGGGGTGGCCGCCGCGCGCCGCCTCATCGACGCCGTCGAGCGCGCGACCGCCGAGGGGCTGCCCCTGCTCGCCGCTCCGGCCAGCGGCGGCACCCGGATGCAGGATGGCGCGCTCGCCTTCGTGCAGATGGTCAAGATCACCGCGGCGGTCCAGCGGCATCGCGCGGCGGGTCTGCCGTACGTGGTCTACCTGCGCCATCCGACCACCGGCGGGGTGTTCGCGAGCTGGGGCTCGCTCGGCCACGTCACCGCGGCCGAGCCCGGCGCGCTGATCGGCTTCCTGGGCCCGCGGGTCTTCGAGTCGCTGCACGGCTACCCCTTCCCGGAAGGCGTCCAGACCGCGGAGAACCTGTTCGCGCACGGCCTGGTCGACGCGGTCGTCGACGCCCCCGACGTGCGGCAGATCGCCATCCGCGCGCTGTCGGTGCTCTGCCGCGACGGCAAGACCGCCGAGCAGGGCCCCGAGCCGGAGGAGGACCTGCGCCCGGTCGAGGCGTGGGAGGCGATCACCCGCTCCCGCCGCGACGACCGGCCCGGCGTGCGCGCCCTGCTCAAGCTGGCCGCGCACGACGTCACCCCGCTCAACGGCACCGGCGAGGGCGAGCACGACCCCGGCCTGCTGCTGGCGCTGGCCCGCTTCGGCACCGCGCCCGCCGTCGTGCTCGGCCAGGACCGCCGCCGCCAGCGCGCGGTCGCCCCGCTCGGCCCGGCCGGGCTGCGCATGGCCCGCCGAGGCATGCGCCTGGCGGCCGAGCTCGGCCTGCCCCTGGTCACCGTGATCGACACCGCGGGCGCGGCGATGTCCAAGGCCGCCGAGGAGGGCGGCCTGGCCGCCGAGATCGCCCGCTGCCTGGCCGACCTGGTCACCCTGCCCGCGCCCACGGTCTGCCTGCTGCTCGGCGAGGGCGCCGGCGGCGGCGCGCTGGCCCTGCTGCCCGCCGACCGGGTCGTCGCCGCGCAGCACGCCTGGCTGTCGCCGCTGCCGCCGGAAGGCGCCTCGGCCATCCTCTACCGCAGCGTCGACTTCGCGCCCGAGATCGCGCAGGCGCAGGGCGTCCGCGCCACCGACCTGCGGCGCGACGGCATCGTCGACCGCGTCGTGCCCGAACGGCCCGACGCCGCCTACGAGCCGCGCACCTTCTGCCAGCGTGTCGCGCGCACGCTGGAGTACGAGATCGCCGGCCTGCTCGGCCAGGATCCAGCGGTACGGCAAGCCGCCCGCACCGCCCGCTACCGGTGACGGAACCAGCGCATCAGCCGCCAGCCGCGCCGCCGGCGCCGGACCTCGTCCCATCGCGCCTGGGTGATGGGGTAAGCGTGCGCCCGCGCTCGCAGGGCCTCACGCAGGCGCCCTTCCAGCTCGTCCACACCTGTGAGACACCCGAAGGGCTACGCTGCGTTGGCAGACCCTACGGAACGGGTATGCGTTCGATGCGGATGGAGAAGACCTCCTCGGGCGGGACGATCACCTCGTAGGCGCCGTGGTCGACCATCCAGTAGCCCAGGGCCTCGGCCTTCATCCCGCTGTGGCCGGTGTAGGCGATGTGCAGGCCGTTCTCGTCCTCGTCGAGGACCAGGCACGGCTCGCCGCCGAACGCGCCGACGGTGCGGACCAGCACCAGCCACTCCAGCTCCGTCCGCCGGACGGTGCGCCGCCAGTAGCCCGAGGCGGCCTCGAAGCCGTCGGCGGCCTCCTCGCTGAAGAGCACCACCTGGTCGCTCTCCGGCCCCAGCGCGGCGGGATAGGTGGTCTCGCGGTAGCGGGCGACGAACCCGTTGGAGATGGGGACACTCATGCGGCGGGCCGCCAGGTCAGCCCGTCGTACTCGGCGAACGGCCGCCAGTCCGACCCGGTCACGTGGGTGATCTCCGCGCCCGCCGGGATGGGCATCGGCATCGTGTGGAACTGCGGCACCACGTGCTCGCGCGAGGTGGTGAAGCCGTTGCCCGCGAACGGGGCTACGTCGCTCCAGTCGCCGCCCATGTGCGGCCCGTACGGCACGGCGTAGGTGTCCACGTCGCGCGCGTACCACCGCATCACGTACAGCTCGGGGACGTCGGCCGTCAGGTGCGACCCGTCGAAGGACAGATCTAACCCCTGGTAGAGCAGGCGCGGGCTGGTCAGCCGCGCGCAGTCCTGGACGCGGTAGACATAGCCCGAGATCACCGTGCGCCTGCCCGACAGGTACGGCACGAGCAGGTGCGGCGGCACCACTTTCTGCATCTGCGTCCTGCTCATGGATCTACCTTACTTTTCGATCGACCCGAGCACTCGATGTTCCAGGCATGGCAGGGTAGCCCGGGCCGAAGCGGTGAAATCGGTGTCGATCCGGACCACCCCCACGCCCGGTCCGCTGCCCAGATCGCTGCGGACCACGCCTAGCGGATCGACCAGGAGGCTGCGGCCGATGCCGAACCCGTCGGAGGACTCGGCCGGGTTGGGCGCCTGGCCCACGGCGGCGGTCCACGTCGTGTTCTCCAGGGCGCGGGCGCGCACCAGGGTGAGCCAGTGGTCCTCCTTGAGCACCCCCGACCCCCACGCGGCGATCACCGCGAACAGCTCGGCGCCGCGGTCGACCAGGGCTCTGGTCAGCTCGGGGAAGCGCACGTCGTAGCAGGTCACCAGGCCGACCCGGAGCCCGGCCAGCTCGACCACGACCGGCTCGTCCCCGCGGGCGACCAGCGTGGACTCCTGGGCGCCGAAGGAGTCGAACAGGTGGATCTTGCGGTAGGCGGCGGCCAGCGAGCCGTCGGGGCGCAGCGCGACCGCGGTGTTGTGGACGCGGCCGTCGGCGCCGGGCTCGAAGGTGCCGGCGATCACCGCGACGCCGTGCTCGCGGGCGGCTTCGGCCAGGCCGGCGACGAAGGGGCCGTCGAGCGGCTCGGCGAGCTCGGTGATCCGCTTGCCGTACCGGGTCAGGGTGGCCTCGGGGAAGATCGCCAGGTCGGCGCCCTCGGCGGCGGCCAGCGCCTCGCGGGCCCGCTCCAGGTTGACGGCGGGATCGGGGGAGACAGGGATCTGACAGAGGGCGATGCTCGTCACGCTGCCGAGCCTAGCGCTCCGCGGGCTCCTCCCTGGCGGCGCCCGGCGGCCAGATCACCCGCACCCGCATGCCCCGCCGCCGCGCCGCCTCGACCACCTCGGCGGTGCCGCCCGGGCCGCGGGAGGGCCCGCCGTCCCAGACCGCGATCAGCTCGTCGGCGCGGGCCAGCAGTTCCTCGGCCGCGGCCTGGTAGGCGGCCTCGCCCGCGGTGCGGAAGGGCAGCGGGTGCACCAGGCTGGCCTTGCCGAGCAGGGTGTCGTAGCACTCGCGTGCGGCCGGCGGCAGCGACTGGCGGTAGTCCTCGGCGGGCAGCACCACCTGGAGCTCGCCGCCGGCCCAGATCATGGCGTCGGCGAAGATCTGGTCGGCCCCCTCGGCCAGGCAGGACACGCCGACCAGCGGGCGCTGCTCGGCGTCCAGCAACTCCTGCAGCCGCCTGGCCACCAGCCCCGCGGTGCCGGCGCTCAGCTTACGGTGCCCGGTGACGGCGATGACCGTCATCGCGCGTCCCGCTTCATCCGCACCACCTGGAAGCCCGCGACGGCCAGGATGTTCGGGATGGCCTGCACCGCGTTGCGGTCCTTCGTCCGCGCCTCCTCCGACAGGTTCGACCAGTCGCAGACGTCGGGATGGCTCTTGCGCTCGTCGTCACGGGCGGGACCGTGCTTCCATCCGGCGTCCAGCATCATGATCACCCATCGGTCGTGTTCGGCCTTCGCCATGCTCTCGATGTCCTGGTCGGTGAAGGTGTACTCCACCTCAGGATCCACCCGTGGCCCCAGGGTGCAGCGCACCCCCCGCAGCTTCCTCCCGATGTCGGCGGCGAGCTGGCGGTTCGACTCCTTCTTCTCCGCGGGCAGATCATCCCATGGCACCATCGAGGGGTTGAACATGACATGATCGCCCAGCGCGTACTGAGCCGTGAGGTAGTGCTTGTGCAGCCAGCGGGCGAGCGTCTCGACGAGGTCCTCGCCGATCAGCCGCGGGTCGCCGGCCGCCTCGGCGACGGCGAAGATGCGCAGCGCGCCGTCCAGGCCCTCCAGCAGCGCGGTGTCGTGCACCGCGTCGCGCAGCGCGGTGGCGTGCTCGACCCGGATCACCAGCGAGCCCACGCCGCCCAGCCACAGCCGCGGCGAGGTGAGCGCGATCTTGAGCGCGAGGTTCTGGTCGTCGTAGCAGACGTAGACGCGCTCGGGCGGGTCCATCGGCAGGTTGCCCGGGAGCTGCACCTCGTCGGCGTCCAGGTTGAGCGGGGTGATGTCCAGCTTGGCCAGGGTGGCGGCGTGCCGGGCGGTCAGGAGCGCCACCTCCTCGCTCGCGCGGGCGTCCACGACGGTGACGGCGAGGTTGTCCTTGGCCTGCTCGCGCTGGTGCCACTGGCGGGCCATCTCCAGCAGCAGCATCTGCCCGAAGCGCGACAGGCCGAGGATGATCACCGGGCCTCTGACCGGGTCGCGTTCCAGCAGCACGCGGGCGGCCAGCGCGTCGGGGCTGAAGAAGTCGAGCCGCCCGGCGCTCTCCGGCAGGCCGAGGCGGCGGGCGCGCAGGGCCAGGCACAGGTCGGGATCGGGGATCAGCGCGTAGGTGGCCACGTGACGGCCGGCGAGGGCGTGGGCGGCCTGGGCGATGCCGATGTTGGTGGCGCTCTCCTCCTCGCAGGCGTAGAGCGTGGCGGCTCGCGGCAGGCCCGCGGTGCGCAGCACCTCGGGGTCGCGGGCGTCCCCGGCCACGTGCAGGATCGCGCTCGTGGGAGGCGCGGTCCTGCTCACCATCACCACGCGCCGGTGCTCGGCGCGCAGCCGCTCGACGAGCACGATCGCCAGCGGTCCCGACCCGCACACCACCGCGTGCCCGCGCGAGCGGCGGGCGCGGAAGCGGCGCAGCTCCGTCGAGAACAGCAGCACGCCACCGGCGACCAGCACGTAGATGGTGGTGGCCGGCGCGGTGAAGCGGGCGATCTCCAGGCTGAGCGGCAGTGCCCGCGCGGCCATGTCGAGCGGCAGCGGATCCAGCACGAACAACTGCAGGTCGTAATAGAGCAGATCCAGGAAGGTGTACGGCTGCCGCAGCGCGTCGAGGTGCTGGGCGAATCCCCGCAGGCCGAGAAGTAAGGACGCGATGGTGAGCGTCACGAAAGAGGCCCGCAACAACCAGGGAGCGGGATTCCTCATATAAAGGACGATATCTTGCGCACCCGTCGCGCAAAAGGATCGGCCGGGGTTTGATTAGGGGGTGAACTCCGTGAACGCCTTTCTGGCCTGGTCCTCCGAGGCGGAGGGTTTCGAGGCCGTGAGCCGCGCCGTGCAGGCGGTCAAGGACATCCTGCGGGAACGCCAGTACGGGTGTTACGACTGGGCGGAACAGCCCCACAGCCGTAATATCGGCACGGAAATCCAGGAGCAGATCCGGAAATCGGACATCCTTATTCTCGAAGGCAGCACTATTCGCCCGAATCTCGCCTTCGAGGTGGGATTCGCCCGCGCGCTCGACCTGCCGGTCGTGGTGATCAAACAGGAGGGCACCAAAGAACTGCCCGAGGACTTCGGCGCCCCCCGCTACCTCAACTACCCCAGCGAGGCGGGCAACGAGGCCGGCTTCGCCAAGTTCGAGCTCGACTTCGGCCGTCAGCTCGAACGGCTGGAGGAGGGCTCGCTCAGCCGCGGCCACCGCGCCCTGCGCAGCCGGCTGACGCTGCTCAACCGCAACATCCAGGACGTGCTCAACGGGCACGACCTCGACCACCCGCAGCTCCACCTGCGCAGCGGCTGGCTGCAGGCGCTGGCCTCCGAGGTGGGCAAGTCGGGCCGCCAGAACCTCATCACCGACGCCGACTACTACTCGCACTGCTTCGCCGAGCTGCGCGAGTGGAACGGCGGCCCGATCCACGCCATCGCCGACCTGACCGACGACACCGAGACCTTCTGGCAGTCCGATCTCGAACACCCCGAGCAGATGAGCGCGCAGGTGACCGAGCGCATCTTCCTGGTCGACTGGCGGCTGTTCTTCCAGGAGGAGGGCGAGCTGTCGCGCTACATCACCATGTGGGCGCAGCAGAAGGCGAGCCTGGCCGAGAGCGACTACGAGATCTACGTGGCCGCGGTGGACGACGTCATGCCCGGCCGCGCCCTGCAGCACCCCTTCGGCGACGCCGCCGTCGGCCGCCACCTGCTGCTGCTCAACCCCGACTGCATCGGCGGCTACCGCAAGCGCAGCGAGGGCGGTCCCGGCGAGCGCCGCATGCTGCACATCGAGCGCGACGCCCACCGCTTCAACGCCGCCCGCCGCTACTACGAGTCGATCAAGAACAGGGCGGTCCGCTTCGAGCTCACCCACGACTTCCACTCGCTCAAGCGCGACTGGCTGGCCAAGCTGCAGATCGGCCGCTGGGACCCGCACTGGACGGTCCGCACCGAGCGCCGCTCCCCGGCCTACTTCGACCGCTACGACCAGCACATCCGCTGCTGGATCCCGAGCTACGACCAGATGGTCCAGGACTGCTCGGCGCTGGTCGCCAGCGAGATCATGCGCATCTTCCAGGAGCTGGACAAGTCGGTGTCCATCCTGGAGATCGGGTACGGCACCGGCAGCCTCACCGAGGCGATCATGCCCTGGATCCGCACCCTCTGCGAGCCCTTCGACCGGCTCGGCCTCGACTACCCGGTCGACCACTACCGCGCGGTCGACCGTGCCGGCCAGATGCGCCGCCTGGCGCTGACCAAGCTCGGCTCCGGCACCACGCACGTGCTGCGGCTGATGGAGAAGAAGGCCTGGGAGGACATCGAGGAGAACATCCAGCACAACGTGATCTTCGGCTCGCTGGTCACCCACTTCCTGCTCGGCATGGAGCCGGACGAGAAGAAGGTTGACACCTTCTTCGCCGAGTGCGTGCAGCGGCTGGCGCCGGGCGGCAGCCTGGTCTTCGCCGACTGCTTCGGCCCGGACACGCCCGAGGAGCGCGAGCTGGAGGTGGAGAACTGGCGGCTGTGGATGATCGACAACGGGCTGTCGGAGGAGTACGTGGACGCGTACCTGGCCGGCAACCAGGACATGGTCAACGCCGTCGCGGTGGGCGAGCTGGAGTCGGCGGCGGCGCGGTACGGGTTGCGGAAGGTCAAGGAGAAGGTGGTGGGCGGCACGCAGATGTTCCGGCTGCTCGTCTTCCGGCACGATCCCGCCGCGCGGTGAGCGCCTAGCCGAGGAGGCGGGCGGCGGCGGTGTAGGCCAGGGCGAGCGCTCGGGCCACCGCGCCCACCGCCGCGTCCGGCGGGAGGAACGTGGGCTCGTGCAGCCCCGCCTGGGTGAAGCCGGGCGCCCCGCGCAGGCCCGCGAAGATCATCAGGGTGGGCAGCTTCCCGCCGTAGTGCGCGAAGTCGTCGCCGCCGCACGAGCGCCACGGCGGGGCCGCCGCGAAACCGGCCGCGGGCAGGCCGCGCCGTACCTCCTCGGTCAGGGCGGGGTCGTTGACCAGCGGCGGCTCGCTCTTGGTGACGGTCAACCGGGCCCGGCAGCCGTGCGCCGCGGCCACGTGCTCGACCGTCTCCCACACCGCCTCGCGCAGCGCCGCCTGGTCGGCCTCGGTCATCGAGCGGATGGTCAGCCGGGCCTGCGCTAGCCCCGGGATGACGTTCTCGGTGTGCCCCGCGGCCACCATGCCGACGCTGAGCGTGCCGCCCTCGACCGGGTCGAGCCGCCGGCCGACCAGTGTGTGCAGCGCCACCACGGTCTGGCAGAGCGCCAGCACCGGGTCGCGGGTCCGGTGCGGGTAGGCGGCGTGCCCGCCGGAGCCCTCGATCTCGACCAGCACCGCGTCCGCCGCCGCGTTGACCGTGCCGGGCTCGGCGCCCAGGCTGCCCCACGGCAGGTCGGGGTGGACGTGCACGGCCGAGACCGACGCCACCTGCTCGGCGGCCAGCTCCCCGGCCCGCAGCACCGCCACCGCCCCGGACGGATGGCGTTCCTCGCACGGCTGGAAGAGCGCCACCAGCGGCGCGGGCAGCCCGTCCCGCACCGCCACCCGGGCCGCCGCCCGCACCACCGCGGCCAGCGCCGCCGCGTGCACGTCGTGCCCGCAGGCGTGCATGTGCCCGTTGGCGGCGGCGAACGCGGCCCCGGTCGCCTCGGTCATCGCCAGCCCGTCCAGCTCGGCCCGTAACGCCACCGCCGGACCCGCCGCCCCCACCCGGGCCAGCAGGCCGGTCCCGGCCACCACCCGGTGCCCGGGCAGCTCCCCGGCGATCAGCGCGGCCGTGCGGTGCTCCTCCCCGCCCAGTTCCGGGCAGGCGTGCAGGCGGTGGCGGAGGTCCAGGGCGCGGGGGATCTCGTCGTCGAGCGCGTGCAGGAGCGCGGCGAGGGTCACTCCTGGAGTATCCGCCGGTTCGGCACCCGCTCCAAGCGGGTCAGGCAGCGCCAGACCCACTCCAGCGGTCCGTAGCGGAAGGCCGACAGCCACCACCAGCTCACCGCCGCCTGGACGGCGAGGGTGAGCCCGGCGACCGTCCAGACCGGGCCGTGGGTCAGCGCGATCACCACGGTGCCGGACAGGTAGTTGGTCAGCGCCATCCGGCCCATCCGCTCCAGCGGCGGGAACGGCGGCAGCAGCAGGAAACCGGTGGCGTAGGCCGCCGCGCCGCTGAGCGCCGACAGGGTGAACAGCAACCACGAGCCGGTGCTGAGCCAGCCCCACACCAGGCAGCCGGACAGCAGCGCCGAGGACACGAACGCGTACGGCAGGAGCCGCCCCGGCGGGCGCAACTCCATGATCGCCATCCCGGCGAGCAGCAGCCCCGGGATGAGCGCCGCGCCGCCGCCCTGCCAGATCGCCACGCCGACGGCCGCCACGCCCAGCGCCAGCACGGCGAGCCCGGGCAGGAACGACGCCGGCAGCAGGGCGAGCGCGCCCCAGAAGGCGTAGTCGGTCAGCACCTCGCCCGGGTAGAAGGTGTGCTGGATCACCCCGAAGCAGAACAGCCACAGCAGCCGCCGCAGCAGCATCCAGCGGGAGCTGCCGCGCAGGATGAGCACGAAGCTCACCCCGAACAGCGCCGAGAAGATCGGGTAGAAGCGCCCCTGCAGGAAGCCCTCGATCAGCCGTTCCTGCGTGCCGCTGTGCTGCCAGGTGTTGACCACCATGATCCCGCACACCGCGAAGCCGCGGAGCGCGTCCAGCCGCCTGATCCTCGTCACAGCATCCAGAGCACCCACCATAGGAGAAAACCGGTCGCCACCGTGGCAGACGCGAGGTGCGGCCAGCCGCGCCGCCGGGTCAGGGCCAGCAGCGACAGCCCGGCCGAGACCGCCAGCAGGACGGTCAGCTCGCGGGCCACCACGCTCGGCACGCCCAGCCCGAGCACCACCTCGTTCGTCTTGAACTGCGCGTAGAGCACCTGGAAGCTCAGCCCGAGGAAGGCCAGCCCGCTCAGCCCGGCGAACGCCGTCAGCGCCCAGCCCCGGCCGCCCCCGGCCACGAGCTGCAGCACCGAGAAGAGCGCGAACAGCGCGAGCGGAAAGCCCAGCCAGGGCGTGCCGAGCAACCGGTACGGCGCCGCAGTCAGGTGCACCTCCTCCGGCCCCACCCGCTCGTACGGCGCGGCACACCCGACCGGCTGCGCGGCGGCGGCCGGATCGGCCACGAAGGCCCCGATGACCCGCCGCCCGCACGCGCCGGAAAGGAAGACCGCGTGCCCCACCCCGGGAAACTCCGCGAACCGCGCGTTCGGCAGCGCCGCCGCGGCCGGGCGGGCGGTGCGCGGCGGCGTGGTCGGGTCGAGCTCGCCGCCCACCACCAGCACCGGGGCCTGCGTCGTCGCCTTCGCGGGCTTGCCCTTCGGCAGTGCCCACTCCCGGCACAGCGCCCGGTCCACCTTCACGGTGAACAGCCTGGGTTCGGCCGGGAAGGCGTTGAAGGGCACCTCGTCCTGGCACTGCACGGCGTGGTAGAGGCCCCAGTCGTGGGAGACCAGCGCGGGCGCGATCTGGTCCATCAGCGGGCGCAGCACCTCGGTGCGCCCGTCGGCGAGCGCGCCGACCAGGACGGGCGCGACGGCCAGCACCGGCGCCTCATGCAGTGCCTCGGCGAGGAAGGCCTTGAGATCGTCGCCGGTCAGCCGGGTGGTGAAGGACGTGCCGCGGACCGGGTCGAGCGCGGGCAGCTCGATCGGGTGGGCGTCGGCCTGCCGTACCGCCTGGTCGAACTGTTCGCGCAGGCCCAGCCTGGTCAGGGTGTCGAGCAGGTTGCGCTCGGCGTCGTCGTACCACGCGACCTGCTCGGGCAGGAAGGAGTCGAGCACGACCGCGCGGGTGCCCTCCGGGTCGAGGGCGGCGGCCTGGAGCATCGAGCGGGTGGAGTAGCTGACGCCGAACAGGTTCCACTGCGGGTAGCCCAGCGCGGCGCGCAACGCGGGCACGTCGGCGGCGATCTCGGCGGTGGTGTAGCCCCGCGGGTCGACGCCCTCCTCGCGCAGCCGCGCCAGGCACGAGCCCGCGCCGGACGGCCGGGCGCGCAGCTCGTCGAGCAGGAGCTGGGCGGTCTCGGGACAGCCGAGGCTCGGCTCCGACCAGCGGCTGCCGCGCTGTTCGAGGGCGATCACGTCGCGGTCGGGGAAGGCCTGCCGGAGCAGGCCGAGCAACTGGAGCGAGGCCGAGCCGGGGCCGCCGCTGGTGTAGACGACCGGGTCGGGCTTGCGCTGCATCGAGGTGGACATGTGCCGGGCGAAGCCGACCTTGATCGTGCGATCGGGCGCGTCGCGGCGTTCGGGGACGATCAGGAAGCCGCAGCGGGCCCCGCTGGGCACCCGGACCGGGCAGGCCGACCACTCGATCCCGGCGGGCTCGGGTAACTCCCCGGCCGAAGCGGGCCGCGCCGCGGCCGCGAGGGAGAACAGACAGGCGAGCGCGAGCAGGACCCGGGAGAGCACGGGGCGAGCCTATTAGGGTGGCGTCCGTGAGCGAACCCCTTGTCACCCGCATGCGCGGCTTCGGCACCACGATCTTCGCCGAGATGAGCGCCCTGGCCCTGCGCACCGGCTCGATCAACCTCGGGCAGGGCTTCCCGGACACCGACGGCCCCGACTCGATGTTGCGCCGCGCGGTCGAGGCGATCGGGTCGGGCGCCAACCAGTACCCGCCGGGTCCCGGCCTGCCGGAGCTGCGCCAGGCGGTCGCCGAGCACCGGCTGCGGCACTACGGGCTGGAGTACGACCCCGACGGGGAGATCCTGATCACCGTGGGCGCCACCGAGGCCATCGCGGCCAGTGTGCTGGCGTTGTGCGAGCCGGGCGACGAGGTGATCGCCTTCGAGCCGTACTACGACTCCTACGCCGCCTCCATCGCGCTGGCCGGAGCCCGGCTGGTGGCGGTGACGCTGCGGCCGGACGAGACCGGCCGGTTCACCTTCGACCCCGCCGAACTGCGCGCCGCGATCACCCCACGCACCCGGGCGATCCTCGTCAACTCCCCGCACAATCCCACCGGCACCGTCCTGACCCGCGCCGAGCTGGGCGAGATCGCCGCGCTCTGCCAGGAGGCCGGCCTGATCGCGATCACCGACGAGGTCTACGAGCACCTCACCTTCGACGGCGTCGAGCACGTGCCGCTGGCCACCCTGCCCGGCATGCGCGAGCGCACGGTCATGATCTCCTCGGCGGGCAAGACCTTCTCGGTCACCGGCTGGAAGACCGGCTGGATCTGCGCCCCCGCGCCGCTGGTGCGGGCCGTGCAGACGGTGAAGCAGTTCCTCACCTTCACCGTCGGCGGCCCCTGGCAGCTCGCCGTCGCGCACGGGTTGCGCCATGAGCTCGGCTGGGTCGCCGAGCTGCGCGCCGGGCTCGAAGGCAAGCGCGACCGCCTCATGGAGGGCCTGGCCGCCGCCGGGTTCGGCGTGCTCAAGCCGCTGGGCACCTACTTCGTGCAGACCGACATCCGGCCGCTCGGCCACGCCGACGGCCTCGACCTCACCCGCCGGCTGCCGGAACTGGCCGGGGTGGTCGCCATCCCGACGCAGGTCTTCTACGACCACCCCGAGCGCGGCCGGCACTTCGTGCGCTTCGCCTTCTGCAAGAAGGACGAGGTGATCGACGAGGCCGCGGCGCGGCTCAAGCGGCTGAGCGCCTCCTGAGCTCCCGGCCGGTCAGGCGGACGGCACCACGGTCACCGGCAGCTTGCGCTGCCTGACCGCCGTCCGCACCGCCTTGGCGAGCTGGCTGTACTCCGCCGCCCGGGCCGAGGAGGCGCGGTAGGCCAGGCCGATCGTCCGGCCCGGCGCGGGCGGCGCGAACCGGCGCAGCGCCAGCCGTACCCGCTTGCCGGTCTCCACCGGCACCGCCGACTCGGGCAGCAGGGTCACGCCCAGCCCGCCCGCCACGAGCTGGACCAGCGTGGGCAGGCTGGTGGCGTAGGTGGTCGCGGTGGCGCGCGCGCCGACCTCCCGGCACACGTCTATGGCCTGCTCGCGCAGGCAGTGCCCCTGGTTGAGCAGCACGATGTCGAGGTTCTTGAGCGCCTCGCGGGAGATCGGCCCCTCGCCGCCGGCCAGCGGATGCCCTTCCGGTACGGCCAGCAGGAAGTCCTCGTCGTAGAGCGGCTCCTCCACCAGCCCGCCCAGCTCGGTGGGCAGCGCGAGCAGCACCAGGTCGAGCCGCCCCTCCCGCACCTCCTCCAGGATCGTCTCCGTCTTGGCCTCGTGCACGGTGAGCTTGAGATTGGGGAAGCGCCGCGCGAACATGGGCAGCAACGCGGGCAGGACGTACGGGGCGACGGTCGGGATGACGCCCAGGTGCGCCGGGCCGCTGAACGGCTCCCGCCCCGAAGCCACCTCGGCGACCAGCTCCTCCATCTGCGCCAGCACCCGCTCGGCCCGCCGCGCCACCCGCTCGCCCGCGGGCGTCAGCAGCACCTTGCGCGTGGTGCGTTCGAGGAGCTGAGTGTCCAGGATCTCCTCCAGCGCCGAGACCGCCCCGGACAGCGCCGGCTGGCTCATCCGGAGCGCGGTGGCCGCCTCCCGGAAGTGGAGATGGTCGGCTACCGCGAGGAATGCCCGCAGTTGAGCGAGGGTGGGCATGGGCTCACTGATAGGAAACACCTCTCAGATTGGTCCGACTGCTCGATTTCTCGAATCAATGCTACGTGGGGGAGGGTGGGGGCACGGACCACGAATCCACAGCAAGGAGATACCGAGTTGCTCACCGTCGGTGACCACTTCCCCGAGTACGAGCTGACCGCCTGCGTCGACCTCGACCCCGACAAGGCGTTCGCGCAGATCGACCACAAGACCTACGAGGGCAAGTGGCGCGTGGTGTTCTTCTGGCCGAAGGACTTCACCTTCGTCTGCCCGACCGAGATCGCCGAGTTCGGCCGGCTCAACGGCGAGTTCGCCGACCGTGACGCGCAGGTGCTGGGCGTCTCCGTCGACTCCGAGTACGTCCACCACGCCTGGCGCAAGGACCACGCCGACCTGCGTGACCTGCCTTTCCCGATGCTCTCCGACATCAAGCGCGAGCTGTCGGCCGACTGCGGCGTGCTGGGCAAGGACGGCGTCTCGCAGCGCGCCACCTTCATCGTGGACCCGAACAACGAGATCCAGTTCGTCATGGTGACCGCCGGGTCGGTCGGCCGCAACGTCAAGGAGGTCCTGCGGGTCCTCGACGCGCTGCAGTCCGACGAGCTGTGCCCCTGCAACTGGAACAAGGGCGAGTCCGGCCTGGACGCCAAGGCCCTGCTGGGCGGCTGACCCATGAGCGTCGAATCCCTCCGCGAGGCTCTTCCCGCCTACGCCAAGGACACCAAGCTGAACCTCGGCTCGGTCACGACCACCTCGTCGCTGACCGACCAGCAGCTCTGGGGCGCCGTCCTGGCCTGCGCGCTGACCACCCGCTCGGCGCGGGTCATCGCGGCGGTCTCGGCCGAGGCCGGGGCGAAGCTGTCGGCCGAGGCGTTCACCGCGGCCAAGGCGGCGGCCTCGATCATGGCCATGAACAACGTGTACTACCGGTCCACGCACCTCATCGGTGACGAGACCTACAGCACGCTCCCGGCCAAGCTCCGCATGACGGTCATCGGCAACCCCGGCGTCGACAAGGTCGACTTCGAGCTGTGGTGCCTGGCCGTCTCCGCGATCAACGGCTGCGGGCGCTGCCTGGAGTCGCACGAGCAGGTCCTGCGCGGTTCCGGCATGCCGCGCGAGCAGATCCAGGAGGCACTCAGGATCGCCGCGGTGATCAACGCCACCGCGGCGACCCTGGAGGCCGAGGCCGCGCTCGTCACGGTCTGACCCCTCCCACGGGACGCCCTCTTCCTTCCGGAAGGGGGCGTTCCGTCGTTTGCTCGCTAGGCGGGCAGGGCGGCCAAGAAGTCCGTCACCGCAGCCAGGAAGGCGGCCGGCTGGGTGAAGTGGACCAGGTGGCCGGCCTCGATGGTGACCAGGCGGGCGCCCGGGATGAGCTCGGCGGTGCGCGGGGCCGGGACGTGGCTGGTGGCGCCGCCGGAGACGACCAGGGTGGGTGCGGTGATGCGCTGCAGCCCGGGCGCCCAGGCGGGGTCGGGGGCGGTGAACTGGCGCTCGGTCTGGACGAGCATCTCGCGGTCGAAGTTCGGGTCGCCGGTGTCCTCTTCCAGCGGCGGGCGGGTCAGCGGCACCGGCGGCGGCGGGTCCTCAAGGACGAGGGCGGAGACCCGCTCCGGGTGGGTGGCGGCCAGGTGGTAGGCGACCATGCCGCCCAGGGAGTGCCCGACGACGACCGCGCGCTCGATGCCCAGCGCGTCCAGGAAGGCCCGGACGTCCTCGGCCATCTCGGGCAGCGCGTAAGCGCCCGGCCGGGAGCTCTTCCCGTGACCTCGCAGGTCGAGCGCGTACACCCGGTAGGTGGCGGCGAGGTCGCGGACGATGCCGTTCCAGTCGTTCCGGTTGGCGCACCGCCCGTGCAGCAACACCATCGGCGGCGCGTCCGCCGCGCCCAGCGCCCGATAGGCCAGGGTCACCCCGCCGGCCGAAATGTTGGTCACCGCGCCCGCCTCCGCTCTCCGTGAGATCCGCCCGTCAGCATAGGACGAAGAATCGGCCCGGACTGGGCAGAGATTGCCCATGAACGCCGCCCGCCGCCTGGATAGCGTCACAGCGTGGGTGAACGGCTCCTCATCGCGCTCGGCGGCAACGCCATGACCGCCCCGGACGGCACCGCCTCCCCGGCCGACCAGCAGGCCGCGGTCGAGCAGGCCATGCGGCACGTGCGCGGCTTCATCGACGCCGGGCACCAGGTGATCCTCACCCACGGCAACGGCCCCCAGGTCGGCAACCTGCTGCTGAAGAACCAGCTCGCCGCCGAGACGGTGCCGCCGGTGCCGCTCGACTGGTGCGGCGCCCAGACGCAGGCCACCATCGGCACGCTCATCCTCAACGCGCTCGGCGGGCGCACCGCCACCGTCGTCACCCGCACCCTGGTCGACGCCGGCGACCCCGGGTTCGCCGACCCGGTCAAGCCGATCGGCCGCTACTTCACCGAGGCCGAGGCCCGGCGCTTCGAGAAGCTGGGTCAGAGCTGGCGGCGGTTCGAACGCGGCTGGCGGCGCGTGGTCGCCTCGCCCGAGCCGCTGGAGATCCTCGACGCCCCCGCCGCGGTCGCGCTCATGGAGGCCGGCTTCACCGTCGTCGCCGCCGGGGGCGGGGGAGTGCCCGTGGTACGGCGGGGCGGCTCGCCGGTCGGCGTCGAGGCGGTCGTCGACAAGGACCTCGCCGCCGCCCGCCTGGCCCGGGACGTCGGGGCGACGGTACTGATCATCGCCACCGACGTGCCCAACGCGGTCATCGGGTACGGCGGGCCGGACCCCAGGCCGATCGGCCGGATCAGCGCCCAGGAGTTGCGCGTGTTGCACGCCGCCGGGCACTTCGCGGGCGGCAGCATGGGCCCGAAGGTCGAGGCGGCGCTGCGCTTCGTGACCGGAGGCGGCACCCGGGCGATCATCGTCGCCCTGCGCGACCTCGCGGACGCATTGTCGGGAACTGTAGGAACGAGAGTGGAGAACGATGCCGGATCCCATTGAAGTGCGCAAAGTCATGATCGATAGCGTCACCGACGCCTCCGGGCTCGAACGCCTCATCGAGGACGGCGTGATCGAGGCGCACCGGGTGCTCGCGGTGATCGGCAAGACCGAGGGCAACGGGGGAGTCAACGACTACACCCGGATCCTGGCCGACATGGCCTTCCGCGGCGTGCTCGCCCGCCACGGCCACCCCGCCCCGGACAGCGTGCCGCTGGTGTGGTCCGGCGGCACCGATGGCGTGCTCAGCCCGCACGCCACCGTCTTCGCCACCGTCGACCCGGCCGCCGTCGAGGCCGCGGGGTACGCCACCGACGAGCCGCGGCTGTCGGTCGGCGTGGCGATGAGCGACGTGATCCTGCCCGAGGACATCGGCCGCCCGGCCATGGTCTCCAAGGTCGCCGCCGGGGTGCTGGAGGCCATGAAGGTCGCCGGCATCGAGGACCCGGCCGACGTGCACTACGTCCAGACCAAGACGCCGCTGCTCACCCTCGCCACCATCGCCGACGCGCGCAGCCGCGGCAAGGAGACGGTGATCGAGGACACCGGGCCGTCCATGGACCTGTCGAACGCGACCACCGCCCTCGGCATCGCGGTCGCGCTCGGCGAGATCGAGATGCCGGCCGAGGAGCAGATCTTCCGCGACCTGTCCCTGTACAGCAGCGTCGCCTCCTGCTCCTCCGGCGTCGAGCTCGACCGGGCGCAGATCGTGGTGGTCGGCAACGTGCGGGGCATCGGCGGGCGCTACCGGATCGGGCACTCGGTGATGAAGGACGCGCTCGACGCCGACGGCATCTGGGCGGCCATCCGCTCGGCCGGCCTCGACCTGCCCGAACGGCCGCACTCCAGCGATCTGGGCGGGCGGCTGGTCAACGTCTTCCTCAAGTGCGAGGCCGACCCCTCGGGGCACGTGCGCGGGCGGCGCAACATCATGCTCGACGACTCCGACGTGCACTGGCACCGGCAGATCAAGGCCGCGGTGGGCGGGGTCACGGCCTCGGTCACCGGTGACCCCGCGGTCTTCGTCTCCGTCGCCGCCGTCCACCAGGGCCCGTCGGGCGGCGGCCCGGTCGCGGCCATCGCCGACCTGGGCTGAGCCCCACCCGACCGGGCCGGGACCCGTAAAGGCCCCGGCCCCGTCGTCCTCGGGCTCATGAGGGTCGGGCGGTTTCCTTCGTCCTCGGGCTCATGAGGGTCGGGCGGCTTCCTTCGGCCTTCGGCTCATGAGGGTCGGGCGGCTTCCTTCGGGCTTCGGCTCAGGTGAGCGGGCCGGCGAAGACCACGATCTCGTCGATGTCCCCCTCGGCGGTGACGTGCACCACGTCCATCCCCTGCAGCAGGGTGCGCCCCTCGCCGTCCTCGTACCGCCAGCCGTAGCGTGCCCACTCCTCCGGCGCGTCCACCCGGGTGGCGCGGACCATGCGGCACGGGCCGGACGGATGCGCCTGCATCACCTCGGTGATGAAGTCCTCGACCGCCTTGCGGCCCACGCCGCGACCCAGCGGCCCCCAGAACACGACGTCGGCCGACAGCGCCAGGCTCAGCAAGGTCGCGCGCCGGTCGGCGTCCGCGGCGTTGGCGGCGGCGATGAAGGCGTCGATGGCACGGACGTGCGCAGAATCGTGATCCGTCACGGCCCGAGCCTAGCCACCGAGGACCCGGGCGGCGGCCTCGGCCGAGCCGGTCACCGGGACGATCTCGAAGTCGACCAGGTCGCTCCAGGCGGCCACCCAGGTGTCCAGCAGGGCCGGGTCGTCGGTCTCCATGAGCTGGTAGCAGCGGTCCAGCCGGTCGGCCGCCACCCAGCTGTCCAGGTAGACCAGGCCCGGCGGCAACATCCGGCCGCGGTCGGCGGCCCGCTCGTAGACCGGGCGCGCACCGTGCGGGAACGTCTCGATGACCATGTAACGCACGCCTGGCAGCCTAGTTCCCGCAGCCCACCCCGGGCGGCCCAACCACAGCCCCAGCCATCCGGGCGGGCCAGCCGAAGCCGCAGCCGTCCGGGCGGGCCAGCCGAAGTGGTGACTGCCCGGGTGGGTCAGCCGAAGACCTCGTCGCGGACGCGGTCGAGGGCGGTCAGGACGGCGCCTTCGAGGATGGCGTTGCCCTCCACGGTGCTGGCCCGCACGAGGGTAGGCGGCGGGTAGAGCTCGGCCAGCCGCCCCTGCACCAGCTCGGCCAGCCCCGCTCCGCGTTCCCGGCCGGTGGCGCCGCCGAGCACGATCAGCCCGGGGTCGACGACCGCGGCGAGCGAGAACGCCCCGTGCACCACGCACTCGGCCAGGGCCGCGTCGGCGAGCCCGGCCCCGACGCTCTCCTGGACCAGGCAGCAGATCGGCTCGCCGCCGACCTCGATGAGGCCGACCTCGCCCGCGCCGCCCGAGGCGCCACGCCGCAGCCGCCCGTCCAGGACGAGCGCCGCGCCCACGCCGTCGTCGAGCCACAGCAGCGCGAAGTCGTCGTGCCCGGCCCCGGCGCCGAGGCGGTGCTCGGCGATGGCGGCGAGGTTGACCTCGTTCTCCATCGTCACCCGGGTCGCGGCCGGGTCGGTGAGCAGGCCGGACAGGCTCCGCCGTACCGCGTCGAGCAGGTCGGGACGCCAGCCGGGCAGGCCCTCGATGGTGGACAGGCCGGTGTGCGGGTGGACCACGCCGGGCGCGCCGATCACCACGTGGTGCAGCGGCCGGCCCTGCGCGGCCCGCGCCACCGCGGCGGCGAGCAGCCCGGGCAGGTCCACCTCGAGTGGAGAGCCGGGCGGGGAAACAGAGGCCGAGTCGGGCGGGAAGACGGAGGCGGAGCCGGGCGGGAAGACAGAGGCGGAGCCGGGCGATGAAACAGGGGCCGGGCCTGGCGGGGAATGAGGGGCCGGGCCTGGCGGGGAGACCGAGGCCGGGCCGGGCAGGGGGATGGAGGCCGAGCCGAGGACCTGGCCGGTGATGTCGGCGACGGTGGCGTGGACGGCGTTCCGCCGCAGGTCCACCCCCGCGACGTAGGCGCGCGCCGCGACCAGGCCGTAGACCCGCGCGTTCGGCCCGCGCCGCTCCTCGCCGCGCTCGCCGGTGACCTCGATGAGCCCCTCGCCCTGCAGCCGCTCGATGAGGTCGGAGACGGTGGGGCGCGACAGACCGGTCAGGTCCCGGAGCTGGGGAGCGGTCAACGGCCCCCGGGTCAGGAAGAGGTCGAGCGCGAGCCGGTCGTTGATGGCCCTGGCCAGGGCGGGGGTGGCGGTCCTCACGCCAGCCATAGTAGTCAGCCACGTTCCGTCAGGCCATGGTATTCATCAGGAAACCTTCCTGATAACTCTTTTCATCAGGAAGGCTGCCTGTTAATTTCACTCCCATGAGCTTCCACCGATCGATCGCCTTCGTCTTCGCGCTGCACGGCGCCGCCGCCGGAAGTCTGGCCACCCGCATCCCCTGGCTTCAGGAGCGGCTCGACCTGGGCGCGGGCGTGCTCGGGCTGATCCTGTTGTGTCCCGCCGTGGGGGCGTTCATCGGCATGCCCACCGCAGGCCACCTGGCCCACCGCTTCGGCGGCCGGACCACCACGCGGGTCCTGCTCGCGTTCTGGTGCGCGGTGCTGGCCCTGCCCGCGCTGGCCCCCTCGGTGCCGGTCCTGTTCGTGATCTTCTTGCTGTACGGAGTCGCCGCCGGCATGTGCGACGTGGTGATGAACGCCGAAGGGGTGGCCCTGGAGCGGCACCTCGGCAAGCCGATCGTCTCCGGCCTGCACGGCATGTGGTCGGTCGGCAGCCTGGTGGCCGGCGGCGCGGGCGTGCTGGCGGCGCACCTGGAGGTCGACGCCCGGCTGCACCTGGGCGGGCTGGCCCTGGTGCTGGTGGTCGTCGGGGTGTTCGCCGGACGCGGCCTGATGCCGGCCGGTCCCGAGGCCGCCGCCGCGCCGGCCCCCCGCCGCTTCGCCCTGCCCACCAAGGCGATCCTGGCGATCGGCGTGGTCGGCTTCTGCGGCACCTTCGCCGAGGGCGCCAGCTCCAACTGGGCCGCGGTGTACATGACCGAGGTGACCGGCGCGGGACCGGGCCTCGCGGCGGCGGCCTACACCGTCTTCATGCTCTTCATGGCCGGCACGCGCCTGGCCGGTGACACGCTGGTGCGGAGGATGGGCGCGGTGGCGGTCGCCAGGATCGGCGGCGCGCTGGCGGCCCTCGGCGGCCTGCTCGTCGCCACCGGAGCCTCGCAGGCGGTCTGCGTGGCCGGGTTCGCGCTGCTCGGGCTGGGGCTGGCGACGGTCGTGCCGCTGGTCTTCGCGACCGCCGGGCACATCGGCCGGACCCCCGGCGAGGGCATCGCGGGCGTCGCGACGATCACCTACCTGTCCGGGCTGACCGCGCCGGCGGTCACCGGCATGGTCGCCGACGGGGTGTCCTACCAGGCGGCCTTCGGGCTGATCGCGGTGATGGCCCTGCTCGTGGTCGTGCGGGCCGGCGCCCTGCGGCACCGCCCGTCCGGGCGTCCGGCGGCCGTCGCGGAGCCGGTGCTGGCGAAGGGCTAGGACTCCCTGGTGAAGGTCATGTCCATCCAGGGTTCCCAGGCCGAGCCGTCCTCGGTGCGCTCCCAGGCGGCGGCCATCGCCGAGCCGTCGGCGGCGAGGGTGAGGGTGGCCCGCTCGGCCGGGCCGGCGAAGGTCCAGACGCCGTCGGCGTCCACGCTGGCGGTCATGGTGGTGAAGGCGCCCTGGTTGTCGAAGGCGCGCATGGGATAGGTCCCGGTCGCCGGGTCGTAGGGGCCGATCAGCTCCAGGACCGCGACGGGCTCCCCGCCCATCACGACGTCGGCGCGGTGGACGAGGAAATGCTCGCCGGCCAGCCACTCGTAATGGTCGGTTCCGCTGATCGCAGCCGCCGGGCCGCTGACGGTCCTGCCCGCCGTACGCCAGTGGCCGACCAGGGCGTCCAGGCGGCGGTTCTCCGGATGAGGTGCCATGGGCGTGCTCCCTATGTAAGATGTTGCTTAACAACTTACATACTGCCTCGACGGGACGGCGAAGGGAAGCGGTGACCGGATGGACGACGCGCTGCGCGCGGTGGCCGACCCCACCCGGCGCGCCATCCTCCTGCTGGTGCGCGACGGCGAGGTCTCCGCGGGTGAGATCGCCGGCCGTTTCCCCGGGATGAGCCGCCCGGCGGTCTCCCAGCACCTGCGCACGCTGGTCGCCGCCGGTCTGGTGGAGATGCGCCGGGCGGGAAACCGGCGCTTCTACCGGCTGCGGCCCGAGGGCCTGGCCGACGCGGTGAGCTTCGTGGACGGCATGTGGTCGGCCGCGCTGGGCCGGCTGCGCCAGGCCGCCGAGCAGGAGGCCGAGCAGGAGGCCGAGCGGGAGGAACGGGAGGGCGGCGTCGTGACCGAGCAGCGGGTGCGCATCCAGGCCCAGCCGGAGACGGTCTGGCGGTTCCTCGTCGACCCGGCCCGGCTGGCGGCCTGGTGGGGTGAGGCCGAGGTGGACGCCCGGCCCGGAGGGGACCTGCGGGTGGCCATGGAGGGCGGGCCGCGGCCGGTGATGCGCGGGCAGTTCGTGGAGCTGGTGCCGTACGAGCGGCTGGTGTTCACCTTCGGGTGGGAGCCCACGCCTGGAGCGCCCGATCTGGCGCCGGGCGCGTCCCAGGTGGAGATCACCCTGGTCGCGGAGGACGGGGGCACCACGCTGACCCTGCGGCACACCGGGCTGCCCGCCGTCCTGGAGGGGGAGACCGGGGCGGGGTGGGCGCACCTGCTGCGGCGGCTCGGCTCAGCGGCGCGCTGAAGGCCGGTGGAGGCCGATGGAGGCCGATGGAGGCCGGTCGCGCGGAGAAGGCCGGAGGTCAGCCGCGCTGGATGTCGGTGAGGTGACCGATGTTGGCCACGTCGGCCGGGTCGGCGCTCGGCTCGGCGGCGAACCACGCGTCGAGGATCTCGCGCAGCACGACCTCGGAGGTGAGCCGCAGGCTGAGCGCGAGCGCGTTCGCGTCGTTCCAGCGGCGGGCGCCGCGCGCGGTCTCGGCGTCGGTGCACAGCGCCGCCCGCACCCCGGCCACCTTGTTGGCCGCGATACTCGCCCCGGTGCCGGTCCAGCAGCACACCACCGCCTGCTCGGCCCGCCCCTCGGCGACCGCGCGCGCCGCGGCCTCCGCCGCCCACGCCCAGTCGGCCCGCGCCCCCGGGTCGAGCGCGCCGTGCACGGCCACCTCGTGCCCCCGCGCGCGCAGCTCGGCCACCACCTTCTCCGCCACGCCGTCCAGGCTGTCGGCGGCCACCGCGATCCGCATACCAGCCATTATCAGCGGTAGCCTCGATGGTCGTGCCGAGCATTCCGCAACCTCTCGTCCCAGGTGACGACGGCAGCGCCGACGCCGCCCTCACCGCCGCCCTCGCCGCCCACGCCGCCGGGACGGCCGACGCCACCGCCGTGCTGACCGCGCTCGGCGAGGCGCGGCTGCTGGTGCCGGTGGTCGCCCTGCTGACCTCGTCCGAGGTCGGGCCCAACGGGCTCAAGCAGGAGAAGGAGAGCGAGATGGCGCTGCCCAAGCTGGTCGGCCAGGACGGGCGGGAGGCGGTGCTGGCCTTCACCGGCGCCGAGGCCCTGGCCCGCTGGCGGCCGGACGCCCGGCCGATCCAGGCCACCGCGCTCCAGGTCTGCCAGGCCGCCGCGCACGAGGGCGCCGCGGCGGTGGTCATCGACGTCGCGGGGCCGAGGCCGTTCGTCATCGAGGGCACCATGCTGGAGGTCATGGCGGCGGTGGAGTCCGGGACGGTCGACCAGCTCGACTCCGTCACCGTCGCCCGCGTCACGGAGGCCCCGCCCATGCCGGAGGCCCCGCCCAAGCCGGAGGGCCGCAGGTGGTTCGGCCGGCTTCGCCGGTCCGGCTCGTGAGGCTCGGCTAGGGTCGGGCCGTGCTCGTCCTCCTCTGCGGCGTGCTCGGCTTCCTGGCCGGGGTGTACGTCCGCGCCGCCGCCGGGGCCTTCGAGGCCGACCCGCCCGACACCAGGGCCGAGGCCCGGCGGGCGCTGGCGGCGCTGCGCCGGTGGCCGGTGCCGGCCCGGGTCCCGGTCGTCGAACTGCTCACCGGGGCGGTGTGCGCGCTTGTGGCGTGGCGGGCGGCTCCGCCGTACCTGCCGGGGTTGCTGTTCGCGGGGCTGCTCGGCACCCTGCTCGCGGTGGTCGACTGGCGCACCTTCCGGCTGCCTGACGTGCTCACCCTGCCCGCCTACCCGATCCTGGCCCTGCTGCTGATCCCGACCGGCGAGCTGCTCCGCGCCCTGCTGGGCGCGCTCGCGCTCGGGCTGCTGTACGGCGTGCTGTGGTTCGTCCGCCCGGCGGCGATGGGCCTGGGCGACGTGAAGCTGGCCGGTCTGATCGGGCTGGCGACGGCGGCGCTCGGCTGGCAGAGCTGGGCCGTCGCCGCGGTCGGCGGCCAGGTGCTGGGCGCCTGCTACGCCGTCGGCCTGCTCCTGGCCAGGAAGGCCGACCGGTCCACCGAGTTCCCCTTCGGCCCCTTCATGCTCCTGGGCGGCCTGGCGGCCATCTGTCTCATCCAGTGACCGCAGGGACGGTGCACCTGGCCGGATCTGGAAGACTTGACGGCATGTTGCGCTGGTTGACCGCCGGAGAGTCCCACGGCCCCGAACTCGTCGCGATCCTGGAAGGCCTCCCCGCAGGGGTAGAGGTCACCACGGCGGCGATCGACGAGGCGCTGCGCCGCCGCAGGCTCGGCTACGGCCGCGGCGCGCGGATGAAGTTCGAGGAGGACAAGGTCTCCATCGTCGGCGGCGTACGGCACGGCCGCTCGATGGGCAGCCCGGTGGCCGTCCGCGTGGGCAACACCGAGTGGCCCAAGTGGGAGAAGGTCATGGCGGCCGACCCGGTCGACCCGGCCGAGCTGGAGGGCATGGCGCGCAACGCGCCCCGCTCCCGCCCGCGCCCCGGCCACGCCGACCTGGCCGGCATGCAGAAGTACGGCTTCGACGACGCCCGCAACGTCCTCGACCGCGCCAGCGCCCGCGAGACCGCGGCGCGCGTCGCGCTCGGCGAGGTCGCCCGGCGCTTCCTCAAGCAGGCGCTCGGCGTCGAGATCCTCAGCCACGTCGTCTCCATCGGCGGCACCCGCACGCCCGCCGAGGCCCTGCCGCTCCCGGCCGACCTGGCCCGCATCGACGACGACCCGGTGCGCTGCTTCGACGCCGCCGGCAGCGCGGCCATGGTCGAGACGATCGACAAGGCGCACAAGGACGGCGACACGCTCGGCGGCGTCGTCGAGGTGCTGGCCTACGGCCTGCCGCCCGGCCTGGGCAGCTACACGCACTGGGACCGCAGGCTCGACGCCCGGCTGGCCGCCGCGCTGATGGGCATCCAGGCGATCAAGGGCGTCGGCGTCGGCGACGGCTTCGAGACCGCCGACCGGCCCGGCTCCCGCGCCCACGACGAGATCGAGTACACCACCGCCGACGGCGTCAAGCGCATCACCAACCGCGCGGGCGGCGTCGAGGGCGGCATGAGCAACGGCGAGGTCCTGCGGGTCAGCGCCGCGATGAAGCCGATCTCCACCGTGCCGCGGGCGCTGGCCACCATCGACGTCAAGACCGGCGAGGCGGCCAAGGCCCACCACGAGCGCTCCGACGTCTGCGCCGTGCCGGCCGCGGGCATCGTCGCCGAGGCGATGGTCGCCCTGGTGCTGGCCGACGCGGCGCTGGAGAAGTTCGGCGGCGACTCGGTCGAGGAAGTCGCGCGCAACCTGTCCGGATACCTCTCTTCGATGGTGATCAAGTGATGAAGGCCGTCCTGATCGGCGCCCCCGGGTCGGGCAAGACCACCGTGGGCCGCCTGCTCGCCGCCAAGCTCGGCGTGGGCTTCCGCGACACCGACGCCGACGTCGAGGCGGTGGCGGGCAAACCGGTGAGCGACATCTTCGTCGAGGACGGCGAGGAGCGCTTCCGCGAACTGGAGGCCGAGGCGGTCCGCCAGGCGCTGGCCGAGCACGACGGCGTGCTGTCGCTCGGCGGCGGCGCGGTGCTGCGCGAGGCGACCCAGGCCCTGCTCGACGGCCACCCCGTCGTCTACCTGCAGGTGGGGCTGTCCGACGCGGTCCAGCGGGTCGGCCTGGGCTCGGCCCGGCCGCTGCTGGTGCTCAACCCGCGCAGCCAGCTCAAGAAGCTGATGGAGGAGCGCCGCCCGATCTACGAGCGGCTGGCCGTGCTGACCGTGGCCACCGACGGGCGCGCCCCGCAGGAGCTGGCCGAGGAGATCGTGGAAGGGCTGGCCTCGTGAGCGCGACCCGGATCACCGTGCGCGGCGATCAGCCGTACGACGTGGTGGTCGGCACCGACGTGCTGGGCGAGCTGCCCTCGCTGGTCGGCGAGGGGGTGCGCACGGTGGCGGTGATCCACCCCGCGACCCTGCCCGAGATCACCCGCCCGGTCGTCGCGTCGCTGACCGAGGCGGGCTACGAGGTCGTCGCGCTGCCGGTGCCCGACGGCGAGGCGGCCAAGTCCGTCGAGGTCGCCGCCCAGCTCTGGTCGGCGCTCGGCCGCTACGGCATCACCCGCTCCGACGCGGTCGTGGGTGTGGGCGGCGGTGCGACCACCGACCTGGCCGGCTTCATCGCCGGCACCTGGCTGCGCGGCATCAAGGTCGTGCTCGTGCCGACCACACTGCTGGCCATGGTCGACGCCGCGGTCGGCGGCAAGAACGGCATCGACACCCCCGAGGGCAAGAACCTCGTCGGCACCTTCCTGCCGCCCGCCGGCGTGCTCTGCGACCTGACCACGCTGACCTCGCTGCCCCGCGCCGACTACGTCGCCGGGCTCGCCGAGATCATCAAGGGCGGCTTCATCGCCGACCCGACCATCCTCATGCTGGTCGAGGACGACCCCGACGCCGCCACCCGGCCCGAGGGCGAGCACACCCGGGAGCTGATCGAGCGCAAGATCCGCGTCAAGGCCGACGTGGTCGGCGCCGACCTGCGCGAGGCCGGGCTGCGCGAGATCCTCAACTACGGCCACACCCTCGCCCACGCCATCGAGCGGCACGAGGACTACCGCATGCGGCACGGCGAGGCCGTGGCGATCGGCATGGTCTACGCCGCCGAGCTGTCGCGCCTGTCCGGCCGCGCCGACCTGGTCGACCGCACCCGCGACATCCTCACCTCGGTCGGGCTGCCCACCTTCTACCGGCGCGACGCCTGGCCGGCGCTGCGCGACCACATGCGGCTCGACAAGAAGAACCGCGGCGCCAAGCAGCGCTTCGTCGTCCTCGACGACCTGGCCAAGCCGGCCCGGCTCGAAGGGCCGTCGGAGGAACTGCTGCAGGCGGCCTACTGGGAGGTCTCGCGATGAGGGTCCTGGTCCTGAACGGCCCCAACCTGCGCCGCCTCGGCACCCGCGAACCCGACGTCTACGGCGCCGACACCTATGATGACCTGGTGAAACTCTGCGAGCAGACCGGCGCGGAGCTCGGCTACGAGGTCGAGGTGCGCCAGACCGACGACGAGGCCACGATGATCGGGTGGCTGCACGAGGCCGCCGACGGGAAGATCCCGGTCGTCATCAACCCGGCCGCCTTCACCCACTACTCCTACGGCCTGCGCGACGCCGCCGCGCAGCGCACCGCGCCGCTGATCGAGGTGCACATCTCCAACCCGGCCACCCGGGAGGAGTTCCGTCACCTGTCGGTCGTCGCCGGCGTGGCCACCGGCACCATCGCCGGCTTCGGCCTCAACTCCTACGTGCTGGCACTGAAGGCGCTGTGAAGTTCGTCGCGCTGGGGGACAGCTTCACCGAGGGGCTCAACGACCCGGGCCCCGACGGGCACTTCCGCGGCTGGGCCGACCGCGTCGCCGAACGGCTGGCGCAGGTGCACCCCGACTTCGAGTACGCCAACCTCGCGGTGCGCGGCAAGCTGCTGGCGCAGATCGTCGAGGAGCAGGTGCCGCTGGCCGTCAAGATGCGGCCCGACCTGGTCAGCTTCTGCGCGGGCGGCAACGACCTGATGCGGCCGGGCAGCGACCCCGACCAGATGGCCAAGACGCTGGCCGGCGCGGTGCGCGAGCTGCTCGCCACCGGGGCCGAGGTGCTGCTGTTCACCGGGGTGGACGTGCGCGACACCCCGCTGATGCGCCGGATGCGCGGCAAGTTCGCGATCTTCTACCTGCACATCCGTTCCATCGCCGACCTGTACGGCTGCCGCGTGGTCGACCAGTGGTCGATGCAGGCCATCCGCGACTGGCGGGCCTGGAGCTCCGACCGGATCCACCTCAACGAGGAGGGGCACCGGCTGGTCGCCGCCAAGGTGCTCGACGTGCTCGGGGTGGCGGGGGTGGACACCTGGCGTTACTCCTGGCCGCCGCGTGACGACGTCGATCCGCGGGCGCGGCGCAAGGAGGACGCGCGGTGGGTGCGCGAGTTCCTGGTGCCGTGGATCTCGCGGCGACTGCGGGGCACCTCGTCGGGGGACGGGCTCGACCCCAAGCGCCCCGGCCTCGGCCCCTGGCCCGGCGCGGGCTCATAGCGGGCTGACCGGCCCGCTCGTGGAGGGGTGGCCGGGCCGCGCATAGAGGGTTGGCCGGCCCGCTCATAGAGGATCCATATCGCCGGCCGCTACCGTGAGACACGGTGAACGGCCGGTGCGACCGGGGGTCCGGCGGTTCACCGGGCCTACATCCCGCGGCCGATCGGCCCGGGAGGGCCCGGACGCGGCTGGGTCAGGTGCGCCTCACCCTCGTCGGCGGTCATCAGGCCGCTGTCCACGAGGATCGCGACGCTCCCGGCCCAGGCCAGCCGGGCCTCGGGCTCGTCACCGAGTTCTGCCCGGGTGTCACCGAGCTGCCACTGGATGGCCGCCTCGGTGAGCTGGTCGCCATGGGTTCTGGCCAGGGCGAGCGCCTCATCGAGGCAGCCGAGCGCGAGCCGGGGTTCGCCGCGCATCCGGTACAGGTCGGCGAGGTTGGTGTAGGAGACGCCCTGCGCGCGGGTCAGGCGGAGTCCGCGCCGCAGGTCCAGCGCCTCCTGCGCCAGCACCAGGGCTCGGTCCAGGTCGCCCGTCCTGGCGTGCAGGATGCCGAGGTTGTCCAGCGCGTCGGCCAGGCCCTCGCCGTCGCCCGCTTCGCGGCGGATGGCGACGGCCTCGTCCATCGCCGCGATGGCGCGGTCAGGGCGGCCCATGCGCAGGTGCGCCATGGCCATGTTGCTGAGCGCCGACGCCTGGCGGGGGCGGTCGTCGAGCGCCTTCCACAACGCGGTCGCGCTCTCCACCTGCGCCACACCCTCGGCCAGGCGGCCGGTGATGAGCAGGGCCACGCCGTACATGTTGTGCGACTCGGCGAGCTGCTCGGTGTCGCCGGCGGCCCGGGCGGCGGCCACGCTCTCCCCGGCCAGCAGGGTCAGCTCGCGGATGCCGCCCCGGTGCAGGAGCACCCGGCCCAGCGTGCGGGCCAGGCGCACGCCGAGCGGGTACCAGCGCGGCTCGCGCAGCAGCTGCAGCGAGGCCGTGACCAGGTCGGGGGTCTCGGCGTCGAGCCAGGCGACGGCCTGCTCGGCGGTGGCGAGCGGCAGGCCGGGGTGGGTGGGCTCGTGGCCCTCCAGGCCGGTGAGCTCGCCGGCCTGCATCGCGGCGTGCACGGTGATCGTGGTGGCGAAGTAGCAGTTCGCGCCCCGGTCGAGCAGCTCGTCGCGGTCGTCGAGGGCGGCGGCCAGCTCGCGGGCGTGCAGCAGGATCAGGTCGTGCGTGCCGTACCGCAGGGAGCCGGACCCGCCGGGGCCGAGCGGTTCGAGCAGCCCGGCGGCGGTCAGCCGGGCGAAACCGGACTCGGTCTCGCGGCCGAGCATCGCGCCGGCCAGCGCAGGGGTGAAGGTGTAGGCGTCCAGCACGCCGAGCGCGGCGAACAGCCGGGCGTCCTCGGGGGCGAGCCGCTGCACGCTGAGCGCGAGCCCGGCCCGGACGGCGAGGTCGTCCTGCTGGAGCGCGTCGAGGCGGCGGCGCTCGTCGGCCAGCTTGACGATCAGATCGGCGGGCGCGGTGCCGGGGTCGGCGGCGAGCTGCGCGGCCACGATGCGCAACGCCAGCGGCAGGCCCCCGCACAGCCGGACCAGCTCCGCGCGCTCGGCGGGGGAGCCCGGCACCATCGCGGCGGCCTCCTCCTCGGCCAGCGGCGTGAGGCGCAGGTGCGTCGCGCCGTCGAGCGTGGAGAGCACGCCGCGGCTGGTCACCACGACCGCGCAGCCGGCCCCGGCGGGCAGCAGGGGCCGGACCTGCGCGCTGTCGAGCGCGTTGTCGAGGACCACCAGCACCCGCCGCCGGCTGGTCAGCGAGCGGAACCGGCCCGCCGCCTCGTCCGGGTTGTCCGGGACCTCGTCGGGCGGGACGCCGAACGAGCGCAGGAAGCGCCCGAGCACCTCCACCGGCTGCACCGGCTCCACGCCCGGCGTCGAACCGTGCAGGTTGACGTAGAGGTGGCCGTCCGGGAACTCGTGCGCGGCCAGATGGGCGGCCTTGACCGCCAGCGCCGACTTGCCCATCCCGCCCGCACCGGCGATGGCCGCGATGACCGCCCGGCCCTCGCCCAGCAGCGTGGTCAGCCGCTTGAGCTCCTCGGTCCGCCCGGTGAAGGCGGCCGGGTCGGCGGGCAGCTCCGACGGCACCGGGCCGCCCCTGTCGTCCCTGCGCGCCTGCAGGCCGGGGTCGTCGAGCAGGATCGCCTGGTGCAGCTCGCGCAGTTCCGTCCCCGGTTCGAGCCCCAGCTCCTCGGCGAGCAACTGGTGGCCGCTCCGGTAGAGCTCCAGCGCCTCGGCCCGGCGGCCGCAACGGTGCAGCGCCAGCATGAGCTGCGCTCGGGACCGCTCGCGCAGCGGGTGCTCGGCGACGAACGCCGCCAGCCGGTCGATCACCTCGGCGTGCCGGCCCAGCTCCAGCTCCAGCCCGGCCCACTCCTCGTGCACCGCCGGGCGCAGCTCCGACCAGCGTTCGGCCGCGTCGGTGACCCGGCCCAGGCCCTCCAGCACCGGCCCGCGCCAGAGCCCCAGCGCCTGTTCCAGCAGGGGCGCGCCCTGCTCGGGAGCCGAGCGGCGGGCGCGCGCGATCAGCTCCTCCGCCTCCCGCGCGTCGAGACTCGGCGCGAGCACGCGGTAGCCCGCGCCGACCGTCTCGATCAGCGCCGGATCGGCGCCGGCCAGTTTCAGCGCCCGGCGCAGCCCCGAGACCGCGATCGCCACCTGGCCCCTGGCCGACTGCGGCGGGTCGTCGCCCCACACCAGGTCGATCAGGCGCTCGACGGAGACCGCGTGGCCGTCGTTGAGCAGCAGGAGAGCCATGGTCGCGCGCGGGCGCGGGCCGCCCAGATGCACCGGCCGGCCGCCGGCGAGCACCTCGAGCGGGCCGAGGATGTTGAAGCGCACTGCGTTCACGAGGAGGGACCGGTTTCGGTGAGGGGGATTCGGCGGCGAACGGTCTGGTGAACGATCTGCCGCCGGCGAGTCCTGGCGGAGCCGCGCCGGCGATCTGGGCGGTCCTGTCAGCGGCGGGTGAGGATCACCACCGGGATGTCCCGGGTGGTCTTCCGCTGGTAGGACTCGTAGTTCGGGAAGATCTTCACCAGCCCCGGCCACAGCCGGGCCTTCTCCTCGGGCGTGGCGGTGCGGGCCGTCGCCTTGAACCGCTCGGCCTTCACCTGCACCTCCACCCTGGGGTCGGCCTCCAGGTTGAGGTACCACAGCGGGTGCGTCGGCGAGCCGCCCAGCGAGGCGACGATCACGTAGTCGTCCCCGTCCCTGCCGTAGATCAGCGCGGTACGGCGGCGCAGCCCGCTCTTGCGTCCCGTGGTGGTCAGCAGCAGCGTCGGCGCGCCGTGGAAGGAGTGGCCCTTGGCCCCGTCGCTCTCGACGTAGCTCTGGATGTGCTTGGCGACCCAGCCGGTCGGACTGTCGTGGATCTCCTCATCGGACATGGTCCGATCTTAGGCATCCGCAGGGTTCCTGCCCGCTGGAGCGAAACCTTGGAACAGTCCATAGACAAACAGCGCACGATATTTCCGGCTTTCATGGGAGAAATCCACCGCCCAGTGGTTCGGTGCCGCGCCCTCCCGCTGCTCCGCGCCCGGGAAACTCGCCGCCACGTCCGCCACCACGCACGTCCACGGCACCAGCTCCGCGAACCCCACCCGCCTGACCTCGCCCGGCCGGACCAGCCACTGGTGCCACACCCCGCCGCCCGGTCCCGCCACCGCCTCGAACTCCAGCTCCGGCCAGTACGGCAGGCGCCACCTGGCCACCTTGCAGCTCAACGCCCCGAACTCCGCCGTCCCCTCCGACACCGGACTCCCCAGCACCGCGCGCAACCCCCGCAGCCCTCGGGGCGCCCGGGCCGAGTACGCCATCTTCGTCCACTGCGTCTGCGCCGCGCGCACCTCCGCCGCCGAGGCGTGCAGTTCCTTCAGCGCCTCCTCCACCCGTGGGGCGTTCACGTCACGCATGCGATGCATCAGGACCAGTTGGAACTGGCGTGGGCCGAAAGTCACGCCTCACAGTCTCGCCCATCGTCTTGGCCGGGGTGCCCGATCTAGGGTGACACCCATGCCCGATCCCACCCCTCACCCTCACCCCCCGCCTTCTCCCGCCGGTTCCCAGCCACCCGACCCGGCCGCCCCCGGGCCGGCCGCCTCGTCCGCGGCTCATGAGACCGAGACCCGCCAGGGCGCCCCTCACCGGGACGAGTCCTCCCACGAGGTCGAGATCTCCCCTGGAGTCCGGGCCGGGGACGCCGACCGGGAAGAGGCGGCCGACCGGCTGCGGGCCGCCGTGGGGGAGGGCCGGATCAGCGTGGACGAACTGGTCGCCCGAGTGGACCGCGTCTACACCGCCCGCACGATCGCCGAGCTGAGCGACCTCCTCGCCGACCTCCCGACCGGCGAGCCACCGTCCACCACCCCGCAGAGGGACTCCGTCCTGGAGCTCACCCGCGGCAAGCTGGTCCGCGACGGCCGCTGGACCGTCCCGCCCCTGATCAAGGTCAGGATCGGCGGCACCGGCAAGGTCCGGCTCGACTTCACCGCCGCCGACTGCCGCCACCGCGAGATCGTGGTGGACCTGGAGGTGCGGTCGTGGTTCAACGACGTCACCATCCTCGTGCCGCGGGGCTGGCAGGTGCGGGCCGAGGAGGTGCGCCGCCAAGCCCTCGGCGCCGTCTTCAACCGCCCCCCGATCCCCCTGGCCCCGGACGGCGTGGTGGTGCACCTGACCGGCTACGTCCGGGCGGGCGACATCTGGATCAAATACCGCCGCCCCCGCCCCTGACCGATGCGCGTGTCCAACCCGCCTCCGGCCGCCCGGCGGTCTCCCCCTGAGTCGGCGGGCAGCCCCGGGTGGGTTAACCGGCGAGGCGTTTGAGGGCGGCGCGGGGGATGGCGGGGTCGGTGGTGCGCCAGAAGGGGGGCAGCGAGTTGAGCAAGAACCCGCTGTACCGGGCGGTGGCCAGCCTCGGGTCGAGGACGGCGACGACGCCCTTGTCGTCCTGGGAGCGGATGAGCCGGCCGACCCCCTGCGCGAGGAACAGCGCGGCGTGGTTGGCGGCGACGGCCATGAAGCCGTTGCCGCCCCGCGCGGCGACGTGCCGCTGGCGGGCCGAGGTGAGCGGGTCGTCAGGCCGGGGGAAGGGCACGCGGTCGATGATGACCAGCCGGAGCGAGGGCCCGGGCACGTCCACGCCCTGCCAGAGCGACAGGGTGCCGAACAGGCAGGTGGGCTCGTCCTCGGCGAACTGCCGGACCAGGAGCATCGTCGAGTCGTCGCCCTGGCACAGCAGCGGGACGTCGAGCCGGTCACGGAGCGCCTCGGTGGCGGCCTTGGCGGCCCGCATGGAGGAGAAGAGCCCGAGGGTACGCCCCCCGGCGGCCTGGATGAGCTCGGTGATCTCGTCGAGGTAGGCCTCGGGCAGCCCGTCGCGGCCGGGCTGGGGGAGGTGCTTGGCGACGTACAGGATGCCGGCGCGGGGGTGGTCGAAGGGCGAGCCGACGTCGATGCCCTGCCATTCGCCGTCGCCCAGCCCCCACTGGCGGGCCAGGCCGTCGAAGGTGCCGCCGAGGGCGAGGGTGGCCGAGGTGAGGACGACGGTACGGTCGCCGAAGAGCTTGTCGCGCAACATGCCGCCGACGCCGAGCGGGGCGACGCGCAGGATGGGCGGGCGGCGGTCGGTGCCGGCCTCCAGCCAGACGACCTCCGCCCGGTCGACCTCGGACTCGTGGCCGAAGGCGTCGAGCATGCGCACGGCGGTGTCGTGGACCTCGTCGAGGGCGGCGAAGGCCATCTTGCGCTGGCCGCCCTTCTCCGGGTCGTCCTTGTCGGCGTTTCGCGAGCCCATGGCGGTGATGCAAGCGTGGGCGGAGTCACGGACCAGGGCGAGCGTCAGGCCGAGGACCTGGGGCAGCTCGTCGATGCGGCCGTCGGGCGCGGCGGCCAGGAGCGCCTTGAGGTCTTCCCCGGCCTCCTGGAGGCGGTCGGCGACCGGCTGTTCGATGAGCCGGCCTGCTCGCCGTACGGCAAGGAAGATGGAGTTCTCGGAGAGCTCGTCGGTGACGACGGAGGTGACGCGGTCGACGAGCTCGTGGGCCTCGTCTACGACGACCACGTCGTGCTCGGGGAGGATGGACATCTCCTCCATGGCGTCGATGGCCAGCAGCGCGTGGTTGGTGACCACGACGTCGACCTCGCCGGCGCGGGCCTTGGCGGCCTCGGCGAAGCACTCGGCGGCGCTGGGACAGCGGGAGGAGCCCAGGCACTCGCGGGCGCTGACCGAGAACTGCCGCCAGGCGGACTCGTTGACGCCCGGGACGAGCTCGTCACGGTCGCCGGTCTCGGTCTCCTCGGCCCACTCCTGGATGCGCTGGACCATCCGGCCGGTGGCGCTGACCTCGCGCGGGTCGAAGAGCTGGTCCTGCTCCTCTTCCTCCGGCCAGCCGGCGGTGAGCTTGTAGCGGCACAGGTAGTTGCGGCGGCCCTTGAGGATCGCGAAGGTCGGCTCGTGCGGCAGCTCCTTGGCGAGCGTCTCGGCCAGCCGGGGCAGGTCGCGGTCGACGAGCTGGCGCTGGAGCGCGATGGTGGCGGTGGAGATCACCACGGTGGTGTCGGACTCCATCGCGTGCCGGATCGCGGGCACCAGGTAGGCCAGCGACTTGCCGGTGCCGGTGCCGGCCTGCACGGCCAGATGCTCTTCCTTGTCGATCGCATGCTGTACGGCACGCGTCATGGTCACCTGACCAGGTCTCTCGCTTCCGCCCAGCGAGCTGACGGCGGCCTTGAGAAGTTCTTCGACTGGGGGAAGGAGGGAGTCCGGCACGGGAGTAAACGGTACCCGCATCCGGGGGGCGGACCGGCTCGCATTGTGGATAACTTCCCGTGGCGAGGCATGCGCATCCCGGCGTTCCAGAGCCCGTCCGACGGCTCGCGTGGCACACTGGCGACGTCCGGAGGTCAAGAAAGATCTTTCTTGGGGTCCGGGTGAGGCCCGGTTTTGCTGGGGTTTCCGTGGCTGAGTGGACGAATACGGGTTGGTTACTCAAAAATGTCCAACATGTCGGAAGTTGTGCCGCTGCCGTCGTTCGGCGAAGTGTTCTTCGATGCCCGAGGCCAGGAGCGGTGCCTCCGGGTCACCTGGCACGAGGGCACCCTCGTGCTCAGTCTGTGGCGAGGGGAGATGTGCACCGCCAGCTTCCGCATGCCCATGGACGATGTCGGACGCCTTCTCGACACCCTCGACGACGGGCTGGCCGAGCTCCAGGGCGAGCAGGCGGCGCCCGCCGAAGCCCCCGTGATCCCCGGGACCGGCCAGTACAACCGGCCCCCCGACCCCTTCCCCGGCGTGCAGCCGGTGGCCGACGAGCGGCCGACGGCGACGATGTCGCCCTCGGACGTCCTGGTCGCGCGCGGCACCCCGCCGCCGCCCCCGGACAAGCTCGTCGCCTCCTTCGGCGAGAGCACCGGGCCGGGCGGGTATCCCGCCGGGTCGGGGTACGCCGAGCCGATGGCCGCCTCGTCGTCCGGTGACCCCGTCTACCAGCTTCCGGGCGAGTCGCCGCAGCCGCAGTACCGCACGGACGCGCTCGGGCTGCCCATCGCCGAGCCGTACTCGCCGCCGCCCATGGACGGCGGGTACGGCCAGCAGCCCCGCTACCAGCAGGACCCCTTCGCCCAGCAGCCGTCCGACCCCTTCGGCCAGGCGCAGCCGGGCCCGTTCGGTCAGCCGCACTCCGACCCGTTCGCGCAGCAGGACCGGCAGGGGCAGGCCGATCCGTTCGGCCGGCAGCAGGACCCGTTCGGACAGCAGGACCCTTTCGCGCCCGCCACGCAGCCGTCCTACTCCGGCCAGCCCGCCCACCAGGGCCAGGGGCAGGGCCAGCAGTACGGCGAGGCGCCCGTGGCCCCGCCCGCGCCGGGCCTCGGCACGCCCATGCACGGCATCCCCGGCGCCGGCCGCCGCCGCCAGCACCCCGGCACCAGCAGCGGCACCGGCGGCGCCGGGGCAGCGGGTGGTACCGGCGGCACCGGTGGGTTCGGCGGTGGCGGCACCGGCGGGGGACCGCAGACCGGCCCGATGTCCGGGCACCCGCTCCAGACCGGCCCCCAGCCGGCCGTCTCCCCGCACCACGGCCAGCAGCACGGCCAGCAGCAGCACGGCCAGCACCCCCAGCAGCACGGTGGCCAGCACAACGGCCAGCCCGGCGCCCAGCACGGCCAGCAGTTGGGCGGGCAGAGCAACGGGCAGCCCCACGGCGCCCAGCACCCTCACCAGCACAACGGGCAGCCGCACCAGGCTCAGCCGAGCCCGCTCGACCCGCTGCTGGCGCTCAGCACGCCGCAGCCCGACCCGCAGCAGCCCATCTCCCGCCCCTACATCCCGGACGAGATGTTCGTCACCGGCGAGCGGCTCCGTCCCGACCAGCAGTACGACGACCGCACCTGGTAAACCGCACCTGGCGACCGCACCTGGCGACCGCACCTGGTGGCCGCCTGGGGATGATCGCGGGGAGCGCGCCGAGCGCGTAACCTGCGTCCGTGCGTAAGGATCTTGCGCGCCTCGCCCTCGCGGCGGTGGCGTGCGCCCCCGCCTGCCTGGCACCCGCCACCGCCCCGCCGCCCGACCGCCTCCGAGCAGCACGGGTCCCTGTCTCCGTCCAGGCCGCCCCCCGCCCGCCCATCCCGGCACACGACAGGCCCATCCCGGCGCGGGTGCGCACGATGGCCGCCCTGCCGCCCATCACCGGACGCCCGGCCGCGCCCACGATCCGGCTCCAGGCGACCGCCCCAGAACCCGCCGCCCCGCCAAGACCCGGCAACCCGGCCGACCCCCACCCGGCCGCTCCGGACAGTGCCGGGACCCACCCGGCCGCTCCGGACGATGCCGGGAGCCATGCGGCCGGCCCCCGCCCCGAGTCGTTCACCGTCGTCGCGACCGGCGACATCCTGCTCCACCGCCCCCTGATCCTCCAGGCCCGGCACGACGGCGGTGGCGAGCTCGACTTCCTGCCGATGTTCCGAGGCGTACGCAAGCAGGTAGCCGCCGCCGACCTGGCCCTGTGCCACCTGGAGACCCCGCTGGCGCCCAGACGCGGCCCGTACACCGGCTACCCGCTGTTCAGCGCCCCACCCCAGGTGCTGACCGCCCTGGTCCGGGTCGGATACGACGGCTGCTCGACCGCCTCCAACCACACCCTGGACCAGGGCGAGCCCGGCGTCCGCCGCACGCTGCAGGCCCTGGACCGGGCCGGCCTGGCCCACACCGGCTCCGCCCGAAACGCCCGCGAATCCCGGAAAATCGTGATCTACGATGTAAAGGGGGTGCGCGTGGCCCACCTGTCCTACACCTACGGCACCAACGGCATCCCGGTCCCGAAAGGCCGCCCCTGGCTGGTCAACGACAGCCTGGACCCCGCCCGCATCACCGCCGCCGCCCGCCGCGCCAAGGCCAGGGGCGCCGACGTGGTGATCGTGAGCCTGCACTGGGGCGAGGAGTACCAGCACACCCCCAGCGCCCAGCAGCGCGCCGTCGCCAAGGCCGTGCTCGCCTCACCCGCCGTGGACCTGATCGTCGGCCACCACGCCCACGTCGTCCAGCCGTTCGACCGCATCCGCGGCAAATGGGTGGCCTACGGGCTGGGCAACCAGGTCGCCAACCCCTCCGCCAACCTGGCCGCGACCCACGAGGGCGTCCTGGCCCGGTTCCGCTTCGAGCGAACCGGGGATGGCTGGCGGGCCCGTCCCGCGTTCGTGCCCACGAAAATCGTGGCGGGGCCGCCGATCCGGTTGCGGCCGGCCGTACTCCCGGGTGTGGCCGAGGTGGTTCGCTCGCTGGGGGAGCGGGTCCCGATCCTGAAATGAAGCAGATCCGTCCTGAGGAGTGCGTGTGGACCCGATGACCGGCCTTCGCCTGCTGTTGCTGGCCGGCGGCGCCCTGGCGGTGGCCGGGCTGGCCAGGCGCAAGGGCTGGCCCGCGCCGCTGCTGCTCGTGCTGGCCGGCCTGCTGGCCTCGCCCCTGGTGCCGACCGAGTTCAAGCTCCAGCCGGAGCTGGTGCTGCTGGTCTTCCTGCCGCCGCTGCTCTACTCGGCCGCCTGGGACGCCTCCTACCTGCGCCTGCGCGACGTGACCCGGCCGGTGGCGCTGCTGTCGGTGGGCCTGGTGCTGTTCACCATGACCGCGGTCGGCCTCACCGTGCACTGGATGATCCCGAACGTCTCGATGGCCGCCGCCTTCGTGCTGGGCGCGATCATCGCCCCGCCGGACGCGGTCGCCGCGGTCGCCGTCGGCCGCCGGCTCGGCCTGCCGCGCAAGGCGCTGACCATCCTGGTCGGGGAGAGCCTGTTCAACGACGCCACCGCGCTGACCGCGTTCCGGGTGGCGCTGGGCGCGGTCACCGGCACGGGGTTCGAGCTGCTCGACGCGACCGGCGAGTTCCTCTACTCGGCCGCGGTCGGCGCGGCGATCGGCGTCGGCCTGGCCCTGGTGTTCGGCTGGGTGATGGAGCGGCTGCGCGACGCGCTGGTGGAGAACACGGTGATGTTGCTCATCCCGTTCGCCTCCTACCTGGCCGCCGAGATCGTGCACGCCTCGGGCGTCATCTCGGTCGTGATCGTCGGCCTGTACCTGGGCAACCGCATGCACCGCATGGGGTTCGGCACCCGGCTGGTGGCCGACGGGGTGTGGAAGCTACTCGACTTCTTCCTGGAGACGATCGTCTTCGCGCTGATCGGCCTGCAGTTGATCACCGTGCTGCCCAAGGACTACTCCGCGGGCCAGCTCACGCTCTACGCGGTCGTGGTCTTCCTGGTGACCGTGCTGGCGCGGTTCGTGTGGGTCTTCATCTTCGGCAACCTGCAGCGCGAGCGCCCGCCCGCCTCGCACATCGTGCTGGTCGGCTGGGCGGGCATGCGCGGGGTGGTCTCGCTGGCCGCGGCCTTCGTGGTGATCGAGATGCCGGGCATGAGCCTGGTCGCCTTTTTGACCTTCACCACGGTGATCGGCACCCTGCTGGTGCAGGGGCTGACCTTCCCGATGCTGATCCGCCGGCTGCGCGTCTCCAGCACCGAGGAAGAGTTCCAGGACACCCTCGCCGAGGCGGCGGCCAAGCAGGAGGCGCTGGCCGCCGGGCTGGCCGCGCTGGAGCGCGCCGCGCCCGGGGAACCGGACGAGATCACCCAGGACGTGCTCGACCAGCTCCGGACCAAGACCGAGCGCCGGGCGCTGACCGCCTGGGAGCGGCTGGGCGGCGGCACCGGCCAGGACGGCTCAGAGACGCCCAGCGCCATCTACCGGCGCCTGCGCCAGGAGATGCTGCTGGCCGAGCGCGAGGTCTTCGTCCGGCTGCGCGACCAGCGCCGCATCGACGACGAGGTGTTGCGCAAGGTGATGGCCGAGCTCGACTTCGAGGAGGCCATCCTGGAGCGCTAGCCGACCTGGTTGTCCACGAAGCACCACCGCCATGACTCGCCCGGCTCGAACGACTGCATCACCGGGTGGCCGTCGGCCTGGAAGTGCTTGGAGGCGTGCTTGTTCGGCGAGGAGTCGCAGCAGCCGATGTGCCCGCAGTCCAGGCAGCGGCGCAGGTGCACCCAGCGTGAACCGGAGGCCAGGCACTCCTCGCAGCCCTCGGGCGTGCGCGCGGGCGGGCCGTCGACCTTGGAAAGCTTGGAAAGATGCTCGCAAGTTGTCATGCGTAGAAGATTACGACCAGAGCTAGATTCCAATTCGGTCGCGCCTATTGATCGAGCGCTTGGTGGCGTGGAACCTGCTCCTACGGGGGAGTGACGCAGGCCACACTGGCGAGGAGCTCATGTGCTCGACGTGCGCAACCTCGAGGTCGTCTACGACGACGTCATGCTCGTACTGCGGGGCGTGAGCCTCACGGTCCCCAAGGGCTCGATCGTCGCGCTGCTGGGCGCGAACGGCGCGGGCAAGTCCACCCTGCTGCGTGCCCTGTCCGGCCTGCTGGACGTGCACGACGGCGAGATCACCAAGGGCTCGATCACCTTCAACGGCGAGCCCATCCACCACCTCCGGCCCGCCGCGATCGTCCGCCGCGGCATCAGCCAGGTCATGGAGGGCCGCCGCATCCTGGCCGAGCTCACCGTCGAGGACAACCTCAAGGTCGGCGCGCACACCGCGCCCAAGGACCTCAAGGCCAACCTCGACCGGGTCTACGGGCTGTTCCCGGTGCTGAAGGAGCGGCCGCGGCACGTCGCCGGCTACCTGTCCGGCGGCGAGCAGCAGATGCTGGCGGTGGGCCGGGCGCTGATGGCCGGTCCGGAGTGCCTGCTGCTGGACGAGCCCAGCCTGGGTCTGGCCCCGGCGCTGGTCGGCCGCATCCGCGAGCTGATCGTCGAGATCAACCGGCAGGGCACCACCGTCCTGCTGGTGGAGCAGAACGCGACCATGGCGCTGTCGATCGCCACCCACGGCTACGTGATGGAGACCGGCAAGGTCGTCATGGACAAGCCCGCCGCCGCCCTGCTCGGCGATGAGGACATCAAGGAGTTCTACCTCGGGCTCGGCGCCGAGGGAGCCGCCAAGTCGTTCCGCGAGGTCAAGCACTACAAGAGGCGGAAGCGATGGCTGTCCTGAAATTCCAAGACGTGCACCTGAGCTTCGCCGGGGTGAAAGCCATCGGCGGGGTCAGCTTCGAGGTCGGCGAGCGCGAGCTGCTGGCGGTCATCGGCCCCAACGGCGCCGGCAAGACCTCGATCTTCAACGTGCTGTCCGGCGTCTACCGGCCGCAGCAGGGCGAGGTCACCTTCCTGGGCCACAACCTGCTCGGCCGCGCCCCGCACGAGATCGCCGCCCTGGGCATGGCACGCACCTTCCAGAACGTCGAGCTCTTCCACAACCTCACCGTCCTGGACAACCTGATGCTCGGCCGCCACCACCACATCCGCTACGGCGTGCTGTCGGCGGTCCTCTGGTACGGCAGAGCCCGCCGGGCCGAGCTGGCCGCCCGCGCCGAGGTGGAGGAGATCATCGACTTCCTGGAGCTGGAGGCCTGGCGCCGGCATCCGGTCCGGCTCCTGCCGTACGGGATCCAGAAACGGGTGGAGCTCGGCCGCGCGCTGGCGATGGGACCCAAGCTGCTGCTCCTGGACGAGCCCGTGGCCGGCATGAACCTGGAGGAGACCGAGGACATGGCCAGGTTCGTCCTGGACATCCGCGACGAGCTCGGCATCCCGATCGTGCTCGTCGACCACGACATGGGACTGGTCATGGACCTGGCCGACCGGGTGCTGGTGCTCGACTTCGGCCGGCCCGTCGCGCTCGGCACCCCGGCCGAGGTCCAGGCCGATCCCAAGGTCATCGAGGCGTACCTGGGAGGGGCCGCATGACAGTCACCACGGTCAAGGACGTCGAGACCCTCGTCACCCGGGTCCAGCGGCGGGCGGTGCGCTCGCCGGGCGCGGTGGCGATGCGGCACAAGGACTACGGCGTCTGGCAGGAGATCGGCTGGGCGGAGTACTGGACCAACGTCGAGCTGGTCGCGCACGCGCTGCTGGCGCTCGGCCTGGAGCCGGGCGACCGGGTGGCCGTGCACTCGGAGAACCGGCCCGAGTGGCTCTACGCCGACCTCGGCACGGTCGCCGCCCGCGGCATCACCGTGGGCCTCTACCCGACCAACCCGGCCGCCGAGGTGGCCTACCTGCTGGCCGACTCCGGGGCCCGCATCCTGATCGCCGAGGACCAGGAGCAGGTGGACAAGGCGCTGGCGGTGCTGGAGGAGTGCCCGGCGCTGGAGCGCATCGTCTACCTGGAGCCGCGCGGCGTGCGGGGCCGCTACGCCGATCCGAAGCTGCTGCACTGGGACGAGTTCCTGTTCCTCGGCGTCGAGCACCGCAGCGAGCACCCCGGCGCGGTGGCGGAGCGGATGGCCGAGGCCACGCCGGCCGACGTGATGACGCTGATCTACACCTCCGGCACGACCGGCCCGCCCAAGGGCGTGATGCTCACCGTCGGCAACGTCGAGTTCGCGGTCAGGACGCTGGTCGAGGAGGGCGGCTTCACCTCGCCGCCGCCGTCGGAGCGCGACCAGACCCTGTCCTACCTGCCGTTGTGCCACGTGGCCGAGCGGGCCTTCACCGTGTGGTTCAACGCCGCCGCCGGGGTGCAGGTGAACTTCGCCGAGTCGATCGAGACCGTGCAGGCCAACCTGCGCGAGGTGCAGCCGACCATCCTGTTCGGCGTGCCGCGCATCTGGGAGAAGGTGCTGGCGCAGGTCAACATCAAGCTCGACTCGGCCTCCCGGTTCAAGCGGCTGACCAGCCGGTTCTGGCTGCGGGTGGCCGACCGCATCGGCGACGACCTGGTGCGCAACGGCGGCACGCACACGGCATCCACCCGGCTGCGGTACGCGCTCGGCTGGCTGTTCTGCTACCGGGCGCTGCGCGAGCGGCTGGGCATGCGGCGGGTGCGCTACGCCTCCTCCGGGGCCGCGCCGATCGCCCCCGACGTGCTCAAGTTCTTCATGGGCATCGGCGTGCGCATGCACGAGGTGTACGGCATGAGCGAGAACACCGCCATCGCGACGGCCAACCGCCCGGGCCGGGTCAAGCTCGGCACCGTGGGCGAGCCGCAGGAGGGCATCGAGCTGAAGATCGACGAGGCCACCGGCGAGATCCTCACCCGCCACCCCGGCACCTTCGCCGGCTACTGGGGCCGCCCGGAGGCGACCGCCGCCGTGCTCGACCCGGACGGCTGGCTGCACACCGGCGACGTGGGCGAGTGGGTGGACGGCACGCACGTGCGGATCACCGACCGGATGAAGGACATCATCATCACCGCGGGCGGCAAGAACGTGGCGCCCAGCGAGATGGAGAACGCGCTCAAGGCCTCGCCGTACATCAAGGAGGCGGTGGTGGTCGGGGACCGCCGGCCGTACCTGACGGCGCTGATCGGGATCGAGCTGGACGTGGTGGGGGAGTGGGCGCGGCGGCGGCGCCTGCCGTACACGACCTACCGCGACCTGTCGGAGAAACCGGAGGTCAGGGAGCTGGTGCAGGGCCTGGTCAACGAGGTCAACAAGGGCTTCAACCCGGTCGAGCAGATCAAGCGCTTCGCCTTCCTGCCCAAGGAGCTCGACCACGAGGACGGCGAGCTGACGCCGACGCAGAAGGTCAAGCGCTCGGCCGTCGCCCGGCTGTTCGAGGACCTGGTCGAGGGGATGTACCGGTGACGGGGTTCATCGAGTCTGTCTTACGAGGCCTGGGCAACGGGTCGGTCTACGCGTTGCTCGCGCTCGGCTTCGTGATCATCTACAAGGCGACGAAGGTGATCAGTTTCGCCCAGCCGTCGCTGATGCTCGCGGGCGCGGTCGCGGTCTCCTACCTGGCCGAGCTCACCGGCTTCTACCTGGCGGTGCCGCTGGCGGCGCTGCTGATCGCGGGGCTGGCGCTGGGCATCGAGCGGGTCGCGATCCGGCCCATGGTGGGGCGGCCGGTCTTCGTGGTGGCGATCATCACGCTGGGCATCGACGTGGTGGTCCGGGTCGTGGTCAACGGCTTCATCGGGCGCGACGTGCGCCAGATGGGCGATCCGTGGGGCTTCGAGCAGGTCAGCCTGGGTCCGCTGGTGGTGCAGGAGCGCTGGCTGGCGATGCTCGGCGTGACCGCGGTGCTGGTCGCGCTGCTGTTCGCCTTCTTCCGCTTCACCCGGTACGGCCTGGCCATGCGGGCGGCGGCCTACGACCAGGAGACGGCGCTGGCGCAGGGCGTCTCGGTGGGCGCGGTGTTCGCGCTGAGCTGGGGGCTGGCCGGGTTCCTGGCGGCGATCGCCGGGATGTTCGTCGGCACCGGCCAGGGCGTGGAGCAGCTCACCTGGATCATCGCGCTGAAGGCGCTGCCGGCGATCATCCTGGGCGGGCTCGACTCGCTCGGCGGCGCGGTGGTGGGCGGGCTGACCATCGGCGTGGTCGAGTCGCTGTTCCAGAGCTACCAGGGCGACGTGGCGCCGTGGCTCGGGCAGAACTTCGCGGTGGTCTCGCCGTACGTGGTGATGCTGCTGGTGCTGCTCGTGCGGCCGTACGGGCTCTTCGGCACGAGAGAGGTCGAGCGCGTATGACGGACCTTCGCCAGACCCCTGCCATACCGACCGGACGGTCTCGCCGTCCGCGCGGGCGGCCCCTGCTCTACACCAGCTACGCGCAGGACATGGCGTTGCTGGACACCCCGGCCAAGCGGGTCTGGACGCTGGTGCTGATCGTCCTGGCCTTCCTGCTGTCGGCGGTGCTGCAGGACCGCTCGCTGGAGGTGCTGGCCGGGGCCTACGCGCTGGCCATCGGCGCGATCGGCCTCAACCTCGTCGCGGGCTACGCCGGGCAGATCTCCCTCGGGCACGCCTTCTTCGTGGCCATAGGCGCCTACACCGCGGCGGCGCTGTCCGGCCCGCCGGACGGGCGCAACCTGGGCTTCGGCCTGACCGAGATCTGGATCTGGCTGCCGGCCGCCGGCCTGGTCGCGGCGGCGGCCGGGGTGCTGGTCGCGCCGCTGGCCGCCCGGCTGCGCGGGCTCTACCTGGCCGTGGTCACCCTCGGCCTGGTCTTCCTCGGCGAGCACGTGTTCAAGGAGTGGGACCACCTGACCGGCGGGCCGGGCGTGGGCCGGCAGGCCGCGGTGCCGGAGCTGTTCGGCACCCGGCTCGACCAGGACGGCCTGCTGGGCACCCGCGAGCAGTCGCTCTACCTGGTCATGCTGGTGCTGCTGATCGTCTTCGCGCTCGCCGCGCGCAACCTGGCCCGCTCGCGGGTCGGCCGGGCCTTCGCCGCGATCCGCGACCGCGACATCGCCGCCGAGGTCATCGGCGTGCCGCTGACCCGCTACAAGGTGCTGGCCTTCGGCGCCTCCTCCTTCTACGCGGGGATCGCCGGCGGGCTGCTCTACACGATCACCGGGTTCGTCGAGCCGGGCTCCTTCAGCCTGCTGCTGTCGGTGCAGTTCATCGCGATGGTGCTGATCGGCGGGGTGGCGACGGTGTCGGGCTCGATCATGGGCGCGCTGTTCATCGTGCTCATCCAGCCGCTGACCCGCTCGCTGCCCGCGCTGGTGCCGGTGATCAGCAGCGACACCACCGCCACACCGAACGTCTTCCAGGTCGAGACGGTCCTGTACGGCCTGCTGATCATCCTGTTCCTCGTCTTCGAACCGCGCGGCCTGTACGGGATCTGGATCCGCGTGCGCACGTACTGGAAGAGCTGGCCCTTCTCCTACTAGCGGAGGCTGAACCATGAAAAGTCGCGCGTTAATCGGATATCTGGCGATAGCCGGGCTGCTGGCGGGCTGCGGGGTGTTCCGCGGCGGCGAGGAAGGCGGCGGCACGACCGGCGGCTCGGCCGCCCCTGCCGCACCGGGCGTCACCAAGGAGCCCTGCCCGATGGCGGTGGACAAGGCCAAGGGCTGCATCTACCTCGGCACCATCTCCGACCTCACCCAGGGCCCCTTCGCCGCGCTGGCCGTCCCGATCACCGAGGCGCAGAAGGCCTTCTGGGCGCGGGTCAACAAGGCCGGCGGCATCGGCGGCAAGTACGAGGTGGACGTGCAGGCCTACGTCCGCGACAACAAGTACAACCCCGAGACCCACCGCCAGGTCTACAACGAGATCAAGGACAAGGTCCTGGGCCTGGCCCAGACGCTGGGCTCGCCCACCACCGCCGCGATCATCGACGACCTCAAGGCCTCCAGCATCGTCTCCGCCCCCGCCTCCTGGACCTCGGCCTGGGAGTTCGAGGACGTCATCATCGAGACCGGCTCCAACTACTGCGTCGAGTCGATGAACGCCGTCGACTACGCGATGGAGGTCTACAAGCCCAAGTCGATCATGGCCGTGCACCTGGCCGGCGACTACGGCGCGGACGCCGCCGCGGGCGCCAAGGTCGCCGCCGAGAAGAACGGCGTCGCCTTCACCGCGATCGAGACCCCGCCCGGCGCCACCGAGCAGGGCCGCGCCATCACCGAGATCGTCAAGAACAAGCCCGACGTGGTCATCATCACCACCGGCCCCGCCGACGCGGCGGCGGTCATCGGCCAGGCCGCCGCGGCCGGCTTCAAGGGCCGCTTCATCGGCACCGGGCCCACCTGGAACCCGGCGCTGCTCAAGTCGCCCGCCGCCCCGGCGATCAAGGCGCTCTACGAGCAGTCCTCGCCCGGCAAGCCGTTCGGCGCCGACACCGCGGGCCACAAGGCCATGCGCGAGGCGCTGCCCGGCGTCAGCCCCAACGACGGCTACACCTCGGGCTGGGCCTGGTCCTACCCGATGAAGGCCGCGCTGGAGAAGATGGTCGCCGGCGGCGACGTCTCCCGCAAGGGCCTGCTGGCCGCGGTCAAGTCCCTGGCCACCGTCGACTACGAGGGCATGCTCCCGCCCGAGGCCGGCAACTTCGCCGGCGACGCCAACGCCGCCACCTTCCGGCAGACGCTGATCAACAAGGTCGACGAGGGCGCCCCCACCGGCGTGTCGATCGTCAAGGACTTCTTCACCGGCCCGACCGCGCAGGGCTACACGATGGACGGGCCCTGCTTCCAGAAGCTCTGATCCCCGCATCCAGGCCGCCCGCCGGGTAGGGTCCGAGGCATGAGGCGAATGTTCGCACCGGTCGTATTCTTCGCCGCCGCGGTCTTCCTGGCGGGCTGCAGCGAGATCAATAGCGGCATCGACAAGGCTCAGGCCTGCCTGGAGGCGCCCCGGATCATCAAGGATCTGGTCGCCGACGTCGCGACGCTCACCGACGACCCCAAGGCGATGGAGAAGGCGCTCAACGACTCCTCCGCCCAGCTGGGTCAGCTCGCCGACAAGGCGGCCAACACCACGCTCAAGGAGGCCACCGACAGCCTGGCCACCACGCTGGGCAACATCAACGTGACCACCGTCAACGACGCCGTGGACGCCGCCCAGAAGGTCGGCACCGAGACCACCGCCTACCTGCAGAAGCTCGCGCAGGCCTGCAGCTGACCTCGGCCGATAACCCGCCTTCTCTAGGGGAAATGCTGCCGAACTAGCGTTTCCCCTATGGACGGCAAGGAACCAGACCCGCGCTTCACGCTCGCCAACGAGCGCACCTTCCTCACCTGGCTGAGCACCGCGCTCGCGCTGAGCGCGGGCGGGGTGGCCATCGCGGCCGTTCCCGACCACGTCTTCGTCCCCTGGATCCGCACCGCGCTGGCCGTCCTGCTGGTCAGCCTCGCCGCGCTGGCCGCCGGGCTGGCCTACCCGCGCTGGCGCAACATCCAGCGCGCCCTGCGCAACCAGGCCCCGCTCCCGCCGCCCGCCCTCGCCGCGGTCTTCGGGTACGGCGTGGCCGCCGTGGCCGTCGTCGCGCTCGTCCTGGTGATCCTCGCGGCGGCCTGACATGTCCATGCAGATCTGGGACCCCGGCCTGCAGAGCGAGCGCACCCGCCTGGCCTGGGTGCGCACCGCGGTGGCGCTGTCCACCGGCGGGCTCGGCGCCGCCGGGGCGGCCTTCCGGCTGCACCTGCCGCTCCCGGCCGTCGCCGCCTTCGCCCTGGCCGCGCTCTGCGGCGGCGTCCTGCTCGTCCGCACCGCCCGGCGCTTCCGCCGCGTCCAGGAGGCGCTGCACGCCGGCCGGCCGGTCGAGGGCACCCGCGACGCCGTGGTGGCGTGGGCCGGCACCCTCGCGGTCGTGCTCGGCGCGCTGATCTTCGTGCTGGTCAGGGCCTGAGAGCGGGGGTTGCGAGCCCGCCGGGACGGGCGGACACTCGGAGGTAGGGGGTGAGACAGTGAACGAGGAGCGCAGGACCATACCCTTCGAGTGCCGGCGCTGCTGGCACGTCTGGGAGGAGGACTACCTCGTCCGGGTCGTGCCCGACCGGCACGGCAACGACAACCTCACCTGGCTGCGCGACGGCTGGCCGGTCCCGCCGCCCGCGACCGGCGTCGTCTGCCTGAAGTGCGGGTGCGCGCAGGTGACCACCTTCCCCGACGGCTACCTCGCCCGCCACCCCGAGGTGGTACGGCAGGCCGGGCCGCCGGAGCTCAGCGACGAGCCCCTGCGCAGCCCGGTGCCCAGGAAGCTGCCCTGGCCCTAGTCCAGGCAGATCACCTCCGGCGGCGTGAAGCCGTTGAAGCAGATCGAGGCGTAGCTGGTCGTGTACGCCCCGGCGCTCAGCACGTCCACGTGGTCGCCCGAGGACAGCGCGAGCGGCAGCGTGTACGGCTCGCGCTCGAACAGGATGTCCGCGCTGTCGCACGTCGGCCCCGCCAGCACCGCGGGCCCCTCCGGCCCGCCGTCGAACGCGGTGGCCACCCGGTAGCGGATCGCCTCGCCCTCGGTCTCGGCCAGCCCGCCGAACCGGCCGATGTCCAGGTAGATCCAGCGGTCCTGGTTGCGCTCGGCCGACACCAGCACGATCTCGGTGCGCAGCACCCCGGCGTCGGCGACCAGGCAGCGGCCCGGCTCCATCGCCAGGTCCAGCTCGGCGCCCGGGAAGCTGCGCGCCACCGCCCCCAGGATGGTCTCGCCGTAGGCGCTCATCGGCGGCTGCTCGCCCTGGTAGCGGGCGGGCAGGCCGCCGCCCATGTTGAGCAGCCGCAGCGGCAGCCCGGCCTCGGCGAACACCTGGGCCGCGGCCGCGATCGGGACCACCCAGCCGGACGGATCGAGCTGCTGGGAGCCGACGTGGAAGGAGATCCCGACCGGCTCCAGGCCCAGCCCGAGCGCCTGGCGCAGCAGCCCGGCGGCGTGCTCGGGCGGGCAGCCGAACTTGCGGCCCAGCGGCCACAACGCACCCGCACTGGCGGCGGCGATGCGGCAGAACACCTGCGCGCCTGGCGCGTGCTCGGCGAGTTTGGCCAGCTCCTGGGGGCTGTCGAAGACGAACAGGCGCACGCCTCGGGCATAGGCGTAGGCGATGTCGCGGGCCTTCTTGGCCGGATTCCCGTAGGACAACGACTCCGGGCGGGCGCCGGCGGCCAGGCACAGGTCGATCTCGGCGGTGCTCGCCACGTCGAAGGAGGCGCCCAGCCGTACCAGCAGGGAGATGATTTCCGGCTGCGGATTGGCTTTCACCGCATAAAAGCACGTGACGCCGGGGAAATTGGCGCTGAACTCGGCATGACGTTCGGCGACGACCTTCAGGTCCATGACGAGGACGGGGGTCGCGGGGGCCTGCTCGGCCAGGTAGGACCGAGCGCGGTCGAAGGTCTGGAGCGTGGTCACGAGCGACAAGTATGGGGCCGTTTTTTCCTTCGTGCGTTGACTGATTAACCACTCAATGACTGAGTAATCATTCAATTAGTCGGGGCTCGGGAAGGGTGCTAAATTCGCCGCGTTTCTCTTACTGGAAGGGCTCTCTCCATGACCGACTTCTCCGGCAGGCTCCCCGTCAAGGGGCGGGTCCTGCTGCTCGGCTCGGGCTCCGTCTCCCGCTGCCTGCAGCCGCTGCTGCTGCGTCACCTCGACATGGACTTCGCCAAGCTCACGGTCATGGACTTCGAGGACTACGCGGGCCTGATCCCCGAGACGCTGGCGGCCGGCGCCCGCTACGTCCGCGAGCGCATCACGCCGGAGAACATGGCCGAGACCCTCGGCCGCTACGTCGGCGACGGCGACCTGCTGATCAACCTGAGCTGGAACATCGGCACCGAGGACATCATCGACTGGTGCCAGGACCACGGCGTGCGCTACGTCGACACCTCCGTCGAGCAGTGGGACCCCTACGCCGACCAGGCCACCACCCCGCCGGTCGAGCGCACCCTCTACCACCGCCACATGGGCCTGCGGAAGAAGGCCCAGGGCTGGAAGAAGAACGGCCCCACCGCCGTCGTCGAGCACGGCGCCAACCCCGGCCTGGTCAGCCACTGGACCAAGGTCGCCCTGGAGGACATCGCCCGCGCGCTGCTCAAGCAGGGCGTCTCCGACGAGCGCCAGTTCCGGCTGGAGGAGCACCTCGGCACCGGCGACTACCCGCGCCTCGCGCAGGAGCTGGGCGTCAAGGTCATCCACATCTCCGAGCGCGACACCCAGATCAGCGACCGGCCCAAGCAGGTCGGCGAGTTCGTGAACACCTGGTCCATCGAGGGCTTCTACGAGGAGGGCGTCGCCCCCGCCGAGATGGGCTGGGGCACCCACGAGCGCACCCTGCCCGCCGGCGCGCACGAGCACGCCAGCGGCCCCAAGAACCAGATCTGCCTGGCCCAGGCCGGGCACTCGACCTGGGTCCGGTCCTGGGTGCCCACCTACGGCTCGATCCACGGCATGGTCGTACGGCACGGCGAGGCCATGACCATCAGCGACTACCTCACCGTCCGCGACGGCGAGCAGGCCGTGTACCGGCCCACCGTCCACTACGCCTACCTGCCGACCGACGCGGCCATCGCCTCCTGGCTGGAGTGCCGGATGAACGGCTACCGCCTCCAGCAGGACCAGCGCATCATGACCGACGAGATCGTCTCCGGCCGCGACGAGCTGGGCGTGCTGCTCATGGGTCACGACCTCACCTCCTGGTGGGTCGGCTCGCAGCTCGACATCGACGAGGCCCGCACCCTGGTGCCCGGCCAGAACGCCACCACCCTCCAGGTGGCCGCCTCGGTGCTCGGAGCCGTCGCCTGGATCCTCGACAACCCCGACGAGGGGCTGTGCACGCCGGAGGACCTCGACCACCGGATCGTCCTGGGCTGGGCCAACCCCTACCTCGGGCCGACGCCGTCGGTGCAGTCGGACTGGACCCCGCTCACCGACCGCTACCAGCCGTTCGAGAAGTTCGCGCCCGAGCCCGGCGCGGACGACGTCTGGCAGTTCGGCACCTTCCTGGTGTGAACTGCGGGGGCCTCGCCGGTGGGCGAGGCCCCTTGGCCGGTCAGGCCAGGCTGTCCAGCCAGGCCCGGTGCAGGTCGGCGTAGCGCCCGTCGGCGCCGATCAGCTCGCCGGGCGGGCCGTCCTCGACGATCCGGCCGCCCTCCATGACCAGCACCCGGTCGGCGATCTCGACCGTGGTCAGCCGGTGCGCGATGATCAGCGCGGTGCGCTCGGCCAGGATCGTGCGCAGCGCCCGCTGCACCAGCCGCTCGCTGGGCACGTCGAGGCTGGAGGTCGCCTCGTCCAGGATCAGCACCGCCGGATCGGCCAGGAACGCCCGGGCGAAGGCGACGAGCTGCCGCTGCCCGGCCGACATCCGGCCGCCGCGCTTGCCCACCTCGGTGGCGTAGCCGTCGGGCAGGGACTCGATGAACTCGTGCGCGCCGATCGCCTCGGCCGCCTGCCGTACCTCCTGGTCGGAGGCTTCGGGGCGGCCGAACCGGATGTTGTCGGCGACGGTGCCGGTGAACAGGAAGTTCTCCTGCGTCACCATGACCACCGAACGGCGCAGCGTGTCCTCGCTCAGCTCGCGCAGGTCGACCCCGTCGAGCAGCACGCGGCCCTCGGTCGGGTCGTAGAAGCGGGAGATCAGCTTGGCCAGCGTGGTCTTGCCCGCGCCGGTCGCGCCGACCAGCGCCACCGTCTGCCCCGCCGGCACGGTCAGCTCCAGCCGCGGCAGGATCGGCCGGTCCTCGACGTAGGCGAAGCGCACCTGGTCGAAGTGCACGCGCCCGCGGCCCGCGGTCAGCTCGGCCGGCCGGTCCGGTTCGGGGACGCTCGGCTCCTCCTCCAGCACGCCGGACAGCTTCTCCAGCGCCGCGCCCGCCGACTGGAAGGTGTTGTAGAACTGGCTGATCTCCTGCATCGGCTCGTAGAACTGGCGCAGGTAGAGCAGGAACGAGGTGAGCACACCCGGCGTGAGGTCGCCGTCGAACATCAGCCAGGAGCCGTAGACCAGGATCCCGGTGATGGTCAGGTTGCCCAGCAGCTTCACCCCCGGCATGAACAGGGCGATGAGCTGCATGGCACGGGCGTTGGCGTCGCGGTAGTCGGTGTTGAGCTGCCCGAAGATCTGCCGGTTGCGCGGCTCGCGGCGGAAGGCCTGCACCGCCCGCATGCCGGTCATCGACTCCACGAAGTGGATGATCACCAGCGCGACCGTCTCCGAGGTGCGCCGGTAGGCCTTGGCCGACTCGTCGCGGAACCAGCGGGTGAACAGCAGCAGGATCGGCAGCGGCACCAGCGCGATCAGCCCGAGCGGCAGGTCGAGCACGAGCAGCATCACCGCGGTGCCGACCATGGTCAGCACGGCCGTGATCAGCCCGTCGAACCCCTGCTGCAGCAGCGCCGCGATGGCCTCGATGTCGCTGGTCAGCCGGGAGATCACCCGGCCCGAGGTGTACTTCTCGTGGAAGGACAGCGACAGCCGCTGGAAGTGGTCGAAGACGCGGCGCCGCAGCTCCAGCAGGATGTCCTGGCCGATCCGGCCCGACAGCTTCAGGAAGGCCATCCGGGTCAGCGCCTGCGTCGTCGCGCACACCACGATCGTGCCCACGATGACCAGCAGCGTGCCCGGGCCCTCGCCGCGCAGCAGCGGCGGGATGGCGTAGTCGATGCCCGCCTTGCCGACCAGCGCCGGAATCGCCAGGCCCGCCGCGCTGGACAGCACGATCAGCCCGACCAGCAGCGCGATCTTCGCCTTGTACGGCCGCAGCAGGTCGATCAGCAACGAGCGGGAGCGCTCCCGCAGCCGCAGCGAGACCTTGTCCGGCAGCTTGTCCTTCTCCTCGGAGGCGACGCCGCGCCAGCTCTTCGTCTCGACGGTGCTCACGTCAGCACCTCCTCGGCGGCCAGCAGCTCGCGGTACTCCGGTACGGTCGCCAGCAGCTCCTGGTGGGTGCCGACATGCGTGATCGTGCCCTCGCGCAGCAGCGCGACCTTGTCGGCCAGCAGCACGGTCGAGGCCCGATGCGCCACCACGATGCCGGTGGCGTCACGCAGCACGTGCCTGAGAGCCTCCTCCACCAGCGCCTCGGTCTCCACGTCCAGCGCCGACAGGGTGTCGTCGAGCACCAGGATCTTGGGCTTCGCGAGTACGGCACGCGCCAGGGCCAGCCGCTGGCGCTGCCCGCCGGACAGGGACATGCCCTGCTCGCCGATCCGGGTGTCCATGCCCCAGGGCAGGTCGTGCACGAACGTCGCCTGCGCCACCTCCAGCGCCTGGTGCAGCTCCTCGTCCGAAGCCTCGAAGTGGCCCAGCGTCAGGTTCTCCCGCACGCTCATCGAGAACAGCGTCGGCTCCTCGAACGCCGTCGCCACCACCTCTCGCACGCTCTCCAGCCGCAGGTCCCGCAGGTCGTGGCCGTCGATCGTCACGCGGCCCTCGGTCGGGTCCAGCAGGCGGGGGATCAGCGCGGTCAGCGTCGTCTTGCCCGATCCGGTCGCGCCCACGACCGCCACCGTCTCGCCGGGCCGTACCTCCAGCCACAGGTCGCGCAGCACCGGCGGGTCGTCGTCACCGAACCGGAAACCCACGCCCTCCAGCCGCAGGTGGCCGCGCGGCTCGGCGATCCGGCCCGGGCCGTCCACGATCGCCGGGACGGTGTCCATGACCTCCATCACCCGGTCGGCCGAGGTCATCGACTCCTGCGCCATCGCCAGGATGTAGCCCATGCTCGCGATCGGCCACACCAGTTGCAGCGCCAGCAGCGTGAAGGCCATCAGCGCGCCCGGCGTCAGCGAACCCGACCCCACCGCCAGCGCGCCCAGCAGCAGCACCAGGGCGAGCGTCAGGTTCGGGATCACCTCCAGGAAGGTGAAGAACCGCGCCGACAGGTCCACCCGCGCCAGCGACGAGGAGTGCAACTGGCGGGCGCTGTCCATGTACTGCCCGTGGATGTGCCGGCGGCGGCCGAACGCCTTGATGGTCCTGATCCCGATCGCCGACTCCTCGACGAGCGTGGCCAGGTCACCCTGCTCGTCCTGCACCTGGCGGGAGACCTTGATGTACTTCTTCTCGAAGCGCATGCTGAGCCAGATGATCGGCACCGCCGACACCGCGACCAGCACGCCCAGCGGCCAGTACATGTTCAGCAGGACGATGATCACCGTGGTCATCTGGAGCACGTTCATGACCAGGAACAGCAGGCCGAAGCCCAGGAACCGGCGGATCGTCGACAGGTCCGTCGTCGCGCGCGACAGGAGCTGGCCCGACTGCCACTCGCCGTGGAACCGCATGGGCAGGCGCTGCAGGTGCTCGTACAGGTCGTCGCGGATCCTGGTCTCCAGGCCCAGCACCGGGCCCACCTGGACCCACCGGCGCAGGAAGATCAGCGCCGCCTCGGCGACCCCGACGCCCAGGGCCAGCAGGCCCAGCGGCAGGAGGGTGTCGCGGCTCCCGTCGACCACTTGCTGGCCGACCAGGGGGAAGGAGATCGTGGTGGCTATGCCCAGCAGAGCGACCAGCCAGATGGCGATCAGCTTGGGGACATAGGGGCGGAGGTAGGACCTCATCCGCCACAATGAGTTCGAAGCGAGCAGGGGACGTCTGGGGGTAGGGGTATCGGGAGGCATCCCTTCTAGGCTACTTCCCTCGATCAACCCGTTTTTGGCCAGGCCACAGGCGGGGAAAAGGTCCTACGCTTCGCTCCGGCCTCCTCTTTCGTGGGGGCAGAACCCCCCATACCCCCACCGGCCCACCCATGCCGCGCTTGGACCACTACGCGCCTGACGCCCGCCCCGGCGGTCCTCGCCCTCCGGGCTCGGGCTGCTTTTTGTGGGGGCAGAGCCCCCACACCCCACACAAGCCCGCGGAGATGAAGGGTGAGCCTCTGGTGCGACCGAGCGGTTGCCAGCTGCAGAGTTGATCCGCCGATCACGCGTTCCCGCCGCCGAAATCTCACATCCTGGCGTTCAGCTTTCTGATCGCCTTAGCGAGAGGCAGATCGAGCGGCTCGTCGTTCAGCAGTGCGGCGCCGACCCCTTCGATGACGAAGGTCGCCTCCCAGACGCGCGCCCTCCGGTAGGTCTCGGTGTCGACGGCTGCCGCAACCGCCTCCCACCCGTGCCACGCGAGGCAGGCGGCGTCGACCGCAGGGTCGAAGGGGGAGGCGAGATCCCAGTCGAGGACGCCTACGACGGCGCCGTCCGGCCCCCAATGCACGTTGTCGCCTGCCAGGTCTCCGTGGACAAGCCGGGGTGGCACCGGCGGCAGTTCGGCAGCGGCCTCGATCCGGCGCCGCGCCTCACCGCGCACGTGACCGGGGAGCCGAGGCAGGACCTCCTCCAGAAGCAGCTTTTCCCAGTGCTCGCGTCCCGCGTAGGCGTGAGGGACGTCCAGGACGTCCTGCAATGCGGCGACATCCACGGCCGCGAGGCCGTCGATGAGCTCGCGCAGCCGTACGGGATCGCCGCTGCCCTTGGGGTGCGCGGCACCGCCGACCCAGCTCAACGCCACAGCCGCGAGGCCGTCGACCGTGGCCACCGGACCAAGGGGCTCGGGAACGCGGAAGGGCAGGTCGAGCGCGGCGAGCCGGGACAACAAGGCTGTGCGTCTGGGCAACTCGGCTGCGCTGCTCCGGCTGCGCGCCACCCGCACGGCTGCAGTGCCCGGCAGCAGCACGACGTCGTGGAACTGCCCACCGGTCAGGACGGCGTTGTCCATGGGCCTGCCGGGCAGGAGCGTTGCGGCGATCTGCAGGAGCCGATCTCTCATGGGCCCAGCGCCTGTGAGGTCGCCGGCATGAAACCTGCTGGTGGGACCCCACCTGGCCTCCGGTCATGTCGGGAAGGGATCTTGAATGGCTCCGGGCTCGCTCACCAGGGGTAATGGTACGCCTGGGCAGGGTCAGCGGCGGAGGGTGGTTTCGTGGTGCAGGCGGGACAGCTTCTCCGGGTTGCGCACCGCGTAGAGCCCGGTGATGAGGCCGTGGTGGACGTGCAGGGCCAGGACGGTGTCGATCTGGCCGTCGATGCGGACGACGAGCGCAGGGTGGCCGTTGATCTGGGCCGGGGTCAGGGTGGCGGCGGCGAAGCCGGCCAGCCCGGCGGTCAGGACGGCGGCGACGGATGCGGCGCCGTGCACGGGGGAGAGCAGGGCCTGCTTGATGCCGCCGCCGTCGCCGAGGAAGACGACGTCGGGGGCCAGGCGGTCGAGCAGTTCCCGCAGGTCGCCGGTGGTGATCGCGCGCTGGAAGGCCGCGAGCGCGTCCCGGGCCTCGGCCGGGGAGGCCACGCCGCGGGGGCGGCGGGCGGCGACGTGGGCTCGGGCCCGGTAGGCGAGCTGGCGGACGGCGGCGGGGGACTTGCCGACGGCGTCGGCGATCTCGTCGTAGTCCAGGTCGAACACCTCGCGCAGCACGAAGACGGCCCGCTCGATCGGGATGAGCGTCTCGAGCACCAGCATCATCGCCATCGACACGCTGTCGGCCAGCTCGACGTCCTCGGCCACGTCGGGCGCGGTCAGCAACGGCTCCGGCAGCCACGGCCCGACGTAGGACTCCTTGCGGCGGGCGAGGGCGCGCAACCGGTCGAGCGCCTGGCGGGTGGTGATCCGTACGAGGTAGGCCCGCTGGTCCCGCACGGCGGCGAGGTCGACGCCCGACCAGCGCAGCCAGGTCTCCTGCAGCACGTCCTCCGCGTCGGCGGCCGAGCCGAGCATCTCGTAGGCCACGGTGAACAGCAGGTTGCGGTGCGCCACGAAGGCGGCGGTGGCGCTCTGCGGACCTGTTTCGGCCGGACTCGGCATGGCGGCTCCTTTCGTTCCCATGTCACGCACAGGACGACGGGACCGGGTCCTTTGTAACACCGGCCTGGGTCACGTTCCGCGCGGTGTTACGCCGGGCGGGCCGGCCGCGTCTGGTGTTCGTCCGCAAAGGCACGACACCAAGGAATGAGCACGAGATGAGTGTCCTGCGTTTCGACCTGACCGCCAACGAGCTCGGCGCCAAGCTCGGCAAGCGGTTCCAGAGCGTCAGCATGGCGATCATGGGGTCCACGTTGCCGAAGCCGCTGATGGAGATCCTGGAGCTGCGCGCCAGCCAGATCAACGGCTGCGGCTACTGCGTGGACGCCCACGCCAAGGAGCTGGCGGCGGCGGGGGAGTTCGCGACCCGGATCAACCTGGTCGCCGCCTGGCGTGAGGCGAGCGTCTTCACCGGCGCCGAGCGCGCGGCGCTGGCCCTGGCCGAGGAGGGCACCCGGCTCGCCGACGCGCACACCGGCGTGTCCGACGAGACGTGGGCCGAGGTGCGTGAGCACTTCGACGACGACCAGATCGCCGCGCTGGTCTACCTGGTCGCGATGATCAACGCGGCCAACCGGCTGCTGGTGATCGTGCGCCAGAAGGGCGGCTCCTACCAGGCCGGAGGGTTCGCCGCCATGGCGAACACCCGGTAGGGCCGTGCGCTAGGCGTCCGTGGCGGGGCGGAGGCGTTCGGCGCCGGTGAGGGGCTGCGCGCCGAGGGCGGTCTCGAGCTGTTCCCACCGCCGCACCAGGTCGGCCAGCATCGACATCAGCACTTCAGGGAAGGCGCTGAGAAAGGTGCGGTAGCGGTACTCGTCGAGTGAGTAGACGCAGACCTCGCCGACCGCGGTGACGGAGGCGGTGCGGGCGTCGAAGAACAGGTCGTGCGCGCCCAGCACCGCGCCCCGGCCCAGGACGGCGGGCTGGTAGACGCCGCCGAAGTCCACCTCGACCTCGCCGCCGGCGACCAGGAAGAGGCCGTTGCCGTGGTCGTCCTCGCGGCAGACGCGCTCGCCGGCGGCGAAGCCGAGCTCGTCGAGCATCGAGGCCAGCGTCTCCAGTTCGGCCTCGGCCAGCGACTCGAACAGCCGCACGCCGTACGGGTCGCTGCCCGCGCGCAGGCACTCGACCCGGCGGCGGAGCTCGGCGTCGTTGACGGTGCCGATCCGCAGCCGCGCGAAGCGCTTCATCCGGTCGATGTCGCGCCGCTGGCGTCGCGGGGTCTCGGTCGCGGGCGGGCTGTACAGGGCGGCGTCGCCGCTGATCCGGGCGGCTTCGCGCAGGCCCGACTCGTAGGCGCTGTGCACGCACCCCCAGTGGTGGCTGTTGGTCGCCTCGCCGGCGAAGTAGAGGCGCCCGGCGACGGGCTCGGCCAGGACGTCGAGGTCGGCGGGGGAGGAGCCGACGCCGATGCAGGTGTAGGAGCCGCGCGCGAACGGATCGGCCGACCAGGCGGTGCGCGAGATCGACTCCGGGGCGGGGACGGCGGGCCCGAAGATGTCCTCGATCACCGTGCTGGCGTAGCCGGCCACCCGCCGCTCGCTCCAGGACTCGATCTCCCGGCCGAGGGAGGCACCGACCAGCAGGACGAGGATCGGCCGGCCGTGCGTCTTCCACATGTTCACGACCACGGTCGGGTAGCGGTCGGTGTCGCGGCACAGGTAGCCGAAGACGTACCGGTCGTCGGGCCAGAACCGCTCGCGGTAGTGCAGGGCGATCTTGTTGAGGGTGCCGAAGCCGAGCCGGTCGATCGCCGCCCGCTTCGCGGCGGGCAGCGGCGGCCGGAACTCCACCGTCCCGGCTTTGAGCACCCCGAGCGGTACGGTCACCAGCACCTTCTCCGCCTCGAAGTCCCCCAGGCCGGTCGTGACGCGCACCGGCAGGGAGCCGGCGTCGACGCCGGTCACCACGTGCCCCAGCCTGATGTCCTGCCCGGCGGCCAGGGAGTCGGCGACCGCCTGGTAGCCCTGGTGCAGCACGCTGTCGCCGTGGCCGTAGACCAGGTAGCCCTCCTCCCAGAACTTGAACGACAGCCTGGCCGCGTCCTCCGCGACGTCTTCGCGCAGGATGACGTTGAGGTGATAGCGGACGGCCTGCTCGTCCTCCGGCCCGTAGGCCCGAGCCGCGAGGACCTCGCCGATCACCTCGCCGAGCGGCTGGTCGGGCCGGCCGTGCCGGCGGGCGAGCAGGGCGCGCTGCTCGACCTCGTGCAGCACCTCGTCGGCCAGCTCCTGGGTGCGGTTCTTGGCGCTCTGGCTGGTCAGCCGCCGGTCCGGGCCGAACAGGTGGAGGCTGTCGAGCCCGCCGGTGTAGGAGCTGTCGCCGCCGACGTAGCTGTAGGGCAGGTCGAGCTGCTCGACCAGGGCGGTCACCGGGTTGCCCTCGGTGCCGTGGATCCAGTGCGCGCCCAGGTCGACGCCGTGGCCGTCGGTCCAGATCCGGCCGCCGACGCGGTTGCGGGCCTCCAGGACGGTGACCGGGTGCCCTCGTTCGCTGAGCGCGCGGCCGGCCGCCAGCCCGGCGATCCCCGCGCCGATGATCAGGACGCGCTCCCGGCGAGCCGAGGCCTGGGCGGGAATCCGCGGGAAACCGTCCACCGGGAGACTCCTTTGAACACTTTGAGTATCGCTCTTTAACTCTCCGTAGTATTCCGTCGGCAAACGCGGCTTGTACGGCGAAGCTCGCCGTAGCCTGGCCGTGATCCCCGGCGGGCATAGTCGCGAAGATGCCCGCCCCTTTGCGAAGCCGCTCCCAAGCCGGGTATATGGCCATGCACGGCAGCGGTCATGAGACCCGTGTGCTGAGAAAAGTCCTGGCCGCCCTGCTGCTCGTCGCCGGGTGCGTGCTGGCGCCCGTGGCGGTGGCGGGGTTCTGGGCGGCCAACGAGATCGTCGACTCCGACCGTTACGTCGCCGCCGTCGGCCCGCTCGCGGACGATCCGGCCGTCCAGTCGGCCGTCACCGAACGGCTCACCGACGAGATCGTCCAGTACCTCCCGCTCGACCGCGCGGTGCGGGGCGCGGTGCAGCGGGTGGTCACCAGCGACGCCTTCGCCCGCGCCTGGACCGAGGCCAACCGCGTCGCGCACGACCAGCTCGACGCGCTGCTGTCGGGGGAGGGCGGCGGCTCGCTGGTCACGGAGGACGGGACCACGGTGAGCCTGGACCTCGGGCCGCTGATCAACGGGATCAAGCAGCAGCTCGTCGCCTCGGGGCTGACCTTCGCGGGGCGGATCCCCGCGGCGCATCCCACGATCGAGCTCGTCCAGGTGGAGGATCTGGCGTTCTACCAGAGCCTTTATCAGTGGGCGGCGAAGCTGAAGTGGGTCTTGCCCGGGCTCACGGTGGTCCTGCTGGTCCTCGGGGTGCTGGCCGCGCGGCGGCGGTCGCGGGCGCTGGTGTGGACCGGGCTCGGGCTGGCGCTGGGCATGGCGGTGCTGGCCGGGGTGCTGGCGTGGGCCCGGTCGGGCTATCTCGGGGCGACCGGGACCAAGGGGCTCGATCCCGCGGCGGCGGCGGCCTTCTTCGACGCGCTCACCCGGTCGTTGTGGATCGGACTGCTGGTGATCGGGGTCGCCGGCCTGCTCCTGGCGGTCGGGGCCTGGCTCACCGGCCGCCACCGCCGGACCTGACCCCACCACAAGGTCTTACGGGTGGACGGGTCGGCGGAGGCCGGCCGTCGCCTCCGAGAGGGCCGCGCGGGCGTCCACAACCCCTGCACCCAGCCGCGGGTCGCCGGAGGGGTTGCGGGCCGTCGTCCGGATGGCCTGCACGGCCTCCGCCGGGGTGCGCCCCTGGGCCAGGAGCAACGCCACCACCGCCGACACGTACGGCGCGGCCATCGAGGTCCCGTCCAGCTTGCCGTACCCCGAGGTGTTCTTGACCGTCTCCGGCGTGGCGTAGGTGGGCAGGGTGGACAGGATCCCCACCCCCGGCGCGCTGACCTGCCCCTCGGCCCCGACGTTGGTGAACGACGCGGGCCGGCCCTGCGGGTCGCTCGCCCCGACGACCAGGACCGGCGTGCCCACCTTGTACGGCTGCTTGATCGTCGCGTCGTTGCCGGCCGCCGCGACGACCACCGCGCCCTTGTTCCACGCGTACTGGATCGCCTGGTTCAGCACCCCGCCCTTGAGCAGCCGCGACATCAGCCCCGACTCGCCCAGCGACAGGTTGATCACCTGGGCGCCGTGGTCGGCCGCCCAGATGACACCCTTGATGATGGTCGCGTTGTCGCCCGCGCCCAGCGTGGACAGCACCCGCACCGGCATGATCTTCGCCTCCGGCGCCCCGCCCGCCACGCCGACGCCGTTGTCGGTCACCGCGGCCGCGATCCCGGCCACGTGCGTGCCGTGCCCGTTCTGGTCGGCGGCCTCCTCGTCGCCGGCGACGAAGTCGTACCCGTCCACCAGGTGGTCCTTCAGGTCGGGATGCCCGAGGTCCACCCCGGTGTCCACCACCGCCACGACGATGTCGCCGCCCCTGCTCTGGTCCCAGGCGCCGGGCAGGTTCAGCCCGCCCAGCGCCCACTGCTGGCCGCGCAGCGGATCCGGCCCGTCCGACCCGCACCCCGCCAGCCCCGCCGCCAGCCCTGCCACCAGCCCCGTCACGGCCACCAGGGCCAACGCTCGTCTCATGCTCGTCCGGTACCCACGGCGGGTGCCGCAGGTGGCGGGGCTGGTGAGGATTTGACCGGCCGCAGGGCGGGCTCAGGCCTCGGCCGCGCCGGTCGCGATCGTCTCGGCGACCTCCTCGGCGCGTTCGGCCTCCTCGGCCGCGAAGCGTTCCCGGTCGAGGCGGTCGGCGATGTCCTCGTCCTGCTTCATGAGCGCCTCCAGCGACTGGCCGGCCATCTCCAGCACGCCCATGTCCGCGTACGCCTGCTGCAGCCGCGGCGACCACAGGCCGATGTCCTTGACGCACGGCACGATCCGGCTGAACAGCAGGGAGCGGAACAGCCGCAGGTACTCGGAGTTGTCCACGGCGGTCATCGCCTCGGCGACCTCGGTCTTGGACAGGCCGAGCGACTCCCAGCTCTCCTGCCCGCGCAGCCGGTCGCGCATGAGGTAGCAGCCCTCGATGACGAAGTCCTCGCGCTCGCGCAGCTCGCTGTCGGAGAGGTTCTTGTAGTAGTCGCGCAACGCCATGCGGCCGAAGGCGACGTGGCGGGCCTCGTCCTGCATGACGTAGGCGAGGATCTGCTTGGGCAGCGGCTGGGTGGTGATGTCGCGCATGACGCCGAAGGCGGCCAGGGCCAGGCCCTCGATGAGCACCTGCATGCCGAGGTAGGGCATGTCCCAGCGGGAGTCGGACAGCGTGGAGTCGAGCAGCGCCTTGAGGTGCTCGTTGATCGGGAAGGCCAGGCCGACCTTCTCCTGTAAGAAGCGGGCGTAGGTCTCGGCGTGCCGCGCCTCGTCCATGGTCTGCGTGGCGGCGTAGAACTTGGAGTCGAGGTCGGGCACCGATTCGACGATCTTCGCCGAGCAGATCATCGCGCCCTGCTCGCCGTGCAGGAACTGGGAGAACTGCCAGGCGGCGCCGTGCCGGCGGACCTCGTTGCGCATCTCGGGCGACATGCGGTGCCACAGCGGGGTGTCGTAGATGGCGATCGTCTGGTCGGGGATGCCCAGGACGTTGTAGGGGTCCACCTCCAGCGACCAATCGATGCGCTTGGTGGAGTCCCACTGCTTGTCCTTGCCCTTCTGGTAGAGGGCGAGCATGCGGTCCCGGCCGTCGTCGTACTCCCAGGTGAACCTGGAAGCGCCGGACATCTCGACGTCCCAGGTCGCGAGCGAGGCGGGGATCGTGTACAGGTCATGGGTCGACATGCGGGGGCCTCCCAGATACGTACGCTGTACGTGCACGGTGACACGTACGGTGTACGTACGTCAATAGAATGGCGGGGTGGCCCTGAATCGCAGCACCATCGTCGAGACGGCGATCGAGCTCATCGAACGCGAGGGCGCCGACGCGGTCTCGATGCGCCGCATCGCGGCCGACCTGGGGGTGGGCGTGATGACGCTCTACAACCACGTGCCGAACAAGGCCGCGCTGCTCGAAGGCGTCGCCGAGACGGTGCTGTCGAAGATCGAGTTCAGGGACGACCCCGACGCCCCCTGGCCCGACCGCGTCCGCATGCAGGCGCACGCCTTCCGGCAGATCGCCAGCCACTACCCGCGCTCGACCATGGTCGTGGTCAGCCGCCAGCTCAACTCCACCGCCGGGCTGCTGCCGGTGGAGCGGGCCCTGGCGACGTTGCGCAGCGCCGGCTTCGACGGGCCCGACTCGGTGCGCATGCTGCGGATCTTCATCGCCTACATCGTCGGCTCGTTGCTGCGCGAGGTGGGCGTCACCCCGACCTTCGCGCCCGCCCACGGCTCGGCGGTGCGGCCGCAGGAGGTCGACCGGGCGTTGTTCCCGCAGGTGGGAGAGCTGGCGTCGTTGCTCAACGTCTGCGACCACGAGGAGGAGTTCGCCTTCGGCGTCGAACTGCTCATCCAGGCGATAGCCGTACATCCGCGCAGGAAGCCCGTCTGACCGGGCTTCGGTCAGGATGATCGGCCCAGGTGCACGAAAGGGCCGGTCGCCCAGGCGACCGGCCCCCTCGCACGCGCACCCGCACCTTCCCCTGAGCGGCTGCCTAGTACCAGTTGTGCGATCTGAAATGACCCCAGGCCCCGCAGGGGCGGCCGTAGCGGTCCTTGATGTACCTCAGGCCCCAGCGGATCTGGGTGGCCGGATTGTGCCGCCAGTCCCGTCCCGCCCCGGACATCTTGCCCGCGGGCAGCGCCTGCGGGATGCCGTAGGCGCCGGAGGACGGGTTCTGGGCCCGGTGGTTCCAGTTGCTCTCCCGGGTCCAGAGGCTGTCCAGGCACCGGAACTCCTGGAAGGACCACGCCCGCTGCTGGAGCATGTCGCGCGCGATCCGCTTGTTGGTGTCCTTGCCCGGACGCCTGACCGGGGTCTTCGGCCGGACGCTGGTCCGCCACGACCCCACGTGCTCGGCCGGCCCGGCGTCGGTGCGCCAGGTCCGGGTGGCCCCGGGCTTGTCGTGGGCGGCCTCGGCGGTCGCCCGGACGATGACGGTGCCTGGCCCGGAGTCCGCGGCCGTTCCTGTCTCCGTGTCCGCCGCTGCGGTCGCGGTGCTCGCACAGGTGAAGGCCACCACGGCGAACGTTCCGCACAGAGCGCTTTTGCTGTTCAAATCGATCCTTGCTGTCCGGTCGCGTGCGGACAGGGCCCCGGTTCCTCCTGCAGGGCCCGTCTCCGGCGCGCCCGTGGCTCGGGCGAGCGGGGTCCGCGCGGCCTGGCCGGGATCTGGTACCGCCCAGCGTTCTGACGGCCCGGCAGGCCCGCGACGTGCTCTGTAGGCGGTTCTAGTACGGCTTCGCCCCACCGGGACACGAATGCCGGGGGCGACAGACAGGTGTTTGCCGGACCATTCGGTACGGCAGGCGGCCTCGCGGGTCCGCCTTGGGCCGCCCCGGTGGCTGACCTACCCGGGCTTCACCGCGCCTTGGCGGCGGCGTGGGGCGGGCTCAGTACCAGCCTCGTGCGAGGAACTGCGACCAAGCCCCGCACGGCGTGCCGTACCGCTGCTTGATGTAGCTCAGCCCCCACGCGATCTGGGTGCGGGGGTTGGTGCGCCAGTCGCGGCCGTGGGTGGACATCTTGTGCGCGGGCACCGCCTGCGGGATGCCGTAGGCGCCCGAGGAACGGTTGCCGGCGCGGTGGTGCCAGTTGCTCTCCCGGGTCCACAGGCGCTCCAGGCAGCGGAACTGCGCGCGGCTCCAGCCGCGCTGGGCGACCATGGGCCGCGCGATCGCCTTGTTGCGGGCCTTGACGCTGCTGGTCTCTGCCTCCGCGGCGGTCGCGGTCGTGCCCGTGGTCCCCGCTGCCGCCAGCGCGGCGGCGGCGAAGAGGGCACTCGTACGGCGGAGCTTCGGCATGGGGGATTTCCCTTTCGGATGGCTCACGAGGGACTGCGACACCGTCGCGCATGTGGGCGTTCCGTCGCGAATTGACCTTGAAAGGGAAGGGGCTTACCGATCTTCGCCCTTTAGTGGATGTTCAGGCGATATGTCGGGAAATTGTGGACTGCGTCACACTTTGCGGGAGAGGGTGATTCTGTAGGCTCGCAGGATGAGTCTTCGCGACATCCCGCTGCGCACCCTTGCCGACGAACCCACCACCCTGGCCGAGCTGGCCGGCGACGGTCCCGTCCTGATCGTCAACGTGGCCTCCCGCTGCGGCCTGACCCCGCAGTACGCCGGCCTGGTCGCGCTCCAGCGCACCTACGGGCCGCGCGGTTTCACCGTGGTCGGCGTGCCCTGCAACCAGTTCATGGGACAGGAGCCCGGCAGCGCCGAGGAGATCCAGGAGTTCTGCTCGGCGACCTATGGCGTCGACTTCCCGCTGCTGGAGAAGACCGAGGTCAACGGCGACGGGCGGCACCCGCTCTACGCCGGGCTGGTCGGCACGGCCGACGCCGCGGGCGAGGCCGGCGACGTGCAGTGGAACTTCGAGAAGTTCCTGCTCGACCGCGACGGCTCGGTGGTCGCGCGGTTCCGACCCGGCACCGAGCCGGAGGACCCGGAGGTCACCGGGGCGATCGAGAAGCTGCTCTGAGTCCTCAGGCCGGGTGCCGCGCCGCGTACCTGCGGTGCAGCTCCCGGACCTGCTCGGCCAGCTCGGGGACCGGCCCCTCCACGGGGACGCCCGGGGCCACCTCGTTGATCGCCAGGGCGCGCACCGGAGCGGCGGGCGCGCCCAGCTCGGTCCGCCAGGCCACGAGCTGCTCGGTCGAGCTGGCGTAGACGATGCGGCCCAGCCCCACCCAGGCGTGCGCCGCCGCGCACATCGCGCAGTGCTCACCGGAGGTGTAGACCGTCGCCGCCGCGCGCTCGGCCGGGGTCAGGTGCCCGGCCGCCCAGCGCGCCAGCATGAACTCCGGGTGCCGGGTCTGGTCGCCGCCGGAGACCTCGTTGTGGCCCTCGTTCAGCGCGACGCCGTCCGCCGAGACCAGCACCGAGCCGAAGGGCTGGTCGCCCTTGTCCAGGGCGAGCTCGGCCAGCTCGACGCAGCGGCGCAGGAAGCGCAGATCAGCCTCGTTCATGCGGCCCAGTCTAGGGAGCCGTCTCAGCCCTGTGATCGTCTGGGGGCGCAGCTCCCGCGCACGACCAGCTCGGTCGGCAGCAGCACGCTCCTGGCCCGGCGCAGGTCCGGGCGGAGCGCCAGCTCGGCCGCCCGGTAGCCGATCTCCCGCGCGGGCTGGGCGATCACCGTCAGCGGCGGCGCCGACAGCTCGGCCCACGGCACGTCGTCGTACATCACCAGCGACAGGTCCTTCGGCAGCCGCAGATCCAGCTCCCGCGCCGCCAGCAGCGCCGCCTCGCCCAGCAGGTTGCCGCCCGCGACCACCGCCGTCAGGTCCGTACGGCTCTGCAGCAGCCCGGCCGCCGCGGCGTAGGCCGAGTCCCGGCTCGTCTCGGCCAGCACGACGAGCTCGTCGTCGAACAGCGGGCCCAGCGCCTCGCCGAAGGCCGCCACCCGGCGGGCGTGGCCGGCGCCGCCCAGGTAGGCGATGCGGCGATGGCCCAGGCCGGTCAGGTAACGCACCGCCGTACGCATGCCGGTGCGGTCATCGGCCAGGACCGAGGGCACCTCCACCGGCCGGCGCGGCGGCCGGAGCCCGTCGAGCACCTCCAGGTCGCCGAGCGACTCGGTGTCGGCCTCGGCCGCCTCCGGCAGGCGGTCGGCGAAGACCACGCGCATGCCCGCGCGGGCCACCGGCGTCCAGCTCTCCTGGCTGCCCGACGGCACCGCGACCACCCGGTCGATGCTCTGCTCCAGCAGCGCGCCGACCAGCTCGGCCTCCTGCTCGGGGTCGCCGCCGGTCGAGCCCACCTGCACCGGCTCGCCCACCGCCCGCGCGCACGCCAGCACGCCTTCGGCCAGCGCCCCGTAGAACGCGTCGGTCAGATCGGGCAGCAGCAGCCCCAGCCCGCCGGTCCGCCGCTGGCGCAGGTTGCGGCCCAGCGCGGAGGGCCGGTAGTCGAGCTGCGCGGCGACCGCCAGCACCCGCTCGCGCGTCTCGGGACTCGCCGAACCGCCCGACAGCACCCGCGAGACCGTCGCCACCCCGACCCCGGCCGCCTCGGCCACGTCCTTGATCGTCACACGCTGCATGGAAACGATTCCATCATGCCGTTCCAGACTAGTCGAGTACGGCGGGATAACGGCGCAGCTCATGGCCCAGGACTCTTGACATTAATGTCCGTTTCGGGTGAGATGCATGAAAACGTATCCATGCCGGGGTCACCCTCCCGGTTGCGCGAAGGACTGTTATGGCATCCATCGTTCTGAGCAACGTCGACAAGGTGTACGCCGGCGGTGTCAAGGCCGTCAACGGCCTCAACCTTGAGATCCGGGATGGCGAGTTCATGGTGCTCGTCGGCCCCTCCGGATGCGGTAAGTCCACCGCGCTCCGGATGATCGCCGGGCTGGAGGACATCAGCGGCGGCGAGATCTCCATCGGCGACAAGGTCGTCAACCACCTGCCGCCCAAGGACCGCGACATCGCGATGGTCTTCCAGAACTACGCGCTCTACCCGCACATGACGGTCGAGGAGAACCTCGCCTTCGGCCTCAAGCTCCGCAAGATGCCCAAGCCGGAGATCCAGAAGCGGGTCAACGAGGCCGCCAAGATGCTCGGCCTGGAGACCTACCTCAAGCGCAAGCCGGCCGCCCTGTCCGGTGGTCAGCGCCAGCGTGTCGCCATGGGCCGCGCCATCGTCCGCGAGCCGCAGGCCTTCCTCATGGACGAGCCGCTGTCCAACCTGGACGCCAAGCTCCGCGTCTCCATGCGCGCCTCGCTGAACCAGATGCACGAGCGCCTCGGCGTCACCACCGTGTACGTCACCCACGACCAGGTCGAGGCCATGACCCTCGGCGACCGCGTCTGCGTCCTGCGCGACGGCCTCCTGCAGCAGGTCGACACCCCGCAGAACCTGTTCGACAAGCCGGTCAACCTGTTCGTCGCCGGCTTCATGGGCTCGCCGTCCATGAACTTCGTCACCGCCGACATCGTCCGCGACGGCGGCGCCGCGGTGTCCTTCGCCGGCTACAAGCTGCCGATCCCGGACTCCACCTTCGCCGACAAGCCGGGCCTCGACAAGTACATCGGCCGCCAGGTCATCCTCGGCATCCGGCCCTCCGACTTCGAGGACGCCGCCTCCGCCGGCCAGCACGCCAACGGCTGGGCGACCATCCCGGCCAAGGCCGAGGTCACCGAGGAGCTCGGCTCCGAGATCAACGTCCTGTTCCTGATCGACGCCCCGCCCGTCGAGCACAAGGACACCGTCGCCGCCCAGGACACAGGCGACGACGAAGAGGCGGCCCTGCCGCTGGTCGGCGACAAGTCCCTCTGGACCGCGCGCGTCAACGCCCGCTCGCACGTCCGCCCGGGCCAGTCCATCGACCTCGTCGTGGACACCCACAACCTGCACTTCTTCGACAAGGAGTCGGGCCTGGCCATCGGCCACGCGGCCAACATCGGCCGCTAGTCCCCCTCCGCGTCACCCCACGCGTTCAGGCCCTCGCCGCAACCCCCTCCTGCGGCGGGGGCCTGACGTCTTTCCGCCTCTCGACCGCGGCGATGATCGGACGTACCTTCTGGGGGCGCGACGTGCGCCGGCCCTGAGGAGCGTGCATGAGATTCGAAGTCATCCCGGTGGCGAGATACGGCATCGACCCGCGGACGATCCCCGCGATGGACCTGCGGGCCAGGAACAAGGGGGTCACCGCCGGCATGAACGTCGCGACCTTCCACCTGGGCCTGCGCGCTCCCGGGAAGGCGGCCGAGGGCTTCAAGCCGCTGCGGTTCACCAAGGCCAGCCAGGGAGTGGGCTACTACCTGGACGCCAACACCCGCGGCGTGCAGGTCCGGACCAACGACAGCCACTCCGAGTCGGTCTTCTACCGCAGCGACGAGTTCACCGGGCTGCGCCAGTCCGAGCAGTGGCCCACCGCCAACGTCATCGAGTGGGTGTTCACCGAGCGCCCGGCCTGCGGCGGCGCCTGGTGGGGCAACAAGCGCATCCAGGGCGGCTGCGCGGACATCCTCTACAACCTCGACGACGCCCAGCGGCTGCGCAAGTGGGACCGGGACCCCGCCGAGCCCGAGCCCTACGCCGTCCGCCCCGACCTGGAGATCACCGTGATCTGCCTCCAACTGGATCCCGAGCTGACCTTCCTGCAGAACATCAAGCCCGCCCTGACGGCCTACAAGAAGGCGAACGACATCAGGTGACCCGCCGGGCGGGTCACTCCGCCTCGGCGATCCGGTCGAGCGCGGGCAGGTAGGCCCGCCACGGGCCCACGTCGTCCCGGTAGCGGCGGGCCAGGACTTCGCCGATCTGCCCGAGGTGGGTCAGGTCGTGGGCGACCCAGGTGGCGAGGAGCTGGCCGAGGGTGACGGTGCCGAACTCGGGGTGGGTGCCGGTGCGGGCCAGGTCGTCGGGGCGGAGGCCGAGGCCGTCCAGCTCGGCGAGGCTCCGGGCGCGCACCTCGCGGAAGCGGGCCAGCACGTCGGCCAGCGGCTCGCGCTCGCGCCGCAACATGGCCTCGCGGTCGAACGCCTCGAAGGTGTGCCCGGCGCCGCGGTCGAGGATCACCCGGGCCCGGGGCAGCCAGTTGGCGAGGTCGCCGGTCTCCAGGTGGCCCAGGATGTCGTAGGCGCTCCACGTCCCGGGCCCGTCGTTGCGATGGACCCAGTCGTCGGGGAGCCCGCCCAGGAGGCTCTCCAGGGTGGACGGCGTGCGGGACAACATCGAGACGGCCTCGCGCAGCTCCATGCCTGGATCGTAGCCCGCGGCCGCGGCCTGTCGACCGGCTGCGCGGCTCAGTCTGCCCGGCTGCTCTGGAAGTGCCGGTAGTCCTCCGGTACGGCGAGACCGAACCGCTCGCACAGGGCGGAGACGTCGGCCCAGTCGTCGGCGTCCACGGCGTAGCCGGTGTGGAAGCGCACCAGCCACTCCGGGCTGACGCAGGCCACCTCCCGCCCGCCGATGCGGCCCTTGCCGGTCAGGGCGTCGGCCGGATAGCGCTCGCCGTTCTCGGGCGGGCCGTACACGCCGTGGCCGTCCTCGTCGAGGACGATCACGTGGAAGTCGATCAGGTGGCATGCCGGGTCGCCCAGCACGAAGTTCCACGGCGTGGTGTCGTCCCGGGGGACCGGCTCGTAGCCTTCGGCGTGCAGGGCGGCGAGCACGGCCGGCAGGTCGGTCTGCTGGATGGCGAGGTCGAGGTCGCCGTGCGGCCGGGTCTGGACGCCCAGGCAGGCGTCCACCGCCCAGCCGCCGTCGAGCCAGACCCGGACGCCCAGGCGGTCCGTCAGGTCGAGGAAGGCGTGGACGTCGGCCGCGGTCATCTCCGATGCGGGCACAGGGTCATGATGCCCGGACGGGGCCGGGGAAGTAGTGGATCACTCGGGGTGGTTGCCCGAGGACCGGCCCGCGTCGAACGGCGTGCCGACGCCCTCGTAGGCCAGGTGGAAGGTCATCCCCAGCGCGGCGTGCGACAGGTCGTGGCAGTGCGACATCCACACGCCCGGGTTGTCCGCGCGCAGCGCCACCTCCCAGACCTCGCCCGGGGCGACGTCGAAGGTGTCCATCCGCAGGCGCCCGGCGGGCCGGCCGTTGCGGGAGAGCACCAGGACCTCATGGCCGTGCGGGTGCATGGGGTGGGTGTCCCGGCCGCGGTTCACCACGGTGATCTTGATGAGCTCGCCCTCGCGGACCACCGGGGCCTCGATGTCCGGCCACACCCGGCCGTTGACCGTGTGGGCCGGCCTGGGCAGCCCGTCCAGCAGGGTGAGCCGCCGATCCAGCACCCAGGTCACCTCCCGGTCGAACCGCCGCGGCGGCGGCGGCCCGGCGGGGGCGTAGGCGGTGATGTCCAGCAGCGCCCCCGCCGGCGGCGCGGGCGCGGGGCCGTCGCCCAGCACCAGGAGCCGGTTCCCGGCCGAGAGCGCCACCGCCCCGGCGGGCGGCATGGTGAACACCAGGTCGTACCGGCCGCCCGCCGCCAGCCGCAACCGCTCCCCACGCAACTGCCCGGGTCGCGTCAGCTCGCGGCCGTCCACGGCCGCCAGCCGGTACGGCACGCCGCTCAGGCCGAGCAGGGACGGGGTGTTGGCGGTCACCGCGACACGCAGCCGCACCCGGCTCCCCGGCTCGGCGGCCTGCCGGACGACCCCCTCGGCGGGCGCCGATCCGTCCACCGCGAGCACCGGCGCCCCGCCCAGCTCGTGCAGGACCACGGTGTGCTCCACCGCCTCCGACGCCCCGCCGGAGACCACCAGCAGGCCGAACAACCCCATCCGCACCGCAGGGTCGGACAGGTCGTGGCTGTGGTACCAGAACGTCCCCGGCTGCGTGGCACGGAAGCGGTACACGAACTCCCCGCCGGGCCGTACCGCGTCCTGGGTGACGCCGGCCACCCCGTCGTCCCCGGCCCGCACGGGATACCCGTGCCAGTGCAGGGTGACCGCGAGCTCCGGCATCCGGTTGACCAGCCGCACCTCCACCAGCTCCCCGACCTCGGCACGGAGCGTCGGGCCGGGCACCGTCCCGTCGAACGTCCAGGCCGGCACCCGCCGGCCGGAGGCGAGGGTGATCGTGGCCTCCCGCGCGGTGAGGGTGAATCGCCGGTCCGGCGCGCCCGGCGGCTCGCGCAACGTGGAGACCTGCCGGACGGGCGCCCCCGCGGCCCGCCCGGCGGCCAGCACCGTGGGACGGCCACGGGTCAGCGGCTGCGCCATGGCGTGCGCGCCGAGGTTGAGCCGCTCGGGCACCCGGCTGGCCGAGACCGCCGCCACCGCCCACACCAGGGCGAAGCACAGCAGGGCCACGCCGGCCGCGGTGCCCGCCTTGCCGGGGCGGCGCGGACCGCGCCAGGTGAGCGCCCCCGCTCCGGCGGCCAGCGCGACGACCAGCCCGGCGTGGACGGGGCGCACCGGGTGCGTGACGACCAGCGCGACCAGCACCCCGGCCAGCCCGCCGTAGGCGGCCAGCAGCACCACGCGCGGGTCCACGCCGGGCCCCGGGCCGGGGGCCGCCTGCCGGAGGAGGCCGGGGGCGGCGGCTTGCCGTACGAGCTGGTAGAGGACGACGAGGGCGGGCAGCGAGACGAGCGGCACCGCCAGCAACAGCCGATCGGCGGCGAACCACCAGCCGGAACCCGCCAGCGCGACCGCCACCCCCACGCGCGCGGCGGTCAGCACGAGCGCGGGAGCCAGCGCCCACCAGCGGCCGCCGCGCCGCAGGGCGTAGGCGGCGACCGGCCAGGCGACGGCCACCGCCGCGACGAGCACGTCGTCGAGCAGCAGGAGCGCGGCGGTGCTCACGCGGTGACCTGCCGGGCCAGCCGCCGCGCGTCACGCAACTGCGCCAGCACCGACCAGAGCAGGAGCAGCCCGAGGATGGCGTGGAAGCCCAGCACCACGTCGGTGCCGAGGCTGAAGGACCCCGGCGTCTCGGAGACCAGCTCGGCCAGCGGGAAGAGCACGAACAACTGCCCGACGACCACGCCCAGCGGCGCGAGCGCGAGGCCGATCTGCCGGCCGCCGGCCTTGGCGAGGGCGGCGACGAGCGCCAGCAGCAGGGCGAGCACCGGGATGACGATGACGCCGTTGACGAAGTGCGGGACCATCGGGCCGGTCAGCGGCGCGGGCTGCGGCCGGTGGAAGGCGCCGAAGGTGGCCAGGTAGAACTGCACGATCACCGCCGCCACCTGGAGGGCGGCCAGGATCAGCAGGATTCTGCGCATGGGATGCCTTTCTGGGGAGCGCGCCGCGGAGTGCGGGCACCGCCCAGGGTGCCCGCGCCCGCTTGGCTCCCTCTTGGCACCGACCGCGACACCGCCACGGGCGCGCGCCAAGTGAAAGGCAAGTCGCCCCCGCCGTACCGCGGGTGCACGGCCCGCGGTACGGCGAAGCAGCCGTCAGCGGCGGTAGTGCCCGGCGGGCAGCCGGAGGGTGACGCCGAGCCGGTTCCAAGCGTTGATCATCGCGATCCCGAACACCAGCGCCGACAGCGTCTCGTCGTCGTAGTGCTTGGCCGCCCGCTCCCACACCTCGTCCGGCACCCCGTGCGGGTTGTCGGCGATCCGGGTGGCCGCCTCGGCGAGGTCGAGGGCGGCCCGCTCGGCGTCGGTGTAGTAGGGCGCCTCGCGCCAGGCGGCCAGCGACCAGAGCCGCTCGTCGCTCTCGCCCTGCTTCTTGAGGTCGTGGGCGTGCATGTCGACGCAGAGGGCGCAGCCGTTGATCTGGCTGACGCGCACCTTCACCAGCTCGTAGGTGGTGAGGGGCAGCGTGCTGCGGCGCACGGCCGCCTCGGCGCTCTGGAGCGCCTGGTAGGCGGCGGGCACGTGGTCGGAGGCGTTCAGCCGGGGGTCCATGTTCTCTCCAAACTAGATATTTGATATCCAGAATTAAGGCAGCGGACGATCACGACAGCCAGCCGCGCACCCGCTCCGGGGCGCCCGGGCTGCGCCGGTCCACCTGCGCCATGAGGTCGGCGAGGGACTGGTCGGCCAGCTCCCGCCGCCAGGCCAGCTCGGCCCGGCGCATGCCGGTCGAGATCGGGCACAGCTTGCGGTAGTCGACGCCCTCCTCACCGTTGGGCGCCTGGCGCAGGATCTGCATGCAGCGGAAGGCGTCCTCCCGGCCCTCGATGGCCACGACCACGTCGAGCAGGGTGATCGCGCCCGGCTCGCGGGCCAGCCGGAAGCCGCCGCGCGGCCCGGAGACCGAGCTGAGCAGCCCCGCCTTGACCAGTAGCTGGAGCTGCTTGTTCAGGTAGGCGGCGGGCAGGTCGTAGAGCGCGGCGAGCTTGGCGGCGGTGACCGCCTTGCCCTCCGTCCAGGCCAGGTTGAGGCAGCAGTGCACCGCCCACTCGACCCCTTCGCTCATCCGCATATCCTGGATACTACACCTCCAGGATTACGGTCACCTCCCCAGGCGGGCGTTGACCGCGTGCTGGACCCGGCGCGGCACCAGCCCGCCGATCGCGACGATCGCCTTGTACACCGCGCCCGGCACGCTGACGGTCACGCCGCGGGCCAGGTCGCGCATCGCGGCGGCGGCCACCCGGTCGGCGTCCAGCCACAGGAACTCCGGGATCCCCGACATGTCCATCGAGGCCCGCCGGTGGAACTCGGTGTGCACGAAGCCCGGGCACAACGCCATCACCTTGATCCGCGGGTTGCCCAGCTCCCCGGCGACCGACTCGGTGAAGTTGACCACCCACGCCTTGGAGGCGCTGTAGGAGCCGCGGTTGAAGAAGGCGGCCACGGAGGCGACGTTGATGATCCCGCCCCGGCCCCGGCTGCGCAGCACCGGCAGGGCGGCCAGCGTCAGCCGGAGCACGGCCTCGCAGTGCACCTTCAGCATGGTCACCTCGTCCTCGGCCGGGGTGCTCAGGAAGGGCGTGCCGTGCCCGAATCCGGCGTTGTTGACCAGCAGGTCGATGCCGTCGCGCACCCGCGACTCGACCCGCTCCAGGCCCTCCTCGGTGGCCAGGTCGGCGGGCAGCGTCTCGGCGGCCACGCCGTACCGGAGCTTGAGCGTCTCGGCGCTCTCGGCCAGACGCTGGGCGTCGCGGGCCACCAGGACCAGGGAGAAGCCGTCGGCGGCCAGGCGGCGGGCGAACGCGGCGCCGATGCCCGCGGTCGCGCCAGTGATCAGTGCGGTTGGCATGCCTCACCCTAACGCGGGCGAAGCCGGGACTTATCGCCTGGCCTGCGGGTCGATGCGGTCGATCAGTTCCTCGGCCTGCCGCGACAGCCGTGCCCCGCGCGACCAGCCGGCGTAGTGGGTGAGGAAGGCGACCGCCGCCCGCAGCTCGCCCGGGGTCAGGTCGCCGGTGCGCAGGGCGGCGTCGAGCTGGATCTCGATCTCCTCGTCCAGCCCCTGGGCCACCAGCAGGCCGGTGAGGAGCAGCCTGCGGTCGCGGTCGCTGAGCTCCGGCCGGGACCAGACCTCCAGGTAGCGCCGTTCGGCGACGGGATCAGTCATACCTAGGAGTCGGACGTGAGCGGACCACGCGTTACACGTGCCGGTACCAGCGGGCATCCGATCACAGAAAAACCAAGGTTTAGCCAAGATTTGGTCAAATTTCCCAACATCTGGCCCGGGCTATTCCTCCCGAATCAGGGCACAAAGACCTCGTTGGGTCTAAAGCGGAGGTAAGCCCTGGTGAAAGGTGCATGGGCTTGGCAGCGGCTGACCGCGACCACGGTCGCGGTCTTTGTGATGTCAGGGGTCGCCGCATGCGGCCAGAACGAGTTCACCTACATTCGCGACCGTGAGGGCACCACGTACTTCAAGGTGCCGTCCTCCTTCTCCAAAGTCGACTCCTACCCGATCGACCTCTTCCTGAACGGGCACGACCCCGCCTCGGCGGCAGCCGCCGAGGCACGGAACCGCGTCTGGTCGACCGCCTTCGACCGGGCCGAGGAACCGAACGCGGCCCACCTGCTCGGCTCGGCGGAACCGTTCGTCTACGCCACCGTGCACAAGCTGGACGACGAGGAACGCGGCTGGGTCTCCCTGAACCGCCTGCGCGACTTCTTCCTGCCCGTGACCAAGGAACGCCGCGCGATGCTCGCCGAGCAGGCCCAGGCCTTCGGCCAGCAACCGCCCTTCACCAACTTCGAGCTGCTCCTGGACGAGCCGGTCACCCGGGACGGCGGGCGAGGCGTGCATGTGCGCTTCAACTACCGGTTCAAGGACACCGTCCAGACGTTCGACCTCACCTCGCTGCTCGACGAGGCGGGCGACACGGTCTCCGCCCTGGTCATCAGCTGCCAGACGCAGTGCTTCCAGGCGCGCATGGCCGAGATCGACCGAATCAAGGACTCCTTCAAACTGATCCGGCTGCCGGGTTAAGGGGCGCAGGTGAAGCAAACGATCTACCACGAGGGACTGCGCGCACCCGACAGCGGTCCCGACGACTCCGCCGTGCTCACCAGGAAGCGCTTGCCGCTCTGGGACCGGATCAAGTTCCTCGTCCTGCTGGGCGTCGCCTTCCTGGTGCTGACCTGGAAGACCATGGCCGACTACGAGGGCATCATGCCCTTCGTCGAGGCCATGCGCGCCATCGCCGCCGAACACCAGTGGATCTTCTGGTTCATCGGCCTCGAACTGGTCCGGCAGACGCACTTCCTGATCAGCGAGCGCTCCTCCGGCTACCACCGCTTCTGGAGCAAGACCGTCTTCGGCGGCACCGAACGCTGGAGCCACCGCCGCTTCAGCGACTGGACCCGCTTCCGCGTCTCGCGGGTGCTGAAGATCGCCTTCTTCGTCACCGTGCTGGCCCTGGTGCTGGGCGCGGTGCTGGACACCAGCCCGTTCATCGCGCTGTTCCAGGCGCCCGCGCTGCTGTTCATGGCGCTGCCGTACGTGGCGCAACTGGCCTTCGCCTTCTTCTTCGTCATCTTCCAGTTCGTCGGCCTGTTCTGGTTCCTGTCGCGCGGCGGCATCGAGACCTACTACCCCGACGACATCAAGACCCGCTTCAAGGACGTGTGGGGCCAGGACCACGTGGTCGAGCGCGTCCGGGAGAACATCGTCTTCCTGGAGCGGCCCACCGAGATCGAGGACCGCGGCGGCTACGTGCCCGGCGGCCTGCTGCTGTGGGGACCGCCCGGCACCGGCAAGACGCTGATGGCCGAGGCCGTGGCGGGCGAGACCGGCAAGCCGTACGTCTTCGTGGACCCCGGCGCCTTCATCAACATGTTCATGGGCATCGGCATCCTCAAGGTCAAGTCGCTCTTCCGCAAGCTGCGCAAGCTGGCCCTGCGCTACGGCGGCGTGATCGTCTTCTTCGACGAGGCCGACTCGCTGGGCCGCCGCGGCCGGCTGGCCGGCCAGCCGCAACCGGGCGCGGGCTTCCAGCAGAACGGCTGCCACGGCTTCAACTACCTCAGCGAGCAGACCCGCTCCACGCTCGCCTTCCGTACCCCGCAGGCCGACGAGCCGGTGGAGAGACGCCGCTTCATCATGGGCGGCGGCATGAACGGCGGCGGCGGCGACATGGGCACCCTGCAGGCCCTGCTCACCGAGCTGTCCGGCCTGAAGAAGCCGCGCGGCTTCTTCAACCGCCTGGTACGGCGAGCCCTCGGCATGCGGCCCAAGCCCCCGCCCAAGTACCGGATCCTGGTCATGATGGCCACGAACATGCCAGACGCGCTCGACGAGGCCCTGCTGCGCCCCGGCCGCATCGACCGCATCTACAAGGTCGGCTACCCGTCCAAGGCCGGCCGGGTGCGGACCTACGAGGGCTACTTCGCCAAGGTCGAGCACGACCTCACCGCCGAGCAGATCGACAAGCTGGCCACGATCACCCCCTACGCCACCGGCGCGACGATCAAGGACCTGGTCAACGAGTCCCTGATCACCGCCATCCGCGACGGCCGCGAGGTGATCACCTGGGGCGACGTGCTCAAGGCCAAGCGGCTCAAGCAGCTCGGCCCGCCCGAGGACGTCGAGTACATCGAGCGCGAGCGGCACGCGGTCGCCGTGCACGAGGCCTGCCACGCGGTGATCGCCTACCGCACCCGCTACCACCTCGAGATCGACATCGCCACGATCGAGAAGGGCGCCGACTACCTCGGCATGGTCGCCTCGATCAAGCCGGAGGACCAGTTCACCCGGTGGAAGTCGGAGTACGAGGCGGACATCATGGTCTCCCTGGCCTCGCTGGCCGGCGAGCGCATGTTCTTCAGCGAGGACAACTCCTCCGGCGTCTCCGGCGACCTGCACTCGGCGACCTTCCTGACCGCGCTGATGGAGTCGTACTGGGGCATGGGTTCGGGCGTCACCTCGCTGCCCGCGCTCCAGCAACTGGAGATCATGGGCGGCAAGGCGATGCCGCGCCAGCGGCCCACCGGCGGGCCGGTCTCGATCACCGACCCCGACCCGGGCCGGCCGAAGCCGGACCTGACGCCCGACGTGCTCGGCGAGCGCATCGAGTACAACCTGGTCCGGCTGTTGGACAAGACCGAGGCGTTGCTGCGCGAGCACCGGCGTGACGTGCTGTGCCTGGCGCACGCGCTGGAGACGCACAAGACGCTCAACGGCGACGACGTGGTGGCGATCTTCGAGCAGCGGCGCGGGCCGCTGATCGACGGCACGGTCTACTCCTCCGACGAGCTCTTCGAGGAGATCGAGGAGTACCACGTGGAGGCGGCGCGGGCGCACCGGGAGCACAGCCGGGTCATGCGCGAGCTGCCCGGGCCGCAGCCGGAGCCGGTCGTGCCGGCCGAGACCGGGGCCGCCGCGGCGGTCGCGGTGCTCACCGCACCGGCGGCAACGCCGTACGCGACGCCGGTGCCGGACGCCTCCCCGGGGACCGCTCCGGTGGTGGAGGCCGAGGTGGTCACCCAGCCGGAGTTCGTGCCGTGGGCGCCGGAGACCTCCGCGCCCGGCCCGGCCGTGCCCGACGCGGCCGGCATCGCCTCGCCGTGGCCGGCGGACTCGCCCGCCGAAGCGCCCGTACGCCGGCGCGGCAGGGGCGTGCTGGTGGTCGTGGCCAGCCTGTGCGCTCTGATCGCCGTCGCGGTGATCGGCGCGCTGCTGACCACGGGAGCGCTGCCCGGAGCGGGCGCCTCGGCCGCGGGACTGGCCTCGCCGGGGCTGCTCATGGCGTTGTTCGTGGTCGTGCTGGCCGTGGTCGCGGGCCTCGGCGTGACGATGATCGTGGTCAGGGCCATGCGGGCCGCCCAGGCCCGGGCCGAGCAGGACCGCGACCGGGCCAACGCCCGCGCGCAGCTCCTGGCGGCGGCCATGGACCCGGAGACGGCCATGCGCCTGCTCGGCTACGACGGGAGGAAGGACCAGCCCTAGCCCGGCGTGCTTCCGGCCGCCGTCGCGGATCTCCCGCGGCGGCGGCCACGTCGTCGCTCCCAGAGAGTGTCCAGGTCGGCTCGATAGGGTTTCCCTATGATCAAGTGGGAAATGGTGGTGCCTCCTGTCGCTCTGGCTGTGCTCGTCCTGACCTGGGGACGGGAACCCGGTGGGGTCATGGTCGCCTTCGTGGCGGCCGCGCTGATCGGCGCGGTCATCGCCGCCGTCCACCACGCCGAGGTGGTGGCGCACCGCGTGGGCGAGCCCTTCGGGACGCTGATCCTGGCCGTCGCGGTCACCGTGATCGAGGTCGGGCTGATCCTCATGCTGATGTCCAGCGGCGGGCCCGACACCAGCTCCCTGGCCCGTGACACCGTCTTCGCCGCCTTCATGATCGTCTGTAACGGCGTGGTCGGCCTGTGTCTCCTGGTGGGCGCGCTGCGCCACCGCGTGGTGGAGTTCAAGGTCGAGGGCGTCACCGCGGCGCTCGCGACGCTCTGCGCGGTCGCCACGCTCTCCCTGGTGCTGCCGTCCTTCACCACCTCGACGCCCGGCCCCACCTTCTCCGCCGCGCAGCTCGCCTTCGCCGGCGTGGCCTCGCTGATCCTCTACGCCGTCTTCGTCGTCATGCAGACGGTGCGTCACCGCGACTACTTCCTGCCGCCGGGCTACGGCGACGAGGACATGCACGCCGACCCCCCGAGCTCCCGCCGGACCGGGCTCAGCCTCGGCCTGCTGCTGGTCTGCCTGGTCACCGTGGTGGGCCTGGCCAAGACCGCCTCCCCGGCGATCGAGCAGGCGGTCGCCGCGGCCGGGGCGCCGCGCGCCGTGGTCGGCGTCGCCATCGCGCTGCTGGTGCTGGCACCCGAGACCGTCGCGGCCGTGCGCGCGGCCCGCCGCAACCGGCTCCAGACCAGCTTCAACCTGGCCCTCGGCTCCGCCCTGGCCAGCATCGGCCTCACCATCCCGGCGATCGCCGTCTCCTCGCTCTGGCTGGACGGCTCGCTCACCCTCGGGCTGGGGCCGAAGGAGATGGTGCTGCTCGCGCTGACCGTGATCGTCTCCACGCTCACCATCGCGCCCGGCCGGGCCACCCTGATGCAGGGCACGGTGCACCTGACGGTCTTCGGCGCCTTCCTCTTCCTCACCGTGACCCCGTAGGACTTCGTCACCGTGACTCCTTCGGAAACCTTCGCGTAACACGGGGAGCACGATTAACACCACGTTCACATCCGGGCAAAAGTTGGGAAACGGCCCAGCGGTTGACTCGGCGTGGCTGGACGACACGCTGAAAGGGACCACCGCCGTGAGCTACAAGGCTGAGTACATCTGGATTGACGGCACCGAGCCCACGGCTCTGCTCCGCTCCAAGACGAAGATCGTCGCCGACGGCGAGCAGCCGCCGGTGTGGGGTTTCGACGGCTCCAGCACCAACCAGGCCGAGGGCCACGCCTCCGACCGCGTGCTCCGCCCCGTCTTCACCTGTCCCGACCCGATCCGCGGCGGCGACGCCATGCTGGTGCTGTGCGAGGTCGACGAGATCGACGGCACCCCGCACAAGAGCAACACCCGTGCGCTCGCCCGCGAGGTCGCCGAGCGTTACGCCGACCAGGAGTCGTGGTTCGGCATCGAGCAGGAGTACACCTTCTTCAAGGGCAGCCGCCCGCTCGGCTTCCCCGAGGGTGGGTTCCCGGCCCCGCAGGGCCACTACTACTGCGGCGTGGGCGCCGAGGCCGCCTTCGGCCGTGAGATCGTCGAGCTGCACATGGACCGCTGCCTGGCCGCCGGCCTGAAGCTGTCCGGCATCAACGCCGAGGTCATGCCCGGCCAGTGGGAGTTCCAGATCGGCCCGGCCGGCACCCTCGAGGTCGCCGACCACCTGTGGGTGGCCCGCTGGCTGCTCTACCGCACCGCCGAGGAGTTCGGCATCGAGGCCACCCTCGACGCCAAGCCCGCCCGTGGCGACTGGAACGGCGCCGGCGCGCACACCAACTTCTCCACCAAGAAGATGCGCGAGAACTACGACGCGATCATCGTGGCCTGCGAGTCGCTCGGCGAGGGCGACAAGCCGCTGGAGCACGTCAAGAACTACGGCGCCGACATCGAGTCCCGCCTGACCGGCCACCACGAGACCGCGCCGTGGAACAAGTACAGCTACGGCGTCTCCAACCGCGGCGCCTCCGTGCGCATCCCGTGGCAGGTCGAGAAGGACCAGAAGGGCTACATCGAGGACCGCCGCCCGAACGCCAACGTCGACCCGTACGTGGTCACCCGCCTGCTGGTGGACACCTGCTGCGCCGCCCTGGAGAAGGCCGGCCTGGTCTGATCCGGTCCCTGACGCTGTCGCCGTCTCGAAAGCCCTCGCCGGTCGTGCCCGGCGGGGGCTTTCCCGTCGCTCAGACCAGGCGGGACTCGTAGACGCGCCTGGCCTCCGCCACCAGCGCGAGCCGGCCCGGGCTCGCGCTGTCCTCGATCAGCTCCTCCAGCAGGTCGAGCCAGCGCAGGCAGAACGTCACGTCCTCCTCCCGCGCCACCCGGCGGTGGTCGACGTCGAGGTAGACCGGGCTGGTGTGCGCCCGCACCAGTCCGTCGCCCTCGGCCACCGCGACCACGTACGTCGGCCAGATCACCGGCAGCGCGCCGGAGACCTCCTGCGGCTCGCCGGCCAGCAGTTCGCCGTCGGCGGTCAGCAGCCGGACCCGCTCGACGCCCGGGCCGATCACCTTGGCCGAGACGTTCACCAGGTCGCCGGGCACCAGGTTCAGGGTCGCGCCCGGGCCGTGGCCCTCGACCTCCAGCTCGATGAAGGGGCCCGTGGTGGCGAAGGTGCGGCCTCGCCGTACCGCCCGGGTGTAGGACTCGGCGGTGAGCGGGCCGTCCACGTGCGCGTAGGTGCGCTCGCGGCCGATGGGCCCGATGCGGTGCGCGTACCCGGCGACCGCGGCCACGCGGTTGCCGGCGCCGATCAGCCGCCGGTAGGCGGCGGCCGAGGCGATCACCGAGGAGTAGCTGTCCACCAGGCCGAGCGCGGCGTCGACGACGGCCATGCGGGCGTCGTGGCCCGGGTTGCCGGTGCGCACGAGCTGTTCGGGCGTCTCGACCGGCCCGCGGAAGGCGTTGGCGTAGCCGATCAGCGCGCCCCGCTCGCGCAGCCGGCCCAGCGAGTCGGAGGGCGGCGGCCACTCGGGGAAGGCCTGCGGGCTGCGCGCCAGGCCAACGCGGGCCACGTGCGTGTCGTCCGACCACGGCAGGTTCTGGCCCGCCCAGCGCTCGGCCGCCTCGTCGTCGGCCGACATCAGGTTCACCACGTGCAGGTCCTCGCCGTGCTGGGAGGCGGCCACCCACGACGAGGGCCGGCTGACGTGCACGTTGAGGTCCCCGCCGTACCAGCCGCGCGCGGCGGCGTCGTAGATCCGGGCCGGCGCGAGCTCCACCAGCGTCTCGCCCTCGCCCGGCGTCAGCGTCGTCTGCGCGTAGCCGTACTCCATGCCCCTGGCCGCCCGTACGGTCACCCGCTCGGCCGGCACGTGCAGCACCACGTCGTCCCCGTGGAAGTACGGCAGGCCGTCCGGATCCACCGCGGGCGTCACGCCCGCCGGGTACCAGCCGCGCCCGTCCTCGCTCCAGACGCTCCACCGGCACGGGAAACCGGCACGGAGGCGGAGGCTGGCCAGTATCACATCGTTACGCATCGGTCTCTCCCCGTAATCGACGGCGATCGTCATCGTGACACGGGCCTGACCCGCCGGGAAGGCCCCTGACTCCGGGCGGGGTGGAGATTCTTACTATCCGGGTGGGGTCAGTTGGTACCGGGGAAGGGCATCCCGTGCCTGGACGAGCGTGGCGAGCAACTCGGCGCGGGTCTCGGGGTCGCCCCGGGTGTCGTGCCGGAGGTCGCACAGGGCGATGTCGAGGGTGCCGCGCCGGGTGAGCGGCACCTCCTGCTCGGCCAGCCGCAGAGCGTAGGCGTAGGAGTCGCGGCACGACTCGTCCTCGCCCTGCGCCCAGGCCAGCAGGCCCATGTCGAAGGCGGCCCAGGCGGGCGTCTCGGCCCGCGTGGCGAGGTAGCGCTGGTAGCAGTCGCGGGCCTCGGCGAAGCGGCCCAGCCGCATCAGGCACCAGCCGCGCCGGGCCAGCCGGGCCCGCTCGTGCCGGGCCAGCTCGGCGGAGGTCTCGTACGCGGCCGCCGCCTCCTCGGCCCGGCCGAGCACGAACAGGCAGTTGGCGCGGCCGGAGTGCAGGTCGGGGTTGAGCGCGTTGAGTCCGATGCCGGTGTCGTAGGCGGCCAGCGCCCGCTCCGGGTCGGGTTCGTGGTGGTGGAGCAGGGCGAAGCCGAGCGTCTCCCAGCCCTCGGCGGTGACGCGCCGGCCTTCGGCGGTGGCCTCGCGGGCCGTGGCCACCGCGCCGTCCCAGTCGCCGATGCTGGACAGCAGCGAGGAGAAGCCGATCCACACCCAGGCCGCCTCCGGGTCGGTCTCGGTCGCGCCGGCGAAGACCGTGGCGGCCTGCTCCGGCTCGCCGTTGACCGAGAGCATCGAGGCCAGCGCGTACTGGGCCTCCAGGTCGGCCGGGTCGAGCTCGGCGGCGTCCCGGGCGGCGGCCAGCGCCTCGCGCTTGCGGTTCCTGGCCAGCTCGTTCCAGGCCAGCGCGGCCGGGATCTGCACGTCGGGCGGGAGGGTGTCGGCGGCGAGCTGGAGCAGCTCGGCGCTCTCGTCGGCGCGGCCGACGGCCTGGAGCGCCTCGCACAGGATGACGAGGGCCTGCGGGTCGAGGTCGGCGCGCGGCTGGCCCTCCTCGCTCAGCACGGCCTCGCGCAGCAGCTCCACCGCCTCCTCGCCGCGCCCGTCGCCGCGCAGCAGGTCGCGCAGGTTGCGCATGGCCACGAGGTTCTCGCTGAAGGCGGCGCGCAGGTCCGGCTCGGCCTCGGCGACCCGGCCACGGGCCAGCAGCGCCGAGCCGCGCAGCGCCAGGAGCCAGGGCTCGGGCTCCGGCACCTCGGCCAGCACCCGATCGGCCTCCTCGATCGTCGCCTCGAACTCGCCCAGCGAGTACAGCACGTCGATCAGCGAGGCCCGCGCCCACGTCTGGCCGGGATCCAGGGCCAGGGCGCGCTCGAAGCCGGCCCTGGACTCCAGCAGCCGGCCGAGGGTGAAGTAGATCTCCGCCCGGACGGCCAGGGTGAAGCCGGTCTCGCTCAGCCCGACCGCGCGATCGGCGCACTCCAGGGCCTCGGCCGGCCGGTTCATGACGCGCAGCGCGTCGGCCAGCAGCGTCGGCGCGTCGGCGTCCCGGGGGTCGAGCTCCGCGGCGCGGCGCAGGTGCGGCTCGGCCTCCTCCACCCGGTTCTGGGCGTGCAGCAGCGCGCCGAGCTGGTAGCGGGCGAGGAACAGGTCGGGGGCGAGGGCGAGCACGGCTTCGAGGGCCTGCTCGGCCTCCTCCGGCCGGTCCAGCTCCAGCAGGGTCAGGGCGCGGAACATGCGCAGCGGCGCGTGCTCGGGCCCGAGCCGCAGACCCTCGTCGAAGGCGGCCAGGGCCGCCTCCATGTCGCCGCGCTCGGCGCGGGCCGTGCCGTACACCTCCCAGTCGTCGGGGGAGTGGGGCGTCATCGTGAGGATCCGGCTCACCTCGGCCTCGGTCTCCTCGGCCATGCCCGAGGCCTGCAGGATCGCGGCGTAGGCGCGGTGCAGCCGGAAGTGGCCGGGCCGGGCCTCGATCGCCTCGGCCACGGTGAGCCGCGCGTCCTCCAGCGCCTGGCCCTCCCAGCTCTCCAGCCAGTAGTCGGTCATCGCGGCCAGCGCCTCGGGGTTGTGCACGTCCAGCCGCTGGGCGGTGGCGTAGGCGTCCTGCGCCTGCTCCTGCCGGCCCTCCTCCGACAGCAGCTCGGCGCGGACGGTGTAGGCGGAGGCCAGCTCCGGGTCGAGCTCCAGCGCCCGGTCCAGCAGCCGGTGCGCCTCCTCGGGATCGTCGAGCACCAGCGCCTGGGCCAGCGCCCGCAGCACCCAGCCGAGCTCGAAGCCGAGCTCCAGCGCCCGGCGCAGGTCCTCGCGGGCGCCCGGCAGGTCGTAGAGCCTGCGGCGCAGCTCGCCGCGTACGGCCAGCACCCACGCGTCGTCCGGGTCGGCCTCCAGCGTCTGGTCGATCAGCTCCTTGGCGTCCTCCAGCAGGCCGAGGTGGTAGCGCGTGACGCCGAGGTAGCGGGGGATGACCGGCTCGTCGGGCAGGAGCTCGCGGGCGGCGACGAGCAGGGCCTCGCACTCCCGGTCGCGGTTGAGCCCGAACAGCGCCAGGGCCTTGACCACGGTCAGCCGGGGGTTGGCGCTGGCGTCGCCGATCTCCTCGACCAGGTCGAGGGCGCGCTGGTGCTCGCCGAGGTTGAGGCAGAGCTGGGCGGCGTAGAAGCGGATCACGTGGTCGGCGCCGGCCAGCGCGGTGTCCAGGTGCTCCTGGACCTGCTCCAGGCGGTCGGCGTAGCAGGAGAAGAGGGCGGCGTCGATCGCCGGATTCGGCTCGCCGGTCTTGCTCGCCAGGACGGCGAACAGGGCGGCCGCCTGCTCGTGCCGGTCGAGGCGGGCGCAGCACTGCGCGCGGCCGAGCAGGGCGTCCAGGTCGTCGGGGTCGGCGTGGGACAGCGCCCGCTCCGCCTCCGCCCATCGGCCGGACAGGCGCAGCGCGTGGCCCAGGGCGGCCCAGGCGCCCGGGTCGGCGCCGTCCTCGCCGCCGGCCAGGTGGTGGCGCAGGCGGGCCAGGCGCAGGTCGTTCTCCCAGCGGTCGGTGGCGCTCACCAGGGTGGCCAGCGCGGCGGCGGGGTCGCGCTCGCGCTGGGCGTGGGCCAGGGCGAGCGCGTGGGTGGGGGTGGCGGCCTCGGCCATCAGCTCCTCGGCGCGGGCCGCCTGGCCGGTGTGCGCCAGCGCCATCGCGTACAGGCCCGGGGTCAGCCACTGGGCGCCCTCGGTCGCCGCCGCCCGGAGCAGCCCGAGAACCGCCTCCTGGTCGGGGGCCTCGGGGGTCTCCCCGGTCTCCCCGGTCTCCCCGGTCTCCCCGGTGTCGCCGGTCTCCCCGGTGTCGCCGGTCTCCCCGGTGTCGCCGGTCTCCCCGGTGTCGCCGGTGTCGCGGGTCTCCCCGGTCTCGCCGGTCTCGCGGGTTTCGCGGGTGAGCAGGCCGAGCAGCAGGGTGGCGGAGTCGCGGACCGCCTCCATGCGGTCGCGGTCGAGCTGCCAGGAGGGCAGGGCGGCCTCGACCCGCGCGATCAGGTCCTTGACCGGCTGGATCAGGTCGGCGGCCTCGACGCCACGGGCCCAGCCGTCGATCAGCTCGGTCAGGGCCGGGTCCAGGTCGGCGAAGCCGGGTTCGAGCTCGGCGATCCGGCTGTCGCGCCACAGCCGGCTGATGGGGAGGTAGTGCTTGTACGGGTCGATCATCGAAGGGACTTCGGAGGCGGGAGGCGGCTCGGTCATCGCCAGTCCCTCCCGCGCCGGTCGGCCGGGAGCGGCGCGTGCACGGCGCGCGTGGCCGCCGAGGTCGTCCCCGACCGCCTGAGCAGCACCATCAGCTCCTCGCCGAGATCGGACTCCAGCCCGGGCGCGGCGCTCCTGGCCAGCCACCCGGCGTTGAGCAACGTCGCCACCCGGTCGACCTCCTCCACCGGCGGCTCGTCCTCGCTGCCCCGGCGGCGCAGCAGGTGGTCGCGCCAGGCGACCACCGAGTCCCACTGCCCGGCCGCGAAGCCGCGCAGCCGCCAGTCGCCGCTCAGCACCTCGTGCACCGCCTTGGTGAAGGCGGGATCCAGCCGGTCGGCGGGCTCGGCCGACAGGTCGGCCACCGCCCGCTCCCAGAAGTGCCGCAGGCTGGTCACCTCGTCGGCGAAGTCGTCGTGGTCGTCCGGATCGTGCTGGAGCGTCAGCACCTGGAGGATCACCTCGGCGCGCCGGTTGTCGGCCGGCAGGTCCGGGCCGGGCCGCCAGCCCGGCCGAAGCCGGAAGGTGAACATCGCCCGCGCGTACGCCGGCCCCAGGGTGTAGGCGCCGATGGCGTCCTCCACCAGCCGCCTGGTCTCCATGATCGGCAGCCCGCCCGGCGGGTCGGCCAGCACCTGGCTGAGCATAGTCCGCTGCCCGGCGTGCCGGACGATGCTCGCCCCCGCCTCCCGCGCGGCCAGCGGCACGCTCCAGATGCCCCACTCGGGGAAGCCCAGCTTGACGATGGCGTCCATGCTCAGCGCCGCCTCGCGGGCGGGCAGCGACAGTGCCGCGTTCGTGCCGAGCAGCCCGTCCACCAGCCGGTCGCTGATCGCGCAGATGCTCCCGTCCAGGTCGTTGTCCCGTACGGCGAGGCCGCTGATGAAGTCCACGTAGGCGTCGAACAGCGGCCTGGCCTCCCTGTCGACGAACTCCAGGTAGCGGGCCCAGTGGCTGGCCAGGTCGGCCGGGTGCTCGTCCAGCGCCCGGCGGCTGTCCTTCACCTTCCCGGCCAGCTTGGTGCAGTCGCCGTGCAGCGCGCTCTTGAGCGCGCCCTGCCCCTCGATGGCGACCATCCGCTCGCTGATCGGCTGCAGCAGCCGGATCACCGCCTCCACGTGCTCGGCCGCCTCCCGCGACTTGGCCGGCAGGCCGCGCAGCCCGAAGAAGAGGATCTCGTTCTGCTGGGCCGCCTCCAGCGCGCCGAAGGCGTCCTGGCGCAGCTCCTCGTCCACCTCGCGGCCGACCGAGGCGATGGCCTTGATCTGCCGCCGCGCCCGCTGCAGCGACTCGATCGCCTCCAGGATGTGCCGGCGCCCGGCGCTGGCGGTGGCGACCGCGGTCTTGACCTTCTCCAGGTCGTCCAGGAGCGTGTCGAGCCTGGCCTCCAGGATCTCGCGTCCGGCCATCTCAGTCCTTCCTCGCCAGCAACGTCAGCACGCGCGCGTCGAGCCCGGCGACCCGCTCGCCGCGCAACCGCAGGCTCCACGCGGCGTTCAGCAGGTGCGCGGGTGTCACACCCGGCGGAGGTACGGCACGCGTCCGCAACGCCTCGCGGGCCCGCACCAGCAGCGAACCGGCCTCGTAGCGGGCGGCGGGCAGGTGCCGGTCGAGCTGGGCCAGGATGCTCGCCGCCGGGCTCGGGCCGCCGTCGCGGTCCGGTTCTGGTCGGCCGGTCAGGCGGGCCCACAACGTCTTGACCCGGTCGGCCCCCGCGCCGTACTGGCCGGTGCCGTAGCGGGCGTCCATCGCGGCGAGCAGGTGCAGCAGCACGTGGATGCGGCGGTCCCAGCTCGGGTGGGTCGGACCGGACAGGTGCGCGGTGGTCGGGTCGATGCGCAGCGCCACGCAGGACAGGGGGTAGGCGGGGCCGAGGGCGTAGGTGGCGAAGGCGTCGGCGACCAGTTCCTCGGCGTGGGCCGGAGCGGCCTCGCCGCCCTCGATCAGCTCGATCAGCTCGCGCAGGGGGCGGCGGTCCTTGTCGGCGGCGTGCCGTACCTCGCGGACGGCGTAGTGGCCGCTCTCGTGGGCCACGGCCGGCAGGTGCCAGACGTCCGGGTGCGGGGGGAGGCGGACGAGGTCGAGGTCGCGGGTGAAGGACTCGGGGCCGGCGTCGACGCCCAGCACGATGCGGTTGTCCAGGCCCGCCGCGCGGCACAGGAAGGCCACCAGCGCTTCGGCGGCCTCGCCCGCGCCGCCGTCCAGCCCGGCTCGGCGCAGGAGCAGCGCCTGGGCGTAGCTCAGGGCCTGGGCGCGCAGCCGGGCGGCCTCCTGCCGTAACCCGGCCAGCCGCTCCCACTCGGTGGGCCCGGCGGGTCCGGCGGTGGGGGACTGGGCGGCGGCGGCGATCCTGGCCAGCTCGGCGATCAGGTGGTCGGCGTGCCGGCGCAGGTCCGTCTCGGCGGGCGCGCCCTCGGCCAGACCGGCCAGCAGGTCGGCCGACCGCCGCAACGCCTCGGCCTCAGCGGCGGCATGCTCGCCGATCACGGAACGCCCCCGACGGCGGCGTGGCCGGTGTTCTCGGGGCGGCTCTGACCGCTGGTGAGGCCGGTGTTCTCGGGGCGGCCCCGCTCCGGTTTGCGGCCAGTGTTGCCGGGGCGGCCCTTATCCGGTTTTGGGCCGGCGTTCTCGGGGCGGCCCTGCTCCGGTTCGTGGTGGATCATGTGGCGGCCTCGACGATCAGGCGGACGCCGCGGACGCCCGTGGTCAGCGGCCACGCGTCGGCGTAGTCCGCGGCGAGCACCACGCAGACCGCCAGCAGCAACGCCCCCGCCGCGGTGGCGAGCCCCGCCACCACGGGCGCCGCCAACGCCACGGCCAGCCCCCCGAGCACGGCCCCGCACAACGCGATCAGCCCGGCGATCTGATCCATCCGCTTGCGAAAGCGCGTCTCGAGCTCCACCAGCTCACCCGCCGCCCGATCCAGCCGCTCCACCACGTCCGGCCCACCCGCCGTCTCCCCGGCCTGGTCGAGACGCCGCCCCAGGTCGGTCTTGGTGGGCTCGCACCGCAGCACCCGGCCCATCAGCAGGACCGTGGCCTTGACCTCCCGCTCCAGCCCGGCGCCGAACTCCGCCACCGCCTGCCTGGCCCGTTCCACCGCCTCGGCGGGCAGGAGCCGTCCGAGCCCAGCCAGCGCCCGCTCCAGAGCCTTGACCGCCAGCGTGGCGAACTGTCCCTGGACCGGCCCGATCCCGATCCTGTCCCCGAGCTGCCTGGCCCCCTCGACGAGCGACCCGGCGAACGGGATCGAGGTGAGCGAGTCCCAGGCCACCCCCGCCGACCGCTCGGCGATCGAGTCGAGACAGCCCCCGGCCCGCTCCCGCACCGCCGCCACCGCGGTGGCCAGGTCGGGGGAGCGGACCACCGGCGCGGAGAACCCGTGCTCGGCGGGCTCCTTGGCCCGCGACTCCAGCAGGCCCGCGGCCTGCCCGACCCGGGCGGCGGCCAGGTCGAGCGGCACGATGTCGCCCGTCTTGAGCGCCCGGTCAGCCGACAACAACGCCTCGGACAGGGCCAGATCGTGCAGCGCCCCGGCCAGCACCTCGTCATCGACCGGCCCGCCCGCACCTGGGGCCGGGGCCGCCTGCTCGAAACCGAGCGGGCGGCTCGGGTCCAGCGCGGCGGCGGCGAGGCGGGCCAGGCTGTCCCGGGCGTAGGCCAGGGCCTCCTCGTCCCGCCCGGCCAGCGCGCCGCGGAGCTCCCCGACGGTCGCGTGCAGAGACCTCGCCGAGCGGGCGAGCCGTTCGCTGTGCTTCACGTGGACTCCTCCGGAGCACATTGTGGGTGATCCAGAGGAGACACGCTATAGGCGGAAATCCTGGTCCGGGGTGATGTCCACGACGTCCATCTGCGCTTTCTGCAGCCGGCCCGAATGGTCCCAGTTCATCGCCTGCCAGCGGGTGAACTGGTCGAGCACCCAGATGCCCGACTGCCGGCTGCCGTTGCCCGACTTGCCGTTGCCGCCGAACGGCAGGTGCGCCTCGGCGCCGCTGGTGGAGTTGTTGACGCTGACCATGCCGGCCGAGATGCCCTCGCGGAAGCGGAAGGCCGACTGCGGGCTGGTGGTGTAGATCGAGCTCGACAGCCCGTACCCGGGCCGGTTGGCCAGCTCGATCGCCTCGTCGAGGGTGGTGAAGGTGGTCACGCCGACGATCGGGCCGAACGTCTCCTCCAGGAAGAGCTCGTCGTCCGGGCGCACCCCGTCCACCACGACCGGGTGGTAGAACAGCCCGCCCTCGCCGGTGAACTCGTGCCGCGGGTTCTGCTCGGTGATCCGCCCGGTCGGGCCGGAGATGACCGTGTGGTGCGGCTGGATCCAGGTCAGGAACTCCTCGTACCGCTCGGCGAACTTGCGGTCGAGCAGCGGCCCGGCCAGCACGTCCGTCGCCGGGTCGCCGATCTTGGCGTTCTGGACCGCCCGGGCGAAGCGCTCGGTGAACTCCTCGTGCACCTCCTCGTGCACGATCAGCGTGCCGAGGCTGGTGCAGCGCTGGCCTGCCGTACCGAAACCGGAGAACAGCGCGCCCTCCACGGCCAGGTCGAGGTCGGCGTCGGGCATGATCACCATCGGGTTCTTGCCGCCGAGCTCCAGGCACGGCGACTGCAGGTGCCGCCCGGCCAGCTCGCCGATCCGGCGGCCGACCTCGCTGGAGCCGGTGAAGCCGATCTTGTCCACCATGCCCTCGGTGAGCGCCTGCTCCAGGCCCTCGAAGGTCTCCTTGCCGTCGGCGAACACCACGTTCAGCACGCCCTCGGGCAGGCCCGCCTTGACGAACAGCAGGTAGAGCGCGTGCGCCGACGCCGCACTGTACTCCGCCGGCTTCCACACCACCGCGTTGCCCGAGACCAGCGCGGGCACCAGGTACCAGCTCGGCACCGCGACCGGGAAGTTCCCCGCCGTGATCACCGTGGCCACGCCCACCGGGTTGCGGAAGGTGAACAGGTTCTTGTCCGGCATCTCGCTGGGCACCGTCTGCCCGTACAGCCTGCGGCCCTCGCCCAGGAAGAAGTCGCAGGTGTCGACGATCTCCCTGACCTCGCCGAGCGCCTCCGCGTACGGCTTGCCGATCTCCTGGGTCACGAGCCGGGCCAGCGCCTCTGCGTTGGCCTCCACCAGGCGGCCGATGTTCGCCACCACCCGCCCGCGCACCGGCGCGGGCACCCTGGCCCACTCCCGCTGCGCCTCTTTGGCGGTACGGCAGGCAGCCGCGAAGGTCGCCGCGTCGGCCATGCCCACCTGGGCGACGATCTCGGTGAGCTTGGCGGGGTTGGTCGAGGTGTAGGTGGTGGTGCTGGGGGCGTCTTTGCCCCCGATGACGGAGACGATGTGCCGAGTCATGGTCCCATCCTCACATTCGCGGGCGACAGAAGTCGAAGGCGGTCAGTGGATGAGCACTTTGTTCCGGCCACGCAGCAGTTCCGCATTGCCGACCTTGCCGCATTCCACGAGCTCGACGAGCAGGCCACTGCGGCCGGAGAGGGCCACCAGATCGACGACAGGGCAGCCGCTGAGGAGCAGGCGCCGCAGGAGAGGCCGTCCACCTGGTTGCCGAACTTGCGCGGCGCGGCCACCTGGTCGCGGAAGGAGCTCCTGATCAGATCCTTCAGCTCGGCGCCGCGCACCGCCCGGTCGGCCACCGCCTGCCCGGCTTTCGCCAGCACCGGCTCCAGCATCCGCCACCTCCCTGACCTCGATGGTGCCCGCCGCGACCGGGCGGATCCAAGATCGTGATTGATTCGCAACGCCCCGCGAATTCGGGGGACGGCAATTGTCGGTCGGGATGGCTAGTCTCGCCGACGTGATCGAACGGTGGAGCCGTGATCAGGTGCTCGCCCTCGCCCCCGACGCGTCCTCGCAGAAGGCGGCCCAGGGCTTGTCGTCGCCGGCCAAATGGCTGGTCCGGGGGATGTCGGGGGAGGTGTTGTTCGGCGAGTGCAAGGGCAGCGGCGCCAAGCCGTACCAATCGTGCGTCGACCTGTCCGAGCCGGCCTACCGGTGCAGTTGCCCGAGCCGGAAGTTCCCGTGCAAGCACTGCCTGGGGCTGCTGCTGTCCTGGTCGGCCGACGGGGTGCCCGACCTGGCGGTCCCGCCGTGGGCGGCGGAGTGGATCGACCAGCGGGCCGCCCGCGCGGCCAAGGCCGAGGCCCGGGTGGAGGCGGCTCGCGCCGCCGCCTCGGCGGAGCCGGGCGGCTCCGGCGCGGTCCCGTCCGGGGCGCGCGCCGAGCAGGCGTCCGGGCGTCCCGACACCCGGACGGTACGGCAGGCGCGCGTGGCCGCCGGCCTGTCGGAGCTCGAACGCTGGCTGGGCGACCAGGTCCGCCACGGCCTGGCCGGCGCCGACCCGGCCGACTGGCAGGGCCTGGCCAAACGCCTGGTCGACGCGCAGGCGCCCGGGGTGGCGTCGATCGCCTCCCGGCTGGCCCGCGTGCCTGGCCAGGAAGGGTGGCCGGCGCGGCTCCTGGAGGAGTACGCGCTGCTCAAGCTCCTGGTCGTCGCCTACACCCGGCGGGCTGAGCTGCCCGCGCCGCTGGCCCAGACCGTGCTGCAGCGCGTCGGCTTCCCCGTGGCGCGCGAGGATGTCCTGGCCGGGCAGCCGGTGCGCGACGAGTGGGACGTCATCGGCACCCGCGACGAGGAGGTCGACCGGCTGCTGACCCGCCGCGTCTGGCTGCGTGGCCGGGCCAGCGGGCGGGCCGCGGTGGTGCTCTCCTTCGCGCCGCCCGGCCAGCCGCTCGACGCCTCCCTGGTCGCGGGCACCGCGGTCGAGGCGGACCTCGCCTTCTACCCGGGGGCGGCTCCGCTGCGTGCCCTCGTCGCGGTCCGGCACCGGATGGCCGAGCCGCACACCGCCGCCCCGCCCGGCCTCACCCCTGACGCCGCCCTCGACGAGCTCGCCGCGGCCATCGCGGGCGACCCTTGGGTGGATTCGTGGCCGCTGCTGCTGTCCGGGGTGGTTCCCGGATCCGCGCAGGTCGGCGGCCTGCCCCTGCATCCTCGCCACCGCGATCCGTGGCGGCTGCTCGCCGTGTCTGGAGGACACCCTGTGACCATGTCCGCCGAGTGGACACCCCAGGGCCTGCGCCCGCTCATGACCTGGGACGAGGGCCGGGCGGTGCTGCTGTGAAGTGGGAAGACCTGGTCTCGGCCGCCCTGGTCGGCACCGACCGCCGCGCCTACCCGGGCGACCTGCTGGGCGACGCGGCCCTGGAAGTCATCCGCCGCCGCGCCGGCCACCCGACCCCTGCCCCCGCCACGGCCCCGTCTGCGGTCCCTGGCTCAGGCGAGGAGGCGGTCTCTTCCGGTGAGGCGCACGCCCCTGAGGGTGCTGCACCCCCTGAGGGGACCGCGCCCCCCGAGGAGCGGGAGGCCGTGCCGAGGAAGGCCGCCGACCGCCTGAGGCGTGTGCTGGGCGGGGAACAGCCCCGCCTGCTCGCCGAGTGGCTGCGCCTGGCCGCCGAGAGCGGCCGGAGGGTTCCCGCGCACGTCCTCCCCGACCTGCTCGACCGGGGCGACCGCGACCGCTCGATCCGCGAACACCTGGGCCTGCTGGCCGGCCACCGCGGCCGCTGGCTGGCGGCCCGCAACCCGGCCTGGGCCTACCTGCTCGACGAGCCGACCGGCGAGACCTGGGAGCTGGGCAGCAGCGGCGACCGCCGCGCCTACCTGAAACACCTGCGCGAGAGCGACCCGGAAGCGGCCCGCACGCTGGTGGAGGCCACCTGGACCCAGGAGACGCCCGACGATCGCGCCGCCTTCCTGGAGCTGTTCGAGTCCGGCCTGTCCATCGCCGACGAGCCGTTCCTGGAGCAGGCGCTCGACGACCGCCGCCGCGAGGTCCGCCAGCAGGCGGCGAACCTGCTCTCCAGGCTGCCCGAGTCGAGGCTGGCCCGGCGCATGGCGGCCAGAATCGAGCAGGCGGTCCGGGTGGGCAAGCACGAGATCACCGTCACCCCGCCCACCGAATGCGACCGTGCCATGGAACGCGACGGCATCCGCGCCAAGGCCCCGGCCGGCACCGGCGCGCGGGCGTGGTGGCTGCAGCAGCTCGTCGCCCGGGCCCCGCTGTCGGTCTGGCCGGGCCCGCCCGCCGAGCTGCTGGCCAAGCGCATCCCCGACTGGGACACCGAACTGCGCCTGGGCTGGGTGCGCGCCGCGATCGTGCAGCGCGACCCGGAGTGGGCGCGGGCGATGTTCGAGTGGGACCCGATCGCCGACCTGCTGGTGGCCCTCCCGCCGTGGGAGCAGCAGCGGCTGGCGGCCGAGTTCGCCGAGCGGCACGAGCTCGACAACCAGTTGATCATGGTGCTGGGCGGCGTCGAACCGCCCTGGGGAGCCGGGCTGGCGGCAGCCGTACTGAACAAGATCGTGAAAATGGCGGCGGTGCAGCCCTGGAACCTGGGCGAGTTGTCCAGGATCGCCGGGGAGCGGATCGATCCGGCCCTGCACCACCTGGCCGAGCGGGCCTCGGCCGAGCAGGCGGTCCAGGAGGTCGCCGCGTTGTTGCGGTTCCGCGCAGAGATGAGGGAGGAGCTGTCATGAGCACCGTGTTGCGCCCGCACGCGGAAGACCAGTACGCCGAGGAGCTGGCGCTGCTGGCCAAGGAGGACGACCGGCCGAGGCCGCCGGGCTGGAAGTTGTCGCCGTGGGCGGTGACGACCTATCTGCTGGGCGACGGCGACAAGATCACGCCCAAGTATGTGGGTGCGCGGCGGATCGTGGAGGTGGCGGTCGCGACGCTCGCCACCGACCGGGCGTTGTTGCTGCTCGGCGTGCCGGGCACGGCCAAGACGTGGTTGTCGGAGCATCTCGCCGCGGCGATCAGCGGCGACTCGACGCTCCTGGTGCAGGGCACCGCAGGCACGGCAGAGGAGGCGATCCGCTACGGCTGGAACTACGCGCGGCTGCTGGCCGAGGGGCCGTCGCAGGAGGCGATGACGCCCAGCCCGATCATGCGCGCGATGGCCGAGGGCCGGCTGGCCCGGGTCGAGGAGCTGACGCGCATGCCGTCCGACGTCCAGGACGCGCTGATCACGGTGCTGTCGGAGAAGACGCTGCCGGTGCCCGAGCTCAACATCGAGGTGCAGGCGCAGCGCGGGTTCAACGTCATCGCCACCGCCAACGACCGCGACCGCGGCGTCAACGAGCTGTCCAGCGCGTTGCGGCGGCGCTTCAACACCGTCGTGCTGCCCGTCCCGGCGACCGCCGAGGAGGAGGTCGACATCGTCTCGCGCCGCGTCGAGCAACTCGGCAGCGCGCTTCGCCTGCCGGAGACGGTGACCGGCATGACGGAGATCCAGCGGGTCGTCACCGTCTTCCGCGAACTGCGCAACGGGATGACCGAGGACGGCCGCACCAAGGTCAAGTCGCCGAGTGGCACCCTGTCCACGGCCGAGGCGATCTCGGTGCTGACCAGCGGCATCGCCCTGGCCGCTCACTTCGGCGACGGCGTCCTGCGGCCTTCCGACGTGGCCGCCGGCATCGTCGGCGCGGTGGTGCAGGAGCCGGTGTCGGACCGGGTCGTCTGGCACGAGTACCTCGAGACCGTGGTCCGCGAGCGGGCCGACTGGCGTGACTTCTACCGCGCCTGCCGCGAGGTGTCATGAGCGCGCCTCACGCCTGGAGGGAGGCGGCATGAGCCTGCACGTGCTCGGCGTGCGCCACCACGGGCCTGGGTCGGCGCGTGCCGTACGGGCCGAGCTGGAGCTGTTGCGGCCCGACGCGATCCTCATCGAGGGGCCGCCAGAGGCCAACGCGCTCATCCCGCTCCTGCCCGAGCTCGAACCGCCCGTGGCGTTGCTGGCACACGTCCCGGGCGACCCGTCGCGTGCGGCTTTCTGGCCGTTCGCGGCGTTCTCGCCGGAGTGGCAGGCCATGGCGTACGGCGTGGCGGCCGGGGCCGAGGTGCGCTTCATCGACCTCCCGGCGGCGACCACCCTCGCCATGCCCTCCCGCGACGACCAGCCGCCTGCCCGCCCCGCTCCTGGGGTGCCGGGGGCGGGGGGCGACGCCGTACCCGGAGGTTCGCTGGGGCAGGGAGGCGACGTCGCGACGGAAGGCGTGCCGGGGGCGGCGGGGGACGCCGCGCCCGAGGGGGAGGCGCTGCCTGGTGACGGCGGGCCGGGGCGGGGGCTGGAGGAGCCGGGGCTGGCCGATCCGCTCGGGTGGTTCGCCGCCGCGGCCGGGTACGACGATCCAGAACGTTGGTGGGAGGACGTCGTCGAACACCGCGGCGACACCCCCTTCCAGGTGATCGCCGAGGCGATGGCCGCCGTCCGCGAGGGCCACGAGCCCGGCGAGCGGGAGGCCCGCCGCGAGGCCCACATGCGGCGCGCGGTGCGTGCCGCGATGCGCGAGGGCTTCGAGACCGTCGTGGTCGTCTGCGGCGCGTGGCACGCCCCCGCCATCTGGCTCGACGGCGCGCAGGCCGACAACGCGCTCCTGCGCGGGCTGCCCAAGGTCAAGGTCGAGCTCACCTGGGTGCCGTGGACGTACGGGCGACTGGCGGCGTGGAGCGGTTACGGCGCGGGCATCACCTCGCCCGGCTGGTACCACCACCTGTTCACCGCCCCCGACCGCCCCGTCGAGCGCTGGCTCGCCGCCGCAGCCGGGGTGCTGCGGCAGGAGGGCCTGGCCGTCTCCTCGGCGCACGTCATCGAGGCGGTACGGCTGGCGCACAGCCTCGCCGGGCTGCGCGGGCGACCGCTCGCCGGGCTCGGGGAGGTCAGCGAGGCCGCCCTGGCCGTGCTGTGCGAGGGCGACGCGTTGCCGCTCGACCTCATCCAGCGGCAGCTCGTCGTCGGCGACCGGATCGGGCACGTGGGCGACGGGGTGCCCATGGTGCCCCTCCAGCGTGACCTGCGCGAACAGCAACGGCGGTTGCGGCTTCCCGCCGAGGCGTTGGTGCGGGAGCTCGACCTCGACCTCCGCAAGCCGCTCGACCTCGACCGGAGCCGGCTGCTGCACCGCCTGCGGCTGCTCGGCGTCGAGTGGGGGACGCCGCGGGAGGCGCGGGGCAAGGGCACCTTCCGGGAGAGCTGGTCGCTGTCCTGGGACCCGGAGTTCGACCTGCGCCTGATCGAACTGGCCGCCCTTGGGGTCACCGTGGAGTCGGCTGCGGTCCGTTACGCCTGCGACCTGGCCGGCCAGACGTCGCCGGGCGTGCTCGGGGGTGGCGGGAGGGGCGCCGGGCTCCCCGCCGGGTCCGTCCCGACGTCCGGGCTGCCTGGCTCGGCCGGGTCTGCGGGTGGGCTGCCTGGCTCGGCTGGGCCCGGGGGCGGCGTGCCCGGCTCAGTCGGCCCCGGCGGTGGGAGCCAGGCCGGGTCCGGGGGTGGGGTCCAGGCCGGGTCGCTGGCCGACCTGGCCGGGCTGGTCGAGCGGTGTCTGCTGGCCGACCTGCCCGCTGCCATGCCCGCGGTTCTGGCGGCGTTGTCGGCGCGGGCTGCGCTGGACACCGATGTCACCCACCTCATGGCCGCCCTGCCCGCCATGGTCCGCGCCCAGCGGTACGGGGATGTGCGGGGGACCTCCGCCGAGGGACTGGCGGTGATCGCGAGCTCCTTGCTCGACCGGATCTGTGTCGGGTTGCCGGTGGCGGTCACCTCGCTGGACGACGACTCCGCCGCCGCCCTGCTCAAGGAGGTCGACGGCGTCCACTCGGCAGTGGCCCTCCTGGAGGAGAGCCGCACCGACCAACACCCCGTTCCCGCTCAGCAACACCCAGTTGGTCAGCCGCCCGGCATCGATCAGCCCGCCTCGGTCCAGCCTCGGCCCGAGTCGGTGGCCGGGCCCCCGGCCGGGGCGGAAGCCGAGCCCCAGGCGGGTGTGGATGCCGGGCTCCTCGGTGAGCTTCAGCCCCCAGCTTCACCCTCCGCCCACCCCGCAGACCAGCCCCCCACAGAGGCGCCCCCTTCCGCGGGAGTCCCGGCCCACCCCGACGACGCGGCCCAGGCGGCGGAGGCTGCGGACCGGACTGCGGCTGAGGCCCCGCGAATGGCTGAGGCGGAAAGCGGAGTCCCCCGGGAAAGGCGGAGTGGGGGAGGGGCCAGTCCGGAGAGCCGGTGGCTGGTGACGCTGCGAGGGGTGTGCGACCGGCGAGACCTCCACGGCCTGATCGAAGGGCGCCTGACCCGCATCCTGCTGGACGCCGGTGAGATCGACGACGCCGAGAGCCGGATGGCCAGGGCGATGTCACGAGGAAACGAACCGGCCCGCGCCGCGGCGTGGGTGGAGGGGTTCCTGGCGGGCGGCGGGTTGCTGCTGGTGCACGATCCGACCCTGCTCCCCCTGCTGGACAGGTGGCTGGCCGGTCTGGGCCCCGAGGAGTTCGTGCAGGTGCTGCCCCTGCTCCGCCGTACGTTCGGCAAGTTCGCCACTCCCGAGCGGCGGTCGATCGGGCAGCGGGTGAAGGGCGAGCGCAAGGAGCAGGCGGCGCACGAGGTGGACGAGCGGAGGGCCGCACCGGCGGTCAGGACGGTGCTGGACATCCTGGGGAGGTCCGATGGATGAGCGGTTGCGACGCTGGCGGCTGGTGCTCGGCGGCGGCGAGGCGGACGGCACGGGCGTGAGCCTCCAGGCCGGCGACGCCCGGATGGACGGCGCGCTGGACGCGGTCTACGAGGGCAAGGGCGGCCTGGGCGCCTCGGCGCCGAAGGTGGCCAGATGGCTGGGCGACATCCGGGAGTTCTTCCCGTCGAGCGTGGTCCAGGTGATGCAGAAGGACGCGATCGACCGGCTGGATCTGACCAGGTTGCTGCTGGAGCCGGAGATGCTGGAGGCGGTCGAGCCGGACGTGCACCTGGTGGGCACGCTGCTGTCGCTGAACAGGCTGATGCCCGACCAGGCCAGGGAGTCGGCCCGGCGGGTGGTGCGGCACGTCGTGCAGGAGCTCGAACGGCGGCTGCAGCAACGCACGCGGGCGGCGGTCACCGGGGCGCTCGACCGGGCGTCACGGACCAACCGCCCGAAACGCCCGTCGGAGATCGACTGGGACCGCACCATCCGGGCGAACCTGAAGAACTACCTGCCCGAGCAGAACACCGTGGTGCCCGAGCGGCTGATCGGCTACGCGCGCCGGCAGCAGGCGGTGCAACGCGAGGTGACGTTGTGCGTCGACCAGAGCGGGTCGATGGCGGCGTCGGTGGTGTACTCGGGCGTGTTCGGGGCGGTGCTCGCCTCGATGCGGACGCTCAGGACCCGGCTGGTGGTGTTCGACACCGCGGTGGTGGACCTCACCGAGCAGTTGCACGATCCGGTGGAGGTGCTGTTCGGGACGCAGCTCGGCGGCGGGACGGACATCAACCGGGCGATCGCCTACTGCCAGGGGCTGATCACCCGGCCCACGGAGTCGATCTTCATCCTGATCAGCGACCTGTACGAGGGCGGGGTCCGGGAGGAGATGTTGCGCCGGGTGGCGCAGCTCACCGCTTCGGGAGTGCAGGTGGTGGTGTTGCTGGCGCTGTCGGACGAGGGGGCGCCGTTCTACGACCACGACAACGCGGCGGCGCTGGCGGCGATGGGGGTGCCGGCCTTCGCCTGCACGCCGGACGCCTTCCCGGACCTGATGGCCGCGGCGATCGAACGCCGCGACCTGAACCGCTGGGCCGAACTCCAGGCCACCGGCCGCTGACCCGGCACGCCCCTGGGCACCCGCCCACGGGCGTGCCCCGGCGCCGGCCGTACCCGAAAGCCGGCCGTACCCGAAAGCCGGCCGTACCCGAAAGCCAGCCCCAACCATGCTGGCCGTACCCCCGGGTCAGTGGGCGGAGAGCTCGGGGCGGGCGTGCCGGGGCAACAGGAACGACAGCAGGAAGGTGAGCCCGAGCAGCCCGATCTCCACCCCGATGACCACCTGGAAGGCCCCCGCGAAGTCCCAGCCCGACTTGAGCAGGTTGAACAGCAGCGTGAGCAGGATCGCCGCCCCCAGCGCGCTGCCGAGCTGCTGCACCGCGGTGAGGGTGCCCGACGCCGAGCCGGACTCGTGGTCCTCCACCCCGGCGAGGATGATGTCGAAGAAGGGCGCCATCGTGATGCCCATCCCGATGCCGACCAGGGCGAGGCCGGGGGCGAGCTGCCACGGCCCGGCCTCGAGGCCGGCCAGGTGCACGGTGACGCCGAGGATGACCGCGCCGACGGTCATCACGCCGGTGCCAAGCTGGAGCAGCGTACGGCCGAGCCGCGCCTGCAACGCCATCGCGATGCCGAACCCGGCGACGCCCCCGAGGGCCTGGGGCAGGCTGGTGAGTCCGGCCTTGAGCGGGCTGTAGCCGAGCCCCTGCTGCATGTAGAGCATGAAGACGAGCCCGAGCCCGATCATGCCGGTGAAGAAGGCGAGCCCGGCGACCAGCCCGCCGGTGAAGGCGCGCTTGCGGAACAGGCTCGGGGTGACCAGCGGATCGCCCTTCTTGCGCGCCTCGTACCGGCCGAAGACCCAGAACATCACGATCGAGCCGGCCATCGAGACCCAGGTCCAGGCGGGCCAGTCCTGCTCCTGCCCCTGGATCAGCGGGAAGATCAGCAGGAAGGCGGCGAGCGAGACGAGGAGCATGCCGACCAGGTCGAGGCGGGTGGCGTCGGTGGAGCGGTGCTCGGGCAGGTACTTGATCGCGGCCAGGACGGCCAGCAGCCCGACGGGCAGGTTGATCAGGAAGATCATGCGCCAGCCGGTGCCGAACAGGTCGGCGCTGACCAGCCAGCCGGCCAGCACGGGCCCGCCGACGGAGGAGATGGTCATCACCGGGCCGAAGGCGCTGAAGGCCTTGCCCATCTCCTGCGGCGGGAACATCGCCTTGATCAGCCCGAGGCCCTGCGGCAGCATGACGGCGCCGAACAGGCCCTGCAGCACGCGGGCGCCGATGAGCATCTCGGGGCTGACGGCCACGCCGCACAGCAGGGAGGCGACGGTGAAGCCGGCGGCGCCGACGATGAACATGCGCTTGCGGCCGTAGAGGTCGCCGAGGCGGCCGCCGGTGATCAGGCCGACGGCCATGGCCAGGGTGTAGCCGGCCACGAGCCATTGCAGCATGCCTTCGGTGCCGCCGAGGTCGGCCTGGATGGAGGGGCCGGCGATCTGGGTGATCAGGGCGTCGAGCAGATCCATCACCTCGGCGGCGAGGATCACGAAGAGGGCGGTCCAGCGCCAGCGGTAGGCGGGCGGGCTTTCGACGGTCGTCATGGGGGGACTCCTGACAGAACGGGGTTCTCTCAACGAACGGCGTTCGTTGCGAACACCGTTTTATTGGCGAACGCTGTTCGTGTCAAGTACATTGTTCGCCATGGAGACGCCCGCCCCGCCCTGGCGCACCGCCCGCAAGCAGCCCCGCCGCCAGCTCAGCCAGGAGCTCATCGTCGAAACCGGGCTGCGCATCCTCGACGACGAGGGCCTCGAAGCGGTGAGCATGCGCCGCGTGGCCCAGGAGCTGAACACCGGCCCGGCCTCCCTCTACGCCCACGTGGCCAACAAGGAGGAGCTGCTGGAGCTGATGTACGAGCAGGTCATCGGCGAGATCGAGCTGCCCGCGCCGGACGATCCGCGCCCGTGGCAGGAGCAGATCCGCGAGATCGTCCGCAACAGCCAGCGCACCCTGGCCCGGCACGGCTCGATCGCGGCCACGGTCATGGCGGGCGTGCCCACCGGCCCCAACTCGATGCGGATGGCCGAGCGCATGCTGGGCGTCATGCTCGGCGGCGGCATCCCCAAGCGGGTGGCCACGATGGCCATGGACCGGCTGGCGATGTACATCACCGCCGACGTCTACGAGTCCTCGCTCTACCAGTCCATGTGGCGGGCCAGCGGCAAGGAGCGCGAGCAGTTCGTCACCGACTACTTCGGCCAGATCCGCGAGTACTTCCTGAGCCTGCCCCCCGAGCGTTTCCCGCACCTGTCCGCCAGCGTCGAGGAGATGCTGGAGGGCGACGGGGACGAGCGGTTCGAGTTCGGGCTCGATCTGATCATCGCCGGGATCGAGGCGCGGCTAAAGTCCTAGGACTCCGGCCCGATGTGCCGGACCCAGGCTCCGCCGTACCTTCTGCGCATGACAGCAGTGATGGCAGCGCCGGTTGCGCCCCCCGAGACGATTTTCTCCCCCAGATACCGGGCGATCAGCTTCGGGCTGGTCGCCCTCGTCACCCTGGTCGCCTTCGAGGCGATGGCGGTGGCCACCGCGATGCCGAAGGTCGCCGACGACCTCGGCGGCCGGCATCTGTACAACCTGGCCTTCAGCGGCGCGCTCGCGGCCAGCGTGATCGCCACCGTGCTGGGCGGGCGCTGGGCCGACCTGAAGGGCGCGCTCACCCCGATGTGGTCCGGTCTGGCCGCCTTCGTCGCCGGGTTGCTGATCGCGGGCACCGCGCCGACCATGGAGCTGTTCGTGGCCGGCCGGTTCGTCCAGGGCTTCGGCGGCGGCCTGTTCAACGTCGCCCTCTATGTCTTGATCGCCCGTGCCTACCCCGGGGAGCTGCATCCCAAGGTCTTCTCCCTCTTCTCCACCGCGTGGGTCGTGCCGTCGCTGGTCGGGCCGCTGATCGCGGGCGTCATCGCCGCCGAGCTCGACTGGCGGCTGGTCTTCCTCGGCGTCCCGGTGCTCGCCGCCCCCGCCGCCCTCGCGTTGTGGCGCGGCACCGTGCGCGCCGACGTGCGCGGCGGCCGGGGCGAACCCGGCTCCGGTCTCGGCCGCCAGCTCCTCTGGGCCGTGCTCACCGCCGTCTCGGCGGCTCTGATCCAGTACGGCAGCGCCCTCAAGCTGGCCGGGCTGCCCCTCCTGATCGGCGGCCTGGTGCTGCTCGCCGTCGCGCTGCCCCGCCTGCTGCCGCCCGGCACCATGCGCGCCGCGCCCGGCCTGCCGACCGCGGTCATCCTGCGCGGCCTGGCCGCCGGTTCGATGTTCGCCGCCGAGGTGCTCGTCCCGCTGCTGCTCATCGACGAGCGCGGCATGACCTACGCCGGAGCCGGCGTCGTCCTGACCGTCGGCGCGCTCGGCTGGGCCGCGGGCTCCTGGATCAAGGGCAAGGGCTGGATCAGCCACGCGTTCGCCCTGCGCGGCGGCATCGCCGGCATCGGCATCGGCATCGCGATCATGTCCCTCGTGCTGATCGACGGCGCCCCCATCGCGCTGGCCTACCTCGCCTGGATCGTCACCGGCCTGGGCATCGGCGCGCTCTACCCGACCGTCTCGATCCTCGTCCTCGAACTGTCCAGCCCCGGCGAGGAAGGCAAGAACAGCGGCGCGCTCGGCGTCGGCGAATCGGTCTTCGTCGTGGTCGCCGTCGCCCTCACCGGCGCCCTGTTCACCGCCACCAACGGCCTCTACGTCGTCGGCTTCGCCCTCACCTTCGCGCTGACCGTGCTGGGCTTCGTCCTCGCGCCACGCTTTACCCTGAGAAGGAGTCAGTGACCTAGGGGGATGCATGCCGCGAGTCCGGGAGCTGGAGTTCTTCCGCGTCGTCCTGCCGTACGGCAGGCGGGTGGAGAGCCTGCTCGTCAAGCTCACCGACCACGGCGGGATGACCGGCTGGGGGGAACTCGTCGGCCCGGACGGCGACCCCCCGGACAGCGATCTGCCCGGCCTCGACTGGGAGCACCCCGACTCCGTCCCCTTCGAGCATCCCGCCATCGACATGGCCTGCTGGGACCTCTGGACCCGGATGCGCGGCGTCCCCCTGGCGCACGCGCTCGGCGGCAGCCGTACCTCCGTGGTGGCGACCGTCCGCCTGGGCCTCGACCCCAACCCCGAGCACCTGGTCACCCGGGTCAACCAGCAGGTCTGCGGCGGCTACACGCACGTCACCCTGGACATCCGGCCGGGCTGGGACATCGAACCCGTCCGCGCGGTACGGCAGGCGTTCCCGGCCCTCACCCTCGCCGTCGACGCCGCCGAGACCTACACCTCCGAAGAGCAGCTCATCGCCCTCGACTCCTACGACATCGAGGTCATCGAGCGGCCCTTCCCCATCGCCGACGTCGGCGCGCACGCCTCGCTCCAGGACCAGGTCGCCGCCAAGGTCGCCGTCGAGGGCCCGCTGCTCGACGACTACCTCACCCTGCGCGCCGCCCGCGCTCTCATCCTGCGCCCGGCCGCCTACCCCCGCCTCAGCGACGCCCGCCGCGCCCACGACCGTGCGGCGGCGGCCGGCTGGGACATCGTCTGCGCCGGCGGCCGTGGCACCGGCCTGGCCCGCGCCGCCGCCGTCGCGGTCGCCAGCCTGCCGGGCTGCACCCTGCCCTGCGACGTCACCCAGCCGCCCAAGAACGCCCAGATCGTCGACCCCGTCGTCGGCGCCGCCGCCGGCGTCGTCGCCGTCCCCCTCACCCAGCCGGGCCTCGGCCACGACATCGACGAGGCCCGCGTACGGAAACTGGCGGAACGCGCTTTCCGGGTGTGATCGCCTGCCGTACCCCCGGTCAGAGGCCTCCGCAGCCGTCGGTCAGGGGCTTGGGGGCGCTGGTCGGGCTGCTGCTCGGGCTGGCGGTGGGGGTGGCGGTGCGGGAGGGCTTGGGGGTGGAGGTCTGGCCGCCCATGGCGACGATGGGCTTGGGCGAGGTGGAGTCGCGCAGGGCCTTCGCGGTGACGGCGCGGATCTTGTCCCAGTCCGGCGCGTAGGTCTTGATCAACGGCGGGACGAACTGCACGCTGGTCACCTTGGCGTTCTTGACCTTGAGCGCGAGCGGCACCAGGTGCTCCAGCCAGACCCGGGGGATGTCGGTGCGGATGAGCTGCTTGGTGGCCTTGGCGACCTCGCCGAAGCGGGTGAGCACGGTCTGCGGGTCGGCCTGGTCGAGCAGGGCGCCGATGACGCAGCGCTGGCGGCGCATCCGGGTGTAGTCGTCGCTGTTGGTGCGCGAACGGGCGTACCACATGGCGTCGGCGCCGCGCAGCTTGCGGGTGCCGGCCTTGACCAGGCCCTCGTTGTACTTGCCGAAGACGACGTCGGTCTCGACGGTGAGGGTGATGCCGCCGATGGCGTCGATGAGCCGGGCGAAGCCCCACATGTTGGCCAGGACGTACCAGTCGACCTCGAGGCCGAGGGTGTGGCCGATGGTCTCCATCAGCACCTGCGGGCCCATGTTGCGGCGCCCGCCGAAGATCTCCGGGTGCGCGTCGGAGTACTCCCACACGCTGTTGAGCAGGTCGCTGCGCCCACCGCCGGGGTCGGGCGGCAGGCGGAAGCCGTCGGGGAACTTCTGCGCCATCGGCGTGCCGGGCTTGAAGCGCACGTACTCCAGGTTGCGCGGCAGGCTGAGCAGCACGGTGTTGCCGGTCTTCACGTCGATGCTGGCCAGGTGCATGCTGTCGGTGCGCACGCCGGTGCGGTTGTCGTCGGCGTCACCGCCGAGGACCAGCAGGTTGACGCGCTCGCGTCCGGCCCACGGGTCCTCGCGGTGGGCGGGCCGCATCTTGTCGTCGGTCGGGGCGTCGAAGACGGCGTCGAGCGTGTCGTTGCCGATCCAGAGCGACTGCGCGGCGAGCCCGAAGGGGGCGATCACCGCGACGGCCAGCAGGCCGGCGAGCGAGCCGGCGACGATCTGCGGCACCTGCGGCAGCGAGCCCGGTTTGAGCACGATGAAGGAGTGCACGACCAGCGCGAACCAGCACAGCCCGAGTACGGCCGCGCCGCTGGTGATCGCGATGAGCAGGCCGGAGTCGGCGGCCACCGAGCCGGCGAGGTCGCCGCCCTGGATCAGCGCGACCGCCAGGAGGGCCAGCAGTCCGGCGAGGTAGAGACCGAGCAGGGTGAGCCCGGTCTTGCGCCAGCCGGCCCTCAGATGGGCCGCGCCGGGCACGACGACAGAGAGCAGGGTCCACCCCAGGACCGCTCCAGCGCTCAGTGCTCTCCGAACCACGCCATCCCTGCTTCCCCCAGCGCTCCACGTTAAGCCGACGGTATGCCGCCCAACCCCTTCCGACCAGGGAGCGTACGGACATACTGCCAAAAATGACCTAAGGGGAGAATTAACATCTGGCGAACGCCCGACGCCGCCCTATATTGAAGCGCCTCCCCCTCGAAGTTGCCCCGGGGTTCACCGAATACTGTTGGTCCATGTACGAGATCACGGTGCTGCCCATGCCTCCGGACTTCGAAGGTGATGTGGTCGCGACGCTGCTGGCCAGGCGCACGGGCTCGCGCAGAGCCGTGCTTTACGTGCACGGGTTCACCGACTACTTCTTCCAGGACCACCTGGCCGAGCACTACCTCGCCCAGGGCATCGACTTCTACGCCCTCGACCTGCGCAAGTACGGCCGCTCGCTGCTCCCGCACCAGACCCGCGGGCTGATCAGGAGCATCACCGACTACTTCCCGGAGCTCGACGAGGCGGTGCGGATCATCCGCGAGGACCACGACGAGGTGACGATCAACGCCCACTCCACCGGCGGCCTGACCGCCGCGCTGTGGGCCGACCGGGTGCGCGGGCGCGGGCTGGTGCAGGGGCTGGTGCTCAACAGCCCGTTCTTCGACCTCAACGTCCCCGCGCCGGTACGGCTGGCCGCCGACGTGCTGAAGGGCCCGCTGTCACGTTCGGCCCGCGCGCTCCCGGTGGGGGTCAGCATGGCCTACGGCCACAGCCTGCACCGCGACCACGGCGGCGAGTGGGACTACGACCTGCAGCTCAAGCCGCACGGCGGGTTCTCCGTGCACGCGATGTGGCTGGCCGCCATCCGCCGGGCCCAGCGGCGGCTGCACGGCGGGCTCGACGTGGACGTGCCCGTGCTGGTGCTGGCCTCCTCCAAGGGGCTGCGGGTGCGGGACTTCGTGCCCGAGGCGCGCAACGCCGACGTGGTGCTCGACCCGCGGCAGATCGCCCGCTGGTCCACCGCGGTCGGGCCGCACGTCACCTGCGTGCGCATCCCGGACGGCATGCACGACCTGATCCTGTCGGCCGAGCCGGTGCGCAAGCAGGTCTTCGCCGAGCTCGACCGCTGGATGGCCGCCTACCTCACCTGAGGGCCGGCCACCAGGGGACGGGCGAGCGGCTACCAGGGGAAGGCGAACAGGCCGTAGTAGGCGGCGGCGACCAGCAGCAGGCCGGTCCCGCCGAGCACACCCGCCACGGCCACGTGCTGCCAGCGCGTCGGCAGCAGCCCCTCGCGCAACGCGGTGATCACCGTCGCCACCGCGGTCACCTCCTGGAGCAGCATCAGGACGGCCAGCACCCGCACCACCAGCCAGCCGCCCAGCACCGCCGGCCACGCCCCGGCCTGGTTGACCGAGAACATCACCAGCACCGTGATGAAGGCGACCACCGAGACCAGCAGGCCGAGGCCGGTCCAGGCCATCCGGCGCAGCCGCTTGCGGATCGGCGCCCACAGCGCGGCATGGGACTGCGCCGGGGGAGGGGGGCCGCCGCGGAGCCGTACCACCAGCTCGGCGACCGGGCCGGCCACGTAGCCGACGGCGGCCAGGCAGATCGTCAGGCCCAGCATGGTGCCCCCGGCGTACCAGGGGGCGGCGGGCACGTCGGCGGCCTGGAAACGCTGGACCGGCGTCGCGCCGGCCAGATGCAGCTCGGGCTTGCCGGTGCCGGGCAGGCCCTTGATCCAGTTGGCCAGCGTCTCCAGGTAGCCCGGCGCGAACGGCCCGCCGCCGACGCGCATCGCGTGGTCGGCCTGGTCGAGGAAGCGGATCGTGTACCGCTCGTTGCCGGCCTGCTCCAGCGCGGTGGTCAGCGCGCGGGTGCTCTCCACGAACGGGATCGACGGGTCCGTCGTGCCGTACAACGCCAGCACCGGCTGGTGCACGCCGCGCAGCGCGGGCATGGCGTCGTGCCGCAGGAAGTCGAAGCCGAACACGCCCATCGCCCGGGTGAGCAGGTCACGCACGCCGGTCGGCGCCCGCAGCCGCAGGAGCTGCTCGTTCAGCGCCCAGGCGACCTGCCGCAGCGGTGAGACGTTCGGCGAGGAGACCAGCACCACGAAACCCACCGCCGAGCTGCGGGCGGCGGCGATCGGCACCACCCAGCCGCCCTCGCTGACGCCCCAGATGCCCACCGTCGCCGGATCCACGTCGGGCCGGGTGCGCAGGTAGTCGACCATCCGCAGCGCGTCGTCGGCCAGCAGCCCGAAGTCGCGGTCGCGGAAGTTGTAGCCCACGGTCCGCTTGTCGAAGGCCAGCGTCACCACGCCCGCCGCGGCCAGGAACTCCGCCTGTGGCGTGAACTCCTCCTGCGAGCCGTTGCCCGAGCCGGAGATGAACACCATGGCCGGATGCCGCCCCGGCGTCGCCGGCGCCCGCACCGTCGCCTGGAGCTGCTGGCCCTGCGCGGGCATGGTGATCTTCTCCGTGCGGTACGGCGTAGCCGCCACGACCGGCTTCAGCTCCGCGGCCGGCTGCACGGGCAGAGCGCGGAAAGCCGCGTCCACCTGGAGCGGCGGCGGATCGAAAGCCGGGGGAAGGACGTATCCGAGGGCTGCCAGCGCCACCAGCACCAGGCCTGCGGCGACGCTCAAGGTGCCACGACCGGTGCGCATCGGCCTCCCCATGTGCGTTGGTTTGCCCGCTGATCTTCAAGGCTACTCCCGGCGCGTCGCCCACTGGGACGTCATTTGTCGGTGAGACCTGTTAGCTTCCTGGGACATGCGCGTCCTGCACACCTCCGACTGGCACCTCGGTCGCTCCTTCCACCGGGAGAGCCTGATCGAGGCGCAGGCGGCCTTCGTCGACCACCTGGTCGAGGTGGTCCGGGCGGAGCGGGTGGACGTGGTGGCAGTCTCCGGCGACGTCTACGACCGCGCGCTGCCCCCGGTCGACGCGGTCGCGTTGTGCAACGAGGCCCTCGCGCGGCTGGTCGCGGCCCGGGTGCGGGTCGTCATGATCAGCGGCAACCACGACTCCGCGCGGCGGCTCGGCTTCGGCGCCTCGCTCATCGACGCCGCCGGCGTGCACCTGCGCACCGACCCCGAGCTGGCCTGGGAGCCGGTGGTGATCGACGAGGTCGCCTTCTACGGCATCCCCTACCTGGAGCCCGAGCTGGTGCGCGGACCCTGGGAGCTCGACTCCCGCACCCACGGCGCGGCTCTGGGTCACGCCATGGACCGGATCCGGGCCGATCTCGCCCGGCGGGGCGGCCCGTCGGTCGTGCTGGCGCACGCCTTCGTCACCGGGGGAGAGGCCAGCGACAGCGAACGCGACATCAGCGTGGGCGGGGTGGCGCACGTGCCCGTGTCGGCCTTCGACGGGGTCACGTACGTGGCGCTGGGGCACCTGCACGGGCGGCAGCAGATGTCGGACACCGTGCGTTATTCCGGGTCACCTCTGGCGTATTCCTTCTCCGAGGCCGGGCACGTGAAAGGCTCCTGGCTCGTGGAGCTCTCCGACTCGGTGCAGCGGGCCGACTTCGTGCCCGCCCCCGTGCCCCGGCCCGTCGGCCGGTTGCGCGGGCTGCTCGACGACCTGCTCGACCGGCCCGACCTGGCGCGTTACGAGGACCACTGGCTGCAGATCGTGCTCACCGACCCCGTCCGGCCCAAGGCGGCGATGGACCGGCTGCGCGTTCGCTTCCCGCACACGCTCGCCCTCTCCTTCGACCCCGAGGGCGGCGCCGCCGCCGTGCCCGCCCCGCGGCTGGCCGGCCGGCCCGAGGCCGAGGTCGCCCTCGACTTCGTCCGCGAGGTGCGCGGCGAGGCCGCTTCGGGCGACGAGGAGGAGCTGCTGCGCGCGGCCATCGAGGCTTCCCGGCTCAAGGAGGCGCTGGCCTAGATGCGGCCCCACCTGCTCACCCTGACCGCCTTCGGCTCCTTTCCCGGCAGCGAGAGCGTCGACTTCGACGCGCTCACCGAAGCCGGCCTCTTCCTCGTCCACGGTCCCACCGGCGCCGGCAAGACGACCGTCCTCGACGGGCTCTGCTACGCCCTCTACGGCCAGGTACCCGGCCAGCGCAACAGCGCCCGCTCCCTGCGCTGCGACCACGCCCCGCCCGGCGCCGGCCCCTCCGTCCGCCTGGAGGTCACCATCCGCGGGCGCCGCCTGCGTGTCGAACGTTCCCCCGCCTGGCAACGCCCCAAGCTCCGCGGCACCGGCTTCACCGAGGAGAAGGCCAAGGTCATCCTCTCCGAGCACACGGGGGGTGCCTGGACCGGCCTCACCACCCGCGCCGACGAGGCCGGCGACCTCATCGGCGGGCTGCTCGGGATGAACGCCGACCAGTTCTGCCAGGTCGCCATGCTCCCGCAGGGCGACTTCGCCCGCTTCCTGCGCGCTGACGGGGAGGACCGGCGCCGGCTGCTGGAGCGGCTGTTCACCGTCAAGGTCTTCACCCAGGCGGAGGCCTGGCTGGCCGAGGAACGCCGCACCCTGGGCCGGGCCCAGCAGGAGCTGCGCCAGCAGGTGGACTTCGCCGTCCAGCGCATCGACGAGGCCGCCGGCGAAGCCCTCCTCCGCTCCCTCACCACCGCCGCTTCCGACTCCCTCAGCCCCGCCCCGCCTCCCACCCTCCCCCCTGCCCCGCCCCACACCTCCGCCCCGTTCCACCCCACCGCCGCCCCTCCTTCCGGCCCGGCTCCCGTGGAAGGCCCGGCCCCTGCAGACGGCGCGGCTGGTCCGGATGGCTTGCCGGGTCCAGGTCCGGTGGGTGGAGCAGGTCCGGCGGGTGAAGCGGGGCTGGTCGGTGCAGCCGGAACCGGGCCCGGTGCCGAGGAACTGGCCCGTTCCGGGGCACTGCGGGTGGCGGCGGCTGCGGTCGCCGCTCAACTCGCCGACCGCTCCGCCGCTGCCACCCGAACCCTGCGTACGGCACGCGCCGCCCTCGACCAGGCCACCGCCCTGGCCGACCGGCAGCGCCGCCACGCCGACGCCCTGACCCTCCGCCGCACCCTGGACGAACGGGCCGACGAGCGGGCCGACCTGGCCGCCATCCTCGACGAGGCCGCACGGGCCGACCGCGTCATGCCCCTGCTCACCGCCGCCCGCCACCGCGCCGAGGCTCTGGCCAAGACCCGAACCCTCGCCACCGACGCCCTCACCCGCGCCCACCCCCTCCTCACCTCCGCCAGAGACGCTGTCGCCCCCGCCCGCCCCCCGCTCACCTCCGAGCCCACCCACCCGCAAAGCGACGGAGCAAGCGAGATCGCCCGGCTGTCCGAGCTGGAGCGAGGCCGGCGGAGCGAGATCGCGCGGCTGTCGGAGTTGCTCACCGAGGAGGCCCGGCTGTCGGTGGTGCGGCGGGATCTGGCCAACGTCGAGGCCGAGCTGGTCGCCCTGGCCCAGGCCGACGAGGCCACCGCCGCCCGCCTGGCCGCCCTCCCCGCCCAGCTCGCCACCGCCGAACAGGCGCTGGCCGCCGCCAGGCTCGACGCCGCCCGCATCCCGGCCGCAGAAGCGGCGGTGGCGGCGGCGCGCGACCTGATCGGTGTCGAACGCGAGCTGGCCACCCTGGACGACGAGCTCGAAACCCTGACCCAGCGCGAGGCCGAGGTCGCCGCACTGGAGGCCGACCTGCCGGCCCGGCACGGGGAGCTGAGCGCCCGCCTGGCCGAGATCCGGGCCGAGGCGGCAGCCGTACCCGCCGCCCGTGCCACGGCCGCCGCCGCAAGCGCGGCCCTCGACGCGGCCCACCGCCGGGACCAGTTGGCGGCGGACCTGCAGGCGGCCACCGCCACGCTGCAGGCACTCGTCGACCACGCCCAGGCCTCCCGCGAACGCTGGCTGGACATCCGGCAGGCCCGGCTGGAGGGCATGGCCGCCGAACTGGCCCGCGACCTGGCCGAGGGCGCCCCGTGCGCGGTCTGCGGGTCGGCCGACCACCCCAGTCCGGCGGCCCCCGCGCCCAGTGCTCCGTCCGCCGAGGACGAGCGCGCGGCGGAGGCGGCCCACGAGTCCGCCCTTGCTGAGCGGGAAGCGGCCGAGTTGCTGGTCGCCACCCTGGAATCCCGCCTCACCGACGCCACCGAGGCGGCCGGCGGTCTCGACCTGCCCGCTGCGGCCGCTGCTTTGGACGCGGCGCAGGAGGAGCTGGCCCGGCTCGAATCGGTGGCCGAACTGGAGCCGGGACTGCAGTCCGAGCTCGACCGGGTCGAGGCTGCCCGCGAACGGGTGCGGGAGCAGGCGCGCGAGGTGGGCGAAGCCCTCGCCGCCCACCGCACCCACCGCACCCAGCTCCACGCCGAACGCACCCGCCTCCTCGCCCGCACCGCTTCATCGGCGGTGAGCGAGCACTCCGAGCATCCCCAGGTGGCCCGTGCGATGGGCGTGCGTCCCGGGGATCCCCACACGGCCTCGTTGGATGCGGGGGACTCGGCCGCCCAGCGGGTTGACGGGCTGGTCGCGGGCGACTTTCCCTCCCTGCCCCTGGGCGAGGGGCACGCCGGGCCGGACGCGCCGCATGCGGGTGGTTCCGCCGACGACGGGGCTGCTGAGTGGGCGGGGCGCGCTGGGTCCACGTCCCAGAGCGGATCCCATGGCGGGCCCGCGCTCCAAGACGGGCCCGCACCCCTCAATCGGCCCGTGTCCCAGGGAGAGCCGTCCGACACCGGCCGCCCAGGAGACCCGCGGGCAGGGCTGCGGATGCTGGCGGCGGCGCAGGCCGAGGTGGCTGGGTTGCGGCGGTCGGCGGCGCGGGAGCAGGGGCTGGCCGCGGAGGTGGAGCGGTTGCGGGCGGAACGGGCGCAGGGCGAGGAGGAGTCCAAGCGCATCGCCGCCCGTCTGGCGGCCGGCCGTACGAGACGGGAAGAACTGGGCACGGACGCCGCCCGGCTCACCACCCGGCTCGACGAGGCGAGAGGGGCCGACGCGACGCTGACCGCCCGGCTGTCCAGGCTGGCGGACGAGGCCGAGCTGCTCCACGAGGCCCTGGAAGCGACGACGGTGGCCGCGACCGCGGCGGAGGAGTACGGCAAAGCCGTACAAGCCGCCGAAGCCGCGGCCAGGAACGCCGGCTTCCCGAGCGCGGAGGACGCCGAGGAAGCGGCCCGCACCCCGGCCGAGCGGGAGGCCAAGGCCGAACGGCTCCGCGAACTGGACGCACAGCACGCCGCGGTGACGCAGGCCCTGGCCGACCCGGAGCTGGTCGCCGCGGCGGCCCGACCGGCGCCGGACCTGGACGCGCTGGCCGAGTCCCTCGCCGAGGCGGAGGCCGAGCACACGGCCCTGGTCTCGGCCCACGACCAGGCCGTGGCCCGCGAACGCCGGCTGGCCCAGTTGCACGAGGAGCTGGCCGCCTGCCTGGCGAGGTGGCGTCCGGCGGCGGAGCGGCACCGGCTGGCCGAGCGGATGGCGGCCCTGGCCAGCGGCACCTCCAGCGACAACCAGTGGAGCATGAGCCTGTCGTCGTTCGTGCTCGGCGAGCGGCTGCGCCAGGTGGTCGACGCCGCCAACGAGCGGCTCGACCACATGTCCGGCGGGCGCTACCAGCTCCAGCACGACCTGCGGAAGACCGCCGGTGCGCGAAGCCGGGCGGGGGGCGGCCTGGGGCTGCGGGTGGCCGACGGCTGGACCGGCGTCGATCGCGACCCGGCGACGTTGTCCGGCGGCGAGAGCTTCATCACCTCGCTGGCGCTCGCGCTCGGCCTGGCCGACGTGGTCGCGGCGGAGTCGGGCGGGGCGGAGATCGGCACGCTGTTCGTGGACGAGGGTTTCGGCACGCTCGACGAGGACACCCTCGACGGCGTGCTCGACATCCTCGACGGCCTGCGCGACGGCGGCCGGGCGGTGGGCATCGTCAGCCACGTGGGCGAGCTGCGCAGCCGGATCCCGGCCCAGCTCAAGGTGGCGAAGACGCGCGCCGGTTCGACGCTTTCGGTGGCGGTGCCGTAGCCGCTCGCGCGATGCTCTGGGTGATGAGGTCATCGCCGAGAGTGAGCGAGGGGTCGGTTGAAGCACGTCAGCAAGGTGGCGTTCGCGAGCCTGGCCGGGACCGCGATCGAGTTCTACGACTTCTTCCTGTACGGCACTGCCGCGGCGCTGGTGTTCGACGCCGTCTTCTTCCCCGGTCTCGATCCGCTGGCGGGGACCCTGGCGGCCTTCTCGACCTTCGCGGTGGCCTTCGTCGCGCGGCCGCTCGGCGCGGTGCTGTTCGGGCACTGGGGTGATCGGGTCGGGCGGAAGGCGACCTTGGTCGGGTCGTTGCTCCTGATGGGGCTGTCCACGGTGGCGATCGGCCTGCTGCCGGGGTACGCGTCGATCGGGGTGCTGGCGCCGCTGCTGCTGGTGGTGTTGCGGTTCGCGCAGGGGGTCGGGCTCGGCGGGGAGTGGGGCGGGGCGGCGTTGCTGGCGGTCGAGCACGCGCCGGCGCACCTTCGGGGGCGGTATGCGGTGTTTCCGCAGCTCGGGCCGTCCGTCGGGTTCGTGCTAGCGAACGGCGCGTTCCTGGTCGCGGGGGTGGAGAACTGGCGGTGGTTGTTCCTGGCGAGCATCGTGCTCGTGGCGGTCGGGTTGCACGTGCGGGTCGGGCTGGCCGAGACCCCGGCCTTCCGGGAGGTGCGGCAGGTGCATCGGGTCCCGGTCCGGGCGCTGCTGCGGGAGCAGGGGCGGACGGTGGCGCTCGGCGCCGGGGCGATGGTGATCGCCTACACGTTGTTCTATCTCGCGACGACGTACTGCCTGGCTTACGGGACCAAGGTGCTGGGCGTGCCGCGGCCGGTCATGCTCGGGTGGTCGATCGCGGGCGTGGTCGTCATGGGGGTCACCACGGTGCTCGGCGCGCTGGCGTCCGATCGGATCGGGCGGCGGCGGACCCTGGTGATCGGCACCGTCGCGGCGGCCGGGTGGGGGCCGGCGATGTTCTCCGGGCTCGACCTCGGGGTGGCGATGGTCGGGGCGTTGGCGATCATGGGGGTGGTTTACGGGCCGATGGGGGCGTATCTGCCGGAGTTGTTCCGGCCCGAGTACCGGTACAGCGGGGCGGCGCTGGCGTACAGCCTGGGCGGGGTGCTCGGCGGGGCCGTGCCGCCGATCGTGGCGACGCTCTTGCAGGGGGCCGGGCTCGGAGTGGGTGCGGTAGGCGGGTATGTCGGGGTGTCGGCGCTGCTCAGCCTCGGCTGCCTCCTCGCTCTCCCCGCCCGGCCCCAGCAGCGGGCCCTCCTCTCCCAGGGCGCCTGACCGGACAAGGGGTGGGGCTAAGCGGTCTGGCCGGGGAAGAGCAGCGCCAGCTCGTGCGGATACGTCGCGATAAGTCGTAGCTCGTCGTCCGTCAGCGGCTTCCCGGTCATCGCATTGCAGAGCTGGACGAGCTGGAAAGCCAGCTCCTCCTCCACCACCTCCACCCCGAGCCCGTCCATGACATGCCGGAACCCCGCCTTCCCCCCGTACTCCCCGGTCAGCACCACCCGCCCCCGCTGCGCATGCCAATCGGAAGGGAACGGCCCGAGCGTGGCCTCGTCGAACAGCTCGTAGTTGCCGTGGTCCTTCAACGCCCCGTCCGCGTGAATGCCCGATTCGTGGGCGAACGCGTTCACCCCCACGCCCACCTGGTGGTACGGCAGAGCCTGCCCGAAGGCGTAACTCGCCCAGAGCGCGAACCGCCTGGCCCAGGACAGGTCGAGCGCGTCCCCGATCTCCGCGCCACCCTCCAGCCCGAACCCGTGCCGGAAGGCCAGGATCGTGGAGAGCAGGTCGGCGTTGCCCGCCCGTTCGCCGATGCCGTTGACGCAGGTGTTGATCCACGCGTCCTGCCCCGCGTCGAGGTCGCCGAGCGCGCCGGAGACCGAGTTCGCCACCGCCATGCCCAGGTCGTTGTGGCAGTGCGTCTCGATCGGCATCGCCGTCGCGGCGGCCAGCTTGGCGAAGCGCTCGCGGATGTGGTCGGGCGTCTCCCCGCCGATGGTGTCGCAGTAGCGCACCCGGTCCGCGCCCGCCTCCTTCGCGGCCAGGGCGAACTCCAGCAGGAAGCCGTCGTCGGTGCGGGAGCCGTCCTCGGCGTTGACCCCGACCGTCTCGGCCCCGCCCGAACGCGCGGCGCGGACGGCGGCGGTCATCTCCCTGATGATCGCCGCCCGGTCGAGGCGGCCCTTGAACTTGTTCTGGATCATGTAGTCGGAGGTCGAGATGGACAGGTTGTAGTGCTTCAACCCCAGAGGCAGCGCCTTCTCCACGTCCTGGGCCACCCCCCGGCACCAGCCGGACAGCCGCAGCTCGCCCAGCGCACCCGCCTCGGCCAGCGCCACCTGGGCGCGCACGTAGGGCGCCTCGTGGAAGAGGAAGGGGAAGCCGATCTCCGACTGCGCGACGCCCAGTCTGGCCAGGTAGAAGTTCACCATCGTCTTGCCGAACTTGGACAGGCCGGTGCGGGCGGTCTGGACGCCGTCGCGGTTGGTGACGTCGAGGAAATGGATTCGCGGCATGGATCCACCGTGGCACGGCTTCTCAACGTGGATCAATGTTGATTATAGTCAACTATCATGGAGTTGATCGACGCGGCGGCGGCCGCTGAGCGGCTGGGGATCAAGCAGGCGACGCTGTACGCGTACGTCAGCCGCGGGGTGCTGCGGCGGCGGCACGGGGAGGACGGGCGGCGGAGCCTATTCGACGCCGCAGAGGTGGAGGAACTGGCCCGGAAGGGGCGTCCGCGGCGTCCACCGGGCGCGTCCGAGCTGGTGATCGAGTCCAGGATCACTCGGCTCGGGGCGGACCGGCCGTACTACCGGGGCCGGGACGCGATCGAGCTCGCCCGGGAGGAGAGCTTCGAGACCGTCGCCGAATGGCTCTGGGGCGGCCTGCCCCCGCTTCCCGGCGAACCCGGGCAACCGGACGCGTGGGCCAGCGACCCCGACGGGGTCGCCGCAGCTCGCCGCGCCCTGCCCGGCGGCCTGTCGCCGCTGGAGAACCTCCAGGTGATCACCACCGTCCTCGGCGCGACCGACACCCTGCGCTTCCACCTCGACCCCGCCTCGGTCGCCGCCACCGGCGCCCGCCTCATCTCCGGCCTCGTCGACGCCCTCCCGCAAGCAGCCCCCGCCACGCTAGCCGGGGGCACGGTGGCCGAACGCCTGTGGTCCCGGCTCTGCCCGGCCGAACCCGAGCCCGCCCTGCTCAAAGCCCTGGAAACCGCCCTGGTCCTGCTGGCCGACCACGAACTGGCCGCCTCGACGCTGGCCGCCCGGGTGGCCGCCTCCGCCAAGGCCGATCCGTACGCGGTGGTGCTCACCGGCCTCGGGGTGCTCAGCGGCCCGTTGCACGGCGGCGCCTCCTACGGCGCTGAACGCCTGCTCAACGAGATCCAGGATCCCGCCCAGGCATCCCGCCTGATCGCCGACCGGTTGCGGCGCGGCGAGCGGATCCCCGGCTACGGCCACACCGTCTACAAGCACGGCGACGCCCGCGGTGAGGCCCTGCTCGCCCTGGTCGAGGCGGCGGCCCCCGGCCATCCGCGCGTCGAGGCGGCGCTTGCCGTACGCAAGGAAACCGTCAGGAGACGCCTGCCCGCGGCGAACATCGACTTCGCGCTCGCCGCCCTCACCACCGTCGCCGGCATGATCCCCGCCGCCGGTGAGGCGATCTTCGCGGTCGCCCGGACCGCCGGCTGGCTCGCCCACGCCATGGAGGAGTACGGCAGGCGCACCCTGCTGCGCCCGCGCGCCGTCTACACCGGCCCCTGACCGGCGGCTCAGTAGCCGCGCGTCCGCCGCGAGGCCGGGCGGATGCGCCGGGCCAGGTCACGGCCGCGGAAGGCACGCAGCACCTCGCCGCCGAGGATGACCCCGGCGCCCAGGCTCAACGCGATGGACATGGCCTCGATCAGGTGCAACGTCCCGTTGGACAGCTCGCCCAGGCTGAGCTCCAGCATGCCCCGGTAGAGCACCGTCCCCGGCAGCAGCGGCCCGATCGCCGGGATGACGAACACCATCGCGGGCACGTTCACCAGCCGCGCGTACGCCGTGCCGATCAACCCGACCACGGCGGAGGCGATCGAGGTGGCCAGCAGCGCCGGGATCTCGGTCGAGCGGAGCAGCACGAAGACCGTCCAGATCAGCAGCCCGCCGAGCGCCCCGGCCAGCAGGTGCCGGGGCGGCACGAGCAACGCCACCGCGAAGGTGAGGCTGACCCCCAGCGCCCCGATGAGCTGCGGCGCGTTCAGGCTGAGCGGCGCGGTCGGCACGTTCTCCACGCTGATCTGCACGCCCAGCTTCACCGCGACGACCAGCGTGGTGCCGATCCCGGACACGACCGCGGTGACGATGAAGACGATCTCGGTCAGCCGCGCCGTCGCCGTGACGTACTCCCCGGCGATGCCGTCCTGCACGCACGCCACCAGGGGCCGGCCGGGCAGCAGGGCGATGACCGCGCCGACCACCACGGCCGAGGTGGTGACCCGGACGTCCTGCCAGATCAGCAGCACCGCCAGGATCGCGCCGAAGGACGCCGCCAGGGCCAGGCCGAAGAACTCGGCCACCCCGCGCCGGGACAGCCACGCGCTGGCCAGATCGCCGAGCACGGTCGCGACGAAGGCCGCCGCCGCGACCGTGACGCCGCCGCCGATGAGCACCGCCGCCGACGCCGCGATGAGCGCGAGCGCGCAGGTCACCACCCAGCCCGGATAGACGGGCACCCGCCGGGTGATCTCCCGCAGCCGCTCGGCGGTCTCGGCCAGGGTGAGCTCCTTGGCGGTGATGTCGCCCACCAGATCGTGCACCGCGATCAGCCGGTCGTAGTCGGGCTGCCGCCGCCGCACCCGCCGCTCGGCCGTGGTCGCCGGGCGGCCGTCCTCCGGCACCTGCGACAGGGTGAGCGCCGACAGGTTGACGTCCACCTCGACGTTGCGCAGGCCGTAGGCGTGCGTGATGAGGCGCATCGCGCCGCCCACCCGCTCGGTCGCCTCGCCGCTGCCCAGCAGCAGCTCGCCGACGCGCAGCGCGAGGGCGATGGCGCGGTGGCCCTCCGCCTCGGATACCTGCACCACCAAGATCTCCCCGGGCGGCGGCGCGGCTAATGTCAGCCTTGGTTAAGACCTCTCCACATACGCGGCCAAAGTCCGCACCCGCTCGGCGTGCTCGTCGTGACCGACGATCACCGGCGGCTCGTTGTACGGCATGGCGTCGCTGGAGCGGCGCAGCTTGATGTACTGGCCGCAGGCGTCGATCGCGTACGGCTCCATGTCGTCCTGGAGCGCGCCGATCACGGTGATCCCGTACGTCTCGCCGATCCGGCGGAACAGCGCGACCGCCTCCCGCCGGTGCTCCTTGCCGAGGTTGCGGCCCAGCTCGTCAAGCACCAGGCACAGGTGGCCGCCGCCGGAGGAGGCGATCGCCGCCGCGCAGACCAGCTTGACCGCCTTCTCGTCCATCAATGCGGTGTTCGCGCGCCGGTTGTACGGCACGTAGCCCTGACCCTCGCCCCGCTTCCACTTCGGCGTCACCCGCCACTGCCAGCGCTGCTCCGGATCGGCCGGGGCGGGCGGCACCGGGAACTCCAGCGTCGCGCCGTAACCGCCGTAGGAGGTGTCGAGCTTCTCGAACTCCTCCGCCACGCGCACCAGCCTCGCCTTGATCGCCGCGGTGAGCGCCGCGCGGTGCACCGCGGTGGACTGCGCCGCCTCCTCGGCCCCCTTGGTCGCCGCCGCCAGGTCACGCTGCCGGCCGCTGACCTGGGACTCGATCTGGCGGCGCTGGTGCTTCTCGTACTCCTCCTGGCCGCGCAGGTAGGAGGCGAGCGAGCCGCAGACCGCCGCGAAGGTGGCCTGCTCGCGGCTGGAGCGGCCGGCCCGCTCGGCCATCAGGAAGCGCAGCTCCTCCGGGACGTCCTCCTCCTCCACGAAGGTGTCGCGGAAGGCCTGGTCGAAGTGGCGTTCGGCGATCCGCCACCACTCGTCGGAGCTGCGCGGGCGCTCCTCCTCGGGCAACGCGGCGATCCACTCGCGGGCGCCCTCGACCGAACCGCCCCAGTCCTGCACCAGCTCGGCCAGCTTGAGCGCCTCGCGTTCCCGGCTCACCTGGGCGGCCTGGTCGTGCGCCTGGCGCTTGTCGGCCTCGTGCCGCTGGCGGCGGCCGTCGAGGCGTTCGATCTCCATGTCGCGGGTCCGGGCGCGGAAGTCGAGCGTGCTCGCCTCCTGCTCGGCCGTCGCCACCTGGGGGGCCAGCTCGATCAGGGCCTCGGTCAGCTCCGTCAGCCTGGCCCGGCGCTCGGCCAGCCGTCGCTCGATGTCGGCGAGCTGGACCCCGGCCTTGGCGCCCTCCAGACGGCGCTGGGCCTCGGCGACCGCCTCCTCCGCCTGCCGTACGGCCAGCGCCGCCTGTTCCTGGGCGTCCTTGGCGCGGTTGAGCCGGAGCTCGGCGGCCTTGATGCGGGCCTCTCGGCCGGTCGCCACCCCGCCGAACGCGCCGACCACGCTCACCCCGGCCGCACTCACCAGCACCGAACCCGGCAGATCGGCCAGGGCCTTGGCGGCCTGCTCCAGATCGGCGGCGTCCACGATCACCGCATGCTCGGTCGGCCAGCCCCGCAGCCCCTTGAGATCCAGCCCCCCACCGAGCGACGAGCCCCCACCCAGGGTCGCGCTCCCACCCGGGGCCGCACCTCCAGCCGGGGCCGCACCCCCACTCAGGGCCGCACCTCCACCCGGGGCAGCCCCTCCACCCTGCCCCCCGCTTCCACCCACGTTCACGCCTCCACCCAGGGTCGCGGCGTCGGGGGCGGTGCCGGTGGACTCGTCGCGGGCGTGTTCGGCGACGTCGAGGGCGTCGAGCAGGCCGGTGGCCGGGAGACCGGCGGCGGTCAAGGCGCTGAGCTGGGCCGCGGCCGGACCGCCTTCGGCGTCGTCAAGAGCGGCCTGCGCCGAGGCGACCTCACGGTCGGCGACCCCCAGCCCCTTGAGCGACTCGTTCAGCCGCCGCCGCGCCTCACCCAGCTCCCGCTCGGCAGCCGGGACGTCCCGGCCGTCCGACAGCCGCCGGGTCTCCTCCAGCCCCGGGATCCAGCCCCGCAACTCGTCCGCGGAGTTCTCCGCCACCGCCCGATCGGACTCCAGCTTGGCCGCCCGAGCCTGCAACGCCGCCAGCTCCCGCCGGGCGTCGACCAGCCGCCGGTCGAAGCTGTCGTCCTTGAGCGTGGCGATCTCCGCCTTGACCAGCGCGATCGCCTCGGCCGCCGACTCCTGGGCGGCCTCGTGCCGGGCCAGGTCGGCGGCGAGCTGCTCGTCCCGGTCGGCCGCGTCCGCCAGCCGCCGCGTCTGCCGTCCACGCCAGCAGCGCAACGCCTCGGCCAGCCGTACCCGAGCCTGGTCACGCCGGTCGAAGGTGGCCACCAGCGCCCGCGACTCGGCCTCGAACTCCGCCAGCCGGTCGGCCGCCTCGGCGGCCCGCACCCGCTTGGCGTGCTCGTCGCGCCGGGCCTCGCGCTCGAGCTCCAGCTCGGCGTCGAGGCCGGTGAGCGCCGCGATGGCCTCGAAGACCCGCTCGGGGGAGATCTCGTTGAGCGGCTGCGACAGCAGGTTCGTCGCCACCTTGCTCCGCACCGAGGTGGACAGGAACGACACGCAGCGCACGCGGTCGCCGTACAGCACCTTGGTCAGGTCGCGCGCGACCACGTCGCGGCGGCCCGCCGACTTCGGCAGCGACGCCCACAGCTCGTCGGCGCGCAGCACGCGCTCGGCCTCCGAGGCCGCCGACGCCAGGTGCACGCCGTCCTTCCAGCGGATCTCCAGGTGGGGCGCCTCCTGGTTGACCTTGAGCCAGACCGTCACCGTGTCGGACTGCGGCTGCTCGAACAGCGCGTCCTCGTCCTCGGCCGCCCGCTCCTCCCGCGTCCGCTCGGGCAGCGGCTGGGCGTGGCCGAAGACGCCGACGATGTAGCCGTGGTCGGCGCTCGCCCACTGCCGCGCCCCCGCGCCGCTGGCCAGCTCGGCGTTGAACAGCAGCTCGGAGACGGCCTTCGCGCCCGAGGCGAAGCGCCACTGCTCGTCGCCCAGCAACGCGGTGATCGCGGCGATGAAGGAGGACTTGCCCGCGCCGTTGGAGTCCTTCGGGCCCGCTCCCGCCACGACGATCAGCGTGCCGGGCACCGTCGGCACCGGGTGGGTGGACAACCGGGAGATGTTGACCGCCTGCACCGCGATCAGCACCCGGTCACCGACGACGTTCTCCCCCTGCGACACGCTGCTCCCTCTGGTCGTGATGATCTTTGTGGCGGTTCCGGTGCCGGGCGTGGTGGTCACTCGGCCGTCCTTCGTGCTCGTACGGCTGCCGCCAGCGGTGTCTGCGGGCCGGCGGCCAGGATGAGCTCCTCCTGCAGCCGGCGGCGGGCGGCCGGGGTCAGCCGGTGGAACTGCGGTCCCGGCACGTAGCCGCCCGCCTCCTCGCCCGCCTTCACCTGGGCGACCAGTCCCGCGTGCCGGAGCGTGCGCAGGGCGGACTCCAGCTCGCCGATCGGGACCTGGGTGTGGCGGCGCAGCTCCTCCACCGGGGTGGGGTGCGGGGACAGCCAGGTGTCCTCCGGCAGCACGCCCTCGGCTCGGGGGATGGCCACCGAGTGGATCAGCACCAGGGTCAGTACGGCACGCTCGGCCTCGCCCAGCGTGGTGCCCGCCCGGCCGGCGGCCTCGTCGTCGTAGCCGGTGATCCAGCGTTCGCGGTGCTGGATCAGGACCCGGCCGCGGCGGGCCAGCATCTCGGTCAGGGCCCGGCGCAGGGCCGGGTCCCGCAGGGCGGCGAACCTGGCCTCGGGGACGGGTTCGGCGGCGTGCTCCACGGCCATGAACGCGGCCACCAGCTCGGCCCGGTGCCGCTCGTCGTAACCCTCCAGGAGGTCGTCGAACCCCGCCGACTCCCCACCCTCGACCCGCCCGGCGAGGACCTCCAGCCCTCCGTCTCCGGTGATGGGGGAGGGGATGACCGAGGTGAGGCCGTCAGAGGGGGCGGGCTCGGCGGGAACCGGGTCGGCGGGGACGGGGTCGGCGGGAACCGAGCCGCTGCTGGGAGTGGGCCCACCGGCCGCGCTCGGGTCCCCGGGGAGGACGGGTTCGGCCGCCGAGGCGGAGTCGCGGGCTGAGCCGGGCTCGGCGGGCGGCGCGGAGCTGTCGGAGAGGGCTGGCTGGGTGGCCGAGCTGGAGTCGGCGGGGACCGGGTCGGCGGGGACCGCGCCGGTCCTGGGAATGGGGTCACCGGCCGCGCCGGGCTCCCCGGGGAGGACGGGGTCGGCCGCCGAGGTGGAGCTACGGGCTGAGCCGGGCTCGGTGGGTGGGCCGGGATCGCCGACGGGGACCGGGTCTCCGACGGGGTCCGGGTTTCCGAGGGGGTCCGGGTTTCCGAGGGGGTCCGGGTTTCCGAGGGGGTCCGGGTCTCCGGGAGGGGCCTGCTCGGTGGCCGAGGCGCGGGCGGAAGGAGCGGGCTGGGCGGCGGGGAGGGGCGAAGGCGGCGTCGAGGAGGTGGGTGAAGTGGCGGGAGTAGAAGTGGGGGTGGGGTCTGGGGTCGGGGTGATGGGGAGGGTGGTGCGGGGTGGGTCGGGGAGGCGACGGACGAGGTCCTTGAGCTGGGCGAAGGACTCGACGGGCCAGGTGGCGCAGCGCGGGCCCAACCGGACGAGGCCGTCGGTGAAGACGATCCACGCCGAGTCGTGCAGCCGCCGCAAGGCCCCCACGGCCCAGTTGCGCATGAGGTCGTCGGTACGCCCGATGAGGGCCCGGTAGGTGTCGAGGACGAGCTCGGCCGGGGCGGTGACACCGGGCCAGGGGTCGCCGGACAGGTCGGCCCAGCAACACTTCAGGCAGGCTGCCAGCACCCGCCGAGTCTCCCCGGCCCGCTCGACCGGCAGCGGCGGGATCTGGAACTCCTCCAGCATCGACGGCGTGGCCCCGTCGGGCCACACACTCAACGCCACCCCCGTCGTGTCGGCATACGACAGCCGCAGCGTCCCGGCCGGAGCAGGGGCCCCGGCGGCGAGCCGCAACGGGCCGGCGGAACGGATGGCGACATGTGCGGCACGGGCGGCATCCGCGGTATGAGCAAGGCGCGCGGCATCCGCGGCGTGAGCAAGGCGCGCGTCGTGCGCGCGGGCGGAGGTCATGAGGCCCGCTCCAGAAAGGCGTGGGTCAGCCAGGCGGGCTCCCGCCCGGCGTCGATGGTGAGGGTGTCGGTCCAGACCAGGCGGTAAGGCAGCTCGGGACGCAGGTCGATGGAGACCAGGTCCGCCAGCAGCCGCCGCACCGAAGCCCAGTCGCCCCCGGCCACATTGGCCAGGTCAACCCGCGAGGCGTCACCCAGCAGCGACTCGGCGACGGCGGCCAGCCGCTCGGCGCCCGGCGGCTCGGCCAGCTCGGAGGAGGGCCCGGGGTCGGGCAGCGTGGAGCGCGGGGGAGTGGGGTGGGCGGGCGCGGGCCGGGGCGACTCGTCGACCGCGCGGGCGATCGCCGCTGGATCGTGCCACGGCGCGGGCGCGTCGAAGACGAAGCCGTCGAGCACCCCGGCCAGGTCGGCGCGGGAGGCGGTCTGCGCGAAGGTCCGCCAGGTCTCGGTCGGCAGCAGGGTGAGGTTGCGCGTGGTGCCCGCCGAGTCGGCCAGCCGCCCGGCCGCGCGCCGGGAGGCGTCGCTGTAGGCGTAGATGGCCGCCCGCAGGTCGGTGCAGGTGCGGTCGAGCGCGGGCCAGCGGGTCAGGATGGTGCCGTGCAGGCGCTGGGCGCGCTGCGCGATCTCCTCGGTGCCCCACAGCTTGGGCGCCTGCTCACGCAGTTCCTCGATGGTGCCGCCGGTCAGCGTGATCAGCTCCAGCGCCCACAGCCGGAAGGCGCGGGTGAGGTTGACGGCCGACTGGCGCGCCTCCTCCATGGTGGTGCGCGGGTCGGCGACGTTGAGGTCTTCCAGCGCCAGCAGCCGGTGCATCTCGGACTGGCCGCCGTCGTCCATCATGCGGCGGATGAACATCAGGCCGACGACGCTGGTGAAGGAGGCGCGGTAGCGGAGCTGGTTGGGCTTGGGGAAGACCTCACGGACCGCGCCCAGGCCCCGGAGCACGCGCAGCCGGTTCTCGAACTGCTCGGCCGGATAGGCACGGCACACGTGCCGCATCTGCTCGTGGGTCAGCCACTCCTCGCCCGCCTCGGCGAAGGCGGCGAAGAGCGTCTCGGCGATGTCGACGAGCGCGGGGTCGTCGACCACCGCGCCGCTGTCTCGCGCGAGCGCGGCGAACATCCGGCGATAGGTCGACAGCACCGCCTCGTCGGACAGGGCGGAGTCGAGTGTCAGCAGCTCCTCGGGCACGCGCACTAAGGTACGGCTTCGCTCCGACAATCTCGGACGCGCTTGACCCGATCGGGAAGCCCGGCCGCGAGACTCGCACCCGGCGGACGCGCCTCCAGGCGATAGGGAAACCATAGCGGCCTGCCGTACAACTGCCGGACGGGATGAGAGCGCGCTAGGGTGTCCCCCGATAATCGGGGGATTTATCAGCATTAATGACGGGGTGAGGGACACATGGGGCTCGCCAGGCTCCAGAGTTTTTGGACAGGTGACAGAGCCACCGCCACGATCGCCACGGTCGTGGTCGCGGCGCTGGTCGGGGTGGCGGCGGTCGTCGGGGTGGGCGTCTCCAGCGCCAGCCCCAAGCTGGCCGACGTCGGCGCGTGGTTGTGGACCCAGGTCAGAGGCAAGGTCGTGCACGTCAACGGCCTGTCCGGCGAGGTGGACGGCTACCTCGACGTCAAGGGCGGCAAGGCCATGCGGGTGGTCCAGGAGGGCGGCAACGTGCTCCTGGTCGACGAGGCCACCGGCTTCGTCAGCCGCATCGAGCCGAGCCAGCTCGACGTCGCGCAGACGCGCAACTTCGGTGCGGCCGGGCTGCAGCTCGTGCTCGCCGGGCCGAACGCCTACGCCGTCGACCCGGCCGGACGGGTCCAGCAGATCGACCCGCTGACCCTCAACTCCGTCGGCGAGCCGCTGAGCCTGCCCGGCCCGCTCGGCGCCGCCCGCCTCGACGGCGGCGGCCGGCTGTGGGTCCCGGTCACCGCCAAGGGCGAGGTCCAGCCCGTCTCGGCCGGTACGGCGGAGCGTCCCGTCAAGGTCGGCGAGCCCGGCGACGAGATCTCCGTCACCATCGCCGGCGGCCTGCCGGTGATCGTCAACACCCGGGCGAGCAGCGCCGTCGTCATCGGTTCCGACGGCGGCGCGGGCGAGATCACCCTGCCGAAGGAGGTCGCCCGCACCGGCAAGGGCGGCGTGCTGACCCCGGCCGCCACCGAGGGCGGCCTGGTCCCCATCCTCGCGCCCGGCCCGGACGGCCTGCTGGTCGTGCTCGACACCCAGTCCAACGCGGTGCTCAGCACCAAGCTGGAGTCGGCCGACCCGGCCCGCCTCGGCGTCCCGCAGGTGCTCGGCAGCAAGGTCTACGTGCCGGACGCGAGCACCGGCGGCCTGATCGTCTGGGACAGCTCGGCGCAGGGCGCGCCCAGCCGGCTGCAGGTCGCCGAGCGGCCCGGCCCGCTGGAGGTCTTCGTCAAGGACGGCCTGCTCTGGGCCAACGACCAGCGCGGCGACCGCGCGGTGGTGATCGACCCGGAGGGCCGCAAGCACCAGGTGGACAAGGACGACACCGACGTCCCCGGCCCGACGAACACCCCGAAGCCGACGCCCACCCCCAAGCCGGACCCCACGCGCGACAACCCGGACCCGGACCCGACCGGCCGGCCGGACCCGACGCGCGAGGACGACGACGGCGAGGAGGCGAAGCCGACCAAGAAGCCGAAGCGGCCGTCGCAGACGCCGACCTCCACGCCGACCGGCACGCCCACGCCGACCCCGACGCCGACTCCCACGCCGTCGCAGTCGCCCTCGCCGTCCCCGACGCCCACGCCCACCCCGCCCGGCAAGCCCGGCGCGGTGAGCGCCCGCTCGGGGCCGGGCCGGATCGACATCAGCTTCAGCCCCTCGACCGGCGGCAAGGTCACCAGGTACACCCTCAAGGGCGGCGACGGCCGGGCCACTCCGTCCGAGGTGGGCGCCGACGGGCCGTTCCAGTTCGAGGTCAAGGGCGGCGACTGCGCCAAGGAATACAGCTTCACCGTCGTCGCGCACTGGGAGGGCGGCGAGATCGAGTCGGAGCCGAGCGCCGGGGCGCGGCCCTGCGTGGCGCCCGGGGCCCCGGCCGGTTTCCAGGCCAAGGCCAAGAACCGCGGCGCCGACCTGAGCTGGTCGGCCCCGGCCAACGCCGGGGAGAACGTCACCTACGTGCTGTCGGGCGCGGCGTCCAAGGAGCTGAAGGAGACCTCCTTCAGCGTCGGCGACCTGGCCAACAACAAGCAGTACGAGTTCAAGCTGAAGGCGAAGAACGAGGCGGGCGAGAGCCCCGACGCCGCCACCGCCACCGCCGACCTGGCCTACCCGCGCCAGTCCTACCGCAACGAGTACAACGACCAGACCGACACGCTGATCAACTCCTGCACCACCGGCAGCTGCAAGATCGGTGAGATCCCGAAGGGGCAGTACATCAACCTCACCGTCATCTGCCAGTCCAAGGGCCGGCGGGTCGACGAGACGCAGTCCGGGCGCAGCAGCGACATCTGGAACCGGATCGAGTGGAACGGCGGCATCGGCTACATCAGCGACACCCTCATCGGCACGCCCAAGGGCGGCTTCCCCGCGGCCCCGCTGTTCGAGTGCACGGATTAGGAGAGCTCAGGTGACCACCCAGTACGGCGAGCAGACCGCCCAGGTCTACCAGCAGCCCGACCCCGCCACCCTCGCCGGCCAGTTCGCCCAGCGTTTCCAGCTCCTGGCCCAGAACATCGAGCGCATCATCCGCGGCAAGCACGAGGCCGTCGAGCTGGCCCTGATCTGCCTGTTCGCCGAAGGCCACCTGCTGGTCGAGGACGTGCCGGGCACCGGCAAGACCACCCTGGCCAGGAGCCTCGCGGCCAGCGTGGACGCGCTCTACCGCCGCGTGCAGTTCACCCCCGACCTGCTGCCCAGCGACATCACCGGGGTGAGCATCTTCAACCAGGCGCACCAGAAGTTCGAGTTCCACCAGGGCCCGATCTTCGCCAACATCGTGCTCGGCGACGAGATCAACCGGGCCTCGCCCAAGACCCAGTCGGCGTTGCTGGAGGTCATGGAGGAGCGCCGGGTGACCGTCGACTCCGAGCCGCATCCGGTGCCGCGCCCGTTCCTGGTCGTGGCGACCCAGAACCCGGTCGACATGGACGGCACCTACCCGCTGCCCGAGGCGCAGCTCGACCGCTTCCTGATGAAGATCTCGGTCGGCTATCCCGACCACGTCAGCGAGGTCGAGGTGCTCAAGGGCATGCCGTCGGGGCCGCTGGTGGACCAGCTCCCGGTGGTCGCCCGGGCGAGCGACGTGGCCATGATGATCGACTTCGCCACGCGCATCTACGTCGCCGACCCGGTCTTCGACTACATCGTCGCCGTCGTCGCCTCGACCCGCGGCAACCCGAACCTGCGCCTGGGCGCCAGCCCGCGCGCCAGCCTCGCGTTGCTCCGCGCCTCGCGGGTGAAGGCCGCGGCGGCCGGGCGGCACTACGTCATCCCGGAGGACGTCAAGGCGCTGGCCGTCCCGGTGCTCGCGCACCGGCTGATCCTCACCCCGGAGGCCGAGCTGCGCGACCGCACCGCCGCCGACGTGCTGGGCGAGATCCTCGCCGGGGTGCCGGTCCCGCAGGCGGCCTGATGCTCACCCCGCTCGGCTGGGGCACGCTCGCCGGGTCCGTGCTCCTCTACGGGCTCGGCGCGGCCCTCGGCCATCCCGAACCGATCGTGCTGGCCACCGGCGGCCTGCTGGCGCTGCTGTTCGCGCTCGTCTGGACCGCGCCCGGCGCCAAGCTGGAGGTGCACCGCGAGGTCACCCCGCTCAAGGTGCCGCGCGGCGAGGCCGCGGTCGCCGTGCTGCAGATCCGCAACCTGGGCCGGTTCGGCCTGACCGGCCTGCGCGCCCGTGACCGGTTCGGCGACACCGAGCACACCGTCGACCTGCCGCGCCTGCCGCGCAACACGCTCAAGGCCGTCTCCTACCCGCTGCCCACCGACCGGCGCGGCGAGATCGTGGTCGGCCCGCTCCGGCTGGTCCGCGCCGACCCGCTCGGGCTGACCCGCCGGGTCCGCGAGTACGGCGAGGCGATCACCCTGCTCGTCCGGCCGCGCACCATCGCGCTGCCGGTGGCCCCGTCCGGCCGCGCCCACCACCTGGAGGGCCCGACCAGCGACAACGCGCCCGCCGGCACGGTGACCTTCCACACGCTTCGCGAGTACGTGGTCGGCGACGACCTGCGGCACGTCCACTGGCGCTCCAGCGCCCGCACCGGCACCCTCATGGTCCGCCAACTCATCGACGCCAGCCTGCCGACCACCACGGTCGTGCTCGACACCCGCGAGCTCAGCGAGGAGGCCGTCGACGCCGCCGCCTCCGTGGCCCTCGCCGCCGCGCGCTCGGGCTTCCCGGTGCGGCTGCTCACCGCCGCCGGGCCGCTGGCCGAGACCAAGAACGACGCCGACCTCGTGCTCGACCGCCTCGCCGTGGTCGCCGCCACCCCCGGGGCCGACCTGCGGGTACGGCAGGCGCGCGGGGGCGGCTCGCTCGTGCTGGTCACCGGGGACGCCGCCGAGGCCGGGCGGCTGGCCGGGCTGCGGCGCAGCTTCGACCGGGTGATCTGCGTCTACACCGGGCCGGAGCAGGTCAGCGCGCCCGGTGTCACGGTCATGCCGCTGCGCACGCTCGACGACCTGCCCGCCCAGTGGGGACGCCGATGAGCCGCAGAGCTGCCCCCACGCCCCCTGAGCGGGCCGGGTCGTTCGCGTGGACGTGGCGCGTGGCCGCCGGCCTCGTGCTGGTCGCCGCGCTGGCCGGCACCGCCGGCTGGGCCTTCCACCGCGTCTTCCCGGCCGGGGGCCTCCTGCCGGTCGTGCTCCCGGCCGCGCTGGTCCCGCCCCTGCTGGCCGGGCTGACCGCGCGCCGCCCGCTGTGGCTAACGCTGCTGGTGAGCGTCCTCGGCTGGTTCGGCGCCGCCGCGGCCGTCTACCGCGGGCTGCCCCTGGCCCTGCCGCGCGACCTGGCCGACTCCTGGCAGGCCCTGCTGACCACGCTCCTGCCCGCCCAGCCCGAGCCCCGGCTGCTCATCCTGGTGCACACGTTGGTCTGGCTGGCCGCCACCGCCGCCGCCGAACTCCAGCTCAGGACCCGCGCCCGGCTGGCTCCGGCGCTGCCGCCGCTGGCCGCCTTCTGCGCGGCGCTGCTGCTGGGCGTGGACGGCGACGGCTCGAACCTGCCCCTGGCCGCCGCGCTGGTGACGCTCGCCGCGACGCTGGCGCTGTCCAGGGACGAGCGGCCGGTGGGGTGGCTGCTCGCCGGGATCCCGGTGGCGGCCGTGCTCGCGCTGGTGGCCTACGCGGCGGGGCCGTTGCTGCCGCGGGCGGCTGAGCCGTACAACCCGAGGACGCACGCCGAGCTGCCGCCGCCGACGCGGGTGGACAGCGTCAGCCCGCTCGACCGGATCTCCGCCTGGCTGCAGATCCCCGACCGGCCGCTGTTCACCGTCCGATCCGGCAAGCCGCTCAACTGGCGGCTGGCCGTACTCGACCGCTACGACGGGGTGCGCTGGACCACGGGCGCGCGCTTCCAGCCGACCGGCGGCCGGATCCCGGCGGGGGAGTGGACCGGGGCGGGCGAGGAGGTCCGGCAGACGATCACCATGGACGGCCTGCCCGGCACCTGGCTCCCGGCGGCCGAACGGCCCGGCGAGGTGGACGGGGTGCCCGGCCTGGCCGCCGACCCGGAGAGCGGGTCGCTGCTGGCCGCCGCCCCGCCCGCCAAGGGGTTCCGCTACGAGGTGGTCTCGCGGGTGGCCAAGCCCGGCCGCCAGGAGCTGCTCGACGCGGTCCCGGCCGCCGACCCGGCGCTGCTGGCCTTCCCGAAGGGGCCGCAGGAGCAGCTCTTCCGCAAGCTGGCCCAGCAGGCGACCAAGGGCGCCGACCTGCCGATCCGGCAGGCCTACCGGCTGCAGAAGTACCTGCGGGAGAACGCCCGCTACGACCTGACCGCGCCGCCCGGGCACTCGCTGAAGAGCCTGGAGTTCTTCCTGGAGACCACGCACCGGGGCACCTCCGAGCAGTTCGCCTCGGCCTTCGCGCTGATGGCGCGGACGCTCGGGCTGCCCGCGCGGGTCGTGGTCGGCTTCCGTCCCGGCCAGCCGGAGAACGGGGTCTACCGGGTCAAGTCCGGCGACGTCCTCGCCTGGGCGGAGATCAAGTTCGAGGGCCTCGGCTGGCGGCCGTTCTACCCCACGCCCGGCAAGAGCGGCGCGAAGGACGACCACGACGTGGTCTCCCAGGCGATCGAGGAGAGCCAGCGACTGGAGGGCGAGTTCACGCAGGGCACGGTCGACCGGCCGAAGGACGGCAGGCGCGGCGCGTCGCAGGCGGAGCCGGGCGGCTCGGGCGGGCCGCCGCTGTGGGTGCTCCTGCCCGCACTCGGCGCGGCGATCGTGCTGGCCTACCTGCTGGTCGCGATGCTCGTGCCGTGGTGGCGGCGCCGCCGGCGACGCGCGCCCGCGCCCGCCGCGCAACGGGTGCTCGGGGCGTGGCTGCAGACCTGCGACGACCTCGGTGTGCGCGCGGAACGGGCGCTGACCGCCGAGGAGGTGGTCGCGCGGCAGCCGGCCGACCTCTCGCAGCATCTCCGGCCGCTGGCCGACCTGTTCAACTTCGTGCGCTTCGCTCCGGACGAGGCCGCGGCAGGCGCCGCCGACCAGGCGTGGCGGCACAGCGACGCGGTCCACCGCGCGGTACGGCGGAGCACCCCGCTCAAGCACCGCCTGCGCCGCCGGCTCCTGCTGAGATGAGGCCCGGCTAGGTCGCCACGTCCGGATAGCCGTGCGCCGCCGACTCCCGCCGGAACCGCTCGACCAGCTCGGCCCGGCTGATCTCCGGCACCCACACCGCCTCGGTGAAGCTCCACAGCAGGTACGGATGCGCCCCGAAGCCGTAGAGCGCACCGAAGTCACGCCGCTGCAGTGCCGCCCGCTCCTCCGGCGTGAGCGGCGCCCCCGCCCATTCCGCCGCATACCCCGCGGGATCGGCGACGTAGGCCCGGTGCGCCGCGGCCGCCATGTTGATCTCCCGAAGGAAGGCGTTGATCCCGTACCTGCTCATGGCTCCCACTCGAAGAAGGGCGAGGTGGCGAAGCGGGACCGGGCGCCCTCGGCGTGCACGGCCGGCCTGCCGTCCGCCACCCCCATGGCGACCAGGAAGTTGAGGAACTGGTGGCTGACGTTCCCGGCCTCGCGCAGCCGGTCGTAGGTGAGCGCGGCGAGCGCCTCGTCCACCCGGCCCTCGGCCAGCCACGTCACCGCCCGCTCGTCGAAGCCGGGATCGGGCGAGCCGGCGAAGTGCCGCGGCCCGCCCACCTCGGTCGCCAGGTGCCCGCTGGCGATCACCGCGACCCGCCGCTCCAGCGGCGAGTCCTCGATCGCCTGCCGCAGCACCTGCCCGACCTGGAAGAAGCGCGCCGCGCCCGGCAGCGGCGGCGCCATGCAGTTGGTGAAGACCGGCACGACCGGGACGTCCAGCTCCGGCGTCAGGTACAGCAGCGGAAGCAGGACGCTGTGGTCGGCGCGGAAGGCGTCGGAGGCGGCGAAGTCCACCCCGCGCTCGATCCCGCCGCCCAGCAGGTCACGGGCCAGCGCCACGTCCCCGGCCAGCTCCCGGTACGGCAGGCCGAACTCGCGTTCCTCGTTCCAGAACGTGGCCGGGATGTGCTCGGCCTTGCCGACCAGGAAGGCGGGCATGTTGTCGTAGAACCACTGCGTCAGATGGTCGGTCGCCACCACCACCAGCACGTCGGGCCGGGCCCGCGCCAGCCGGTCCCGGAGCCGGTCGAACCCGGCCCGGGTGCTGTCCAGGTCCTGCCCGCGCGCCCGCCACAGCAGGGGGTTGTGCGTGCTCCCGTAGACGCCGACGAGCTCAGCCAAGACCGAACAGCTCCCTGGCGTTGTCGAGCATGATCCGCTGCCGCGACTCGGCCTTGAAGCCGAGCTCCTCGAACTCCGCGATCCACCGGTCGGGGCCGAGCACGGGCCAGTCGGTGCCGAACAGCACCCGCCCGGTGATGATCGAGTTGGCGTAGTGCGTCACCTCGGCGGGCCAGTAGCGCGGCGCCCAGCCCGACAGGTCGATGTAGTAGTTGGCCTTGTGCCAGCAGGCGGCCAGGTTGTCCAGGTGCCAGGGCCAGGCCGGGTGCGCGGCGATCACCGTCAGCTCCGGGAAGTCGGCGGCGACGTCGTCGAGGTAGGGGATCGGCCGGGCGTGCTCCAGCTTGTAGCCCATGCCGCCGGGGGTGCCCGCGCCCGCGCCGAGGAAGCCGCCGTGGAACATGACCGGCATCCCGAGCTCGGCGCAGACCTCCCACAGCGGGTAGAGCCGCTCGTCGTTGGGGCGGAAGGCCTGGCGGCCGGGGTTCAGCTCGCCCACGCCGCGCGCGCCGTACTCGGCGTGGCAGCGGCGCACCTCGGCGATCGCGCCGGGCACGTCGTGCGGATCCACTCCGCAGAAGGCCAGGAAGACGTCGGGGTGGGCGGACTGGGCCCGGCCGAGCGCGTCGTTGAGCTCCGGAAGGCCCGCCGAGTTGACGATCACCGCCATCATGTCGCGCTCGCGGTAGAGGTCGGCCTGGGCGGCGAAGGAGACCGGCCGGCGCTCCTTGCCGAAGTGGCTGCCCATCTGGGCCCGCCGTTGCCCCATCGCGGCGAGGAACTCCTCGGTCTGCGGGTGGGTGTGCACGTCGACGGCCTTCACAGCCGCTCCTCCCTGGGCCGGGGCAGCCGCCCGTGGTGATCGCTGAAGCGGGTGCCGGGCCGCGTCGCCTGCTCGCCGATCAGGCCCAGGTGGTTGGCCTGCGGGTCCTGGACCAGGTCGGCGACGGTGTTGAGCGGTCCGTGCGGGATGTCGGCGGCGGCCAGGCGCTCGAACCACTCGTCGCGCGGGCGCTTGGCGAACTCGGCGCGCAGCGCCTCCTCCAGTTCGACGTAGTGCCGGTGACGCAGCTCCCGGCTGGCGAAGCGCGGCTCCTCGGCCAGTTCCAGCACGCCGAGCAGCGCGGTCCAGAACTTCTCCGGCACCGACAGGTGCACCACGAACGGCAGCCCGTCGGAGCCGACCACGCCGAAGGCCTGCGCGCGGGCGGCTCGCGTGCCGGGCGCGGGCACCGAGCCGGTCGCCAGGTAGGTGCCGATCGCCTCGGTCAGGAAGTCGGTGACCGCGCCGAGCATCGACACCTCCACCCGCTGGCCCCGGCCGCTCGCGGTGCGCGCGTGCAGGGCGGCCAGGATGCCCTGGGTGGCGGACATGCCGGACAGCAGGTCGGAGAAGGCCGGGCCGATCGGCCGCGGGTCGGCCAGGTCGACCAGGTGGCCGTAGAGGCCGCCGACCGCCGAGATGATCGTGTCGTAGGCGGGGCGCCGGGCGTACGGGCCGCTCGGGCCGAAGCCGGTGATCGAGCAGTAGACGAGCTGCGGCTCGCGCTCCTTCAGCAACGCCCAGCCGAAGCCCAGCCGGTCGGCGACGCCGGGACGGAAGTTCTCGATCAGCACGTCCGCGCCCGCGACCAGCTCCAGGAGCTCCGCCAGCCCGGCCGGGTCCTTCAGGTCGAGCGTCACCAGGCGCTTGCGCCGGTTGTAGGCGGCGAACTGCGGGCTCATCGAGCCGGAGCCCTGCCAGCGGCGCATCGGGTCGCCGCCCGGCGGCTCCACCTTCACCACCTCCGCGCCCAGGTCGGCCAGGAGCTTGCCGGCGTACGGCGCGGAGATGTACTGGCCGGCCTCGACCACCCGCAGCCCGCCGAGCGGCGTGGCCTCCTTCATCGAACCTCCAGGATGATCTTGCCGAGGTGGTCGCGGCGACCGGCCATGGCGAAGGCCTCGCCGACCTCCGCCAGCGGCAGCCGGGCCGCCACCGGCGGGCGGACCAGGCCGCGGGCGACCAGGTCGAGGCCGTCGCGCACGTCGGCGTAGTCGGCCGCGGCGCAGCCGTACAGGGTGATGCGGCGGGTGTAGAACGCGCGGGTGTCGACGGTGAAGCGCGAGCCCGGCAGGGCGGCGGCGACGACCACGCTGCCCGCCCAGGCGACCGCCTCCAGCTCGGCGGCGATCAGGTCGCCGGAGCCGGTGGCGTCGACGATCAGGTCCGGTGGCTCACGTAACGCCTTGGCCAGCGCGGGCCCCTGCTCGGGGCCGAGGGGGTAGCTGAGCACCTCCGTCGCGCCGAGGGCGGGCAGGCCCGCCGCCGGCTCGCCCTCCAGCACCCCGGCCAGCACCGTCGCGCCCATCGCCGCCGCCACCTGCACCGCCGCGCAGCCCAGCGCGCCGGTCGCCCCGGTCACCAGGACGGTACGGCCGGCCAGCGCGTCCGGCGTCCCGGCCGCCGGGCCGAGCGCACGCCGGATCATGTGCAGCGCGATCGGCACGCTGTGCACCGCCGCCGCGGCCTCGGCGAACGGGATCTCCCCGACGTCGAACGCCACGGCCTCCGGCACCGCCACGTAGCCCGCCGCGCCGCCGTCGCGATGGATGCCGACGACCTGCTGGCGCGGGCAGTCGGCCTCGTGCCCCGCCGTACAGAACGCGCAGTCCCCGCACGGCACGTTCGGCTTGACCGCGACCCGCTGCCCGGCCCGCTCCCCGGAGACGATCACGCCCGCCGGGTCGAGCCCGACCGTGCGGGGCAGCTTGACCGCGCCGCCCAGCGGCGAGCCGGCCATGATCTGCCGTTCGAGCTGGTTGACGCCGACCGCGTGCACCTCGACCAGCACCTCGCCGGGTCCGGGCTCGGGCCGCGCGCACTCCTCCACGCGCAGCACCCCGCCGCCGTGGAACCGGGCCGCCCTCATGGGCGCTTGCTCAGGCCGAGGGCGTCCTGCGCCCGGTGGAGCTGGCCGAGCGAGGTGAAGGAGTCGAACGGCGCGGGCGGCAGCTTCAGGACGGCCAGCAGCTCCTCGAAGCCCTTGGGGTTGAGTCCCATGTCCTCGTCGTAGAGCGCCGGGCCGTTGGCGTAGACCTCGGGCCGCTCGTCGACCGGGGTGACCGTGAAGCCCTTGGCCTTCATCATCCGCTGGACGTAGGCCTGCTGCGAAGGATCCTTGAAGATCTTCATCGCCTTCAGTGTGGCCCGGATGAAGCGGGCGGTGGTGTTCGGGTTCCGCTCCACGAAATCGCGGGTCGCGCTCAGGCTGTCGTTGGGCCATTCCTTCATCACGTCGAGCACGAGCCGGCCCTGCACGAGGCTCTTGTGCCGGGGGAAGATCACCGTGGCGGCCAGCTTCTTCTGCTTGAACTGCTCGACCCAGGCGTTCGAGCCGCCCGGCAGGTTGACCGGCTTGATCGCCACCCCGGTCAGGTCGAAGCCGGCCTCCTTGAGCAGGCTCATCCGCACGTCGTACTCGATCGTTCCGGGGTTGGCGCCGAGCAGCACCGGCTTGCCGGCCAGGTCCTGCGGCGAGGCGATCTCCGGCTGCACCGCCACCACGAACGGCTCGCGGTTGCGGTACCCGGCCACGATGGTCAGCCCGGTGCCCGCCTGCGCGGCGGCCACCACGTCGGGCGCGGCCTCCGCCCCGAAGTCGAGGCTGCCTCCGACCAGGCCCTCCCGGATCGACTGCACCTCGACCCGCTCGACGGTCAGCCCCTCCTCCCGGTAGAAGCCCTTGTCGAGGGCGATCTCGATCGGGGCGTTGGTGTCGAGGTTGGGCAGCCGCATGCCGATCTTGACCGTGGTCTTCTCGGGGGCGCCGATCGCGCCGGTCGCCACGGGCTTCGGCGTCTCGGCCGGGGCGCCGGAGCACCCGGCCACCAGGAACAGCGCCAGCACTACACGTTTCATCGCACTCCTTCGGCGTACCAGGGGGCGGCGATCCGGCGAGCCAGGCTCACCAGCGCCATCAGCAGATTGGCGATGACGACCAGCGACAGGGTGAGCGCCAGCGCCGAGGCCAGGTCGAAGTCGGCCGACCTGCGGAAGATCAGGTAGCCGAGGCCCTGGCTGCCCCCGATGAACTCGCCGACCACGATCCCGACCATGGCCCGGGCCACGCCCATCCGGATCCCGGTGAGGATCAGCGGGAGCGCCGCCCAGAGCTGGACCTTGACGAAGACCTGGAGGCGGCCGGCGCCGTACACCCGGGCCGCCCTGACCAGCGAGGGCTCGACGGCGCGGATGCCGTCCATGGTGTTGATCGCGATCGGGAAGACCGCCATGAGGAAGATGATCAGGATCTTCGGCGCGGCCCCGAAGCCGAGCCAGAGCACCAGCAGCGGCTGGAAGGCGATCCTGGGCATCGCGTACGCGGTCCAGAACGGCGGCCCGGCCACCTCGCTGACCAGCCGCGAGCTGCCCAGCGCCAGGCCGCAGCCGACCCCGGCCACCACCGCCAGCACGAACCCGATGACCGCGTTCTGCGTGCTGAACCAGGCGTGCGGGGCGAGCGTGCCGTCGGCGGCCATGGCGACGAAGGACTGCCAGATCGCGCTCGGCGGCGGCACGAACTTCTCGCTGGCCAGGTGGAAGACGCTGATCGCCAGCTCCCAGGCGGCGAACAGGGCCACGACCTCCAGGGCCACGGCCCAGCGCTTGAGCTCACGCACCGCTCCTCCAGGCGCCGGTCCGCCGCTCGGCCAGGTCGAGGACCCGCACCAGCACGACGGAGAGCAGGACGTAGACGGCGATCGCGGCGAAGGCCTCGCCGGTGCGGAAGCGGGAGGTGGCGTTGACGATCACCGAGCCGATGCCGCTGGGCGAGCCGACCATCTCACCGACCAGCAGGCCGATCATGCTGGTCGGCACCGCCAATCGCAGGCCCCCGATGATGTACGGCACCGCCCACGGCAGGCGGATCTTCAGGTAGAGCCGCAGCCGGCTCGCCCCGAAGACGCGGCCGGCCCGCAGCAGGGACTCGCCGGTCTGGGTGGCGCCGGTGGCGGTGTTGAGCGCCACCGGGATCATCGTGCTCAGGAAGACCAGCACGATGATCGGGCCGTCGCCGTAGTCGAGCCAGGCGGTCAGGGTCGGCTGCAGCGCGATCAGCGGGGTGGCCCAGAGCGACCACAGCAGCGGCATCACCAGCCGGTTGGCCCAGCGGGAGGTGCCGGTGACCAGGCCGGTGACGATGCCGGCGACCGAGCCCAGCCCGTAGCCGACGGCCCAGTTGGCGGCGCTGGTGGACAGGTGGGTGGCCAGCTCGCCGCTGGCGGCCAGGCCGGCCAGGGCCTGGACGACGTCGCCGGGGCTGGGGAAGAAGACCCGGTTGACCAGCCCCAGCACCTCGGTGGCCAGGTGCCACAGCAGGAGGAAGACGACGAGGTCGACCAGGGCGATCAAGGGCGCCCGGTGCCGTCTCCACCGGCTCTCGCCCTTTCGCCGCGGGGGTCCGGCGGCCGGGGGAGGCCGGAGGGCCGGAGCGGGCGCGGCCTCCGGGGAACCGGCAGGGCGGGGGCTCATTCGGTGGCCCCGCGGGCGGCGAGCCGGGCGTCGGACTCCAGCAGCTCCCACAGGTGGCGGCGCAGCTCGTCGTGGGAGCGGCCGGCCTCGACCGGGACGAGCTCGCGGATCCGGCCCGGGTGGGAGCTGAAGACGGCGATCCGGTCACCGAGCTGGATGGCCTCGTCGATGCTGTGCGTGATGAACACGACCGTCTTGCCGGTGGCCTCGATGATGCGCTCCAGCTCGTTGCGCATGACCTCGCGGGTCAGCGCGTCCACCGCGCCGAGCGGCTCGTCCATCAGCAGGATGCGCGGATCGGCGACCAGGGCCCTGGCCAGGCCGGCGCGCTGCTGCATGCCGCCGGACAGCTCGCGCGGGTAGGCGTGCTCGAAGCCGGTCAGGCCGACCAGCTCGATCGCCTCCCGCACCCGCTCGGCGGCCGACTCCTTGAGCCGCGGCTGCATCTCCAGCCCGAACCGCACGTTGTCGGCGACGCTGCGCCAGGGCAGCAGCGCGTAGTCCTGGAAGACCACCGCGCGGTCGGGTCCGGGGCCGGTGACCGGGCGGCCGTCGGCGACGATCGTCCCGGTGGTCGGGGTGACCAGCCCGGCGACGCAGTTGAGCACCGTGGTCTTGCCGCAGCCGCTGGGCCCCAGGACGGTCAGGAACTCGCCCTCCATGACGTCCAGGTCTATGTCCCGGACCGCGGTGAGCCGGTTGCCCGTTCTGGCGACGTGATAGCTGACCGAAAGGTCGCGGATCCGGATGATCGGCTCGTTCGCCATACACGCTCCCGTTCGCAGAGATGGCTACATTATTCATCGATCAAAATCAGGGTCAAGGGCCGAAATTTCCTGGCATAACGGCGGTTCCGTCAGCCGGAACGATCACTCTTTCGCCGGGCATTGACAAGATTGGATACAAAGTTCACGCTGGGGTCCGCAGGCCCGCCGGGGGCCTGCACGACGGGTCCAGGGAAGGTGTATGCGTACCGAAGAGGTGGGCTGGTACAGCGACGGCGACCGGATCAGCGCCCTGTGGCGCACCCCCGACGAGGGCGCCGGGCCGTACCGGGCGATCGTGCAGGGGCCGGGCTGGCTGGGACTGAAGGACGCCAAGCTCTACGTCCGATATCACGAGGCACTGACCGCGGCCGGTTTCGCCGTCCTGGTCTTCGACTACCGCGGCTTCGGCGGCTCCGAGGGCGACCGGTCGGTCCTGTCGCCGGCCCGCCAGCTCCAGGACCTGCGGTCCGCGGTCACCTATCTGACCAGCCGCGACGACGTGCTGCCGGACGGCATCGGCGTCTTCGGCAGCGGCGGCACCGGCGGCGGCAACGCCGTCCTGCTGGCCGCCGCCGACCGGCGGGTGCGCGCCGCGGTCAGCCAGCTCCCGGTCGCCGACGGCGCCGACTGGCTGCACCGGATGCGCAGCGAGTACGAGTGGCTCGACTTCCTCGCCGCCGTCGAGGCCGACCGGCGCGAGCGCGTGCTGACCGGCAAGGGCCGCCTCGTCCACCCGCGCGAGGAGATCATGGTGCCGACCAAGGAGCGCCGCGCCACCACGGTCAAGGCCGACGTGGACGACCGCATCCCGACCGCGGTCGCCTTCGCCCCCGCGGTGGAGGAGATCCTGGCCTACCGGCCGGCCGCCGCCGACCTGCGCACGCCGCTGCTGGTCATCGGCATCGAGAACGACGCCACCACGCCCACCGACCACGCCGAGCAGATCTACGCCGCGGCCAGGGGCCCGCGCGAGCTGATCATGCAGCGGCACACCACGCACTACGCCGCCTACGACCGCTACTGGACCCAGGTCACCCCGCGGATCGTCGACTGGTTCGACCGCCACCTCGGCCCGGCCGGCCTGGTCGTCACCACCCCCTCCGGAGAGAGCAGGATCGATGCCGGTTGACCTGAGGATCGCCGGCGGCACCGTCGTCACCCCCGCCGGTGAGCTCGACGCCGACCTGCTCGTCGCCGGCGGCAAGATCGCCGGGCTGGTCGGCCGCGAGGTGCCGAGCGAGGGCCGGGTCGTCGACGCCACCGGCCGGCTGGTGCTGCCCGGCATGGTCGACGTGCACGTGCACACCCGCGAGCCCGGCTTCACCCACAAGGAGGACATCCTCACCACCACGCGGCAGGCGGCGGCCGGCGGCGTGACGACGATCTTCGGCATGCCCAACCTCGATCCGCCGACGACCACCGTCGAGACCCTCGAGGACGTCTTCGCCCGCTACGCGGCCAGTTCGATCGTCGACTACAACCACAACCCCGCCGCCACCCTCGCCGACCAGGCGCCGAAGCTGGCCGCGATGGGCATCAGGGCCTTCAAGGTCTACATGGTCGTCGACACCGGCCGCACCTACCCGCACCCGGCCGGCACCGGCATGCACGACCACGGCGACCTGCTGCGGATGATGGACACCATCGCCGCCACCGGCAAACGCTTCATCATCCACCCGCACGACCAGGCGCTCATGGACTACATCGAGGGCGCCTACCTGCGGCGGGGCGAGAACACCCCGCAGGCCTACGCCACCGCCTACGCCGAGCGCGAGGGCGTCATCTGGGACACCGCCATCGACGTGGTGCTCCGCCTGGCCGAGGCCTCCGGCTGCCCGGTGCATCTGGCCCACATGCAGACCCGCCGCTCGGTCGAGGCGGTACGGCGGGCCAAGGCGCGCGGCGTGGACGTGACCTGCGAGGTCAACCACTGGATGCCGTTCCTGTCCCGGTGGGAGCACGTCGAGCGGCTCGGGCCGTACGCGCTGTCGTACTGGGTGCCGGACGACGCCCGCGCGGCGGTCTGGGAAGGCATGCGCGACGGCACCATCGACGTGGCCGCCTCCGACCACGCGCCGCACACGCGCGAGGAGAAGGAGATCGGCTGGACCAGGATGTGGAGCTCGCACACCGGCACGCCGGGCATCCAGTACTTCTACCCGCTGCTCCTGGACGCCGCCGGCCGGGGCGAGATCAGCTTGCGCCGGGTGGTCGAGATGGCCGCCGAGGCGCCCGCCCGGCACTTCGGGCTGGCCGCGACCAAGGGCGCGCTGCTGCCCGGCCGCGACGCCGACGTGGTGATCGCCGATCCCGCCGCGCCGTGGACGATCACCGAGGCCGGCGTGCTGTCCAAGGTCGGCTGGACACCGTACGACGGGGTGGAGTGCGGCGTGCGGATCGAGCGGACCTTCGTGCGCGGCGTGGAGGTCTTCGGCGACGGCCGGGTGACCGGCACGCCCGGCCACGGCCGACTCGCGTGACAACCGGCCCGCTCGAGAACCGGCCGCTCGAGAACCGGCTCGCGTGACAACTGGCTCGCGTGACAACCGGCTCGCTTGGGAACTGAGAGGAAACCTGTCATGGAATTCGGCCTGTTGCTGCCGCACTTCGGGGAGTTCGCCGACCGGGACCGCCTGCTGCGCGGCTCGCAACGCGCGGAGGAACTGGGCTTCGACTCGGTGTGGGTGCGCGACCACCTGGTCTTCGAGCCGCACGGCGAGATGGAGTCACCCAACCGCGAGTTCTACGACGCGCTGACCACGTTGACCGCGATCGGCGCGGTGACCAGCCGGATCAAGCTGGGCACCGGCTCGCTGATCCCGTTCCGGCACCCCCTGACCACCGCCCTGCAGATCGGCACCATGACGCAACTCGTCGGCGACCGGCTGATCCTGGGCTTCGGCGCGGGCACCTTCCAGCACGAGTTCGACGCCATCGGCTGGGGCGACCGCGACCGGGTCTCGCTGGTGCGCAGCAACGCGCACATCCTGCGCAAGGTCGCCCTGGAGAACGAGGTCTCCTACACCGACGAGAACTTCACCTTCACCGACGTGAGCATCGAGCCCAAGCCGCTCGGCGGCCCGGTGCCCTTCTGGTACTGCGGAGCCACCCCGCGCAGTGCCCGCCTGGCGGTCGAGTTCGCCGACGGCTGGATGCCGGGCCGCATCTCGCTGGGCGGCATCGCCAAGCGGGTGGCGACCATGCGCGAGCTGTCGGAGGAGCGGGGCCGCAAGGTCCCCACCGTCGCGGTCATCCCGCCCACCTCCATCGCCGAGACGCGCGCCGAGGCGCTCAAGGACGTCAACATCCCCGGCCTGCTGGCCTGGGCGAACAAGGCCAAGTTCGCCGTCAAGCCGCCCTCCGGCCGCTTCGAGACCGTCGAGGACCTGGAGGGCCAGCTCATCGTGGGCGACCCGGACCAGGTGGTCGAGGAGGTCAAGAAGTTCGAGGCGGTCGGCGTCGAGCACCTCGTCTTCGACTTCCGCTTCTCCTTCCCGCGCTGGTTCGAGGTGATCGATCTGCTCGGGACCCAGGTGCTGCCCCGACTGCGCTGAGAGCTGTGCCAGGATTGGATCCACACGAGGGATCCAAGGGGGAGGAACAGGGAGTGGATACCGCGACCACGCCCTCGCTCGACGGAGTTGTCGCCCGCATGTCCGCTGGATACAAAACCGTCGGGCAGATGGCCTACGACGTCATTCGCGAGTGCATCATCACCGGGGTCATGGCTCCCGGCGAGCACCTTCGCCAGGAGGAGCTCGCCGAGCGGCTGGGCGTCTCGCGCATCCCGGTGCGCACCGCGCTGATGCAACTGGAGGCGGAAGGGCTGGTCTCCTTCCACCCGCATCGTGGCGCCGTCGTCCGCACCCTCACCGTCGAGCAGGTCCGGGAGATCTACGAGCTGCGCGTGCTGCTGGAGTCGCACGCGCTGCGCAAGTCGATCGCCCGGATGACCTCGGCCCGCGCGGCCCGGCTGCGCGAGCTCGGCACCGCGCTCGACGAGCCGCACGACAGCTCCTCGCTGGCCGAGGAGCGGGCCGACTTCTACCGCGAGCTCTACGACGCCGCCGAGAACCCGGTGGCCGTCGGCATCATCGAGGACCTGCGCAACTCGGTCGGCAGCTACCTGCTGGGCCTGCGCGTCGGCCACGACCAGGGCGGCCACCGCGAGCTGGCCAAGCTCGCCGCCCGCGGCGACACCGACGCCGCGGTCAGCCACCTGGAGGAACACCTCGCCATCGTGGCGCACCGGATCATCGCGGTGCTGTCGGAGGAGGCCGAGACCGCGCCGGTCACCCGCCCGCGCCGCCGCAAGTCCTCGTGAGCGGCAGGCGCGGACCGGTCGCCGCCGGGCTGATGATGTCGATGGCGCTGGCCGCCATCGACGGCACCATCGTCGCCACCGCGGTGCCCGCCATCGTCCGCGACCTCGGCCAGTTCTCGCTGTTCGCCTGGGTCATCGCCGGCTACATGCTGGCCCAGGCGGTCTGCACGCCCATCTACGGCAAGCTGGCCGACCAGTTCGGCCGCCGGCCCATGCTGGCGCTCGGCATGGCCATCTTCCTGGCCGGCTCGCTCCTGGCCGGGGTGGCGTGGAGCATGCCGGTCCTCATCGCCGCCCGCGTCGTGCAGGGGGTGGGCGCGGGGGCGATCCAGTCGATCGTGCAGGTGATCGCCGCCGACCTCTACCCGCTGGAGGAACGCGGCAAGATCGCCGGACTGCTCTCCTCGGTGTGGGGCGTCTCGGCCCTGGTCGGCCCGGCCGTCGGCGGCGTGCTGTCGGAGCTGGCGAGCTGGCGGTGGATCTTCCTGCTCAACCTGCCCGTGGGCGTCGCGGCGATCGTGATGATCTCCGTGTACTTCCGCGAACAGGTCGAGCGCAAGCCCGGCCGGGTGGACGTGCTGGGCGCGGTGCTGCTGGCCGGTGGCGTGGTCGCCGTCATGCTCGGCCTGCAGCAGGCGGCCTGGTGGCTGATCGCGGTCGGCGTCCTCGTGCTGGGCGGCTTCGCCTGGTGGGAGCGGAAGGCGGCCGAGCCGCTGATCCCGCCGTGGGTCTGGCGTGACCGCGTGCTGCTCGGCTCCTTCCTCGGCAGCGCCGTCGTCGGCATGGTGCTGGTCGGGCCCTCGGTCTACCTGCCCACCTATGCCCAGGGCGTGCTCGGCGCGAGCGCCGTCGCCGCCGGCTTCGCCCTGGCCGTCCAGTCCATCGGCTGGCCCATCTCGGTGAGCCTGTCGGCCCGGCTCTACCTCAAGTACGGCTTCCGCGACACCGCCCTGGTCGGCCTCACCCTCATCGGCGTCTCCGCGATCGGCTTCTCCGTCATGGTGCCCAGCGTCCTGTACATGGGCGTCTGTGCCTTCGTCAACGGGGCCGGGCTGGGGCTGGTCTCGGTCAGCATGCTGGTCGGCGCCCAGAACACCGTCGGCTGGGACCGCCGCGGGGTGGTCACTGGGGGTGTCATCTTCTTCCGTATCGGTGGCGGTGCGCTCGGTGCGGCCATCCTGGCCACCGTCGCCAACTCCACCCTCGCCGCCCGCCTCGACGGCCACGGCTCCGTGGACGAGGCCGCCCGAGCCCTTGAGCGGGGCGGCGAGGGCCTCGATTCGGTACGGCAGGCCCTCGCGGACGCGGTGCACCACGTCTTCCTGGGCATGCTCGTGATCACCGCGCTCGGTGTGGCCGCGGTTTTGATCATCCCGAGAAACCGGCCGCAGTAGCCCCGCCCTCCCAGTTCGGACCGCTCAGGGGTGCGCGGCCCGCTCCCGGCTGGGCGAGCGCGGGTCGGTTGCTCGGACCTTTCACCGGACGGGACCACTCTCTGGCTGTAACGGGGGACGGGTGCTCGGGACCGTCCGCTGGATCCACCGGTGGGCGGGTCAGTTGCTCGGGACGGCTCCTCGGATGCACACCGGCTCCGACCAGGCCACCGTGCTCGCCTCCGAGATCTGCAACGGCACCCCGATCAGGAAGCAGTAGCCGGTGTCCCGCGCCAGCCCCACCACCCTGGCCGTCGTCGTGCCCGGCTCCAGCGGGGTCAGCGGCTGCTGGCCGTCCGCCGGGGCGCGCTGGATGACCAGCGGGTACCGCCTGGCCTCGGCGGGCAGCTTCCACCGCAGGGTCACCGTCACGCCCTGGTCGGCCGTCACCTTCACCTGCCGTGGACGCAGGGCGGCCAGGGCCTTCTCGTCCACCGGGGGCGGAGTGGCCCGCTGCTCCTCCTTGGCCGGCGCCTGGGTTCCTGTGGCCTGCGTCCCCGTGCCCGCCGGGTCGGCTTGGCGCAGGACGAACACCGCCACAGCCACCCCGACCACCGCCACCACGAGTGCGGCCACTCCGGCGATCACCTTGCCCTTGCCACCACCTTGCTTCGCCGTACCGGCCGCGGCCCGGCTCAACGTGGGCACCCCCGGCGGCACAGGCGCCCCCGCCGGCAGCCCAGTGGAGCCCACCGGCCTCCCATCCGGCCCTCCGCGCGCCCACCCGCCCGGCCCCGCGGACGCAGCGACCGGCCCCCCGGCAGCCCACTCGCCCGGCACCCCTCCACCGGCCGCGTGGCTCGGCCGGGCAGCGGTCGGCTGACCCGAAGCCGAGGGTCCCGAGTGTGGTGGCTGGCCCGAGGCCGAGGGTCCCGAGTGGGGTAGCTGGCCCGAAGCCGAGGGTCCCGAGTGTGGTGGCTGGGCCGGAGGCTGGGGCCCCGCGTGGCCTGGCTGGGCCGAATAAGGCGGGCCCGAGGTGGCGGGCAGGGCTGAGGCCGGGGACCCGGAGTGGGCCGCCCGGGTCGGGGCCGGCGGCTGGGGTGCCTGGGAGTGCGGTGGCTGTGTGGTGGGGGTGGATGGGGGAGTGTCGGGCTGGTCGAGGGAGCGCCAGCGGTCGGCCGCCTCGGGGGAGCGGGCGTGGGCCGACTCCCGGACCCCGCCGCCTGGCCCACCGCCGTCCACCGGAGCGCCGGGCACCTGCCCGAACGCCCCCGGCGCCCCGCCGAACGGCTCGGGCGGCGCGAAGGGCGAGCTCATGCTCGGCCCGGTCGCCCCCGACGGACCCACGGGCCTGGGCGCGGGGGACCCGGTAACCGGAAACCCAGCCGCCCCCGAAAACGGATCCGACCCACCGAAACCCGACCCGCCAACCCCCGGCCCACCTGGCCCACCGAAGCCGGGCCCGCCGACCTCCGGACCTCCCGATCCGGGTCCACCGACCCCTTGGCCACCCGGTCCACCGAAGCCAGGCCCGCCCACCCCCTGACCCCCCGAGCCGGCGCGGGGGATGGTGGGGGTGGCCGGGCCCGGGTCGGGGGCGATGAGGTCGGTGACGGGGAGGCCGAGCTCGGCCTGGACCTCCTGCAGCCGCTGAGCCAGGGCCCGCGCCGTGCCGTACCGTTCGTGCGGCTTCTTGGCCATGGCCCGCAGCACGACCTCGACCACCACCCCCGGCACGTCCGCCCGGTTGATGGGCGGCGGCTCGTTGGACAGCACCCGGAACATCAGCGGCGCGATCGACGGATCGGTAGGGCTGTGGAAGGCGGGCTTGCCGGCCAGCAGGTGGTAGAGCGTGGACCCGAGGGAGTAGATGTCGGTGGAGGCGGTGTGCGGCTGCCCGCTGAGGACCTCGGGAGCGGCGTGCAGCGGGGTGAAGGCGTGCGCGGTGGCCGAGATCTCGGAGGAGTCGACGACCCGGGCCACGCCGAAGTCGGCGATGGCCGGCTCGCCGTACCGCGAGATGAGGATGTTCTGCGGCTTGATGTCCCCGTGCAGGACGCCCGCCTCGTGCACGGCGGCCAGCGCGCCGGCCAGCTTGACGCCGGCGCGCAGGACGTCGGCCAGGGGGAAGGGCCCGTCGCGGGTGATCCGGTCGCGCAGGGAGCCGTTCTCGAAGTAGTCCATCGCGATGTACGGCTTGCCGGACCGGGTGGAGCCGGTGTCGAAGACGGTGACCACGTTCGGGTGCCCGGTGAGCCGCCCGGTGAGCTGGAGTTCGCGCTGGAAACGCCGCATGGTGCGCTGGTCGACCCGGTCGACCGAGAGCACCTTGAGCGCGACGAGGCGGTCGAGGCGTTCCTGGTAGGCGCGGTACACGACGGCGAACCCGCCACGCCCGGCCTCGTCGAGCACCCGGTAGCCGGGTGCGTCGTCCACTGGCTGCACTGCCCCACACTCCCCCGTGCTCCCCGTGTCGCGGCGAGTTTAGTGTGATTTCCGAAGTCGCAGGGTGTGTCGGGGTATTTGTGACCTCAGCCCACGAGCGCGGCGAGCGCCGGGCGGATCATGAGCCAGCCGCCGCCCGCGACCGCCACGCCGGAGACGAGCAGGAAGAACAGCACGTAGAAGCCGCCCGGCAGGAAGGTGAGCCGCGCGAGCTGGTCGGCGTCGGAGTCGGGCGCCTGATGGCGGCGGCGCTTGCGTTGCAGCTCCAGGATCGGCCGGACGCCGCCGAAGAGCAGGAACCAGACGCCGAGGTGGGCGGCGAACTGCTGGCCCTGCTCGGGCAGGTACATCGACAGCGCGAAGACCGCCCCGCCGGTGACCAGCAGGATCAGCCCGCCGTACAGGTTGCGGATGAGCAGGAGCATGCAGGTCAGGAAGAGCAGGACCGCCCAGAACAGCAGGGTGATCCGCCCCTGGGCGGTCAGCCAGGCGGCGGCCAGGCCGAGCAGCGAGGGGGCGATGTACCCGGCGAGGGCGGTCAGGACCATGCCGGGCCCGTTGGGCCGGCCGCGGGTCAGCGTGACGCCGGAGGTGTCGGAGTGCAGCCGGATGCCCTGCAGCTTGCGCCTGGTCAGCAGGGCGGCGAGCGCGTGGCCGCCCTCGTGGGCGATGGTGATCAGCCCCCGGGACAGCGGCCAGGTGGCGCGGGTGCCGACCAGGATGAGTGCGGCCAGCGCCGCGACGAGCGCGACCCACGCGGGAGGGGCGTCTTGCGCCGCGGTGAGATAGGCCCAGAGCTTGTCCATCGAGAAATGACCTTATCCCGCTAGAGTCTTTGCCGTGGCTCTAGAACATGATTCTGACGTCCCCGCGTGGTGGGCCGCGCTGGGCCTTCCGGGCCTCATCGACCTGCACACCCATTTCCTGCCGGAGCGGATGGAACGCCGCGTCTGGCATCACTTCCGGCACGGCGGCCCGCTCATGGGCGACGGCTGGAAGATCACCTACGAGTGGCCGGTCGCCGACCGGGTGGCGCGGCTGCGCGAGCTGGGCGTGCGGACCTTCACCGCCCTGCCGTACGCGCACCGGCCGGGCATGGCCGCCGACCTCAACGCCTGGACCCTGGACTTCGCCCGCCGCACGCCCGGCTGCCTGCCGTCCGCCACCTTCTATCCCGAACCCGGCGTCCTGGACTACGTCCGGGAGGCGCTCGACGCGGGCGCGCGCATCTTCAAGCTGCACCTCCAGGTCGGCGGCTTCGACCCGGGCGTGCCCGAGCTCGATCCCGTCTGGGCGGAGCTGGCCGAGCGCGGCCTGCCGATCGTGGTGCACGCCAGCTCGGTGCCGGTGCCCGGCGGCTACGTGGGCGTCGAGCCGATCGAGCGGGTGCTGCGCCGCCATCCGGCGTCGCGCGTGGTCATCGCCCATCTCGGCATGCCGGAGTACGGGGACTTCCTGGCCCTCGCCGAGCGCTATCCGCGGGTCGTGCTCGACACCACGATGACCTTCACCGACTTCGCCGAGCTCGGCATGCCCTTCCCGGCCGCGCTGCGCCCGGCCCTGCTTGAGCTGGGTCTGGCGGGGAAGGTGGTGCTCGGCAGTGACTTCCCGACCATCCCGCATCCGTATGCGCACCAATTGCAGGCTCTTGACCGGCTCGATCTGGGTGACGCCTGGTTGAGGGCCGTATGCTGGCACAACGGTGCGGCCATGATCTGATAGGAACCGTGAACGACCAGCATGCGGCGCTCGTGAGCGCCTTCTTCGACGCGTTGGGCCGGGGCGACCTCGACGCCATGGCGCGCTGCTACCACCCCGAGGTGAGCTTCGCCGACCCCGTCTTCCAGGACGTCGAGGGCCGCGACCGCGTCATGGCGATGTGGGCCCTGCAACTGGGCGGGCGCGGCGGGCTGCGCGCCGACTTCCACGACGTGACCACGAACGACCACACCGCCACCGCGCACTGGAGCGCGCACTACACCTTCACCGGCACCGGCCGCGAGGTGGACAACCACATCGAGTCCTTCTTCCGCTTCGACGACTCGCTGATCGTCCGCCACCGCGACGAGTTCGACTTCCGCCACTGGTCGCGCAGCGCGCTCGGCCGGCCGGTCGGCCTGATCCTCGGCTGGACGCCGGGCTTCCGCAAGTCCATCCGCGACCGGGCCCGGCAGGCGCTGGAAGAGGCCGCATGGCGAGGGTGAAGGGCTTCCTGCGCGGCGGCGTCCGGTCCGAGCCGCCCGAGCAGTCGATGGACCCGCGCGCCGACGAGGAGGAGGACAGCCCTCCGGCGATGCCGACCGTCCTCGACAACGCCCTCTACGTCGACGGTTACCGGGTGGAGACGCCCAGCTCGCTGGCCAACGCCTTCGAGAAGCTCAAGTCCACCCCCGACAGCATGGCCTGGATCGGGCTCTACCGGCCGAAGGACTGGGAGCTGGCCAAGCTCGCCGAGGAGTTCGACCTGCACGAGCTGGCGCTGGAGGACGCCATCGTCGGCCACCAGCGCCCGAAGGCCGACCGCTACGGCGACACCCTCTTCGTCGTGCTGCGCGCCGCGCGCTACCTCGACGCCGAGGAGGAGGTCGCCTTCGGCGAGGTCCACGTCTTCGTCGGCCCCAACTACGTGATCACCGTACGGCACGCCGAGTCCCCCGACCTGGCGGTGGTACGGCGGCGCATGGAGTCCGACCCCGAGCTGCTGCGCGAGGGCCCGCAGGCCGTGCTCTACGCCATCCTCGACGCCGTCGTCGACGGCTACGCCCCGGTCGTCGCCGGGCTGCAGAAGGACATCGACGAGATCGAGGTCCAGGTCTTCGGCGGCGACCCCGCGGTCTCCCGCCGCGTCTACGAGCTGTCGGTCGAGGTGCTGGAGTTCCAGCGCGCCACCCGCCCGCTCGTGCCCATGATCGACGGCCTGATCCGCAACGCCGGCCGCTTCGGCGCCGGCGAGGATCTGCGCTCCTATCTGCGCGACGTGAGCGACCACGCGATCACCGTCTCCGAGCGGGTGGCCGACTTCCGGCAGAACCTCAACGACATCCTCGTGGTCAACTCCACCCTGGTCACCCAGGCGCAGAACGACGAGATGGCCAAGATGACCCAGGCCAGCATCCAGCAGGGCGAGGAGGTCAAGAAGATCTCCGCCTGGGCGGCCATCCTGTTCGCGCCCACCCTGGTCGGCACCATCTACGGGATGAACTTCGACTTCATGCCCGAGACGCACTGGACGCTGGGCTACCCGTTCGCGGTCTTCCTCATGGGCACCGTCTGCGTGATCCTCTACCTGGTCTTCAAGCGCCGCGACTGGCTATGACAGGCTCCAGGAGCCCTTCTGCCCGCCGGACGGGCTCGCCGCGAACTGGAAACTCGCCGGTTGCGCCGCCGCGGGCAGCTCGAACACGATCAGCCCCGTGCTCCTGCCGCCCGGCGCGACGGTGAGCGGGCCGACGAAGGTGGTCCCCTCCTGCACGGTGCCCGCCACCGGCCGGTACTGCCGGCCGTCCTGGTCGGTGAGGCCGGCGCTGGAGATCGGGAAGCCGGTGTAGGCGCTCGTCCCGGCGTTCGACACCGACAGCTCGACCGCGACGTGGCGGTTGCCCGCGGCGGGCCGCAGGAGCGGGTCGGTGGGGGTCACGCTCGACAGCAGCCGGCCGGCGGTGACCGACACCCGCACGCTCGCGCTGTCGCCCTCCAGGGTGAGGGTCTCGCCGAGCGCCACGGCGTCCACCGGCTGCCCGGGCGCGGGCGAGCCGGCGTAGGGCGTCCGGGCGTACAGGCCGGAGAGCGACGGGGACGAGGACGGGGAGCCGTTGGCGACGGCCTGGCCGACCCGTGGCTCGTCCAGCACGATCGACAGCGTGTAGGCCGCGCCGCCGAGTAGCAGCGGCAGGCCGAGCACGAGCAGGAGGATCAGCGTCAGGTTGGCGCCCGGCTCGTGCGGCGGCGGGCCGGGATGGGACACGAGGGGCTCCTAGCGGGGGGACGGCCCGGAACGAAAGATCATATACACCCCCAGATCCCCGGGGCCAGCGCTCAAAGCCATGGTCAAGAAAGCGAACCGCCCCCGCCGGTCACGTACCGTTACCGAGCGTGACGACAAGGGGGAGCGCCATGCGCGCAGGCAAGCAGACCACCGCGGTGACGACGGCTCTCGCCGTGCTGGCCGTGGGAGCCGCCGCCATCCTCGCGGTGATGCTGGGCTGAGCCCCGCTCAGCCCAGCATCAGCCCGGCTCAGGTGAGCAGCTTGCGGGCCGCCTCCTCGATCTGCTCCTCCGACAGCAGCACGTGGTCGGCCGCCCCGCCGAGCGGGATGAAGCTGTCGGCGGAGGTCACCCGGGCCAGCGAGCCGGTGAACCCGGCGTCGAGCAGTTCGGCGACGATGCCCTCCGAGACGCCGGCCGAGCGGCGGGTCTCGTCGGCGATGAGCACCTTGCCGGTCAGCTCGGCCGAGCGCATCAGGTCGTCGATCGGCAGCGGCGCCAGCCAGCGCAGGTCGAGCACCCGGCAGCTGTAGCCCTCCTGCGTCAGCCGTACCGCGGCCCGCAGGCTCATCCGCAGCCCGTTGCCGAAGGTGACGATGGTCAGGTCGCGGCCGTCGCCGTAGGAGCGGGCGCGGCCGATCGGCACGTGCGTCTCGCTCCACCGCGCGGGCGGGGCGTAGGGCGCGAGCCAGCCGCCGTCGCCCTCGTCGAACAGGTCGCGCGTGTGGTAGAGCGCGATCGGCTCCAGGTAGACGCTGACCGTGCCGCTGGTGCGGGCGGCGGCCAGGCAGGTGCGCATCATCGCCGAGGCGTCGTCGGGCCGGGCGGGCGCGGCGATGACCAGGCCGGGGATGTCGCGCAGCGCGCCGATGGCGTTGTCGTTGTGGAAGTGCCCGCCGAAGCCCTTCTGGTAGGCGAGCCCGGCCACCCGCACGACCATCGGGTTGACGTAGGCGCCCTGGGAGAAGAAGGAGAGCGTCGCCGCCTCGCCGCGGATCTGGTCGAGCGCGTTGTGCAGGTAGGCGAGGTACTGGATCTCCGGCACCGGGATCATGCCGGTGACGCCAGCGCCCAGCGCCAGGCCCAGGATGGCCTGCTCGTCGAGGTGGGTGTCGAAGACCCGGCCGGCGCCGAAGCGCTTCTGCAGGCCGCGGGTGATGCCGTAGACGCCGCCCTTCCTGGCCACGTCCTCGCCGAAGACCATCAGGTCGGGGTAGACGGCCAGCGCGTCGGCGAGCGTCCGGTTGATCGCCTGGGCCAGCGTGGCGGGCTTGTCGTGCTCGGGCAGCGTGCCGCCGAAGGCCTTCTCCCGGGCGGCCGGGGCGGCGGCGACCGGGCTGATCTTGGCGATGAGGTCGGCGTCGCGTGGCGCGATCGGGGCCATCACCTCGGCGGCGCTGCCCAGCCGCGGGCCGCGGGCGGCCTCGGCGGCCATGCGCAGCACCAGCTCGCGCTCGGCCTCGTACATCTTGATCAGTTCGTCGGGGGTGGCCAGGCCGGCCTCGACCAGCAGGCGAGCCGTGCCGAGCAGGGGGTCGCGGGCCAGGTCGGCGCGGATGTCGCGGGCGGGACGGTAGGCCGACTCGACGTCGGAGCCGGCGTGCCCCATCAGCCGGACCGTGGACAGCCGCAGGAAGGCGGGGGAGCGGCTGGTGCGCACGTGCTCGGCGGCGCGCATCGCGGCGTCGTAGGCGTCGGCCAGGTCGCAGCCGTCGGCCTCGAAGTAGGTGATGCCCGGCCGCCGGCTGGCGTTGCGCACCCAGTCCTTGGGCGTCTTGACGCTGATGCCGATGCCGTTGTCCTCGCAGACGAACAGGATCGGCATCGCCTGGCCCTGGTAGGTCGCGTAGGAGGCGGTGTTGAGCCCCGACTGGGCGCTGGCGTGGTTGAGCGAGGCGTCGCCGAAGCTGCACACCGCGATCGCGTCCTCGCCCCAGCGGGGCGGCGTCTCGAGCTGCAGCGCGCGTTCGCGCTCGATGGCGAAGGCCACGCCCACCGCGCGGGGCAGGTGGCTGGCGATGGTCGAGGTCTGCGGGATGACCGACAGCTCGGGGTGGCCGAAGACCTTGTGCCGGCCGCCGGCGATCGGCTCGCCGGTCGAGGCGACCAGGCCCAGCAGCACGTCGCGCAGGCCCTGCTCGGGCAGGCGGTCGGCCAGGGCCGAGCGGGTCAGGTAGAAGGCGCCGGAGCGGTAGTGCAGGAGGGCCGGGTCGTCCACGCGCACGGCCGCGGCGACCGCCGCGTTGCCCTCGTGGCCCGAGGAGCCGATCGTGTAGTAGCCCTCGTCCTGCTCGCGCAGCCATCTGGCGGCGATGTCGAGCAGCCGGCTGCCGAGCTGGTGCCGATACAGCTCACGGCACCGTTGCCCGGTGAGCGTCGTGCCCTCGCGGATCGGACGCCCCGGGTCCCGGGGGGTGCCCGGGCTCAGCGCCTCAACCGCCTGGATGAACTGTGTCTCAACAGTGTCGCGCGCCACATGCCCGATTATGCCCCCCAGGACGCTACTCGCGAGGTGACATGTTGCGGGCCGGTGGATTTGACCGTGATCCATAACAGGTTGTCAGGATTTTCAACCTTTTCCGGCTCCCGCGCGTCTACTAGAAGGAGCGTGGCACCCTCAATGCCGCGTGCGTACGAGAAAGCGTGGCACCCTCAATGCCGCGTTCAACCCAACGGGAGTTTCCCTAGGGAAGGACGGAACCTCGATGTTTCATCGCATCCGGGCCGCCGTCGTAGCGCTCGCCGTGGGCGCCGGAGCCTTAGCTCTGGCCCCTGCCGCGGGCGCCGCTGCAGCGGCCGCCCCCGATCCCGAGTTGTCGAAGCTGTCGGTGAGCCCCGACACCCTCGACGTCACCGCCGCCCCCGGCCGGGTGACGGTCACCTTCGACTCGGTGGGCTACGACACGGCCTCGATCCGCTGGTCCGGCCCGGGATCCCCGGCCGACGCCAGTGGGCCGACGAAGACCGGCACGAGCGGGGACAAGACCTCGTGGAAGGCCAGCGCGGTCTTCGACGCCGACAACGCCGGCGACTGGACCGTGGCGGTCACCGCCAGGAAGTCCGGCATCGCCGACAACACCAACACCGCGACCTTCAAGGTCACGGTGAAGAGCAAGCTCGACACGAAGATCGTCGACTTCGACGCCGACCCCGACGCCGTCCGCAAGGGCGGCACCATCATCGCCTCGGGCCAGCTCAAGCTGGAGCGGAGCGGCTGGAAGGGCTACGAGGGCCAGCCGGTCAAGATCACCTTCCGGGCCAAGGGCACCGACGCCTACGCGCACATCACCACCACGACGACCGGCCGTGACGGCTGGTTCCGCGCGCGGGTGAAGGCCGAGACCACCGGCTGGTGGCGGGCCGAGTTCCTGGGCAACGACAAGGCCAACGGCTCCGTCAGCGATAGCGACGGCGTCTCGGTCGGCCAGGCCGACAGCCCGAGCCGGCTCAGCTTCGACGCCTACCCCGAGCCCGTCGACAAGGGTGACGAGCTCAACTTCAAGGGCACCCTGCAGGTCCTCGGCGGCCACGGCTGGGACGGGCGCAGCGGCTACCGCGTGTCCATCCAGTTCCGCGCCGACGGCTCGCGGCACTGGGAGCACGTGACCAGCGCGGTCACCGGACGGCACGGCCGCTACGGCGCCGACGCCACCGCGGTGACCTCCGGCTGGTGGCGCGCGGTCTTCGCCGGCGCCCACGGCGTCGACGGCTCGACCAGCTCCGGCGACTGGGTCCGCGTCGAGCGGCCCACCCCGCCCCCGCCCCCGGACAAGCTGAGCAGCTCGCTGGTCAGCTTCAACGCCTACCCCGAGCCGGTCAAGCGCGGCAAGTGGCTGCACTTCAAGGGCCGCCTGCTGGTCAACGACGGCGGCTGGGAGGGCTACGAGGCCCAGGTCGGCCTCTACAAGTGGTCCAAGGGCAAGTGGCGCTTCGTGAAGACCACCTGGTCCAACGACAACGGCTACCTGCACACCAAGGTGAAGGCCTCGACCTCGGGTTACTGGAAGTTCTACTTCCGCGGTGACTCCGACGCCAAGGCCGACAGCAGCCGCAAGGACTACGTGAAGGTCAAGAAGTAACCGCATGACCGAAGGGAGCCTCCCCGCCCGGGGAGGCTCCCTTTCGTATGTCCCCTAGTCGGCGCGGCGGAACTGCGCGACCGCGATGCCGAGCAGGGCGGCGCCGATGAGCGCCACCAGGCCGAGCTCAAGCCCGACCGGCACCTGCCAGCCGAACCACTGCACGCCCGGGTTGAGCACCGCCTCGGCCTGCGCCGGCACGTCGATGCTGCCGAAGACGGCCTGCCGCATCGGGTCCACGGCGTAGGTGAGCGGGTTGACCGTGGTCAGCACGTGCAGCCACGAGGGCAGGTTGGCCAGCGGGAACATCGCCCCGGACAGGAACATCATCGGCATGATGGCCATCTGCATCAGGCCGAAGAAGGTCTGCATGTTCTTCATCCGCGCCGCCACCGTCACGCCGAAGGCGGTGATGGTGAAGGCCGCCAGGAACATCTCGCCCAGCAGCGTCAGCATCAACCCCGGCGAGTACGGCACGCCGACCAGCCCCGCCATGGCCAGGATGACGATGCCCTGCCCGACGGCGACGATCGCCCCGCCCAGGCACTTGCCGACGACGATGGCCCCGCGCGAGACCGGCGCGACGAGCATCTCGCGCAGGAAGCCGAACTCCCGGTCCCACACGATCGAGCCGGCCGAGAACATCGCGGTCATGATGACCGTCATCGAGATCATGCCGGGGTACATGAAGGTGCGGTAGTCCACGCCCGGGATGGATCCCTGCACCAGCGTGCCGAGCCCGGTGCCCATGACGAACAGCCACAGCACCGGCTGCAGCAGCATCGACGCCATCCGGGTGCGGTCGTTGACGAAGCGGAGCATCTCCCGGTGCAGCACGACCTTGATCGCCCGCAGGTCGTGCGCCATGCTGCGATCCTGGACCCGGATCGCGACCGTTTCCGCGCTCATCGGCGCACCATCGCTTTCACCCACTCGTTGCCGGTGCCCGACTCCGCGTCGCGGATGGTCGAGCCGGTGTAGTTCATGAAGACGTCGTCGAGCGAGGGCCGCGACACGCTCACCGACTTGATCGGCAGGCCCAGCTCGGCGAAGAGGCGGGGCACGAACTCCTCGCCGGAGGCGACGGCGAAGGTGACCGCGCCCTCGTGCATCGCGGCGTCCAGGCCGAAGCGCTCGCGCAGGGCCCGGATCGCCGACTCGTCGTCGCCGGTGTGGATCTGCACGCGGTCCTTGCCCACGCTGGCCTTGAGCGCCTCGGGGGAGTCGATCACCACGATCTCGCCGTGGTCGATGATGGCGATCCGGTCGCAGTGCTCGGCCTCGTCCATGTAGTGCGTGGTCATGAAGATGGTGATGTCCTCGCGGTGGCGCAGCTTGTTGATGTAGCCCCAGATCGCCGAGCGGGTCTGCGGGTCGAGGCCGACCGTGGGCTCGTCGAGGAAGAGCACGCGGGGGGAGTGCAGCAGGCCGCGGGCGATCTCCAGGCGGCGTTTCATGCCGCCGGAGAAGGTCATCACCTTGGCGTCCTTGCGGTCCCAGAGCGCGACCATCTCCATGACCTGGCGGATGCGGTCGGCGACCAGGGTCTTCGGCACGCCGTACAGCTCGGCGTGGAAGCGGAGGTTCTGCTCGGCGGTGAGGTAGGTGTCGAGGGTCGGGTCCTGGAAGACCAGGCCGATGTTGGCCCTGACCTGGTCGCGCCGGCGGACCACGTCGTAGCCGGCCACCTCGGCGCGGCCGCCGGTGGGGTGGACCAGGGTGCAGAGCATGCTGATGGTGGTGGTCTTGCCGGCGCCGTTGGGGCCGAGGAAGCCGAAGACCTCGCCGGGGCGGACCTCGAAGCTGACCCCTTTGACGGCTTCGACCTTCCCGTAGGACTTCTTCAGGTCGTGGACGGCGACCGCCGCGTCCGTGTTCATGCGTCCTCCGCGAGGATCTTGAAGACCGCCTTGCGGGTCTCCTTCAACAGGGTCTTGGCCTGGGCCAGCCGGGGGGCGCCCGCGGTGCGGGCCAGGTGCAGGACGGCCTCGTTGAGCTGGCCCAGGAGCAGGTGCAGCTCGTGCCGGTCGGCCGGGACGCTGCGGGCGACCTCGTCCCACGGCGGGTCCTGCTCGTCGCGGGCGGCCGACTCCGCGCGGCCTCGCTCGGTGAGCCGGTACAGCCGGCTGCCGCCGGACTCGCCGGAGGTGACGAGCTCCTCGTCCTCCAGTTGCTGCAGGGCCGGGTAGACCGAGCCGGGGCTGGGCCGCCAGACGCCGCGGCTGCGCTCCTGGATCTCCTGGATCATCTGGTAGCCGTTCTTGTCCCCTTCGGCCAGCAGGCTCAGGAGGGCGGCGCGCACGTCGCCCCGGCGCACGGTGGGCGGATAGGGGGGATGGGACATCTCTCCTCCAACTATCGAGATACGTTAACGATATATCTAGATAGTTGGCACAACAAGGCCTTTCACGGCCTCCGCCGGGATGTTAGTGGGCGTTAACTACGGCTTCGAGCGCGGCCCGGGCCATCGTGTGCAGCAGCCGGCGCATCGCGGCCGGCGCGAGCTCGCCCGCGCTGTGCGGGGTGGAGTTGAGCAGCCCGAACACCGCGTGCGTGGCCGCGCGCAGCCTCGGCGGCGGGCAGTCCGGCCGCAGCTCGGCCAGGACCGTCACCCACTCCTCGACGTACAGCCGCTGCAGCCGGCGGATCTGCCGCCGCGGCCGCTCGGGCAGGTTGCCCAGCTCGCGGTCGTGCAGCACGATCAGCGCGGGCTGTTCGAGGGCGAAGGTGATGTGCGCGTCCAGCAGCGCGTCCAGCGCCTCCTCGGGCGAGCGCGCGGCGGTCACCACGGCCGCGCCGCCCTCGCGCAGGCTGGAGCTGATGCCCAGCAGCATCTCGGTGAGCAGCGCCTCCTTGCCGGCGAAGTGCCGGTAGATGGCCGGGCCCGACACGCCTGCCGCGCCGCCGATCTCCTCGATCGAGGCGCCGTGGTAGCCGCGCGCGGCGAACAGGGTGGCCGCGGCGCGCAGGATCTCATCACGCCGATTGCGGGTAGGGGTGCTCACATCTCACATAGTAGACGGCTACGTTAATGGTGACTAACATTCCGCCCATGAGTGACTGGCCCGTGCTGAAGTCGGTGACCGGCGATCCCGACGTCTTCCAGCGCAACGCCGAGGCCAACACGGCCCTCGCCGCCGAGCTGCGCGCCAAGCTGGCCGCCGCCGCGCGCGGCGGCCCCGACCGGTCGCGCGAGCGCCACGTCGCCCGGGGCAAACTGCTGCCCCGCGACCGGGTCGACGGCCTGCTCGACCCCGGCTCCCGCTTCCTGGAGCTGTCGCCCCTGGCCGCCGAGGGCCTCTACGACGGCCAGGCGCCGGCCGCCGGCATCATCACCGGCGTCGGCCGCGTCTCCGGCCGCGAGTGCGTGATCGTCGCCAACGACGCCACGGTCAAGGGCGGCACGTACTACCCGATGACCGTCAAGAAGCACCTGCGCGCGCAGGAGGTGGCCCTGCACAACCACCTGCCCTGCGTCTACCTGGTCGACTCCGGCGGCGCCTTCCTGCCCAAGCAGGACGAGGTCTTCCCCGACCGCGAGCACTTCGGGCGCATCTTCTACAACCAGGCGACCATGTCCGCGCGCGGCATCCCGCAGATCGCGGCGGTCCTCGGCTCGTGCACGGCCGGCGGCGCGTACGTCCCCGCGATGAGCGACGAGGCGGTGATCGTGCGCAACCAGGGCACGATCTTCCTCGGCGGCCCGCCGCTGGTGAAGGCGGCCACCGGCGAGGAGGTCACCGCCGAGGAACTGGGCGGCGGCGACCTGCACGCGCGGGTCAGCGGCGTCACCGACCACCTCGCCGAGGACGACGCCCACGCGCTGGCCATCGTGCGCGACATCGTCTCCACGCTCGCCCCGCGCACCGCCACGCCGTGGACGCGGGCCGTACCGGAAGAGCCGCTGCACGACGCGCGCGACCTGTACGGGATCGTGCCCTCCGACACGCGCACGCCGTACGACGTGCGCGAGGTGATCGCGCGGATCGTGGACGGCTCGCGCTTCCTGGAGTTCAAGCAGGAGTACGGCACGACGCTGGTCACCGGCTTCGCGCACATCCACGGCCACCCGGTCGGGATCGTGGCCAACAACGGCATCCTGTTCGCCGAGTCGGCGCTGAAGGGCGCGCACTTCATCGAGCTGTGCGACCGGCGGCAGATCCCGCTGGTGTTCCTGCAGAACATCTCCGGCTTCATGGTCGGGCGCGCCTACGAGGCGGGCGGCATCGCTAAGCACGGCGCGAAGATGGTCACCGCGGTCTCCTGCGCGCGGGTGCCCAAGCTGACCGTGATCATCGGCGGCTCGTTCGGCGCGGGCAACTACGCGATGGCCGGGCGGGCCTACTCGCCGCGCTTCCTGTGGATGTGGCCGAACGCCCGCATCTCGGTCATGGGCGGGGAGCAGGCGGCCAACGTGCTCACCACGGTGGGCGACGCCGACCCCGAGGCGATCCGCGCGCAGTACGAGCACCAGGGCAACCCCTACTACTCCACCGCCCGGCTGTGGGACGACGGGGTGATCGACCCGGTCGACACCCGTACCGTCCTGGGCCTGGCGCTCTCCGCGACGGCCAACGCGCCGCTGGAGCCGCTCGGCTACGGCGTCTTCCGGATGTGAGGCACCATGTTCGACACCGTACTGATCGCCAACCGGGGCGAGATCGCCGTCCGGATCCTGCGCACGTTGCGGCGGCTGGGCATCGCCTCGGTCGCCGTGCACGTCGCGGGCGACACCGACCACTGCGCTGAGGCCGACACCGCCCACCAGATCCCGAAATATCTGGACATCGAGGCGATCCTCGCGGTCGCCCGCGCCTCCGGCGCCCAGGCCGTCCACCCCGGCTACGGCTTCCTGGCGGAGAACGCCGAGTTCGCCCGCCGCTGCGCCGAGGAGGGCCTGGTCTTCATCGGCCCGCCGGCCGGCGCGATCGAGGCCATGGGCGACAAGATTCGCGCCAAGCAGACCGTCGCCGCCGCCGGCGTCCCGGTCGTGCCCGGCGCCGCCGAGCCCGGCGACGACCTGGCGGCCTGGACCGAGTTCCCGGCGCTGATCAAGCCGTCGGCGGGCGGCGGCGGCAAGGGCATGGTGCTGGTCCGCTCCGCCGCCGAGCTGCCCGCCGCCCTGGAGTCGGCCCGCCGTACGGCTGCCGCCGCCTTCGGGGACGGCACGCTGCTCATCGAGCGCTTCGTCGAGCGGCCCCGGCACATCGAGATCCAGGTCATGGCCGACACCCACGGCGACGTCGTGCACCTGGGCGAACGCGAGTGCAGCCTGCAACGCCGGCACCAGAAGATCATCGAAGAGGCGCCGTCGCCGTTCGTCACCCCCGAGATGCGCGCCGAGATGGGCGCCGCCGCCGTCGAGGCGGCCCGGTCGGTCGGCTACGTCGGCGCGGGCACGGTCGAGTTCATCGTGGACGGCACCACCGGGTCCTACCACTTCATGGAGATGAACACCCGGCTCCAGGTCGAGCACCCGGTCACCGAGCTGGTCACCGGGCTCGACCTCGTCGAACTGCAGCTCCGCGCGGCGGCCGGCGAGCGGCTCGGCCTCGACCAGGACCGGATCGCGCTGCGCGGGCACGCGGTCGAGGCCCGGGTCTACGCCGAGGACCCCGCGCGCGGCTTCCTGCCCACCGGCGGGCGCGTGCTGCTGCTGCGCGAGCCCGGCGGCGACGTGCGGGTCGACTCCGGCCTGCGCGAAGGCGGGCACGTCGGCAGCTCCTTCGACCCGATGCTCTCCAAGGTCATCGTCTGGGCCGAGGACCGCGAAGCGGCCCTGCGCGCGCTCGACCGGGCCCTCGGCGAGACGGTGATCCTCGGGCTGACCACCAACATCCCCTTCCTGCGGGCGCTCACCCGCCACCCCGACGTGCGGGCCGGGCGGCTGGACACCGGCCTGGTCGAGCGGGCCCTGCCCGAGCTCACCGGGCCCGGCGAGCACGACCCGGCCGTACTGGCCGCCGCCGGGCTCGCCTTCCAGGCCGCGCTGCCGCGAGGCGGCGACCCGTGGGAGATCAACGACGGCTGGCGGATGGGCGAGCGCGCCTGGACCGCCTGGAAGCTGGAGTCGCGCGACGGCGTGCACACCGTGCGGGTGCGCGAGGGCGAGGTCTGGGCCGACGGGGCCGACGCGGTGGAGGGTACGGCCGGCCGTACCGGATCGGTGTTGTCGGTCACCCTGGACGGCCGGACGCGCACCTACGCCCTCGCCCAGGACGGCGAGACGCTGTGGCTCGGCCGCGACGGGGCGGCCTGGCCGTACACGCGGCACCGCATCGGCGACCCGGGCGACCGGCCCGGCGCCGGAGGCGGCGGCGACGGCGTGGTCAGGAGCCCCATGCCCGGCACGGTCCTGCTGGTCAAGGCCCAGCCCGGCGACCAGGTGGAACAGGGCCAGGCGCTGGTCGTGGTGGAGGCCATGAAGATGGAGCACACCGTCACCGCGCCCGCCGCCGGCGTGGTGCGCGAACTGCCGGTCAAACCCGGCCAGGCGGTCGACATGGACGCGGTGCTCGCCGTGGTGGAGGCGTCATGACCGGCGACGTGACCATCTACGAGGTCGGGCCGCGCGACGGGCTGCAGAACGAGAAGGCCGTCGTCCCGGTCGAGGTCAAGGCCGAGTTCCTGGCCCGGCTGGCCGACGCGGGACACCAGGTGATCGAGGCGACCAGCTTCGTGCACCCCAAGTGGGTGCCCCAGCTCGCCGACGCCGAGGACCTGCTCACCCGGATGGAGCGACGCCCCGGCGTCCGCTATCCCGTGCTCGTCCCGAACGAGCGCGGCCTCGACCGCGCCCTGGCGCACGGCGTCACCGAGATCGCCGTCTTCGCCAGCGCGACCGAGACCTTCGCCCAGCGCAACCTCAACCGCAGCCTGGACAGCCAGTTCGAGATGTTCGAGCCGGTCGTCGCCCGCGCCCTGGCCAACGGCCTGCGCGTCCGCGCCTACGTCTCGATGATCTTCGCCGACCCGTGGGAGGGCGCCACCCCGGTCAGCCAGGTCGTCCGCGTCGGCGAACGCCTGCTCGACCTGGGCTGCTACCAGCTCTCCCTCGGCGACACCATCGGCGTCGGCACCCCCGGCCAGGTCACCGAGCTCATCACCGCCTTCGGCGACCCCGGCCGGCTCGCCGTGCACTTCCACGACACCTACGGGCAGGCCCTCGCCAACACCCTGGCCGCCCTGCAGGCCGGCGTCACCACCGTGGACGCCTCCACCGGCGGCATCGGCGGCTGCCCCTACGCCGAGTCGGCCACCGGCAACCTCGCCACCGAGGACCTGGTGTGGATGCTCCACGGCATGGGCGTCTCCACCGGCCTCGACCTCGACACGCTCATCGCCACCAGCACCTGGCTCGCGGGACTCCTCGGCCGACCCAGCCCCTCCCGCGTCGTCCAAGCTCTCTCCGGAAGGTGACACCCATGCTCAACGACGAGTACGAAGAGCTTCGCAAGACCGTCGAGGCCTTCTCCCGCGAGGTGGTCGCCCCCGTCATCGGCGACTACTACGAGCGCGAGGAGTTCCCCTACGACATCGTCCGCCAGATGGGCGCCATGGGGCTGTTCGGCCTGCCCATCCCCGAGGAGCACGGCGGCATGGGCGGCGACTACTTCGCCCTCTGCCTGGCCCTGGAGGAACTCGCCCGGGTCGACTCCAGCGTCTCCATCACCCTGGAGGCCGCCGTCTCGCTGGGCGCGATGCCCATCTACCGTTTCGGTACGGCGGAGCAGCGCGCCGAATGGCTGCCGCGCCTGGCCTCCGGCGAGATGCTCGGCGCCTTCGGCCTCACCGAGCCCGGCGGCGGCACCGACGTGCCCGGCGGCATGCGCACCACCGCCGTGCTCGACGGCGGCGAATGGGTGATCAACGGGACCAAGGCCTTCATCACCAACTCCGGCACCGACATCACCGGAGTCGTCGGCGTCGCCGCGCTCACCGGCGAGCGCGAGATCTCCACCATCCTCGTGCCCAGCGGGACGCCCGGGTTCACGGTGTCGAAGAAGTACTCCAAGGTCGGCTGGAACGCCTCCGACACCCGGGAGCTGTCCTTCTCCGACGTCCGCGTGCCCGCCGCCAACCTGCTCGGCGAGCGTGGCCGTGGCTACGCGCAGTTCCTCCAGACCCTCGACGAGGGCCGCGTCGCCATCGCCGCCCTCAGCGTGGGGCTGGCGCAGGGGTGCGTGGACGAGTGCGTCAAGTACGTCCGCGAGCGGCATGCCTTCGGGCACCCGATCGGGCACTACCAGGCCATGCAGTTCAAGATCGCCGACATGGAGGCGCGGGCGCACACCGCCCGCCTGGGTTACTACCACGCCGCCGAGCTCCTCCTGGCCGGGCGGCCCTTCAAGAAGGAAGCGGCCATCGCCAAGCTGGTCGCGTCCAACGCGGCGATGGACAACGCGCGGGACGCCACGCAGATCTTCGGCGGGTACGGGTTCATGAACGAGTTCCCGGTGGGGCGGTTCTACCGGGACGCCAAGATCTTGGAGATCGGGGAGGGGACGAGCGAGGTGCAGCGCATGCTCATCGCCCGCCAACTCGGCCTCGGCGACCTCTGACCCGTGGCCCTCGCCCCTTCGCCCTTCCTTCGGGCTCGGGCAGCGCCTGGTGGGGGGCCGCCTCCGGCGTCCCCCCACACCCCCCTTTACGAGGCGCCTCCCGGCCCCTCGCGCTCCCCGGGTGTTGGGCGGAGCTCCTGGGCGGGTGTTGAGCGGGCCGTTGGCGGCCTGGACCCGGATGTGAGATCGCCGTCCGCCCAGATTGCCGGCACGCTGTCGGTTTCCCGTTCGACCGGAGGACTGAGCCGTGCCTGATCGGCCGGAGATTGTCTGCATCTGCGGCTCCACCCGGTTCGTGGACGAGATGCGGGCGGCGAATCGTGAGCTGACCCTCGCCGGGGTCATCGTCCTGGCGCCCGGCGAGGCGGGCGAGGTGGTCACCGGCGAGCAGAAGGCCGTGCTGGACGCCCTCCACCTGCGCAAGATCGACCTGGCTGACCGGGTTCTGGTCGTCAACCCCGGTGGGTACATCGGCGAGTCCACGAGCAACGAGGTCGCCTATGCCCGCGCCACCGGCAAGCCGGTCACGTTCACCGATCCCGTCTGAAGGGGGCTAGGCGTCGTCGCCGGCGCGCAGGGAGTGGATCATGCTCTGCAGGAGGCGGAAGGCGCTCGAGCGTTCGGCTTCGGTCAGGCCGGCCAGCATTCTGTCCTCGACCGAGCGGACTGCCACCGAGGCCTGCTCCAGGCTTTGTCGGCCCAGAGAGGTGAGCTGGGTGGGGAGGGCCTTTCCGACGGGGGGCTCTGCGGCGCGGGTGACGTAGCCCTCGCGTTCCAGGGCTTGGAGCAGCACGTTCATGGACTGGCGGGTGACGAAGGCGCCTCGGGCGAGCTCGGAGTTGGACAGGCCCGGTCGCTGAGCCAGCAGTTCGAGGCAGGAGTAGCGCGTCACGCTCAGGCCGAGGGGGCGCAGGACGTCCTCCATGGCGGTGCGCAGGGCGCTCGAGGCCTCTTTGAGCAGGTAGCCGAGGGACGTCTCAAGGTCGATGCCGCCGTCGCGTTGACTCATGTCAACATTCTGACATAGGTTGGGTTGTGTCAGGAAGCTGACACGAACCCGAGGAGTAGCCATGCCTGTCACCGGTCCCGACTTCATCTCGCTGCAAGTGCGTGATCTCGACGCTTCGCAGGCGTTCTACGAGGAGTACCTGGGTCTTGTGCGGTCGCCGGCCGGGCCGCCGCATGCTGTCGTCTTCGAGACGAAGCCGATCGCGTTCGCGCTGCGGGACGTCGTTCCCGGCACCGATCTCGCGGCCGTCGACCAGCCGGGGATCGGGGCCGCGATCTGGCTGCATGCCACGGACGTGCAGGCCATTCACGACGCGCTGGTCGACGGTGGGCACACCGTCGTCTCGTCGCCTGTCGACGGGCCGTTCGGGCGGACCTTCACGTTCGCCGACCCGGACGGCTACCGGATCACCCTGCACGATCGCGGCTGATCGGGCCTCGGGCGGAGCGGGCGGGGGACCGTACGCTGGGGGCTGAGGACAGGAGGGTGCGGTGGCTGAGACCGCGGTGGGTGAGGTGCTGGCCGAGCTGGCGGCGCTGGAGGACCCCAGGGCACGCGAGGTGAACCAGCGGCACGGGGATGACCACGGGGTGAACCTGGGCAAGCTGCGGGCGCTCGCCAAGCGGCTGAAGACGCAGCAGGAGCTGGCGGTGGAGCTCTGGAGGACGGGCGACACCGCGGCTCGGCTGCTGGCGTTGCTGATCTGCCGGCCGAAGGCGTTCGGTCGCGAGGAACTGGACGCGATGCTGCGTGAGGCGCGGACGCCGAAGGTCCACGACTGGCTCGTCAACTATGTGGTGAAGAAGGGGCCGCACGCCGAGGAGCTGCGGGTGGCGTGGCTGGGGGACCCGGATCCGGTGGTGGCCAGTGCCGGGTGGGCGCTGACGAGCGAGCGGGTGGCGAAGCGGCCCGAAGGGCTCGACCTGGCCGAGCTGCTGGACGTCATCGAGGCGGAGATGAAGGGGGCGCCGGATCGGCTGCAGTGGGCGATGAACGCCTGCCTGGCGCAGATCGGGATCGACCACGCCGGGCATCGGGCCCGGGCCTTGGAGATCGGGGAGCGGTTGGAGGTGCTCAAGGATTATCCGACCCCGCCGGGATGCACCTCGCCGTACGCGCCGGTGTGGATCGGGGAGATGGTGCGCAGGCGGGAGGCGTAAGCGGCCGGGCGCTCGGGGACGCGGCGGTGGGGGTGGTGATCTAGGGTGGACGGTTATGACCTCCGAGGATCTGACCGTCAGAAGGGCCGCCGCCGGGGACGCGGCGGAGATCTTCGCGCTGGCGCGGGAGTTCGGGCTGACCTTCCGGCCTGAGCGGGAGGCGTTCGACGCGGCGTTGCCGCAGATCCTGGCCAACCCGGACGCGCTGCTGCTGGCGGCGGTGGCCGAGGGGCGGGTGCAGGGGTACCTGCTGGGGTTCGTGCACCTCACGCTGTTCGCCAACGGGCCGGTGGCCTGGGTGGAGGAGGCGATGGTGCAGACGGGGGCGCGGCGGCAGGGGATCGGGCGGGCGCTGCTGGTGGAGTTCGAGGCCTGGGCGCGCTCGCGGGAGGCCGGATACGTGGCGATGGCGACGCGGCGGGCACCAGAGTTCTACAAAGCACTCGGATACGAACAAGCCGCAACTTTCTACCGCAAAGTACTCAGGTGACGTTCTGTCGGCGGGGCCTGGCATCCTGGGGGGCGTGAAGGAGCAAGTCAACGCCGTCGTGGGGTCAGCGTGAGCGTCCACACCGTCAGCCCGCTGTTCGTCGGGCGCGTCAAGGAGCTGTCCGCGCTGGAGCGGGCGCTCGACGGGGCGCGTGCCGGGTCGTCGTCGATCGTGCTGGTCGGGGGCGAGGCCGGGGTGGGCAAGACCCGGCTGATCAAGGAGTTCACCGCGCGGGCCGACGGGTTTCGGGTGCTCGTCGGCGGCTGCCTGGAGCTGGGCACGGAAGGCCTGCCGTACGCACCCTTCACCGCGGTACTGCGCGCGCTCGTGCGCGAGCTGGGGCGCGAGGCGGTGACCGCGCTGGTCACCGGGGGCACGCAGGGGCTGGCCCGGCTGCTGCCGGAGTTCGGGGAGCCGGGCAGCGACGGGGCCGAGGCGCGGGCGCGGCTGTTCGAGCAGGTGCTCGGGCTGCTCGAACGGCTGGCCGAGGAGGCGCCGCTGGCCCTGGTGGTGGAGGACGCGCACTGGGCCGACCGCTCGACCCGCGACCTGCTCTCGTTCCTGGTGCGGTACCTGCGGCCCGACACACGGCTGGTCATCGTGGTGACCTACCGCTCCGACGAACTGCACCGCACCCACCCGCTGCGGCCGTTGCTGGCCGAGCTCGGGCGGGTGGCGTGGGTGTCGCGGCTGGAGCTGCGCCGGCTGACCCGGCGCGAGGTGGTGGAGCAGGCGGTCGGCATCCTGGAGCGCAAGCCGTCCAAGGCCGCGATCGACCTGATCTACTCGCGCAGCGAGGGCAACCCGCTGTTCGTGGAGGCCCTGCTCAACGAGGCGAGCGGCGGCGAGGCGCTGCCGGAGTCGCTGCGCGACCTGCTGCTGGCCAGCGTGCAACGGCTGCCGGACGAGACGCAGGAGCTGCTGCGGGTGGCCAGCGCGGGCGGCGCGCGGATCGAGCACGACCTGCTCGCCGTCGTCGCCGGGCTCGACGACGCGGCCTTCTCGGCCGCGCTGCGCCCGGCCGTCGCGGGCAACGTGCTGGTCGTCGACGGGGAGGGGTACGCCTTCCGGCACGCGCTCATCCGTGAGGCGCTGCACGAGGACCTGCTGCCCGGCGAGCGGACCCGCCTGCACACCCGGTTCGCCGAGGCGCTCGACCGCGACCTGTCGATCCTGCCCGCCCCGCGCGGCGCGATCGAGCTCGCCCACCACTGGCACGCCGCGCACGACACCACCTGGGCGCTGATCAGCGCCTGGCACGCCGCCGCGGCGGCCCGCGCGTCCGCCGCCTACGACGAGCAGCTCGGCATGCTCTCGCGCGTGCTGGAACTGTGGGACCAGGTGCCGGACGCCGCAGAACGCATCGGCGCCGACCACATCGACGTGCTGCGCGACGCCGTGGTCGTGTCGCGGCTGACAGGGGAGTCCGAGCGCGGCATCGCGCTGGCCACCGCCGCGCTGGCCGAGAACCCCGAGCCCGAGCGGGCCTCGCGGTTGCTGACCTACCGCGGGCTGATGCGCGACGAGCTGGGCCGGGCCGGCGCGCGCGACGACCTGCGGGCGGGCGCCGCGCTGGTCCCCGCCGGGCGGCCGAGCCGGCTGCGGGCCCGGGCCCTGCACAGCCTGGCCGCCACGCTCAACACCCCCGACGTGCGGCAGGAGAAGCTCGCCGTCACGCGGGAGGCGATCGAGATCGCCCACCAGGTGGGCGACCGGGTCACCGAGGCGAACGCGCTGGTCACGCTCACCTGGACCGAGACCCGCTACGCCGACGTCGACGCCCACCTCGACGGGTTCCACCGGGCCAGCCGGCTGGCCCGGGAGGCGGGGGCGGAGTATGCGGTGATGCGCAGCTTCATCTCCGAGTCCGACGTGCTCGAAGGCGCCGGGCGGCACGACGACGCCGCGCGGGTCGCCCGCCAGGGCGTCGCCGACGCCGAGGCGCACGGGCTCGCCCGGGCGTCGGGCACCTTCCTGGCGATCAACCTGGCCGAGCCGCTCGTCTCGCTCGGGCGCTGGGACGAGGCGCTGGAGGTGATCGAGCACGCGCTCGACCTCGCCCCGCCCGCGCCCACCCAGGCCAGCCTGCAAGGGTGGATCACCGACATCGCGCTCGCGCGAGGCGACCTGGCTCGGGCGGAGTCGCACTTCCTGGCCGCTCGGAGGGTGTTCTCGCGGGGGAGCTTCCGAGATCAGACGGTGTTGCCGCACGCGCGGCGGGAGTTCGCGCTGGCGGCGGCTCGGGGGGAGCTGGACGTGGCGCTGGCGGTGGCGTCCCGGGCGGTGCGGGAGCTCGATCCGGAGGACAGCCCCCGGTATGCGTGGCCGATGCTGGTGGAGTTCGGGTGGCTGCCTGAGGCTTTGCCGGAGGAGGTACTGGCGCTGGGGCGGCGGTTGTCGGTGGACGGGGCCTCGCAGGAGGCGCAACGGCTCACCTTCTTCGCCCAGACGGGGCTGACCGCGGTGGACGGCGCCGCGTTTCCGGAGGGGCGGGTGGCGGTCTGGGGGGCGGCTGCGGCTGCTTGGCGGGGGCTCGGCGTGCCGTACGGCGAGGCGCGGGCGTTGCTCGGTGGGGTGAAGGCCGCCCTGGCCGCTCGTTCTGGTGGGTCCGGGGCCGGGCGGGTGGAGTCGGCGGAGGCGGCCAAGGAGCTGGGGGAGCAGCTTGAGGCGGCCCGGGGGCTGGCCGTTCGGCTGGGAGCCAAGCCGTTGGTGAGCGAGATCGACGCGGTGGCTCGGAAGGCTCGCCTGGCCGTGGGTGGCGGGGCTTCGGCCGGCCAGGAGCTTCGAGGGGAGCAGGATCAGCGGGCTGGGCTGACGGCTCGGGAGCTGGAGGTGCTGCAGCTTCTCACCGAGGGGAGCAGTAACCGGGAGATCGGGGCGCGGCTGTTCATCTCGGTCAAGACGGTGAGCGTGCATGTCTCGAACATCCTGGCCAAGCTGGGGGTGGCGTCCCGCGGGGAGGCGGCGGCGACCGCGCACAAGCTCGGGTTGTTCGAGGAGACCGCTGGGTGAGGGGCCGCCCGGTGCAGCCCCGGCGAGCTCGCCGGGGCGTGGGCAGGCGGGCCTACGGGGAGACGCGATCCGTAGGTGGTCACCGGTTAGTGGGGAGGTCAGCCGGTTGGTGGGGAGGTCAGCCGGTTAGCTGGGCCTCCAGGCGGTAGCCGTCGACCGTGACGTAGACCTGGTCGCCGGGGCGGGCGTTGAGTTTCATGAGCACCGGCTGGAGGGAGTCGAAGACCGGCTGGCGGTCGCCCGGCCAGACGAGGACGACGGCGTTGTTGCCCGGGCCGGTGACCGACAGCAGGGTCCCGGGACGCATGCCGAGCTGGGCCGCGTACCCCTCGGGGACGGTGACGGGGCCGCCGCGCAGGTGCTCGGGGGTGACGTCGATGCGCTGCCAGCGGCGCGGGTCGGAGGTCGGGCTGGACGGCGGCGCCATGGAGGGCCCTCCGGGTCCCGCCATACCGGCCAGGCCCGCGGCGACCCGGTCGGAGACGCCGGACAGGCCGCCGAAGCCGCCGTTGAGGCCGGGCATGGGGGAACGGTCGGGCACGCCACCGGGGTGACCGAGCGGCAGGCCGCCCGGGTTGCGCTCGGGCAGGCCGCCGGGGTGGGCGCCGGAGGTGCGCTGCGGGAGACCGTTCGCGCCGCTCGGGACGTGCTCGGGCGAGCCGCCCGGGACCCGCTCGGGCAGACCACCCGGGTTGCGCTCGGGTAGGCCGCCGGGGGTACGGTCGCCGGGGCCGCCGAAGGCACCGGCGGGACGGCCGCCGGACAGGGCCGAGAGGGTGGCCAGCGCGGCGCTGGGGTCGATGCCGGGCGCCTGCGGGATGGGCTGGCCGCCGCGGTGGTGGTGGCCGTTGGCCCCGGGCGTACGGCGGGGCAGGCTCTGGGGCGCCTCGGGCCCGGCGGCGAACTCGGCGTCGCTGTCCTGCGGCAACGCCTCCAGCCAGGCCGTGGCGGAGTGCAGCCGGATCCCGAGCTCGCCCAGGAGCTCGGCGGGGTCGGCGTCACGCGGGGCGGCGGCCAGCAGGCGGCGGGTGCGCTGCTGGAGCCCGCGCAGGTCGCCGACGACGAGCCAGCCGTCCTGGAAGCGGCGGTCGGGCATGAGGGTGACCAGCACCCGCCACAGCGGGGTACGCAGGGAGGGCACGATCACCGGGTGCTCGGGGTCGGCGCCGATGAGCTGCTCCTCGGTGGCGGCGGCGCCGAGCCATTCGGTGAGGCGGAACATGTGCCCGGTGACCGGGGCGGACTCCGAGGAGCGCAGCCACAGCAGGACGCGTTCCTCGGCGGTGCGCTGGGCCAGGGAGAGGGAGTCGCGGTCGACGAGGGTGCGGTGGGCCAGCTCGCGCAGGCTGACCGGGTCCTCGGCGAAGAGGCGGTGGACGGCGACGGCCAGTTCGAGGCGGTCGAAGGACTGGAAGAGGCCGTCGACGACGCGGGTCATGACGTGTTCGGGCTTGAGGGCGGGCGGGGCCGACGGGTCGGCGGGCTCGCCGGCCTCATCCCCCGAACCAGCGGAAGTGGCGGGGTCGGCCGAGCCGGCGGCGACCGGACCGCCGGGAGCGCCTGCCGGGGCGGGCGCGCCGAACGGCGTGGGCGGCGCCTCGGCGGGAGCGGCGGTTCCGAAGGCGGCGGGCGTGAAGGCCGAGGACGCCGCGGAGGCGGGGCGGGAGGCAGCGGAACCGGGATCGGCCAGGCGGGGGCCGGCGGAGGCCGCGTCGGCGAGGCGGCCGGCGGAGTCGCCGAGGCGAGAGCCGGCGGCGGCCGGTTGCCGGGAGGTGGTGTCGAGACGGTTGAGCACCTCGCGGAAGAGCGCCCCGATGACCGGCTCGGCCGTGCCCGCCAGGTCACCCGCGCTGAGCCGTTTGAGCCGGTTCCAGCCCCCCATGCCGGTGATCGCCGACCGGACGGGCTCGGCCCACCCGGTCAGGCCGGGGTCGACGTGATGCACCTGCAGCGCCGGGAAGACGTCGGCGAGCGGCAGATGGTCCCAGCGCTGGGCGGCGAGCCGCGCCAAGCGCTCGCCCATCCAGTCCACGCCGGTGGCGGCCAGCGCGCGCGTCAGGGACAGGGTGCTCCACCAGCCGGCCGGAAGCCGCGGGTCGGTGAGAGCCTCGGCCACCTGCTGAGGTCGGCTCCAGCGCAAGGCCGGAACCAGGTCGCTCAGGTAGATCGATGACTCAACGTCCATTGGTGGACCGTACCCTCCCCAATGTTGCGCATGTGGCTACTGGTGCAACTTATGACGCAAGCTATCAATCGGCGTGAATAGGGTAAAGGTGCTTGGTGGCCAAACCGTACCGTGGCCGGCCGCCCACAAGGGCGACGCACTCGGCTCCGGCCTTGATCCCCTGCTCCAGAGCCTGGGGCTCGTCGGCCCCCTGCAACTTCGCTGTGAGATATCCGGCCGCGAAGGCGTCGCCCGCCCCGGTGGAGTCCACGACCGCGCCTGCCGTACCCGAAGCCGCGGCCACGGCGCGCAGTTCGCCGTCGACGGCCACGAGCGCGCCGTCGCCGCCGAGCTTGACCACCGCCGTGCCGTAGCGGCGGCTGAGCGCGAGCGCGGCACGTTCGGGGTCGGACTCGCCGGTGAGCAGGAGCGCCTCGTCCCGGTTCGGGATGATCAGCCGCGCGGCGGCGGTCTCGGAAAGGAAGCGGTCGAGGCCGAAGGCCCGCAGCGGCCCGGTCGAGGCCGGGTCGACGCTGATCGTCACGTCGCGCGAGACCGCCTCCGCCACGGCCAGCCGTACCAGATCGAGGCCGCTCGGGGTGAAGAACGTGTACGCGGACAGGTGCAGCCGCGCGACGCCGTCGAGGGCGTCGGCCCGCCAGTCGGCGGGGGAGATGCGCCCGCCCGCGCCCCGGTTGGTGAGCATGGAGCGCTCGCCGCTCGGGTCGACCATGGCGATGACGACGGCGGTGGGGTAGTCGGGGTCGGTCAGGACCAGCGGCGTGACGCCGACCTTGGTCAGCTCGCTGAGGTGCCAGTCGGCGCTGTCGTACCCGGCCCGGCCCAGCAGGCGCGCGTCGGCGCCCAGGTACGCGGCCCAGGCGGCGGTGTTGGCGCCCGAGCCGCCCGGCCGGAGCGCGATGTCGGCGTCGGTGTCGGTGCCGGAGGCGACCGGGGTGCCGTGGATGGCGACGACGTCGGTGACGATGTCGCCGATCACCAGCAGTCCCGCGGCGCCGCCCGGGCCGGTCCGGCCCGGGAGAGCGGTCGGCTGGCTCACGGCCGGGCCCAGGCCGTCGCGATCTGCGCGGCGAGCGCGGTGTTGCCGCGGACGGCGGCCAGGTTGGCCTCCAGGGAGGCGCCGGCGGTGCCGTTGACCAGGTAGCCGAGCAGGAACGGGGTGATGGCCTGGCCGGTCACGCCGTCGCGCTCGGCGGCGGCCAGCGCCTCGGACAGCACGCGGTCGTGCAGCTCGGGGTCGAGCTGCTGGTCGACCGGGACCGGGTTGGCGACCACGAGCGCGGTCTCCGGGCCGCCGAGGGCGTCCTGGCCGCGCATGATGTCGGCCGCCTCCGCGGCGGTCTCGATGCGCCAGTCCACCGGGTAGCCGGAGGAGTGCAGGTAGAAGCCGGGGAAGTCGCCGGTGCGGTAGCCGACGACGCTCACGCCGCGGGTCTCCAGGCGCTGCAGGGTGGCCGGGACGTCCAGGATCGACTTGACGCCGGCGCAGACCACGGTGAGCCGGGTGCGGGCGAGGGTGTCGAGGTCGGCTGACTCGTCCTGGTCGTCGGTCCAGCCGCGGTGCACGCCGCCCAGGCCGCCGGTGGCGAAGATCCGGATGCCGGCGCGCGCGGCCAGGAACGAGGTGGCCGAGACGGTGGTCGCGCCGCTGGCCTTGAGCGCGGCGGCGACCGGCAGGTCACGCTGGCCGAGCTTGCGCAGGCCGTCCTCCATGGCGATGCGCTCCAGCTCGACCTCGTTCAGGCCGATGCGGGGCACGCCGTCCAGGACGGCGATCGTCGCGGGTACGGCTCCCGCCGCCCGCACGACCTCCTCCAGCTCCCGGGCCACTTCGAGGTTGCGGGGCCTCGGCAGGCCGTGCGAGATGATCGTGGACTCCAGGGCCACGATCGGCCGGCCGGCCTCCAGGGCGGCGGCGACCTCGTCGGAAGGGCGAAGGATGGGGCTCTGCGTCACGTTTGTCTCGTTTCTCACTCTGCTGGAACGGCCATTTTGCTGCGGTTTGTTCCGCGTGGATCCTATGGCCGGTTCAGCCGAGGAGAAGCACACCGAGCAGGCTGACGCCGCTGATCAGCACGGTGGCGACGGCCCCCAGCAGCATCGGCTTGCGCCCGCCGCGCAGCAACGCCTTGACGTCGATGCCCGCGCCGAGGCCGAAGAGGGCGGCGGCGAGGAGCGCGTTGGTGACCAGCGGGGTGGCCTCGATCACCGTCGGCGGGACCCAGCCGAGGCTCCGGACGACCATCAGGGCCAGGAAGCCGCCGACGAACAGCGGGACGATCGGCGGCTTGGCCGTCCCGGCGGCCGGCTCAGGGTCGGCGGCGGCCCGCAGCCGGAAGGCGGTCATCGCGACCATCGGGGCCAGCAGGACCACCCGGGCCAGCTTCACGATCACCGCCACCGCGAGCACCGAGGCGCCCGCCGCCGCGCCGATCGCGGCCACCTGGGCCACCTCGTGCACCGACGCCCCGGTCCAGAGGCCGAGCTGCCGGTCGGACAGGCCCAGCCAGGAGGCGGCCAGCGGCAGGGCGACGATGGCCAGGCTGCCGTACAGGACCACCGCGCTGAGCGCGCTGGCGGCGTCGGCCTGCTCCTCGTCCGTCTCGGCGGAGCGCTCGTCGGCGGAACGCTCGCCTAGGGTGGCGTGCATCGCGGCGATGGCCGCAGCGCCGCAGATGGAGACGCCGGTGGCCAGCAGCAGGGCGGTGCCCGGGTGCACGCCGAGCCGGCGGCCGATGATCGGGGTCAGCACGAAGGTGACCCCGGTCGCGACGACCACGACGGCGAGCGTCTGCGGGCCGAGCGCGAGCACCTCGGGCAGCGCGATCTGCAGGCCGAGCAGGACGATCGCGGTCCGCAGCACCCGCTTGGACACGAACCGCAGCCCCGGCCGCAACCGCTCGCCGAGCAGCCCGAGGTTGCCCAGGACGGCTCCGCCGATCACCGCGAAGACCGCGGGGCTGACCGCGGGCACCGCCCGGTTGGCCAGGACCGCCAGGACGACGGCGACTCCGGCCACCGCGATGCCGGGCAGGTTGACCCGCGGCCAGGACGACCCGACCGGAATTGACACCATAAGAAGAGCTTTGTCGCAGCTCAGGCCCCCCGGTACCCCGATCTTGCCTGGGAGGTCATAGCCTGAGGCTATGACTGGATGGCCCGACCTCGACTCGCTGAAGCTCCTGGTCGACGTCGGGGAACTCGGCAGCGTCGGCCAGGCGGCCCGCGCCGCCGGCGTCGCCCAGCCCTCGGCGAGCAAGCGCCTGGCCCAGCTCGAACGCCGCCTCGGCCTGCCCCTGCTGGAGCGCACCCCGCGCGGCTCCACCCTCACCGCAGAGGGCCGCATGGTCGCCGGCTGGGCGGTCGCCGTCCTGGACGCCGCCCGCGAGCTCATGCGCAGCGCCGACGCGGTACGGCGGGGCGAGGCGGCCCACCTGCGGGTGGCCGCCAGCATGACGGTCGCCGAGTACCTCGTCCCCCGCTGGCTCGGCGAGTTCCAGGAACGCGAGCCCGAAGCCCAGGCCGGGCTGGACGTGCTCAACTCCGCCGAGGTCATCGCCCGGGTCGTGGCCGGGGAGGTCGAGCTGGGCTTCGTGGAGGGGCCGAGCGTGCCCGAGGCGCTGGACAGCCGGGTCGTGGGGACCGACCGGCTGGTCGTCGTGGTCGCCCCGGGCCATCCGTGGACGCGCCGCCGTACCGCGCTGCGCGGGGTGGAACTCGCGGCCACGCCGCTGGTCGTGCGGGAGCAGGGCTCGGGCACGCGGGAGACGCTCGACCGGGCCATCGGCGACCTGCACCAGGCCGCGCCCCGGCTGGAGCTGGGCTCGAACTCGGCGGTCAAGGGCGCGGCCCAGGCCGGGGCGGCGCCCGCGGTGCTGAGCGCCTACGCGGTGGAGGCCGAGCTGGCCACCGGGCGGCTGGTGGAGGTGCCGCTGGCCGGGGTGAACCTCGTGCGCAGCCTGCGCGCGGTCTGGCGGCGGGGACGCGTGCTCGCCGGTCCGGCCGCGGTGCTGCTGGCGATCGCCAGCCGTCCTTGAGCGGGCTCGCCGAGCCCGGCGACGGAGGTATATCGTCCCGGAATGGCCTATGACGTGGTGGTAGTCGGTGCCGGGCACAACGGGCTGGTGGCGGCGGCGTATCTCGCCAGGGCCGGGCGCCGGGTGCTGGTCCTGGAACGCCTCGACCACGTGGGCGGTCTGGCCATCTCGGCCCAGGCGTTCGACGGCGTGGACGCCCGCCTGTCCAGGTACTCCTACCTGGTCAGCCTGCTGCCGACCAAGGTCGTCACCGACCTCGGCCTGGACATCACGCTGCGCCGCCGCCGCTACGCCTCCTACACGCCGGTCGGGACCGGCGGCCTGCTCGTGGACAACGAGGACGCCGGCCGTACCCGCGACTCCTTCCGCGAGGTCACCGGCGGCGACGCCGACCACGCGGCCTGGACCGCCTTCTACGGCCAGGCCGCCCGCCTGGCCGAGCGGATCGCCCCCACGCTGCTCGAACCGCTGCGCGGCGAGAAGGACTTCAGGGCCCTCGCCGGCTGGGACGAGCTGTTCGAGCGCCCGATCGGCCGCATCGTCCGCGAGCGCTTCACCGACGACACCGTGCGCGGCGTCGTGCTCACCGACGCGCTGATCGGCACCTTCGCCGACCCCGACGAGGACCTGCTGGCCAACCGCTGCTTCCTCTACCACGTGATCGGCGACGGCACCGGCGAGTGGAACGTGCCGGTCGGCGGCATGGGCGCGGTCTCCGGGGCGCTGGAACGAGCCGCCCGCCAGGCCGGGGCGGAGATCAGGACCGGCGCCGAGGTGATCGGCGTGGACCCGAACGGCGAGGTGACCTTCCGCGACGCCTCCGGCGCCGAGCACACCGTGACCGGCGGCCGGGTGCTGCTGAACCTGCCCCCGGACGTCCTGGAGCCGGGCGCGGAAGCGCCCGAGGGCGCCCAGCTCAAGGTCAACATGGTGCTGTCGCGGCTGCCCAGGCTCAAGGACGCCTCGGTCGACCCGCGGGCCGCTTTCAGCGGCACCTTCCACATCAACGAGAGCCAGGCCCAGCTCGCCCGCGCGTACGGCGAGGCCGCCGCGGGCACGATCCCCGCCCTGCCCCCGGCCGAGGTGTACTGCCACTCGCTCACCGACCGGTCGATCCTGGGCGTCGAGGGGGAGACCCTGACCCTGTTCGGCCTGCACATGCCCGCCCGCCTGTTCCGCCGGGACCCCGAGCGCGCCCGGGCCGAGGCGCTCGCCGCCACCCTGCGCTCGATCAACTCCGTCCTGGCCGAGCCGATCGAGGACTGCCTGCTGCACACTCCGGACGGCCGCCCCTGCATCGAGGCCAAGTCGCCGGTCGACCTGGAGACCCAGGCCGGGCTGCCGGGCGGCCACATCTTCCACCGCGACCTCGCCTGGCCGTACGCCGAGGACGCCGCCGACGAGGGCCGGTGGGGCGTGGAGACCGAGCACGACCGCATCCTGCGCTGCGGCGCGGCCGCCCGGCGCGGCGGCGGCGTCAGCGGCATCCCGGGACACAACGCCGCGATGAAGGTGCTGCACGGGTAGGTTCATCGCCTTCTCATCTTCACCGCCTACCGTGGGACCATGAGCGCACGTCTGCTGGTGGTCGACGACGAGCCGGCCCTCCGCGAAGCCCTCCAGTCGAGCCTGGAGTTCGAGGGCTACCGGGTCGAGACGGTCAACGACGGCCTGGCGGCGCTCGAAGCCCTGGAGCGCGAGCCGTACGACGCGGTGCTCCTGGACGTGATGATGCCGCGCCTCGACGGGCTCACCGCGTGCCGCCGGCTGCGCTCGGGCGGCAACCACGTGCCGGTCCTCATGCTGACCGCCCGCGACGCGGTCGGCGACCGGGTGTCGGGGCTCGACGCCGGGGCCGACGACTACCTGGTCAAACCGTTCGAGCTGGACGAACTGCTGGCCCGGGTGCGGGCGCTGCTGCGCCGGGGCGCGATCGGCAGCAACGGCGGGCAGGCCCCGCTGCTGGCCTTCGAGGACCTGCGCATGGACCCTGGCACCCGCGAGGTCACCCGCGCCGGGCACCCGCTCGACCTCACCCGCACCGAGTACCTGCTGCTGGAGCTGTTCCTCATGCACCCGCGCCAGGTGCTGACCCGCGAGCAGATCCTGGCGCACGTGTGGGGCTTCGACTTCGAGCCCACCTCCAACTCCCTCGACGTCTACGTCATGTACCTGCGGCGCAAGACCGAGGTCGAGGGGCTGCCCCGGCTCATCCACACCGTCCGGGGCGTCGGCTACGCCCTCAAGGCGCCTCGGTGAGACACGGCAGCCTGCGCTCCCGGCTGACGCTGCTGGTGACGGCAGCGGTCGCCATCGCCATCGCCGCGGTCGCCGCGGTGTCGGGCTGGCTGGTCTACCGGGAGCTCGACGAGGGGATCAACGCCTCGCTGGAGAACGTGCGTCCGACCCCCGCCGAGGTCCGGGACGTGGGCTGGCCGTGCAAGCAGAACCCGGGCTCGCCACCGCCCGGCAGCCAGTGGTACGGAGGCCCGGTGTGGCAGATCGTGACCGACTCAGGAGAACGCTGCCTGCCGCACGAGCAGTGGCTGGCGATCAAGGTCGAGCCCGCGGACATCGCGGTCACCAAGCTGCCCCCGGAGAAGTCCGTCACCCGGGACGGTGAGCTCAGCAACGGCAAGCACGTCCGCGTTTTGACCACGAGCATCGGCAACGACGGCGCCATCATGGCCGCCATCCCCGAGCACGGCATGTACGGCGCGCTGAGCACCCTGGTGAAGTCGCTCGTCCTGGTCGCCCTGGTCGGGGTGCTCGGGGCCGCGACCATCGGCCTGCTGATCGCCAACACCGCCCTGCGCCCCGTCCGCCGCCTCACCAAGGCCGTCGAGCACATCGCCCAGACCGAGGACCTCGACACCACCATCCCGGTCAAGGGCGACGACGAGATCGCCCGGCTGAGCCGCTCGTTCAACGCGATGACCGCCGCCCTGGCCGGCTCGCGCGACCGCCAGCGCCAGCTCGTCGCCGACGCCGGACACGAGCTGCGCACCCCGCTGACCTCGCTGCGCACCAACATCGACCTGCTGCTGCGCAGCGAGCAGACCGGCCGCGCGCTGGACCCGGCGGCCAAGGAGCGGCTGCTGGTCAACGTCAAGGCGCAGTTCGCCGAGCTGTCCACGCTGGTGGGCGACCTGCTGATGCTCTCGCGCGGCGAGACCGACCGCGAGCCGCACACCCGCTTCGCCTTCCACGAGGTGGTCGCCGCCGCGATCGAGCGCGCGGAGCTGCGCGGCGCCGAGGTCAGGTCGGACCTGGAGCCGTGGTACGTGCTCGGCAACCCGGCCTCCCTGGAGCGGGCCGTGCTCAACCTGCTGGACAACGCCGCCAAGTTCAGCCCGGGGGAGATCGACGTCCAGCTCGAGGCGGGCGTGCTCACCGTGCGCGACCACGGGCCGGGCATCCCCGACCAGGACATGCCGCACGTCTTCGAGCGGTTCTGGCGCTCGTCCTCCGCGCGCAGCCTGCCCGGGTCCGGGCTGGGACTGGCCATCGTCATGCAGGCGGTCAAGGAGGCGGGCGGCTCCGTCGAACTGGAGAACGCGCCGGACGGCGGCGTTCTCGCGACCATCAGCCTGCCCGGTCTAAGCTCGTCTCAGCCGCCCCATGCCTGATCCGGTTGAGGTAACCCCTTGGATCCCACGCAGACAGCCATCCCGACCCGCCTGGTCGAGGTGGTCGTGCCGGTGTACAACGAGCAGGTCGCCCTTCCCGGCAGCATCCGGCGGCTGCACGACTACCTGACCACCACCTTCCCGTACGGCTTCCGCATCACCATCGCCGACAACGCCAGCACCGACGACACGTGGAGGCTGGCGCGGGAACTGGCCCACGAACTGCCGCACGTGCGGGCCGTACACCTGGAGGAGAAGGGCCGCGGCCGGGCGCTGCGCCGGGTGTGGGCGGTCAGCGACGCCGACGTGGTCAGCTACATGGACGTGGACCTGTCCACCGACCTGGGCGCCTTCCTCCCGCTGGTCGCGCCGCTGCTGTCGGGGCACAGCGACCTAGCGATCGGCACCCGGCTGTCGCGCTCGTCGCGGGTGGTGCGCGGGCCGAAACGCGAGTTCATCTCGCGCTCCTACAACCTGCTGCTGCACCTGCTCGGCGCCGGCTTCTCCGACGCGCAGTGCGGCTTCAAGGCGGTCCGCACCGAGGTGGCCCAGGCGCTGCTGCCGCACGTGGAGGACGAGGAGTGGTTCTTCGACACCGAGCTGCTCCTGCTGGCCGAGCGGCAGGGGCTGCGCATCCACGAGGTGCCGGTCGACTGGGTGGACGACCCCGACAGCCGGGTCGACATCGTCCGCACCGCCTACGACGACCTGCGCGGGCTGGCCCGGGTGATGCGCCGGGCCCTGTCGGACGTGGCGGGCATCCCGATGCCCCCGTCGGTACGGCAGGCACGCATGCCCGAGGGCATGGCCCGGCAACTGCCGCGCTTCGCGCTCGTCGGCATCGTCAGCGCGTTGTCGTACATGGTGTTGTTCTGGGTGCTGCGCGGCACCTTCTCGCCGTTCGCGGCCAACGCCATCGCCCTGGTGATCACCGCGATCGGCAACACCGCCGCCAACCGGCGCTTCACCTTCGGGGTGACCGGCTCGGCCCGGGCCCTGCGCCACCAGCTCGAAGGGGCGGTCGCGTTCCTGGTCGGGCTGGCCCTGAGCACGGCCGGTCTGGCCCTCATCCCCGAGGAGGCCTCGCGGGGTGTCGAGCTGGTCGTGGGCGTCGCCGCGAACGCCGCGGCGACCACGGTCCGCTTCCTGTTGCTCCGGGTCTGGGTGTTCCACCCGAAGAGGAGATAGCGGGATACTCTTGGCCGGTGCGCAACAGCCGGGCCGATCAGGCCGATCACCGCAGGGCCGAGCTTCTGGAGGCCACCCGCCGGGTAGTGCTCGAAAAAGGGCTGGCCAATACCCGCGTGGCTGACGTCGCCAAAGCGGTGAACGTCAGCGGCGGACTGATCCACTACCACTTCGCCACGAAGGACGAGCTGCTCACGGCGATGCTCCGGGCGACCCTCGACATCGAGAAGGCCGGCCTGGACGAGCTGGCCGGAGCGCCGGCTCCGGCGGTCGTGCGGCTGGATCGGGTGTTGCGCTACTACATCCCCGAGTCCCGTTCCGACCAGAGCTGGTTGTTGTGGCTGGACGCCTGGAACGTGGCATTGCGCGAGCCGGCGGTGCGGGAGATCGCCCAGCAGGTCGAGCAGGTGTGGCTGAACGCGCTGGAGCGGGTGATCAGGGACGGCGTGGCCGCGGAGGAGTTCGTCTGCGAGGACCCGGCCGGTGCGGCCGAGCGCATCGACGCGATGCTGGACGGGCTGGTGATCCGCTACACCCTGCATCCGAACGTGCTGTCCAGGGAACGGCTGCTCAAGCACGCCCGGATGGCGGCGGCCAAGGAAGTGGCGATCGATCCGGCGGAGTTCGGCGACGACTAGCCACCGGCGGCCTGCCCGGCCGCCTTCGCCCGGTTCAGGCGGGCAGGGCGGCCAGCAGGTAGGCCAGGCGGGCGGCGGCCGACTCGACGTCGTCGGCGCTGCCCAGCCGGTATCCCCACGAGGTGATGAAGGCGCCTTCGTCCGAGCAGGTGACCGTCTCGGCCAGGGTGCTGGAGAAGCGATTGCGCACGGCCACGTAGGCCGGTTCGCAGGACAGGGCGAGATTGTGGACCCGCAGGTCGGCGTGCCGACTCGCGTGCCACGCGAACTGCTCCAAGCAGACCGTCGTGTCCAACATCGTGAGTCACCTCCGCAACATCTTGCCTCAGGATTGCATGATCTTGTCCGGCGAGGCAAGCAATTGCGAACGTTAAAGTGGACTTTGTTTCGCCAAATCGTTAATCACGCGCATGATGATGGATCGTGCGGATTGCCCGAACTCGGCGACCTTGCTGTACGCCTCGAAGATCTCGGCGTAGAACTCCACGTCGCTCCGCTCGCGCAGGTGCAGCTCGTGATGGCGCATCGGCACCATGACCTGCTCCTCGTCGAAGATCCAGAAGCCCGTGGTGATCGCCGAGGGCAACTCGTGCTCGAACGGGATGAGGCCCAGCTTGAGGTTGGGCAGCGTGCTGACCGCGAGCAGCCGGTCCATCTGGCCGAGCATCACGTCGGTGGTGGCGAGCTTGAAGCGCAGGGTGGCCTCGGGCATGATCACCACGAAGGAGCGGGAGCGGTCGTAGAGGATCTCCTGCCGCTTCATCCGCGCCTGGATCGCGCTGTCGATCTCGTCGGGCGCCTTCCACCAGCGCTTGAGCCGGGTGAACACCTGCCGCGAGTACTCCGGCGTCTGCAGCAGGCCCATGATCAGGCCGGCCTCGAAGACTCGCAGGTTCGTGGTGCGCAGCTCGAGTTCGCGGATGTCGTTCTGGAGCACCGCCAGGCTGTCGGAGCCGCGCTGGCGCCAGTCGGCCTGCCGGGCGCTGAGCCCGATCGCCTTGGCGATCAGGTCGTCGGCCTCCGGCGCCGCCGCGCCGGTCGCCTCGGCCCAGGCGACCGCGTCCTCCTCGCTGGCCGTCTGCCGGGCGTTCTCCAGCCGGGAGACCTTGGACGGCTGCCAGTGCAGCCGCTCGGCCAGGTCCTTGCCGGTGAGCCCGGATGCCTCGCGCAATCTCCGCAACTGGGCGCCGAGTTCCACGCGGGCCTGCTGGAAGGTGCTCATTGACCGAGGCTAGCCGCGCCCGGACGGCACCTTCCAGTGGCTGTACGCAATCGTGATCAAGACAGTACGCGTCTTGCGATCTCCACGAGCAACTCGCGCGGGACCTCCACCGCGGCCTCACCCTCCAGCACGTCGCGAAGGTCGCCGAGCGCCTCCGGATCGGTCACGTGCAACCCCTGGACCACGATCGTGCCGCGGTCGGTCTCGTAGAGAGTGGGGCAGGCGCCCGCCTCCGACGTCGAGCCGAGAAACCGTAGGCGCATGGGAACGTCCTCCCCGACGAAATGTCCGCAATTGCTCGCAATTGTAGGGGAGGGGAGATCGTTAGTCTCCTGGTTTACGCATCCACTCCTGCGCCCGGGCGAAAAGGTCCAGCGTGGTGGCGTGCAACAGGTCGCCGATGTCCTTGGGCGCCTTGCCCGCGCAGGCCCGCGCGTGGCTGCCCTCCAGCACGATGCCGAGCTTGAAGCAGGCCAGCACCACATACCAGTCGATCGCCGACAGATCGCGCTCCGACAACTCCGCGTAGCAGGCGACCATCTCCTTCGCCGAGGCCAGGCCCGGCACCTGCGCCTCCATCGACGGCCATGTCGCCACCAGCCAGCCCAGGTCGAGCAGCGGGTCGCCGATCGTGCACATCTCCCAGTCGACGATCGCCGCCACCCGTGGGCCGTCGTGGGCGAACATCAGGTTGGCCAGGTGGTAGTCGCCGTGCATGATCCCGGGGGTGAAGCCGGCCGGGCGGTTGAGCTCCAGCCAGGCGGCGGTCTCGTGCAGGTGGGGGATCTCCGGGCCTGGGTAGCCGTCCAGCTTGCCGTACGACTCCAGCTCGCCCATCCAGCGCGGCACCTGCCGTTCCAGGAAGCCCTCCGGGCGGCCGAAGCCGGGCAGCCGCTCGGCGGGCACGCGGCCGAGCGCGGCCAGCGCGATCGCCGCCTCCAGCCCCATCCGGTGCCGGATCGCCGGGTCGCCGGCGTGCCTGGGCGGCAGCCCGGTCGAGGCGTTGAAGCCGTCGACCGGCTCCATCAGGTAGAAGACCGGCTCGCTCTCGGTCTGCGCGGCGACCAGCCGTGGCGCGGGCACGCCGGTGCCCTCCAGCGCGGCCAGCAGCCGCGCCTCGCGGCGCAGCACCTCGTTGCTCTTGGCGCGCACGTGCGCCGGCGGCCTGCGCAGGACGTACGGCACGCCGCCGCGCTCGAAGCGCACCATGATGTTCTGCGTGCCGCCGAGCACCGGTTCGGCGCCGGTGATCGCGCCCTCCGGAAGCCCGTGCGTGTCCATCCAGGCGCCGAGCGCCTCGAAGTCGACCGCGCTGACGTCGATGTGGGTCATGGCCGCCCTTGGAACCGAACGATGTTCTGGCCGCGAATGTACGGCTGCCGCGCCGGACGGGTCAACCCAGGGCCACGTTGTACGAGGTGACCAGCGAGGGCCGCACGCCCGGCAGCGCCCCGCCCCGGACCATCAGTTTCGTCGAGAAGCCCGGCTGGACGCCGTGCGCCTCGGCCCAGGCGCACACCTCGGTCTGCCGGGTGTCCAGGTCCAGCCGGACCGGCTTGGCGGTGCCCGCCAGGAGGTCGGCCAGCAGTGCCATGGCCGCCTCCGGGTCGCGGGTCACCACGGGGCCGCCCACGAGCTGGTCGCCGGTGTCCCAGACGCCGCCGAAGGCCGCCACGCGCCCGTCGCGCTCGATCACCCGCAGCGGGTCGTGCAGGTCCGGCAGCCGGCGCAGCAGGACGCCGCGGTCCGCCTCGAACAGCTCGCGATCCAGGGCCAGGATCGGCTCCAGGTCCGCGGCGGTCGCGGCCCGGGAGACCCCCGACGGCTCGCCGGCGAAGACGCCCACGTGCGAGGTCACCTCGCCGACCGTCTCGAACCCGAGCCGCTCGTACAGCGGCCGGCCGTTCGGCGTCGCGGTCAGCGACAGCACCAGCCCGTCCGCCTGCTCCAGCACGTACTCCATCAGCCGCCGTGCCAGGCCCTGCCGGGCGTGCGCGGGATCGGTCAGCACCATGCTGATCACGCCGTAACCGGCGCCGTACCGGGTCAGCACCGTCGTCGAGACCAGCGTCCCGCCCAGCAGGAGGCCGTAGACCTCGCCCGCCTCGAACAGCAGCGCCCACTTGCGGCGCTCGGGCAGCCACTCGCGGCTCTTGGCCAGCCGGACGCAGTCGTCCAGCTCATCAGGGGTCAGGCGGCGCATCTCCATAGACGGCCATCCTGTCTGAGGTGCTTTGTCGGGTTCAACTCGATAACCTGCCCCGCGTGGACTGTGTGATCGCGATCGACGTCGGCGGCACCGACCTGAAGGGCGGCCTGGTCGCCCGGGACGGGACCCTCCTGCACCTGGAGACCAGCCCCACCCCGAGCGGCGTGAGCCCGGACGAGGCCATCGCGGCCATCTCCGCCTTCGCCGACACCCTGCACACCCGCGCCGCCTCCGTCTCCCCCTCTTCCCCCACCCCGGCTTCCCCGCACCCTTCCGCCCCTTCCTCCGCCTCTCCCTCCACCCCGGCCGCGGGCGGGCTCCGTCCAATGGCCGTCGGGCTGGCCGTGCCGGGGCTGCACGCCCCCGGCGTCGCCGTCTACTCGGCCGCCTTCGGCTGGCGTGACGTGCCCGCCGCCGCCTTCACCGCCCTCGACCTGCCCGTCGCGCTCGGCCACGACGTCGGAGCCGCCGGCCTGGCCGAGGCGGCGCTCGGCGCCTGCCGGGGCGCACAGCACGCCCTCTTCATCCCCCTGGGCACCGGCCCCGGCGCCACCCTCATCGTCAACGGCTCGCCGTACGAGGGGGACAACGGCTGGGCCGGCCAGCTCGCGCACATCCCGGTCTACCCCGACGGCGAGGACTGCCGCTGCGGCCAGCGCGGCTGCCTGGCCCTGTACTGCGGCGCCCGCTCCATCCCGGCCCGCGCCGGCACCGCCACCGCCCAGGAGGCCGCCGACCTCGCCCGCGCCTGCGGCGACCTGTCCTGCGGCGCCCCGGCCTGTGCCGCCTGGTCGCTGGCCGTCGACGCCCTCGCCATCGGCCTGGCCACCTCCACCCTCCTGCTCGACCCCGACCTCATCGTCCTCGGCGGCGGCCTGTCCCTCGCCGGCGACATCCTGTTCGACCCGCTCCGCACCCGCCTGTCGGCCCGCCTCGCCTTCCGCCCGGCCCCCCGCCTCCTCCCGTCCGCCCTGGGCGCCCTCGCCGGCCTCCACGGCGCCGCCCTCCTCGGCTGGCAGGCCGCCGCATGACCTAAAGGGTCTGCTTCTGCTAGGGGGACGGGACGTCGGTGAGCTGGGCGCGCAGGTGTTCGCCCAAGGATTTGGCCTGGGGGTCGAGGCGGGTGCTGGCGGCGACGCCGCGGCCGAGGAGGCCGTGGATGACGAAGTTGACCGCCAGGAGGTTGGGGAACTCGAAGCGTTCGACGCGCAGGGCGGCGAGTTCGGGCAGGAGGGTGCGGAGGCGGTCCACGGTGAGGTGGGCGGCCAGCCACGGGTAGTGCTCGGGGGTGCGGACCCAGACGCCGAGGTTGGCGTTGCCGCCCTTGTCGCCGGAACGGGCCCCCGCGACCGTGCCGAGCGGGGCTCGGACGGTGGGGAGGTCTGCGGCGGGGGGCTCCTCGGATGGGAGGGGTGGCAAAGGGGAGGTGGGGGAGGCGGGCGGGTGAGGGACGGGGAAAGTGTCGCCGTCCAGGTGGACGGTGGGGGTGACCTCGGTGGCGGGGACGAGCACCGGCCAGTAGACCCCGTACGGCGAGGCGTCCCCCGGCGGGGTGAGCCCGTAGAAGCCCGGGTAGGAGGCGAGCCCCGTCTCGACGACGGCCGAGGAGAAGCGCCGTCCGGCGACGGCCCGGTCAGGGTCCAGGACGGTGATCCGCAGCAGCGGCGGGTCGAAGCCGACCTCGACCCGCTCGAAGGTGTCACGCGGGACCCGCGCCCAGATCGCCTCCTCGGCCACCCGGGCCTTGGCCTCCAGGTCGAGCCCGGTGAGGACGAGGGTCATGGTGTTGCGGTAGCCGCCCAGGTAGTTGACGGCCACCTTGAGCGTCTCGGGCGGCGGCTCGCCCCGCACGCCGGTGATGCGGACCCGGTCGGGGCCGTCCTGGGTGAGGGTGATGGTGTCGAAGCGGGCGACGGCGTCCGGGCCGAGGTAGCGGGGGCCGCCGATCTCGTAGAGGAGCTGCGCGGTGACCGTGCCGACCGAGACCAGGCCGCCGGTGCCGGGGTGCTTGGTGATCACGCTGGAGCCGTCGGCGTACAGCTCGGCGAGCGGGAAGCCGCAGTGGGCCAGGTCGGGGACCTCGTCGAAGAAGGCGTAGTTGCCGCCGGTGGCCTGGCAGCCGCATTCGATGACGTGCCCGGCGACGACGGATCCGGCCAGGGCGTCGAGGTCGCCGGGCTGCCAGCCGTACCGCCAGATGCCCGGGCCGGTGACCAGAGCGGCGTCGGTGACGCGGCCGGTGACGACGACGTCGGCGCCGGCGCTCAGCGCGGCGGCGATGGGCCGGCCGCCGAGGTAGGCGTTGGCGGTGAGCGGCGCGGCGTCGAGGAGTTCGCCGGTGTCGGCGTTGACCAGGTCGAGCGGCCGGCCGGACAGGTCGTCGCCGAGCACGTGCGCGACGCGCGGGCGCAGGCCCAGCTTGGCGGCCAGGTCGGTGACGGCGGCGGCGCAGCCGGCCGGGTCGAGGCCGCCGGCGTTCGAGACGATCTTGATGCCGCGGTCGAGGCAGGTGCCGAGGACCTGTTCGAGCTGCTTGAGGAAGGTGGTCGCGTACCCGGGGCGGCCCTTGAGGCGGTTCCCGGCCAGGATGAGCATGGTCAGCTCGGCCAGCCAGTCGCCGGTCAGCACGTCGATCGGGCCGCCCTCGACCATCTCGCGGGCGGCCGACAGGCGGTCGCCGTAGAAGCCGCTGCAGTTGGCGATCCGCAGCGGCGCGGTCAGCGGGTCCACTTCGGCGGCCTCTTCTCCATGAAGGCGGCGATGCCCTCCTGCCCCTCCTCCGAGGTGAAGCGCTGGGCCGACAGCGCGGCCATCTGCCGCAGCGCCTCGTCGAAGGAGAGCGCGGGCAGCTCGCGCAGCAGCCGCTTGGTGATCGCCAGCGCCTCGGGGCCGCCCTTGATCAGCATCTCGGCGTAGTGGCCCACGGTCGCGTCGAGCTCGGACTCGGGGACGGCCCGGGTGATCAGCCCGGTCTCCTGGGCGCGCGCGGCGTCGAAGACCTCGCCGGTCATCAGGTACTCGCCCGCCGCCCTGGACTCCATCCGGCGCAGCACCGGCACCGAGATCATCGCCGGGACGACGCCCAGCCGTACCTCGGAGAAGGCGAAGGAGGCGGTCAGCGGCGCGATGGCGAAGTCGCACGAGGCGACCAGACCGAGGCCGCCGGCGCGGGCGGTGCCGTTCATGCGGCAGATGACCGGCTTCGGGCTCTCCCAGATGAGCGACATGATCTCCGGGAAGGAGGCGGTGACCGGCGCGTCGGCGGCGCCGCGGTCGGGCTCGACCCGCTGCTCCTTGAGGTCGGCCCCGGAGCAGAACACGGTGCCGGTGGCGGTCAGCACGATGATCCGGACCTCCGGCTCGGCCAGCGCCCAGTTGAGCCGGTCCTCGAGGTCGGTCAGCAGCCGCACCGACAGCGCGTTGCGGTTGGGCGGCGAGTCCAGCGTGATCGTGGCGACGCCGCCGTCGAGCTGCTTGTGCACCAGTCGCGTCATGCCGCGTCCCCTTCGGTAATGATCGCCAGCACCGTCCCGGCCTGGACGTGCCGGCCCTTCTCGACGGCCACCTCGGCGACCAGTCCGGCGGCCGGGGCGGTGATCCGATGTTCCATCTTCATCGCCTCCAGGACGACGACCGCCTGCCCGGCGCCGACCCGGTCGCCCGGATGCACCTCGACTCGAAGCACCGTACCGGGCATCGGCGCGAGCAAGGAGCCCGGGGCCAGGTGCACGACCGGCTCGGGCAGCCGCGGCAGCTCGGTCAGCCGCAGCGCGCCGAGCGGGGAGTCGACGTGCACGAGGTCGCCGTAGCGGGCGACGTCGAAGCCCAGCCGCAGCCGGTCGCGCTCCAGGACCACGCGCTCGGGCGTGGCGCTGATCACGGTGACCTCCGGCGGCAGCGGGTGGTGCACGACCTCCAGCTCCTCGCCCTCGGCGGTGACGAAGCGGGTCGTCGCGGGCTGGGAGCGGACGTTCCGCCAGTGCGCGGGCAGGGCTGGCTGGACCGTCGCGGCGGCCCGGTGCGCCGCGGTCATCGCCAGCGCGGCGGCCAGGGCGGCGAGCTCGGGCGACCGGGCGGGGCTGGCCGGGGTCTCGTCGATGAGCGAGGTGTGCAGCCGCGCCGCCACGAAGTCCGGATTTCTCAGGACATCGAGGAGAAGGTCGCGGTTGGTGAGCACGCCGTGCAGCCGCGCCCCGGTCAGCGCCGCGGTGAGCTTCCGCAGCGCTTCGGTACGGCTGGCGCCGTGCGCGACCACCTTGGCCAGCATCGGGTCGTAGTGCGGCGAGACGACGCTCCCCGGCTCCACGCCCGAATCGACCCGCACGTCCCCGGGCAGGTCGAACCGGTGGATCGTCCCGGTCTGCGGCACGTAGGCGCGGTCCTCGGCATACAGCCGGGCCTCGATCGCGTGCCCGGCCGCCGGGGGAGGCCCGGCGGGCAGCCGCGCGCCCTCGGCGATCTCGATCTGCAGCCGCACCAGGTCCACCCCGTGGACCAGCTCGGTGACCGGGTGCTCGACCTGGAGCCGGGTGTTCATCTCCAGGAAGGCGACGTCCTCGCCCCGGACCAGGAACTCCAGGGTCCCGGCCCCGACGTAGCCGATCGCGCGGGCCGCCTCGCGCGCCGCCGTGGCCAGCCGCTCGCGCACCCCTTCGGCGAGCGCCGGAGCGGGCGACTCCTCGATCACCTTCTGGTGCCGCCGCTGCACAGAGCAGTCGCGCTCGCCCAGCGCCCACACCGTCCCGTGCCGGTCGGCCAGCACCTGCACCTCGACGTGCCGGGCCCGCTCCAGCAGCGGCTCGGCGAAGACGGCGCCGTCGCCGAACGCGGCCAGCGCCTCCCGCGCCGCCGAGGCGAACTCGCGCTCCAGGTCGGCCGGCTCGCGCACCACCCGCATGCCGCGCCCGCCGCCACCCGCCGCCGCCTTCACCAGCAGCGGGAAGGCCTCGGGCGGCGGCTGCTGCCCCGGCAGGTAGGTGGCCGAGACCGGCGCGCCCGCCTCGGCCATCAGCCGCTTGGCCTCGGTCTTGGAGCCCATCGCCGCGATGGCCTCCGGGCCGGGGCCGATCCAGGTCAGCCCCTCCGCCAGCACCGCCTCGGCGAAGGCGGCGCTCTCGGCCAGGAAACCGTAGCCGGGGTGCACCGCGTCCGCCCCGGAGGTACGGCAGGCGTCGAGCAGGGCGGGGATGGCGAGATAGGTCTCGGCGGGGGCCGTGCCGCTGAGCCGTACCGCCTGGTCGGCCTCGGCCACGTGCGGCGAGCCGGCGTCGGCGTCGGAGAAGACCGCGACGGTCGAGATGCCGAGCTCGCGGCAGGTGCGGAAGACGCGGCGGGCGATCTCGCCCCGGTTGGCGACCAGCACACGGGTGATCATGGACGGAACACTCCAAACCCGGAGGGCGCGGGGACCGGCGCGCTGTTGATCGCCGACAGGCACAACCCCAGCACGGTGCGCGTGTCACGCGGATCGATCACGCCGTCGTCGTAGAGCCGGCCGGACAGGAAGAACGGCAGCGACTCGGCCTCGATCTGCGCCTCCACCATGGCCCGCATCGCCGCGTCGCCCTCCTCGTCGTACACCTGCCCGCGCGCCTGCGCGGCGGCCCGGCCGACGATCGACAGCACCCCGGCGAGCTGCGCCGGGCCCATCACCGCCGACTTCGCGCTCGGCCAGGTGAACAGGAAGCGCGGGTCGTAGGCCCGGCCGCACATGCCGTAGTTGCCCGCGCCGTAGGAGGCGCCCATGACGACGGTGAGATGCGGCACGGTCGAGTTCGCCACCGCGTTGATCATCATCGCGCCGTGCTTGATGATCCCGCCCTGCTCGTACTCCTGGCCGACCATGTAACCGGTGGTGTTTTGGAGGAAGATCAACGGCGTGCGCGACTGGTTGGCGAGCTGGATGAACTGCGTCGCCTTCTGCGACTCCTCGCTGAACAGCACCCCCCGCGCGTTGGCCAGGAAGCCGACCGCGTAGCCGTGCACCCGCGCCCACCCGGTCACCAGCGACTCGCCGTACAGCGGCTTGAACTCCTCGAACTCGCTGCCGTCGGCGATCCGCACGATCACCTCCCGCGGGTCGAACGGCACCCGCAGATCCGCCGGCACCAGGTCGAGCAGGCCGTCGGCGTCGTGCAGCGGCTCGCGCACCGGCCCCGGCGCGACGCCGAGCTTGCGCCAGTTGAGCGAGCGCACGATGCTCCGCCCGATGCGCAGCGCGTCGTGCTCGTCGGCGGCCAGGTAGTCGGCCAGCCCGCTGGTGCGCGCGTGCATCTCCGCCCCGCCCAGCGACTCGTCGTCGGACTCCTCGCCGGTGGCCATCTTGACCAGCGGCGGCCCGCCCAGGAACACCTTGGCGCGCTCCTTGACCATGACCACGTAGTCGCTCATGCCCGGCACGTACGCGCCGCCCGCGGTGGAGTTGCCGAAGACCAGCGCGATCGTCGGAATGCCCGCCGCCGACAACCGCGTCAGGTCGCGGAAGATCCGCCCGCCCGGGATGAAGATCTCCTTCTGGGTGGGCAGATCGGCGCCGCCCGACTCGACCAGATTGACGTACGGCAGGCGGTTGGCCAGGGCGATGTCGGCGGCGCGCAACGACTTGCGCAGCGTCCACGGATTGGAGGCTCCGCCGCGCACGGTCGGGTCGTTCGCGGTGATCAGGCACTCGACGCCCTCGATCACCCCGATGCCGGTCACCACGCTGGCCCCGACCGGGAACTCGCTGCCCCAGCCGGCCAGCGGCGACAGTTCCAGGAACGCGGTGCCGGGATCCAGCAGCAGCTCGATGCGCTCCCGGGCCAGCAGCTTGCCGCGGGCGCGGTGGCGCTGGACGTACTTCTCGCCGCCCCCGCCGACCGCCTTGGCCAGTTCGGCGTCGAGCTCGGCCAGCTTGGCCAGCATCGCCGCCCGGTTGCCGCTCATTTTCCGCCCTCCTGAGCTGACATGGGCGTCAAGCCTATGGCCCGCGCCCACAACGTGGTCAGCAACGCCACGGCGGTCTCCTCGTCGGCCCGTTCCCCCAGATCCAGCCAGACGTGGGCGAAGTGCTCCACCATGCCGCCCAGCATGATCGCGGTCAGCCGGGGGTCGAGCGCCGGGTCGGCCAGGCCCTGCTCCTGCAGCCGGCGCAGCCCCTCGGCGCCGCGCCGTACGAACACCTCCCGGACCTCCAGCAGCAGCTCGCGGAAGCGGTCGTCGGCCGCGGCGGCCTGCTCCAGCACCCGCACCAGCCGGGAATTGCTCGCCCAGGCGCGCAGGTAGAGCCGGTTGGCCGCCTCGATCCGCGCCCGCGGATCGCCCGGCGCCGCCGAGCCCACCACGCTGGCGGCGAACATCTCGCCCACCACCGCGCCGGCCACCTCGGTGAACAGCTCTTCCTTGGAGTCGAAGTAGGTGTAGAAGGTGCCATGCGAGACACCCGCCCGGGCGCACACGTCGTCCACCCGGACGGCGTCGAGCCCCTGCTCCTCGAAGGCCGCCCGGCCCGCCTGCAGCAGCGCCGACCGCGTGCGCTTGCCGCGGGCGGTGGCGGGGTCAGACTTGACGATCACGTCAAGAATCTAACCCGAGGCGGGCTCGGTGAGAAGACCCTGCCGATCAGCGGGGGAGCTTGACCGTGGGCTTCGGCGTGGACTTGCCGGTCGAGGACGGCTGCGGGGAACCGAAGTTCCAGTCGTAGGTCGGCTGCGGCTCCGGGTCCACCAGCGTGGGGTCCTTGGTCTTCTTCTTGGTCGGGGTGGGCTTGGGGGTGGTCTTCGTCGGGGTCGGGCGGGGGCGGTACGTGGGGACGACGACCACGGGCTTCTTTTTCTTCTTCTTCGTCCTGGTGGGGGACGGGGTGATCGTCATCGACGGGGTCGGCGTGGGGGTGGGCTCCGGGGTAACCTCGGGCTCCTCCTGGGGCTCCGTGGTGTTCTGGACCGCCACCAGCCTGGCCGTGGTGCTGGGGGAGCGGAACACGTACAAAGCGCCGCCGCCCGCCACCAGCGCGGTCACCACCACGCCGGCGATGATCAGGAGCAGGGGCTTCCTGGGCTTCTGCGCCCTGCGCTTGGCGGCGTTGGCCCTGGTCAGGCCCCGGTTGGGGACGGGGGGCGGGACGGGCGCGGGCGCGCTGAACGGGTCCCCGCCGCCGGGCGACCGGGAGGCCCCTTCCGGCGAGAACGGACTCGGCAACCCCGCCGAGCCCTGAGCCCCTTGCCCGGCCCCGGCCGGCCCACCCGGTCCGCCGGGCTGTCCCATTGGGCCGCTGTGCGTCGGCCCGGGTTGTCCACTCGGCCAGCCCTCTGCCTGCCCCGGCCCTCCCGGCCCTTGGCCGGGCGCACCGGGACCTTGGGCGGGCGCGCCCGGGCCCTGGAACGGGCCGGGCTGTGCGGGGCCGCCTGTGGGGTGCGCGCCGGACAGGTGTGCCGGGCCCGCGGCGTACGGGCCTGAGGGGTGGAGCGGGGCGGCCGGGTGCGCGCCCGAAGGCAGGCCCGGCTGGTACGGCGAGCCCGGCTGGTACGGCAGGCCGGCGGGACCCTGGGGTAGGCCCGGCTCCTGGGACGTTCCACCGGATCCCTGGGGTGCCTGGGGCCCTGCGGCGGGTCCGTGGAAGCCGCCGCCGGGTCCCTGCGGCCCACCCTGGAAGCCGCCGCCCGGACCCTGGGGTCCACTGGCCGGTCCCTGAAGGCCGCCGCCAGGTCCCTGGGGCCCGCTGAGGTGTTGGGCGCCGGGGAAGGGCGCGGGCCTAGGGAAGGGAGCGGGGGCGGAGCCGGGGGCGAGGAAGGGGGAGGGGTCCGGGGAAGGCGGTGGCGTGGGGGCGGGTTCGATGGCGGAGACCGGGACCGGCTGCCCGGTCAGGCGGACGACGAGGTCCTGGGCGGTGGGCCGGAGCGAGGGGTCCTTGGACAGACACGCCGACACCACATCACGCAAGGGCCCGTCGAGCCCGTCGAGCTGAGGTTCCTGGTGCAGGATGCGGTTCATGACCGCCGGGATGGTGTCCGAGCCGAAGGCGGGCCGCCCGGTGGCGGCGAAGGCGATGGTGACACCCCAGGCGAACACGTCCGCCGCCTCGGTGAGCGGAGCCCCGGTGAGCTGCTCGGGCGCGAGATAGGCGGGCGTCCCCATGGCCAGCCCGGTGGCGGTGCCGCCGGGCGTGTCCAACGTCCGGGCCACGCCGAAGTCGATGACGACCGGCCCCTCGGGCCCCATGAGCACGTTGGCCGGCTTGAGGTCGCGGTGCAGGATCCCGGCCCGGTGGATGGCAGCGAGCGCGGTGGCGGTGCTGATCGCGATCCGCTCCAGGGAGGCCCCCCGGCGCGGCCCTTCGTTCTGCACGAGCTCGCGCAGCGACGGGCCGGGCACGTACTCGCTGACGATGTACGGCCGGCTCCCGTCCAGGTCGGCGTGCAACACCGGCGCGGTGGAGAAACGGGCGACCCGCTGGGCGACGGCGACCTCGCGCAGGAAGCGGTTACGGGCGTCCGGGTCGGCGATCAGCGCCTGGTGCAGGAGCTTGACCGCGACCTGCTCCCCCGAGACGCCCCGCGCGAGGTAGACCACCCCCTGGCCACCCTCGCCCAGCCGGGCGACCACGTCGTAGCGGCCCAGCCGCCGAGGGTCGTCGGCCGTCAACGGTTGGAACTGTGTCACCCCGCACCCCCTGCGCAACCCCATACCAATGGGACAAAACGCTACCAGTGTGCCGCCAGGGATGGCGCAGCATCCGGTGCATCAGGCGCCGCAGTGACTCCAGCCGCTCTTCCACGAGCTGGTTCCCCAGGTTCCGCCCCAGATCACGCACTTGCGCTTGGCGGCCAGCCGTACCGGTCCGGCATGGACGGTGTAGGAGCCCGGGTTGGACCGCCCGGCCCCGTCCTGGATCTGCAGGAAGGCGTTGGCCGGGACCTTCTCCGGGTGGACGTGGTTGGCGATGGTCACCACGCAGTTGACGCCGGTGCCGGAGTTGTAGGTCAGGTAGACGACGGCGACCGTACCCAGGGCGTGCTGGTCGATGACCCGGTGGCCGGTGCCGCACAGGGCCAGCGGGCGGTGCGGGTTCGGCTTGAGGGTGGGCGTCGGGGTGGGGGTGGGGGTCGGCGTCTTGGACGGCTTCGGTGTGGGGGTGGGCGTGGGCGTCTTGGACGGCTTCGGGGTCGGCTTCGTGGAGGGCTTGGTGGTCGGGCGGGGCGGGATGATCTTGATGGTCTTGGTGGGGGTGGGGGTGGGGGAGGGCTTGGGCTTGCGGGTCTTCGACTTCGACGGGGAGGGAATGGGCTCGGCCGACGCGGTGGCCTGGACGGTGGGCTCCGGGTCGAGGGTCGGTTCCGTGGTGCTGCCCGCTGCGCTGAGCTGGGTGCGGGAGGGGCGGCCGGTGGTCAGGTAGACGGTGAGCCCGGCGCCCACCAGGACCAGGACGGCCAGGGCCGACACCCACACCGCCATCGGCGTGCGGCGCTTGCGGGCCCGGGTGGCGGTCCGTGCCCGGGTCAGGCCCTGGGGCACCGGCGGGGGCACCGGGGCGGCGTTCATCCCCTCGCGGGCGCCTGTTGGCGGCTGCCCGGAGAAAACCGGCCCCGGCATCCCCCCGGAACCCGGCATCCCTTGGCCGCCGGAGACCGGCCCTGAGGGCGGCATCCCCGGCGCGCTGGAAACCAGCCCCGCGAGAGCCGAGCCCTGGCCGCCGGAAGCAGGTCCCGAGGGCGGCGTTCCCTGGCCGCCGGAGACGGGCATCCCAGGTCCCGTGGAGAGCGGAGAGCCGGGGGTAACGGGGGCGCCGGAAAGCGGGGGGACGGTGGCGGTGGAACTGGGGGAGGGGAAGTCTGGACTGCCGACCGGGGAGGTGCCGAAGGGGGTGTCGCGGCCGGTGAGGCGGGCGACGAGCTCCTCGGCCGACGGCCGCTGGGAGGCGTCCTTGGCCAGGCACAACGACACCAGGTCGAGCATCGCCCCCTCAAGCCCGTCGAGCTGCGGCTCCTGGTGCAGGATCCGGTTCATGACCGCCGGAATGGTGTCCGACCCGAAGGCCGCCCGCCCGGTGGCGGCGAAGGCGATGGTCGCCCCCCAGGCGAAGACGTCGGTCGCGGCGGTGGCCGGCTCCCCGGCGAGCTGCTCGGGCGCGAGGTAGGCGGGCGTCCCCATGGCCAGTCCCGTGGCGGTCGTCCCCGGCGCGTCGAGCGCGCGCGCGACGCCGAAGTCGATCACGACCGGCCCCTCGGGCCCCATGAGCACGTTGGCCGGCTTGAGGTCCCGGTGCAGGATCCCGGCCCGGTGGATGGCGGCCAGCGCGGTGGCGGTGCTGATCGCGATCCGCTCCAGCGCCGCCCCCCGCCGCGGCCCCTCGCTGAGGACGAGCTCACGCAGCGACGGCCCCGGCACGTACTCGCTGACGATGTACGGCCGGCTCCCGTCCAGGTCGGCGTGCAACACCGGCGCGGTGGAGAAGCGGGCGACCCGCTGCGCCACCGCGACCTCGCGGAAGAAGCGCTGCCGGGCCTGGTCGTCGGCGACCAGCCCAGGGTGCAGCACCTTGATCGCGACCTGTTCCCCGGACGCCCCGCGCCCCAGGTAGACGACCCCCTGGCCGCCCTGCCCGAGTCGCGCCACCACGTCGAAGGCGCCCAGCCGCCGCGGATCGTCGCCGGCGAGCGGCTGGTACTCGTTCACCCCGAACTCCCCACAACCATCCAATAATGGGGCAGAACGCTACCAGTCAGATCGCCTTCCCAGGATTGAGAATCCCCAGCGGATCGAAGACCGCCTTGATCCCCTGCTGCACCTCGCTCACCACCGGCCCCGCCTCAAGGTCCAGCCAGCGCCGCTTGAGCACGCCCACGCCGTGCTCGCCGGTGAGGGTCCCGCCCAGCTCCAGGGCTCTGGTGAACACCTCGTCGGCCGCCGCCCACACCGGCGCGGGCGGCTCCGCCGTACCGTGGTCGAAGATGAAGACCGGGTGCAGGTTGCCGTCACCGGCGTGCGCCACGGTGCAGATCAGCACATCGTGCCGCGCGGCAGCGGCCTCGATCGCGGAGATCATCTCGGGCAGGGCCGAGCGCGGCACGCAGACGTCCTCGACCAGGCAGGCGCCCAGGCGCTCCTTGGCCTGGTAGGCCATCCGGCGCACGGCGATGAGCTCGTCGGCCTCGGCCGGCGTGGTCGAGACGGCGACGAAGGACGCGCCGTTGGCCTCGCAGATCTCCTGCATGCGCACCGCGACCGCCTGCCCGTCGGCCGCGTCGGACTGGCCGATCAGCATGGCCTGGCTGGTGTCCTCCAGGCCGATGTTGCGCCAGTCGTCGATCGCCTTGAGCGTGGCGCGGTCGAGCAGTTCCATGAGGGACGGCTGGCAGCCCGCCGCGATGATCGCCGACACCGCCGCGGCGGCGTCGCGCGCCGAGCCGAACTCGGCGGCGAAGGTCGCGGGCGGGACGAGGGGCGCGCGGCGCAGCCGTACCGTCGCCGAGGTGATCACCCCGAGCGTGCCTTCCGAGCCGACGAACAGGCCGGTCAGGTCGTAGCCGGTGACGCCCTTGACGGTGCGGCGGCCGGTGTTCATGACGCGCCCGTCGGCCAGCACGACCTCCAGGCCGAGCGCCGAGTCGCGGGTCACGCCGTACTTCACGCAGCGCAGCCCGCCGGCGTTGGTCGCCAGGTTGCCGCCGATCGTGGAGATCTCGTACGACGACGGGTCGGGCGCGTACATCAGCCCGTGCCCGCGCGCCGCCCGGTCCAGGTCGGCGGTGATCACGCCGGGCTCGACCACGGCGATCTCGTCCGCGGGCGACAACTCGGTGATCGCGGTCATCCGCGCCAGCGACAACACGATCGAACCGTCCATGGCGGTCGCCCCGCCGGCCAGCCCGGTGCCCGCGCCGCGCGGCACCACCGGCACCCGGTGCTCGCTCGCCCATCGCATCGTGGTGACCACGTCCTCGCGGCTCCGGGCCAGGACGACGCCCAATGCTTTGCCCGGCTCCAGATAGGTCCGGTCGCGAGCGTAGGAGTCGATCACATCCGGGTCCGTCAGAACCCGTCCCTCTGGAAGATTCGCGGCAAGGGCGTCGATAGCGGTCACGGTGGCCACTTTACGGTTTGCGCCGACCGACTGATCCAGCCAGACTTGCCGGGATATGGATGCGACTTGTCCGGTCTGTAAGAGTGACGATCGGGTGGCCACCGTGCCCGGGGTCGTCGCCGAGGGGACCACTTACCGGATCGGGCGTGTTCGCATGCCGCGCGATCGCGAGGTGGCAGACCTCCCCGCCGTCCCCGTCACCCGGAAGCACCACATGAGCCGCACCCAGCTGGCCATCTGGCTCTCCTTCCCCAACCGCCACTACACGCCGTGGGCCCGCAACCAGGGCTGGATCATGCTCGGCGTCGCCGCGCTGGTGCACCTGGTGGTCTCGCTGGTCATCGCGATGGCCCGCGAGTCGAGCTGGCTGGAGGTGCTGCTCGCCCCGTTCTGCCTCACCGGCGTCTTCTGGGGCTTCGGCCTGCTCTACGTCATCGGCTCGTACGGCGCGCGCAAGCGGGACGTCGCCGAGGCGCCCGCCCGCGAGCGGGCGATGGAGGTGTGGGAGAACCTCCGCTACTGCTCGCGCGACAACCTCGTCTTCGAGCCCGGCGTCGGCGTCACCTTCCACCCCAGCGAGACCCGGCAGTACCTGTTCGGTTTCCGCCGCTGATCGCCTGATTTGGGTACGGGGGTGCTCAGGCGCTCCCGGCCTTTCCGCCCCACTCTCGAAGGAACGAGGAACCTTTCGAGGGAGGGAACATGGGGGGTTCGACAAGACGCCGCTGGCTGGCCCTGGCGGCCGGGGCGGGGATCCTGCTTATGGCGGCGCCCGGCGCGAACGCGAGCGCCGGAGCCGTCGCCGGTGCCGCCGCGGCCAAACCGGGCGCGGCGGTCAGCACCTTCAACGACCCGAGCTGCTGGAAGAACGTCGTCAACGACGTGAAGAGCGCCGCCTCCAAGGTGGGGCTCCAGGAGTGGTGGCGTTCCAAGTACACCTTCGCCGCCGGCAACGGCCAGGCCGAGGTGTTCGTCACCTTCCACCCCTACGGGGAGACCAGCCAGCTCGGCTTCCGCCCGACCGCCTACGGCATCTTCGCCGCCGCCGGCGACTCGGCCACCGCCCGCCACTACCGCGACCAGGTGAAGGCCAAGATCCTGGCCATCACGTACTTCGACTACTGCTGACCCGCGACCACCGGTCTCCGGTACGGCCCGCCGTACCGGAGATCCGGCGTACCGGAGATCCGGCGTACCGGAGATCCGGCGGGCCGATCAGGCGTTGGCGACGCGGACGCAGGTGACCAGGGCGCGCATGGCCAGTTCGAGCTCGTCCAGTTCGGGGAAGCTCGGGGCGATGCGGATGAAGCGGTCGTCCGGGTCGTTCAGGTAGGGGTGGGTGGAGCCGGCGGGGGTGAGGGCGACGCCGGCGGCCTTGGCGCGCGCGATGACCTCGCGGGCGTTGGGCACCTGGAGGGTGACGAAGTAGCCGCCCCTGGGCGCGGTCCAGGTGGCCAGGTCGCCGAGTTCCTCGGTGAGGATGCGGTCGACGAGCTCGAACTTGGGCCGCAGGAGCTCGGCGTGCTTGCGCATGTGCGCGGCCAGGCCCTCGGGGTCGCGCAGGAACTCGACGTGCCGGAGCTGGTTGAGCTTGTCCGGGCCGATCGACTGCTTGACGGTGTGCGACAGGAACCACTCGACGTTGGCCGGGGAGCCGCCGAAGAAGGAGATGCCGCTGCCGGCCAGGGTGATCTTCGAGGTGGAGCCGAAGACGAAGGCCCGGTCGGGGTTGCCGTGCTCGGCGCAGAGGGCGAGCAGGTCGGCGAGCTGGTCGTGCTCGTCGCCGAGGTGGTGGACGGCGTAGGCGTTGTCCCACATGATGCGGAAGTCGGGCGCGGCGGGCATGCTCGCCAGGCGGCGGACGACCTCGTCGCTGTAGGTGAGGCCCGACGGGTTGCTGTACTTGGGCACGCACCAGATGCCCTTGACGCTCGCGTCCTCGGCGACCAGGCGCTCGACGACGTCCATGTCGGGGCCGTCGGCGGTCATCGGGACCGGGATCATCTTGATGCCGTAGCGCTCGCAGATGCCGAAGTGCCGGTCGTAGCCGGGCACCGGGGCCAGGAAGGTGATCTCCTGGTCGGCCCAGCGGCGCTCGGCCCCGGGGACCCGGCCGAGCAGGGCGAAGACGATGGTGTCGTGCATGACCGCGAGGCTGGAGTTGCCGCCCACGACGAGCTGGCCGGCCGGGACCTGCAGCGCGCCGGCGAACAGCTCGCGCGTCTCGGTCAGGCCCTGCAGGTTGCCGTAGTTCCGCGCGTCGGTGCCGTCGGCGGCCTTGACGGCGGCCGGCAGGCCGATCATGGCGTTGGACAGGTCGAGCTGGCGGGCGGAGGGCTTGCCGCGGGTCAGGTCGAGCTTCAGCCGACGCTGGACCAGGGCCTCGTAGTCGCTTTGGGCGGTCATGGCAGCCAGGATAGGAGATGCGCGGCGGCGGCCCCGCCCGTTTCCGCAGTGTGGACACCCTCCGGCGATGCGCCGGGCCGGGCGGTTCTGGCTAGGCTGCCCGGCATGGCGGCTTTCGATCTTCCCTCCGACCTGGCGGTGCGGACCCATCGCGAGGTGGCGGCCCATCTCGTGCTGCGCGGCTGGATCCCCGGCGGCGTCGGCGACTGGGCGCTCGCGTTGCGCTCGCCCGACGGGACGAGCGTGGCCCGGGTCTGCCCGTTCGACCCGGCCTACGCGGCTTTCGTAGAATTGTGCCGCCGCTGCCCGGACAGCCCGTACCTGCCGCGGGTCCTGCTCCACGCCGACCTCGACGGCGGCGCCACCCTCACCGTCCTGGAGTTCCTGGCCCCGCTCGACCCCGCGCAGGCCGCCGACGTGGCCCGCCGCTGGGCCGACGGCGACCCCGCCTTCCAGGACGTACGGCAGGCGGCCCTCGCGGTGGACGCCGAGTGGCGGGCGAGCACGCCGTGGTGGGACGGCATCGACCTGAACGCCGGGAACGTCCGCCGGGGCCTGGACGGCCGGACCGTCCTCATCGACGTGTTCTGCATGGACGGCGAGTCCCTGTACGGCCAGGTCATGAAGGACGCCTCGGTGGTGCGCGAGCGGCTGCCGCGCTCCCGGCACCTGCTGGAGATCCCCTACATCGCCCGCGAGAGCGCCCCCGAGGAGATCCGGGCCCTGCGCGAGGCCTGGGAGGCGGGCCGCCCCTGACGAGAGGTTAGTTCCATGAAGCGTTTCATCCTCACCGGCACGCCCGGCTCCGGCAAGACCACGCTGCTGCGGCGGCTGGCCGGGCTCGGCTACGCCACCACCGAGGAGGCCGCCACCGCGGTGATCGCGGAGGCCCAGGCCGCCGGGGAGCCCGAGCCGTGGACGGATCCGTCCTTCCTCGACCGGATCGTCGCCGTCCAGGCCCGGCCGCAGCCGCCCGCGCCGGTGCGCTTCTTCGACCGCTCGCCGGTGTGCACGCACGCCCTGGCCGTTTACCTCGGCCACCCGCTCACCCCGGCCCTGCTCGCCGAGCTCGACCGGATCACCCGGGACGAGGTCTACGACCGCCGCGTCCTGTTCGTCCGCAACCTCGGCTTCTGCGAGCCCACCGAGGCCCGCCGCATCACCTTCGAGGAGTCGCTGCGCTTCGAGGAGCTGCACGAGCGGTCCTACCGCGCCTTCGGCTTCCAGCTCGTCGACGTCCCCGCCGCCCCGGTCGAGGAGCGGCTGGCCCTGATCCGCGCCGCGGTGCTCTGAAGATCGGCGATCTCCAGCGGCGGCCGGCTCGGTAGGCTCGCCGCATGGAGTTCCGAGCCGGGCAGACCGTCCTCCGCCGTTGCCTCTACCGGAGCGGGCGCTTCGCCGCCGTGGACACCGCGCGGGTCGTGGCCGACGGTCCCGCCGGCGTGCTGACCTGGACGGGCCCCGGCTCCCAGGTGGTACGGCGAAGCACCCTGGACGGCGAGCCGGTGCGCAAGATGCCCCTCGCCGAGCGCGAGGCGATCCCGACGATGCTCACCCCCACGGTGTGGCGCGAAACGTCCGTGCTGATCCTCACCCCGCCGAAGGCCGCGCACTCGGTGTGGTGGTTCTTCGACGCCGAAGGCCGCTTCCAGGGCTGGTACGTCAACCTCGAACAGCCGTCGCGCCGGTGGCCGGACGGCCTGGACACCGCCGACCACGCGCTGGACATCTGGGTGGAGCCGGACCGCACCTGGGAGTGGAAGGACGAGGACGAGTTCGCCGAACGCACCGGCCACCCCGAGTACTGGACCGCCGAGCAGGCCGCCGAGATCAAGGCCGAGGCGCTCCGGATCGTCCCGCTGATCGAGGCGGGCGCCTTCCCCTTCGACGGCACCCACACCGGCTTCGAGCCCGGCCCGGCGTGGGAACCCACGAGGCTGCCCCCGCACTGGGACCTGCCGGGCCGGCCCTGACAGCGCGGCGCTAGCGGCAGCGGTCGCGGACCTCGGGCAGCGCCTCGAACCCGGCCGCCCGGTAGGTGGCGACCGCCGCGACGTTGGCGCTGGGCGTGCAGACGAGCGCGCTCGACGAGCCCAGCTCGCGCAACGCGGCCGCCGCGGCGACGCTGATCGCCGTGCCGTACCCGTGGCCGCGGTGGTCCGGGTGCACGCCCAGCGGCTCCAGCAGGCCGGGCCGGCCGGGACCGGCCGACCACACGGTGGCCGCGGCCACGGCCTCGCCCCGCCCGTCGTGCGCGACCAGGCAGCGGGCCTCGCCGTACAGCGGACCGGCGGCCATCACGTGCCAGAGCTCGTCGGTGAAGATCGCGCTGCCGAAGGCGGCCCGGTGCACGGCGGTGCGGACGGAGACCCGCCCGGGGCCGGTCACCTCGATCCGCACGCCCGGGTCCTTGACCGGTTCGGCGAGGTCGCGGCGCAGCGGCGTCCAGGGCTCGCCGGTGCTCCAGCCGGCCTCGGCCAGCCGGTCCTGGAGCAGCGCGGTGGCCGGGGCATCGACGGCGGCCTCGCCGGCCGGCAGCACGCCGCGCCCGGGATCGGTCAGGTCGGCGACCAGGCGGCGGGCCAGCTCCTCGTCCTGGAAGGCGTCGGGGGCGAGCGTCATGCGCAGCAGGCGGGGAGCGTCCAGCAGGCCCAGGGCGACGATCCGGCCGTCGCGCCGCCAGGTGCGGAGCGCCGCGGCCGTCGCCTCGGCGCCGAACCGCCAGAACCAGCCGAGGTCGCCCGGGTGGAGCTGCATCGGCCCCCGGGTGGCCTGCCAGTCCCGCAGGGCGCCGGTGACCTCGTCCAGCCGCTCGGCGCCCGGCTGGTCCAACACGATCGTCATGACCTGATCGCACACCACCGGACCGGCGCGGCGCACCTGGTTTTCCGGTGGCGTCCGGGTCAGACCAGGCCCAGGGCGAGCATCGCGTCGGCGACCCGGCGGAAGCCGTCGATGTTCGCGCCCGCCACGTAGTTGCCCGGCATGCCGTACTCGTCGGCGGTGTGCAGGCACCTGGCGTGGATGTCGGTCATGATCTCCCGCAGCCGCTGCTCGGAGAACTCGAAGGTCCACGAGTCGCGGCTGGCGTTCTGCTGCATCTCCAGGGCGCTGGTCGCCACGCCGCCGGCGTTGGCCGCCTTGCCGGGGCCGAAGGCGACGCCGGCCTCCAGGAACACCTCGATGCCCTCCGGCGTGGTCGGCATGTTGGCGCCCTCGCCGACCGCGAGGCAGCCGTTGTCCACCAGGAAGCGCGCGTCGCGCCCGGTGATCTCGTTCTGGGTGGCCGACGGCATCGCCACCTCGCACGGCACCTCCCACACGCTGCGGCCGGGCACGAAGGCGACGTGCTCGCCGCGGCGCTCGGCGTAGGTCTGGAGCCGGCCGCGCTCGACCTGCTTGATCTGCTTGAGCAGGTCGAGGTCGAGGCCCTTGTCGTCCACGACGTAGCCGGAGGAGTCGGAGCAGGCCACGACCACGCCGCCGAGCTGCTGGACCTTCTCGACGGTGTAGATCGCGACGTTGCCCGAGCCGGACACCACGACGCGCTTGCCGTCGAAGGAGGTGCCGCGGGCCTTCAGCATCTCCTCCACGAAGAACGTGCACCCGTAGCCGGTCGCCTCGGTGCGGACCTGGGCGCCGCCGTACGCGAGCCCCTTGCCGGTGATGACGCCCGACTCGTAGCGGTTGGTGATGCGCTTGTACTGGCCGAACAGGTAGCCGATCTCCCGCCCGCCCACGCCGATGTCACCGGCGGGCACGTCGGTGTACTCGCCGATGTGCCGGTAGAGCTCGGTCATGAAGCTCTGGCAGAAGGCCATCACCTCGCGGTCGGAGCGGCCCTTCGGGTCGAAGTCGGAGCCGCCCTTGCCGCCGCCGATGGGCAGCCCGGTCAGGCCGTTCTTGAAGATCTGCTCGAACCCCAGGAACTTGACGATCCCGAGGTAGACCGAGGGGTGGAAGCGCAGCCCGCCCTTGTAGGGGCCGAGCGCGCTGTTGAACTCGACCCGGAAGCCGCGGTTGATCTGCACCTCGCCGCGGTCGTCCAGCCACGGCACCCGGAAGATGATCTGGCGCTCGGGCTCGCAGATCCGCTCGATGATCTTCGATTCGGCGTACTCGGGGTGCTTGGCCAGAACCGGGCCGATGCTCACCAGCACCTCGCGCACGGCCTGGTGGAACTCGTCCTCCCCGGGATTGCGGCGAAGGACGTTGTCGTAGATCGACGACAGCTTCTCGTGCAGCACATGAGCTCCAAGGTCACGGGTTCCGGGCACGCTCACTTTAGGGGCCGCCCGCCGGTGAGCTCGCTACGGCTCCCCGGTTCGCCGCCCGGCCGGACCGTTCCGGTGGCGCCGTTGTCCAGAAATCACCTGCGCACGGGTTTTCACAAGCCCGCAACTGACGTGAAATGGGTAGATCGAGGCCGTACCCCACCGACGGAGGGAACAGCCGTGACAACCGTTCGCCAGACCTCGTTCGACCAGGTGAGAAGGCGACGCACGGGCACGGTGATCGTCTCGTGGCTGTCCACGACGGACCACAAGGTGATCGGCTACCTCTACCTGATCACGAGCTTCGCCTTCTTCCTGGTGGCCGGGCTGATGGCGATGGTGATCCGGTTCGAGCTGGCCCAGCCGGGGCTGCAGGCGGTCAGCAACCAGCAGTACAACGCGCTGTTCACCATGCACGGCACGATCATGCTGCTGCTGTTCGCGACGCCGCTGTTCGCCGGGTTCGCCAACGTGGTGATGCCGTTGCAGATCGGCGCCCCGGACGTGGCCTTCCCGCGGCTGAACGCGGTGGCGTACTGGCTGTTCCTGTTCGGCGGGCTGATGGTGCTGGCCGGGTTCGCCACCCCCGGCGGCGCGGCGGACTTCGGATGGTTCGCCTACACGCCGCTGTCGACCGCGATCTACAGCCCGGGCCTGGGCGGAGATCTGTGGATCATGGGCCTGGCGCTGTCCGGGCTGGGCACGATCCTGGGCGCGGTGAACTTCATCACCACGATCATCGGGATGCGCGCGCCGGGCATGACGATGTTCCGGCTGCCGCTGTTCACCTGGAACGTCCTGCTCACCAGCATGCTCGTGCTGATGGCCTTCCCGGTGCTGGCGGCGGCGCTGCTGGCGCTGGAGGCCGACCGCAAGCTCGGCACGCAGGTCTACGACGCCGCCAACGGGGGCGCGCTGCTGTGGCAGCACCTGTTCTGGTTCTTCGGCCATCCCGAGGTCTACATCATCGCGTTGCCGTTCTTCGGGATCATCACCGAGGTCATCCCGGTCTTCAGCCGCAAGCCGATCTTCGGCTACATGGGCCTGGTGGGCGCGACGATCGCGATCGCCGGCCTGTCGATGACGGTGTGGGCGCACCACATGTTCGCCACCGGCCAGGTGCTGCTGCCGTTCTTCGCCTTCATGACCTTCCTGATCGCCGTGCCGACCGGCGTGAAGTTCTTCAACTGGATCGGCACGATGTGGCGCGGCCATCTGAGCTTCGAGACGCCGATGCTGTTCTGCCTGGGCTTCCTGGTGACCTTCCTGCTGGGCGGCCTGACCGGCATCATCCTGGCCAGCCCGCCGCTGGACTTCCACCTCAGCGACACCTACTTCGTGGTCGCGCACTTCCACTACGTGGTGTTCGGGACCGTGGTGTTCGCGATGTTCGCCGGGTTCTACTTCTGGTGGCCGAAGATGACCGGCAAGATGCTCGACGACCGGCTCGGCAAGGTGCACTTCTGGACGCTCTTCCTCGGCTTCCACACCACCTTCCTGGTCCAGCACTGGCTCGGCTCGGCGGGCTTCCCGCGCCGCTACGCCGACTACAGCCCGATCGACAACTTCACCACGCTCAACCTGATCTCCTCCATCGGCGCCTTCCTGCTCGGCGCCTCGACGCTGCCCTTCCTCTACAACGTCTGGAGGACCGCCCGGCGCGCCCCCAAGGTCACCGTCGACGATCCGTGGGGGTTCGCGAACTCGCTGGAGTGGGCCACCTCGTGCCCGCCGCCCCGGCACAACTTCGTGAGCATCCCGCCGATCCGTTCCGAGCGGCCCGCCTTCGACCTGCACTACCCGCACGCGGCGACGCAGACCCGGCAGGTGGACGCGCCCGGCGACGAGACGGAAGGCCCGATCCCAGGCAAGGACTCGTGACCATGACCGGCACCCGCACCCCCTTCAGCGCGGAGACCGCCCCCTGCGGCAAGAAGTCCGGTGGTGAGCGCTTACTGGACGACGACGGGTACGGCCTGCTGATCCGCGACCAGTTCTACGAATGCGGCTGCCGCCGGATCCGGCACGAGTACCACGACGGCAGCATCCACATCGCCGCCATCCGGCACGACGGCAAGCGGGTGAAGGACCCCTCAGAAGCCGACCACGGGAGCTGACCAGATGATCGACGTGCTCATCGTCGGCGGCGGCGGGGCCGGGCTGCGTGCCGCCATCGCCGTCGCGGAGGCGGATCCGACGCTGGAGGTCGCCGTCGTCTCGAAGGTCTACCCGATGCGCAGCCACACGGTCTCGGCCGAGGGCGGCGCGGCCGGGGTGATCGGCCTGGACGACAGCCTCGACGAGCACTGCTACGACACGATCTCGGGCGGCGACTGGCTGTGCGACCAGGACGCGGTGGAGATGTTCATCGCCGAGGCGCCGCGGGAGCTCATCCAGCTCGAACACTGGGGCTGCCCGTGGAGCAGGGAGGCCGACGGCCGGGTCGCGGTGCGCCCGTTCGGCGGCATGCGGAAGCAACGCACCTGGTACGCCGCCGACAAGACCGGGTTCCACCTGTTACACACCTTGTTCCAGACAACCCTGAAATATCCCGAAATACGGCGCTATGACGAGTGGTACGTCACCCAACTGATCGTCGACGACGGCCGGGTCCACGGCGTCGTCGCCCTCGACATCCGCACCGGCCGGGTCGAGGCCATCGCCGCCCGCACCGTCATCCTCGCCACCGGCGGCTGCGGCAAGGTCTTCCCCTTCACCACCAACGCCGCGATCAAGACCGGCGACGGCATGGCCCTGGCCTACCGCGCCGGGGCGCCGCTCAAGGACATGGAGTTCGTCCAGTACCACCCCACCGGCCTGCCGTTCACCGGCATCCTGATCACCGAGGCGGCCCGCGCCGAGGGCGGCTGGCTGATCAACAAGGACGGCTACCGCTACCTCCAGGACTACGACCTGGGCACGCCCACCCCCACCCCGAACCTGCGCAGCATGGAACTCGGCCCCCGCGACCGGCTGTCCCAGGCCTTCGTGCACGAGCAGCACAAGGGACGCACCGTCGACACCCCCTACGGCCCGGTCGTCTACCTCGACCTGCGGCACCTGGGCGAAGCCAAGATCGACGCCCGCATCCCGTTCGTCCGCGAGCTGTGCCGCAGCTACCAGAACCTCGACCCCGCCACCGACCTCATCCCGGTGCGGCCCGTCGTGCACTACATGATGGGCGGCATCCACACCGACCTCGACGGGGCCACCCCGATCGCCGGGCTCTACGCCGCGGGGGAGACCGCCTGCGTCAGCATCAACGGCGCCAACCGGCTGGGCTCCAACTCCCTGCCCGAGATCCTCGTCTTCGGCCGCCGGGCCGGCACGGCCGCCGCCGCCTTCGCCAGGGAGCACCGGGGCGGCGAGGATCGGGCCGTCCGCGCCCAGGGCGCCGACGAGGAACGCCGCCTGAGCCACCTGCGCGAGACCCGCCGCTCCGGCGAGCGCATCGCCGACCTGCGCGAACGCATGCAGCACACCCTGGAGGGCGCGGCCGGCATCTACCGCACCGGCGACGTGCTCGCCAAGGCCGTCGACACCCTGGCCGACCTGCGCCAGCGCGCGGCCGAGGCCCGGCTGGACGACTCCAGCACCGCCTTCAACACCGAGCTGCTCACCTGGCTGGAGCTCGGCTGCCTGCTCGACCTCGCCGAGACCATCGTCGCCTGCGCGCTCAACCGGCGCGAGTCGCGCGGCGCCCACCAGCGCACCGACTTCCGCCACCGCGACGACGAGAACTTCCTGGCGCACTCCCTGGTGCACCGCGCCCCCGACGGCACCCCGTCGGTCGGCCTGCTCCCCGTGACGATCACCCGCTGGCCACCGGGCGAAAGGGTATACGGACGATGACCGACACCGCGGAAACGGTCGAGAAGGCGGCCCCCGGCCGGACCATCCGGCTGGAGGTCGCCCGGTACCGGCCCGGCCAGGACGCCGAGCCCGTCTTCCAGGGCTACGACGTGCCCCTGATGGACGACTGGGCGGTGCTCGACGGCCTGACCTACGTCAAGGACCGGCTCGACGGCTCGCTCAGCTTCCGCTGGTCGTGCCGGATGGGCATCTGCGGCTCGTGCGGCATGACCGTCAACGGCGAACCGCGGCTGACCTGCGGCACCTTCTTCACCGAGTTCGGGGACGGCCCGGTCCGCATCGAGCCGCTCCAGGGCTTCCCGGTCCTTCGCGACCTGGTCGTGGACATCGACGGCTTCCTGGCCAAGCTGCAGCACGTGCGGCCGTGGCTGATCCGCGAGGGCGAGGAACTGCCGCTGACCGCGGAGTACGCCCAGACGCCCGAGCAACTGGAGTCCTACAAGCAGTACTCGATGTGCATCAACTGCCTGCTGTGCTACTCCGCCTGCCCGGTCTACGTCCTCGACCCCGACTTCCTCGGCCCGGCCGCCATCGCCCTGGCCCAGCGCTACAACCTCGACCCGCGCGACCAGGGCGACCGCTTCGACCTGCTCAACCTGGACGAGGCGGTCTGGGGCTGCACCTTCGTCGGCGAGTGCACCCGGGTCTGCCCCAAGCACGTCGACCCCGCCGAGGCGATCCAGCGTTACAAGGTCACCGCGGCGATCCGCTCGATCCTGCCCTGGAGCCGGCGATGAGCTACGTGGCCAAGCGGGACGCCCTGTGGTTCCTGCGCAAGCGCGCCTACACCGTCTTCGTCGCCCGCGAGCTGACCAGCGTCTTCGTCGCCTGGGCGATCGTCTTCCTGATCCTGCTGCTGGACGCGGCGGTCAACGGCGGCGACTTCCGCGCCTTCGCCGCCCAGCCTTGGGTGATCGGGCTCAACCTGCTGACGCTCGCCGCCACGGTCTTCCACACGATCACCTTCCTCAACCTCGCGCCCAAGGCCACCGTGGTGCGGCTGGACGGCTGGCGGGTGCCTGCCTTCCTGATCCAGGGCGGCAACCACTCGTTGTGGGTGCTGGTCTCGGCGATCGTCGCCTTCTTCGTGCTGCGGGGGGCGTGATGGCGCGCAGGCGGACCGCTGAGCCGTACCTCTGGTTGCTGTTCAGCGCGGGCGGGGTGGTCGCGGCGCTGCTGCTGCCGGTGCTCGTGCTGCTGTTCGGGGTGCTGATGCCGCTCGGCGTGCTGGAGTGGCCGTCCCCGGCTCGGCTGGCCGAGCTGACCGGCCCGCTTGTGGTACGGCTCGCGCTGCTGGCGGTGGTGACGCTGTGCCTGTTCCACGCCGCGCACCGGATCCGCTTCACCAGCGAGGAGATGCTCGGCGCGGGCCGGCTCGATCCGCTGATCGCGCTGGTCTGTTACGGCGGAGCCGTCGCGGGCGGGGTGGCCGCCGGGCTGATCCTGTTCTGAATTCAAAATGTCATATTGCACTGTGACATAGGAAGCTTTAGGTTCCCTCTCAGACTCCAGTGATCGAGAGGGAAACTGTGTCCAGACGCCTGCTCGCGATCCCCCCGGCGATTGGGCTGGTCGCGGCGTTAACCGTCGCCGCCCCCGCCGACGCCTCGGTGGCGCGGTACGTGCCGCAGCCCGGCGACTTCTACGCCAACTACGCCGAACCGGCGGTCGCCCCCGAGACCGACGAGAGCTCCCCGGACGCCCGGGCCCGGAGCAAGGCCGGCAAGCCGGACAAGGCCGAGACCGGCGGCAACCCGGTCGCCGCCCGCGTGCTGGCCGAACGCCAGGCCGAGGCGCTGCGCACCGGGCTCAACCCGGCCGACTTCCTGTTCAAGAAGGCCAAGGTCGCCAAGCAGGGCAAGCTGCTGACCCTGCTGGTGGAGTTCGACGAGAACGCCCGCGACGACTTCTCCGGCTTCAGCCGCCCCAAGTCCACCGCCGACTCCGAGGACTGCGTCACCGAGCCGCCGGGCACCTTCTACAGCGGGCCGCTGCACAACCAGATCCCCGACCCGGCCGCCAGCGGCAAGGACAACTTCAGCTTCTGGGTGCCCGACTTCAGCCCGAAGCACTACAACGACCTGCTCTACTCCGACAAGGGGATCACCACCCGGGTCCGCCCCGACCTGACCGACCCGCGCGACGGCAAGAAGGGCATCGACGTCTCCGGCAGCCTCAAGGGCATGTACGAGGAGATGTCGAAGGGCGCCTACAGCGTCACCGGCCAGGCGATCGGCTGGCTGAAGGTGCCGCACTCCGAGGCGTGGTACGGCGCGACCGCCTGCGGCTCCGACATGTCCGACAACGGCGGCCACCCGGCCAACCCCAACGGCGGCGCGCAACTGCCCGTGGACGCGGTCAACGTGCTGGCCGCCCAGCAGCCCGACTTCCCGTGGGCCGACTACGACGTCGAGGACGTCAGCGACGCCGACCGCGACGGCAACTTCGCCGAGCCCGACGGCGTCATCGACCACCTGGTCATCGTGCACGCCGGCATCGACAAGTTGATGGGCGGCGGCGCGCAGGGCCCGCTGGCGCTGTGGGCCTACTCCAGCGCGGTGGCCGGCGGCCACACCATCCCCGGCACCGACAAGAAGATCTCGAACTTCATCATGCAGGGCGAGGACGCCGGCGTCGGCATCTTCGCCCACGAGTTCGGCCACGACCTGGGCCTGCCCGACCTCTACGACTCGCAAGGCCCCAGCTCCGACTCCAGCGTCGGCTTCTGGGACCTGATGTCGTCCGGCTCGCACTCCGGCGTGCTGTTCCAGACCGGCCCCACGCACATGGGCCTGTGGGGCAAGTGGATCATGGGCTGGGCCGACCCCGAGGCGGTCGGCCCGGGCGACCGCAAGCGCCTGCTCACCCTCGGCCAGTCCTCGCGCACGCCCAAGCTCACCGAGGACGGCGTCATCGTCAACCTGCCCGACCGGCGCTTCCCCCTGGCCACCCCGCACAGCGGCAGCAAGGCCTGGTGGTCGGACAACACCCAGAACTGGGCGGACGTACGGCTGAGCCGTACCCTCCAGGTCCCGGCCGGCGACCCCAAGTTCCGCCTCTGGAACCACTACGACATCGAGGCCGACTGGGACTACGGCTTCATCGAGGTCTCCACCGACGGCGGCGCCACCTGGGCCGAGCAGAAGATCTACGACGAGGCCGGCACGCTGGTCTCCACCGACGACGGCTACGCCGACCCCAACGGCCGGCTCGGCATCGACTTCAAGGGCAAGAAGTACGGCCTGACCGGCTCCACCGGCGGCTGGCGGCACGACTACGTGGACCTGGCCCCGTTCGCGGGCAGGACGATCCAGCTCCGGCTGCGCTACGCCACCGACCCCAACACCAACGAGAAGGGCTGGCTGAGCGACGACTTCAGCCTGACCGCCGGCGGCCGGACGGTGTGGAGCGACGACGCCGAGCAGGGCGCCAACGGCTGGACCGCCACCGTGGACAGCTGGGAGAACAGCAAGGGCCCCGGCTGGACGCTCGGCGACGGCGTCGCGCGCACCAAGCAGTTCTACCTCGCCGAGTGGCGCAACACCGACGGCTTCGACAAGGGCCTGGCCTGGGGCTACGACCACACCAGCTCGGCCGGCGGGGTGCAGCAGGTGGAGCGGGTCCGCTACAACGCGCCCGGCCTGCTGGTCACCCTGGCCGACGCGCACTACGAGCGCAACGACGTGGACGGTTTCCGCTACGACGCCCCGTCGATCGGCTCCAAGGGCCAGCTCCTGGTCGTGGACTCGCACTTCGACCCGCTCAAGCGCACCGGCGCCGGGGCCCAGGCCGACCCGACCTGGCACAAGAACCTGCCGGCGCGCAGCCAGAGCTCGAACGCGGCCTTCACCTTCGCCAAGACCTACCCGATGCGCGAGTGCTTCGCCGAGGGCGCGTGCTCGGACTTCCCGGCGCAGCGCGGGGTGCCGGTCTTCACCGACGCCAAGACCTGGTACCCGGGCCTGGAGATCCTCAACGGCGCGCCGGTGATCCGCAACGGGGCCGCCTCGGCGGTCGTGCCCTCGCTGGGCGACCAGCCGTACAGCACCCGGGTGGTGAACGCCGACGGCAGCCCGGCCACGGCGTTCTACGGACAGGACTTCTACGGCCACAAACTCGGCTCCGGCAACCCCGGGGACGAGGGCAAGGCCATGGGCGTGCAGATCAGGCTGGTCAGCCCGCTGCCGGGCAACCTGGCCGCGCTCGTGGAGGTGATCCCTCCCAAGAAGTAGAAGACGCGTGACCGGCCGCCGCGGGGGACACCGCGGCGGCCTTTATGCCGAATTGGGTGTTATGCCGACCATGCATCGATCGCCCGCCTAGTGTCCCGTCGCGTGCTCAGCAGACACCTTCTCGCGGCGCTCACGCTCCTCGCCGCGGTCCTCCTTCCCCTGCCCGCCCCGGCTCCGGCCCCGGCCGCCGCACCCGGTGACCGGCCGCCGCCCTGGCTGACCGCCGCCGCCTCGCCACCGCGCGACGAGCGCGCGCACCCGGAGCCGCGCATCGACGCCCGGGCGCGCAAGCAGGCCGAAGGCGGCCTCGCGGTCAGCGGCAACCCGGCCGCGGCGCGGGTGCTGGCCGCCCGCGAGGCCGAGGCCCTGCGCACCGGCAAGAACCCCGCGGAGTTCCTGCACAAGGGCGCCAAGCAGGTCAAGAAGGCCAAGGTGCTGACGCTGCTGGTCGAGTTCAACGACCAGGCGAACGATGATTTCTCGGGATTCGAGCGGCCCAGATCGCTCACCGGCGAACCCTGGGACTGCGTCACAGAACCGGCCGGCACCCGCAAGAACGGCCCCCTGCACAACCGCATCCCCGCCCCGGTGAAGGCCAAGGACAACAACGGCTTCTGGGTCAAGGACTTCAGCCCCAAGCACTACACCGACCTGCTCTACAGCGACCGCGGCCTGACCACCCGGGTGCGGCCCGACCTGATCGACCCGCGCGACGGCCGCAAGGGCGTCAACCTGTCCGGCCTGACCCTCAAGCGTTACTACCAGGAGCTGTCCGAAGGCGCCTACACGATCACCGGCACCGTCTCCGGCTGGGTGCGGGTCCCGCACTCCGAGGCGTGGTACGGCGCGACCGCCTGCGGGCGGCCCGCCTCCGACAACACCGGCCACCCGGCCAACCCGCTCGGCCCCGCCCAGCTCGCCGTGGACGCGGTCGACGCGCTCGGCGCGGGCTTCCCCTGGAAGGACTACGACCTGGAGGACGTGGCCGACGCCGACGGCGACCGGAACCACGCCGAGCCCGACGGCGTCATCGACCACCTCCAGCTCGTGCACGCCGGGCGCGACAAGTCCACCGACGGGGGAGCGGAGGGCACCTACGCGCTCTGGGCGCACTCCGGCTCGGTGCCGGGCGGCCACGCCGTACCCGGGGGGAGCCGGCGCGTCTCCAGCTACATGCTCCTGCCCGAGGACGCCGGGGTCGGGCTGTTCGCCCACGAGTACGGCCACGACCTGGGCCTGCCCGACCTCTACGACACCACCAACACCGCCACCCCGGACGTGGAGTTCTGGGACCTGATGTCCAGCGGCGCGCACGCCGGGCCGCTCTACCAGTCGATGCCGACCCATCTCGGGCTGTGGGGCAAGTGGCTGCTGGGCTGGGCCAACCCCCGGCGCTTCGCGCCCGGCGACGCGGCCCGCACGCTCACCCTCGGCCAGTCCTCACGCACCCCGTCCCGCGCGGTCGACGGGATCCGCGTGGACCTGCCCGTGCAGGCCACCCGCATGCTCACCCCGCACAGCGGCGGGCACGCCTGGTGGTCGGGCACCGGCCAGGACACCGCCGACGTCCGGCTGACCCGCCGGCTCCAGGTGCCCGCGGGCGGCGGCCGGTTCTGGATGTGGAACAACTACGAGCTGGAGTTCGGCCGCGACTTCGGCTACGTCGAGGTCTCGGCCGACGGCGGCGCGAGCTGGGAGCGCCAGCGCGTCTTCGACGCCGGCGGCGAGGAGGTGACCTTCGAGCTGGCCCTGACCGGGCGCACCTTCGACTGGCGGCACGACTACGTCGACCTGGCCCGCTACGCCGGCCGCCAGATCCACCTGCGCCTGCGGTACGTCACCGACGAGGCGGCCACCGAGCGCGGCTGGCACGCCGACGACTTCAGCCTCACCGAGGGCGGCGTCACGCTCTGGAGCGACGACGTCGAGCAGGGCGCGAACGGCTGGAGCGGCGGCTGGGAGGCCAACGACGGCCTGCGGCGCTCCTTCCGCGCCTACTTCGCCGAATGGCGCACCCTCGACGGCTTCGACCAGGGACTGCGGCACGGCTACGACACCAAGACCATGGGGCCTGGCACCTGGCTGGTCAGCAAGCTGCGCTACAACGCGCCGGGCCTGCTGGTCTGGCTCCGGGACGCCTCCTACCCCGCCAACGTGCTCATCCCCACCCTGGAGCAGCCGCCGAGCATCGGGGTGAAGGGCAGCCTGCTGCTGGTCGACTCGCACTACGAGCCCATGCGCCGGGCGAACGGCGAGAACCTGCCGGGCCGGGTGCAGGCGGCCAACGCCGCCTTCGCCACCAAGCCCGCGGGGCTGGCCGCCACCGGCGTGCCGCTCTTCACCGACGCCAAGACCTGGTATCCCGGCTTCGAGCAGCGCGACGGCTGGTTCTGGTACCGCGACTTCGACGCCTCGGTGGTCGTCCCGGCGCGCGGGCCGTACAGCACGAGGGTGGTCCTGCCGGACGGCAGGCCCGCCACCGGCGCCTACGGGACCGAGCTCGGCAACGGTCACAAGCTCGGCACGGGCGACCCCGGCAAGCTCGCCTACGGCGTGCGGTTCGAGGTCCTGCTGCCGCTCGCGGGCAACGTGACCGTGGTGGTCAAAGCGACGCCTTCGGGCCGATGATCACGGTTTCGCATCGTTCTTAACATTGAACCTGTCTGCACCTAACGTCTCCTCTGACTCACGCTTTTCAGAAAGGGAGACCTGTGACAGGCAGACCCCTGCTCGCCGCCTTCCTGGCGGCGGGCTTAACCGCCGCCGGGCTGACCTCCGGCGGCGTGGCGGCGCAGGCCGACACCACGCCCGCCCGCTACGTGCCCTCGGCCGCCGACCACTACATCAACTACGTCGAGCCGAGGTTCCCCACCGAGGAGGACACCTCGGAACTGGTCAACCCGGCCGCCCTGCGCCGCGCCGTCGAGATCGACAAGAAGCACCGCGACGGCAACCCCGCCGCGGCCCGAGTGCTGGCCGCCCGCGAGGCCGAGGCGCTCAGGACCGGCAAGAACCCCTTCGAGTTCATCTACAAGAAGGCGCCCAAGAAGCAGACGGCCAAGCTGCTGACGCTGCTGGTGGAGTTCAGCGAGACCGCCAACGACGACTTCTCCGGCGTGCAGCGCCAGGACTTCGACGACCCCGCGGTCTGCGTCACCGAGCCGGCCGGCACCAAGCTCAACGGCCCGCTGCACAACCAGTTGCCCAACCCCGCCGCCAGCGGCAAGGACAACTTCAGCATGTGGGTGCCCGACTTCAACACCAAGCACTACAACGACATGCTGTACTCGGACAAGGGCATCACCACCCGCGTCCGGCCCGACCTGAAGGACCCGCGCGACGGCAAGCCCGGCGTCGACATCTCCGGCTACTCGATGAAGAAGATGTACGAGGAGATGTCCAAGGGCGCCTACACCGTCACCGGTGAGGCGGTCGGCTGGATCAAGGTCCCGCACTCCGAGGGCTACTACGGCGCCGCCCGCTGCGGCGAGCGCGTGCAGGACATGTCCGGCCACCCGAGCAACCCGCGCTTCCCCGCCGGCAACGAGCAGCTCCCCATCGACGCGGTGACCGCCCTCGCGCAGCAGAACCCGGCCTTCCCCTGGGCCGACTACGACATCGAGGACGTGACCGACGCCGACGGCGACGGCAACTACAACGAGCCCGACGGCGTCATCGACCACCTCGTGCTGGTCCACGCCGGCGTCGACAAGTCCGGCGGCGGCGGCGCGCAGGGCAGCTACGCCCTGTGGGCGCACTCCTCCGACGTGGCCGGCGGCGCGACCATCCCCGGCACCAACCTGAAGATCTCCAACTACATCCTCCAGGGCGAGGACGCGGGCGTGGGCGTCTTCGCCCACGAGTACGGCCACGACCTGGGCCTGCCCGACCTGTACGACAACTCCGGCGCCGGCGGCGACTCCGACATCGCCTTCTGGGACCTGATGGCCAACGGCTCGCACTCCGGCCCGATCTTCCAGTCGATGCCGACGCACATGGGCCTGTGGGACAAGTGGATCCTGGGCTGGGCCAACCCCAAGGTGATCAACCCCGGTGACCGCAAGCAGGCCGTCACCGTCGGCCAGACCTCGCGCACGCCCAAGTTCACCGCGGACGGCGTCCGGGTCAACCTGCCCGGCCTGACCCGGGTCCAGACCACCCCGCACAGCGGCGCCAAGGTCTGGCAGTCCGGCAACGACCAGTCCAACTCCGACGTCCGCATCACCCGCGAGATCCAGGTGCCCGCGGACGCGAAGTTCTGGATGTGGAACAGCTACGCCATCGAGGGCGACTGGGACTACGGCTTCGTCGAGGTCTCCACCGACGGCGGCGCCACCTGGGCCGAGCAGAAGATCTTCACCGAGGGCGGGCAGCTCGTCTCCACCGGCGACGACTACACCGACCCCAACGGCGCGCTGGCCCGCCTGGACGGCAAGAAGTACGGCCTGACCGGCTACCAGCAGGCCTGGCGGCACGACTACGTGGACCTGGCCGCCTTCGCCGGCAAGACGGTCCAGCTCCGCCTGCGCTACATGACCGACGACCTGTTCATGGAGAACGGCTGGTTCGTCGACGACTTCTCGCTCACCTCCGGCGCGAACACCGTCTGGAGCGACGACGTCGAGCAGGGGCTCAACGGCTGGACGCCGCTGGTCACCAGCTTCAAGAAGCGCACCGTCGGCAAGGGCTGGCACCAGGGCGACGGCACCACCGCCGTCCAGCAGTACTACCTGGCCGAGTGGCGCAACACCGACGGCTTCGACGAGGGTCTGAAGTGGGCCTACGACACCAACTGGTTCGTGGACAACGCCTGGAACGTCGAGCGCGTCAAGTACAACGCGCCCGGCCTGCTGATCACGCTGCGCAACCACGTCTACGACGTCAACGACGTGGACGCCGCGCAGTTCGACCAGCCCTCGCTCGGGTCCAAGGGCTCGCTGCTGGCCGTCGACTCGCACTTCGAGCCGCTGCGCTACACCGGCGAGGCCGCCGAGCACCACCCGACGGTGCAGAAGAACGTCAACGCCTGGCTCCAGCCGGCCAACGCGGCCTTCGGCTTCGGCCGCACGCCGTCGTTCAAGTCGTGCACCAACGGCGCCGACGTGTTCACGCTCTACTGCAACACCTTCGGCGGCGAGCGCGGCGTCAAGGCCTTCACCGACGCCAAGACCTGGTATCCGGGCATCGAGGTGCGTGACGGCCGGCTGATGTTCCGCGACCGGGACGCCTCCGTCGTGGTGCCCTCGGTGGAGGGCCGGCCGTACACCACCAGGGCGGTCAACGCCGACGGCACCCCGGCCACCGAGCTGTACGGGACGACGATCACCGGCGGGCACGTCCTGGGCACCGGCAACCCCGCCGACGCGGGCGTGCAGAACGGTGTCGAGATCAAGCTGCTGCTCCCGCTGCCCGGGAACATCGGCGCGGTCCTCGAAGTGACCCCGGCCAAGAAGTAAGGATCATGGGCCGTCGCGGCTTTCCGTCGCGACGGCCCTACGATGTGATGCCATGAGGACCAAGGCCGAGCACACCGATGCCATCCGTCGCGACCGCCGCGTCGCGGTGGTCATCAACACGCGCTCGCGACGCGGCCGCAAGCACTACTTCGAGGTGCTCGACCAGATCCACGGCCTGGGGTTCGAGCCGCTGGCGGAATACTCGGTCGTCAACCCCAAACGGTTGCGCGCCCATCTGGACAAGGCCCTGGAGCTCAAGCCCGACCTGCTGATCGTGGGCGGCGGCGACGGCACGCTCTCCTCCGCGGTGCGCCACGTCGCGCACAAGGACGTGGCCCTCGGTGTGCTGCCGCTGGGCACCACCAACAACTTCGCGCGCAGCCTCGGGCTGCCCCTCGACCTGGCCGGAGCCATCCGCGTCTTCGCCGAGGGCAAGGTGGCCGACATCGACCTCGGCATGGCCGGCGACCGGCCGTTCGCCAACCTGGCCAGCTTCGGCGTCTCCGTCGAGGTCGCCGGCAAGGTGAAGCCGTGGCTCAAGCGGCTCATCGGCCGCCCCGCCTACCCGCTGACCGCGCTCACCATCCTGCCCGGCCACACGCCCTTCCGCGCCTTTATCACCGTGGACGGCAAGCGGCACGAACTGCTCACGCACCAGCTCAACATCGCCAACGGGCGCTTTCACGGCGGCTGGCAGGTGGCCAAGGACATCAGCATCGACAACGGGCTGCTGGTGGCCTACCAGCTCGGATCCGGCAAGAAGGTGCGGCTGCTCGGCGAGACCCTCGCCCGCGCCACCACCGGCCGCTGGCGCAGCCTGGCCGGGGGGCCGTTCGTGACCGGGCGGGAGATGGTCCTGGAGACCGAGCCGCCCATGGCGGCCGACGTCGACGGCGAGGTGCGGCTGATGACGCCGCTCACGCTGCGCGTCGTGCCCAACGGGGTGCGGGTCATGGTGCCCGACTCCTTCGAGGACCGCTAGGGGCCGAGACGGTCGGTGAAGTAGGCGCGTTCCGCCTCGTTGCCGGTGAGGTCGAGGGCCTGGCGGTAGGCCGCGGCGGCCTCCTCGTCGCGGCCGAGCCGGCGCAGCAGTTCGCCCTTGACCGCGGGGAGGTACTGGTAGCCGTCCATCTGCGTCTCCAGGCGTTCCACCACCCGCAGCGCGGCCTCGGGGCCGTGGACCATGGCCAGGGCGACGGCGCGGTTGAGCTCGACCACCGGGGACGGCCACACCTCGTGGAGCCTGCCGTACAGCTCGAGGATCTGCCGCCAGTCGGTCTCCGCGTACGTCGGCGCCTGGGCGTGGAGCAGGGCGATGGCCGCCTGGAGCAGGAAGCGTCCGGGCGGGCCCGCGCGCAGGGCGGTGTCGACGAGCGTGTGGCCCTCGGCGATGGCCGCGCGGTCCCAGGTGGAGCGGTCCTGGTGCTCCAGGAGGACGAGGCGGCCCTCGGCGTCGGTACGGCCGGCCTGGCGGGCGTGGTTGACCAGCAGGAGGGCGAGCACGCCCGCGATCTCCAGCTCGTCCGGCATCATGCCGTGCAGCAGCCTGGCCAGGTCGATGGCGCGCACCTGGAGGTCGGCCCGGGTCAGGTCGGCGCCGTGCGGAGCGGTGTGCCCGGTGGTGAACAGCAGGTGGATCACGGTGAGGACGGCGTCCAGCCGGGCCGGCAGCTCGGCGTCGGAGGGGACGCGGAACGGGATGTGCGCCAGGGCGATCTTCTTCTTGGCCCGGGTGATGCGCGCCGCCATGGCGGGCTCGGTGACCAGGAAGGCCCTGGCGATGTCGGGGGTGGCGACGCCGCACACCAGCCGGAGCGTGAGCGCCACCTGCGCCGCGGTGTCGAGGGCCGGGTGGCAGCACATGAAGACGAGCCGCAGCCGGTCGTCGCCGATCGACGACGGCTCCTCGGGGGTGTCCGTGCCGGAGCCGGTGTCGTCGGTGTCCTCGATGTGGTCGTCGGTGTCCCCGGTGAGCAGGGGCAGTTTGGTGCGCAGCACCCGTTCGCGGCGGAGCGCGTCGAGCGCCTTCCTGCGCGCGGTCGTGACCAGCCACGCGCCGGGGTTGGCGGGGATCCCGGCGTGGGTCCACGCGTCCAGCGCGGCGACGTACGCCTCCTGCACGCACTCCTCGGCCAGGTCGAGTTCGCGCGTGACGCGCACCGTCGCGGCGAGCACGCGGGCCCATTCGCGACGGTGCGCGTCGGCGAGCGCGCGCCGGACCGCGCGCCGATCCGCCATGGTCAGCTCTCGACCAGCGGCCGGATCTCCACACCACCGTCCATGATCGGAAGCAGCTTGCCCACCTGGATCGCGTGGTCGAGGTCTCTCGCCTCGATCACGAAGATCCCGGCGAACGCCTCCTTCGTCTCCAGGAACGGCCCGTCGGTCACGACTCCCCCCTTCCTGATGGTGGTCGCGACGCTCGCCGGTTGCAGCGCCGTCTCGTCCACCACCCGCGCGCCCAGGGCCTTGATCCCCTCTTCCGCGGCGATGTTGGCCTCCATGACGTCGGCCGGGATCTCCTCGACGGGGATCTCACGCTCGTAAATCAAGATCGCGTACTTGGGCATCTGCCGATCCTCTCTCAGGCCTGTCACCTATGACGACTCACCTATGACGACGAACGGCTCGGCGGAAATCGACACGCCTGTTCAGGGCGGGCCGGCAAAGAGCCGGTCAAGATACTCGTCCAGTACGGCCAGCGCCGTACTCGCGTCGGTCTGGCCGAGGAGGACGTGCGTGCCGAGGCCCTCGGCCAGCGCGAACAACCCGGCGGCGGCGCGCTCGGGGTCGAGGGTCGTGGGCGCGTCCCCGGTCTGCCTGGCCTGCCGCAGCAGCAGGACCAGCAGGTCGTTCAAGGCGGCGTAGCCGGTGCTCAGATGCTCGGCGAGTGCCGGGTTCACCAGGGCCCGGGCGGTGAACGCGGTGGCGATGCGGAGTTCGGCGAGGCGGCGCTCGTCGGTGGGGACGAGTTCGGCGAGGACGCGGCGCAGGACGGTGCGGGGGAGCTGGTCGCCGTCGCCGAGGCTCTGCCGTACGCGCTCGGAGCCTCGTTCGCTGATGTGGTCGAGGGCGAACAGCAGCATCTGGTCCTTGCTGCGGAAGTAGTGCTGGACGGAGCCGAGCGAGACGCCCGCCTCGGCGGCCACGTCGCGCAGGTTCACCGCGTCGAGCCCGCCCCGGTCGATGATCGCCAGCAGGGCTTCGGCGATCTGCCCGCGGCGTTCCTCGTGCCGGGCGCCGAGCCCCCGCGTCCGACCGCCTTCATCCCCCACGGCCGAAGCTTATCAGTACATCCGACTTGCTTTAGTGGCCGCACGTAGGTCATTCTCATACACACGTATTGATTTGAGGGTGATGGAGAAACCGATGATCCGATGGCGATGGACCCACGGGATGGCGCTGGCCGTCCTCGCGGCCGGCCTGGTCACAACCCCGGCGAGCCCGCAGGTCCGCACCGACCTCGGCTGGGTGAAGGGCACGCAGACCGCAGGCCACCGCCTCTACCAGGGCATCCCGTACGCCGCCGCCCCCACGGGCGAGCGGCGCTGGCGCTCGCCCGGCCCCGCCGCCCCATGGCCAGGCGTTCGAGATGCCACGGCCCCCGGACCCCGCTGCACCCAGCCCACCGCCCCGGCCGGCACGTCGGAGGATTGCCTGTACCTCAACGTGACCGTCCCCCGCACCCCGGGCGGGCGGAAACCGGTCATGGTGTGGCTGCACGGCGGCGGCTTCGTCGAGGGGGCGGGCAGCGACTTCGACGCCCGCCGCCTGGCCGCCACCGGCGACGTCATCGTGGTCACCGTCAACTACCGGCTGGGAGTCTTCGGGCTGTTCGCCCACCCGGGCCTGGCCGGTTCCGGCGGGTTCGCCCTGGAGGACCAGCAGGCCGCCCTGCGCTGGGTGCGCCGCAACGCCGCCGCGTTCGGCGGCGATCCCGGCAACGTCACGCTGTTCGGCGAGTCCGCCGGGGGCAAGAGCGTCTGCGCGCACCCCGCCTCACCGGGCGCGGCGGGCCTGTTCCAGCGGGCGATCATGCAGAGCGCGCCGTGCACGGGGACGGTCCCGGCCGGGACGATGTTCCCCGGCCTCCCGGCCTTCCACCAGTGGCCGACGGTCGCCGAGCGGGAGGGCGACGGCGCCCGGCTCGCCGCCGAGGTGGGCTGCGCCGACCCGGCGACCGCGCTCGCCTGCCTGCGCCGGCTGCCCGCCGAGCGCCTGCTTCCGCTGCACGACCGCTTCATCACGCCCGCGGCCGGCAGCCCGGTCCTGCCGAAGGACCCCGAGCGGGCCATGGCCGAGGGTGCCTTCCACCGCGTCCCGGTGATCTCCGGGACCACCCGTGACGAGATGCGGTACATGGTCGCCCTCTTCTACGAACTGCCCGGCACGCCGATCACCGCGGCGACCTACGCCCGGCTGCTGGAGGAGGCGTTCGGCGCGCGGGCCGGGGAGGTCGCCCGCAGGTACCCGCTCGACCGGTACGGCTCGCCCGGGCTGGCGTGGGCGAGCCTGACCACCGACGTGGTCTTCAGCTGCCCGACCCACGAGCGCAACGGGAGCCTCGCCCGGCGGGTGCGCACCTACGCCTACGAGTTCACCGGAGCCGACGTCACCACCGAGATCCCCGGATCGGACTTCCCGCTCGGCTCCGCGCACGGCGCGGAACTCGCCTACCTGTTCCCCGCCTCGGGACGCGACCCGCTGTCCGCCCTCATGATCAAGTACTGGACGGCGTTCGCCCGCACGGGCGACCCCAACACGCCCGGCCTGCCGCGCTGGCCGGCCTTCGACCCCGACCGCCCCACCACCCAGGTCCTGGCCTCGCCGCCCGCGCGGACCGAGCCGGGCGACCTCGCCACCGCCCACCAGTGCGGGTTCTGGTCCTAGACGATCGATTCCCTGGGGTGGAGAACCACCCATCGGCTAGCTCTCCGCGAAGGCGGTGTAGGCCGCGGTGAGCTCGGCCGTGAGGCCGTCCGGGGCCGGGTGGAGGCGCAGGAGCAGGCCGGGCGGGGGCGTGCCGCGGCGTTCGGGGCGGTGGACAGTGGCGCCGGAGGCGAAGAAGTCGCCCAGCCGCTCGGCGAACGGCACGTCCTCGACCAGATCGGGGTCAGACGGCGGACCGGGCACGGCGTCGAGTTCGCTGAGAAGCTGATCCCGGCCGCGGCCCCGCCAGGCCAGCACCAGGAACGGGTCCTCGTCGAACGACTCGGCCAGCAGGTACAGCACCGCCGACAGGTGCTTGCACGGCAGCCCCCAGTCGGGGCACGAGCACCGCATGTCCAGGTCGCGCGGGAACAGGTCCACGCCACGGGCGGCGAAGACCTCCTCGATCTCCTCCGGCATCTCCCCGGCCAGCAGCCGCGCCCGGTGCACCGCCTGGGCCGACATCGCCGCCTGCAGCTCGGCCCACCGCTGCTCGCCGTAGGCCTCGATCCTGACCTCCACCTCGTACGGCTCCCGCCGCGACCCCTGCACGCGGGCGGCGACCAGGCCGGGGGACAGGTCGAGGTGGAGCACCTGCCCGGCTCTGGCGTACGCGCGGCCGCGCGACAGGCGGCCCTTGTCGCAGACGCGCTCCAGGATGTCGATGAACCGCCGCGACCACCACGCCGACCCGATCGACCCCCGCCGCGACCGGGCCTTCAACCCGCCCTCGACCCGCACCGGCCGCCCCCAGCCACCCGGGCCGCCGGACGTCATGCCACGGCCTCGGCGGTCAGCCGGAAGACCTCGCGCAGCTCCTCCGTGGACAGCTCCGTCAGCCACTCCTCGCCCGCGCCGACCACCCGCTCGGCCAGCGCCTTCTTGCGCTCGATCATCGCGTCCACCCGCTCCTCCAGCGTCCCGGCGCAGATGAGCTTGCGCACCTGGACCGACCGCCGCTGCCCGATCCGGTAGGCGCGGTCGGTCGCCTGGTCCTCCACCGCCGGGTTCCACCACCGGTCGAGGTGGATGACGTGCGAGGCGGAGGTCAGGTTCAGCCCCACCCCGGCCGCCTTCAGCGACAGCAGGAACAACATCGGCTCCTCCTCCCGCTGGAACCGCTCCACCAGCCGGTCCCGCGTCCCCTTCGGCAGCCCGCCGTGCAGGAACAGCACCGGCCGGTCCAGCCGCTGTTCGAGGTACGGCTGGAGCAGCCCGCCGAACTCGGCGTACTGCGTGAACAGCAGCGCCTTCTCGCCCTCGGCCAGGATCTCCGCGCCCAGCTCCTCGACCCGCGCCAGCTTGCCCGACCTCCCGGCCAGCCGGGAGCCGTCCTTGAGCAGGTGCGCCGGATGGTTGCAGACCTGCTTGAGCTTGGCCATCGCGGCCAGCACCAGCCCACGCCGCTCGACGCCCTCGCTGTCGTCGATGCGGCCCATCATGTCGTCGAGCACCGCCCGGTAGAGCGTGGCCTGCTCGGGCGTGAGCGAGCACCACTCCTTGACCTCCAGCTTGTCCGGCAGGTCGGAGATGATGGACTTGTCGGTCTTGAGGCGCCGCAGGATGAACGGCCCCGTCGCCCGGCGCAACGCCCGCTCCGCGCCCTCGTCGCCACGTGCCTCGATCGGCTCCTGGTAACGCCGCCTGAACGCCTGCCTCGGCCCGAGCAGCCCCGGATTGCAGAACTCCATGATCGACCAGAGCTCGGCCAGGTGGTTCTCCACCGGGGTGCCGGTCAGCGCCAGCCGCGTGTCGGCCCCGATGGTACGCAGGGCCCTGGCCTGGAGCGTGCCGCTGTTCTTGATCGCCTGCGCCTCGTCGCACACCACGCGCCGCCAGCCGACCTCGCGCAGCGTCTCGACGTCTCGCTGGGCCGTGCCGTACGTCGTGACCACCAGATCGGCCCCCGCGATCCGCGCCGGGTCGCGGCCCGGGCCGTGGTGCACGTACACGCGCAGGTCCGGGGCGAACCGCGCCGCCTCGCGCTCCCAGTTGCCCAGCAGGGACATCGGGCACACCAGCAGCGTCGGCCGCTCCGCCCGCTCGTGCACGAGCAGCGCGAGGGTCTGCACCGTCTTGCCCAGCCCCATCGAGTCGGCCAGCACACCGCCCAGCCCGAGCTCGGACAGGAAGCTCAGCCAGGCCAGGCCGCGCTCCTGGAAGGGCCGTAGCGTCGCCTTGAGGCCCTCGGGGGCGGGCACCGGGGCCAGGCGGCGTTCGGCCTGCCCGGACAGCAGGTCGCCCAGCGCGCCGTCCGCGTCCACCTCCAGCAGCGGCAGCTCGCCCTCCTCGCCGCCCACCACCTGGCGCAGGATCTCGCCCGCGCTCAGCTCGCCCTCGCGCCGCCCGGCCACCGCGCGCAGGGCCGCCTGGAGCTGGCGATCGTCTAGCTCGACCCAGGAGCCGCGCACCCGCACCAGGGGGACCTTGAGCCGGGCCAGTTCGGCCAGCTCCGCCTCGTCGATCGGCCGGCCGTCCACGGCCAGGTCGACCCGGAAGTCCACCAGCTCGTCCAGCCCGAACCCCTGCGCCGTCGCCGCGCTCTGCCGGCTCCTGGACCTGGTGGTCAGCTTCAACCCCAGTCTGGACTTGCCCGCCCACCTGGGCAGATGGACCCCGAACCCGGCCGCCTGGAGGAGCGGGGCCGCCTGCCGGAGGAAGGCGAACGCGCCGGCCGTGTCGAGCTCCAGCTCGTACGGCTCGGCGGTCCGTAGGGCGGGGTCTAGGCCCGGGTAGAGCCGTACCGCCCGTCCGAGGCCGGCCAGCAGTTCGTGGCCTGGCCGTCCCGCAAGCCCCGGCACCGCTTCACCGGCCCAGATCCGCTCGGCGGGGATCTGGAGGCTGGGGTCGTCAGCGGGCTGCAGGGCGAACTCCACCCGCCACACATCGCCCCGGCTGGGAGGGGGTGGGGTGGGCACGGTGGCGGGCTCGGCGATGCCCAGGGGCTCGGTAAGGGATCGGGGCCGCGTGATGTCCGATGGGTCGGCGGGGTCGGCGGGGTCGCCGGCCGGCTCGGCGATGCTCGGCGGCTCGCTGGGAGTGGCGGAGGGCTCGGTGATGGCCGGGGGCTCGATGGCCTCCGGGGAGTCGGTGGCCTCCGGAGTTTCCGTGGTGGGTGGGGGTTCGATCAGGCGGAAGCAGAGGCGGGCGCCGCCCTCCGTGCTGGCCGTCCGGTGCCAGCGGTCGAGGTCGTGGCGGAGCTCGGGCAGATCGACGCAGCGGGCGTCCGGGCCGGTCAGGGCGGACAGCCAGCGGTCGCGCAGTGTGCGGGCGCGGGGGACGAGGGGAGTGGTGAGGGCGCGGCGGGCGGCGGCGTCGGTGAGCTGGGCGAGCGCGTGGTTCAGGACCGTTGCGGAGGGGCGTTCCTCGGTTCCGGTACGGCAGGCGGGTGGCATGGCGAGGGCCAGTTCGCGCAGGTGGGCGGCGTCCGCGCCGGTCACCACCGGACGCCACCTCGCCTCGGCGTTCGGTTCTGGGACCGTCCACATGTCGCCCGGCTCGGCCGTGGGGTCGTCGGCGACCAGGGCTGGGACCACCCGGCCCCGCCGTACGAGATCGGTGGCGAAGGCGGCCACCGCCGCGCAGTGCCGGAGCGTGGCGGTGAACCCGCCGGAACCCTCGGCGGGGTGGCCGGGGGTGCCGTCCAGGTGGAGAAGTTGGAGGGCGTCGGCGGGCTGGAGGAGCAGCGCGGGGACCGACCAGGTGCGCAGGCGCAGGCGCGTGGTCGAGACGGCGCGGCCGGACTCAGGGGAGACCGGGCTGGGCTCGAGGGAGACCGGGCTGGGCTCGAGGGAGACCGGGCTGGGCTCGAGGGAGACCGGGCTGGGCTCGAGGGAGGCCAGGCTGGGCTCGAGGGAGGCCAGGCTGGGCTCGAGGGAGGCCAGGCTGGGCTCGGGGGAGGCCAGGCCGGCTTCCGGGGAGGCCAGGCCGGCTTCCGGGGAGGGCAGAGGCTCGTGGGAGGAGCCGGGGAGGAGGAGCCGAAGCTCAAGCTCGGCGACCGGCTCCACGACCTCGCCTAGCACGCCCGCCAGCCACGCCCGCAACTCGCCCACACCCGCCGCAAAGGGGTGCCCCACGACCGAGGCCCCCGAGGCTTCAGCGGTCTCCGGATCGGGCGCGGCTCCCCGCGAACCAGGGGAGCCCCCGGTGGCGGCGGAGACGGCGGCGGAGGTGGCGGCGGAGGGTTCGGCAGGTAGAGGTCGCGCGGGCTCGAGGGGAGAGGGGGAGTGACGGGGGCGGTGGCCCGTGGAAGTGGTGGCTGGGCTGGAAGAAGCCGTGGAGGTAGGGGTGGAGGGGTGCTCGGCCCAGAGGGCGAGCCCCTCGTGTTCCCAGATCCCGTGGACGACCAGCACCCGGGCAGGTTACCCGCACCCGCCGACAGACCCGGACCGTTCGGAGGAGGCCGGATCGCGGGGAGGGGGCGTAGATTGGGTGGTATGAACCGTCCAGGAGACTGGTGCGAACGGCCGGGGCCGCAGGCGCCGTCCTGCGAGCTCCCCTCGCCGTTCAAGGCGCCGAAGAAGCCGGATGAGTGGTGCGGGGTTCAGGAGTCGCCGGTGACGAAGGTGGTCGACTTCCTCTTCCGGGTCGCCCGCCGTTGAGGCAATCCTGACCTTCGCTTGCCGTACCCCCGCGTCCCCAACGGGAAGGAACTAATGGGGACGAAGGGGGTATTGGCATGCCTGAAGAGGAAGAGCGGACGGCGGGGTTCGTCGGGGCGCATGAGCAGGTCCTGGGAGCGCCGACCGACTGGCTGTCGTTGAACACCGCGCCCGCCAGACCGGGGGTGGAGGCGAACGCGGTGGCGGCGAAGGCCGGGCGGCCTGAGGTGTTCGTGCCGGCGGACCTGCGCACGGGGGAGATCCTCGACGTCAGCCCGGCCCGCGAGCAACGAGCAGAGCGGCGAGCGGAGCGGCGCGAGGCCGACGAGCGCGACCCGCGGCAGGGCGTGGAGGACGCGGTGGAGGCGGACCTCGACGGCAGGTGAAGAAGCTGGCAGGTGAAGAAGCCGGCGGGTGAGGAAGCCGGCGGGTGAGGAAGTCCGGCGGCGGGTGAAGGACGCTCAACGGCAGGCTCAACGGCAGGTGGGAGCTCGACGGCAGGTGAAACAGGCCGCCGTGAGTGAGGGGCTCCCGGCGGGGTAGGCGGGGTGCGTGAACGACAAGTCCAAGTCCACCTCCGAACTGATCGGCGAGCTGTCGGAGCACCTGACCACGCTGGTGCGTCAGGAGCTGACGCTGGCCAGGCTCGAACTGGCCCGCAAGGGCCGCAGGGCCGGGTTCGGCGCGGGGCTGCTGGGCGCGGCCGGGATGACCGCGTTCCTCGGCGGGGCCACGCTGGTGGCCACCGTGGTGTTGCTCCTCGCGCTGGTGCTGCCCGCCTGGGCCGCGGCCGCCATCGTGGCGGCGGTGCTGCTGGCGGTCGCCGCGGTGCTCGGCCTGGCCGGGCGCGCGCAGGTCGCCAAGGCGACGCCGCCGGTGCCGGAGGAGACGATCGCGAGTGTCAAGGCCGATCTCGACGAGGTGAAGGGGAGGGCTCGACGATGACCGAGTCCAGCGGGGGCGAAGGCCCCCGGGTGCACGCGGGTGACATGGGTGCGCACCGGGCGACGGTGGGGGAGCCGACCGACGAGCTGTCGGTGAACGTGCCCCCGACCAAGCCGGAGGCGCTGGAGAACGCACGGGCCGCCGAGCGGGCCCGCGAACCGGAGGAGGTCTTCGTGGCCGAGCCGCCGGTGCCCGACGACCGGGTGGGCGAGCAGGACACCGGCGAGTATCGGAGCGCACGCATGGACGAGCAGGGCAGAGCCAAGTCCCATGAGCACGACGCCGAGACGATGATCGTCTCGCATGCGCCCGGCGGCGGGAGCACGCGGCACGCGGGCACCCGCGCCGACCACCACCGGGCCGGCGACACCACGGAGGCCGACGAGGCCCGGGTGCGCACCGAGATCGTGGAGACACGCGAGCGCGTGGGCGAGACCGTCGAGGCGCTGACCGCCAAGACCGACGTCAAGGCCCGCCTCAAGGAGGCCGCGCCGGCCAACCTGCACGAGGCGGCCGAAGAGGTGAAGAAGCGGCCGAAGCTGCTGGTGGCCGCCGCCGGGGTGGTCGCCGCGCTGGTGATCCGCAAGCTGCTGAGGAGAGGCCGGAAGTAGACCCATGCCCCCTCCCCCCGAGCGGCCCTCCCACCTGCCTCGCCGTGCCTGGTGGGGCGTGATCAAGCGCACCCTGAAGGAGATGGCCAACGACCGGATCCAGGACTGGGCCGCCGCGCTCACCTACTACGGCGTGCTGTCCATCTTCCCGGCCCTGATCGTCCTGGTGTCGTTACTGGGCCTGCTGGGCCGCGACGACGCCTCCGCGCTGGTGCGGAGCGTCGCCGTGCTGACCCCGGCCGAGGTGCGCGACCTGCTGGTCGGCGGCGTCGAGGGCGTGGCCAAGAGCGGCCGTACGGCCGGCGTCTTCGCCCTCGTCGGCCTGGGCGTGGCGCTGTGGTCGGCCTCCGGGTACATCGCCGCCTTCGTCCGGGCGTGCAACGCCATCTACGACATCGAGGAAGGCCGGCCGATCTGGAAGCTGACCCCGTTGCGGCTCGGCCTGACGCTCCTGGTCATGGTGCTGCTGGCGGCCGGGGCGATCGCGGTCACGCTGACCGGGCAGCTCGCCGACCTGGCGGGTCAGGCGCTGGGCCTTCGTGAGGCGTTCGTGGCGACCTGGGACATCGTGAAGTGGCCGGTCCTGGCGTTGATCGCGGCCGGGTTGATCATGGTGTTGTACTGGGCCGCGCCGAACGTCCGCCAGCCGTCCGTGCGCTGGATCACGCCGGGCGGCATCCTCGCGGTGCTGCTGTGGGTGCTGGTCTCGGCCGGGTTCGCGCTGTACGTGGCCAACTTCAGCTCCTACAACGCCACCTACGGCACACTGGCCACGGTCGCGGTCTTCCTGGTGTGGCTGTGGCTGTCCAACCTGGTGCTGCTGTTCGGCGCGGAGCTCGACGCCGAGCTGATGCGGGCCCGCAACATCGCGATGGGCCGGCCGGTGAACAGCGAGCCGTACGCGGTCCCGCGTGATCCGCCCAAGCCCGATACGCTGCCGGAGTGATCCGTCTTCTGCTCGCCGCGCTGCTGCTGGTGGCCGGGTGTGGCGCCGGTTCGGCCGTCAGCCACTACGGCCAGGTCACCGCGGGCGCCAAGGGCGCCACCACCAAGGTCGAGGTCGGCAAGGGGCAGCGGTTCGCGCTCGCCGTGCCGGACAACCCCGGGGTGGGCGACTCGTGGGAACTGGTGGAGCTGCCCGACGTCAAGGTGGCCGCCTACATCAGTCACGAGCGCGAGGCGGCCGGCGAGCGGCCGGGCGCGGGCGGCACGAGCTACTTCGTGTTCAACGCCAAGCGCCCGGGCACGGCGCGGATCCGGCTGTTCGACTGCTGGCGCTGCACCGACCGGAAGAACCCGACGCCCGAGTCGGGCGAGGCGATCTTCGACGTCACTGTTCGCTGACCGATCAATGTTCTAGTGTCGGTTCCGTGATGGACTTCGAACTGGACGAGGATCAGCAGCTCTTCCGCCGGACGCTGCGCGAGTTCGTGGACAAGGAGATCGTCCCGGTCGCCTCCGAGTGGGAGCGGTCCGGGCGCTACCCGGCCGAGATCGTCGAGCGCTTCAAGGAACTGGGCCTGTTCGGGATGACCGTCCCGGCCGAGTACGGCGGTCTCGACCTCGACCGGGTCTCCTTCGCCCTGGTCTTCGAGGAGATCGCCCGCGGCTGGATGGGCGTGGCGGGCGTCCTCGGCTCCCACTCGCTGGCCGCCTGGATGATCGCCACCCACGGTACGGCCGAGCAGAAGGAGCGCTACCTGCCCGACCTGGCCACCGGCGCCCGCCGCACCGGCATCGCGCTCACCGAGCCGGCCGCCGGCACCGACCTGCAGGGCATCCAGACGCGTGCCGTACCGGACGGGGACCACTACGTGGTCAACGGCACCAAGACGTGGATCACCAACGCCCGGCACGCCGACCCGATGCCGGTGCTGGTGAAGACCTCGGCCGAGACCCCGGCGCACAAGGGCATGTCGATCCTGCTCGTCGAGGCCGGCACCCCGGGCTACGTGGTCAGCCGCGACCTGCCCAAGCTCGGCTACAAGGGCACCGAGACCTGCGAGATCTCGCTCCAGGACGTGCGGGTGCCGCGCTCGCAGCTGCTCGGCGGCGTCGAGGGCCGCGGCATGCAGCAGGCGCTGTCCGCGCTGGAACTGGGCCGGGTCAACATCGCCGCCCGGGCCGTCGGGGTCGCCCAGTGCGCCTTCGACGCCGCCCTGGCCTACGCCCGCGAGCGGCACGCCTTCGGCCGGCCCATCGGCGACTTCCAGGCGATCCAGCTCAAGCTGGCCGACATGGCGACCGAGATCCAGGCGGCCCGGCTGATGACCTACTGGGCGGCCCAGCGCAGCTCGAAGGGCGCGGTCAACGCCGAGGCGGCGATGGCCAAGTACTTCGCCTCGGAGGTGGCGCTCAAGATCACGATGGAGGCCATGCGGGTGCACGGCGGCTACGGCTACTCGCAGGAGTTCGTGGTCGAGCGGCTCTACCGGGACGCGCCGCTGATGGCGATCGGCGAGGGCACCAACGACGTCCAGCGGATGGTCATCGCGCGGGAGTTGCTGAAGGGAGCGGTTAAGGTCGGCTGGTGAGCTGTCTGTTCTGTGAGATCGTCGCGGGCGAGCGCCCGGCGTTCGTGGTGCGGTCGGACGAGGTCGCGGTGGCCTTCCTGGACGTGCGGCCGGTGTTCAAGGGCCACCTGCTGGTGGTGCCCCGGCCGCACGTCGAGACGCTGACCGACCTCGACCCGGCGCGGGTCGGGCCGTTCTTCGAGCGGGTGCGGGAGCTGGCCGGCGCGGTCGAGCACGGACTGGAGGCGGCCGGCACCTTCGTCGCCATGAACAACCGGGTCAGCCAGAGCGTGCCGCACCTGCACGTCCACATCGTGCCGCGCAACCGCAAGGACGGCCTGCGCGGCTTCTTCTGGCCGCGCACCAAGTACGACTCCGACGCCGAGGCCGAGTCCTACGCCGAGCGCATCCGCCAGGGCGGCTGAGTGGAGCCCGTCGTCGTCGCCCTGCTGCTCGCCCTGCTCATCGGCGTCCCGGGGCTGGTGCTGTGGCGGGTGCTGCGCGGCCGGCGCGAGCTGGGGGCCGGGCCGGGCGAGCGCGCCACCTTCGAGACGCTGCACACCGCCTCGCTGGCCGCGCCGCCGCTGCGGGCCGGGCTCACCCACGAGGGCGCGCTCAAGGCCTCCCGCCACCTGCGCGAGCTGCTCGGCTCCCCGGCGGTCGCGCTCACCGACCGGGAGCGGCTGCTGGTCTGGGACGGCGAGGGCGAGCACCACGCCGCCGAGGCCTTCGCGCACGCCGAGCAGACCCTGAAGGACGGCCGCATCCAGGTGCTGGCGCTCGACTGCGACCTGCTGGAGTGCCCGGTCCGGCATGTGGTCGTGGTGCCGCTCAGCACCGACGACCGGGTGGTCGGCACGCTGGCCGCCTACGGCCCGCACGCCTCGGCCGGGCTGGTGCGCGCCGCCGAGGAGGTGGCCCGCTGGGTCGACTCCCAGCTGGAGCTGGCCGAGCTCGACCGCTCCCGCACGCTGCTGATGGAGGCCGAGGTCCGGGCGCTGCGCGCGCAGATCTCCCCGCACTTCATCTACAACTCGCTGACCACCATCGCCAGCTTCGTCCGCACCGACCCCGAGCGGGCGCGCGAGCTGCTGCTGGAGTTCGCCGACTTCACCCGCTACAGCTTCCGCCGGCACGGCGACTTCACCACCCTGGCCGAGGAGCTGCGCTCGATCGACCGCTACCTGATCCTGGAACGCGCCCGGTTCGGCGACCAGCTCCAGGTCACGCTGCGCATCGCCCCCGAGGTGCTGCCGGTCGCGGTGCCCTTCCTGTGCCTGCAGCCGCTGGTGGAGAACGCCGTCCGGCACGGCCTGGAGAGCAAGAACGGCGTCGGCCGGATCACGATCATCGCCGAGGACGCCGGCGCCGAGTGCGGCATCAGCGTCGAGGACGACGGCATCGGCATGGATCCCGAGCGCCTGCGCCGCATCCTGGCCGGCGAGCCCGGCGAGGGGGTCGGCCTGGCCAACGTGGACGAGCGGCTGCGGCAGGTCTACGGCGACGAGTACGGCCTGGTCGTGGAGACCAACCGGGGCGCCGGCACCAAGGTCAGCGTGCGCCTGCCGAAGTACCACCCGGGTGTCTCCGCGCGCTGAGCTGTGACTCGGCCGTGACGGCCTTGACGTTTCCCGGCGGTTTCATCACTGTCATGGCAATGGCGAGCGGTCTGCGTGTCCTGGCGGTCGACGACGAGCTTCCCGCGCTGGAAGACCTGTCGTACCTGCTGCGTGCCGATCCGCGCATCGAGGAAGTGGTCACCGCCCGGGACGGCGCCGCCGCGTTGCGGCTGCTCGACCGGGCCATCGCCGAGGGCCGGCCGATCGAGGCGGTCTTCCTCGACATCCGGATGCGCGGGCTCGACGGCGTCGTGCTCGGCCGGCTGCTGGCGCAGTTCGCCAACCCGCCGCGGGTGGTGTTCGTGACCGCCTACGAGGAGCACGCCGTCGACGCCTTCGAGATCAAGGCCGAGGACTACCTGCTCAAGCCGGTCCGGCCGGAGCGGCTGCGCGAGGCGATCCGGCGGGTGTGCGTCTCGGCCGAGGTGCCCGCCGACCCGGCCGACGCCGACACCATCCCGGTCGAGCTTGGCGGGGTGGTGCGCTTCGTCTCCAGCGCCGACGTGCTCTACGTCGAGGCCCAGGGCGACTACGCCCGGCTGCACACCGCCGCCGGCAGCCACCTGGTGCGCATCCCGCTGGCCACGCTGGAGGAGCGCTGGGCCGCCTCCGGCTTCGTCCGCGTGCACCGCAGCCACCTGGTGGCCGTCAAGCACATCGAGGAGCTGCACCTCGACTCCGGCCGCTGCACCATCCGGGTGGGCGACACCGAGCTGCCGGTCAGCCGCCGCCACACCCGCGAGCTACGCGACCTGCTGGTCAGGAGGGCCCGCCGATGAACCGGCCCGAGCACCGACGGGTGAGCGTCACCAGCCCGCGCACCGCCGCCGCCCGCCGCCGCCGCTTCCCGGCCACCCGCGAGATCGACGAGCAGACCCGCGTCGGCGAGCTCTACATGCGCTCGCTGCTGCGCACCCAGTTCCGCCTGGCCATGTTCGTCTGCACGCTGCTGGCCTGCGTCGTCGGCGGCCTGCCGCTGCTGTTCCTGCTGCTGCCCGAGCTGCGGGAGCTGCGCCTGCTGGGCATCCCGCTGCCGTGGCTGCTGCTGGCCGGCCTCATCTACCCCGCGCTGGTCGGCGGGGCGTGGCTCTACGTACGGCAGGCCGAACGCAACGAGCGGCACTTCGCCGACCTGGTCGAGCGCCGGTGAACCTGGCCGCGGTCGTCATCGTGGCGCTGGCCGCGGTGCTCATCGGCGCCTTCGGCCTGCGCCTGTCGAGGACGACCTCCGACTTCTACGTCGCCTCCCGTACGGTCACCCCGCTCTGGAACGCCTCGGCGATCGGCGGCGAGTACCTGTCCGGCGCCTCCTTCCTGGGCATCGCCGGCCTGATCCTGACCCACGGCGCGGACATGTTGTGGCTCCCGGTGGGCTGGACCGGCGGCTACCTCGTGCTGCTGGTACTGGTCTCGGCCCCGCTGCGCCGCTCGGGCGCCTACACGCTGCCCGACTTCGCCGAGTCGCGCCTGGAGTCGATGGCCGTCCGGCGCACTGCCAGCGTGCTGGTGGTGCTGATCGGCTGGCTCTACCTGATGCCGCAGTTCCAGAGCGCCGGGCTGGTGCTGCAGACCATCACCAACGCGCCGGTCTGGGTGGGCGGGCTGGTCGTGGCTCTGGTGGTGGCGGTCAACGTGCTGTCCGGCGGGATGCGCTCGATCACCTTCGTGCAGGCCTTCCAGTACTGGCTCAAGCTGACCGCGCTGGCGGTGCCGGTGCTGTTCCTGCTGCTGGCCTGGCGGCAGGACGGGGCGCCCGAGCTGCACGACCCGGCCTGGACGCAGCCGCTGACCGGGGACGGGGAGTACGGGCTGTACTCGACCTACTCGCTGATCCTGGCCACCTTCCTGGGCACGATGGGGCTGCCGCACGTGCTGGTGCGCTTCTACACCAATCCGGACGGGCGGGCGGCTCGCCGTACCACGCTGGTGGTGCTGAGCCTGCTGGGCGCCTTCTACCTGATGCCGGGGATCTACGGCTGGCTCGGCCGGCTGTACGCGCCGGGGCTGGAGCCGCCGGACACGGTCGTGCTGACGCTGCCCTCGCTGATGGTCGGCGGCACGGCCGGGGACCTGCTGACCGCGCTGGTCACCGGCGGGGCGTTCGCCGCGTTCCTGTCCACCTCCTCGGGGCTGACCGTCTCGGTGGCCGGGGTGATCGCCCAGGACCTGCTCAAGGGCGGCGTGCGGGCCTTCCGGGTGGCCACGCTGCTCGCGGTCGCGGTGCCGCTCGGGCTGGCGCTGCAGGCGCGGGCGCTGTCCATCGCGGACGTGGTCGGCCTGGCCTTCGCGGTGGCCGCCTCCAGCTTCTGCCCGCTGCTCGTGCTGGGCATCTGGTGGCGGCGGCTGACCTCGGCCGGGGCGCTGGCCGGGCTGTTCGTGGGCGGCGGGCTGGCCTGCGCCGCCGTACTGGCGCAGATCACCGGGGGACCGTACGGCGGGCTGGTGGGCGCGCTGGTCAGCCAGCCCGCCGCCTGGACGGTGCCGATCGCCTTCCTGGTCATGGTGGTCGTCTCGCTGCTCACCCCAGGGCGCATCCCGAAGGGCGTGGCCAGGACCATGGTGCGGCTGCACACGCCGGAGAACCTGGCGCTCGACCGGGGCGACTGGCGGCCCCGGGATTGAGGGCTGCTCACACTCTGTGGCCGCCCGTTGGTCGCTCAAATCCGACCATTTATCGCAACCCATGACCAACTAACCGTCTTTTGGGTGCGGCTCGGCGAAGAACGCGACTCCGCCCCTCCCCGGAGGGTAGTTTGCGCTCTTACCTTGTGCGTGATCTGCATCACATAAAGCGGGAGGATTCGTGAAAACCCCGGAACACGACACGTCGGTCTATGAACGGGTCCAGGGAAGCGAGGAGTTCCAGGAGCTGAAGCGCCGCTTCCGCAGCTGGACCTTCCCGATGACGGTGGCCTTCCTGGTCTGGTACCTGCTCTACGTGGTGCTCTCCGGCTGGGCGCGCGACTTCATGGCGATCGACCTCCTCGGCGAGATCAACGTGGGCATCGTGCTCGGCCTGCTCCAGTTCGTCTCGACCTTCCTCATCGCCTGGGCCTACTCCCGGCACGCCGAGAAGAAGCTGGACCCGGTTGCCGACAAGATCCGCCACGAGGTCGAGGAGAAGGTCAAGTGAGCTCCCACACCCTGGCGGCGGTGCTGTTCCTGGCCTTCGTCGCCCTGACGCTGGTCATCACCTTCTGGGCCAGCCGCAACACCAAGACCGCCGCCGACTACTACGCCGGCGGGCGCTCCTTCAGCGGCTTCCAGAACGGCCTGGCCATCGGCGGCGACTACATGTCGGCCGCCTCCTTCCTGGGCATCGCCGGCATGATCGCGCTGTCCGGCTACGACGGCTTCCTGTACTCCATCGGCTTCCTGGTCGCCTGGCTGGTCGCGCTGCTGCTCGTCGCCGAGCTGATGCGCAACTCCGGCAAGTTCACCATGGCCGACGTGCTGGCCTTCCGGATGAGCCCCCGGCCGGTCCGCACCGCCGCGGGCGTGTCCACCATCACGGTCAGCATCTTCTACCTGGTCGCCCAGATGGTCGGCGCGGGCGCCCTGGTCGGCCTGCTGCTGGGCATCACCGACGCCACCCAGAAGATCTGGGTCATCATCGGCGTCGGCGTGCTGATGATCGTCTACGTGGTCTTCGGCGGCATGAAGGGCACCACCTGGGTCCAGATCGTCAAGGCCGTGCTGCTCATGGGCGGCGCCGGCCTGATCACCGTGCTGGTGCTGGCCAAGTACAACTTCAACCTGTCCACCCTGATCACCGAGGCCTCGGCGGCCACCGGCAAGGGCGACGCCTTCTCCGTGCCCGGCCTGAAGTACGGCACCGACGCCCAGGGCATCATGGGCAAGATCGACCTGATCAGCCTCGGCCTGGCCCTCGTCCTCGGCACGGCCGGCCTGCCGCACATCCTGATCCGCTTCTACACCGTGCCCACGGCCAAGGACGCCCGCAAGTCGGTGCTGTGGGGCATCGGCATCATCGGCGTCTTCTACCTGTTCACCCTGGTCCTGGGCTTCGGCGCGGCGGCCCTGGTGAAGATCCCGGCCTCCGACACCGGCGGCAACACCGCCGCCCCGTCACTGGCCGAGGCGATCGGCGGCGACTTCTTCGGCGAGGTCGGCGGCACCATCCTGCTCGCGCTGATCGGCGCGGTCGCCTTCGCCACCATCCTGGCGGTGGTCGCGGGGCTCACCCTCGCCTCCTCCTCCAGCTTCGCCCACGACCTGTACGCGCACGTCTTCAAGCGCGGCAACACCACCGAGCGCGAAGAGGTCATGGTCGCCCGGGTGTCGGCCTTCGTGATCGGCGCCGTCGCCATCGCCCTCGGCATCCTGGCGCAGGGCCAGAACGTCGCCTTCCTGGTGGCGCTCGCCTTCGCGGTGGCCGCCTCCGGCAACCTGCCCGCGATCCTGTACAGCCTGTTCTGGAAGCGGTTCAACACCGCGGGCGCGGTCTCGGCCATCTACGGCGGCCTGATCTCCTGCCTGATCATGGTGATCTTCTCGCCGGTCGTCTCCGGCTCCAAGACCGCCCTGTTCCCCGGCGCCGACTGGCACCTGTGGAACCTGTCCAACCCGGGCATCATCTCGATCCCGCTCGGCTTCTTCTTCGGCTGGCTCGGCACCCGGCTCAGCAAGGAGTACAACGCCGCCAAGTGGGCCGAGATGGAGGTGCGCTCGCTCACCGGCGTCGGCATGGAGAAGGCCACGCCGCACTGATCAGCGGCTGCTGCGGCCCGGCCGGTTGTCCGGCCGGGCCGTACCCGTGCCGGGGCTCAGCGGGAGGCGCGGTCGAGCAGGTCGAGCTCGTCGTCGGCCAGCTCCAGCGTCGCGGCGGCCAGCAGCGGGCGGAGCTGCTCGACCGTACGGGCGCTGGCGATCGGCGCCACCACGGTGGGCTGGGCGGCCACCCAGGCCACCGCCACGCTCGCCGGCTCGACGCCGCGGCCGGCCGCGACCTTGGTCAGCGCCTCCAGCACCCGAGGCCCGCGCTCGGTCGAGAGGTACTCGGCCGCCTTCCCGGCCCGCGGGCTGTCCACCGCGACCCCGGGCGCGTACTTGCCGGTCAGGAACCCCCGGGCCAGCCCGAAGTACGGCACGCTGGCCAGCCCGGCGTCGGCCACCACGTCACGCAGCGCGCCCTCGTAGCCGCGCTCCACCAGGTTGTACTCCTGCTGCAACGCCACGTACGGCGTCAGCCCCTCGGTCCGTGCCGTCTCCAGCGCCTCGGCCAGCCGCTCCGCGCTGTAGTTGGAGGCCCCCAGGTGCCGGACCTTGCCCTCGCGCACCAGCTCGTCGAAGGCGCCCAGCGTCTCGGCGAGCGGGGTGTCCCGGTCGTCGCGGTGCGCCCAGTACAGGTCGAGGTAGTCGGTGCGCAGCCGGCGCAGCGACGCCTCCACCGCGGTCCTGATCGTGGCCGGGGCCAGGCCCTCGAGCCCGCCGAGCATGCCGACCTTGGTGGCCAGCACGATCGACTCGCGGTTGCCGCGCGAGGCCAGCCACTCGCCGATGATCAGCTCGGACGTGGACTCGCCGGTCGCCCAGGAGGGGTAGACGTCGGCGGTGTCGAGGAAGTTGCCCCCGGCGGCCACGTAGGCGTCGAGGATCTCGAAGGCCGTGTCCCGGTCGGCGGTCCAGCCGAAGACGTTGGTGCCGAGCGAGACGGGGAAGACCGACAGACCGGTGGCGGCGATGAGGTTCATGGCAGCACCCTATGCACCCGCATGGACCTCATCGCCGGGGGGTGGTCAGTGCTGGGAGGCTCCGAGGTCCAGATCGCGGGGCGTGAGGAACCAGATCACCACCGCGGCGACCAGGATGATGGCCCCGCCGTACAGGCTGGTCTGGGTGAGGGAGTCGGTGAAGGCCCGCTTGGCCTGCTCGGCGAGGGCGGCCGAGCCGCTCTCGCGGGCCACCGCCAGCGCTCCGCCGAGCGACTCGCGCACCACGGCCGGGCTGCCCGGGGGCAGTTCGCCGCGGTAGAGGGTGGCGGCGAGGCTGCCCAGGACGGCGACGCCCAGGGTGCCACCGACCTCGTAGCTGGTCTCCTCGATGGCGGCGGCGCTGCCCGACTTGGCGGCGGGCGTGCCGGACATGATGACCGCCGAGGCGATGGCCAGCGAGCCCATGCCGGCGCCGATGAGCAGCAGCGAGCCGGCCACGGTCAGGTAGGTCAGCGGCGCGGCCCACAGCAGCGCGAAGCCGCCCGCGGCGATCACCAGGCCGCCGGAGAGCACCGTGCGCGCCCCGATGCGCGCGGCGATGGCCGGGGCCAGCGGCGACAGGATGCCCGCGCCGACCGCCATCGGCAGCAGCCGGACGCCGGTCTCCAGCGGCGAGTAGCCCTGGACGAGCTGCATCCACTGCGCCATCAGCAACATCATCGCGGCCATCGCCACCGAGGTGGTCAGCGCGGCGATGACGCCGGAGGAGAAGGCGCCGTTGCGGAAGAGCCGGATCTCCAGCAGCGGGTCGGACCGGTGCAGGCAGCGCCGGACGAACCAGGCCAGCGTCACCACCGCCAGCACGAGCGAGCCCACGGTCAGCGGGTCGACCCCGTCTTTGGCCAGGTGCTTGATCGCGTAGACCAGGGCGACCATGCCCACGATCGACAGCAGCGTGCCGAGGGCGTCCCAGCGGCCGGGGTCCGGGTTGCGCGACTCCGGCAGCAGGATCAGCCCGGCCAGCACCGCGATCGCCATCACGGGCACGTTGACCAGGAAGGCGGCGTGCCAGGTGAAGGCCTCCAGCAGCACGCCGCCGACGATCGGCCCGAGCGCGCCGCCGAGCGCGGCCATGGCCGCCCAGATGCCGAGCGCCGTGGCACGTTCCCGCGCGTCAGTGAACAGGTTACGGATCATCGACAGGGTGGACGGCATGATCATCGCACCGCCGACGCCGAGCAGGGCCCGCACCGCGATCACCTCGGCCGGGCTGTCGGCCCACAGCGCCGCGACCGAGGCCAGCCCGAACACCGCGAAGCCGGTGATGAGCATGCGCTTGCGCCCCCACCGGTCGCCCAGCGCGCTCACCGTGACCAGCAGGCCGGCCACGACCAGCGAGTAGATGTCGACCATCCAGAGCAGCTCGATCGCGCCCGGCTTGAGATCGGCCGAGATGTCGGGCAGCGCGACGTTGAGGATGGTCATGTCCATCACGACCAGCAGCAGGCTGGCCGAGAGCACCGCCAGGGCCGCCCAGCGCCGCGCGTGCGGCGGAGCGGTGGTCTCAGTCTTCATGGATCCCCCGGAGAAAGGTTTCGAGCAGGAGGCGGGGCACGTCCCGCCGGGCGACGTCGCCACGCCGCAGGCTTTCGCGCACGGTGACCAGCAGGCCGAAGAAGACGTTGCTGATCCAGCGCGCGGACATGTCGGAGCGCAGCACACCGGCCCGCTGGCAGGCCTCGATGAGCACCACCTCGCGCTCCTCGAGCTCGTGGGCCCGGCGCACCAGGCCGTCGTCGACCTCCATCAGGTGCTCGGTGAGCGCGAAGCCGTGCTCCTCGGCGACCTCGATGTGCTGGGTGATCAGCCGGTGGAGCGCCTGCTCCAGCGTGGCCCGGTCGGTGGCGCCGAGCGCCTCTTCCAGGCCGGCCTCGGCCTGGGCGCGTTCCCAGGCGGCGTGCGCCCGCCAGCCGAGCGCGATGATCAGGTCTTCACGGGTGGCGAAGTGCCGGTGCAGGGTGGCGCGGCTGATGCCCGCGGCCTGCGCGATCTGGCCCATGGAGGCGGCCGGCGACCCGTTGAGATGGCGGATCGCCGCAGTGATGATCTGTTCCTTGCTGACGGCCATCTGATGCGACACATCCGTATAATTTGCGACAGTACTGTCTCAGTATATACGGCGGCCTTCCGCGCGGTTATCGTCGGGGGATGGCAATCGGGGACGCTCGCACGCGCATCCTCGACGCGGCCGAGGAGCTCTTCGCGGGCAGCGGGTACGAGGCGACGCCGACCTCGGTGATCGCCGAACAGGCGCGGGTGCCGAAGGGCCTGGTCTTCCACTACTTCCCGAAGAAGATCGACGTCCTGGTGGCCCTGGTCGACGAGCGCACGCTGGTGGAGGAGGGCCGCGACGTGGACGCGGTGCCCGGCGATCCGGCCGGCACGCTGTCCAGGCTGGCCCACCGGCTGCCGCTGCGCGCCTCACCGGCGATGCGGCGCATCCTGTTCCGCGAGGCCGACACGCACGTGTCGGCCAAGGAGCGCATCGGCCGGCTCAACGGCGAGCTGATCCGGCGGGCCCGTTTCGCGCTGGAGCTGGCGCTGCCCACCGCCCGAGGCGGTGCGGCCCGGCTGGAGGCGGCCGCGGCCACCTTCGCCGCGGTGCTGCTCTACCAGGAGACGCTGACCCAGCTAACCGGGCACCCCATCGACCTCGACGCGGTGGCGGAACTCATCGCCGGCGGCCTCCTCTAGCGTCACGAGTTCCTTCATCGCGCTGTGCAGGTGACCCAGCAGCCCCTCCGGCTCGGGCACTCGGGTCGGACAGGAGACCAGCCCGAAGTCGAGCATGCCGTCGTAGGAGAAGCAGGTGATGTTGACCCCGCCGCCCAGGTCGGTCAGCACCGAGATCGGGAAGTACGACAGCACCCGCGCCCCGCACAGGTAGAGCGGGAACTGCGGCCCCGGCACGTTGCTGATCAGGATGTTGATCGGCGGGCAGGCCGAGGCGGCCAGCCGGGAGAGCGGCGCGGTGGCCACCCGGCCCAGCGCCGTCGGCAGCAGCCCGCACAGCTCGGCCAGCCAGTTGCCCTGCGCCATCGCCAGCCGCCGCTTGGCCGTGCCCGTGGCCTCCCGCACCGCGGCCAGCCGCTCGCGCGGCTCGGCCACGTCGGTGGCCAGCGGTACGGCCAGCATCGCGAGCTGGTTGCCCGCCCGGTCGAGCCCCCCGGCGGTACGGCAGGCGACCGGCACGGCGGCCACCAGCGGCTGCTCCGGCAGCGCCTCGCGCTCCTTCAGCCACGAGCGCAGCGCCCCCGCGCACACCGCCATGACCACGTCGTTGACCGTCACCCCGAAGCCCTTGGCGACCTGCTTGACCTCCTTGAGCGGGATCGAGCCGAAGGCCAGCCGCCGCCCCGCGGTGATCGGCCCGTTGAACGGGGTGCGGGGCGCGGCCAGCGGCGGCAGCTCGGGCCGCGGCCGGTCGTCGCCGAGCAGCCGCCGGGCGGCTCCGGCCAGTCGGGCGGCGCCCGGCAGGGCCGACAGCAGGGGGATGGCGTCCAGCTCGCTCGCGGCCACCGCCAGCGAGCGCGCGGTGTTCGCCGGCTGGGCCAGCGCCCCGGTCAGCGCGGCGGTGATCAGCTCGACCGGGTGCGGGCCCTCGGCCCGCCGTCCGGGTGCGGGACGGTCGACGGCGCGCGGCTCGGGGCCGAGGTCGAGGAGGGCGGCGAGGGTCTCGGCGCCGGAGACGCCGTCGATGGCGGCGTGGTGCACCTTGGTGTAGAGCGCCACCCGCCCGCCGGACAGGCCCTTGACCAGGTGCATCTCCCACAGCGGGCGGTCGCGGTCGAGGTGGCGCTCGTGCAGCCGGGCCAGCAGCTCGGCCAGGCGCAGCTCGTCGCCCGGCGCGGGCAGCGTGTGCTCGGCCAGGTGGTGGGACAGGTCGAAGTCGGGATCGGGGGCCCAGTGGGGCCGGTCGAGACCGTACGGCAGGCCGGTCAACCGCTGACTCAGCGCGGGGGACAGGTGCAGGCGCTCGGTGAGGAGCGCCGCCAGGGAGTCCACGGTGACCGCGCCGCCCTCCAGGATCGCGACCCCGGCCACGTGCGCGGCGGTGGTCGGCGACTCGAAGTGGAGAAACTGGGCGTCGAGCGCGGTCAGCTGAGGCATCGCCTCTTCCTCTCGTCGGTGTCGTTCCATCGTGCCCGCGAAGCGTTTCCGCGGCGTTTCCCGCGAGAGTCTTTCAGACGCGTGCGAGTGCTTTACCGGAAGCCGCAGGTCAGCGAAGTGGTGATAAATGCCTATCTGTGAGTCACCCAAACCGGGTGTTGAACAACGGCGTCGAAGTGATATCCGGACGGCTGCCATTCGGCGGCCAGTGGCTGCCCGGCGCCGCTCTCGTCGCGCGCGCGGGCCAGCAGGACGTGCCGGCCGGGGTGCTCGGGACGCCAGGTCACGTGCCACGGCAGCCAGGCTCCGGCCAGGTGGCGGCCCCGGTGCTCGGCCGGCCGCCAGCTCGCGCCGCCGTCCAGGCTGACCTCCACGGCGACGATGCGGCCCGTGCCCGACCACGACCGGCCGCTCAGCAGATGCGGGCGGCCGGCGGCGAATGTCGCGTCCGGGTCCACGGCGAAGGCGCTTTTCACCGGCATGGTGGTGACGTCGCGATAGAAAAGCGTGTTCCACGGAGTGAACAGCGGCCGGGGGGATACTTCGAGCTCGCCGAGCCATTTGATGGACGCGATTCCCGCCCATCCCGGGACGATCAGCCGCGCCGGGAACCCGTGGTCGGGCGGCAGTGGCCGGCCGTTCATCTCGTAGGCGATCAGCACGTCGTCGAGCGCCTTGGCCAGCGGCAGCGGGCGGCGGACGTGGCCGTGCTCCTCGAAGGGCTCGTCCAGGCCGGTGGCCAGCACCTCGCGCGCGTCGGGACGCAGTCCGGCCCGTTCGAGGACGTGCCTCAGCGGCACGCCCCGCCAGCGGGCGACCCCGATCGCGCCCAGGCCCCACTGGGTGCCGGGGGCGGGGCGGCCCTGCTGCGTGCCGTAGAAGCGGCGGCCGTTGCCCGCGCACTCCACGGCGGCGTCGATCGTGCGCGCGGGCATGGCCAGGAGCTGGCCGTAGGTCAGGTCGAGCGCGCCGGCCAGGCCGTCGCCGTGCACGCGCAGCCGCCAGGTGGAGGGCTCGATGAGCGGGGTGGCGGTGTGGTTGCGGACGAAGAAGCGGTCGACGGGCGTGTGGTAGCCCTGTCCCGCCATCGCCGCCCAGCGCATCTCCGCGCCCGTCTCCCGCTCGGTGAAGAGCTCCGGGGGGAGTGGCTTGACGATCTTGGGGATGGTCGACGTCGGAGGCCTCATGCTTCTCCTAATTCCCTACCGGCAAACCATCTAATCAAAGCGTGATAGCGACGATAGGGAAAACCTATTTGTCCGGAAATTACGTTGTTTGTCGCCCTTTTGACATGAACGGATCATGGGGCGGCTATGCCGTACCTCTGGAATCTTCCCGTGAAACTCCTGCTCAAGCCCGCTCTCCTGGCGGCAGTCCTGCTCGCGCCCCTGGCCGCCCCCGCCGCCGCGGCCTCCCCGCACGCGGTCACCTTCAACGTGGTCAGCGACATCCAGGGCGACACGGCCGACTTCGGCCGCGCGCTCGACCAGATGCGCGAGATCAACCCCGGCTCCAGCGCGCTGATCGTCAACGGCGACATCACCTCGCGCGGCTACGACTTCGAGTACGACCAGGTCAAGAAGGTGCTGGCCGAGCACCCGCACCCGGCCGACACCTTCTTCACCATCGGCAACCACGAGTTCTACGTGCCCAAGTACTGCGACCCCACCAAGCTGTGCCAGGCCACCTGGCCGAACGGGACCACCGAGGCCCAGCTCTTCCAGAACTTCTACGACTTCACCGGGCTGGACAAGGTCTACTACGAGCGCGTCGTGAACGGCGTGCCCATGCTCATGCTCGGCACCGAGAAGTACATGAAGTACCACGACGCCACCAAGTGGGACGAGGTCTGGATGAGCGAGGAGCAGCTCACGTGGCTCGACCAGCGCCTGGCGTTCTGGGCCCGCCGCGGCAAGCCGGTCTTCGTCTTCTCCCACCACGTCCTGCCGGACACCGTCTCGGGCACCCGCAACAAGCTGTACTCCGCCGACTACCTCCAGGCCGACCGGCTGCTGGCCACGCTCGGCAAGCACAAGGACGCGTTCCTGTTCACCTCGCACACGCACTGGGACCTGAACCTGTCGGACTGGGCCGTGCGCAAGGTCGTGCCGGCCACCGGCAACCTCGAAGGCTTCACCGTGGTGAACACCGGAGCCATGGAGACCCAGTGGACCGACAACGGCACCGGCGGCGAGCGCGCGCTGAGCCGCGACGAGAACGCCGGGCTGCAGGTCGAGGTCACGAACAAGGAGGTCGTGATCAAGGCTCGCGACTTCTACCGCGGGACCTGGCTCAAGGAGCTGCGGGTGCCGCTGCACGGCCGGTGCCGCGGCGCCTGCCACTGATCTCCGCGTAGCGTGATCAGTCCCGGCGCAGGAAGGCCAGCAGCCGCTCCAGCGGCCAGGTGTTGATCACGTCGTCCGCGGTCAGCCAGGCGCGCTGGGCGATGCCGATGCCGTAGCGCTGGTGGGCCAGGTGCGGGACGGCGTGCGAGTCGCTGTCGATGGAGAACTTCACGCCGTGGTGGCGCGCCAGCCGTACCAGCTCGGCGGGCAGGTCGGAGCGGTCGGGATAGGAGTCGATCTCCATGGCCGTGCCGGTGCGGGCGGCGGCACGGAAGACGGCGTCCCAGTCGCAGTCGACGGCCGGGCGCTTGCCGATCTTGCGGGTGGTCGGGTGGCCGATGACGTGCACGTCCGGGTTCTCGCAGGCGGCGATGAAGCGCCTGGTCATCTCCTCGCGCGACTGGCCGAAGTGCGAGTGCACCGAGGCCACGCAGACGTCGAAGCCCTGCAGCACCTCGGCCGGCCAGTCCACCGAGCCGTCCGGCGCGATGTTGAGCTCGGTGCCGTGCAGCAGCCGCATGTCCGGGTAGCTCGCCTGGAGCGCGCGCAGCCGGCCGCGCTGCTCCAGGGCCTTGTCCAGCGTCATGCGCTGCATGGTGAGGTCGGGGGCGTGGTCGGTGACCGCGTAGTAGGCGTAGCCGCGCGCGTGCCCGGCGGCGACCATGTCCTCCAGCGAGGCCACGCCGTCGGTGAGGTCGGTGTGGGTGTGCAGGTCACCCTTGAGGTCGGCCAGCTCCACCAGCACCGGCAGCTCGCCGCGCTGCGCCGCCCGCACCTCGCCGCCGTCCTCCCGCAGGGGCGGCGGCACGTACTGCAGGCCGAGCGCGGCGTAGATGTCCTCCTCCTCGGCGGCGGCCAGCACGCGCTCGCCCTCGAAGAGCCCGTACTCCGAGAGCTTCCAGCCCTTCTTGACGGCGATCTCCCGGAGCGCCACGTTGTGCTCCTTGGAGCCGGTGAAGTACTGCATCGCCGCGCCCCACGACTCGCCCGGCACCACCCGCAGGTCCACCTGGAGGCCCGAGGTGGTGCGGATCGAGGTCTTCTTCTCGCCCGCCGCGATCACCTCCGCGACGTACGGCCGGCTCCGGAAGTCCGCCATGATCTCGGGACCGGCCACGGCGAGGATGTCGATGTCGCCGATGGTGTCCTTCATCCGGCGCAACGAGCCCGCGTAGGCGATGCGCTCGGCGCTCAGCGAGGCCATCACCTGCTCGGCCAGGTTCATGGCCACGCCGATGTGCACCCGGCGGCCGGACTGCTCCAATTGCTCGATGCCGTGCAGCAGGTTGGCCAGTGTCTTCGGGCCCAGGCCCTTGACCCCGTCGAGCCGCCCGCCGGTGATCGCCTCGGCCAGGGCGGCGGGGGAGTCGATGCCGAAGTCCTCGAACAGCATGATCGCCGTCTTCGGCCCGAGCGAGGGCACCCGCGTCAGGTTCCGCACGCCCGCCGGGACGCGCTCGCGCAGCGCGTCGAGCTGGCGGAAGCTGCCGCGCTCCAGGAACTCCTCCATCTTCAGCGCGATCGCCTCGCCGACGCCCGGCACCGTCCGCACGTTCACCGTGGCGATGTCCTCGGGGAAGCCCGCGATGGCCTTGGCCGCCTTCTGGTAGCTCCGCACCCGGAAGGCGTCGCCCCCGGTCAGCGCGAACAGCTCGGCGTACTCCTGCAGTGCCGCCGACGCCTCGTCATTTGCCCTAGCCATGGACACAGCTTAGGGCGCGTGCAACGCTCGATCATGCGTCGCATCCTCACGGCTCTCTTAGCCACCTTCCTCCTCATCCCCGCGGGAACGGCCGTAGCGGACCCCGGCAAGCCCAAGCGCGAGCACGGCAACGGCCCCGAGCGGAACGAGGAGGCCTCGCTCGTCCAGGAGCAGGTCTCGGCCTTCTCCGCCGACCGGGCCGCCCCCGCGCCGCTCCGGCGCGACCGCGGCTACCCGCGCAAGACGACCCTCCCGATCCCTCCGGAGAACCCCGGTGACGCGGCGATCAAGCTCGGCCTGACGCCCTACCACGCGGTCGCCGGCAAGCTCAACGCCATCCAGGCCCTCGGCGACCGGGTCAGCGCCGAGATCGTCGGCCGCAGCGCCGGCGGGCGCGACCTCTACCTCGTCACCGTGACCGCGCCGGAGAGCGCCGCCGAGGACTGGAAGCAGGAGCTCGGCCGCCGCCTCATCGAGGAGGGCCACAAGCCGCCGCGCGGCTACAAGGCCCCGGTCTACGTCAACTCCAGCATCCACGGCAACGAGTTCGAAGGCGTCGACGCCGCCCTGCGGGTGATCGAGGAGCTGGCCACCAGCACCGCGCCCGACGTGGTGCAGATGCTCAAGACCACCCGCCTGCACTTCAACGTCGTGGCCAACCCCGACGGGCGCATCGTCAACACCCGCGCCAACGGCAACGGCTTCGACCTCAACCGCGACATGATCACCGTCTCGCAGCCCGAGGCCCGGGTCATGCGGCAGATCATGATCGACACCCAGCCGGTGGCCATGATCGACCTGCACGGCTACGTCAACGGCACGCTGGTCGAGCCGACCACCCCGCCGCACGGGGCCAACTACGAGTACGACCTGTTCATCACCAACACCTGGGCCAACGGTCTCAACCTGGAGAGCGCCATCAACGGCCTCGGCTACAAGCCCGAGCCCGACGGCGTGCTGCCGGTCGAGATCCCCTTCCGCGACTACGTCGACGGCTGGGACGACTGGCCGCCCATCTTCACCCCGCAGTACGCCCCCTTCCACGGCGCGGTGATCGCCCAGACCATCGAGGTGCCGCTCCAGGTCAACAACGCCGCCTACACCTCGCTCCCGGTCGAGGAACTGCGCCGGCGCTCGCGCATCAACACCGACATTCACGCCGCCGCCATCCGCGGCACCTACCAGCACGTGGGCAAGAACGGCGCCAAGCTGGTCGCCGACCAGGTCGAGTGGTTCCGCCGCGGCGCGGCCGGCGAGCCGTCCAAGGTCGTGCCGCTGGGCATCGTGCCCGGCTTCGGGCCCGAGGACGTCTACAACACCACCTACCCCCGCGCCTACGTCATCCCCGCCTCCGGCCCGGCCGCGGCGCGGCTGGTCGACTTCCTGGCCGCCAACGACGTCCGCGTCGGCAAGGCGCTGCTGCCCTTCCGCTCCGGCGGCAGCACGCACCCGGCCGGCACCTACGTCGTCGACATGCGCCAGCCCAAGCGCGGCCTGGCCAACGTCATCCTGGAGCGCGGCGCCGACATCAGCCCGCGCGTGGAGGCCATGTACGACATCTCCGGCTGGAGCCACTCGCTGCTGTGGGGCGCTCCCGTGACGCCGGTCACCGAGCGGCTGCGCGTCGTCGCCGCCCCGGTCGCCGCCGCCTCGCCCACCGGTCACGTGCCCTCCGGCGGCGGCGCCCTGGCGCTCAAGGTCGCCGACGGCAAGGACGTCCAGGCCGTCAACGACCTGATCGGCCGGGGTGTCGCGGTCACCTGGGCGGGCGACGGCTCCGCCGTCGTGCCCGCCTCGGCCCGTGCCGCCGCCCGCGAGGTGGCCGACCGCTACGGCGTGCGCTTCACCCGAGCCGGTACGGCAGGCGAGGGCCCGGTCCTGACGCCGGTCCGCATCACCGCCGCCGCCTCGGCCGACGAGCTGTTCACCCTGCGTGAGCTGGGCTTCCGGGTCACCCCGGTGAACACCGCGCTGCTGAACGCGGGCTACGACTGGAGCACCACCGACGTCCTGTACGTCTCCAGCGGCCTGTCCTACGCCGCGCTCAACCCGGCCGCCCGCGCCGCGCTCGACGCCTACCTGGCCTCCGGCGGCGTCGTCACGCGCGGCAACACCGGAGCCGCCTTCAACGCCGCGGCCGGCCTGCTGGCGGCCACGCACGTCGCGGGCAACCCCGACGGCAACGGCGTGGTGCGGATGGCCTCGGGCGAGCACTCGTTCGTCTACTCGCCCCGCTGGTTCACCGACCTCGGGCCCGGCGTGAAGGCCGAGCAGTCCTACGCCACCGACGGCCCCCTGGTCTCCGGCCACTGGCGGGCCACCTCCGCCGGCGCCGGTGGCCCCGAGGCCGCCCGCGGCCAGGCCGCCGTCATCAGCGGCCGGGACGAGCGCGGCGCGGCCGTGGTCGTCTTCGGGACCGAGCCGTTGTTCCGCAACCACCCGAAGGGCCTGTTCGCCCAGGTGGCGGGGGCTCTGTACTGGACCTCGGTCACCTCGGGCCAGACCGTCACCCGCTAGGAGGCTCCCCGTCCCTCGGCCCGGTCGCGCCCGCCGCGCCCGGGCCGAGGCGCGTCCACCAGCGCGTCGACGAGCCGGGCGACCAGGGCGCGGGTCTCCTCGAAGGAGGCCTCGCGCAGGGCCGGGGTGTCGAGCAGGGAGCGCATGACGCCCATGCCGAGCAGGAGCGCCCCGGCCAGTTCGGCCCGCAGGGCGGGGTTGTCGCCGCCCATCCGGGCGGCGAACTCGGGCAGGTAGCCCTCGCAGACCTGCGTGCGCACCTGCTCCCGGATGGCCGGCTGCCCGGCCGAGCGCAACATCACCAGCAGCGGGTGGTCGCCGTCGAACTGCTCCCAGCCGGCGAAGACGACCTCGTGCAGCAGCGTGCCGACGACGTCGGAGAGCGGCCGGTCCGGGTCGGCGGCGAGGCCTTCCGGGATCTCCATCCGCACGGCCTCGTCGTGGAGCTGCTCCTTGGAGCCGAAGTAGCGGAAGACCAGCGCGGGATCGACGCCGACGTCGGCCGCGATGTCGCGGACGCCGGTGCCGTCGAAGCCGTGCCGGGCGAAGCGCAGGCGGGCGGCGTCGAGGAGTTTGGCGCGGGTGGCGGCCTTGTCGCGGCGTCGGTGGTGGTCCATGAAGTCATCATAAGTCATCGAACGTTGACTTATCCAGGCATGCGGCCTAGTCTCCATGTCACCGACCGATGACTTAGAAGGGCTGGGGCATGCGGACCTATGTGATCACTGGCGGCACGGACGGCCTGGGCAAGGGCTTGGGCCTGCACTTCCTGCGGCGCGGCGACCGGGTGATCGCCGTGGCCAGCGGCGCGGCGAAGGGCCAGGCCTTCCTCGCCGAGGCGCGGCGGGCCGGCGCGGCCGACCGGGCGGTGTTCCTCCAGGCCGACCTGAGCATCGTCGCCGGGATGCGGCAGGTGGTCGAGCGGGTGAGCGCGGCCACCGAGGCCGTGGACGGGCTGGTCTTCGGCGCCCAGCGCTTCCGCACCGCCCGCGAGGAGACGGCGGACGGGCTGGAGTTCACCTTCGCGCTCGCCTACCTGAGCCGGTTCGTGCTCGGCCACGGGCTGCTCGGTCACCTCGAACGCGCCGAGGCGCCCGTCGTGCTCAACCTCGCGGGGCCCGGCGGGCTGCCGGGCCGGATCAACTGGGACGACCTCCAGTGGCGCGACGGCTACTCCGGGATGCGCGCGTCGATGCAGGCCTCCCGCTGCAACGACCTGCTCGGCGTCGCCTTCCCGGCCCGGCACCCGGACGCCCGGACACGGTACGTCCTCTACAACCCCGGCTTCGTCGACACCGGCCTCGCCGACCCCCTGCCGCAGCCCAAGCGCGCCGCGCTCAAGGTGCTCGCCCGGCTCTTCGCCAAGCCGGTCGGCAAGGCGATCGGGCCGATGCTCGCCCTGATGGACGCCCCGCCGCGGCCCGCCCTCACCGCCTACCTGCGCGGCAAGCCGCTGGAGCCGGCCGGCGAGGACTTCGACCCGGCCGCCGCGGCCCGGCTCGACCACCTGACCACCGGCCTGCTCGACCGCATCCCCGCCCCCCGCTAGCGCGCGCTCAGAACAGGCGGGACAGCAGCGCGCCCTGGCCTCCGGCCAGCACGTGACCCTGCTCCAGCGGAATCCAGAAACACTCCAGCCGGATCGCCGCGCCCCCGCCGCGCTCCTCGCTGGCCCAGCGCTCGGGCGTCTCCTGGTGCAGCGCCAGGTGGAACACGTGCAGCCGCTGGATCTCCCACCGGTACGGCGTGACGTCGTAGTCGGTGACGCCGAGCTTGCGCATGATCGACAGCTCGGTCAGCCCGGTCTCCTCCCGGGCCTCGCGCAGGGCGCCCTCCTCGGGCGTCTCGCCGGCCTCGATCCCGCCGGCGGGCACCTGCACCCCGGCCTCCTCCAGCGGGACGTCCACGTGCCGGAAGACGAGCAACCGGCCGTCGCGGACGATGTAGCAGAGGGCCTTCTCCCTGATGGGCTTGGCGCGGTCGGTCACGGGCTGCCTTTCGCCGGAGGGCCGGCCTGGGCCGGCGGCGGGGAGAAGGCTCCGGCGGCCGCGGCCAGCGCGGCGGTTCTGGCCGCCTGCTCGGGCAGGTCCGCCTCGACCGGCATCCGGAGCAGGACGAGCTGGTGGTAGACCGGCGCGGTGGCCGCGATCAGCAGCCGCCGGGCGTCGGCCCCGGCCGGGACCTCGCCGCGCTCGACCGCCCGCGTCACGATGGCCTCGCACCGGGTGTAGCGATCGTCCCACAGCCGCCGTTGCGCCCGCTCGGCCTGCTCCGACCGGAACGAGGCGGCGATCAGCGCGGAGACCACGGGCGGCTCCATGGTCAGCGCCTCCTGGATCTCCCGGTTCAGCGCCGCGAGGTCGCCGGTCAGCGAGCCGGTGTCGGCCGGCTGCCAGCCGTCCTCGCCGGCCGCGTCCAGGAAGTCGGCGAGCAGGCCGCCGACGTCGCCCCACCGCCGGTACACCGTCGCCCGGTGCACGCCGGCCCGGGCGGCGACGGCGTCCATGGTCAGCCCGTCGTAGCCGTGCTCGCCGAGCTCGGCCAGGACGGCGTCGAGCACCTGGGCGCGGGTGCGGGCCGTACGCCCTCCTGGTCTGCGGCGGGCGGGCGGGGCGCTCTGCTCGTGGGGAGTGGTCACGGGGGCATCCGGTTTGCTCGGCGGGCGGCGGGCGTGGCAGGATCTTAATGTAGCACTTGTCGCATTAGCGGGTCGCCCGGCGGTCCCGCACAGGAGGGAACCATCCGTATGTCACGTGTCCCCGCGGATCCGACCGTGCTCCACCCCATGCCCGGCCAGCCGCGGGTGGTGCTGCTCAAGCCCCTGGTCACCTCGCCGCTGATCGAGGTCGGCGAGTTCTCCTACTACGACGACCCGGACGAGCCGACCGCCTTCGAGACCCGTAACGTGCTCTACCACTACGGCCCGGAGAAGCTGGTCATCGGCAAGTTCTGCGCGCTGGGGGAGGGGGTGCGGTTCATCATGAACGGCGCCAACCACCGCATGGACGGCCCCTCGACCTTCCCGTTCCCGATCATGGGCGGGTCGTGGTCGGAGCACTTCGACCTCATCGCCGGGCTGCCGGGGCGGGGGGACACCGTGGTCGGCCACGACGTCTGGTTCGGGTACCGGTCGATGGTGATGCCCGGCGTGCGCATCGGCCACGGGGCGATCATCGCCTCCGGTGCGGTCGTCGTCGACGACGTGCCCGACTACGGCATCGTCGGCGGCAACCCGGCCAAGCTCATCCGCCGCCGCTACAGCGACGCCGACGTCGACCGGCTCCTCGCCATCGCCTGGTGGGACTGGCCGCTCGACCGCATCACCGCCAACCTGCGCACGATCATGTCCGGCAGCGTGGACGCCCTGGAGCAGGCGTCCTGACGCTCAGCTCTTGCGGGCCAGCAACTGGACCGCCCGCGCCGGGTGCCCGTTCATCGTGGTGACCTCGATCCGGCGCTCGTCCACCACCTCGACCTCCGCCAGCAGCGCGCGCAGGTGGCCGAGGTCGTGGTGCCGGCAGACCGCCCCGTCACCGGTCACGAACGCCCCGTACGGCAGGCCGCCCCGCGCCGCCTGGGCGGCGTAGCGGTCCCGGTTGCGCCGGTCGTCCTGCAGCAGCAGGTCGCTCACGTACAGCAGCCCGCCCGGCGCCAGCACCCGGACCAGCTCCGCCACCATGGCCCGCTGCGCCTCGTCCTCGGGCACGCACGTCAGCACCGCGAACAACAGGACCACGTCCACGCTCCCCGCCGCATGCGGAAGGACGGGCGGCGACTCCAGCACGCTGAGCCGCAGCCCGTCCTTCCGCCCCCGAGCGACCAACGCCGGCGAGATGTCCACCCCGGAGACGTCCCGGAACCCGTGCTCGCCCAACTCGGCCACCACGCGCCCGTACCCGCACCCGTAGTCCAGGACCCGCGCCCCCCGATCCACCCCGGCCAGCCACTGGTGCTGCACCGGGTGGGTGAACGTCTTCCCCGCCCCCACCCCGTTCCAGTACGCCTTCTGGCTCACGGCACCTCACCTGGCGGACCGCCCCCGACGGGCTGTGGACGGTGGAGATCAGGAGCGGACCGGGCGTGGGGTGTACGGCTCGGCGAGGAAGGCGAGTTCCTTGTCCGTGAGCCGGACCGAGGCGGCGGCCACCGCGTCGTCGACGTGCCGGTCCTTGGTGGCGCCGATGATGGGCGCGGTGACGGCCGGCTGGTGGAGGAGCCAGGCGAGGGCGATCTGGGCGGCGGGCAGGGAGCGCTCACGGGAGACCTGGGCGAGCCGGTCGAGGATGGCCGCGTCGTTCTCGGCGTCGTAGAGGTACTCGATGCGCTGCGCGTCCCTGCTGGTGGCGCGGGCCGTACCGGAGGCGGAGGAGGAGCCCGCACGGGCCAGGACGCCGCGGGCGAGCGGCGACCACGGGATGGCCCCCACGCCCTGGTCCAGGCAGAGCGGCAACATCTCGCGCTCCTCCTCGCGGTAGAGCAGGTTGTAGTGGTTCTGCATGGAGACGAAGCGCGTCCAGCCGTTGGCCGAGGCGGTGTACTGGGCCTTGGAGAACTGCCAGGCGGCCATGGAGGAGGCGCCGATGTAGCGGGCCTTGCCGGAGCGGACCACGTCGTGGAGCGCCTCCATGGTCTCCTCGATCGGCGTCTCCTCGTCGAAGCGGTGGATCTGGTAGAGGTCGACGTAGTCGGTGCCAAGCCGGTCGAGGGAGGCGTCGATGGCGGACATGATGTGCTTGCGCGACAGGCCGCCGTCGTTGGCCGCCTTGCCCATGGGGAAGTAGACCTTGGTCGCCAGGACGTACTCCTCCCGCCGGGGGAAGAGCTTGCGCAGCAGGCTGCCGGTGACGCGCTCGGACTGCCCGGCGCTGTAGACGTCGGCGGTGTCGAAGAAGGTGATCCCCGACTCCACGGCGCGACGCACGATCGGCTCGGCCTGCTCCTCGGTGAGCGACCACTCGAGCCTGGCCGGATCGCCGTAGCTCATCATGCCCAGGCAGATGGGGGAGACCTTCAGGCCGCTGTTTCCAAGTCGGATGGAGTCCATGCGCCGATGGTAGAGGGCGCCCTTCGAGAGGTTCGCGTTAGATGGGGCGGTTTGGAGGAAGAGGGAGGCGCGCGGGCCCCAGCCCCGCAGCACACGGCTCAATCCCTGCACCGCACCACTTCCAGCCAAGAGACGGTACGGCAGGCGAACCCGGCGTGCCCGGCCAGTGCCGGACACGTGGTCCGCCGCGGCGTGCCGTACCCCTGGCGAGGGAAGAGAAGCGCCAGGGCACAAGGGAACAGTGGAGTGCACGCGAAGGGAACCGATGGACGGAACCTCCGCGCCGCGTTCGGTGGGGATCGCAGCGTTGTCGCCGATCTGGTTATGCGGGCTCACCTGGGGAGCCGGGGCCTTCTGGCTCGTCGGCAGGACCTTGGTGGAGCTCGCCGGAAGCTGGGGCGAGGTGGCCGCGGGGGCGGCGGGGCTGGCGGGGGTGCTGGTCCTGCACGCCCTGATCGTGGCCAGGGTGGTCAAGCACCGCAGGGTGCCGTGGTGGACGGTGGGGGCGCAGGCGGTGCTCACGTGGGCGCCGCTGTGGGTGTGGGGCGAGGGGTGGGCGCCGGTGGGGTGCCTGCTGGCGGGCGGGCTGTTCGTGCTGGCGGACCGCACGCGGGCGTGGTGGCCGCTGGCGGCGGCGCTGGGCTGCGGCCCGGTGCTGGCGCTGGCGCCCGGGCCGCTGTCGCCGTGGGTGGCGGGGGTGCCGGTGGCGGGGCTGGCGGAGTACGCGCTGATCATCCTGGCGATGCGCACGCACTGCCTGGGCGCGGTGCGGGGGCAGCAGGTGGGGGAGGCGGTCCAGCAGGAGCGCCGCCGGCTGACCCGGGACCTGCACGATCTGGTGGGGCACCGGCTGACCGTGTTGGTGCTCAAGATCGAGCTGCTGCAGCGGCTGGTCGCCTCGGCGGGGGACGCGAAGGTCGCGGCGGCGGTGGCGGAGGCGCTGGAGCTGGTGCGCGGGGTGACCGGGGACGTCCGGTCGGTCGCGCACGGGCTGCGGCTGCCGTCCCTGGAGGCGGAGCTGAACTCGGCGCGTTCGGTGCTGGAGTCGGCGGGGGTGAGCTGCCGGGTGCGGATGAGCTGCGAGGAGGTGCCGCGCCCGGTCTCGGAGGTGCTCACGCACGTGCTGCGGGAGGGGGTGACGAACATCCTGCGGCACACCTCGGCGAAGGAATGCGCCATCTGGCTGTCGGAGCGTGAAGGAACGTTCCACCTGTCGATGGTCAACGACGGCGCCCGGTCGGCCGGTCCGGCCGGGCACGGGCTGCTCAACCTGCGCGAGAAGGTGGCGGAGGCGGGCGGCCGGTTCGAGGCCACGAGGCTGCCACATGCGGTTTTCTGGATATCCACCCACATCACACACCAGCATGTGTAAAACACACAATTGGCCGGTGAATAACTAGCCGTCACCTGATGTGCCATGGCGTAGACCCGGCACCGCCCCATTCGACATTCTCGTAACAAGTCGAGATTGGGAGGTGGCAAGCATGGCGCAATACGAACTTTATTGTCTGGCTGACCAGCACTTCTACGACGTGCTCGACAGCGAGGCCACGCCCGAGGCGCAATTCGCCGCCGCCAGAAAACCCCTTCCCGACGGCTGGGCGCATTACGCCAGCGACACCTGGCTCTATTACGCCCCCACCGGCCAGGACCCGCTGCCCGCCCAGGGCTGGAAGATCCACGTGTCCGCCCGCCTGGACGACGCCGAGCGGGCGGTGGAGACGGTGCGTGACTACTGCGTGGCCCGGGGCATCGCCTTCAAGTTCCTGCGCGGCCCGGCCGTGCTGGTGATGCTCAACTCCAAGGCCGCCTCCCGCGCCTCCAGCGGCAAGCTGCTCACGCTCTACCCGCGCGACGAGGCCGAGCTGGAGCTGACGCTCAAGGACCTCGACGAGGCGCTGCGCGGCGTCGAGGGCCCGTACATCCTCAGCGACCTGCGCTACGGCGAGGGCCCGCTGTTCGTCCGCTACGGCGGCTTCGCCGAGCGGCACGTGCTGTCCGGCAGCGGCGACCGCGTCCTGGCCGTGCTCGACGGCGAGGGCAAGGCGGTCCCCGACGTGCGGAACGCGGTCTTCACCGTCCCTGAGTGGGTGAGCCTGCCCGCCTTCCTGCGCCCCCACCTGGAGGCCCGCGACGCGGTGCGCGTGGACGGCCTGCCGTACCGGATCGAGTCGGTGCTGCACTTCTCCAACGGCGGCGGCGTCTACCTGGCCGAGGACACCCGCAGCGGCGAGCGCGTGGTGCTGAAGGAGGCCCGCCCGCACGCCGGCCTGGACGCGGCCGGCCGCGACGCGGTGGCCCGGCTGACCCACGAGCGGACGATCCTGGAGCGCCTGGCCGGCCTGGAGGCGGTGCCCCGGCTGCTGGACCACTTCACCCTGGGCGAGCACCACTTCCTCGTCGAGGAGTTCGTGGACGGCGTCACCCTCCAGCGCCGGCTGGTCCGCCGCTTCCCGCTGACCTGGGCCACCTGCGGCCCGGACGAGCTGGCCGAGTACACCGGCTGGGCGCTGGAGACGCTGGAGCGGGTCGAGGCGGCGGTGGCGCAACTGCACTCGCGCGGCGTCGTCTTCGGCGACCTGCACCCGGACAACATCCTGCTCACCGAGGACGGCAGGACCGTCCTGATCGACTTCGAGGTGGCCACCCTCGCCGACGAGCGCGGCCGCTCCGCGCTGGCGCACCCGGCCTTCGCGCCGCCCGCCGACCGGCACGGCACCGAGGTGGACGCCTACGCGCTGGCGGCGCTGCGGCTGGGCCTGTTCGCCCCGCAGTGCACGATCATGCTGCCGCTCGACCGCGGCAAGGCCCGCCACCTCGGCGAGGTGGTCACCGGCGCCTTCCCGCTCACGCCCGGCGCCCTCGCCCCGGCGGTCGAGACGCTGGCCGGCGACGCGGTCTGGAAGGCGCCGCCGATGCCCGGCGAGGCCGCCTGGCCCGACCTGCGCGCGGCGCTGGGCAAGGCCATCGCGGCCAGCGCCACCCCGCACCGGGACGACCGGCTCTTCCCCGGCGACATCGCCCAGTTCGAGCCGGGCCGGGCCCTTAGCCTGGCGCACGGCGCGGCGGGCGTGCTCTACGCGCTGCACGCCGCCGGGCTCGCGCCGCTGCACACCGAGTGGCTCGTCGAACGCGCCACCCGGCCCCCGGCGGCCGGCTCCGGGCTCGGGCTCTACGACGGGCTGCACGGCATCGCCTACGTCCTCGACCTGCTCGGCCACCGCGAACAGGCGCTCGACGTGCTCGGCGTCGCGCTGCGCGAGAACTGGCACGAGCTGGAGTCCGCGCTCTTCTCCGGCCTGTCCGGCATCGGGCTCACCCTCTTCCACCTGGGCTTCGACGATCTCGCGGGCCAGGCGGTGCAGCTGTGCGCGGACCGGCTCGGCGGGGTGACCGACGTGCCCGAGCTCAGCGGCGGGACCCACCCGCGCGCCGGGCTGATGCACGGCTCCAGTGGACCCGCCCTGCTCTTCCTGCACGCCTACGAGCGCACCGGCGACGCCGCCCTGCTCGACCTCGCCGGCACCGCGCTCCGCCAGGACCTGCGCCGCTGCAAGCACGCCGAGGACGGCTCGCTCCAGGTCAACCAGGGGTGGCGGCTGCTGCCCTACCTGGACGAGGGCTCGGCCGGCATCGCGCTCGTGCTCGCCCGCTACCTGGCCCACCGGCCCGACGAGGAACTCGCCGTCGCGCTGGCCGAGCTCGGGCTGGTCGCGCGCTCCGGCTACTTCGTCCAGCCCGGCCTGTTCACCGGCCGCGCCGGCATCGTCGCCGCCTTCGGCGCCCAGCCCGCCGGGCTGCGCTGGCACGCCCTGCCGTACGGCGGCGGGCTGGCCTTCCCCGGCGACCAGCTGCTGCGCCTGTCCATGGATCTGGCAACCGGTACGGCGGGCGTCCTGCTCGCCCTGGCCGCCCACCAGCCGGAACGGCGGGCCTGCCTGCCGTTCCTCGAGCCGCCTGCCCGGCGGCCTGCCCGTCACGAAACCCGGAAGGAGGTGTAGACGGATGTCCCTTCTCGACCTTCAGGGTCTGGAGGCTCCCGCGAGCTCGGACGTCGCCAGCGGCGGCAGCACCCTCACGGCCCTCACGTGTCACTCTGGCAAGCCGAGCAACCTGAGCGTCGCTCTCTGCCACTGATCGGATGACCTGGCCCCGGGGTGCGCGCGCCCCGGGGCCGCATCCGTTCCGGAACCCCCCCGACCCGGCCTCTTGCCGGGTTCCGGAACCCCGTCCCGGCCTCTTCCCGGAAGGAACCCCATGGCCGACCGGCTGGTACGGCAGGCGGTCCGCGACGGCGGCCCGTGGCCCGCGCTCCTGGCCACCGGCACGATCCTGGCCACCGCCGCCCAGCTCGCCCTCCCCGCGCTCATCGGCTCGCTGGTCGACGCCTTCGCCGCCGGCCGTCCCCCGGCCGGCTCCGCACTCGTGGTCGGGGCGGCCGTGGCGCTCGCGGTGCTGGGCGAGAGCCTCGCCGTCTGGGCCCGGGGCATGAGCGGCGCACGAGCCTCCGCCCGGATCCGGCAGGCGCTCGTGCGGCACGTGCTCGGCGCCGGGCCCGCGCTGACCCGGCGGCTGCCCCCCGGCGAGATCGTCACCAGGGCCGGCCTGAACGCCGAGGAACTCGGCCGCGCGCCGGAGGCGGTGGTCTCGGCGCTCTCGCTGCTCGTGCCCACCGCCGGCGCGATCGTCGCGCTGGCCCTGCTCCATCCGCTGCTCGCGCTGGCGCTGCTCGGCGGGGTCGGGCTGATCGTGCTCGTGCTGCGGGCCTTCGCCCGGGTCAGCGGGGTGCTGTCCGGCGCCTACCAGGAGGCCCAGGGAGAGATCGCCGCGCGGCTGGCCGACGCGCTGGCCGGGGCCCGCACCATCGCCGCCGCCCGATCCGGCGACAGGGAGACGCGGCGCATCCTCCAGCCCCTGCCGCGGCTGCGCGCGCACGGCCTGGCCCTGTGGCGCGCGGGCGCCTCCGCCGGGGTGCGAGCCGGGCTCATGGTGCCGCTCGTGGAGGTCGCCGTCCTGGTGGCGGCCGGGTTCCTGCTGGCCTCCGGCCGGCTGACCGTCGGCGAGGTCTACGCGGCGGCCCGCTACGCCGTCCTCGGCGCCGCGCTCAGCGGAGCCCTCGGCTTCGCCGGGCAGCTCGCCCGCGCCCGCGCCGCCGCCGCCCGCGTCGAGGCCCTGCTCGCCGTGCCCGCCGTGCCGTACGGCACCGCCTCGCTGCCCGCTCCGGCCCGGGGCACGCTCACCTTCCGCGGGGTGCGGGCGGCCGGGCTGGAGATCCCGGCGCTGACCCTGCCCGGCGGCTCCCTGACCGCGGTCGTCGGGCGCTCGGGCGCGGGCAAGTCCCTGGTCGCCGCGCTCGCCGGCCGCCTGGCCGACCCGGACGAGGGCCAGGTGCTCCTCGACGGCACGCCCCTGCCCGAGCTGTCACGCGCGGAGCTGCGCCGGGCGGTCGGCTACGCCTTCGAGCGCCCCGTGCTGGTCGGCGCGAGCGTGGCCGCCGCGATCGAGCTCGGCGGCGGCCGGGCCGAGCCCGCCGCGCGCGCCGCCCGGGCCGACGCCTTCGTCCGCAGGCTGCCCCACGGGTACGGCACGCCGCTCGCCCAGGCCCCGATGTCCGGCGGCGAACGGCAACGGCTGGGCCTGGCCCGGGCCTTCGCCCACGCCGAGCGGCTGCTGATCCTCGACGACGCCACCTCCAGCCTCGACTCGGCCACCGAGGCGCTGGTCAACGAGGCCCTCACCGGCGAGCTCGGCGGACGCACCCGGCTGGTGGTCACCCATCGCCCCGACGTCGCCGCCCGCGCCGACCTCGTCGTCTGGCTGGACGGCGGCCGGGTGCGGCGGCTCGGCCCGCACCGCGAGCTGTGGCACGACCCCGGCTACCGCGCCGCCTTCGACGAGGAGCCCCGATGACGCGCCCGCGCGAGGTGCTGTGGGCGGCGCTGCGGCGGCGGCCCGCCGTGCTGGCCAAGATCGCCGCCTGGTCGGTGCTGGAGGTGACGCCGGCCTTCCTGATCGGCCACGCCGTGGCCCGCGCGATCGAGGACGGCTTCGCGGCCGGCCGCCTGCTGACCGGCCTGGCCTGGCTGGCGCTGCTGGGCGGCGCGTGGCTGGTGGCGGCGGTCGCCGCCCGCCAGGTGATCCTGGGCGTCGCCGCCCTGGCCGAGCCGTTCCGCGACGACCTGCTGCACCACGTGGTGCGCGGCCTGCTGCACGAGGCCACCGCCTCCTTCCGCGCCCCGCCGCCCGGCGGCGCGGCGCTCACCCGCGCGACGCTCCAGGTCGAGCTGGCCAGGGACGCCTTCGCCGCCCTGGTGACCGTGCTGCGCGGCTTCGTGTTCACGCTGGTCAGCGCCGCGCTCGGGCTGCTGACGCTGGTCCCGGCGCTGGCCCTGCCGGTGCTGGTCCCCTTCGCGCTGGGCACCGCGCTGTTCCTGGCCTCGCTCCCAGCCCTGATCCGCGCTCAGCGCGCCCACCTGGAGGCCGACGAGGCCACCGGCGCCGAGTTGACCACGGTCGCCGGCGCGCTGCGCGACCTCACCGCCTGCGGCGCCGAGCAAAGCGCCGGCGACCGGCTCGGCGCGCTCGTCGAGGCCCAGGCCGCCACCGCCGCCAGGCTGGCCCGCCTCACCGCGTTGCGCACCACCGCGCTGACCGTGGGCGGCTGGCTGCCGGTGCTGCTCGTGCTGGCCTGGACCCCGGCGCTGCTGGCCCAGGGCGTGGCCATCGCCACCGTGGTGGGCGCGCTCGCCTACGTCACCCAGTCCCTCGCCCCGGCGCTCGGCGGCCTGGTCGAAGGCGTCGGCGTCAGCGGGGTGCGCCTCCTGGCCGCGCTCGGCCGCATCCTCGCCGGCACCCCGGCCGCCATCCCGCCCCCGCCGGCGGCCCGGCCCGCCGACGTCACGCTCACCCTGCGCCAGGTCACCTTCGCCTACGGCCCGCAGGCCGAACCGGTGCTCGACCGCCTCGACCTGGAGGTCCCCGACGGCGAGCACCTGGCGATCACCGGGCCGAGCGGCGCCGGCAAGTCCACTCTCGCCGCGCTGCTGGCCGGCGCCCTGCGCCCCGACGCCGGGCAGGTGCTGATCGGCGGCCTCCCGGCCGACCGGGTCGACCCCGCCGCCCGCCTGCTGATCCCGCAGGAGGCCTACGTCTTCCGCGGCACCGTGCTGGAGAACCTCGCCTATCCCGGCGAGGCGTCCGAGCACGAAGCCGAGGCCGCGGTGGCCGAGCTGGGCCTGGCCGAGCTCGTCGCCCGCTGCGGCGGCTACCAGGGCCTGCTCGACCCGGCCGCGCTGTCGGCGGGGGAGCGGCAGCTCCTGGCCCTGGCCCGGGCCCTGCTCAGCCCCGCCCGGCTGATCGTGCTGGACGAGGCCACCTGCCACCTGGACCCTGTGGCCGAGGCCCGCGCCGAGGAGGCGCTCGCCCGCCGGCCGGGGACGCTCGTCGTGATCGCCCACCGCGCCGCCTCCGCGCGCCGCGCCCGCCGGGTGCTGACGCTCGGCGACGGGGCCCCTCGTGATCGCCGTTTCGCCAGAGAGGAACTGATCCCATGAGCTACCCGCCCGCGGTACGCCTGCCGTACGTGGAGAGCCTGCACGGCCACGAGATCGCCGACCCCTACCGATGGCTGGAGGACGCCGGGGACCCGGCGACGAAGACGTGGCAGGCCGAGCAGGACACGCTCTGGCTCGAGCACGCCGGGCGGCTGCCCTGGCGCGAACGGCTGCGGGCGAGACTGGCCGAGCTGGGGCAGGCGGGCCAGGTGACGCCGCCGGTGTGGCGCGGCGAGCGGTGCTTCGAGCTCCGCCGCGACCCCGGCCAGGAACACCCCGTGGTGCGGTCGGGGGAGCGGGTGGTGCTCGACCCGATGCGGCTCGACCCGACCGGGCTGACCACGGTGGACGGCTGGGAGCCGAGCCCGGACGGCGAGCTGCTGGCCTACCAGGTCTCCAAGCGCGGCGAGGAACGCGCGGAGCTGCACGTCCTGGAGACCGGCACCGGCCGGGCGGTGGACGGGCCGATCCACGGCTGCCGGTACTCACCGGTGGCCTGGACGAGCCGAGGCGACGGCTTCTTCTACATCCGCTTCGGCCAGGGCGTCTACCGGCACCTGCTCGGCGAGCCGCCGGAGCGCGACGCGCTGGTCTTCACCGCGGGGGAGGGCGCCTCCTACGGGCTGGCGATGAGCGGGTGCGGGCGGTGGCTGACGGTGTCGGCGGCGCCGGGCGCCTCCGCGCCGAACGAGCTGTGGCTGGCCGACCTCACCGGCCGCGAGCTGCGCCGCGTGCAGCCGGCCGGGCAGGCGCACAGCGTCGCCGCCGTCGCCCCGGACGGCCTGCTGTACGTGCTGACCGACCGGGACGCGCCCAGGGGGCGGATCTGCGTGGCCGATCCCGCCCTGCCGGGCCGCTGGACCGAGCTCGTGCCCGAGGACCCCGAAGCGGTCACCACCTCCTTCACCGTCCTGGAGGGCGGCACCCTGCTGGTGGCCCGCGTGCGGCACGGGCTGTCCGAGCTCGACCTGCACGACCAGGTCAGCGGGCGGCGCACCGGCAGCATCCCGCTGCCCGGCAGCGGCACCGCCGGCTCGCTCACCACCCGGCCCGAGGGCGGCCACGAGGCCTGGTTCACCTACACCGACGCCGTCACCCCGCCGGCCGTCTGGCGCTACGACGCCCGCACCGGCGCGGCCACGCGGTGGCTGGCCGCGCCGGGCCCGAGCGCCCCGCCGGACGTGGAGAGCCGCCAGCTCACCTGCCGCTCCAAGGACGGCACGCCGGTGCGGGTCGTGGTGGTCGCGCGGCGCTCGTGGCCCGGCGGCCCGCGCCCGGCCATCCTGACCGGCTACGGCGGCTTCGGGCGCTCGCTGACCCCGGCCTACGCCGCCGACTCCCTGGCCTGGGTCGAGGCGGGCGGCGTGCTGGCGATCGCCGGGCTGCGCGGCGGCGGCGAGGAGGGCGAGGCCTGGCACCGCGCCGGCATGCGCGAGCACAAGCAGAACGTCTTCGACGACTTCGCCGCCGTGGCCCGGCTACTGGTCGCCGAGGGCTGGACCACGCCTTCGCAGCTCGGCCTGTGGGGGGAGTCCAACGGCGGGCTGCTCGTCGGCGCGATGCTCACCCAGCACCCCGACCTGTTCGGGGCGGCCGTGTGCGCCGCGCCGCTGCTGGACATGGTCCGCTACGAGCACTCCGGCCTGGGCCGGGCCTGGCGCCAGGAGTACGGCTCTGCCGAGGTGCCGGAGGAGCTCGCCTGGCTGCTGGCCTACTCGCCCTACCACCACGTCGAGCCCGGGACCGCCTACCCGGCGACGTTGTTCACCACCGCGGCGGGCGACACCCGGGTCGACCCGATGCACGCGCGCAAGATGTGCGCCGCCCTGCAGTGGGCCTCCTCCGGCGGGCGGCCCGTGCTGCTGCGGCACGAGAGCGGCGTCGGGCACGGCGCCCGCGCGGTCAGCCGCTCGATCGCCTTCGCCGCCGACGCCCTCGCCTTCCTGGCCGCCTGGACCGGCCTGTCAGATCCACCCCGACTCGCGGGCGATGCGGATCGCGTCGATGCCGCTGCGGGCGCCCAGCTTGGTGCGGGTGCGCCCCAGGTAGTTACGGACGGTGCCCTCCGCCAGGAAGAGTGAGGCGGCGATCTCCGGGATGGACGAGCCTTCCGCGGCCGCGCCGAGCACGTCCAGCTCGCGCGCGGTCAGCGGCGTCTCCGGCGAGGTCATCGCCGCGATGGCCAGCGTCGAGTCGACCACCGTGCCGCCCCCGGCGATCTTGCGGATGGTGTCGGCCAGCTCGCTCGGCGGCGCGTCCTTGGCCAGGAAGCCGCGCACCTGGGCGTCGAGGGCGCGCTTCAGCGAGCCGGGCGTGCCGATGCCGGTCAGGATCAGCACCTTGCACCCCGGCAGCTCCTCGTGCAGTTCCTTGGCCGCCGACAGGCCGTCCATGCCCGGCATCGCCAGGTCGAGCACGGCGACGTCCGGCTTGCAGGCCCGCGCCGCGGCCAGGACCTCGTCACCGCGATCCACTTCCGCCACCACCTCGATGTCCGGTTCGGTGGCCAGCAGGGCGACGATCGCCCCGCGGATCAGATCCATGTCCTCGGCGAGCAATGTCCGGATCACTGGGTCCTCGCGGTCCTCGGGAAAACGGTGTCGCCCTCATCCTGACCAATGAGTCAGATTCTGAAAAGTCATCTCATCAAGCTGGTTGGTGCCCAATATGGTGAAAGTGGGAATTCATGAACGCGAGCGGAATTCTGCTGGCATAGTCTCCGCGAAACGGGGCAAAACTCGGGGGCCCCCTGACCTGTGTGAGGTGCCGCCCATGGTCTCTGCCCGCCGAAAGCTCTACAAGCTGGTGTACGGCACGCGATACGACAAGGTGCCGTGGGGCCAGCGCGTCTACGTGCGGCCCGGCGAACGCCAGATCCGCGAGGCCCAGTGGCGCCTGCGGATCGCCCGCACGCCGGTGATCTCCCTCGACGAATACCGCGAGCGGGTGCCGCTCGGCGAGATCGAGGAATACCTGAGCTGCATGCTGTGCGGCGAATCCCGCCAGCAGAAACTCTTCGAGCCCACCGGCGGCAAGGGCTGGCGCTACCACGTCGTCCGCTGCCCCTCCTGCGGCTTCCTCTACCGCAACCCCAACGTCCGCCCCGAACGCCTGGGCGACCTGTACGCCAACAGCTACAGCAAGTTCCTGACCGGCGACTACGCCGAGAACCGGCAGCGCCGCTACCGGCTGGTCATGAAGAGCTTCGGCCCGGTCTTCGAGGAGGGCCGCGGCCGGCGGCTGCTCGACTTCGGCTGCGGCGCCGGGCTGTTCCTGGAGCTCGCCCAGGAACGCGGCTTCGACGCCAGCGGCGTGGACCTGTCGCCCGACTCGGTCGAGCAGGCCAACGCGCGGCTGCAGGCCCTGCCGGTGCCCGAGGGCGGCACCCGCGCCCGGGCGCACTTCGGCGCGCCCGCCGACATCCCGGAGATCGCCGCCGGCGGCTTCGACGTGATCACCCTGTGGTCGGTGCTGGCCCACCTGCCGCGCCCGCTCGACGACTTCACCGGCTTCCGCGAGCTGCTCGCTCCGGGCGGCGTGCTGATGATCCTCACCGTCAACGCACGCTCGCTGCTGCTGAAGGCCTACGGCTCCAAGTGGAGCGGCTTCACCAAGAACCACCTGATGTTCTACTCCAGCCAGACCCTGCCCACGCTGCTGCGCAAGACCGGCTTCAAGGGCGTGGCCTTCGCCCCGCACTACGGCGACACCGTCGAGGCGGGCACCACCCGGCTCGCCCCCGAGCTCCGCCGCCGCCTGGAGGCGAACGTCCGGCGCAGCGACGGCGGCAACATGATGCGCGCCCTGGCCTTCGCCGACGAGGAGGCGATCGCCCGCTGGCGCGACCACCTCAAGATCCACCGCCTCTAGGGGTTCGGCACGATCATCGTCACCCCCGGCACCGATCCCATCGAGGCCAGGGCCTTGCCCGCCTCCTCCAGCCCGATCGTCCGGGTGAGGAGGAGGTCGGGGTGGAGCGTCCCGCTCCGGATCAGCTCCAGCATCGGCGGATAGGCGTGCGCGGCCATGCCGTGACTGCCCAGCAGCTCCAGCTCCCAGCCGATCACCCGGCCCATCGGCAGCGGCGTCGGGCCGCCCGGCAGCAGGCCGACCTGCACGTGCCGGCCGCGCCTGCGCAGCCCCTCGATCGAGGCGGCGCAGGTCTGGGCGCTGCCCAGCGCGTCCAGCGACACGTGCGCGCCGCCCCTGGTCAGCTCCATGACCTGGGCGGCGGCGTCGCCGTAGGAGGCGTTGACGAAGTGCGTGGCGCCGGCCCGCTCGGCCAGGTGCAGCGCGTCGGCGCTGACGTCCACCGCCACCACGCGCGCCCCGGCCGCCGCCGCGATCATCACCGCGGACAGGCCGACGCCGCCGCAGCCGTGCACCGCCACCCACTCGCCCGGCCGTACCCGGCCCACCTGGGCGACGGCACGGAAGGCGGTGGCGAAGCGGCAGCCCAGCGCGGCGGCGGTCGCGTACGGCAGGTCCTCCGGGATGGCGACCAGGTTGACGTCGGCGTGGTCGATGGCCACGAAGTCGGCGAACGAGCCCCAGTGCGTGAAACCCGGCTGCGTCTGCCGCTCGCACACCTGCTGGTCGCCGGTGGCGCAGGCCGTACACGAGCCGCAGGCGCAGACGAACGGGACGGTCACCCGGGCTCCCGGGCGCCAGCCCCGCACGTCGGAGCCGACCGCCTCCACCACCCCGGCCAGCTCGTGGCCGGGGACGTGCGGCAGCACCGAGATGTCCGGGTCGTGGCCCTGCCAGCCGTGCCAGTCGCTGCGGCACAGGCCGGTGGCGGCCACCCGGATCACCACGCCGTGCGGCGCGGGGACGGGGTCGGCGACCTGGCACAGGTCGAGGTCGCCGCCGAAGCGGTCGAAAAGCACGGCTCGCACGCGTTGAGCTTAGGCTTTGACCTGCGGGTACGGTCAACCCCCAGGTCAGGGCAGGTCGACCGTGACGCCCTTCGAGCCGCGCTCGGCGTGCAGCGTCATGCTGACCGGGGTGACGTCGTCCGGCAGGTCGAACATCTGCCGCCCCGAGGCCGAGGCGCCCGGCGCGAGCGGCTCGTAGAGCCGGCTCGAGTCCGGCAGGTAGCGCAGGATGGACACGTCGGGCAGGTAGGTCTGGCCGTCGGAGCCGGTCACGCTCTGGATGGCGCCGGAGAAGACGGCCTCCTCCGAGCCGACGTTCTCGGCGGTGACCGGGATCACCGCGAAGTGGCCCTCCGCCTCCTTGGTCGTCGGGGCGGTGCCGACCGACTCCATCAGCTCGGGCTTGCCGACGGTGAAGCGCAGCGGCTCCTCGGTCGCGGCGACCGTCCCGGCGGCGCCTGCCCCGGCCCCGGTCTCGGTGCCGGTGGGCGAGGCGGCCGGCGAGCTCGCCGCGGTGTCGGTGGGCGAGGGTACGGCCTGGCCGGCGCCCTGGCCGTCGGTGGCCTGGCCGGCGGTGGGCGCGGGGCCCGCCTCCGGGGTGGTGTTGCGCGAGCCGCCCCACCACAGCAGGCCGATCACGGCCGCGGCGGCCACGGCCAGCCACCACCACTTGGCGTTGCCGCCCTTGCGGCCGGTCTCGGTCCGCCCGACGCGATGCGCCCCGTTGCCGGCCGCCGCCTCCGCCCGGCCGGTCGTGCGTTCCGTCCGGCCGGTCACGTCCTCCGTCCGGCCGGTCATGCCCTCGGCCCGGCCGGACGCGCTCTCTGTCCGGCCGGTCGTGCCTTCTGTCCGGCCCGTCGTGCTCTCTGCGCGGCTCGTCCGGCCGAGCAGCGGGTCGTCGGTGGCGGGGCGGTCCGGGTCGAACCGGTCCCGGCCCTCGGCGAACTCGCCGGTGCGTCCCGGCGTGCCCGGGACGGTGCCGCCTTCGGCGGTGGGCTCCCGGAAGCCGCCCGGCTCACCGGCCCGGCCGCCGGTCCCGGCGATCTCCTCCCGGGCGCGCTCGGCGGCCCTGGCCGCGGCGTCGTCGGGCTCGCCGGTGCGATCGTGCTCATTCATCGTGAATCCCCCTGAGTAGTGCACCTACTACAAAGAGTAATCGCCGCTGATATTTCGCCCTGAGCGAGGTGTCAGGTTCGCGCGTCCGGTCAGAAGGAGGGCATGGGAGAGGAACTGGACAAGGAGCGTTTCACCGAGCAGGAATTCGCCGTCTTCGGTGAGCGCCTGGTCGAGCAGCTCGCCGCCTTCCGCGAGCTGCTCGACCGGCCCGGCTTCGGTCAGGGCGACACCACCATCGGCGGTGAGCTGGAGCTGTTCCTCATCGACAAGATGGGCGATCCGCTGCCGCGCAACGAGGAACTCCTCGAGGCGATCGGCGACCCGCGGCTCACGCTGGAGCTGGGCCGCTTCAACCTGGAAGGCAATTTGACCCCCGTGCCGCTGGCCGGGTCGCCGTTCCGCGCGATGGGCGACGAGCTGCAGGAGATCACCGCGCTCGTCGACCGCGCGGCGGGCGAGCTCGACGTCGACGGTGACGACGGCGGCGGAGGCGGCGGGGCGATCCCGATCGGCATCCTGCCCACCCTCGGCACCGGCGACTTCACCCCGCACGCCATGAGCGACGAGGCCCGCTACCGCGCCCTCAGCCGCGGCGTGCGCCGCGTACGGCTCGAACCGTTCGTGGTGCGCGTCGACGACCTCGAACTCGTCGTCGAGGACGTGCTGCTCGAAGCGGCCAACACCTCCTGGCAGATCCACCTCCGCACCCCGCCGGAGCGCTTCGCCCCGCTGTTCAACGCCGCCCAGCTCGCCATCGGCCCCGTGCTCGCCGCCGCCGGCAACTCGCCCCTCTTCCTCGGCCGGCGGCTCTGGGAGGAGACCCGCATCGTGCTCATGGAGGAGGCCGCCGACGACCGCGACGTCGGCCGCCTCTACCGCCGCGACGGGCGCGTCACCTTCGGCTCCGACTGGGTGCGCGAGGGAGCCTACGAGCTCTTCGAGCGCTGCGTCCAGGACTACGAGCCGGTCCTGCCCGCGCTCACCGACGCCCCCGACCCGCTGGAGACCGTACGGCAGGGCGGCATCCCCGACCTGGCCGAGCTCCGGCTGCAGATGGGCACCGTCTGGATGTGGAACCGGCCCGTCTACGACCCCGCCGACGGCGGCCACCTGCGGATCGAGATGCGCGCCCTGCCCGCCGGGCCGACCTGCGCGGACATGACGGCCAACGCCGCCTTCCTGCTGGGACTGACCCTGTCGGAGTCGCACCGCGACCTGACCGGCTACAAGTTCGGCGAGGTCTACCAGAACTTCTACCGCGCCGCCCGCCAGGGCCTGTCCGCCAAGCTGTCCTGGCCCGGGCACGAGGGCGAGCTCGACGCCTCCGAGCTCATCCTCAGCCTGCTGCCGCAGGCCAGGGCCGGACTCCTCGAAGCCGGCGTCGTCCCCGACGAGGCCGACACCGCCCTGGAGATCATCGCCCAGCGGGTGCGGACCGGGCGGACCGGCGCGGCGTGGCAGCGGGAGTTCCCCGGCGACGCCCGGGCCCTGGTCACCGCCTACCGCAAGCTCGCGCTGAGCGGGGTGCCCGTGCACCTGTGGCGCTGACCTTCCGCGGCCCATCGGAAGAGGTGCCGGAGAAACGCAACTAATGTCCAGCCTCGCCCGTCAAACTGACCACAACGGACGGCAAAGCGAGGATGACATGACCGCCATGGGGATGACCGAGGCCGACCCGACCCCCTTCACCCTCCAGCGGAGCACCGGCACCTACGCCGAAGGCGCGGCCAAGCTCGCCGGCGAGATCGGCGCCACCGCCGTCGAAGCCGTGCTGGCCACCGGCAACCGTACGGGGGTGCGCCGCGGCGCGAGCGGGTTCATCGGCACGATGACCCCCAAGCCGGTCGACTGGTACGCCTTCGACGCCAAGGACGAGGACACCGCCGACTGGTACCCCCAGGGTCTCAGCGGCAGCGCCGACTCCGGCGCCGTCGGCGTCCCGGCCTTCGCGGTGACCTGGTACTATAAGCCGGAGACCAAGACCGGCGAGCGTGGCTGCCGGGTCACCTTCCTCAACCCGCGCACCCTCCGGTACCAGCACTGCCTGCTCGTCGAGGCCCGCCCCGACGGGAGCTACGGCCCCATCGACATCCACGCCGGCGGCTGCGGCTGGGTCGGCGACCGCCTCTACGTCGCCGACACCTTCCGCGGCCTGCGCGTCTTCGACCTCAACAACCTGCTCGACCTGCGGACCGCCCAGTCCGACCTCGGCGACGCCGACCGCGTCGGCCGGCACGAGGGCCGCTTCCACGCCTTCGGCTACCGCTACGTGATCCCGCAGAGCGACTCCTGGCGGCTGGTCAAGCGCGGCGCGGTCTTCTCCTTCGTCGGCGTCGACCACACCAGCGGCACGCTGGCCTCCGGCGAGTACAAGGAGGGCACGCCGCTCGGCCGCGTCGCCCGCTGGGACCTCGCCTCCGGCGGCGACCTGGCCTCCGGCGTCCCGCGCGACGCCTTCACCCTCGGCGCGGAGATGATCCAGGGCGCCGTGTCCGTGAAGGGCACCTGGTACCTCAGCCAGGCCTTCCGCAACCAGCGCAACGGCCGCCTCCTCGTCGCCGCCCCGGGCCGCCCGTCGATCTCCCGCCCCTGGTGCATCGGGCCGGAGGACCTCACCTTCCAGGACGGCAAGATCTGGAGCGTCAGCGAGTTCCGCAACCGCCGCGCCGTCTTCGCCGTCTCACCGTGACCGGCTGGTGCGCTTGGTCCAGAGACCGAGTTCGATGCCGTGCAGCCCGGGGCCGGGTGAGCTCGGTGTGCCCCAGAACGCCCCGTCCCGCCGCAGGCCAAGGCGGCTGCCGGCCTCCGTCACGAACCCGTGACCCGCGGGTCGGCTAGCCGGCCAGCCGGAAGTTCACACAGACGATCTCGGTGTGCTCGTCGATCTCGTAGCCCGCGGCGGTCCAGAAGGCGCGGTGCGCCTCGCCCCAGTGCTCGACCGAGCGGAACCCCTCGCCCTCGGACTCGGCGAACTCCCACGTCACCGCCGCGAACGGCACGACCTCGGCCGCCGTCACCTCGACCTCCGCCAACCGGCCGCCGTCGTCGTCGACCAGGACGAGCCGCTCACCCACGTGCTCGACCGCCTCGCCCTCCGCTCGGTAGTCGTGCTCCAGCACGCTCGACGTGCCGGTCTTCACCCCGGCCAGCACCAGGCCGTTCAGGTGCGTGCGCATCTCGCCCGGCGTGCCGAGGTCCAACGTCCTGAGCCCATCGATCCGTCCCCACATGTCCCGCACCCTACCGAGGCCTGAACCTGATCGACGTCCAGGGCCGGATGGGCCTGCCGTACCGGTGATGGAGGCTGGTCAGGAGGCCGTGACGCCGGCCAGGTAGGCGGCGAGCTCGGCCGGGTGCGACAGCATCGCCATGTGGCTGCCGGGCACTTCGTCCGGGGTGATGCCGAGGCGGTCGCGCACGTGGCGGCGGGCGAACTCCGGGGTGAAGAAGCGGTCGTCGCGGCAGAGGACGTACCGGGTGGGGACGTCCGGCCAGGCGGGCAGCGGCCAGGGCTCCGCGCAGGCCCGCTCCATGGCGGCCTTCTCGTTCAGCGCGGCGTCGTGGGCCAGCACCCGCTCGCCCAGCTCGCGGGGGACGTCGTGCAGGTAGAGCTCGTACTCGTCGTCGACGCCGGAGTCGGGCCGGCCGCTGCGCTCCCACCACTCGTCCGGCGCCTCGCCCGGGCTGGGGATCATCGCGGTCACCAGGACGAGCGCGGCGGCGTCGACGCGGGCGCAGACCAGCGGGCCGACGAAGCCGCCCCAGGAGTGGGCCACCACCACGACCGGGCCGCGCTCGCCGACCGCCCGCACGACGGCGCCGGCGTACTCCCAGAGGCCTGCGTCCGGGTCGGACACCGGCAGGTTCACGGCGACGGTGTCGTGCCCGCGGCGGTGCAGCTCGGCCTCGACCAGGTGCCAGTCGTAGGCGCTGCCGCCGCCGCCGTGAATGAGCGCGAAAGTTGTCATGCGGGTATGGACTCCTGGGCTCGGAAGAAGTCATCGGTGCCGTGGGGCTACATCCCGATGTGCTCCAGCAGGACCCGGCGGAAACCCCGGTCGAAGTCGTCGTAGCGGGCACGTAGCTGCTCGCCGGGCCAGTCGGCGGGCAGGAGCTCGGGCGGGAGCAGCGGGTCCTTCAGCAGGTGGCGCAACACCGCGGCGGAGACCAGGAACCCCTCGGCCAGCCCGGTAGCCCGTCCGAGGGCCCCTTCGAGTCGCCGGGCCTCGGCCGCCCAGCCGTCCAGGTCCCACAGCCACGGTGTCGGATCCGTGGCCCGGGGCCGCCCGTCGATCAGGGTGCACTGCGCGGTGACGACGTCCGGCCACTCCCGCACCAGGTTCGCCGGCCGCATCCACGTGCCCTCCCGCAGCTCGCCGAGCCGCAGCCGGGTCATCGTGTCCCGGAGCGCCGCCCGGTCGGCCGGAGCGCGGCGCTCCGCCGTGACGACGGCGATCTCCCACGTGCCGTCCCAGGCCCGGACGTGCGGATCGCGGCTCTCGTCCTGGCGCGCCTGCCGTTCGAGCAGCCGCTCCGACAGCGTGTACCGCCCGTCGGCCTGCACCAGGTCCCCGGCCGCCACCATCCGCGACAGCGCCACCCGGACCGTGCCCTCCGCGATCCCGAACAGCTCCCCGATCCGCACCAGGTGCCGGGCGGCCAAGCTGGGCGGGTGGCAGCCGAGCAGGGCGCTGAGCACGGCCGACCGGGCACTGAGTCCACTATTACGCTCTTCCATCGCGTGTCGATTATATGTAACACTCGCGCTATGAGCCGGTACCTCATCGAGCCGTTCGACGCCAGCGACCGCTACGCCACCGAGCACTACCAGGGCGCCACCGGGCGCAACTGGTGGCGCGGCGACCCCGCGCTCCGCCTGCTCATGCGCCGCCACCTCGGCGAGGGGTACGGCTGGGCCGAGCCGTACCTCGACCAGCTCGGCGAGTTGACCGGCGGCCTGATCGCCCGCTGCGCGGAGGAGACCGACCGCAACCCGCCCAGGCTGGAGAAGTACGACAAGTGGGGACGGGACGTGAGCGAGGTGGTCATGCCGCCCTCGTTCGAGACCGCCCGCACGGCGCTGATGAGCAACAACTTCACCTCGCCCGCCTTCGCCGCCGAGGCCGTCGCGAACGGGGCGGACCCCCGCGCTCTCGGTGCGGCCTGGACGTACCTGCTCGACCAGGCCGACATCGGGATGGGCTGCGCGCTCGGCACCGGCGGTGACATGGTGGTCGGCCTGGCCGAGAAGTACGCGCCGGCCGACGTCCTCGAACGAGTCCGCACGATCTTCGCCAATGGCTTCTACTCCGGCGAAGCCGCTCAGATGTTCACCGAACGCACCGGCGGCTCCGACCTCGCCGCCCTGGAGTCGGCCGCCGTCCCGGACGGCGACGCCTGGAGACTGACCGGCTTCAAGTGGTTCGCCTCGAACGCCAACGGCTCGGCCTTCGTGGTGCTCGCCAAGCTCCCGACCGGTGACATCAAGCCCTTCCTCGTGCTCTGGGAGCGCCGCGACGGCACCCGCAACGCGGTGCGCATCCGCCGGCTCAAGGACAAGCTCGGCACCCGCTCCGTCGCCTCCGCCGAGGTCGAGTTCACCGGCGCCGAGGCCTTCCTGCTGGCAGGGGAGGGCTCCGGCTCCGGGCTCGGCACCATGATGCAGCTCACCAACGCCTCGCGGCTCGGCGTCGCCATGATGGGCGCCGGCGCCGCCCGCCGCGCCCTGGTCGAGTCCCTCTGCTACGCCTCCGCCCGTGAGGCCTTCGGCCGCCGCCTCATCGACCAGCCGCTCATGCGCCGCAAGCTCGCCGAGCTCATCGTCGAGACCGAGGCCGTCCAGGCCCTCGTCTTCGACGGCCTCTGCGGCCCCCGTCTGCGCCTGGCCCCTGCCCTGATCAAGCTCCGCGCCGCCCGCCTGGGCGTCACCGCCGCCAGCGACGCGATCGAGATCCACGGCGGCAACGGCTACATCGAGCAGTGGCCCGTCGCCCGCCTCCTGCGCGACGCCCAGGTCAACCCGATCTGGGAGGGCGGGGACAACATCCTCTGCCTGGACGTACGGCGCGCCATGCTCCGCGAGAACGCCCAGGAGCCCTTCCTCGACCGCGTCGCCGCCGCCCTCGACCAGGCCCCCGCCGCCGAAGCCGCGACCACCGACCTCGTGCGCGCCCGCCTCGACGACCTCCGCAAGGCCATCACCGCCTGGTCCGCGCTCGCCCCCGACGTCGCCGAGGCCCGGCTCTTCCCGCTCGCCCAGTTCATGGCCGACGTCTACGCCGCCGCCCTGCTGCTGGAGCAGGCCGGCTGGGAGGAACGCGCCGGCCACGGCCCCCGCAAGGCGCTGGTGGCCCGCCTCTACACCGACGCCCACCTCGCCGACCACGGCCCCCTCCGCGGCATCGACCGCCCGGCGGAGGAGCTGGAGCACTTCGACGAGCTGCTCTCCGGAGCCTTCGCGGACTGAAGCCGGAGCATCGGCGATTCATGGGCGCACCTGCGGCGGAGGGCACGAAGTCACGGGATGGTCGAAGGACCGCCGCTGTTCCCACCACGGCAGATCGGGGGAGGCGAGCGGGTCGGCCAGCGTCCTGGCCCGGAACCTCGCGTCGATCGGGCGGACCAGACCGTAGAGGTACGGCGAGGCCCACGCCGGAAGGCGGCGCAGGGCGAACTCCAGCCGGCCGCGAGGACCTTCGCCGGAGCAGTCGGGGAGGGGCAGATGGGCGGCGGGACGGTGGCTCGCGCAGCGGGTCTCGCAGGTCCGTACCCGCGACGGGGGCCTACGCGGCATGGGCCTTTCTGGCCGTCATGGCTGCGATCATGCCATAACCATTGGCCCGGGTTCAGGCCGCTGTGGCACGGTGGCGGGGTGAACGAGCAGCTCCCTCGCACGGTGGAAGAGGCGATCGCCGCCGAACGGGCGGGACGGCGCCTGCGCTACCTGTACTTCTGGGGCCACCGCCCCAGCCGCGACGGCACCGTCGCAGCGGGCTGCCTGTCGCAGTGGTGGCCGGTCGAATTCCAGGAGGACGGGCACGTCTTCGCCTCGGCCGAGCACTACATGATGGCGCACAAGGCGTGGCTGTTCGGCGACCACGAAGCCGCCTCCGAGATCCTCGCGGCGAGACACCCGGGCGAGGCGAAGGCCGTCGGGCGGACGGTGCGCGGCTTCGACGAGCAGACCTGGAACGCACACCGCTTCGACATCGTGGTCCGCGGCAGCCTCGCCAAGTTCGGCCAGCACCCGGACCTGCGGCGGTTCCTGCTGTCCAGCGGCAACCGGGTGCTGGTCGAAGCCAGCCCCGTGGACCGGATCTGGGGGATCGGCCTGACCGCCGACGACGAGGGGGCCGCCTCTCCGGAGCGGTGGCGGGGGCTGAACCTGCTGGGCTTCGCGTTGATGACCGTCCGCGAACGACTGGCATCCTGAGCACTCCCGGCGGTCGGAATGCCGGTGCCTCGCGGGGGGCGGCAGGAGTCAGGGCGCCCTGGTTTGATCTCCGCCTACCGTTGGGAGCCGATATGCCGATCATGGAACTGGGAGCGCGCGATTCGGTGATCGACTTCGCGCAAGGGACGGCCGACGACCCCTGGCTGGAGCGGCGCCCTCTGGACTCGACGGACGAGGCCACCGTCTCCCGGTACGCGGAGGCCGACACCTTCGGTACCGCTGTCTCCCTCGGGGTCCTTGACGTCAGCGGCCCGTACTTCTCCGACCGGCAGCATTGGAACCTGTTCCACTACTTGCTCGACGGGCACCACAAACTGCTCGCCGCCGCCCGGGCCGGGCGGCCGCTGCGGCTGCTCTCCTTCGTCTCCGTCGGCCGCTCTCTTGCGAGCCCGGACGACTTCGCGCAGTTCCGTGCGCTGGTGGAGCGGTGATCGTCAGCGCGGCGGGAAGTGGAAGGTCCAGCCGGGTTGCCAGGTGAAGGGGGCGTTCACCAGGTCCTCCAGAGGGATGCCGTTCAGCAGGTGTTGCAGGGCCCAGCGGTTGGCGGAGTGGGCGATCACCAGGAGGGGGCCGGGGCCGGTGGCGTGGTCGTCGAGGAAGGAGCGGGTGGGCCGCGAAGGCGAGCTCGGCGGTCTGTACGGCACGCCGCAGGTCGGAGGTGTAGACGGCGGTCAGGCCGTCGTGGCGGCGGCGGTCGCCGAGCTCGGCGGCGAGGCGGCGGCCCGTGGGGGAGAGGTCGCCGGGGAGCCAGCCGGTGGCCATGCCGGCTTCGTTGTCCGTGGTGATGGAGTGGGTCTCGTAGATGAGGGTGGGCATGCTGTGGATCTTCCCTGCCTGCTGCCGCCGTGCACAGAGGGCCGGTGGACCGGTATGAATGGACCCATGAAGGTACGAAGTGTCCTCCTGGCTGTCGCGCTCGGGCTCACCCTGCTGGCTCCTCCGGCGCAAGCCGCCACGACGGCGACCAAGGTGTTCGGGTTCCTGCACGCCGCGGGCGGTGGGGAGTTGTGGTTCGCCAAGGGCAAGATCTGGCCGCACCCCGAGTTCGAGGCCTGGCAGTGGAAGCGCACCGGCAAGTGGCGCAAGCACGAGGTGGCCCCCGGCGCCAAGCTGTACGTGAACATCCTGGCCGGGCAGTCGCAGTCCAAGAAGGTGTCCTACTCCTGGCTCAACACCAAGCTGCGGCCGAAGGCGACCAAGCAGATGGGCTTCCACGTCTGGTTCTCCGGCAAGAAGATCGTCCGGGTCCAGCAGGTCTACACGCCGTAGCGGCCTTGCGTCCGGCGGGGCGGGCGGGGATGCTCGCCCCATGAGCGTGCGGATGGAACGGGACGGATCGGTCAGCACGGTCGTGCTCTCCCGGCCGGAGGTCCGCAACGCCGTCGACCGCAAGACGGCCGACGCGCTGAGCGACGCCTTCGCCGAGTTCGAGCGGTCGGACGCGGCGGTCGCGGTGCTGTGGGGCGAGGGCGGCACCTTCTGCGCCGGGGCCGACCTCAAGGCGCTGGACAACCACGTCGGCGAGGAGGGCGACGGGCCGATGGGCCCGACCCGGATGCGGCTCACCAAGCCGGTGATCGCCGCGGTCGCCGGGCACGCGGTGGCGGGCGGGCTGGAGCTGGCGCTCTGGTGCGACCTGCGGGTGGCCGAGGAGGACGCGGTGTTCGGGGTCTTCTGCCGCCGCTGGGGCGTGCCTCTGATCGACGGGGGGACGGTACGGCTGCCGCGGTTGATCGGGTTGTCGCGGGCGATGGACCTGATCCTCACCGGGCGGCCGGTGGGGGCGGCCGAGGCGCTGGCCATGGGGCTGGCCAACCGGGTCGTGCCGACCGGCTCCTCTCGCGAGCATGCCGAGGAGCTGGCCCGGCAGCTCGCCCGGTTCCCGCAGACGTGTCTGCGCGGTGACAGGCTGTCGGCGCTGGAGCAGGAGGGGCTGCCGGAGGGGGAGGCGATCGTCAACGAGCTGCGGCACGGGATGACCGCGCTCGGGGACGCGGTGGGCGGCGCGGCCCGCTTCGCCGCCGGAGAGGGCCGCCACGGCGCCTTCTGAACCCGCGACCCGAAAGAACCGGAAGGACACCGCGCCCCCAAGAGCCCGTCAGCCCTGGGTCTGGGCGTTGAACTCGGTCAGCCGCTGCCCCTCCTGCCGCACCCCGGTCAGTTTTAGCACGTCCAGCCCCGAGTAGAGGTCGCTGGAGTAGATGTACCCGTTGTAGTAGTAAGCCGACCAGGACCCCCCACTCCCACCCATGGACACCGGCGCGTGCCCCCGCTGGAAGTACCCGATCTCCCGGGCATGAGCCGGGTCGGTGAAGTCGATGACGCTGACCCCGCCCTCGTACCACCCCTGGACCATGACGTCCCGTCCGGGCACCGGCACCAGAGACCCGTTGTGCGCGCTACACGTCCCCCGAGCCACCCGCGGAATCATGAAATATCCCTGCAAGGTGAGCTTGGTCCCTTTCAGGGTGTAGACCCCGTTGGCCCCCCAGGTCCCACCCCTCGCCGGAGGGCACACACTGGACCGCCCCCCACCGAACTCGTCGGAGAACACCACCTTGCTCCCGTCCTGGCTGAACACCGCCGAGTGCCAGTAGCCGAAGTGCTTGGGGTCACGCACCCGGTCGAGCACCTTGGGCCGCAAGGGGTCGGACACGTCCAGCAGCAGCCCGTCCCCGATGCAGGAGGCCGCCGCCAGCCGCTTGGGCGCGTAGACGGTGACGTCGTGGCACCCGCCGACCAGGATGTGGTCGGTCCCCGCCGGGCTGCCGCCGCCCTCCAGGAGCTCCGGCTGCGCCGCCACCGTGGCCCGGGCGGGATCGGCGACCGGCACCTTGACCACGGTGATGCTGCCCTTGGCCGCATGGCACGCGCTCCCGGAGGTCCGCGACGGGGCCGAGGTGGCGAACAGGTAGACCGACGCCGGGTCGTCGCTCGGGATGAGCGTCGCGGTGTGCGAGCCGCACGGCGTGCGGACCGCGCCCACGTACCGGGGCGCCCGCTTGTCGGCGATGTCGAAGATGCGCAGCCCCTCCCAGTCGCCGGTGCCGGGCGCGTCGCAGCGTTCGCCGCCCATGCCCAGGTCCACCGAGAGGAACAGCAGGTTCCCGCTGACCGTCACGTCGTTCTGTGGCCCCGGGCAGTACACCTGGCTGACCACCTGGGGCTGCTCGGGCCGCGAGATGTCGTAGACGGTGAAGCCGAGGTAGTTCCCGGCGATGGCGTAGCCGCCGGTGAAGGCGAGGTCGGAGCCGACCGCCTCCTCGACGTCCATGGGCGGCCGGCGCGGCACGTTCGCCACCGGGACCAGGGCGGCGTCGTGCTCGGCCGAGTCGAGGTAGTCGGCCAGGTCGCCGGGCCGGATCGGGGTCCCGTCCCCGAGCGGGCTCTGGGTCCGGCTCGCCGCCGGGGCCTTGGCGGGCTGCCGGGACGGCTCCGCCGTACAGGCAGCGAGGAGCAGGGAGAGCGCGGCGGCCAGCGCCGGCAGGGCGCCTCGCACGTCAGCGGCCGTCCTTGACGACCGGCAGCCGGGCGGGGCGGTGGGCCATGGTGCCGGTGGTCCAGTCGAGCTCGTCCGCGGGTACGGCGAGCCGTAGCTCGGGCAGGCCGGTGACCAGGGCGGACAGCGCCTCCTGCAGTTCCATCCGCGCCAGGTTGGCGCCCAGGCAGTAGTGGATGCCGCGGCTGAAGCCGAGGTGCGGCGAGGGCATGGGCCGGTCCAGGCGGAAGGCGGCCGGGTCGGGGAAGACGGCGGGGTCGTGGTTGGCGCCGATGAAGGAGGCGATGACGCCCTGGCCCTTGGCGATCACCGCGCCGGAGGGCAGTTCGACGTCCTCCAGCGCGACCCGGATGGGCGTGGTGTCGCCGGGGAACTCCAGCCGCAGCAGCTCCTCCACCGCCGCGGGCACCAGCGACGGGTCGGCGGCCAGTCGGCCGTACCCCTCCGGCCTGGGGTCGAGCAGCCGCTGCGCGGACCGGGACAGCACCGAGCCGGTGGTCTCGTAGCCGCCCAGTAAGAGCCCCATGGTCTGCACGACCAGCTCCTCCTCGGTGAGCCGGTCCTCCTCGTCGCGGGCGTGCACGAGGACGGCGAGCATGCCGTCGCCGGGGTCGGCGCGGTGTTCCTCGATGAGCCCGGCGACGTAGGCGTGGAAGCCGGCGCCGGCGGTGAGCTTCTCCTCAAGGGGCAGCCCGGAGGTGGAGAGCATCGCCTCCGCCCAGCTCGCCACCCGCTCGGTGTCGATCCCGGGCACGCCCATGACCTCGCAGATGACCTGCACGGGCAGCGGGAAGGCGAAGCCGGAGACGAAGTCGAACTCGCCGGGCAGCCCGGCCAGCAGCTCGTCGGCGACGGCGCGGACGCGGGGCCGCCACTGCTCGATCCGGCGCGGGGTGAAGGCGCCGGCCAGCAGCCGGCGCAGCCGGGTGTGCCGGGGCGGGTCGGTGCTGATCAGCAGGCCGGGGATGTCGCTGAAGCTGAAGCCCTCGTACAGCCGGGGCGCGCCCTCGTAGAACAGCTCGCGGGTGAAGCGCGCGTCACTGAGCACGGCGAGGGTGTCGTCGTGCCGCATGGTCAGCACGACCTCGTCGCCGCTGGGCAGGCGGACCCGGCCGGCGGGTTCGTGTGCCAGGCGGCGGGCGTAGGCGTCGGCGGGACGCCCGCGCGGGCAAGGCGGGAAGGGGAAGCTCTCAAGATCCGGCATAATCGCACGCTAGCCAGGCGAACCCCGCGTGGGAAGAACGTATGTTGGGCCTTATGCCGGACATCGAGGTCGCCGGGCGACAGGTGCAGATCACCAACCCGGACAAGGTCGTCTTCCCCGACAGCGGGCACACCAAGCTCGACCTGGTGCGCTACTACCTGGCCGTCGGCGAGGCGGCCCTGCGCGGCGTGGACGGCCGGCCGATGATCCTCAAGCGGTACGTGCACGGCATCGCCGAGGAGGCCTTCTTCCAGAAGCGGGCGCCGAAGAAGCGGCCCGACTGGATCGAGGTCGCCGAGCTGCGCTACCGCTCGGGACTGTCGGCCGAGGAGGTCGTGGTCACCGACCTGGCCCAGCTCGTCTGGGTGGTCAACCTCGGCTGCGTCGACCTCAACCCGCACCCGGTGCGCGCCGGCGACCTGGCCCACCCGGACGAGCTGCGCATCGACCTCGATCCGGTGCCCGGCGTGCCGTGGGCCGACATCCTGACCACCGCGCAGGTCGTGCGCGAGGTGCTGGGCGACCACGGGCTGGGCGCCTGGCCGAAGACCTCCGGCTCGCGCGGCTTCCACGTCTACACCCGGATCACCCCCGACTGGACCTTCGCCCAGGTGCGCAAGGCCGCCGAGGCGGTCGCCCGCGAGGTCGAGCGGCGCATCCCCGACGTCGCCACCGCCCGCTGGTGGAAGGAGGAGCGGCACGGCGTCTTCGTGGACTTCAACCAGAACGCCTACGACCGCACCGTCGTCAGCGCCTACTCCGTGCGCGCCGTGCCCGACGCCCGGGTCTCGACCCCGCTGACCTGGGACGAGGTGCCCGGCTGCCGGCCCGAGGAGTTCACCCTCGACACCGTGCCCAAGCGCCTAGCCGAGCGCGGCGACCCCTGGGAGGACCTCGGCCTGGAGCCCGGCTCGCTGACCGGGCTGCTGGAGCTGGCCGAGTCGCTCGGGCCCGCGCCGAAGCCGCCCAAGGGTGAGGGCCGCCGCGTGCAGCAGATGCCGGTGATCGAGATCGCCAAGGCGCAGCACAAGGAGGAGGCGCTGGCCGGGCTCGACCGCTGGAAGGCCCGCCATCCGGAGGTCGCCGCCCTGCTCGAGCCCGCCGACGTGCTCGTGGACGGCATGCGCGGGCGCAGCAGCGTGTGGTACCGGATCCGGGTGAACCTCCAGCATGTGCCGGAAAACCTCCGCCCGCCGCAGGAAGCTCTCGAATCGGACTACAACCCCTGGGCGTGATCGCCTAGGCTCCTCGCATGGAGCTGGAGATCGACACGACCAAGCCCAGCGTGGCGCGGATCTACGACTACTGGCTCGGCGGGAAGGACAACTTCGAGGTCGACCGCCTCGCCGCCGAGCAGTTGCTCAAGCTGGTCCCCGACGCGGTGGAGATGTGCAGGGAGAACCGCGACTTCCTGCGCCGCACCGTCACGCTGCTGGCCGGTGCGGGCATCCGCCAGTTCCTCGACATCGGCAGCGGCCTGCCGACCCAGGACAACGTGCACGAGGTGGCCCTGCGCGCCGCCCCCGACGCGGTCACCGTCTACGTGGACAACGACCCGATCGTGCTCGTCCACGGCCGGGCGCTGCTGGCCGCCGGGGGCAACGCGCACGTCATCGGCGCCGACCTGCGCGAGCCCGGCGACATCTTCGCGCAGGCCGCCGAGCACCTCGACCTCGACCGGCCGGTCGCCGTCCTGCTGCTGTCCATCGCGCACTTCGTCACCGACGACGCCGAGCTCGCCCGGGTCATGGACGAGATCCGCGCGCGGCTGGCCTCGGGCAGCTACATCGTGATGTCGCACGCCTCGGCGGGGGAGACCACCTCCGACGCGACGGTCGCCGCGGCCCAGGAGGTGTACGCGCGTTCCGCGCCCGGCGGCATCACCCCGCGCACCCGGCCGCAGCTCGCCGCCCTCTTCGACGGGCTGGAGCTGCTGGAGCCGGAGCTGGTGCCGGTGCGGTCCTGGCGGACGGGGCTGCGGCCGGACTACTCCAAGCCCAACGTCATCGGCATCGTCGCCCGCGTGCCCTGACCGCGCTCACACCCGGGTGGGCGGCTCGTAGCCGTCGTCCTCGCCGTAGACCCGCCCGCTCTGCTGCCCGCGGGTCTCGATGACCGGCCCGCCGTACTCGCCGGCCAGATCCGGCTCCTCCTCGGGTACGGCAGGCGTCAGGTACCGCGCCCACGTGGTGCGCCCCCGGGCCGGCCCGTTGAGCAGCCCCCGGCGTTGCGCGGCGGCCACCCGCCCGGGCCACGGCATCCTCGGCAGCAGCAACCGCCGCCCCCGGGCCGCCCGCCACTGCCGGGCCAGCACGTCGGTGCCCAGCACCTCGGGCCCGCCGTACTCCTCGATGCCCTTGCGCGGTCCCTCGTCCAGCAGCTCGGCCAGCCGCCCGGCCACCTCGCGGGCGTCCACCGGCTGCCAGGCCACGCCGGGATCCACCGGCAGCACCGGCCCGGCCTTGCCGAGCAGCCCGTCGAGCCACTGGTGGAAGGGCGTGGCCCGCAGGACGGTCCAGCCGAGCCCGCTCTGCGCGATCAGCCGTTCGGCGCGCAGCTTGTGCCGGAAGTAGCCGACCGGCGCGTGCTGGATGCCGGTGATGGACACGTACAGCAGGTGCGCGACCCCGGCCGAGGCCTCGATCAGCCGCCGGGTGCCGGCCACGTCGACCGAGGCGGTGCGCCGGCCGCGGTGGGGGAGCGAGGCCAGGTGGACGACCGCCTCGACGCCGTCGGCCGCCTGCCGTACCCCCTGGCCGGTGGCCAGGTCGGCGACCAGCCAGCGCACGCCCGGCTCCTGACGCGGGCGGCGGCTGATCGCCCGCACCTCGTGGCCCGCGGCGGCCAGCCGCGGCACCGTCTCCCGTCCGAGGATCCCCGTCGCTCCGGTCACCAGCACGCGCATCGCCCGCTCCTTCCCGTCGCCGGGCCCCTTACCCCGGACTGGACGGGCCAGGCTCGTCCGATGTGACGCTCTCGCGCCACTTGTCGAACAGCAGCGGGATCTCGCGGTGCATGAACAGGTAGAAGTCCCGCAGGTCGGTCATGGTCTTCCCGGCGTGCGTCTCGGGCCCGCCGAGCGCGTCGATGCCCTCGCCCACCATGTCGGCGAGCGTCTTGTACAGGGAGACCTTGGTGAGCGCGGCCTCCCACCAGTTGTTGGTGAGCAGCCGGTAGTGGTCGCGCCGGGAGCCCGGGATGGGCTCGCGGGCGACCATGCCGAGCTGGATGAGGTAGCGCACCGCGCCGGAGATCGCCGCCGGGCTCACGCCGAGCCGTTCGCTCAGGTCGGCCGCGCTGAGCGTCTCCTCCTCGGCCACCGACAGCGAGATCAGCACCCGCGCCGCCATGGGCGGGAACCCCCAGTCGGTCAGCGTGCGGCTCAGTCGTTCGACGAACCGCCGAACGCTCTCCTCGTCCCTCATCCCGCTCCTCTCGTGCCGCCGGCGTCAAGAATCCGTAGTTTACCGTATTCACGACTTTCACAAGTTTGTGAAAGCTGTGTACAGTCTAAAGCATGAGCAACGTCATCTCCCTGTCCGGCGTGACCAAGCGGTTCGGCCGGACGACCGCGCTGGACGGGCTCGACCTGACCGTCCGTACCGGCGAGGTGCACGGCTTCCTCGGCCCCAACGGCGCCGGGAAGTCCACCACCATCCGGGTCCTGCTGGGCCTGCTGCGCGCCGACTCCGGCAGCGCGAGCCTGCTCGGCGGCGACCCGTGGAAGGACGCGGTCGCGCTCCACCGCCGCCTGGCCTACGTGCCCGGCGACGTCACGCTCTGGCCCGGCCTGTCCGGCGGCGAGGTCATCGACCTGCTCGGCCGGCTGCGCGGCGGGCTCGACCCGCGCCGCCGCGCCGACCTGGTCGAGCGCTTCGAGCTCGACCCGCGCAAGAAGGGCCGCGCCTACTCCAAGGGCAACCGGCAGAAGGTCGCCCTCATCGCCGCGCTGGCCTCCGACGTCGAGCTCTTCCTCCTGGACGAGCCCACCTCCGGGCTCGACCCGCTGATGGAGGCGGTCTTCACCGACTGCGTCGCCGAGCTGCGCGCCCAGGGCCGCACCGTCCTGCTCTCCAGCCACATCCTGGCCGAGGTGGAGAAGCTGTGCGACCGGGTGAGCATCATCCGCGAGGGCCGCATCGTCGAGTCCGGCACCATGGCCGAGCTGCGCCACCTGACCCGCACCACGATCAGCGCCGAGCTGGCCGGCTCCCCGAACGGCCTGCGCGACGTGCACGACCTGCGCGTCGAGGGCAACCGCGTCACCTTCCAGGTCGACACCGACCACCTCGACGAGGCGCTCCGGCAGCTCACCGCCTCGGGCGTGCGCGCCCTGACCAGCCAGCCGCCCACCCTGGAAGAGCTCTTCATGCGCCACTACCAGCGCGAGGCCGTGCGATGACCGGCACCGGCGCCCTGGTCCGCCTCATCCTGCGGCGCGACCGGCTGATCATCCCGCTCTGGGTGCTGCTGCTGGCGATCATGCCGATCACCCAGACCTCCGCCCTCGGCGGCCTCTACGACACCGACGCCGAGCTGCAGGCCTTCGCCGCCTCCATGCGGAGCACCCCCGCCTTCACCGCCCTGTACGGCCCGCTCCTCGACTGGCACGCCCCCGCGCTGGGCGTGTGGCGAGCCGGCTTCGTCCCGGTCATCCTCGGCATGGCCTGCCTGCTCACCGTGATCCGGCACACGCGGGTCGAGGAGGAGAGCGGCCGGCGCGAGCTGATCGGCTCCACCGTGATCGGCCGCAACGCCGGTCTGACCGCCGCGCTGGTGGTGACCTCGATCGCCGCCGTGCTCACCGGCGTGATCGTCTTCGCCACGCTGGCCGGTTCCCACCCGGTCGCCGGCGCGCTGGCCGCCGGGCTCGGCTACATGCTGGTCGGCCTCGCCTTCGCCGTCGTCGGCGCGGTCGCCGCCCAGCTCACCGAGAGCGCCGGCGGCGCGCGGGCCATCGGCCTGGCCGCGCTCGGCGTGGCCTACCTCGCCCGGATGGCGGGGGACACCTCCGACGCCTCCTGGCTGTCGTGGCTGTCCCCGATCGCCTGGGGGCAGAAGCTGCGGCCGTTCGCCTCGGAGGACTGGTCGCCGCTGCTGGTCTTCGCCGTCTTCCTCGCGCTCGCCGGCTACGCCGCCTACGTGCTGTCCGCCCGCCGCGACGTCGGCGCCGGGCTGCTGCCCCCGAGCCTCGGACCGGCGAGCGCTCCCACCAGCCTGGCCAGCCCGTTCGCCCTGGCCTGGCGGCTGCACCGCGGGCCGCTGCTGGCCTGGAGCATCGCCTTCGCGATCTTCGGCATGGTCATCGGCAGCGCCGCCAAGGCGGCCACCGACGCGCTCGGCCAGAACGCGGAGATCAGGGAGATGCTCGCCCGCCTCGGCGGCAGCGCCGATCTCGGCGACCTGTTCATCGCCGCGCTGATCAGCATCTTCGGCCTGGCCGTCTCCGGCTACGCCATCCAGGCGGCGCTGCGCATGCGCACCGAGGAGACCCTCACCCGGGCCGAACCCCTGCTGGCCACCGGCGTCGGCCGGCTCGAATGGGCCGCCGGCCACCTCGCCTTCGCCCTCCTCGGACCGGCGGTCGTCCTCGCGGTCTCCGGCGCGGGCGTCGGCCTGGCCTACGGCGGAGCCACCGGCGACCTGGCCGGCCAGCTCCCGCGCACCGTCGGCGCCGCCCTCGCGCAGCTCCCCGCGGTCTGGACCCTCGCCGGGCTGGCCGTGGCGCTGTTCGGGCTGCTGCCGCGCGCGGTCTCGGCGGCCTGGGTGGCGCTGGCCGCCTTCCTCCTGCTCGGACAGGTCGGCGCGTTGCTCGACCTGCCCGAGGCGCTGCTGGAGGTGTCGCCGTTCAGCCACCTGCCCATGCTGCCCGGCGGCCCGGCCGACCTGACCCCGCTGGCCGCGATGACCGCGGTCGCCGCCGTCCTGACCGCCGCCGGCCTGTACGGCTGGCGCCGCCGCGACGTCGGCTAGGCCCTACTTCTTGATCAGGGGTACGACCTGGTCGATCGCGTAGGGGATGCTCAGCACGGTGTTGAAGGAGAGCGCGGCCCCGATCGGCGGGTCCTGGTAGGTCAGGAACAGGTCGCGCCCCTCCTTGGCCACCTTCAGCTCCTTGTACACGCTGTCGGACTTGATCCGCTCCCAGGGCTCCTTGCCGGTGGTCAGCCAGACCAGCCGGTCGACCTCCAGGAGGTTGAGCCCCTCCGACCCGAACTCCGCCACGTTCGACTTGCCCGCCCGCTTGGTGATCTCCTCCGGGACGGTGAACCCGAGCTCGGCCAGGAAGGCGGACTTCGGGTCGCCCTTCTGGAAGGCCGAGTAGGTGCCGGCCTTGAAGCTGTCGGCGGCCACCGCGCTCAGCCCCGCCCACTGCGGGTTGGCCTCGCGGGCGGCGGCGAACTTCGCGCCGATCCCGGCGATCAGCTCCTTGGCCTTGGCCTCCTCGCCGAGCGCGCGGCCGGCCAGCAGCGTGTACTCCTGCCACGGCGCGGCGTAGGGGTCGAAGCCCTTCGGCTGGGCCACCACCGGCGCGATCTTGGAGAGCTGGTCGTAGGTCTCCTTCTGGACGCCGGAGTACATGGCGAAGATCAGGTCGGGCTTGAGCGCGACCACCTTCTCCATCTTCACGCCGTCCTCACGCAGGCCCAGCACCTTGGGCTGGGCGCCGCCCCAGGCGTCCTTGGCCCACGGCCAGTCGGTGAAGGGGCTGCGCTGGAACCAGTCCACCACGCCCACCGGCTTGTAACCGAGGGCCAGCACGGGCTCGTGGTCGCTGAGGCCGATCGTGACGATGCGCTCGGGCCGCTTCTTGATCTCGGTCGTGCCGTACAGGTGCTCGACCTTCGCCGAGAAGGCGGGTGCCGGGCTGCCCGAGGCGGATCCGGCGGAGGGGGCGGGGGCCGGGCCGCCCCCGCAGGCGGCGGCCGACAGCAGCGCCGGCACGACCAGGGCGGCGGTGAGCGCCGTCTTCAAGCGAACCATCGATCCTCATCAATTAGGTGAGCCTTACCTAAAGGGAGCATATAGGTAAGGCAAGGCTGACCTAAAGCTAGGATCTCCCCGTGCGAACCAAACTGGCCGCCGCCCTGGTGGTCCTGGCCGGGCTGTGCCTGCTCTCGCTGGCCGTGGGCAGCCGCGCCATCCCGCTCGGCGAGGTGGTCGCCGCCCTGACCGACCCGTCGAGCGTGGACCCGCAGACCGCGGCCATCGTCGGCGGCACCCGGCTGATCCGCACCCTCGTCGCGGTGCTGACCGGCGCCGCGCTCGGCTTGGCCGGCGCGGTCATGCAGGGACTCACCCGCAACCCGCTGGCCGACCCCGGCCTGCTCGGCGTCAGCGCCGGAGCCGCCTTCGGCACCGTGCTCGCCGCCGGGGTGCTCGGGCTGACCGGGCTGCTCACCTCGATCTGGTTCGCCTTCGCCGGGGCCGCCCTGGCGGCGGTCGCGGTCTACCTGCTCGGTGGGCGCGGCCGCAACGCCTCGCCGGTGAAGCTGGCCGTCGCCGGCATCGCGCTCACCTTCCTGCTCGACTCGCTGACCAACGGGATCGCGCTCAGCGACCCCGAGGCCCTCGACCGCTACCGCTACTGGTCGGCCGGCACCCTCACCGGGCACTCCTTCGCCACCGTGCTCCAGGTCGCCCCGTTCCTGCTGATCGGCTTCGGCCTCGCGCTGGGCACCGCCTCCGCCCTCAACAGCCTGGCCCTCGGCGAGGACGTGGCCGTGGCGATCGGCCGCCGCCCCGGCCGGGTACGGCTGCGCGCCGCGCTGGCCATCACCCTGCTGACCGGGGCGGCCGTGGCGGTCACCGGGCCGATCGTCTTCGTCGGCCTGGTCGTGCCGCACGTCGTCAGGATGGTCACCGGGCCCGACCACCGGTGGCTGCTGCCCGGCTCCATGATCCTGGCGCCGATCGTGCTGCTGGCCGCCGACATCCTGGGCCGCGTCGTGCTCCGCCCGCAGGAACTCGACGTCAGCCTGGTCGCGGCCTTCCTGGGCGCGCCGTTCTTCATCGCGCTGGTGCGGCGCAGGCGTCTGGCGGAGGTGTGAGATGAAGAGCTCCGCTCTCGTGCTCCGGCCGGGCCGGCGGGGGCTGTCGGCTCGCCTGCCGTACCGGCTGGTACTCACCTGGCTGGCGGCGATGGCCCTGGCCGCCGCGGCCTTCGCCCTGACCGTGGCGGCCGGCTCCGGTGACTACGCCGCCCCGATCAGCGCCCTGTGGGGCGTCGGCGAGCCCGCCGACCTGTTCGTGGTCCAGGAGGTACGGCTGCCGCGCGCGGTGGCCGGCCTGCTGGCGGGCGCCGCCTTCGGCCTGTCCGGCGCGATCTTCCAGACCGCCACCCGCAACCCGCTGGCCAGCCCCGACATGCTCGGCATCACCCAGGGCGCGGGCACCGCCGTCGCCGCCGGGGTGGTGTTCGGCGCGGGCCTCGCCACCCAGTTCCTCGGCCTGGCCGGAGCGCTGGTCGCCGGCCTGCTCATCTACCTGCTGGCCTGGGACCGCGGCACCACCGGCTACCGCGTCGTCCTGGTCGGCATCGGGGTGAGCTGGATGTGCGTCAGCGCCACCGCCTACCTGGTCAGCCGGGCCGAGCAGTACCAGGCCGCCCGGGTGCTCGGCTGGCTGGTCGGCTCGCTCAACGAGCGCACCTGGAGCCACGCCTGGCCGCCCGGCCTCGCGCTGGCCGTCCTGCTGCCGGTCGTGCTCCTGCTCGCCCGCACCCAGCGCGCCCTGCACCTGGGCGACGACATCGCCCTCGGTCTCGGCGTGCGGGTGCAGCGCGCCCGGCTCGGCCTGCTGCTGTGCGGCTCGGCCCTGGCCGCCTTCGCCACCGCCGCCGCCGGGCCGGTGCTCTTCGTGTCCCTGGCCGCGCCGCTCATCGCCCGCCGCCTGGCCGGCTCGGCCGCCCCGCCCCTCACCGCCTCGGCCGCCGTCGGGGCCGCCGTCGTGCTGGCCGGCGACCTGATCAGCCAGCGGCTCCTGGAGGACTCCGTGCTGCCCGTCGGCGTCGTCACCGGCGTGCTCGGCGCGCCCTTCCTGCTGTGGCGGCTGGGCAGCTCCAGAACGTCCGGCCGATGATGTCGAAAGCCCGGCCGCTCGCGCGTCGAGCAGAGTGAGAGGTTGTCCCCGGAGCTGAAGGAGCACACCGTGCGCTCCATCCTCCTGGCCCACGTCGACCGGGCGGGCAAGAACCGGCTGGAGCCCGCTGCTGCCCGACGAGCCGGAGGTGCTCGGCCAGGCCGCGGCGCCGCTGCTCACCGACGCCCGCCGGCCGGGCAGGACCCGTGACGGCGAGCTGGTCCCGCTGGCGGACCAGGACCGGACCCGATGGCGGTGGGACGACATCGACCACGGCCTGCGCCTGGCGGCCGAGGCGGTGCGGCGGGGGAGCGGGCCGTGGGTGCTGCAGGCGTCGATCGCCGCCCTCCAGGTGGCGCCCGTCCCCGACCGGGAGGCGATCGTCACGCTCTACGACCGGCTCGCCGTCCTCAGCCCGTCGCCCGCCGTGCCGGCCAACCGGGCGGCGGCCGTCGCGCTGGCCAGAGGACCCGCGGCCGCCCGTAACGAGGTCGAGCGCCGCCACCTGCTCCGCCGGCTCGCAACCCTGCGCTGAGACCACCCCTGCGTCCGGGGCCGGTCACTGCCCGTTACGCTCGAAGGCATGGATCATGACCAGTTCGTCCGAGTGCGGGGCAGCCGGGTGCACAACCTGCGCGCGGTGGACGTGGACGTGCCCAGGGACGCGCTGGTGGCCTTCACCGGCGTCTCCGGCTCGGGCAAGTCGTCGCTGGCGTTCGGCACGCTGTACGCCGAGTCGCAGCACCGCTTCCTCGAATCGGTCGCGCCCTACGCCAGGCGGCTGCTCCAGCAGGCGGGCACCCCCGACGTGGACGAGATCACCGGACTCCCGCCGGCCGTGGCGCTGGAGCAACGCCGCTCGGTGCCCTCGTCCAGGTCGTCGGTGGGCACGGTGACGACGGTCTCCAACTCGCTGCGCATGCTGATGTCCCGCGCCGGCGACTACCCGCCCGGCGCCGAGCACCTCGACTCCGACGCCTTCTCGCCCAACACCGCCGCCGGGGCCTGCCCGCAGTGCCACGGGCAGGGGGTCGTCTACGAGGTGAGCGAGCAGTCCCTGGTCCCGGACCCGTCGCGGTCCATCCGCGAGGGCGCGGTGGCCTCCTGGCCGGGGGCCTGGCAGGGCAAGAACCTGCGTGACATCCTCGGCGTCCTGGGCTACGACCTCGACGTGCCGTGGCGCGACCTGCCCGCCGAGCAGCGCGAGTGGATCCTGTTCACCGACGAGCAGCCGGTCGTCACCGTCCACCCCGAGCGCGAGCCCGGCCGGATCCAGCGCCCCTACCAGGGCACCTACTCCAGCGCCAAGCGCCTGGTCCTGCACGCCTTCGCCGACTCCAGGAGCGAGGCCTCCCGCACCCGCGCCGCCCGCTTCCTCCACGCCGCCACCTGCCCGCTGTGCGGGGGCCGCCGCCTGCGGCCCGAGGCGCTGGCGGTCACCTTCAGCGGGTACGGCATAGCCGACCTGGCCGGCATGCCGCTGAGCGACCTGGGCGAGGTCCTGCGCGCGCACACCGCCGATCCCGGGCCGGCCGGCGTGCTCTCCAAGGACCTGGTGGCCCGCCTCGACATCCTCGTCGAGCTGGGCCTCGGCTACCTGGCGGTCAACCGCACCGCGCCCTCGCTGTCCGGCGGCGAGCTGCAACGCCTGCGCCTGGGCACCCAGCTCCGCTCCGGCCTGTTCGGCGTGGTGTACGTGCTCGACGAGCCGTCCGCCGGGCTGCACCCCGCCGACGCCGAGGCGCTGCGCTCGGTGCTGGAGCGGCTGAAGCTGGCCGGCAACAGCGTCTACCTGGTCGAGCACGACATGGCGGTGGTACGGCACGCCGACTGGATCGTCGACGTCGGCCCCGGCGCCGGGGTGCACGGCGGCCGGGTCCTCTACAGCGGCCCCGTCGGCGGCCTGGCCGGGGTGCCCGAGTCGGTGACGCGCCGCTACCTGTTCGACCGGCCGGAACCGGCGGCCAGGGAGCCGCGGCAGCCGCGCGGCTGGCTCAAGATCCGCGACGCTCGCCGCAACAACCTCCAGGGTCTCGACGTTGACCTGCCGCTCGGCGTGCTGACCGCGATCACCGGCGTCTCCGGCGCGGGCAAGACCACCCTCCTGGACGTGCTGGGCCGGACCGAGGGCGAGCAGCGCCGGGTGGTGCGGGTGGACCAGCAGCCGATCGGCCGCACCCCCCGCTCCAACCTGGCCACCTACACCGGCCTGTTCGACGTGGTGCGCAAGCTCTTCGCCGCCGTCCCGCAGGCCCGCGAGCGCGGCTACGACGCCGGCCGCTTCTCCTTCAACGTGGCCGGCGGCCGGTGCGAGACCTGCAAGGGCGAGGGCTACGTCTCGGTCGAGCTGCTCTTCCTGCCCTCCACGTACGCGCCCTGCCCCGACTGCCACGGCGCCCGCTACAACCCGCGGACCCTGGAGATCCGCTACGAGGGCAGGACCATCGCCGAGGTGCTCGACCTGACCGTGGACGACGCCTCCGCCTTCCTGGCCGGCGTGCCGGCGGCGGCCCGCTCGTTGCGGGCGCTGCGCGAGGTCGGCCTGGGCTACCTGCGGCTCGGCCAGCCCGCCACCGAACTGTCCGGCGGCGAGGCGCAGCGCGTCAAGCTCGCCTCCGAGCTGCAGCGCACCAGCCACGGCAGCACGCTCTACCTGCTCGACGAGCCCACCGGCGGCCTGCACCCCTACGACGTCGAGGTGCTCATGCGCCAGCTCGAAGCGCTGGTCGAGGCGGGCAACACCGTGGTCGTCGCCGAGCACGACCTGGACGTGGTGGCCGCCGCCGACCACGTCATCGACCTCGGGCCGGGCGGTGGCGGCGCGGGCGGCCGCCTGGTCGCGCAGGGCAGCCCGGCCGACATCGCCGCCGCCCCGGCCAGCCGCACCGGCCATTACCTGCGCGAGCGATGACTTCCGCCGCCCGGCGCGGTCTGCCCCGGCGACAGAGCTTTCCTGGAAGGGACCGCCATGAACGACGACCAGCAGATCCGCGACCTGATCGAGCGGTGGATCGCCGCCGTGGACGCCGGTGAGCTGTCCGGCCTGCTCGCCCACCGCACGGACGACGTGGTGATGTTCGACGTGCCGCCGCCCGCCGAGGGCTTCCGCGGCCTGGAGGCCTACCGGGCGGCGTGGGAGCCGTTCACGATCTGGCAGCGCGTCGGCGGTGGCCGCTTCGAGCTGGTCACCCTGGAGGTCACCGCGGGCACGGACGTGGCCTTCGCGCACGCGCTGCTGCGCTGCGGCACCACCGAGGAGCTCGCCGCGAACCCGGCCAACCTGCTGCGGATCACCTTCGGGCTGCGCCGGGAGCGGGGCCGAGAGGAGGGCCGGGAGGAGGGGCAGTGGCGGGTCGCGCACGAGCACCACTCCTTCCCCGACTTCACCGCCGTGGAGGGGTAGCCAGCACGGCGTCGCGCACCTGCCGCAGCCGAGGCAGCGCCCCGGCCACCTCGGCGGCCCTGTCCCGCATGGCCTCCGGGGCGGCGACGCCCAGGTCGCCGAGGAGGTCGCGCAGGGCTTCCGTGCCGTGGGGATCGAAGGTCGCGCAGCGGGCGAGCGTCACCAGGATCCACCACACCGCCTCCCGGTGCAGTCCCTGTTCGATGAGCTCGCGGGTCCCGTCGATCGACACCGGCCGCGCCTCCGGGGTCAGGTCGCTCCCGTACGGCTTCGCCACGTCGTACGGCACGCGGTCGTAGACCGAGGCCAGCCGGTCGAGGTGCTCGCCCACCCGGACCGCGCCCAGCCCGGCGCACCCCAGCCACCCCAGCACCTCCTCGTGGAAGGCCCCTTGGCCGTGCGCGAGCAGCACCTCCCGGGACGCCACGTACCGCTTGCGCACGGTCGGGTTGGCCCGCGCCGCGGTCAGCACCACCAGCGTGGGCAGGCTCACCGGAAACGCCCAGGCCAGCACCCGCTCCGCCAGCGGCACCCCCTCGTCCGGCCGGGCCACCGCCACCCTCCGTCGCTCTCCGGCCGGTCCCGCGACCCCTGCTTCCCCGGCCGGTCCCTCGACCCCCGCTTCCCCGGCCGGTCCCGCTATCCGGTCCTCCAGGGCCGCGCACCTGGCCAGCACCCACTCCGGCGCCCCGAACCGGGCCGCCACCTCCGCCTGCACCCGGCCCAGCCGCCCCCCGGAGTCGGCCAGCAGCACCCCTCTGCTCAACGCCGGCGCGAGCGCGGGCGAGCCCAGGACCGCCTCCGCGGAGCCCATCGGCGCGAAGCTGACATCGAGCAGCACCCCGTCATACCGGAACTTGCCGAGTTTGGGCCGCTCACCGTCCACCACGACGATCACGTCCGCATCGGAGGCGGGCGGCAACTCGGCCGTCTCCGGCAGCCACGCCGCCGACCCGCTGACGTAGGCGCCCACCCATCCGTCAGCGCGATGGTCCGCCACCCACCGGGCCGCGACCGCCCGAGCCTCACCGACCTTCACACAGAAGAAGATCCCCGACCCGAGCCCAAAAGAAAAATCCCAGGCCCGGAAGGACCTGGGATCAAGAACTGGTGGACGATACTGGGATTGAACCAGTGACCTCTTCCGTGTCAGGGAAGCGCTCTCCCGCTGAGCTAATCGTCCAGCACGTCATTCGGAGATCAGAGATCTCGACCGACGCAGAGCGGAAGACGGGATTCGAACCCGCGACCCTCACCTTGGCAAGGTGATGCTCTACCCCTGAGCCACTTCCGCATGATGCTCGCACTACTGTAGCGGATCCTCGCGGTTCCGCGACCTGCACCGAGGTGGAGACGGGATTTGAACCCGTGTGGACGGCTTTGCAGGCCGCTGCCTCGCCTCTCGGCCACTCCACCAGGAGTTGGTACACACTCCGAGCGGAAGACGGGATTCGAACCCGCGACCCTCACCTTGGCAAGGTGATGCTCTACCCCTGAGCCACTTCCGCGTGCGGTCCGCTTTCACGGCCACGAGGAAACCTTATCGTCTCTCGGGAGTGCGTGTGCGCATCGAGCGGGCCTCGCGGCGAAACCCGTACCAAATGTCCGAAATCTAGCGGACGACGCGGACGTCTTTCGCCTTCACGAAGACCACGCGGTGGCCGAGCTGGATCTGGTGGTAGCGGGTGCGCCCGCGCACCAGGACGTGCCGGGCGGGGTTGAAGGAGCCGGCGGCGAAGTAGCTGCCGGGCACGGTGAGGCCCAGCGAGTAGGCCTGGCCCGTGCGCAGCACGTACGGCAGCGCGATGTGCCGCTGGTAGCCGACCCCCGAGGGGAAGGCCGACCTCTCCGGGTAGGCCCTGCCGTACACCGGGACGCGGTCGCGGCGCGGGACGACCAGAGGCCCGCCGGTCCGGACGGCGGTGGGCTTGGCGGCCGGGTTGTAGAACCACGCCTTCCGGCCGAGGTACCAGATGGCCGTCCAGTCGCCGCGCGTCTCGGCCACCGCGAAGCGCTGCCCGGCCGAGGCCCGCGCGCTGTGGTCGTAGACGCTGTAGGTCGAGGTCGGCCCGCCCTTGCCGATGTCGTCGACGAGCGGGGCGTCGCCGCGCGGCTCGGTGCGCAGCCAGACGGTGGAGTAGCCGCGGGCCGGGCAGGGCTTCTTCTTGGCACAGCCGGTGAAGGTCTGGGCGTGCCGGGGGTAGTCCGGCTTGATCAGCACCGAGCCGCCGCCGGAGGCGGCCTTGAGCGGGCTGCGCAGCAGGGCGAAGTAGCGCTCCCAGTCCCAGAACGGGCCGGGGTCCTCGTGCATGCCGGCCAGGGTCTTGGCGTTGGTGCCCGGCACGTTGTCGTGGCCGAGGATGTGCGCCCGGTCGAGCGGGATGTCGTAGCGGTCGGCCAGGTAGCGCACCAGGCGGGCCGAGGAGCGGTACATCGCCTCGGTGAACCAGGTGGGGCCCTTGGCCAGGTAGGCCTCGTGCTCGATGCCGATGGAGCGGCTGTTGACGTCCCAGTTGCCGGCGTGCCAGGCGATGTCGCGGGTGGCGACGTGCTGGGCGACGTGGCCGTCGCGCGAGCGGATGGAGTAGTGCCAGCTCACGTACTTCGGATCGCCGACCATCGACGGGATGCCCCGGTAGGAGCCCTCGGTGTCGTGGATGACGATGTAGTCGATGCGCCGCTCCCGGCCGCGGACCCGGTCGTGGTTGCCGTAGTTCTTCTTGCCGAAGCGGGCGTAGGCGGCGGGCATCCACTCGCAGGCCAGCGTCGAGGGGCACTCGGTGGGTGCGGCGGCGGCCTCGGTGCGCATCGGCAGCTCCGGCGGGGGCGGCGCCAGCTTCGGGTTGGGCGCCAGCCGTACCGGATGGCCGTCGTCGGTGACGCGCTCGGCGCCGGTGCGCAGCACCTCGAAGACCTCGTCGGCGAAGGCGCGCGAGCCGCCGTAGCGGGCCGCCGCCTCGTACCAGCCCCCGGCGGCGGCGCGGTAGGCGGCCAGGACGGCCGCGCCGCCCCGGATGTTGGCGACCGGGTCCTCACGCAGCCGCTCGGGCGGCAGCCCGGTGAGCCGGGCCGCCTCGGCCAGCGTCGCGCCGGCCACCCCGGCGGGCGCGGGGGCCAGCGGCCGGGCGTCGTCGCCGCGCCGGTCCTCCTGCTCGCCGGCCGGCACCGGCCCGAGCAGGTGCATCGGGCCGTAACCGCCCGAGGCGCTGGGCAGCCCGGCGTTGGCGTCCCAGCGCGATTCCAGGTAGGAGACGGCCAGCAGCAGGCTCGGCGGCACCTCGTAGCGGGCCGCGGCCCGGACGAAGTCGTCCTGCCGTCCGGGGTCGTGAGTGGGGTGGAGGGGAGGGTGGGTGGGGTGGAGGAGAGAACTGACAAGCGCGACGACCAGGACCGACGACACTACTACCCCCGATACACAGACGCTTACAGGGAGTAATGATGCCCGTGATGGGCACGGTTAATGCGGGCTCCGTGGGTCAAATGAGACGAGTGGGTCGTAAGGGAACCTGCAAAGAATCGTGATTCCTGCCCGATTCCGGGCAGGATGTTGGCGTAAAGCGCGCCACGTGGGTACGGTCCTCGACGTGCATCCTTACGAGGACCTCATCGCGCACCTCACCCGGACCAGTCCCCTGGGGCCCGGCGAGGCCGCGCGGGTCGTCGCCGACGTGCTGGCGTACTTCTCCGAACCGGTCGAGGAGTTCGTGCGCCGCCGGCACCGCGAGCTGAAGGCGCGCGGCCTGACCAACGAGGAGATCTTCCCGAGGATCGCCGCCGAACTGCCGGCCCGCCGGGTCTCTGCCCCGGAGCTGTCGCTGCGCCAGCTACGCCGGATCGTCTACGGATAGAGGAGATTGCCGGACATGTGCGGAATCGTCGCGTATGTGGGGCCGAAGGACGCCGCCCCGATCCTGCTCGAAGGCCTCCAGCGCCTGGAGTACCGGGGGTACGACTCGGCGGGCGTCGTCGTCTCGAACCGCGGCCTGAAGGTCCGCAAGGTCAAGGGCCGCGTCGCCGACCTGGCCCAGGTGGTCCCCAACAGCTTCAAGGGCAGGCTGGGCATCGGCCACACCCGCTGGGCCACCCACGGCGTGCCGAGCGACGTCAACGCCCACCCGCACCTGTCCGGCGACGAGCGCATCGCGGTCGTGCACAACGGCATCATCGAGAACGCCAACGAGTTGCGCACCAAGCTCCAGGCCGACGGCGTCGTCTTCGTGTCCGAGACCGACACCGAGGTGCTCGCCCACCTCATCGCCGCCACCGTGGACGAGACCTCCACCCTGCAGGAGGCGGTCCGGATGGCGCTCAAGCGCGTCGTCGGCACCTACGGCATCGCGGTGATCGACGCCCAGCGCCCCGGCGAGATCGTGGTCGCCCGCAACGGCAGCCCCATCGTGCTCGGCATCGGCGAGAAGGAGATGTTCGCCGCCTCCGACGTCGCCGCCCTGGTCCGCTACACCCGCCAGGTGGTGCACCTGGAGGACGGCGAGCTGGCCGTGATCAAGGCCGACGGCTTCCACACCTTCGCCGGCGACACCTCCGCGGGCGACATGGTGGAGACCGCCAAGGAGCCGCTGACCGTCGACTGGGACGCCGGCCACTACGACACCGGCGGTTACGAGCACTACCTGCTCAAGGAGATCTCCGAGCAGCCCGAGACGGTCGCCCGCACCCTGTCCGGCCGCATCGACGAGCGCTTCCACGTCTCCCACCTGGGCGGGCTCAACATGGACCCGCGCGAGACCCGCTCCTTCCGCCGGGTGAAGATCATCGGCTGCGGCAGCGCCTACTACTCCGGCCAGATCGGCGCCCAGCTCATCGAGGAGCTCGCCCGCATCCCGGCCGACGCCGAGCCCGCCTCGGAGTTCCGCTACCGCAACCCGGTCGTCGACCCCGACACCCTCTACATCGCGATCAGCCAGTCGGGCGAGACCTACGACACGCTGGCCGCCGTCCAGGAGCTCAAGCGCAAGGGCGGGCGCGTCATCGGCATCGTCAACGCGGTCGGCAGCGCCATCGCCCGGGAGGTCGACGGCGGCGTCTACCTGCACGCCGGGCCCGAGGTCTCGGTCGCCTCCACCAAGGCCTTCATCTCGACGGCCGCCGCCTTCGCGCTGATCGCGCTGCACTTCGGCCGGGTGCACGACCTGTCGCCCGCCGACGGCCGCCGCATCTGCGCCGGCCTGCGCAAGCTGCCCGAGCAGATCGAGGAGATCCTCAAGCAGGGCGAGCGCATCGCCGCCCTCGCCCAGAAGTACGCCGGCCACCCGTCGATCATGTTCGTCGGGCGGGTGCGCGGCTACCCGGTCGCCCGCGAGGGCGCGCAGAAGCTCAAGGAGATCTCCTACATCCACGCCGAGGCCTACCCGGCCAGCGAGCTCAAGCACGGCCCGCTCGCGCTGATCGGCCCCGAGCTGCCCACCGTCGCGATCGTCCCCGACGACGAGCTGCTGGACAAGAACCTCACCACCCTGGGCGAGATCCGCGCCCGGGGCGGCAAGGTGCTCATGGTCGGCCACCGCGAGCCCGACGCCGGCCTGGCCGACGACGTCATCGTGGTGCCCAAGAACGAGATCGAGCTCGACCCGATCCTGCTCACCATCCCGCTGCAGTTGCTGGCCTACCACGCGGCCGTCGCCCTGGAGCGGGACGTGGACAAGCCGCGCAACCTGGCCAAGAGCGTGACCGTCGAGTAAGGCGAGCCAAGGGGTACGGCGGAGCCGTACCCCTCAGGGCAGCGGGTTCCAGGCCAGCGTGCTGTCCAGGCGGAAGTGGTCGCTGAGCATCCCGGTCTCGCCGGGGGCGCGCTGCTGGAGCGTGACCGTGGTGGCCGGGGAGTGCCAGTACTCCCGCTGGTAGAGCACGTGGTCGAGCTTGACCCGCTGGTACCCGGCGTCGCAGGCCGTGCTCGCCGTCGGCGGGGTGGCGTAGGTGACGCTGGACACCCGGCAGAAGGTCGGCTCGTCGGCCGGCGCCCCCGCCTCGGCGAAGTGGAACTTCAGCGGCGTCGTGCCGGCCGGCTGGTAGTCGGCGAAGCCGAAGTAGGGGCGCCAGGCCTGCACCTGCGCGGCCCGGTTCTTGATCGCGTCGTAGGAGGTGAAGGCGGGCTCGTCGGGCCGGTTGTTCATGTCGCCGGTCAGGATCAGCGGGGCGTAGCGCCCGTTGGCGTCGGCGACCATGAGGTTCTCCTCGACGCGGGCGCGGATGACGCTGGCCTGGCAGTGCCGGAGGTCCTCGCCGGCGAAGGCGGCCGACTTGGGCAGGCAGAACGAGACCCAGCCGCCGGCCATGGTGGGGGTGTCGACCACGCCCCCGACCGGGTCGAGGTGCGTGGTGCAGACCTGCGAGTGCTGCAGCCGCAGCGGCCCGGTCTCGACCGGCAGCCAGGTGCGCACGCAGTACAGCTTGTAGAGCGCGCCGTCGGCGCGGGTCCTGCTGGGCAGGTCCCAGGTGGTGCCGGTGTGGGCGTCGTGGCGGGTCAGGATGGCCGAGCCGATCGACAGGCGGCAGGTCCCGGCGGCGTAGCACGGCTCGTCGACGCCGTGGGGTCCCAGGCAGCGGGTGTAGCGAGTGCTGTCGGCCTCGGCGACGTAGCCCCAGCCCTTGACCTGCCAGCCGTTGCCGTCCAGCGGCTTGAGCGCGTCCCGCAGCTCGATGTACTGGTCGTAGCAGATCTCGTTGAGGGTGATCACGTCGGGGCGCTGGGCGCGGGCGGTGGCCGCGACGGCCCTGACCGGGGTGTCGCCCCCGGCCCACCACTCGCCGCCGGCGATGTTGAGGTGCATGATCTTCGGGGTGGCCGGCGTCGCCGCGGCGGCGGGCGCGGGAGCCAGGGCCAGGGCGAGCGGGAGCAGGCATAACGCCAGGAGGAGTCGGCGCACGGGGGGATCCTTCGCTGCGGGCAGACTTTCGAGGGTTTCCCTCGTAAGTATGCGCCCGCTGCCCAGATAGTCAACGGGTGCGATCCAGCCGCGAGCCCAGCGGGTCCGCCTCGGTGAGCAGGAGCTCGTTGATGTGGTCGATGGCGATGCAGGCCGCGCCCAGCACCACGCAGTTCTCGCCCAGCGCCGAGGACCGCACCTCCGGCATGCGCAGCACCAGCGGCGCGAGCGCCCGGCGCAGCGGCTCCAGCAGCACGTCACCCGAGCGGGAGAAGCCGCCGCCCAGCACGACGACCTCCGGATCGAGGGTGAGCACCAGCGCGGCCGTGCCCACCGCGAGGTCGGCCGCGAACCGCTCCACCGCGGCGGCCGCCTCCCGGTCGCCCTCCCGCGCGGCGGCGAACACCAGCCCGGCCACCTGCTCCTCCGGCGCCCCGGCGAAGCGCGGCACGCTCTCCAGGTGCCGGCCCATGTCCATCCAGCGGACCGCCGGCAGCAGGCCGACCTCGCCCGCCGCGCCGCCGAAGCCCTGCAGCAGCCGCCCCTCGATGATCGAGGCGGCGCCGGGCCTGCGGCCCACGTGCAGGTAGACCAGGTCGGCCACGTCCTGCGCCACCCCGAGCCGCTGCTCGGCCAGCGCGGCCGCCCGGCTGTCGTTGGCGACGCGCACCGGGGCGTCGAAGGAGGCGGCGAAATGGCTCACCAGGTCCACGCCCGCCCAGTCGGGGATCGAGTGCACCCGGGCCACCCGGCCGGAACGGTCCACCACGCCGACCGTGCCGGCCGCCACCGCCCAGATGTCGTCCTGGCCCAGGCCCGCCATGCTCAGGCAGGCCGCCACCGCCCGGTCGGCCGCCTCCAGCCGCTCGCCGCGCGGCAGGTCGGCGCTCACCGCCGTGCGCGCGCTGGCGACCATCGCGCCGTCGAGGTCGGTGATGGTGGCCAGCACCTTGTGCACGCCGATGTCGAGCCCCACCACGTGGCCGGCGTTCGACCTGAACCGGTAGCGGCGGGCCGGCCGGCCCATCGCCCCCTGCACCGGCGGCACCTCCTCGACCCAGCCGCGCTCCTCCAGCTCCGTGACCACTTCCACGGTGGAGGCGCGGGACAGCCCGGTCCGCCTGGACAGCTCGGCCAGGGTCAGCGGGACGTCGCCGCGCAGGGCGCCCAGGCAGGCCAGGGAGTTGAGCCGGCGAAGCCGTTGCAGGTCGCCGCCGCCGACATCCATTCGTCCCCCTCGTGGCCGGGTCGTGGCTCTACTAATGATGGTATCCATTGTTAGTGATGGCTTGCTCGGGTGGCGAAGACACAAAGAGATCTTCGTTTCCGGGGGTGGCCGACGTTACAGGCCCCGGCGCGGCGGGAGCTGTCTAGGGTGGGGTCATGATCGCGCCCCGACCGGTCACCGGCCTGTTGCTCGCGCTCGGCTTACTCGCGGGGTGCGCCCCCGCCACCCCCGCGACCGCCCCACTCGCAGGCCCGCGCACAGGCCCGCGCACAGGCCCCCCGGGCACGGAAGCCGCCACCCCCGCGCCCGCCGCGAGCCGGACGGCCGAGCCCCCGCGGCGTCCGGTCCTGGACCGGGGGCACGACTACGACGGCGACGGGTACCCGGACCTGGCCATCGGCGCCCCCGGCAGGAAGGCGGAGTCCGGCGACGCGGGCACGCCGGGCGCGGTCGCGATCCTCTGGGGCACCGCCGCCGGCCTCGCCCTCCCCGGCGGGGACCGGGCGCCCACGGTGCTACGGAGTCCGGCGGGAGGCCGGGGCGACGGGTTCGGGTCCGCGCTGGCGGCGGGCGACTTCGACGGTGACGGCACCAGCGACCTGGCTGTGGGCACCCCGAAACACGGGCCGGGCCGGGGTGGGGTGACCCTCCTGTTCGGCGGCCCCAAGCCGTTCGCCAGGACCCGCGAGGTCCGCCTGCCCGCGCAGCGGCTGGCCGCCGGGGACTTCGACGGCGACGGCCGGGACGACCTGGCCATCGCCGGGCACGCCACCGTGCACGTGCTCATCGACGGCCGCCTCGGCCTGGTCAAGAAGACCGCGAGCGCCGGCCCGATCGCCGCGGGGGACGTCACCGGCGACGGCCGGGCGGACCTGGCGGTGGTCTACTCCGACGACGACCCCGCCGACGAGGGCACGGGCGTGGTCTATCCGGGCACCGCGCAGGGCCTCGGCAAGCCGCCGCCCGGCCGCGGCTTCGACGGCTGGGGCGTGTCCGGGCTCGACATCGGCGACCTGGACGGCGACGGCCACGGCGACGTCGTCGCCGGCAACGGCTGGGCCGACGCGAGCGACCCGGGCGGCCAGATCACCGTCCTGCCCGGTTCACCCGAGGGCCTCGGCCGGCCGGTCCTGTGGTCCCAGGCCTCACCCGGCGTGCCGGGCGAGTCGGTCGACGGCGACGGTTTCGGGACGCTCCTGTCGGTCGGCGACGCCAACGGCGACGGCTACGCCGACGTGCTCGCAGGCGCCCCCGCCAAGGACCTCGAAGGCGCGGTGTTCCTGCTGTACGGCGGGCCGGACGGGGTGAGCGGCGCCGGCGCCCGGATGCTGCTCCCGCCCAGGTCCCCGGGCGGCGGCACGGTCCGGGCCTTCGGGTTCCCGCCCGCGCTGCGGCAGCTCGACCGGGACCCGGAGGCCGAGATCCTGGTGACCGCCTTCGGCTCCCACGAGGTGACCGTTCTGGACGGCGGCTCGGAGGTCACCTTCGGCGCGGAACAGGTGCCGATCCGGACCGGAGACGCCCGCTTCGGCGTGGTGATCGAGTAGTCCGCTATGCCTTCCATGTGTAACACGCTGTGATCTGTCAATAACTTCAGGTATTGGGGGATAGGTCGCTGGGGGTGGGGTGCGATGCGCCGTCGGCAGTTCTTCGCGCTCGGGCTGGGCATGGCCGCGAGCCTGGCGGGGTGCGCCACGGCCACGCAACCGGCCCACGGACCGGGCCGCCTGACGGTCGTCCCGGCGGGTGAGTCGCTGAGCCGGATCGCCCAGGCGTACGGCCGGGCGCTGAGCCGGCGCGGCCACGCGGTCACCGGCCTGGCCGGCTCGACCGCCGCCGACATCGGGGCGTCCGGGGCGACGGTCACGCGGATCACCGTCACCAGCCTGCCCCGGCTGGCCGCCGCCGAGATCAACGGCGCGCCCCCGATCCTGGAGGTCGCCACCCCGCTGGCCCGCCTGGCCGGGGAGCCGGTGGCCGTGGTGATCCCGGCCAACTCCCGCTTCGCCGACTTCGACGCCCTCGCCGCCCAGCTCGTGGCCGACCCGGCGCGCACCTACCTGGCCGGCGGGCCGCAGGGCGAGACCGGGCACGTGCTGTTCGGGCTGATCGCCCAGGGCCTCGGCGCCGACACCCGGCTGGTCGACTACGCCGGCTACACCGGTGAGAGCGAGGCGGCCGCCTCGCTGATGGCCGGGCACGCCTGCGCCGCCGCCGGCACGCTGGCCGCCTGGCGTCCCCGGATCGACCGGGGCCGGGTGAAGGTCATCGCGGTCTCCACCGACGAGCGGGTGCCGGGCATCGACGCCCCCACGCTCAAGGAGTGCGGGGTCCGGGTGGACTTCGCCGAATGGTGCGCCGCCTTCGGCCCGCGCAAGCTCGCCGGCCGTACCCGCGAGGCCATGGCCGCCGCCTGCGACGAGGCCGCCTACTCCGACGACTGGCTGGAGGCCTGCCGCAGCGGCGGGTGGACGCCGATGCCGCTCAGCGGCGACGACTTCACCGTGTGGCTCACCTCGGAGCTCGACCGCACCCGCAAGGTGTTGCGCGACCTCGGCCTGCTCGACACGCGCGGCACAACATACCGGGGCTAGTTGCGGCGACCGCCACTAGATGTAGGATCCTGGTCGTCGCTGGTTCGCCCCCGCCGGGGCGGAGCAAAAGGGAATCCGGTGCGAATCCGGAACTGCCCCGCAGCGGTGAGCGGGAACGACCGCCGTCATTGAGCACTGGGCTTGCCAGGCCCGGGAAGCGACGGCCAGTAGGCGATCTTTTCATGCCCGCGAGTCCGAAGACCTGCCGGTGACTTTGTCCTTTCTGGGCCTCGAGGGAGGGTCCGGGAGTCTCGCGCTGCCCGCGCGTGCTCTCGCCTGCCCTCCGTGGGGGAAGAGCTCGCGAGGAGAGAGCGTGACACAGATCGTCGAGAAAGACCGCAGGCTCGCCATCGAGGAGGCGGCGGCCCGCGTGATCGCGGACCCGGCCAACTCCCGGGTGGCCGCGCGCCTGCTGGCCGAGGAGATCGCCGAGGAGGCCGCCTCGCACGGGGTGCGCACCTTCTCCGACTCCATCGCCGCCACCCACGCCGAGGGGCTGATCCAGGACGGCCTGGCCGCCTTCGTCGCCGCCCACCGCGCCGAGCTGGACGCGCTGGTCGACGAGGACGGCGACGAGCGGTTCGAGTACTTCGGCCTGCGCACCGTCTACGACCGCTACCTGCTGCGCCACCCAAGCACCCGCGCGGTGCTGGAGCGCCCGCAGCACTTCTTCCTGCGGGTGGCCTGCGGCCTGGCCGAGAGCGTCGCCGAGGCGGCCGAGCTGTACGCGCTGATGACGACGCTGTCCTACCTGCCCTCCTCGCCCACGCTGTTCAACTCCGGCGCCCGCCGCCCGCAGCTCTCCTCGTGCTTCCTGCTCGACTCGCCGCGCGACGAGCTGGAGAGCATCTACGACCGCTACGGCCAGGTCGCGCGGCTGTCGAAGTACGCCGGGGGCATCGGCATCGCGTGGAGCCGGGTCCGCTCGCGCGGGTCGCTCATCCGCGGCACCAACGGCCACTCCAACGGCATCGTGCCGTGGCTGCGCACCCTCGACTCCAGCGTCGCCGCGGTCAACCAGGGCGGCCGCCGCAAGGGCGCGGCCTGCGTCTACCTGGAGACCTGGCACGCCGACATCGAGGAGTTCCTGGAGCTGCGCGACAACACCGGCGAGGAGGCCCGCCGTACGCACAACCTCAACCTGGCCAACTGGGTGCCGGACGAGTTCATGCGCCGCGTCGAGGCCGACGCCGACTGGTCGCTGTTCGACCCCAAGACCGTGCCCCACCTCACCGACCTGTACGGCGAGGCCTTCGACGAGGCCTACCGCACCGCCGAGCGCGAGGGCCTGGCCACCCGCACCATCCCGGCCCGCACCCTGTACGGCCGGATGATGCGCACCCTCGCCCAGACCGGCAACGGCTGGATGACCTTCAAGGACGCCAGCAACCGCACCTCCAACCAGACCGCCCGGCCCGGCAACGTCATCCACCTGTCCAACCTCTGCACCGAGATCCTGGAGGTCACCAGCGACGGGGAGACCGCCGTCTGCAACCTCGGCTCGGTCAACCTGGCCGCCCACCTGAGCGGCGCCGAGGTCGACTTCACGAAGCTGCGCCGGACCGTCCGGACCGCCGTGCGCTTCCTCGACCGCACCATCGACCTGGGCTTCTACCCGACGCCCGAGGCGGAGGCGGCCAACAGGAAGTGGCGGCCGATCGGGCTCGGCGTGATGGGCCTGGCCGACGTCTTCTTCGCGCTGCGGCTGCCGTTCGACTCGCCCGAGGCGCTCGCGCTCTCCACGAGGATCGCCGAGGAGATCGCCTTCGCCGCCTACGACACCTCCGCCGACCTGGCCGTCGAGCGGGGCGTCCACCCCGCCTACGACCAGACCCGTGCGTACGACGGGGTGCTGCACCCCGACCACTTCGGCGTCCCCGTGCCCGGGGAACTGCGCGCGAAGATCGCCGCGAACGGGCTGCGCAACTCGCTGATGATCGCCATCGCGCCCACCGCGACGATCGCCTCGATCGCCGGCTGCTACGAGTGCATCGAGCCGCAGGTGTCCAACATCTTCAAGCGCGAGACGCTGTCGGGCGAGTTCCTGCAGGTCAACCGCTACCTCGTGGCCGACCTCCAGGCCCGGGGGCTCTGGACGCAGCAGCTCCGCGACGCGATCAAGCGGGCCGACGGCTCGATCCAGGACATCCCCGGCATCCCCGACGACCTCAAGGTGCTCTACCGCACCGCCTGGGAGCTGCCGCAGAAGGCGCTCATCGACCTGGCGGCGGCCCGCCTGCCGTACATCGACCAGAGCCAGTCCCTCAACCTCTTCCTCGCCACCCCGACCATCGGCAAGCTCTCCTCGATGTACGCCTACGCCTGGAAGCAGGGCCTCAAGACCACCTACTACCTGCGCTCGCGACCGGCCACCCGGATCGCGCAGACGACCGTGACCCCCACCGCCCAGGAAGCCGTGGCCTGCTCCCTGGAGAACCCCGAGTACTGCGAGGCGTGCCAGTGATGTTGCTCGACCCCGGCATGGACCTGACCCTGCGCCCGATGCGCTACCCCGACTTCTACGAGCGCTACCGGGCCGCCATCCGCAACACGTGGACCGTCGAGGAGGTGGACCTGCACACCGACCTGGCCGACCTGCCCAGGATGAGCGCCCAGGAGCGGCACCTGATCAACCGGCTGGTCGCCTTCTTCGCCACCGGCGACTCCATCGTCGCCAACAACCTCGTGCTCAACCTCTACCAGCACGTCAACGCCCCCGAAGCGCGGCTGTACCTCAGCCGGCAGCTCTTCGAGGAAGCCGTGCACGTGCAGTTCTACCTGACGCTCCTGGACACCTACCTGCCCGACCCCGACGAGCGGGTCAAGGCGTTCGCCGCGGTGGACAACATCCCCTCCATCCGCGACAAGGCCGAGTTCTGCTTCAAGTGGATCGACTCGCTCGGCGGCCTGGACCGGCTGGAGAGCGCCGCCGACCGGCGGGCGTTCCTGCTCAACCTGATCTGCTTCGCCGCCTGCATCGAGGGGCTGTTCTTCTACGGCGCCTTCGCCTACGTCTACTGGTTCCGCTCCCGCGGCCTGCTCCAGGGGCTGGCCACCGGGACCAACTGGGTCTTCCGCGACGAGTCCATGCACATGGAGTTCGCCTTCAGCGTGGTCGACACCGTGCGCGCCGAGGAGCCCGAACTCTTCGACGACAAGCTGGAGTCGCAGGTCGTGGAGATGCTGGAGGAGGCGGTCGCCGCCGAACTCGCCTTCGCCGGCGACCTGTGCGGCGAGGGCATGCCGGGCATGAGCGCCGGGCAGATGCGGCAGTACCTGGAGTACGTCGCCGACCAGCGGCTCGCCCGGCTCGGCTTCAAGCCGCGGTACGGCACGGCGAACCCGTTCGGGTTCATGGAGCTGCAGGACGTGCAGGAGCTGGCCAACTTCTTCGAACGCCGGGTCTCGGCCTACCAGGTCGCGGTCGAGGGGAACGTGACCTTCGACGAGGCTTTCTGAGAGATTAGGGGCATGAGCGCCTCGTCGAATTGGCTCGTCCTCATCGTCTCCGTCGTGGGGGCTGTGATCATCGTCGAACTGATCCGACGGGCGCTCATGAAGGCCACCCGCCGCTGGCCGGGGGCCGAACCGTTCCTGCGCCGCTGTGTGTGGCCGGGCTTCGCGGTGGCCGCGCTGGTGGCCTTCAACACGGTCTACTTTCCGGCCATGTTCGGCTACGGCCCGGAGGAGCGCGAGGTCGGCGACACCGTCGACCGCGTGCTCGGGCTGCTGACCATCGTGGCGGTCACGTGGCTGGTGATCCAGGCCGCCTACGCGGTGACCGACGTGGTGCTCGTGCGGCTCGAACAGATCAACGGCGACAGCGTCACCAGTGCCGCCGACCGGCGGGCGCGGCGGATTCGGACGCAGATCGCGCTGGTCCGCCGGGTCGCCGCGGCCGTGATCGTGGTGATCGCGCTCGGCGCGATCCTGTTCTCCTTCCCCCAGGTGCGCGCGCTCGGCACCGGTCTGCTCGCCTCGGCCGGCATCGCGGGCGCGATCGTCGGCATCGCCGCCCAGTCCACCATCGGCAACCTGCTGGCCGGCCTGCAGCTCGCCTTCAGCGACGCGTTGCGCCTGGACGACGTGGTGGTGGTGAACAACGAGTGGGGCCGCATCGAGGAGCTGACCCTGACCTACGTCGTGGTCCGATCGTGGGACGAGCGGCGGCTGGTGTTCCCGGTCTCCTACTTCACCCAGAACCCGTTCGAGAACTGGACCCGGCACGGCAGCCGCGTCATCGGCCACGTCTACCTGCGGGTGGACTGGTCGGTCCCGGTCAAGGAACTGCGCGAGGAACTGCACCGCTTCATCCAGGACCACCCGCTGTGGGATCAGACGGACTGGACGCTGCAGGTCACCGACATCCTGCCCAACGGCCTGGTCGAGCTGCGGGCGCTGATGAGCGCCGCGGACTCGGCCTCGGTCTGGGACCTCAAGGCCGACGCCCGCGAGCACCTCGTCGACTTCGTCCGCCGGAGCTACCCGGAGGCGCTGCCGCGCTTCCGGGTCGAGATGGACCCGCCCGCCCGCGCGGGAGGAGCCTGACCGTCAGGGGCCCGAGGCCGGCCTGAGCACCCGCGCAGCGCCGGCGATCAGCGCGGTCGCCAGCACCCAGCCGGACACGATCAGCCCCCAGGCCACCCACTGCGTCCAGCCGACCGGCTCCCACGCCCCGCGCACCTCGAAGACGCTCACCGGCACCAGCAGGTCGAGGGTGTAGACGAAGGCGTGGAAGGTGCGCTGCTCGTCCGGGTCCACCTTGACCGGCGGGACGCGCGCGAAGACCGCGGTGCCGAAGCCGAGCAGGACCACCGCCCAGAGCCCGGCCAGCCAGGAGCGGTAGCCGTACCCGACGACCAGGTCCAGCAGCCGCCCGACGCCCCGGCCCATCGGGCGCAGGGTCTCCCGGCGGCGGCGTTGCTTGGCCAGCAGCACCCGGCGCGCGTCCGGCTCGTGGCCGATGCGGCGGTACCAGCCGGCGAGCTGCTCGTAGGGTTGCGGCCGGTAGCCGGTGGGGTCGCGGGCCAGCCACGAGACGCGCTCGGCGACGCTCCACAGCCCGCGCACCGACTCGTAGGTCAGCCCGTTGAGCTGGACCCGGTCGGTGTAGGCGGCCGGGTGGTCGAGGAGCACGCCGATCCGCGAGTAGCGCAGGTTGACCTCGCCCTCGATCGCGGCCGGCAGCCAGATCAGCTCGTCGACGGTGCTGTGGCTCAGGTGCAGCGCCCGGTCCACCGGCTGGTCGTCGCGCTCGCGGGAGGTGTGGCGGTGCTCGCCGGGCCTGAGGTCGGCGCCGTCGAAGGAGAGCACCCCGGCCACCGTCGCGCTGCGCAGCCGTACCGTGCCCTCGGCGCGGAACCCGGCGCTCATCTCGATGGTCCCGGCGGTGATGAAGTCGGCGTGCACGGCGTAGACGCCGGTCGCCTCGACGGTCGCGCCCTGGAGGTAGAGGCCGCCCGGCAGGACCGCGCCGATCAGCCGCAGCCCGCCCCGGGCGCGCAGCGAGCGCAGGAACACCCCGCCGCCCACGCTCAGGCCGCCCGCCCACAGCGCCCACTCCTGCTGCACCCAGGCGAACGGGCTGGCCAGCGCGGGCACCGACGGGTCCAGGACGTCCTCGACGCCCGACTCCGACATCCGCTCGCGGCGCGGCGGGGCGCGGACCGTGCTGCGGTTCATCCGGAACTGCCCCTCGATGCGGGCGTTGTCCAGCCGCACGCCCTCGCGCACGGTCGAGGCGTCCAGTTCCAGCAGGCCGTCGATCTTCGCCCGCGAGCCGCGCAGCCGCAGCAGGTCGCAGCCGCGTAACCGGATGCTGCGCGTGCCGGCGTCGGTGAGGTCGAGCGCCTCCGGCAGGTGGCAGTTGAGCAGGTGCAGCGTGCTGGACACCGAACCTTCCGACAGGTCGAGCGTCCCGGTGATCCGCGCGCCGGCCAGCCGTACCGCCGGGACCTGGCCGGGCTGGCGCTCCACCGCGCCCAGCAGCAGAGCCCTCAGGATCTCGGCGCGGACCTCGCGTTCGCGCGGCCATTCGGCGCTTTTCGCCGGGTCGTCGAGTTCGGGGTCCCCGGTCCGCAGATCCACCCATTCCCCGGCCGGGAAAGCGTCCCAGATCCGCCGTTCCGCCGCCGTCAGCCGCCTCGGTCGTCGCACAGTTCGCACCTTAATCGGTGGCGTACGGCAAGCCGTACTTATTACCGTGTAACCGTGAAGAAGGCATATTCCCGATTAATCCAAATCGGCGAATAAGCGTTCTCCGGCTTTCCCCGAAAGGGGCGAGGGCTCGATCTGGGCGGCGGGAACGGCGAACCCCCGGCTGGACCACGGAGCTCACCGCCCGGGGCGCGGCCCACGCCAGCCGCGACCCCGGGCATGAACCGCTCAGCCCGTGAAGCGCCTGACGTACCGGCGCTGCCACGGCGTCTCGACCGCGTGCGGCGAGTAGTGCGCCCGCACGTACGCCACCGCCTCGGCCGCCGGCACCCCGTCGAGGACCGCCAGGCAGGCCAGCGCGGTGCCGGTCCTGCCCCGCCCGCCGGCGCAGGCCACCTCGACCCGTTCGGCCGCGGCCCGCTCCCAGGCCTGGCGGAAGGCCTCGACGGCCTCGGCCCGGTCGGCGGGCAGCCGGAAGTCCGGCCAGCGCAGCCAGCGATGCTCCCAGTCCACCGGCTCGGGCCTGCGCCCCAGCAGGTAGAGCCCGAAGTCCGGGGGCGGCCCGCCGGGCCGGGGCCGGCTCAGCCCCCGCCCGCGCACCAGCCGCCCGGACGGCAGCCGCAACACGCCCGCGTCCGCGGGGTCCCACGTCGTCACGGCGTCAGCGCCGGCGGAGCTCGGCGCTCTTGCGCATCGCCCGGTCGGCCAGGTTGTACAGCGCCGGCGTCTCCAGGATGAAGCGCCGGGCCCGCCGTACCGGAGCGGTGCGGGCCCAGTGCAGGGCCGCGCCGGCGGTGCGGCGGCGGACGATGCCCTCGCCCACCGGGATGCCGTGGCTGCGCAACGAGGCCTTGTACTGCCAGCCGGTGCCGACGCTGAGGTCGAAGCTGGTGATGCCCAGCTCGGCGGCGCCCTCGGCCATGCGCAGGTGCTGGATCAGCCCGGGGGAGTAGCGCGAGTACTCGGGGTCGTAGGCGGGGAACCAGTCCACCAGCACCGAGCCCGAGCGCACGCCGAAGTGCCCGGCGATCGGCTTGCCGTCCACGTAGAGCATCGACAGCGGCGCCCCGAACAGCGGGGTGTCGATCGCGTACAGCCGCTCGACCAGCTCGACCACCCAGCGCCGCGAGAACCGGTCGGTCCGGCCCATCGCGAGGTACTGGCCGGTCTTCCACTCCCGCAGCAGCTTGAACTGGGCCTCGTCGCGGACGTTGAACTCGTGGCTGACCTCGCCCACCTCGCGCCCGAGCTTGCGCTCCTTGCGGAAGGTGTTGTTGACGAACTGCTTGCTGAGCCCGCTCAGGTAGGTCTGGAAGCCGCCGGTCAGATCGACGATCACGCTCTCCTGCGACAGCGTCTCGTACGGCTGGAACCAGGGCTGCTGGGGGACCAGCGTGCCGAACTCGAAGACGTCGAGCCCGGCCCCCCGCAGCAGCGCCTCGGCGGAGATCTCCAGGCCGGGCCGGTGGATCATGCCCTGGGCGAGGGAGACCCACATGCCGAGCGCCGAGGCGACGCCGCGGCTCTGCAGCTCGAAGGGGAGGAACCCGGCCGGTGAGCCGTCGTCCAGGACGGCGACGCGGGCCCGCGGGGTGACCTCGCCCATGGCGATGGTGAACTCAGGGCTGAAGAAGGGGTTGGCGAGGTGCGGCTGCGCAGCCTGCATCGCCCGCCACGCCGTGATCTCGGTGTCCCCCAGCTCGCGGGGGTGGATGACATAAATGTTCATGGTTGGACGTCCCAACCTATGTGGTGCGGGAGGGTGCTCTGTCAGCGGACTTCTCATTCACAGCAATCCTTCAGTATGTGGGGCAAGACCAGCGCGGCCACGACCACCTGGCTGCCCAGGAGCGCGAGACCGACGCCGGTGATGCCCCAGAGGGGGAAGGCCACCGTGACCGAGCCCAGCACCAGCAGAGCCAGGCCGATCTGGGTCACCGCCAGCCTCCGTGCCGCGCTGCGGGCGCGGAGAGTGGCGAGGTGGACCTCGATCAGCATGCCGGGGATCACGGCGAGCGCCATCAACCTGAGCAACGGCGTGCCGTACTCTGCCAGTTCCCCGCCGAAGACGCCGAGCAGGAGCGGGGCGGCCAGGACGGTGAGTCCGACGATCGGGCCCAGGACCAGGAAGGCGCGGCGGAGCGTGGCGCGCAGGTTGCGGGCGAGCGAGCCGGCGTCCAGCGAGCTCTCCACGGTGAGCGAGAGCGCCAGGTTGTTGGCGAGCAGCGCGACCATGCAGCCGAGGCTGTGCGCGACGGTGAAGTAGCCGAAGTGCGCCACGTCCTCGACCCAGCCGGCCACCAGCACCGGCACGAGGAAGATGACCAGCAGCGCCGAGAGCGCGCCCGGGAAGTCGCCGGCCAGGAAGCGGCCGATCCGCCGGGCGGAGAGCGGGACGGCGGGCTGGGCGGCGGGGTCGGCGGCGCGGGGCGCCAGCACCCGGAAGATGTACCAGTTGACGGGGATCAGGGCGAGCGCGGTCGGGATGATCCAGGAGACGAAGATGCCGCCCAGCACGCCACCGGAGGGCAGCGCGACCGCGAGCACGCCGAGCAGGGCCATCTTGACCAGCCCGAAGGCCAGGCTCCCGGCCGGCACCCACACCGCCCGGCGCAGCCCGGTCAGCACCACGTCCTGGAGCGTGAAGACCGTCCAGACCAGCACGGCCAGCAGGAAGAGCAGCCCGGGCAGCAGCCCGGCGAGCGAGGCGTAGGCCGTGCCCCACATCGGCAGGGTGAGCAGGAAGACGAGCGCGGCCAGCACGCCGATCGCGCCGGCCACGGCGTAGGCGCGGCCCACCAGCTCGCCGGTGCGGCGGCCGGCGACCGGGATGAACCGGGCCAGCATGCCGGCGAAGGCGAGACCGGTGAGCGAGGCGAACAGCCGCATCGCGCTGATCATCGCCTGGCCCTCGCCGAAGGCGTCGGGGGAGTACAGGCGGGTGGCCAGCATCCAGTAGCCGAGCCCGAGCACCGCGGTGATCGCGGTGTTGGCCATGAGCGCGTATCCCTGCAGGAACAGGGGGTTGCGCAGCTCGGTGCGGAGTCTGGACATGATCGCATCCTGGCACACCGGCCTTGCACCGGGCTTTCAGCTCGCCATGCCCGTGGCCTACATCACCCTTTTTCATGACCCCTGCGGATTCCCGGCCGCTGCCGGTGTGCCAGACTCCCTCGTCATGACTGATCTCGGCTGGGGCATCGCCGCGACCGGCGGCATCGCGCGCACGGTGGGAGCGGTGCTGGCCGCCGAGCCGGGGATGCGGGTGGCCGCGGTCGGCTCGCGCGACCTGGGCCGGGCCCGCGCGCTGGCCGACGACCTCGGCGCGCCGGGCGCCTACGCCTCCTACGCCGAGCTCTGCGCCGACCCGGCGGTCGACGCGGTCTACATCGCCACCCCGCACGCCCAGCACCTGACGGTCGCCGAGGCGGCCATCGCCGCGGGCAAGGCGGTGCTGTGCGAGAAGCCGCTGGCCGCCACCCTCGCCGACGCCGAGCGCATGGTCGCCCTGGCCCGCGAGGCCGGGGTCTTCCTCATGGAAGCCATGTGGATGCGCTTCAACCCGCTCATCCGGCGGCTGGCCGGCGACGAGCGGCTGGGCGAGATCCGCTCGGTGCAGGCCACCTTCGGCTTCCCGCTGCCCTTCGACCCCGCGCACCGGCTCTGGGACCCGGCGCTCGGCGGCGGGGCCGTGCTCGACCTGGGCGTCTACCCGCTGGCGCTGGCCTACCTGCTGCTCGGCGAGCCCGAGGAGATCCACGTCACCGGCACCCTGGCGCCCTCCGGCGTGGACGCCGAGGCCGGGATCCTGCTCAGCTACGCCGGGGGCGCGCGGGCGCTGCTGGACACCTCGCTGCGCAGCCCGATGGCCAACAGCGCCACCGTGGTCGGCACCGAGGGGCGGGCCGACATCCCGGCGCCGTTCTGGGCGCCCGGCCGGATCGTCGTCGGCGAGCAGGAGCACGTGCTCGACCCGGCCGAGGGCGGCTACCAGGCGCAGGCGCGCGAGGTCGCCCTGGCACTGGCCGAGGGACGCACGGAGAGCGCGATCATGCCGCTGGAGGCCACCCTGGGCGTCATGCGGCTGATGGAGACGGTCAGAGAGCGCCTGGGCGCCCTCTGAGCCACGCGGCCTAGCGCTCGACGATCTCGTTCTTGCCGATCACCACGATGCCGCCGCGGGTCACCGCGAAGCGGGAGCGGTCGTGCTCCAGGTCGAAGCCGATCCGCGCGCCGTCCGGGATGACCACGTTCTTGTCGATGATCGCCCGCCGCACGATCGCGCCCCGGCCGACCTTGACGTTGTCCATCAGCACGGAGTCCTCCACCAGCGAGTGCGAGTGCAGGACGGTGCGCGGCGACAGGATGGACCGCTCCGCCGTACCGCCGGAGATGATCACGCCGGGGGAGACCAGCGAGTCGATCGCGTGCCCGACCCGGTCGCCCTCGTTGTGCACGAACTTGGCCGGCGGCAGCGGGTCGTGGCCGGTGTAGATGGGCCAGCGGTCGTTGTAGAGATTGAAGACCGGGTGCGCCGAGATGAGGTCCATGTGCGCCTCGTAGTAGGCGTCGAGCGTCCCGACGTCGCGCCAGTAGCCGCGGTCGCGCTCGGTGGAGCCGGGCACCAGGTTGTCGGCGAAGTCGTAGACCTCCGCGCCGCCCGACTTGACGAGCATCGGGATGATGTTGCCGCCCAGGTCGTGCTTGCTGGTGGGGTCGAGGGAATCCTCGCGCAGGGCCTCGATCATGGCCTGGGTCTTGAAGACGTAGTTGCCCATCGAGGCGAAGACCTCGTCGGGGGCGTCGGGCAGGCCGACGGCGTCCTTCGGCTTCTCGCGGAAGGCGACGATCTTGTTGCCCGCCGGGTCGGTCTCGATCACGCCGAACTGGTCGGCCAGCGACAGCGGCTGCCGGATCGCCGCGACGGTGACGTCCGCCCCGGAGTCGACGTGCTGGGCCACCATCTGCCGGGGGTCCATGCGGTAGATGTGGTCGGCGCCGAAGACGATGACGTGCTCCGGCTCCTCGTCGTAGATCAGGTTGAGGTTCTGGTAGAGCGCGTCGGCGCTGCCGGAGAACCAGCGCGGACCCAGGCGCTGCTGCGCCGGGACGGGCGTCACGTAGTTGCCCAGCATCGCCGACAGCCGCCACGTCTGCGAGACGTGCCGGTCGAGGCTGTGGTTCTTGTACTGCGTCAGCACGACGATCTTCAGGTAGTGCCCGTTGGCCAGGTTGGACAGCACGAAGTCGATCAACCGGTACATGCCGCCGAAAGGCACCGCGGGTTTCGCCCGGTCCGCCGTCAGCGGCATGAGCCGCTTGCCTTCTCCACCTGCGAGCACGACTGCGAGGACCCTGGGCGACGTCATGGTCAGAAGCTACCCCGAAACGCCGTGCCTATCGAAGTGCGGCGGCTCGCCCGCCTGGCTAGGGTCTGTGTCATGCGTGTGGATCTGCTGAGCCGCGAGTACCCGCCCGAGGTGTACGGCGGAGCCGGGGTGCATCTCGAATACCTCTCCCGCGAGTTGCGCCGCCTGGCCGACGTCCGGGTGCACTGCTTCGGCGCCGACCGGGAGCAACCGGGTGTCTCGGCCTACCGGATCCCGGGCGGCCTGGAGACGGCCAACGCCGCGCTGCAGGTGCTCGGCGTCGACCTGGAGATGGCCGCGGCCTGCGAGGGCGCCGACGTGGTGCACAGCCACACCTGGTACGCCAACTTCGCCGGGCATATGGCCAAGCTGCTGTACGGCACGCCGCACGTGGTCACCACGCACAGCCTCGAACCGCTGCGCCCCTGGAAGGCCGAGCAGCTCGGCGGCGGCTACACCGTCTCCTCCTGGGCCGAGCGCACCGCCCTGGCCTCGGCCGACGCGGTGATCGCGGTGTCCGAGGGCATGCGCGCCGACGTGCTGGCCGCCTATCCGGAGATCTCCCCGGGCAAGGTCAGCGTCGTGCACAACGGCATCGACACCGTCGAGTACCGCCCCGACCCCGGCGTCGAGGTGCTGCGGAAGCACGGCATCGACCCACACCGGCCCTACGTCGTCTTCGTCGGCCGGATCACCCGGCAGAAGGGCCTGGCGCACCTGCTGCGCGCCGCCCGCGACCTCGACCCGGGCGCCCAGCTCGTGCTGTGCGCGGGCGCGCCGGACACCCCCGAGATCGCCGCCGAGATCCGCGGCCTGGTCGACGGGCTGCGCCGCGACGGGGTGGTGTGGATCTCCGAGATGCTGCCCAAGCCGGAGGTCATCCAGCTCCTCACGCACGCCACCGTCTTCGTCTGCCCGTCGGTCTACGAGCCCATGGGCATCGTCAACCTGGAGGCGATGGCCTGCGAGACGGCCGTGGTCGCCACCGCGACCGGGGGCATCCCGGAGGTGGTCGCCGACGGGAAGACCGGGCTGCTGGTGCCGATCGACCAGGGCGGGGACGGCGAGCCGTACGATCCGGAGCGGTTCGCGGCCGACCTGGCCGAGCGGATCAACGCGCTGCTCGGCGACCCGGGCCGGGCCGCTGCGCTCGGCGCGGCGGGGCGGGCGCGGGCGGTCGAGCACTTCTCCTGGGAGCGGATCGCGGAGCGGACTCTGGCGCTCTATGCCTCGATAGCCTGACAAATAGGTCTTGTCGGCTCCTCGGTACGGGATCACCCTGGCACCGAGGAGGCGTGCCATGCCGTACCGACTCGGAGTCAGCCGCCCGGATCTCGACGTCGCCGACCTGCCCACCCCGGAAGAGGTGTTCAAGGTCGGCAGGATCGGCCCGAAGGAGCTGGTCAAGTACGCCGTCGGGCCCAGCCTGATCGCGCTGGGCATCTCGATCGGCAGCGGTGAGTGGCTGATCGGGCCGCGCACCGTCGGGGAGTACGGCTTCGTCGGGGTCGGCTGGGTGATCGTCGTCTCGGCGGTGCTGCAGACCTTCTACAACGTGGAGTGCTCGCGCTACGTGCTGGCCACCGGCGAGACGCCGGTGGTCGGCTGGGGGCGGGTGCCGCCCGGCTGGAAGCTGTGGGTGCCGCTGTCGGTCTTCATCGTGCTGTTCGCCTTCATCGCCGGCGGCTGGGCGGCCTCGGCGGGGCAGGGCCTGTACGCGCTGGTGCACGGCGTGGTGCCGCCGCGCGGCGCGGAGGAGCCGCGCCTGTGGGCGATCGCGCTGCTCCTGCTGGTCTTCGCGATCACGGCCGCGGCCCGCCGGGTCAGCCGGGCGCTGGAGCTGGCCAACTGGGGCATGATCGGCGCGATCCTGGCCGGGCTGCTGCTCATCGACCTGTTCGTGGTGCCCTTCGAGCTGTGGTGGGAGGGCATCAGGGGCTTCTTCACCCCGGCCGCGCCGCCGCCGGGCATCACCGCGACGCAGCTCGGCGCGCTGGCCGGCTTCACCGCGCTGGCCTCGGGGCTCAACTGGTACGTGATGGGCCACTACCGCGACAAGGGGTACGGCATGGGCCACCGGGCCGGGTACCTCTCCGGCCTGCGCGGCGAGAAGCGGGAGATCCTGGCCAGCGGCGTGACCTTCGACGACTCCCCGGAGAACACCGCCCGCTGGCGGCGCTGGTACCGGCTGCTGCTGGTGGACATGTGGGGCGTCTTCTTCGTCGGCGCGATGCTCGGCATGCTGTTGCCGGCCATCCTGATGGCGCAGGCCGTGCGGTTGTCGGGGGACAAGCCCACCGACGCCGACGTCTCGACCTTCGTGGCCGCCGCGCTCGACGAGGAGTACGGCAGGGGCATGTTCTACCTGGCGCTGGTGCTGGGCGTGCTGATCCTGTTCTCCACCCAGCTCGGCATCTTCGAGGCGATGGTGCGGGTGACCACCGACGCCGCGCATGCCACCAGCCCCCGGCTGCGCCGGCTCATCGAGGGCGACCCGCGGCGCTTCTACTACCCCTTCATGCTGGTGCTGCTGGTCGCCATCTCGGTGATCATCCACTTCACGCTGCCGCAGAACCTGGTCAACTGGTCGGCGAACATGTCCAACCTGGGCGCGCTGATCTACCCGTTCCTGCTGATCTACCTCAACAGCCGGCTGCCGAAGGCGGCGCGGCCCCGGCCGTGGCACTACGTGATCCTCGTGCTCAACTTCCTGTTCTTCGGCTTCTTCTTCGTCAACTTCGTCGCCGACCTCGTGGGCGACCCGTTGGTCACGTTCTGATATCCGCAGGCATGAATCCGCCTGCCGGGGCAGGGAGTAAGCGCTTACAGAACCACCCCCCGGGAGGAACCCATGCCGAACACCCGTGCCGCCGCGGGCGTGCTGCTGCTCGCCCTGGCCGCCGCCGCCTGCGGACGCGGCGCCGAGCAGACCCCCGAGCAGGCCAAGGACGTCGCCACCGACAAGGCGGCCGGCCGCGTGACGGTCTGGGCCATGGGGGAGGAGGGCAAGGCCCTGGGCGAGTTCGTCAAGGGGTTCGAGGCCGCCAACCCCGGCATCAAGGTCGAGGTCACCCCCATGGGGTGGGACGTCGCGCACGACAAGATCACCTCGGCCATCGCCGGGAACGCCACCCCGGACGTCAGCATGATCGGCTCCACCTGGTCCGGCGAACTGGCCAAGACCGGGGCGCTCGACCCCACGCCCGGCAACCTCTTCGACAAGGCCGCCTTCTTCCCCGGCGCCTGGCAGACCGTCGACGTGGGCGGCACCGCGTACGGCGTGCCGTGGTACGTCGAGACGCGCGTCCTCTACTACCGCAAGGACCAGGCCGAGAAGGCCGGCGTGAGCGCGCCGAAGACCTGGGCGGAGCTGACCGCCTTCGCCCGCGCGCTCAAGGAGAAGGGCGGCGCGGCCAAGGGCTTCAACCAGGCCTTCACCGAGGGCGCCGCCTGGCAGGAGGCGCTCCCGCTCATCTGGTCGGCCGGCGGCGAGATCGTCAAGGACGGCGCCTACACCTTCGACACCCCCGAGGCGGTCACCGGCCTCAAGCAGTACGCCTCGCTCTTCCAGCAGAAGCTCGCCCCCAACGACACCCCGCGCGGAGCCTTCCCGCAGAACTTCATCAAGGGCGAGGTCGGCGGCTTCTTCTCCGGCCCCTGGATGGTCGGCGTGCTGGAGAACGACGGCGGCGCCGGCTTCGGCGACAAGATCGAGCTCGCGCCCTACCCCAAGGGCCCGGTCAGCGCCACGAGCTTCGTCGGCGGCTCCGACCTGGCCGTCTTCAAGAAGGCACAGAACCGCGACGCCGCCTGGAAGCTGATCTCCTGGCTGACCGAGCCGAAGGTCCAGGCCGACTGGTACACCAAGGTCAAGGCCCTGCCCGCGGTGCAGGCCGCCTGGGAGGAGAGCGCCCTGGCCGGCGACGCCCGGCTGAAGGTCTTCGGCGAGCAGCTCAAGGACGCCAAGACCCCGCCGCCCTTCCCCACCTGGGAGCAGGTGGCCAAGGTCCTGGAGACCGAGCTGGAGAAGCTCGCCCTGGGCAAGTCCACGCCGGAACAGACCGCCAAGGCCATCCAGCAGCAGGCCGAGACGATCGGGACCGGCCTGTGAGACGCACCCTGGGCTGGGTGTTCGTCCTGCCCTTCGTGCTCATGTTCGCCGTGTTCTACCTGGGCCCGCTGCTGGCCGGCCTGGGCATGAGCTTCACCGACATGCGCAGCACCGACGTGGCCGACCCGTTGGCCGTCGACCCCGTAGGGCTGGACAACTACCTGCGCCTCGCCGACGACGAGGCGATGCGCAAGGCCGCAGTCAACACCGCGATCTTCGTCGTCGCGGCGCTGCCGCTGACCATCGGGCTCGGCCTGCTGGCGGCGGTGGCGCTCAACTCCGGCATCGGGCGGCTGCCGGCCGCCTTCTTCCGGCTCGGCTACTACCTGCCGCACGTGACCAGCATCATCGGCATCGCGGTGGCCTGGAAGTTCCTGCTCGAACCCGACGCCGGGCTGGTCAACACCCTGCTCGGCGGCGGGCCGCGCTGGCTGCAGGACACCTCGACCGCGCTGCCGTCCATCATCGTCATGACCGCCTGGCGCAGCTTCGGCTTCGACATGGTCGTCTTCCTCGCCGCGCTCCAGGGCATCCCGCGCGAGCTCTACGAAGCGGCCTCCGTCGACGGGGCCGGGCGCTGGCGGCGCTTCCGCGACATCACCGTGCCGCAACTGCGGCCGGTGATCCTCTTCTGCACCGTCTACAGCACCACCGGGTTCCTGCAGTTCCTGGAGGAGCCGCTGGTGATGACCGGGGGCGGGCCGCTCAACTCCACGCTGTCGGCCTCGCTGGCGATCTTCAAGCAGTTCGGAGTGGGCAACTACGGCTACGCCTCGGCCGCGGCCACGGTGCTGTTCACCGTGATCGTGGCGCTGGCCGTCCTCCAGCTCCGGATCGGGAGGCGACGATGACCCGCGCGCAACGGCTGATCACCTACCTCGGGCTGAGCCTCGGCCTGCTCCTGGTCGTCGGGCCCTTCCTGTGGGCCGGGCTCAGCTCGGTCAAGCCCGAGGCCGAGATCCGCCGCGACCCGCCGACCCTCTGGCCGGAGACCTTCACCCTGGACAACTACGCCGAACTGCTCGACCGCGTGCAGATCGGGCAGGCGTTCCTCAACAGCGTGCTGGTCGCGGCCGTGATCGTCGCGGGCAACCTGCTGTTCTGCTCCATGGTCGGGTACGGCTTCGCCAAGCTGCCCTTCCGCGGCAGGAACGTGCTGTTCGGGCTGGTGCTGGTGCAGATGGCCATCCCGGCGATCGTGCTGATGACGCCGCAGTTCGTGCTCATCGCCAAGCTGGGGCTGGTCAACACCTTCCTCGGCATCATCCTGCCGGGACTGATCACGCCGCTCGGCGTCTTCATGATGCGGCAGTTCATCGCCGAGATCCCCGACGAACTGCTGCACGCGGCCCGGGTGGACGGAGCCGGCGAATTCCGGATCTTCTTCACCATCGTCCTGCCGCTGTGCCGGCCCGCCATGGCCACCCTGGGGCTGATCACCTTCCTCGGGGCGTGGAACAACTTCCTGTGGCCGGCCATCGTCGCCCAGTCGGAGGACATCTACACCCTGCCCGTGGCCCTGAACATCCTCAACGGCCAGGAAGGCACCCACTACAACCTCCTCGTGGCGGGAGCCATGATCGTCGTGGCGCCGATCCTGGTGCTCTTCCTCTTCCTGCAGCGTTTCTTCGTCCAAGGCATCGCCACCTCCGGACTCAAGTAGGCCGCGGTTTGTCGGTGGCCGCCTCTACGATGTGCGCCATGCTCGACTCGCTCATCGTGCCGCTGCTGGTGACCACCGACCTGCCGCCCGAGGCGGACCTCGCCGACTTCGGCGCCGTGGTCACCGGCGCCGTCCGTGCGCTCTCGCGCGAGGGGCGGCCCTACGACGCCCTCCTGGCGGGCAAGGTCTTCTGGCTCGACCGTCCCGTCGTGCCCGGCCAGCGGCCCGCCTCCGAGGGCGAACTGCGCTTCGCCGCCCTGCTGGGGCACCTGGCGGTGTCCGGCGGCGACCACACCGCTCGTGAGGTCGTCGCCGACGTTCGCCGGGTCGTCGGCGTGGCGGTCTCCGACCGCTTCGGCGCCACCGGCGCCCCGGCCCCGGCCGTCCTCGCCATCCGCGACCGCGACGTCCGCGAGCGCACCCCCGACGACGCCCTCCCGGTCTCCACCCCCGACCCCACCGCCGACCTGGCCACCGCCACCCGCGCCTACCTCTAGCCCCTTTTCACGCGACCTCGCCGACCCCCCCACCCCACCGCCCAGGATCACGCCCCACCGCCGGACTCCCAGCCGCACACCTCCGCAGCACCCCAGCCGTCGGGGACGGTCCGGCACGAGGCGGGCCGAGCACAGCGGCCGGCAACGGAGCGAACCGGGCATAACAAGGCGCGCCAGGCAACAAAGCCGGACGCGATGCGCCCCGGACAACGCACCCGAGCGCGGGGTGTGCCGGGAACGCAGCTGAGCGCGAGGTGGGTGGGGCAACGGAGCTGAGCGCGGCGTGGGCGGGGCAACGGAGCTGAGCGCGGGATGTGCCGGGCACAGGGGCCGGGCACCGGGACGGGGCACGGGGTGGATCGGGTGGGGGCCGAGGGCAGGGTAGGCGGCCGCGGACACCGGCCCCGTCAACCAATGCGGCGAGCAGCCCAACTGCTGGGTGGTGACCCTGTGCGGTGGTCAGCGGGGGTCGGCGGGCGAAACTGCGGCCGGTCGCCGACCCCGCCCGGTCCACCGGTGCGGTGGGTAGTGGGGGGCGGTGGGTGGTGCTCCTGTGCGGCGGGTTGGCCGGGGGCCGGTGGGTGGTGCTGCGGTTGGCCGCCGGCTTGGTATCGGCCGCGCCGAGCTGGCGTCGGCTGCTGGGGCTGGCACGTCCATCGGTGCGGTGGGTAGTGCGGGCGGTGGGTGGTGATCCTGTGCGGCAGGTTGGGCGGGGGTCGGTGGATGGTGCTGTGGTTGGGCGCCGATCGGGCGTCGGCCCGGTCGGCCTGGCAACGGCCGCCGAACTGGCCCCCTCCACCGATGCGGCGAGTAGTGCAGGCGGTGGGTGGTGATCCTGTGCGGCGGGCAGGGGAGGTCGGTGACCGCCTCCGAAAAAGGTCAGGCAGGGGAGTCGCGCCATTCGCTGGCGATGGCCGAGTGGACGATCGAGTCCCGATACCCCTCAGGCGTCAAGACATGGTGGCGGACGCGCCCCTCCTCCACCATCCCGGCCATGAGCATCGCCAGCTGCGCCGGCACGTTAAGGGGCGACCGCGCCCCCCAGATCCGGTGAAGCCCAAGCCGCTTGAACCCGAAGAAGAGGGTCAGCCGGATGAGGTCCGTCCCCAGCCCCCGCCCCCAGAGGTCCGAGCGGAGGCCGAGGCCGATCTCCGCGCTGTGCGGGTGGTCGGCCTCGATGTGCAGCCGGGAGACGCCGATGACCTTGCCGTCGTGGACGTCGGTGACGGCGAGCAGGTAGAGGCGGCGCGGCTCGGTGAGGGCCGCGCCCAGCGCCTCGTCGACCATCCCGGCGACCTCGTCGCGGCTGCGGGGGTTGAAGGGCAGGTGCTCGGTCGCGGCCGGGTCACCGTAGACGGCGTGTAAGGCGTCCACATCGGCGGGCGTGACCTCTCTGAGGCCCAGCCGCGGCCCGGTGACCTGGACGCAACGCATGGGGAGAACCTAACGCGCCCAAGCCGATCTTTACAAGCCTGTCAAGTAGCCAGCTGACTACCGTAAGCTCGCGCGACAAGGTCGGCCAGGAGGCTGTGCGCGCCGAGCGGTTCGGCGTGCCCGGCGTCGACGCCGGCGGCGGCCTCGGCGATGACGGCGGCGGGCAGTTCGTGGCCGATGAGGCACGGGGCCAGGGCCAGCCGCTGGGCGCCGGCTTCGCGCAGGCGGGTGGCGGCGGCGTCCAGGCTGGGCTCGCCGTCGATGCAGGCGGCCACGACCGGCAGGGTGAGCCGGGAGGCCAGCAGTACGGCGGTGGGCTGGGCGGCCTGGACGGCGGCGGGCCCGCCGGCGACGCCGAGGATGACGGCGTCGACCGGGCTGGAGACGTTGATCAGCCGCACCCGGTCGGCCCGGGCCAGGCCGCGCTCAGCCAGCCGGATGTGCAGGGCCTCGGCCAGCAGCGGGTGCGGCCCGAGGGGCTCGGTGACGACGGCGTCGGCGCCGCCGGCGGCGACCTGCTTGCCGATCTCGGCGAGGGGGGCTGGGTCGGGCCAGGTGATCAGCGGCACGATGACCGAGGGGCGGTCGGCGGGCAGGGCGTCGGCCAGGTGGTCGACGGCGCTGAGGCGAACGTCGATCTGCGGGTTGTCCACCCGGACGACGGCGGCGATGTCGGCCGGCACGCCTTCGGTCTCACCGGCCACCGCCAGGACCAGCACGGGAGCGTCCGAGGGCAGGCTGGTGGGGACGGGCGCCCGGTGGCGGCCGCCGCCCGGTCTCGGAGCTCGCTGGCGAACGGGGAGGCTCATGGATGCGCATTTTATGACTATTCGCCGGTAACGGTGGCCAAAACCGGTCCCACCTGCCCCGGGCGTGTGTGATCGACATCACATCGTGATCGGCCGCCTCGTTGACTTCCGTGCCTTCCCTCCGAATCGTGTACTAGAAATACGTTCTGCTGGAGGACGGATGGCACGACCGTTCTATGTCCGTGAGCTGACCGTCTACCCCGTCGGCGCCCGGCGCGTGCGCCTGCTGGCGGTGGCCGTGCTGGCCAGCCTGGTGGCCAACTTCGAGACCACGCTGGGCACCATCCTTCCGCTGCTGATGAGCGACCTGAAGATGAGCCTCAGCACCTACGGCCTGATCGCCGCCGCCTCGGTGCTGGTGGCCGGCATCTCGGCCGGCTTCGGCGGCATCCTGTCCGACCGCTGGGGCCGGGTGACCATCCTGGTGCCCACCCTCACCGTCACCGCCGCCTGCAACTTCCTGCTGGCCATGGTCGAGACGACCGGCCAGCTCTTCGCGGTGCGCTGCCTGATGCTCTTCATCGAGGGCGCGGGCATCACCATCACCGCCAGCCTGGTGCGCGACTTCTCCCCGCGGATGGGCCGCGCTCAGTCCTTCGGCTTCTGGACCTGGGGGCCGGTCGGCGCCGGCTTCCTGGCCTCGGGGCTGGCGGGGCTGACCCTGCCGATGTTCGGCTACGCCTGGCAGTCGCAGGCGATCATCATGGGCGTGGTCTCGCTGATCCTGTGCGCGATCATCATCTGGCAGATCGCCGAGCCGTGCGCGGCCCTGCGCGCCCAGGTGCTCACCGCCGAGAGCGCGGTCAGCGCCGAGGAGAAGGTCGACCCCGGCAAGGTCCGCGAGCTGCTGCGCCACCCGCACCTGTGGGCGCACGTCTTCGGCAACACCGGCTGGCAGGTCCTCTACTGGACCTTCGCCATCTTCGGGCCGACCATCCTGTTCGGCGCGTTCGGCCTGGACACCGCCACCGCCAACGGGGTGGTCGCGCTCGGGCTGGTGCTCAACGCCGTCGTGGTCATCGGCGTCGGGCGGCTGTCGGACCGCCAGCAGGTGCGCAAGCCGTACATCCTGGGCGGCACGGTGCTGACCATCGCGACCCTGGCCTACTTCATCTCGCTGGTCGGCGAGCGGCCGGGGGCGGCGCACATCGCCGTGGTCTACGCGCTGCTCTTCGTCTTCCTCGGGGTGGCGTACGTGCCGTGGATGGCCGCCTTCTCCGAGGACGCCGAGGACGTCGACTCCCGGCTGCAGGGCGCGGCGCTCGGGTTGTGGGGCATGGTGGTCCGGATCATGGTGGTGGTGCTCCTGGTGACCGCCACGGCGGTGGCCGAAGGCTCCGGCTGGGGCACCTGGCTGCTGATCGCGCTGGCCGGTCAGGTGCTCTTCCTGGCCTCGTTGCCGTTCTTCAGAGGCTCCTGGCGTACGGCCCGCATACCCGCCCCCGCACCGGCCCCCGCGGCTCGGCACGACGACTGACCCGGCGCCGGCGGGCGGCGGTGGCAGCCGCCGCCCGCCCTCTCGCGGCGATCACCAGGGTGGTCAGACGGCGCTCGGCCGCTTGGAGCCGGCCGCCGCGGGCTCCTCGAAGTCGTCGGCCTTCGGGGCGATCGCCAGGCCGACGGCGGTGATCGCGAGCGCGGCCAGCACGTAGAGCGAGACCGCCAGCGTCGTGCCGTACGCCTTCAGCAGCGCGATGGCGATGATCGGCGCGAGCGCCCCGCCGAAGATCCCCGCCACCTGGTAGCCCATCGAGGCGCCGCTGTAGCGCAGCCGGGTGCTGAACAGCTCGGCGATGAAGGAGGCCTGCGGGCCGTACATCGCGGCGTGCGTGGCCAGGGCGACCACCGTGGCCAGGGCCATGAGCGGGAAGGAGCGGGTGGCCAGCAGCGGGAAGAAGGCGAACACCCAGGCCGCCGCGGCGACCACGCCGCCCAGGTAGACCAGCCGCCTGCCGTACCGGTCGGACAGGGCCCCGAACAGCGGGATCAGCGCGAGCTGGCAGGCCGAGCCGATGAAGACCGCGTTGAGGCCGGTCTGCCGGTCCATGCCGAGGGTCTCGGTGACGTAGACGAGGATGTAGGCGGTGAAAGTGTAGAAGGCCACGTCCACGCCGATGCGCGCGGTGAAGGCGGAGAACAGCGCCCGCGGGTGGCGGCGGATCACCTCGGCCAGCGGCATCTTGGCCTTGACGCCCTGCTGCTCGACCCGCTCGAACAGCGGCGACTCGGTGATCTTCAGCCGGATCCAGAGCCCGACCAGGACGACGACCGCCGACAGCAGGAACGGCACCCGCCAGCCCCACGACAGGAACGCCTCCTCCGACAGGGTGGCGCTCATCAGCGCGAGCAGGCCGGCCGCCATGAGGTTGCCGGCCGGCACGCCGACCTGCGGCCAGCTCGCGTTGAAGCCGCGCCGCTCCTTCGTGCCGTGCTCCATCGACATGATCACCGCCCCGCCCCACTCGCCGCCGAGGCCGAGCCCCTGGACGAAGCGGAGGACGGCCAGCAGGATCGGCGCGGCGACGCCGATGCTGGCGTAGGTGGGCAGGACGCCGATCAGGACGGTCGCGATGCCCATCATGAGCAGCGTGACGACCAGCACGGTCTTGCGGCCGGCGCGGTCGCCGAAGTGGCCGAAGACGATGCCGCCGATGGGGCGGGCGGCGAAGGCGACGGCGTTGGTGGCGAAGGCGGCCAGGGTGCCCGCCACCGGGTCGAGGCTGGGGAAGAAGAGCTTGTTGAAGACCACGGCCGCCGCGGTGGAGTAGAGGAAGAAGTCGTACCACTCCAGGGACGTGCCGATCAGGCTGGCGGTGATCACGCGCCGCGTCTGGTGCATGTGATCGCTCCTTGGGATCGGGGGGCTGACCTCACCATAAAAATTGTTCAACAATTCGACAAGGGGTTTGTTCGCTGATTTCATGGTGACCGTGCGCAACGCGGTAGCCGGCCTCGAAGGTGTGCGATCCAGAATCGGCCGGGCCAGCGTGGCCGAGGAGGTCGCCGACGTGCTGCGCGAGCGCATCATCGAAGGCGTGCTCCCGCCCGGCACCCAGTTGCTCGAAGGCGAGATCTCCGAGGCGCTCCAGGTCTCCCGCAACACCCTGCGCGAGGCCTTCCGGCTGCTCGGCCACGAGCGGCTGCTCGAACACCGGCGCAACAAGGGGGTGTTCGTCCGGATCCTGTCCGCCGCCGACGTGGCCGACCTCTACCGCGTGCGCCGCGTCATCGAGGGCGCCGGAGTCCGGCGGACCCCCTCCCCGGCCGCCCTGGCCGCCATCCGCGAGGCGGTGACCGACGCGCTGCGCGCCGCCGAGCAGGACGACTGGACCGCGGTCGGCACCGCCAACAGCCGCTTCCACCAGGCGATCGTCACCCTCAACCAGAGCCCGCGGCTGGACGAGTCGATGCGGCACCTGCTGGCCGAGCTGCGCCTGGTCTTCCACGTGATGAAGAACCAGCGCTCGCTGCACGAGCCCTTCGTCGAGCGCAACCGCGAGCTGCTCGACCTGATCGAGGCCGGCCGGGCGGAGGAGGCGGGCCGCTACCTCGAGTCCTACCTCGACGACGCCGAGAAGCTCCTGCTCCAGGACTACGAGCCGGAGCGCTTCCGCGACTGAGCTTTCGTGACGGACCTGTGATCAACCGCCCGGTTCGGCGGGCGGTCCAACGGGGTGAACGGAAGGAGTTCACCACGATGAGGATCACCTCAGCGGCACTCGCGGCGGCGCTCGCGACCGCCGTCACGGCGGCCGGAGCCGCGCCCGCCGCCGCCCAGGGACCACCGGTCGCCCGGCTGGCCTGGATCAAGTCCTGTCCCGACCGGGACGCCGTCGAGCAGGCCTGCGGACGCTGGCGGCTCGTCCTGTCCGACGGCCGCACGCTCACCGTCAAGGACTCGGCCACCAACCGGATCGGCGGCGACGGCGCCAAGGCGCTGTTCGAGTCGGCTCTCACACTGAGCGCCGACGGCCGGTGGCTGGCCTACGAGCGGGCCGGCGACCACCGCCTGGTGGTGCGCCGGGTCGGTGGAGCGGCCAAGGTCTTACCCGCGTCGCTGGTGCCGAAGCGGACCGGCACCGACCCGGTCGAACTGCGTCTGTCGCCGCGCGGGGAGCGGCTCGTGGTCGCCTTCCCCGACGCCGACCCGCCGGTCCCCGCCCGCATCGTGGACCTGCGCGGCGGAGGCATCACCAAGCTGCCGGTCGAGGACGAGGTCGAGGCGCTCAGCGGCGACGGCGACGAGGTGCTGGTCCGGCGCCACCTGCCGGACAACACCACCAAGCTGGTCGCGCGCCGGCTCGACGGCACCGGCCTGGAGCGGACGCCGCCGCAGGTCGTCATGGGCGCCACCGTCCTGGCGCTGGCGCGCGACGGGCGTACGGTCGCCGCCTTCGTGCCCGGCCACGAGGACAGGCGCAAGCCTCCCGGCCTGCGGCTGTACGACCTGGCGACCGGCGAGCTGTCGGCGGCCCGGCCGCTGCCGCTCAAGCCGGCCGACGGCCCCGACCGGGCCCGCTGGCTCGACGACGACCGGCTGGCGATCTACCAGGTCCACGCCTCCGACCGCGGTTCGACGGTGATACGGGTGCTCACCGTGGACGCGGCCACCGGCGCCACGCGCCCCTCCTGGCGGGTGCGCGTGCCCAAGGACAGCTACTCCTACACCATCGCGGGGGAATAACGGCCATGAAGATCCTCCTCACCGCCGCGCTGGCGCTTGGCCTGCTGGCCGTGCCGGCCCAGGCCTCGCCCGCGCACGACGCGGTCCGCTACGCCTCGGTCAAGGGCTGCGGCGACGACGACGCCTACCACCCCTGCGGCTTCTGGCAGCTGACCACGCACGACGGGCGGACGCGCCTGCTCAAGGACGCCGCGGTCGTCGCCCGCGAGGCCGACGGCAAGTCCTCGGTGTACCAGGCCGCGCCGCTGGCGGTGAGCGGCGACGGCCTGAAGATCGCCTACCTCACCCGGCAGGGCCGGCTGGCGGTCCGCACGGTCGGCGGCGGCGTCCGGCTCCTGCCCGGGGACGCCCTGCCGCGGATCGCCCAGTACTCCATCACCCTGCACCTGTCCGGCGACGGCTCCCGGCTCGCGGCCGTCTTCGGCGACGAGAAGCCGCGGGCCACCCGCCTCTTCGACACCGCCACCGGCCGCCGGCTCGGCACCGTGCCCGGCGCCGAGACCTTCGTCGACTTCAGCGGCGACGGCGACGAGGTGCTGACCTCCTACGACGGCGACGAGGGCACCTACGACCTGCGCGTCTACACCGACACCGGCCAGCGGCTGGCCGACGTCTCCCCGCCGCAGCTCGTCGCCGCCAACAGCCCCGAGGCCCTGGCCGCCGACGGGCGCACCACCGCCAGCCTCGTCACGGGCGACCGGCCCGAACTGGTCCTGTACGACACCAGGACCGACGTGGTCACCTCCCGCGTGCCGGTCAAGCTGCCCGCCGGGCACGACCTGCACGCCCTCGACTGGACCGGGGTGAACGAGGTCACCGTCCACCTCGTCCACGCCAGGGACGACCGGCCGTCGATCATGTCGGTCCACCGGCTCGACGTGCTCACCGGCAAGCTCAAGCTCCGCGACCGCTACCGGCTCCGCACCGACAGCTACACCTTCGCCGCCTGCGGCGGCTAGCTTGGCCGGGTGGAGGTTCACTCGACCCGGGTCATGGCCGCCCGCGCCGCCGATCTGTCGTGGGCGTTGCTGCGCGAGCCGGAGCGCGTCCCGGAGATCCTGCGCAGGTACGGCGAGGCGGACCCGGTCTCCGTCGCCGACCTGGCGGCGCTCCGGCAGGTGGCCGAGCGGATCGTGGAGGTCTTCGCCGCCCCCGGCGTGCCCGAGGCGGCCCGGCTGCTCAACGGCCTGTTCGCCGAGCACGCCCGGCCGCCCCGGCTGACCGACCACGACGGGTCCGCCGCGTGGCACCTACACGTGGACACGCCCTCGGCGGGGTGGGCGCAGTGGTTCGCCTCCGCCTCGGCGATGGCGCTGGCGGTGCTCCTGGCCGACCTGCAGCGGCTGCCGGGCGGGCTCTGCTCGGCCCGCTCGTGCGGGCGGCCGTACCTCGACCTCGGGGGCGGGAGCGCGCGGCGCTACTGCAGCAGCCGCTGCGCCACCCGCGAACGGGTCGCCGCCCACCGGGCCGCGCGCGGCGGCTAGCCGGGCGTCAGGAGCGGGGGGACAGCAGGGCGTAGGCGAGGGCCGCCAGGAGCATGATCCCGGCCCCGGCCAGCAGGGCGGCCTCGACCGACCGGTCCACCAGCGGCCCGGCCGCGGCCGAGCCCAGCGCGAACGAGGTGATCTTCAAGCTGGCTCCGGTGGTGAAGATCTGGCTGCGCAGGTGCGCCGGGGCCTCGCGGTGCCGTACCGCGAACAGGGCGGTCAGTTGCGGGCCCTCGCCCACCCCGGCCAGCACCGCGGCCAGGATCGCCACCGGCATCGACTGCGCCACCGCGGCCAGCCCCAGCGCGGCGGCGATCACCAGCGTGGACAGCAGGAGCACCCGGTCGGGGTCGAAGGTCCGCCTGGCGAGCACCCCGTTGGCGGCCAGGCCCGCCACCGCGACCACCGCGAGCAGCAGCGCCCCGTGCCCGGTCTGGCCGGTCAGCCGCTGGCCCAGCAGCGGCGCGGCGACCACGAGCATGGCGACGCCGCCCATCGAGATCATCGAGACCACCGTGGCGCGCCGCAACGAGCCGGGCCGGGCGATGGCCACGAAACCGGCGGTCAGCTCCCGCAGCACGCCCTTCGAGGCGGGCGCCGCCTCGTCGGCGTCCGGCGGGCGACGTTTCGGGAGGGACCAGGCACCGCCCACGGCCGCCAGCACGAGCGCGAGGGCGCTCAGGGCGGCCACCTGCGCCCCGGCCACCGAGGCCAAGGCGCCCACGACGGCCGGACCGGCGAGCCCGGCCACGTTGTAGGTCATCGCGTCGAGCGCGTTGGCCCTGGGCAGCCGGGCGGGCTCGGCGACCAGCGGAAGCTGGGCCGTCCACCCGCCGGCCAGCGCGGGTCCGAGCAGCCCGGCCAGCACCGCCACCCCGACCAGGACGCCGTGCGGCAGCCGTCCCACGCCCGCGACGATGATCGCGAGCCCGGCGGCGTACCCGCCCATGCTCGCCGCGAGCACCAGACCGGGCCGCCGCACCCGGTCGAGGAAGACCCCGAGGAGCGGCCCGCCCACCGCCGCCGAGACGGTCAGCCCGGCCAGCAGCGACGCCCCGGCCGAGGCCGATCCGGTCACCGCCAGCCCGAGCAGCAATAACGCGGGTCCGGCCATCTCGTTCCCGGTCCGGGCGGCGACGGCTCCGGCCATGTAACGTCCTAGCACGCCCGAGACGTTACCGGATTGACCGCCACCGCCGTTTCGAACGTATACTCGATTGCATGTTCCAGGCTTCGCTGCTCGACCTCGACACGCCGACCGCGCCGGGGGAGCTCGGCCCGGCCGTGCGCAGGATCACCCTCGACCACGGCGCCTGGATCGACCTGCGCCCGGCCTGGATGTCGGGCGCCGACGCGCTCTACGAGCGGCTGGCCGCCGACGTGCCCTGGCAGGCCGAGCGCCGCCGCATGTACGACCGCGTGGTCGACGTCCCGCGCCTGCTGAAGTTCTACCGCGAGGGCGAGGCGCTGCCCGACCCCGCGCTCGACGAGGCCCGCCAGGCGCTCAACGCGCACTACGAGCACGAGCTCGGCGAGCCGTTCGTCACCGCCGGCCTGTGCTTCTACCGCGACGGCCGCGACAGCGTCGCCTGGCACGGCGACACCATCGGCCGGGGCGGCGCCGAGGACACCATGGTCGCCATCGTCTCCGTCGGCGCCCCGCGCGCCCTGCACCTGCGTCCCCGCGGCGGCGGGGCCTCGCTGCGCTACGACCTCGGGCACGGCGACCTCATCGTCATGGGCGGCAGTTGCCAGCGCACCTGGGAACACGCCATCCCCAAGTCCTCGGCCGCGGTCGGCCCCCGGATCAGCATCCAGTTCCGTCCCCGCGGCGTCCGCTGACCGGCCGGACCACCTGGCCCCGTTGTCAGGTGGTCCGGCCGGAAGCCGGGGATCAGATCATCCGGCCGCTGGCGGTGTTGCGGGCCGCCTGGTAGGCCTCGACCGCCGCGGCGCCGAAGTAGGCCGCCACCGCGGTGTCGGGGATGCCGTCACCGTCGAGGTCGGCGACGCCGGAGGTGACACCGTCGAGGTGGCCGAGGCGGCTGCCGGGCGAGTACCGCGCCAGCCACGAGGAGCCGGGGAAACCGGCGTCCGGCGTGCCGATGCCGACCATCCGCTCCTCGGGCCGGCCCGGCCTGCTCACGGTGAACGTCGAGCCGTCCGCCCGCCCGCCGGAGTGGTCGAAGACGTCCCGCCGCTCGCCGAGCGGCTGGTTCCAGGCGAAGCCCTGGCTGCCGGCGTTGTCGCCCAGCCGTCCGCCGCTGACCAGCACGTCGCCCGGCGCGAGGCTGACCCGGTCGAACACGGTGACGAAGGCGAAGTCCAGGGCCGGTGTCCTGGAACTCTCGTAGGCGGCCGGCACGCTCGCCTGCTTGCCGACGTACACGCCGAGCGGCGCCGTGTCGTCGGCCTGGTCCGGGACGAAGACCCACTTGCCGAGCGAGCCCATCGGGGCCTCGACGTCGAGCAGGCAGTGCCCGGCGGTGGCCACGAGGTTGCGGTAGTTGGCCTGCAGCGAGGTGCCGGCGCACCAGTGCGGCCGCAGGTCGCTGCCGAGGAAGTACACCTTCCCCGTGGTGGTCGGGGTCTTGCCCTTGGGCGGGTCGAGCGCCTCCGTGGCGGGGACGGTCCCGGGCTTGCCGTCCGGGACGATCTCGGCCGCCGCGCGTTCCGCGCCGACCGCGCTCCGGACGGTGTACGGCGTGGCCGCCGCCAGGTTGGCCCCGCCGTCGCCGAGCCAGAACCTCGCGACCGCCTGCGCTTCGGCCGGCATGGGGGCCAGCGGCTCGATCCACACGCCCGTGGCCTGGGCCGGTGTGGCGGTGAGGGCCGAAGCCGCCAGGCTCAAGCCGGTTCCCAGCGCGATCACTGCACGCCTCATAGGCGATCTCTCTTCCCTTGGACGAACCCCGGGGGGCGGGTAGCAAGATCGTAGTAAGGCGAGGTGTCAGACCGCTAGAGGAATTAGATCACTAGTTCGATTAGTTCGCCGCTTGACCTGGAGTGCACTCCAGGATCCACACTCCCAGCCATGAAATATCGCAGCATCGGCACCACCCCGGAGACCCGTCGCGACGTCAGCGTCCTGGCGCTCGGGGCGATGCTCTTCGGCAGCTTCACCGACGAGCAGACCTCCTTCGCCATCCTCGACCGCTACGTCGAGGCGGGCGGCACCTTCATCGACACCTCCGACAACTACGCCTTCTGGCACGACGGCGGGCAGGGCGGGCAGAGCGAGGAACTGCTGGGCCGCTGGCGGCGCAGCCGGGGGATCGGCGACGAGGTGGTCATCGCGACCAAGCTCGGCGCCCGTCCGCTCGCGCCGGGGACGAGCTACACCGACAACGCCGAAGGCCTGTCCGCAGCGATGATCAGGGAGTCGGCCGAGCGCAGCCGCGAGCGGCTGGGCGTGGAGCGCATCGACCTGCTGTACGCGCACATCGAGGACCGCGCGGTCGACCTCGAGGAGACGGTGGCCGGGTTCGGCGCGCTGGTCGAGGAGGGCACGGTGGGGCTGCTCGGGGTGAGCAACCACGCCATCTGGCGGGTCGAGCGGGCCCGGGCGCTGGCCAAGGCGGCGGGGGTGGCGGGCTACGAGGTGCTGCAGTACCAGCACAGCCTGCTGCGGCCGCGGTTCGACGTGCCTGAGACGATCTTCGAGGACGGGAGCCTCGGGCACGCGGGCGCCGAACTGCTGAGCTACCTGCGCGCCGAGCCGGAGCTGACCCTGGTCGCGTACTCGCCGCTGCTCGGCGGGGTCTACGCCCGCGAGGACAAGGCTCTGCCGTACGACTACGAGCACCCGGGTACGGCGGCGCGGCTGGCGGTGCTGCGGGAGGTCGCCAAGGAGACCGGCGCGACGCCGGGGCAGGTCGTGCTGGCCTGGCAGATCGGCGGGCCGTTCCCGATCATTCCGCTGGCCGGGGCCTCCTCGGTGGCGCAACTGGAGGAGAACCTCGCGGCGGTGGACCTGGAGCTGACCGCCGACCAGCGGGCCCGCCTCGACGCGGCCCGCTGACCGGGAGCCCCTCAGGGGCGGAGCGGCTCGAACAGCAGGCGGAGGACGGCTGGACGGGCGCTCAGCCGGTGCCGCGGCAGGACGCCCGGCCCGCACGAGGCCGACCCCAGACCGTGCTGGGCCAGATCGAGGTTGACGTGCACCCGGTCGTCCGGCACCAGGTCGGTGCGGTGCCTCGCCCGGTCGAGCGCCTCGGTGCTCCACCGCCGCACGGTGAGCGCGAACCGGTCGACACCCCGCACCCGCAGGCCGGTGCCGCCGGGGGTGCGCAGTTCGGCCCAGCGGACGTCGGCCCGGCTGCCGTTCTCCTGGGGCAGCACGTACGGGGTCTGGAGCTCCTCGACGGTGGCGCGGAACCTGCCCACGCGGGCGGCGCGGCAGGAGTCGGCGTACGCCTCGCCGGGGCCGCGGCCGAACCACTCGACGGTGGAGACGTCCCCGGGCAGGGTGAGCCGGAGGCCCAGGCGGGGGAGGGGGAAGGTCTCCCAGTCGCCGGTGGGCGTGATCTCGACGGTCAGGTGGAGGCCGTGCTCGGCGGCTGTCCAGTGGTAGGCGGCGAGCATGGCGCGGTCGTGGGCGGCCGCGGCCGTCCGGGTTCGTATGGTGAGGCCGGTGTCGGTGCGGGTCTGCTCCAGGACGCGTTCGTGCAGGCGGTCGAGCCCGGCGGCTCGCCAGTTCCAGGCGTCGGGGGACAGGCGGTCGTTGTCCGTGGGCGCCCGCCACAGTTCCAGCCGCGGCCCGTCGAGGTCGAGCTCTCCAAGCCGCGCCAACCGCCCCGTGGCCGGCTCGAACACCGCCCCACCGGGCCACTCCCGAGGTCCGGCACCGGGCGGGGCGGCCGGGTCGGGGCCCGGGTCGAGCTGGGCCTGGCCCCAGGCGACCTCGTGGCCGGCCGGGGCCCAGGGCTCGTCCTGGGCGAGCTCGGCCCGCACGGTCACCCAGCTTTCTCGTGAAATATCGGGAAAGTCCGGTAGGGAGACCTCGGCCGTCGCCCCGGCGGCCACCACCCCCGGCAGGTCGAGCACCCCCGAGGCGACCTCCACCCCCTCCTCCTCGACCCTCCACCGAAAGACCAGGTGCGAGAGGTCGGCGAAGTCGTACCGGTTCGAGATCACCGCCACCCCGTCCCGCACCTCGATCCGCACCGGCTCGACGACCTTCTTGAACTCCACCAACCCCGGCGAAGGCCTGCGATCGGGAAACACCAGTCCGTCGGTGACGAAGTTCCCGTCATGCAGCTCCTCCCCGAAGTCCCCGCCGTAGGCGAAGCCGTACACCGGATGAGCCAGCCCATGATCGATCCACTCCCAGACGAATCCGCCGGCCAGCCGCGGATACCGCTCGAAGAGCTCCTGGTACTCGCCGAGCCCGCCGGGCCCGTTCCCCATCGCGTGCGCGTACTCGCACAACACGAACGGCAACCCCCGCCGCCGCGCGTCGGCCGCCGGGTCGTCGAGCGGCGCCTCCTCCCGCCGCCCGATCAGCTCGACCTCCGCCACCGAGGCGTACATCCGGCTGTAGATATCGACATATCCGGATTCGAGGTCGTGCTCGTAGTGGATCGGCCGCGACGGATCCCGCTCCCGCGCCCACTCCGCCATCGCCCGCAGGTTGTCCCCGGTTCCCGACTCGTTGCCGAGCGACCACATGATCACCGACGGCCGGTTCTTGTCCCGCTCGACCATCCGCGCCATCCGGTCGAGATACGCCTCCCGCCAGCGCGGATCCGCGCTCGGATTGTCCCGCCAGCCCACGACCGCGAACCCGTGCGTCTCCAGGTCGCACTCGTCGATCACCCACATCCCGTACTCGTCGCACAGCTCCAGGAAGCGCGGGTGCGGCGGGTAGTGGCTGGTCCGCACCGCGTTGACGTTGTGCTGCTTCATCAGCTCGAGGTCGGCCCGCATGGTCGCCTCGTCGAGCGTGCGGCCGGTGCGCGGGTGGAACTCGTGCCGGTTGACGCCCCGCAGCAGCACCGGCCGCCCGTTCACCATCAGCACCCCGCCCTCGACCGAGACCCGCCGGAACCCGATGCGCAGCCGTACCGTCTCGCCGCCGCCCGCCAGCGTCGCGTCGTAGAGCCGCGGCCGCTCCGCCGACCACGGCTCGACCGCCGCCGTGCGTTCCTCCCCGGCCGGTACGGCATGCAGCCCCAGCTCCGGCACGGACACCACGGCCCCCGGCGTCGCGCACTCCACCCGCAACGCCCCCAGCCCGGTCGCCGGGTCGAAGCCGGCGTGCACGAAGAAGTCGTCCAGCACCGGCCGGGCCAGCAGCGTCACCTCGCGGAAGATGCCCGACAGCCACCACATGTCCTGGTCCTCCAGGTAGCTGCCCGGCGACCACTGGTGCACCCGGACCGCCAGCACGTTGCGGCCCTCGCGTGGGGCGACCTCGAACTCGACCGGCAACCGGCTGCCCGTCGAGAAGCCGAGCTCCACGCCGTTCAGCCAGGCGGTGAAGCACGAGTCGACTCCCTCGAAGCGCAGCACCGCCGCCCGCCCCGCCCAGCCGGCCGGCAGGTCGAACTCGCGCCGGTAGTCGCCGGTCGGGTTCGCGTCCGGGACGTGCGGCGGCTCGATGGGGAAGGGGTAGTTCACGTTGGTGTAGGCGGGCTTGCCGTACCTGTGGAGCTGCCACATCGACGGCACCGGCAGCTCGTCCCAGCCGGAGAAGTCGGCGGTCAGGGGCTCGCCCTCGGCGGTCGGCGACAGCCGGAAGCGCCACGGCCCGCCGAGGTCGAGGCGCGGGGCGTCGGAGCTGAAGGCCGCGCGCGGGTTGCGGCGGCCCGTGCCGGGGAGGAAGGCGGACAGGTGATCGCGCATGGGATCCGATCCTTCGGCCAGGGGTCTTCGCCGCAGCGTAACCCAGGACGATCTTCGCACAACCTGCCCAACCCTCGGTGTGAGGCCGGGCGCGCCGCAAACGGCTGGTAAGCGACCGCCGCGTCGCGTTGCCAGCGCGCCCGCGCCGGAGCACCGTGGAGGGGCCCACGCAACCGAAGGAGCCGCGCCATGCCCGTGTCCAGCCGGGAGATCCTGCTCGTCGCCCGTCCCGTGGGCGAGCCGACGCCCGCCGACTTCTCGCTGGTCGAGACCAAGCTGCCCGATCCCGGCCACGGTCAGATCCTGGTGCGCAACGACTGGATGTCGGTCGATCCGTACATGCGCGGCCGGATGGACGACGTGCCCTCCTACGTGCCGCCGTTCCAGCTCGGCCAGCCGATGGAGGGCGGCGCGGTCGGCACCGTCGTGCGCTCGGAGGCGGCCAACGTGCCGGTCGGCGCGACCGTCCTGCACGGGTACGGCTGGCGCAGCCACGCCCTGCTCGACGCCGGGGCCGCCCGCGTCCTCGACACCAGCCTCGCGCCGCCGCAGGCCTACCTGGGCGTGCTCGGCATGACCGGGCTGACGGCCTATGCCGGGCTCACTCAGGTCGCCCCGGTGCATGACGGTGACGTGGTGTTCGTCTCCGGCGCCGCGGGCGCGGTCGGCTCGCTGGCCGGCCAGATCGCCCGCCGCCTGGGCGCCTCGCGCGTCGTCGGCTCGGCGGGCGGGCCGGAGAAGGCCAAGAAGCTGCTGAACGAGTTCGGCTACGACGCGGCGATCGACTACCGCGCGGGCGACCTGCCCGGGCAACTGCGCGCCGCCGCGCCCGAGGGCATCGACGTCTACTTCGACAACGTCGGCGGCGACCACCTCCAGGCCGCGCTCTCGGCCCTGCGGGTGCACGGCCGGGTCGCGTTGTGCGGGGCGATCTCCGTCTACAACGCCACCGAGCCGGTGCCCGGGCCGAACAACCTCGGCCTGGCCGTCGGCAAGCGGCTCACGCTGCGCGGCTTCCTGGTCGGCGACTTCCGCCACCTGGCCGGCGAATACGCCCAGCGGGCCGCCGGCTGGAACCTGCACGCCGAGGAGACCGTGGTCCACGGCCTCGACCACGCGGTGGACGCCTTCCTCGGCATGTTGCGCGGGGCCAACACCGGCAAGATGCTCGTCCGCCTGGGCGGGTGAGCGGCCGGGCCTAGTCCACGAGCCAGCGCCCGTCGCGCATCAGCACGCGGCCGGCCAGCTCGTTGACCTCCCGCCAGGCCTGGATCGTCTCGGGCCGGACGCGGAAGTAGGTGTAGGGGCTGCTCAGCTCGCGGGGGTCGAACCCGGTCTTGACCGCGAACGCGTCCCCCTCCTCGGCGGAGATCTCGGTGGCCGGGAAGGCCTCGGCCACGCCCTCGACCAGGATCACGTCCCGCGTCAGGCCGAGGCCGATCCGGACCTTCCCGCCCGCCAGCAGGTTGCGCGAGGTCGGCGCGGCGGCCGCCGTCGAGATCAGCAGCTCGCGGCCGTCCCACAGGAACGACAGCGGCACCAGGTACGGCTCGCCGCCCTCCGCTCCGGCCGTCGCGATCCACGCGTCCACGTCGTGCTCCAGCCGGTGCAGCGTGTCGGCCTTGCGCCGGGCGGCGCTGCGGGCGGGGGGAAGGCTCATGCGGGGCTCCTCGGCGGGACGGATGGACGCGTTACGCGGCGATGCTACTCAGCCCCGCGCGGTGGCCGTGACCTGGTCCCCCGCGCCGCGGCGCTCGGCCAGGACCCGGCTGAGGTGCAGCAGGCTGAAGGCGAACATCAGCACGCCCAGCGGCACGTGCACGACGGTGACGTGCGCGAGACCCAGCGCCACCTGCGCCAGCGTGAAGGCCAGGAACACGGCGGCGAACCGGATCGGCTTCGGCGAGCCGCCGCCCGGCCGCCAAGCCAGGACCGCGGTGACCAGGTGCACCACGGCGATCACGAAGACGGTGTAGGACGCGCCGCTGTGCCAGTAGTGCCCGTAGGACGTGGACAACATCAGCCCGGCGGTGACCGGCGCCGCGAACAGCGCGACGGTCTGCAGGATGATCACAATGCGCAAGAACACGGGGGCTCCTCATGCGGTCGGGTGCTTCATCCCCTTTGACGACGCAGCGCCCGGAATCGTGATGTCACGCGGCTCCCTCTAAAGTGTCGGGGCAACCGCACCGAGGGGGAGAGCACGATGGAACTGGGCACCGAGCGGCTGATCCTGCGCCGCTGGCGGGAGAGCGACCTCGACGCGCTGGCCGCGATCGACGCCGACCCCGAGGTGATGCGGTTCATCGGCGACGGCTCGGTCCGCACCCGCGAGCAGACCGCGGAGACCATCGCGCGCATGGAGCAGGGCTGGGACGAACGCGGCTTCGGCCTGTTCGCCGTCGAGCACCGCGACAGCGGGGAACTGGCCGGGTGGACCGGCCTGTCCGTCCCGCTCTTCCTGCCGGAGATCCTGCCCGCGGTCGAGATCGGCTGGCGCTTCGGGCGCGCGTTCTGGGGTCAGGGCCTGGCCACCGAGGCCGCGCGTGCGGCGTTGCGCTTCGGCTTCACCGAGGCGGGGCTGGACCGCGTGGTCAGCATCTGCCACGTCGACAACCACGCCTCGGCCCGCATCATGACCAAGCTCGGGATGCGCGAGGACCGCGTCACCGTCGTCCCGGCCTACGACATCCGGGCCCGCGTCTTCGCGGTCACCCGGCCCGACTACCTGGCCGGTACGGCGCAGCCGATCCAGAGCGACACAGCCGGCCGGTGAACGGTGGTCATGCTCGCCCGCCCGGCCGGTGAGCCGCGGTCGGGCCGTTCGCCGGGCCGGTGCACCGCGGTCAGGCCGGCTCGCTCGTCCACGACCGCAACTTCTCCGGGTTGCGCACCGCCCAGAGCCGCGTGATGCGGTCGCCGGCCAGCTCGAAGGCCATGACCGCCACGGTCACCCCTTCCCGCCGCAGCACCAGCCCGGGCCGCCCGTTGACCACGTGCTCCAGCAGCTCCAGCCCCGGCGCCAGCTCGGTGAGCCCGACCGCGTAGCGGGCGATCCGCTCGCCGCCCTCGATCGGCTTGAGCACCGCGCTGACCACGCCGCCGCCGTCGGCGACCGCCAGGGCGCGGGGATCGAGCAGCCCGACCAGCGCCCCGATGTCCTTGGCCTCCCACGCCTGCTTGAACTCCCGCACGACCTCGGCCTGCCGGGCCACCGGCACCCCCGGCGCGTGCTCCTGCCGTACCCGGCGCCGCGCCGAGGAGGCCAGCCGGCGGCAGGCCTCCTCGCTACGCCCGACGATCTCCCCGATCTCGGCGAAGGAGTAGCGGAACACGTCGTGCAGCACGAACGCCACCCGCTCTGCCGGGGTCATCGCCTCCAGCACGACGAGGAAGGCCATGGTGAGCGACTCGTCCAGCGTCACCGAGTCGGCCGGGTCCACCGCCGCGCCGCCCAGCCGCCCGCTCACCCACTCCGTGCCGTCCGGCAGCGGCTCGGGCACCCACTCGCCGACATACCGCTCCCGCCGTACTCGGGCCGAGCCCAGCACGTCGAGACAGATCCGCCCCGCCACCTTCGTCAGCCACGCGGCCGGCACCTGGATGGCCGCCTGCTCCTGCGGGGTCATGGCGTACCAGCGGGCGTAGGTCTCCTGCACCACGTCCTCGGCGTCGGCCAGCGACCCCAGCAGCCGGTAGGCCAGGTTCGTCAGATGCCGCCGCTCACCCGCGATCGCAGCCGGCTCAGGCGCCGCCGGTGCACCGGACGTCTCGGGTGGCCGCCCGCCGGTGGATCCGCTGGTCATGATCTCGGCAACTCCCTCTGTCGGCCGCGGCTGTCCCATGGGACGAGCCATCCTGCCGAACTGTGACATCGCCCCCGAACGCGGGGGTGCCACGCGCACAGCGAAAAGCCCCAGCCTCGGGGGTCCAATCCCGATGCTGGGGCTTGCCGTGGACGATACTGGGATTGAACCAGTGACCTCTTCCGTGTCAGGGAAGCGCTCTCCCGCTGAGCTAATCGTCCCAACGTCACCGGAGACCAGAGGTCTCACCTGACGCAGAGCGGAAGACGGGATTCGAACCCGCGACCCTCACCTTGGCAAGGTGATGCTCTACCCCTGAGCCACTTCCGCGCGTTGCCGCAGTGAATACTTTACCCGACTCCGGAGGGTCCTCGTGTCCGCTCCTCGTGCCGGGGTCAGGTCCGGGGCTGGCGGGTCAGGGCGCGTTCGGTGGCCGGGAGGGACAGGAAGATCTCCAGGATCCGGGTGAGCCGGTGCACCTCGATCCGGTGGAAGGCCGGTCCCTCGGTGCGGGCCAGCAGGAGGGTGAGGGCCAGCGGCGGCAGCGGGGCGGTGACCGCGTGCAGGCCGCCGTCCAGGGTGGCGGCCACCGGCCGGGGCGGGACCTCGGCGGGGATGGGCACCTCGCGCGGGGCCCGCCAGCTCGAGTAGACGGCGCGGTCGGTGACGACGGCCGCCCAGTCGGCGCTGAACAGCACGGGCAGCGAGTCGATCAGGGTGGTCAGCCCGCGCTCGCCCGCCGTGGTGATGTACTTCAGGATCTCCAGCTCGGGATAGGTGCCCGGCGCCTCTCGGGTGGGCCAGACGCCGTCGACGCTCACCCCGTCGACGCTCTCCAGCGACTTGGCCAGCGACTCGCGGGAGGTGCCGTCCGGGCAGAAGACGGTGAGGTCGTCGATCGCGCGCCCGGCGCCGCGCTCCAGGACGGTGAGCTGCGTGATGTCTGCTCCGGCGCCGCCCAGGGCGCGGGCCACGTGCCCGAGCGAGCCTGGCCGGTCGGGGAGGGTGAGCCGCAGTCGTAGAAGCATCACGACCAAGAGTAGCCGCGAATAACGCTCACGACCGGAGCTGCGCTACAACTGTGGGAGTGAAGATTGGGCCGATTGAGGTGTGGCCGCCGGTGGTGCTGGCGCCGATGGCGGGCATCACGAACGCGGCGTTCCGGGTGATCTGCCGCGAGCAGGGCGCCGGGCTCTACGTGTGCGAGATGATCACCACCCGCGCGCTGGTGGAGCGGAACCCGAAGACGATGCGGATGATCCGGTTCCGGCCGGAGGAGTCGCCGCGCAGCATCCAGCTCTACGGCGTCGACCCGGACACGGTCGGCCGCGCGGTGCGCATGATCGTCGAGGAGGACCTCGCCGACCACGTCGACCTCAACTTCGGCTGCCCGGTGCCCAAGGTGACGCGGCGCGGGGGCGGGTCCGCCCTGCCGTACAAGAGGAATTTGCTGCGCCGGATCCTGCGCAGCGCGGTGGCGAACGCCGGGCCGCTGCCGGTGACGATCAAGATGCGCACCGGCATCGACGAGGACCACCTGACCTACCTCGACGCCGGCCGGATCGCGCAGGAGGAGGGCGTGGCCGCGGTCGCGCTCCACGCCCGTACGGCGAGGCAGCACTACGGCGGCACCGCCGACTGGAGCCGCATCGCCCGGCTGAAGGAAGTGGTCACCGAGATCCCGGTGCTCGGCAACGGGGACATCTGGTGCGCCGACGACGCCCTGCGCATGGTGGCCGAGACCGGCTGCGACGGCGTGGTGGTGGGACGCGGCTGCCTCGGCCGGCCGTGGCTCTTCCGCGACCTGGAGAACGCCTTCAACGGCAGCGCCGAGCGGGCCCGGCCGACGCTCGGCGAGGTGGCCGAGGTGATGGTCCGGCACGCCGAGGCGCTGGTGTGGTCGCTGGGCGGCGAGCGCGCGGCGGTCGTGGACTTCCGCAAGCACGTGGGCTGGTACCTGAAGGGCTTCACCGTCGGGGGCGACCTGCGCCGGGAGCTGACCGCGGCGGAGTCGATCGAGCGGATGCGCGAGATCCTGGCCCGGGTCGACGGCGACCAGCCGTGGCCGCCGAACACCGACACCCCGCGCGGCAAGTCGGGGGAGCGGTCGAAGGTGCTGCTGCCCGAGGGCTGGCTGGACGACCAGGACGACGCCGTGGTGAGCGAGGAGTCGGACGTCTCGGGCGGCTGACCCCGCTCCCGCCCTTGCCGCCGCCCGCCGGCCGGGCGACAGTGCGAGAGTGACCGCAGAACCCCACCCGAGCGGCCCTGTCCTCGACGGGCCGCTGGCGGACTTCCTGTTCGACCTGACCGGCTACCTGGTCCTGCGCCGCGCGGTGGAGCCCGGGCTGCTGGCCCGGCTGAACGCCGAGTTCGACGCCTTCCCCCGCCACCTGGCCCGCGGCGAGTGGCACCGCGGCGCGCAACGCCGCGACTACACCCCCGAGACCGGCTTCGAGCTCCACCAGGCGGTCGCCGCGGGCGAGCCGTTCGAGGAGCTGATCGACCACCCGAGCTGGCTCCCGCTGGTCACCAGGTTCGCCGGCGAGCAGGGCAGCTACGTCGAAGGCGTCTTCATCGACGAGTCGATCGCCTCCGCCCGAGGCCCAGGCGGCCGCCACCCGCTGCACTCCGGCGGCCACCGGGCGGCGCTGCGCAACCAGTACGGCTACGCGCACGGCGCCTTCCGCTGCGGCATGGTCAACATCATCCTGGCCCTGACCGACGTCGGCCCGGGCGACGGCCCGACGATGCTGGTCCCGGGCTCGCACAAGGCGAACCTGCCGCACCCGCTGGCGCACCTGCCCATGGAGGAGTTGCCCGGCGCGGAGCCGATGCACCTGCGGGCGGGCGACGCGCTGCTGTTCGTGGACGCGCTCCTGCACGGCGGCGCCACCCGGACCAACCCCGGCGAACGCCGCGTCGTCATCTACCGTTACGGCCCGGTGTGGGGCTCCAGCCGGTACGGCTACGCCTACGACGAGAAATGGCTGGCCGGGCTGACCGGCACCCGGCGGGCGATCCTGCGCCCGCTCCCGCCGATCCGCCCGGGCGACTAGAGCGACGATCAGAGCGAGGTGGGCCCGCCGCTGCGCCAGTACACGTTGTCCTCCCGCGACAGCAGCTCGGCGTCGATGAGGTAGCGCCGCAGCGCCGCGTAGTCGTCGTGGAAGGCCCGCAACGCCACGTTGACCTCCTTCTCCGGATACCGCACCCCGGGCTCGAAGACCTGGGAGATGTACCGGAGCACCACCATGCGCTTCTCGTGCTTCATCGGCATCTCGCGCAGCCGCCCGTCCACCAGGAAGGTCCGCAGCACGCGCTCCTCGCCGGTGAGCTTGACCGGCTCCGGCGCCACGCTCTTGAGCAGTTCCTTGAACCGCTCCGGCCGCGCCCGCCAGCTCCCGCCGGCGTCGCGCTCGGCGAGGCCGCCCCGCTCCAGCCGGGCGAGCGCGTCGGGGGAGGCGGCGTCCTGGCCGAGCACGAGCGCCGCCAGGGCGCGCAGCGTGTCCTCCTGGTAGAGCAGGCCGAGCACGCGGCGGATTTCTTCGTCGTTCACCCGCCCATTTTGGCAGGATGTGCCGAATGAAGCTCATCCTATTTTTAGCCGTCGCCACCGGCCTGGCCGCGCCGATCCCCAAGGGGTTCCTGCTGTACGAGAAGGCCGCGGCCCAGAAGGACGCCAACCCGGAGACGAGCTGGCAGGTGAGCGCCGCCAAGACCGCTCGCTTCACGGTGAACCCGTGCAACAAGCAGGCCCTCGGGCAGGCCGGCCGTACCGCGGCCAAGACGATCACCTACACCGCGGTCCCCGACTACGCCAAGTCGGAGCAGGTGATCGTGTACGCCTCCACGCAGGCCGCGCAGGAGAGCATGACCGCGTTGCGGACCGCCCTGACCACCTGCGCGGTGCGCAAGGACCACGGCTCGGCCTCCTACCGCTTCAAGGGCGTCCCGGCCGCGCTGGGTGACGAGGCTCTCCTGGTGCTCGGGCAGTTCTACCAGGGCCGCAAGCCGGCGATCGGCGGCGAGCGGGCGGTCGTGGCCCGCCGCGCCAACGCGATCGTGATCTACTCCCAGAGCGGCGAGTGGGGCCGTCCGGCCGGCACCGACTACGCCCGGCAGCAGAAGGACGCCAAGGCCATGCTCGCCAAGATCTGCGCCGTCGCGGCCTGCGACTGAGCGAATGTCCGGATCTTGCGACACTCCCATGACGTGACCGGGACGATGCCCGGCCGAGACTGAGATGTGGACGTGTGCCGGGGCGTCCATTGCCAGTCCGCTCCGGCACACGCGCCCTCCGGACCTCAGAGCCGGTTGAGCCCCTGCACGTGCAGCACGGCCCGGCCCTCCTCGTCGGAGGCGGCCAGATCGACCTCCGCGTCGAAGCCCCAGTCGCCGTGGCCCTCCGGGTCGAGCACGACCTGGCGCACCTTCCACAGCCCGCTCTCCTCGGCGATGCGCAGCAGCCCCGGCCCACGCGCGTCGGGACCGGTGCCGATCTCGTCGTGCTCGTCGTAGTAGGCGTCGAGCATCGCGGCCCAGTCGAGGTCGGGGTAGAGCTCCTCCAGCTCCTCCTGCCGGTCGTAGGCGGCCAGCTCCACCAGCCGGAACATCGCGTTGCGCACCAGGACGCGGAAGGCGCGCGGGTTGCCGGTGACCGGGCGGACCTTCGCCTCCAGCTCCTCCTGCCGCTCCAGCGCCTCGGCCGGGTTGGCCAGCTTCTCCCACTCGTCGATCAGCGAGGAGTCGACCTGCCGCACCAGCTCGCCCAGCCACTCGATGAGGTCGACCAGGTCGTCGGTCTTCAGGTGCTCGGGGATGGTGCGCGACAGCGTGCGGTAGGCGTCGGCCAGGTAACGCAGGACCGTGCCCTCCGAGCGCGGCAGCTCGTAGAAGGAGATGTACTCGGAGAAGGTCATCGCCCGCTCGTACATGTCGCGGATGACCGACTTGGGGCTGACGGTGTAGTCGGCCACCCACGGGTGCCCGCGCCGGTAGGTCTCGTAGGCGCCGAGCAGCAGCGTCTCCAGCGGCATCGGGTACATGACCTCCGCCAGCAGCTCCATGCGCTCGTCGTACTCGATGCCGTCGGCCTTCATCTGCGCCACGGCCTCGCCGCGCGCCTTCTTGAGCTGCGCCGACAGGATCTGCCGCGGGTCGTCCAGGATCGACTCGACGATGGAGACCATGTCGAGCGCGTAGGTGGGCGACTCGCGGTCGAGCAGCTCCATCGCCGCCAGCGCGAAGGTGGACAGCGCCTGGTTGAGCGCGAAGTCCTCCTGCAGGTCGATGGTGAGCCGCGCCCGCCGGCCCTGCTCGTCCGGCTCGGCGAGCTGCTCGACGATGCCGCCGGCCAGCAGCGAGCGGTAGATGGCGATGGCCTGGCTGATGTGCCGGCGCTGCCACTTGCGCTCTTCGTGGTTGTCGGTCAGCAGGTGCTTCATCGCCTGGAAGCAGTCGCCCGGCCGGTTGATCACCGCCAGCAGCATCGCGTTGCTGACCTTGAAGCGCGAGCCGAGCGGCTCGGGCTCGGCCTCCTGGAGCTTGGCGAAGGTCTCCTCGCTCCAGCCGACGAAGCCCTCCGGCGCCTTCTTGCGCGCGTAGCCGCGCCGCCGCTTGGGGTCGTCGCCGATCTTGGCGAGCGCGCGGTGGTTCTCGATGTCGTGCTCGGGCGCCTGGCAGGCGACGTAGCCGATGGTGTCGAACCCGGCCCGGCCGGCCCGGCCGGCGATCTGGTGGAACTCGCGCGCGCGCAGCCGGCGCACCTTGGTGCCGTCGTACTTCGACAGCGCGGTGAACAGCACCGTGCGGATCGGCACGTTGACGCCGACGCCGAGGGTGTCGGTGCCGCAGATGACCTTCAGCAGCCCGGCCTGCGCCAGCCGCTCGACCAGCCGGCGGTACTTCGGCAGCATGCCCGCGTGGTGCACGCCGATGCCGTGCCGTACCAGCCGGGACAGGGCCTGGCCGAACTTGGTGGTGAAGCGGAAGCGGCCGATCAGCGCGGCGATGGCCTCCTTCTCGGCCTTGCTGCACATGTTGATGGACATCAGCGACTGCGCCCGCTCCATCGCCGCGGCCTGGGTGAAGTGCACCACGTAGACCGGCGCCTGGCCGGTGGAGAGCATCTCCTCCAGCGACTCGTGCAGCGGCGTCATCCGGTAGGAGTAGACCAGCGGGACCGGCCGCTCGGCGTGCTTGACCACCGAGGTCGCGCGCCCGGTGCGCCGGGTCAGGTCGCGCTCGAACATCGCCACGTCGCCGAGCGTCGCCGACATCAGGACGAACTGCGCCTGCGGCAGCTCCAGGATCGGCACCTGCCAGGCCCAGCCGCGGTCGGGCTCGGCGTAGAAGTGGAACTCGTCCATCACCACCTGCTGCACGTCGGCGCGGGCGCCGTCGCGCAGGGCCAGGTTGGCCAGGATCTCGGCGGTGCAGCAGATGATCGGGGCGCCGGCGTTGACGCTGGCGTCGCCGGTCATCATGCCGACGTTCTCGGTGCCGAAGATCGCGCACAGGTCGAAGAACTTCTCCGACACCAGGGCCTTGATCGGCGCGGTGTAGAAGGTGCGCTGGTCGCGGGTCAGGGCGGTGAAGTGCGCGCCCGCGGCCACCAGCGACTTGCCCGAGCCGGTGGGCGTGGCCAGGATCAGGTTGTTGCCGGAGACGACCTCGATCAGCGCCTCCTCCTGCGCTGGATAGAGCGTGAGGCCGCGCTCGGCGTTCCAGGCCGAGAAGGCCTCGAAGATGTCGTCGGGCCCGGCGTCGATGTCCTCGGGGAGGCGGTCGATGAGGAGGTTGTCCACCCGTCCATAATCTCATCGACTTGACCGGCCCCAGTAAGGCGACTGTTCGCATGCGCCTGATTACATACTGCTATGAGACTGATCGTGCTCGGGGTGCTCGCGCTGATGCTGGCCGGTTGCGTGGCCCCGTTCCGGCCGGCCAGGCCCGCGGCCGGCGGGGCGTCCGTGCCCCCGCCCAGCCCGAGCACCAGCCCCAGCACCAGCCCCAGTGCCGGGTCGCCCTACCGCTTCACCGCCGGTTACGTCCGGCCCGGCAACCGCGACCTGGGGCCGGCGGCGGCGCTGATGAGCGGCCGCAACCTGGTGCAGGAGTGGGCGGCGGCGGCCAACGCCGGATTCGCGCCGCCGGTGGACGTGCCGATCGTGGCGAAGCAGTGCGACATGGTCAACGCCTTCTACGACCCGGAGGAGCGCTCGCTGACCATGTGCTACGAGATGGCCGCCTACCTCGGCAAGCTGTTCGCCCAGCCGGAGAAGGGCGAGGAGCCGCCCCCGGCCGAGGAGGTCGACGAGCGGGTCGTGGGCGCGCTCAACGGCATCTTCTTCCACGAGCTCGGGCACGGCCTGATCGACCTGTACGACCTGCCGACCACCGGCAAGGAGGAGGACGCGGTCGACCAGCTCTCGGCGCTCGTGCTCATCGGGGAGGCGGAGGAGAGCAAGGACTACACCGGCATCCTGGCCACCATCGGCGCCTGGGGGCGGATGGCCGAGAGCGAGGAGGGCGCGCTCGGCAAGGAGGACTACGCCGACGAGCACTCGCTCAGCGGGCAGCGGTACTACACGATGATGTGCTACCTCTACGGCTCCGACCACAACGCCTTCCTGCCGCTGGTGGCGGAGGGGGAGCTGCCGGTGGCGCGGGCTCAACGGTGCGAGCAGGAGTACGCGAAGATGGCCGACTCGTGGGGGCGGCTGCTGGCGCCGCACATGCGCACCGACCCGCCCACCCCCACCGCCTCCCCGACCTCGTCCACGACCGGTCCGCCGACCGGACTCCCCACCTCGACCCCGCCCGAGGACCCGGCGACGGTGCCCGCGCCGGAGCTCACGCCGACGAGCTGACCGGCAGCCGCTCGGCCGCGGGCGGCTCGGCCGGGCCCGCCGGCGGCTCGACCGCGGCGGACGGGCGGCGGCCGGCGCGGGTGAGGAGCAGGCCGCCGACCAGCGCGGCCGTCCCGGCCACCGGCGCGATCCCGGGCGCGAACCCCGCCGCCGTCAGCGTGAGCAGCCCGCCACCGACCAGCACCGCCGCGCCGAGCGCCGCCGCCCATCCCAGCTCCCGAGCCGGTACGGCAGGCGGTTCCTCGAAGCGCGCGAACCCCCGCAGCAGCCACGCCATGACCACCGAGAGCAGCCCCAGCCACAGCGGCCACCCGGCCAGCCACCCGCCGCTGAACGGCTGCGGCGTCTCCACCCCGAACAGCACCACGACCACCCCGGTCACCGCGAACAGCGCGGGCATGTGCCAGAGGTACACCGTCATGATCCGCGGCCCGGCCCAGCCCATCAGCCGCTCGGTGGGCAGCCGCACGATCAGCGGCCGCAGCAGCACCGCCAGGCCGATCTGCCCGGCCGAGACGGCCAGCATGGCCAGCGTGGGCGGCGCCATGTTGGACATCTCGGCGCCCGGCAGCCCGATCATGCTGCCCGGGTAGGGTCCGAAGCCGACCAGCAGCGCGGCGGCGCCGTACCCGGCCAGCGCGAGCAGCCCGGTGCGGCGCAGCCGGCCGTCGACGTAGAAGAAGCCGAGCTGGTGCACGGCCAGCCAGACGAACACGATGTTGGCGTAGCCCAGCATCTCGGCACCGGTGCCGAAGCGCAGCACGTCGGTGGCGACCGCGCCCAGCCCCAGCACGGCCGGGACGCGCCAGCCGTACCGCGCGTGCAGCCTGAGCAGGTACGGCGTGGCCGTCACCGCGATCAGGTAGACGGCCAGGAACCACAGGAGCTGGCCGGTCAGCCGCGAGCCGGTCTCCAGCGGCTGCTCGGGCACGCCGAGCGCGCCGAGCACGTGCGGGAGCGGGATCCAGACCGCCGCCAGCGGCAGCAGCGGCCAGGCCAGCCGGCGCAGCCGCGAGCCGAGCCAGGCGGGGGAGCTGCCGCGGGCGCGGCGGAAGCTGATGGCGTTGGCCGCGCCGCCGGCGAAGAAGACCAGGGGCATCACCTGGCTGATCCAGGTGACCACCCAGACGCCGGGGGTGGCCAGCGCGTTGCCGGTGCTCAGCCGGGCGCCGTCGAAGCCCAGCACGGGGATGCTCCAGTGCTGGAGCACGACCAGGGCCATGCCGAAGACCCGCAGCAGGTCGATGAAAGGGTCCCGGGGGGTCTGTGGCCGGGCACGGCCGAGCAGGGCGGTTTGCGTCATGTGTCTAGCCTTGTGACTGAGCGACTCCGGCACACTGCCGCAGACCACCGTCTTCGGGTGGACATCCCCGCAGGGTGGGGGGTAGGGCAGGCCCTACCACGGCAGGCGGGTCCGCCGGGTCGATCCCGTCCCTCGCGGCCCGTAGCGTTGAGGTCATGCGTTCCAGGATCCGGCGCGTCGCCCTCGACACGCGCTACCAGATTGTCGGCTTCCCCACCGCCGTGCTCGGCTTCGCGTTGCTGCTCGTCGGCTTCGCCGCCGGCGTGGGCACGCTCGTGGTGTGGGTCGGGGTGCCCCTGCTGGCCGGCACGCTGATGCTGGCGCGCGGGCTGGCCGACGGCGAGCGCGCCTGGATGGCCGACGTGCTGCAGCGCCCGCTGGTGCGGCCCCGCTACCGCGCCGCGCCGGCCGACGCCGGCCGGGTGCGCCGCCTGGTGAACCCGATGACCAGCGGCCAGTCCTGGCTCGACCTGCTGCACGGCGTCCTGCTGCTGCCGTTCGCGATCATCTCCTTCGTGCTCACCCTGGTCGCGTGGGCGATCCCGGTCACGGCGCTCACCTATCCGATCCACGGCCTGGTCACCAGCCGCATCCCCGGCAACGCGGGGCTGGCCGAGGTGCTCCGGGTGGGGACGGGCTACGGGCCCAACCTGGTCATCAACCTCGGCATCGGCGTGCTCGGCCTGGTGATGCTGCCCTACCTCGTGCGCGGCGGCGCCCTGCTGCGCGCCGGGTACGGCCGGCTCCTGCTCACCCGGGTGGCCGAGCTCCAGGAGCGCATCGACGACCTGGCCGAGGGCCGCGCCGCCGCCGTGTCGGCCGAGGCCGCGGCGCTGCGCAAGCTGGAGCGCGACATCCACGACGGGCCGCAGCAGCGCCTGGTCTCGCTGGCCATGGAGCTGTCGCGGGCGCAGCGCCAGCTCGCCAAGGACCCCGAGGCGGCCCAGGTCACCATCAAGGAGGCGATCAGCGCCACCCGCGAGACCCTCGACGAACTGCGGGCCCTGTCGCGCGGCATCGCCCCGCCCATCCTGTCCGACCGGGGCCTGGCCCCCGCGCTGGCCGCGCTCGCCGGCCGCTGCACCGTCCCGGTGGAGCTGGACATCCAGGTCGTCGGCCGCTTCCAGGCCGCCGTCGAGAACGCGATCTACTTCGTCGTCGCCGAGTCGCTCACCAACATCGCCAAGCACAGCCGCGCCCAGCTCGCCACGATCACGCTGATGAAGACCGGTTCCTCGTTGCTGCTCACCATCGGCGATGATGGGGTCGGCGGCGCACACGTCGCCAAGGGACACGGCCTGCAGGGCCTCGCCGACCGGCTGCGCGCGGTCGACGGCGAGCTCGCGGTGGAATCGCCGGACGGCGGGCCGACGATGATCGTGGCGGAGGTTCCGTGCGGGTAGTGGTGGCCGACGACGCCGTTCTCATCCGGGAAGGCCTGGTCAGGCTTCTGGAGGAGTTCGGCAACGAGGTCGTGGCGACGGTCGGTGACGGCGACAGCCTGGTGGAGGCGGTCGTGGAGCACCGGCCGGACGTCTCGGTGGTGGACGTGCGGATGCCGCCGTCCTTCACCGACGAGGGCCTGCGGGCCGCGGTGGAGGTGCGCAGCCGCGTGCCGGGGGCGCCGGTGCTGATCCTGTCGCAGTACGTGGAGGTGTCCTACGCCGACGACCTGCTGGCCGATGCCCGCGGGGCGGTCGGCTACCTGCTGAAGGACCGCGTCATCGACGTGGAGGAGTTCCTGGAGGGGTTGCGCCGGGTGGCCTCGGGCGGCACGGTGTTCGACCCGCAGGTGGTCTCCCAGCTCATGGTCCGGCGCAGGAAGAACGATCCGCTGGCCTCGCTGACCCCGCGCGAGCGCGAGGTGCTGGGGCTGATGGCGGAGGGCAAGTCCAATCCGGCGATCGGCCGGGCGCTGGTGATCAGCGACGGCGCCGTGGAGAAGCACATCCGCAGCATCTTCGCCAAGCTCGACCTGCACGCCGAGGACTCCGACCAGCACCGCAGGGTGCTCGCCGTCCTCGCCTACCTCAGGAGCTGAGCGCTCCCGAGCGCCAGGGGGCGGCCAAGGGGGCGGGGGAGCGTCGCTCCCCCGCACGAACAGCCCGGGACCCTACCCCGGACCCCTGCCCTTCCCCCCGGAAAAACGGATCTAGCCGAGCGCCTCGACCAGCTTCTTGCGCTGCTGGGCGCCGAGGCCGCCGAGACGGCGCTTCTCGTCCACGCCCGCCTCTTCCATCAGGGCGGTCGCCTTGGCGGGACCGATGCCCTTGACCGCGCGAAGCGCCTGGGAGACCTTGATCTTCTTGGCGATGTCATCGTCACGCTCAAGGAGCTGGGCGAAGGTCAGCTCGCCCGACTTGACCTTGCCCAGCAGGGCCGTCCGCTCGGCGCGGGCCTGCGCGGCCTTCTCCAGAGCCGCCTTGCGCTGCTCGGGGGTCAGTGTGGGAAGTGCCATCGTGTATCTCTCCTCGGGGAGTTTCGTTCCGGGACTCTGTTACCCGTATTGCAACGGCTAATCATGGCGGATACCAGCGGGTCGTGTTACCAAAAGCGGTGCTCAGCGGGTTCGCCATACCAGAGCCGCCGCCTCGGCGCACGCGACGTCCTGCGCGACGCTCCCGCCGCTGACCCCGACGCCGCCCGCCACCCGTCCGTCCTCCTCCCGGCCGGCCCACAGCGGGACCCCGCCGCCGAAGCAGATGAAACGCTCGCCGGCCAGCCCGAACAGCTCACCTCCCGGCTTGGTCAACTCCGCCAAAACCGCTGTTGACGTGCGGTTCGCCACCGAGGTGTAGGCCTTGCCCGGCGCCAGCACCGGCCCGGCGATCTCGGCCCCGTCCATCCGCTGGAAGGCCACCAGGTGGCCGCCCGAATCGACCACGGCCACGCTGACCAGCGCGCCCTCCCGGGCGGCCTGCTTGACGGCCGCCTCGCACATGCGCAGGGCCAGTTCGAGGTCCACATGTCCTCCAGATCGGTCGGCAACGCCGCAATCCGTACCCTGCCGCCCGATCGGCGGCAAGAGCCGTCCTGACCTGGGCTTTCACCCCTTTGTGCGGCTATACGGGGGCGGAGGCGGACGTGGTGTACATCACACCGTGCATCCGGGCGTGTCGCCACCTTTCCACCCCATTCGGGGTCAGAAAGGCATCGAACACCGATTCCATCGCGCCGAGAAGCGGCCCGCGCCAGCCGAGCGCGGAGGCGACCACCGGCGGGGGCGCGGGGCGGCGCATCTCCATCAGCGCCGCCACGTAGGCCTCCCGCAGCGACTCGCCGAGCAGGTCCTCGCCGAAGCCGGAGAGGGTGACCAGGGCCGGGTCGTGCGCGTTCACCAGCGCCCCGGCGCCCTTGCCCAGGGCGCGGGCGACGGCGTGCAGCGCCTCGGCCGCCGCCCGGTCGCCGGATCGGGCGCGCGCCAGCATCCGTCCCGCCTCCGCGCGTCCCTTCCCGCCCCCGTACGGCAGGCCGAGCCGGCGCAGCAGCGCGTTGGAGCCGACCTGCACCCCCCAGCACCCGCTCGTCCCGCACAGGCAGGGCTCGTCGTCCCCGGCCATCGGCATGTGCCCGAACTCGCCGGCCGTGCCGGAGGCGCCGGTCAGTGGCCGCCCGCCGACCAGCAGTGAGCCGCCCAGGTCGAAGGCGATGTGCAGGTGCAGGCCCACCTCGACGCCGCGCATCTGGCCGCGCCTGGCCTCGGCGAGGGCGGCCAGGCGGGCGTCGTTGCCGAGGTGCAGGGGGACCGCGCCGAGCGAGAGCAACTCGCCCACGGGGACGTCGCGCCAGCGCAGGTGCGCGATGTCCACCAGGGGGTCCTCGCCGGGTGCGGCCTGCCGTACCGGGCCGGCGACGGCGACGCCCACGCCGACGGTGCGCGGGCCGACCAGCGCGCGCAGGGCGGCGCCGATCGGCAGGAAGGCGCCTTCGGGGGTGCCGTCGTGCGGCCGGACCTCCAGGGTGGTCGCCCGCCCGCCGAGCTCGCAGACCGCGATCTCCCACTCGTCCTCGCGCAGGTCCACCGCCAGCGCCTGCGGCCCGCGCGGGTGCGGTCCGGGCACGAGGGTGGGCCGGCCTCGGGCGTGCTCGGCGGCCGGGGTCTCGGCCAGCAGCTCGCTCTCGATCAGCTCGCCGACCAGCACGGACGCGGTCCCGCGCGCCAGGTCGAGCTCGCGGGTGAGCTGGGCGCGGGTCCGGCTGCCCCCGCAGTCGTGCACGGCGCGAAGCACCCGAATCCGGTTAAGAGCTCGCAGATCGCCACTTACGGTGGGCATCATCCTCTGATTATGCTCTAGTCGTGAACAAAAGGCGCGCCCGCTGGGGCATGTTCGGCTACTTCTTCTTCCTCGGCGTCACCATCGGCCTGTGGGCCGCCGGGCTGCCCTCGTTGAACGACCGGCTGGCTCTCGGCCCCGCGCGGCTGGGCACCGTCCTGCTGCTGGTCTCGGTGGGCGCGCTGGTCTCGATGCTGGCCGCCGGCCACCTGGTGGACCGCTGGTCGAGCCGGACGATGAGCCGGGTCGCCGGCCCGCTGTGCTCGCTGGCCCTGCTCGGCCCGGCGCTGGCGCCCGACTACCTCACCCTGGCCGTCGCCGCCGTGGTGTTCGGCCTCGGCATCGGCGTCGTCGAGGTGGCCATCAACACCCACTCCGTCGAGGTCGAGCGCCTGTACGGCAGGCCGATCATCTCCGCCTTCCACGGCACCTGGAGCCTGGGCGGCGCGGTCGGCGGCGGCATCACCTCCCTCGCGCTCACCGCGCGGCTCGACCCGCAGGCGCTGCTGGTCGGCGGGGCGCTGGTGACGCCGCTGCTCTACCTGGCGATGGGCGGCACCCTGCTGCCCCCGCCGGTGCGCGAGGCGAAGGGCGAGGAGGCCAAGGGCAGCGGCATCCGCTGGGGCCTGGTGCTGGTGCTGGGCGTGGCGGCCTTCGCCGGGCACCTGGCCGAGGGCGCGGCGATGGACTGGGCGGCCCTGCACACCCGCACGGTGCTCGGCGGCGACCCGGCGATCGCCCCGATGGCCTTCACCATCTTCTCGACCGCGATGACCGTCGTGCGCTTCCTGGGCGACCCGATCCGGGCCCGGCTGGGCAGCGTGGCCACGATCGGCCTGGCCGGGGTGGTGGCCACCGCCGGGTACGTCCTGGTGCTGCTGTCGCCGGTCTTCGGCGGCACGCCGCTGGCCTGGACCGGCTGGGGACTGGCCGGCGTGGGTCTGGCGACGGTGGTGCCGGTCATCTTCAGCGCCGTGGGCGCCTCGGGGGCGGCGGTGGGCAAGGCGTTGTCGCTGGTGACCGCCTTCGGCTACACCGGCCTGCTGCTCGGCCCGGCGGTGCTCGGGTTCGTGGCCGAGGAGACCTCGCTGCGGGTCTCGCTGTTCATCCCCGCCGCCTTCGCCGCGATCATCGCGATCACCGGGGTGCCGGCGGTGCGGGAGCTCACCCGCCGCTCGCGCGAGAGGGTGCCGGTGTAGCCCGGTAGCCGGGCCGCCCCCGGGCGGGACACTGTCGGCGGAGTACTACCCTGAGTCACGTGGCGTTATGTGACTGTGACTTGACCGCTAGGTTACCGCCCGGTTTCATGAGAGCCACACGGTAAACGTTTACAGCGTGGCTCGCCAGGCGAAAGGGGCAGGGGTGGCCGACGGACCCACGATCAACACGATCGCCGAACGCGCGGGTGTCTCGATCGCTTCGGTGTCACGAGTGCTGAACGGGCTGCCCACCCGTCCCGACACCGAGCGCAAGGTCATGAAGGCCGCCGACGAGCTGGGCTACGTGCGCAACGCCGTCGCCCGCTCGCTCAAGTCGCGCCGCACCCACCAGATCGCCTTCGCCATGGCCGACATCGGCAACCCGGTCTACCTGGCGATGGTCCGGCAGATCCAGCCCGTGCTCAAGGCGGCCGGCTACCGGCTGGTGCTGCACTCGACCGACGCGGTAGTGGCCGACGAGATCGACGTGCTGCACAGCCTCGGCGAACGGTACGTGGACGGGCTGATCATGTGCCCGATCCGGGTGACCGACGACCACCTCAAGATGATCGCCGCCGCACGGGCGCCGGTGGTGATCATCGGCCTGGTCCCGGACGGCACCCAGGTGGACAACGTGCGCGCCGACTCGCGCGCCGGCGTCCGGCTGGCCGTCCACCACCTGCACTCGCTCGGCCGCCGCCGGATCGGCTTCCTCAACGGCCCGCTCGACACCGTCCCCGGCGCGGCCCGCGAGGCCGCCTACCGCGAGGCGCTCGACGAGCTCGGCCTGCCGTACGAGGAGAGCCTGGTCCAGATCGGCGACTTCTACCGCGAGGCGGGCGCGGGCGCGGCCCGCGAACTGCTCGCCCGCTCGCCCGGCGTCGACGCGCTGATGTGCGCCAACGACCTGATCGCCCTCGGCGCGCTGGACGTGCTGCGGGCCTCCGGCCGGCGGGTCCCCGAGGACGTGGCGGTGGTCGGCATGGACGACACCGACCTGGCCGCCGCCTCCTGGCCCACGCTGACCAGCGTCTCGCTCGGCTCGGCCGAACGCGGCCGGGCCGCCGCCGAACTGCTGCTGGCCCGCCTCGAAGAAGGCGACCGCACGCCCAGCGTGGTCACCGTCGAACCCAGACTCGTCATCCGCGAATCCACCGGGGGGCCGGCATGACCGCCACCGCAACCCGACCGCCGAAGCAGGACACCCCGGCCCGCCGGGCCGCGCGCGGCAAGCAGGCCCGCGACACGCTGGTCCTGATGCTCCCGGCCCTGGTGCCGGTGCTGCTGTTCAGCGTCGGGCCCCTGCTCTACGGCATGGCCCTGGCCTTCACCGACGCCAAGGCCGGGCGCAACGTCACCTACAGCTTCATCGGCTTCGACAACTTCACCCGGCTGTTCGAGGACTCCGACTTCTGGCAGTCCATGCTCGTCGGCCTGATCTGGGCCGTCTCGGTCACCGTGCTCACCTTCCTGCTCGGCCTCGGCCTGGCGCTGCTGCTCAACGAGAAGCTGCGCTTCCGCGGGGTGGGCCGGGTGCTGGCCGTGGTGCCCTGGGCGATGCCGCCGGTCGTCATCGGCCTGATGTGGCGCCTGGTCTACCACGCCGACGCCGGCATCCTGAACGGCATCCTCGGCACCGAGATCGACTGGCTGGCCGACTTCACCTTCGTGCTGCCGGCGATCATCCTCATGGGCGTCTGGAGCGGCATGCCCCAGACCACCGTGGTGCTCCTGGCCGGCCTGCAGAACGTGCCGGCCGAGCTGTACGAAGCGGGCAAGATCGACGGCGCGGGCACCTGGCAGCGCTTCAGGAACATCACGCTGCCGCAGCTCAAGCCGGTGATCGTGGCGATCACCTCGCTCGACTTCGTGTGGAACTTCAACCAGTTCACCCTGGTCTACGTGCTGACCCAGGGCGGGCCGGGCGGCCGCACCCGGCTGCCCATGCTCTTCGCCTACGAGGAGGCCTTCCGCTACGGGCGCTTCGGCTCGGCGGCGGCCTTCGGCCTGACCATCATGGTCGTGGTGCTGGCCCTCCTCGGCGTCTACCTGTGGCGGCAGATGAGGGAGGCGAGCTCGTGAAGCGGTTCTCGCAGTACGTGGCGCTGGCCGCGTACATGGTCTTCCTGGCCTTCCCGCTGGCGTGGCTGCTGTCCACGGCGCTCAAGACGCCGCGCGAGATGGCCTCCACCGACCCGGCGTGGATCCCGGACGACCCCACCCTGGCCAACTTCACCGCCGCCTTCACCGAGCAGGACCTGGTCGGCGCCGCCGTACGGTCGCTGATCGTGGCGCTGGCCAGCGCGCTGCTGACGGTGGTGCTGGCGCTGCCGGCCGCCTACGCGATGGCGCGCATCCGCGGGGCGCTCAGCCGGGTGGCCACCGGATGGGTGCTGGTCAGCCAGGTCTTCCCGTTCATCCTGATCATCATCCCGCTCTTCATGGTGCTGCGGAACCTGGAGCTGACCAACACGCTCGCCGGTGTGGTGGTCGTGCACGTCACCTTCACGCTGCCGTTCGCGCTGTGGATGCTGCAGGGCTACGTGCGTGCCGTACCACGCGAGCTGGAGGAGGCCGCGGCGGTGGACGGCGCGGGACGGCTGCGCTCGATCGTGAGCGTGGTCGCGCCGCTGCTGGCCCCCGGCGTGGTGGCCACCCTGCTCTTCTCGTTCATCTCCTCCTGGAACGAGTTCCTCTTCGCGCTCGTGGTCCTGAAGGACCCCGACGTGATGACGCTCCCTCTGATGCTGGCGCGGTTCACCGGCCCGGAGGGGGTGGCCAGGCTCGGCCCGCTCGCCGCCGCCTCACTCATGGCGACGATCCCCAGTCTGATTTTCTTCGCAATCATCCAGCGACGGCTGAAGTCCGGCCTCATGGCCGGAGCCGTCAAGGGCTAGAAGGAGTCGCGATATGCGCATCAAATCTGCCGTGGCGGCAGCGGCGTTGCTCGCCCTCGCCGCCGCGTGCGGCAGTGGCGGTTCCCCCCAGGGCGGCACCTCGAGCGAAGCGCCCAAGGCCGCCGAGCCGGTGAAGCTCGACTTCCTGTCCCTCGCGTGGCAGAAGGAGTCCGTCGAGGCCAACAAGGCCATCGTCGAGGAGTGGAACAAGGCCAATCCCGGCATCCAGGTCACCTACGTCCAGGGCTCCTGGGACAACGTCAACGACCAGCTCGTGACCCAGTTCGAGGGTGGCGACCCGCCAGACGTCATCCACAACGACTCCCCGGCGCTGTCCAACTTCGCCTCGCGCGGCTACCTCCTCGACCTCAAGGACAAGCTGCCCGCCGAGCTGAAGAGCGACATCCCGCAGGCCGCCTGGGACACCGTCACCTTCGGCAAGGAGAGCGGCGTCTACGGCGTGCCCTTCCTGCAGGAGTCGCAGGTCATCATCGCCAACAAGAAGCTGCTCGACGCCGCCAAGGTGCGCATCCCGACCACGGACAACCCCTGGACCTGGGACGAGTTCGCCGAGGTGAGCAAGAAGCTGACCAAGGACGGCGCCTTCGGCGTCGCCTGGCCGATGAAGTCGCCGGTCAACAAGACGCTGAACCTGGCGCTCAACTTCGGCGGCACCTTCTTCCAGACCGACGCCGACGGCAAGACCACCGTCAAGGTCGGCCCGGAGGAGAAGGAGGTCCTGCAGCGGATCTACAACCAGATCCACGTGGACAAGTCGGCCGACCCCAAGACCCTCGGCATGGGCACCGCCGACCCGCTACCCGGCTTCTACAAGGGCGAGTACGCGATGCTCCCGGTCGGCGTCTACCTGCGCCAGCAGGTCGTCGAGCAGGCGCCCGAGGGCTTCGAGTGGATCACCCTGCCGCCGCTGAAGGGCACCAGCACCAACCAGGGCGCGGTCTCGCAGACCCTGTCGGTGGCCGCCGACAGCAAGCACCCGGACGAGGCGCTGAAGTTCATGGAGTTCTTCCTCAACGGCCCCAACCAGGCCAAGCTGGCCAAGGGTGACTGGCTCCTGCCGACCTCGGTCAAGGCCGCCTCCGACCCGTCCATCACCGGCAAGGAGAACGGCTGGGACGTCGCCACCGCCTCGGTCAAGTCGCTCGTCGTCGCCCCGTTCCTCAAGGTCAACGGGTACGACGAGTGGAAGAGCAAGGTGGCCACGCCGGCCCTGCAGGAGTACTACGCCGGCAAGATCTCCCTCGACGAGGCCGCCAAGAAGCTCGTCGAGGAAGGGAACAAGGTCCTGGAGCGGTACTAGCCCATGACCATCGGGGACAGCGCCATTCCGGCGAGCGTGCTCCGGGACCGCGCCCGGGGGTGTCTGCTCGGCCTCGCGGCCGGCGACGCCCTCGGGGCGCCCGCGGAGAACCTCACGCCCGCCCAGATCACCGCCCGCTGGGGCCGGCTGACCGAGGTCACCGGCGGCGGGACCGACGACACCGAATACGCCATCTTCGCCGCCTCACTGCTGGTGCGGCACGGGCGGGGGCTCACCTCCGAGGACGTGGTGGCCGCCTACCGCGAGTCGGTCCTGCCGCTGATCAGCGGGCCGATGAAGGGGGCCGGCTTCTCCGAGCTGGGCGCCGTCGAGGCGCTCAGGCGCGGGCTCGAACCGCCCCTGACCGGGCTCTGGCACCAGCACGGCTGGTCCGACGGGCTGGCCATGCGGGCCGCGTCCTACGGGGTGTTCTGCCCGAGCGAGCCCCTGGAGGCGGCCCGGCTGGTGGAGCAGGACGGGCGGGTCAGCAACGCCGGCGAGGGCATCCTCGGCGGTCGTGCGGTCGCCGCCGGAGTGGCGGCCGCGATGGGCGGGGCCACCCCGGCGCAGGCGGCCGAGGCCGCTTTGTCGGCGGTGCCCGCCGACTCGTGGACCGGCCGCTCCCTCCGCCGCGCCGTCGACCTGGTCACCGCCGCACTGGCCGACCAGGCGCGAGCCGACTTCCGGGCTGGTGGGGCGGGAGCCGACTCCCGGGCTGGTGGGGCGGGAGCTGACTTCCAGGTGGGAACGGCGAGTGCCTTCTTCGAGGCCGGTACGGCAGGCGCGACCGCGCTGGGTGAGGCGCTGCACGAGGCGGTGGTCGTCCGGCACTACCCCTGGACCGACCTGGCCCCCGAGGCCGTCGCCCTGGCCTTCGCCGCCTACCTGGCCGGCGGCGGCGACGTCGAGACCTCGGTGGTCTTCGGCGTCAGCCTGGGCCGCGACGCCGACACCATCGGCGCCATAGCCGGCGCCTTGGCCGGCGCCGGGCAGGGCGAGTCGGGGGTGCCGGGCCGCTGGGCCGCTCAGATCGGGCCGGTGGCGGGCAAGTGCCTGCCGGTGGTCGCCGGTCGGCACGTGCTGGACGTCGCCGACGAGCTGGTGAAAGGACTGTAGAACCATCATGTCGGGGGAGAGAGCCGCCGGCGCGGTGCTCGGCCTGGCCGTCGGCGACGCCGCGGGCTGGCCCGCCGCGCGCCACCGGTCGCTGGCGCACGCGCCGTGGAGCAGGCGGCTGTATCGCGAGCTCGAGACGTTCGCCGAGGAGCACCGCGTCACGACGCTGCCGGTGCCCTTCGCGCTCAACCAGCCCACCGCGCCGCTGGCGCTGGGGCCGTCCGACGACGCCGAGTGGGTGGCCTGGACCCTGCTGACCCTCGACGCCGCCGCCAAAGACGCCGGCGCCGATCCGGCCGGGGGACGGGCGCGGGTGGCGGCCTTCCGCGCCCTGGCCGGGCGCGAGGAGGTGCGGGCGCGCATCTCGGTGGCGACCGCCCTCGACAACCTGGCGCGGGGCCTGGAGCCGCCGGCCAGCGGGCACGACAACCCGCACTTCTTCGACGACGCCGCCGCGGTGCGGGCCGTCGCCTTCGGCGTGCGCGGGCTGGACCCGGCCGCCGACGCGGCGGTGACCAACTCCGGCGACGGCGTGCTGGGCGCGCTGGCCATGGCCGCGGCGGTCCGCGAGGCGATCGCCTGCGGCGACGTGCGGCGGGCCGTGCGGGCGGCGCTGGACGTGCTGCCGGAGGACACCGCGATCGGGCTCAACGCCCGCCGCGCGCTCAAGGCCGCCAGAGCCGCCGGGGACGCCTTCGCCGCGCTCCCGGCGCTGGACGCCGAGCTGATCGACCACGTCTACAGCTACGGCGTGGCCGCCTCGGTCACCGTGCCGATCGCGCTGGCGCTGGCCGAGGTGTCCGGCGGCACGGTGGCCGCGATCCCGGCGGCGGCCTGCCTGGCCGCGACGGCCGACTCCGCGCCCGCGTTGACCGGCGCGCTCGTGGGAGCCTGCGGGGGAGCAAGCGTGATACCTGAGCAATGGGCGGCCGCGGCACGGAGACTGTCCGGCTGCTGCCTGCCCGACCTGGGTGGGAGAGATCTGTTGGACATCGTGGAGGGGATCGCATGACGCCGCTTGAGGACAAGGCCGCCGGATGCGTGGCGGGAGCGGCGGTCGGCGACGCGCTGGGCGGGGCGACCGAGGGGTGGACGCCCGAGCAGATCGTCACGCGCTACGGGGGGCTGGTCGAGGGGATCGTCCCGCCGTACAACGCCGACTGGCGCAACGCGCGGCCGATCGCGCCCTACCACAAGGGTGACGGGCACATCACCGACGACACCCTGATGACGCACGCGCTGATCCGCGTGTATGAGAAGGCCGGCGACCACCTCGACGCCTACTCCGCCGCCGATCACCTGGTGCCGGAGCTGATGGGCTCGAAGGTGTGGATCCCGGAGCTGGAGGCCGAGGCGCTGCCGTTGCAGCGGATCTTCCTGGCCGAGAAGTGGCTGGTCGCCCGGCTGCACTACGGGCACGTGGACCCGCGTGAGGCCGGCACGGGCAACATCGTCAACTGCGGCGCGGCCATGTACATGGCGCCGGTGGGCGTGGTGAACGCGGGCAACCCGGAGCGGGCCTACGCCGAGGCGATCGACCTGGCCGGCGCCCACCAGTCGAGCTACGGCCGCGAGGCGGCCGGCGTCATGGCCGCCGCGGTCGCCGAGGCCATGCGGCCGGGCGCGACCGCCGACTCCGTGGTCGCCGCCTGCCTGGCCCTGGCCAAGGACGGGACCAAGGCGGCCATTGACGCCGTCTGCTCCCGCGCCCGCGACCTCGGGCACTGGAAGGGTTCCTTCGAGGCGTTGCGCGAGGCGGTCCGGCCCTACGACACGGTCGCCGACACCTACCGCGACCAGGGGCTCGGCGCCCGGCGGCCGAGCCGGCTGCACAGCATCGAGGAACTGCCGCTGGCGCTGGCCTTCCTGGTGATCGCCAAGGGCGACTTCCGTGAGACGGTGCTGGGCGGGGTGAACTACGGGCGGGACGCCGACTCCATCGCCTCGATGGGCGGGGCCATCGCCGGTGCGCTCGGCGGGCTGGCCGGGGTGCCGTCCGACTGGCTCGCGCAGGTCGCCGAGGCCAGCCGTACCGACCTGGTGGAGCCCGGCCTGGCGATCGCCCGGGTCGCTCGCCAGGTGTACGCCCTGGACTTGCGGCGGCGGCGCGCGCACGAGGAGACCTTCGCCCACCTGGCGGGCGAGTGATCCGGCTCACCTGGGTCCAGCCCGAGGACCTGATCGGCCACGAGCTGCGCCAGGCCGCCGAGGACGGCCGTCACCCGGCCGACGGGGGCGACGGGCGGGTCGCGCGGATCGCGGAGCGGTGGCACGCGGCGGGCGGGCACGACGCCCCGCCGCGCGCCGGCGCCTCCACCGGCGAGGCCGCCCACCTGCGCGGCCTGGCCGAGGACCTGCTCGACGAGCTGGCCGCCATCCCCTCGCCGCTGGCCGAGCAGGAGCCGTCCGACCTGGCCGGGATCACCGCGCACTGGCCCGCGGAGCGGCCGGGGCGGGTGCCGGTGGACCGGGAGCGGATCCTGGCCGCCTGGCAGGGCCGCGCCGCCGGGTGCGTCCTTGGCAAGCCGGTCGAGAAGCTGCCGCGCGAGGCGATCCGCGAAATCGCCGAGGCGACCGGCAACTGGCCCCTCCGGAGCTGGTTCACCGCCGAGGGGCTGCCGGAGGAGATCGCCCGGCGCTGGCCGTGGAACCGGCGCAGCGCGGTGAACTCGCTGGCCGAGAACATCGACGGCATCCCCGAGGACGACGACCTGAACTACCCGCTGCTGGCGCTGTCGGTGCTGCGCCGGCACGGGCGCGAGTTCACCACCGAGCAGGTCGCCGGGCTCTGGCTCGACGAGCTGCCGGCCGGGCGGACCTTCACCGCCGAGCGGGTCGCCTACCGCAACCTGCTCGACGGCCTGGAGATCCCGCAGGTCGCGACCTACCGCAACCCGTTCCGCGAGTGGATCGGCGCGCTGATCCGCACCGACGTGTACGGCTGGACCAACCCGGGCGACCCGTGGACCGCGGCCGAGCACGCCTGGCGCGACGCCCGCCTCACTCACACCGCCAACGGCCTGTACGGGGCCATGTTCGCCGCGGCCATGTGCGCCCGGTCGCTGGCGGCCGGCTCCGCGCTGGAGGTCGTCGAGGCCGGCCTGGCCGTGATCCCGCCCGCCTCCCGGCTGGCGCGAGCCGTACGGCAGGCGGTCGAGGACGCCTCCTCGCTCGCCTCCTTCGAGGAGGTCGTGGACCGGCTCTACCAGCGCCACGGCCACCTGCACTGGGTGCACACGATCAACAACGCCGCCGTCGTGGCCGCCGCGCTCGTGCACGCCCGCGACTTCACCACCGCCATCGCCGGGGCGGTCGCCGCCGGCTGGGACACCGACTCCGCCGGCGCCACCGCCGGCTCCGTCGCAGGGGCGCTCTGGGGCGTGCCCGAGCAGTGGCGGATGCGGGACAGCCTGGCCAGCAGCCTGACCGGCTTCGACGGCATCAGCCTCACTGAGCTGGGAGGATGGACGCATGATCTCGGTCTTCGGTAGCGCCAACATGGACCTCGTCGCCTACGTCGACCAAGCGCCCAAGCTTGGCGAGACGGTGACCGGCCGGGCCTTCCACACCATCCCCGGCGGTAAGGGCGCCAACCAGGCGATCGCCGCGGCCCGCGCCGGCGCGGAGGTCGCCTTCCTCGGGGCCGTCGGCGACGACGGCTTCGGCATCGCCCTGCGCGCCGTGCTGGTCGAGGCCGGGATCGAGGTCAGCCTGCTGCGGCAGCTCCCCGGCGCGAGCGGCATCGCGCACATCGTCGTCGACGGCGGCGGCGCCAACTCGATCATCGTGGTGCCGGGGGCCAACGGCGAGGTCAAGAGCCTCACCCCGGCCGACGAGGCGATGATCGCCGCTTCGCAGGCGCTGCTGCTCCAGCTCGAACTGCCGATGGAGGCCGTCACCGAGGCGGCCCTGGCGGCCCGCGCGGCGGGCGTGCCGGTCATCCTCACCCCGGCCCCCTCGCAGCCGCTGCCCGACGCCCTGCTCGACGCGGTCACCCTGCTCGTCCCGAACGAGCACGAGGCCGCCGACCTCACCGGCTCCCCCGACCCGGCTCAGGCCCTCGACCTGCTGCTCGACCGGGTCCCCGAGGCGGTCGTCACGCTCGGCTCCAAGGGCGCCCTGTACGGCTCCCGCACCGGCGACCGCCTGCGCGTGGCCGCCATCCCGGTGCAGGCCGTGGACACCACCGCCGCCGGCGACACCTTCGTCGGCGCCCTGGCCGTGGCCCGCGCCGAGGGGCTCGTCCCGGCCGAGGCCCTGCGCTTCGCCTCGGTCGCCGCCGCGCTGTCGGTCCAGAAGGCCGGGGCCAGCACCTCCATGCCGCACCGCGCCGAGATCGACGCCGCCCGCTAGTCCGCCCGCGGCTGCGAGGCGCGCACGACCAGGTCCAGGAGGCCGGGGAAGGCGGCCTCGAACTCCTCCCGGCGCAGGGTGTTCAGCCGGGAGGTGCCCCGGTAGTGCTGGCGGATGAGGCCCGCCTCGCGCAGCACGTGGAAGTGGTGGGTGGCGGTGGACTTGCCGACCGGCAGGTCGATGGCCCCGCACGCGACGTCCGTCTCGGCGGCGTGCAGCGCGGTGACGATGAGCCGCCGCACCGGGTCGACCAGCGCCTCCAGCACCTGCTGCAAGGTGACGTCGGCGAGGTCGGGGTGCGGGGGGACCCGCTCGGCCTGCTGCGCTCGGGGCATCGGGGCGCCTCCTGTGGTTGGTCCGGCAGCCATCAAAGTACCATGACGATCGAAGTTTGACGGCGATCGTCCTTTCGTGCTTGAGTCGGCGGCACCGATGACGAGAAAGGTGCGGGCGATGAGCAGAGCGGTGCGCTTCCACGAGTACGGCGGGCCTGAGGTGCTGCGGCTGGAGGAGGTGGCGGTGGGCGAGCCCGGGCCGGGCGAGGTCCGGATCGCGGTGGAGGCGATCGGCGTCAACCGGGCCGAGGTGTTGTTCCGCAGCGGGCACTACATCGAGGCGGCCAGGAGCCTCCCGGCCGGGCTGGGCGCCGAGGCGGCCGGGGTGGTCGAGGCGGTGGGCCCCGGAGTGGGCGGGTTCGAGCCCGGCCGGCCGGTCAGCGTGGTGCCGGCCTTCTCGATGAACGACTACCCGCTCTACGCCGAGCGGGCGATCGTGCCCGCCGCGGCGGTGCTGCACCGGCCGGAGGGGCTCGACGCGGTCGAGGCGGCGGCGGTCTGGATGCCGTACGTGACGGCCTACGGCGCGCTGGTCGAGGTGGGCGGGATGCGCGCGGGCGACACGGTGGTGCTCACCGCGGCCTCCAGCAGCGTCGGCCTGGCGGCCATCCAGGTCGCCCGCCGGGTCGGGGCGCGGCCGATCGCCACCACCCGCACGCCGGCCAAGAAGCAGGCCCTGATCGAGGCGGGCGCCGAGGAGGTCGTCGTCACCGGCGAGGAGAGCGTGTCCGAGCGCGTGCTCGGCCTGACCGGCGGGCGCGGCGCGGAACTGGTCTTCGACGCCGTCGCCGGACCGGGCGTGCTCGACCTGGCCAGGGCGGTCGCCCCCGGCGGCACGCTGTTCCTCTACGGGGCGGTCAGCGGCGAGGTGACCCCGTATCCGGGCTTCGACCTGGGCATGCCCGCGCTCAACATCCGCACCTACACGATGCACGAGACGACGCGCGACCCGGCGAGGCTGCGCCGGGCCGAGGCGTTCGTCACCTCCGGGCTGGCCGCCGGGGCCTTCCGCCCGGTGGTGGACCGCACCTTCGAGCTGGAGCGGGTGGCCGACGCCCACCGGTACATGGAGGCGGGCGAGCAGATCGGCAAGATCGTGCTCACCGTCGGCCGCTGACCTCGGCGGGGGCGGCCGGTCAGAGCTGGTCGAGCCGGGACAGCTCCAGGGCGCGGGCGAGCACCTGCGGCAGATCGTCCCCGGCCTCGGCCCATCCGGCCATGGCCACGTCCAGCGTGGCGAAGCCGACCCCCGAGATCAGCTCGGCGCGGAGCCGGTCGCCGGCGCAGCGGGGCAGCAGCTCGGCGGCCACGCCCTGCCGCCACTCGAACTGCCGGTCCAGGTAGCGGGCCCGGAGCGCGGGCGTGCCGAGGATGAGCCGGGTGAGCGCGAGCGCCTTCTCCGGGAACTCCAGGTAGTGCCGCGTCAGCTCCTCCAGCGCGTGCCGGACCGACGCGCCGGGCGGCTCGCCGTCCGGACGCGCGGCGACGATGGCGCGGGTGTGCTCGCCGACGGCGGTGAGCACCTCGACGATCACGTCCTCCTTGGAGCGGAAGTAGCGGAAGAAGGTCCGCCGCGACACCCCGGCCGCCTCGACGATCTGCTCGACGGTGGTCTCCTCGTAGCCGTTGCGCGCGATGAGCTGGGCGGCGGTGTGCGAGAGCTCGTCCTTGACGAGCTGGCGCTTGCGTTCGAGGAAACTCACCGGCCCAGGATAGCACCGCATGCACTCCTTGACACTGAGTGCCATCAGAGGCACTCTGGGACGCATGGACCGTTGGACGTACGCGAACCTGCCCGACCTCACCGGCAAGACGATGATCGTGACCGGCGCCAACAGCGGGCTCGGCTACGTGAGCACCCGCGAACTGGCCCGCAGGGGCGCCCGGGTGATCATGGCCGTGCGCGACGAGGACAAGGGCCGCCGGGCCAAAGCGGAGATCGAGACCGCGGTGCCGGGCGCCGCCCTGGAGGTGCGCCGGATCGACCTGGCCGACCTCGACACCGTGCACGCCTTCGCCGCCGGCGTGGACGAGCCCATCGACGTGCTGATGAACAACGCCGGGGTGATGATGCCGCCGCGCACCCTCACCAAGCAGGGCTTCGAGCTGCAGTTCGGCGCCAACCACCTGGCCCACTTCGCGCTCACCGGCCTGCTGCTCGACCGGCTGAGCTCCGACGGCCGGGTGGTGACGGTCAGCTCCGACCTGCACCGCCGCGGCCGCCTCGACTTCGCCGACCCCAACGGCGAGCGCTCCTACTCGCCGCTGCGGCACTACGCGCAGTCGAAGTTCGCCAACGTGCTGTTCGGGCTGGAGCTCGACCGGCGGCTGCGCGCCGCCGGCTCGGCCGTGCGCAGCCTGCTCGCCCACCCCGGCTACTCGGCCACCAACCTGCAGACCAGCGGGCCGCGCGGCCTGATCAACCTGGGCGGGCGGCTCGGCAACCTGCTGCTGGCCCAGAGCGTGGACATGGGCGCGCTCAGCCAGGTCTACGCGGCGGTCGCCGAGGAGGCCGAGAGCGGGCAGTTCATCGGCCCGCACCGCGGGATGCGCGGCTGGCCCGCCGTGGTGCGGCCGGTGCGCTCGGCCACCGACCCGGAGACGGCCCGGCGGCTCTGGACGCTCTCGGAGGAGCTGACCGGCGTCACCGTGCCGGTCGGGCGGTGAGCGCTCAGGCCAGCGCTTCCGCGCACTCGTCGCGGAAGGTCATGACGCGCTCGCGGACCTTCGCCGGGTCTTCGAGTACGGCACGCGACACCGAGGGCAGGACCGCCTGCCGTACCGGCCAGAACAGCCGGGCGACGTCGGCGGCCGAGGCGCCCTGGGCGCCGAGCCCGGGCGCCAGGACCGGCCCGTTGAGCCGCTCCAGCGGGTAACCGGCCGAGGACAGCGTGGCCCCGACCACGACGCCGATCGAGCCGAGCGGCTCGCGCCCGGCGTTGGCCGCGCCGACCCCGTCGAAGATCTGCCCGGCGACCAGGTCCTGGAGCTCGGCGGCCTCGGGGTTGGAGGTGCGGGCGAGCACGAACAGCCCGGCGTCGGCGGCGTGCGCGGCGGCGACGGCCCCGCGCAGCGACCCGAAGCCGAGGTAGGGGCTGACGGTGATCGCGTCGCAGGCCAGCGGGCTGTCGTGGTCGAGGTAGGCCTCGGTGTAGCCGGCCATGGTGCTGCCGATGTCGCCGCGCTTGACGTCGAGCACGACCAGCGTGCCGGCCTCGCGCAGCTCGGCGAGCAGCCGTTCCAGGACGGCGACGCCCCGGCTGCCCCAGCGCTCGAAGAAGGCCGACTGCGGCTTGACCACGGCGGCCAGGTCGGCGGCGGCCTCGGCGACGGTCAGGCAGAACCGTTCGAGCCCGGCCGGCGAGTCGCCCACGCCCCACGCGTCGAGCAGCGCCGGGTGGGGGTCGATGCCCACGCACAGCGGCCCGCGCTTGTCGATGGCCGCCCGCAGCCTGGTCCCGAATGGCTCACGCATCACATCAGGCTATCTCGCCGGCGACGGCCTGGACATCTACTTGGACGGTCGTGGCCGTCCGAACCAACAAGTCGAGCGCCCGCGCGATCTCCGGGATCGCCATGCTCGGCTGGTCGCCCGCGACGACCTGGGCGGGGGAGTAGGGGACGTGCACGAACCCGCCGCGCAGGTGCGGCAGCTCGGTCTCGATGAGGTGGGCCAGGCCGTAGGCGACCTGGTTGCAGACGAACGTCCCGGCCGAGTAGGAGACCGCGGCGGGCAGGCCAGCGGCGCGGACCGCGCCGACCATGGCCTTGACCGGCAGGTGCGCGAAGTAGGCGGCCGGGCCGCCCGGCACCACGGGCTCGTCGAGCGGCTGGGCGCCGGCGTTGTCGGGGATGCGCGCCTCGATCAGGTTGACCGCGACCTTCTCCACGGTGATCCCGGCCCGGCCGCCCGCCTGGCCGACGCAGAGCACCAGGTCCGGCCGGTGCTCGTCGATCGCGGCCCGCAGCGCGGCCAGCGAGGTGGCGAAGACGCAGGGCAGTTCGGCGACGGCGACGCCGGGGACGAGCCGGACCGCCTCGAAGGAGGGGTTGACGTCGGATCCGTCGAACGGCTCGAAACCGGTCAGAAGAGTGCGCACAACCAGGAAGGGTAGATCATCCGCATGTATGAGATCGCCCGGCGCACGCTGTGGCTGCACTCGGCGCCGCCACGCGAGGTCGTGGTGTCGATCGGCCTGCCGGTGGAGGAGCCCTCGGGGGAGTGGGCCTGCCCCTACCGCATCGACGGGCTGGACGGGTGGGAGCACGAGCGCAAGGTGGCCGGCTACGACGCGGTCGACGCCCTGGAGGCGGTGCTGTCGGTGGTCAAGGTCGCCCTGATCGACTCGCACGAGGCCCGCGAGGGCCTGCTCGACCTGGACGACCCCGACTAGCGGCTATCGCTCGAGCAGCCAGCGCCAGCGGGGCAGCTCGGAGGCCACGGTGACCGCCGCGAGCAGCGTGGTGGCCGAGGCCAGCAGCGGGATCCAGATCAGCCAGGCGCACACCACCGCCGCGGCGATCTGCAGCACGACCAGCCCGACGGTCACCCAGCCGGGCACCGGGACCAGGACGTGCGGACGCGAACCCGGCGTGGCGAAGACCGTGGGCAGGCCGATCAGCAGCAGCACCGAGAGCACCGCGAGCGGCACGGAGGTGGACCACAACGCCCACGGCGTCGCCACCCACGCGACCACCTCGGTGGCGAAGCGCAGCGCCGAGCCGCGATCGACGCCCATCGCCACGGTCTTGGCCTTGGCCGCGCTGTCCGTCAGGGGACCTGCTCTATCCGACATAGGCTGACATCCTATGATCGAACGGTGACTGCGCCGCGCCTTGTCGCCACCGATCTGGACGGAACCCTCCTCGACTCGGCCCGGCAGGTGAGCCCCCGCACCCGTGCCGCCCTGCAGCGGGCCGCCGCCGCGGGCGCCCAGATCGTCATCATCACCGCCCGCCCTCCGCGCAACATCCTGGCCATCGCCGAACAGGCCGGGGTCGGCGGCCTCGCCCTGTGCTCCAACGGCGCCCTGCGCTACGACCTGACCGCCAAGACCGTCACCGCCGCCTCCCCGCTGGAGCCCGCCACCGTGGGCAAACTCCGCGACCTGCTGCGCGAGGCCCTGCCCGACCCGCTGTACGCCATCGAGACCGGGCACGGCGTGCTGATGGAGCCCGGCTACCCCGTGCTCGTGCCGGAGGACGCGCCCAACCGCCGGCATGTCGCCGACCTGTGGGCCGAGACCGAACCCGTGGCCAAGCTGCTGGTCCGGTGCGAGGGCCACACCTCCGACGAGCTGTTCACCGCCGCGACCGCCGCCGTGGGCGAGCTCGCCGAGATCACCTACTCCGGCATCAGCAGCGTGCTGGAGATCAGCGCGCCCGGCGTCACCAAGGCCACCGCGCTGGCCGCGCTCTGCGCCGAGCTCGGCATCGCCCCCGAGCAGGTGGTCGCCTTCGGCGACATGCCCAACGACCTGGCCGTGCTCGCCTTCGCCGGGCACGGGTACGCGATGGCCAACTCCCATCCCTCCGTGCTGGCCGCCATCCCCCGGCACACGCTCAGCAACGACGAGGACGGCGTCGCCGCCGTACTCGAAACGCTGTACTCCTGAGGGAGTACCCGCCACGACGACCACCGGCGGATGCCCCGGCCCCGCCCGCGCCGCGAGCATGGGCGGCATGAACAGAGGCTTCCACACCGCCTTCGCCTACCTGGCCACCCTCGGCTGCGTCGCCGTCATGGTGCAGGCGATCACCGCCGGGCAACTCGTCGACGGCGGCTCCACCGCCATGCACGGCATCGGCGCCGGGGCCGTCCACCTCGTGCAGCTCGGCCAGCTCGTCGCCGCCGTGCTGCTGTGGCGCCCGGGCCGCGGCCCGGCCTGGCCCGCCGTCGTCAGCCTGGTCATCCTGCTGGCCGGATTCGCCCAGTCGGCCACCGGCGGCAGCGGCGCGGTCGCCGTGCACGTGCCGCTCGGCGTCACGGTCTTCGGGCTCAGCGTCTGGGCGACCGTCTGGGCCTGGTCACGGCGTGCCGTACCGGGCCAGATGGTCGGCGAGCCGGACCGGCTCGGGCAGCCGGTAGCGGGGAGCGGCGCGTAGCACCTGCTCGCACGCGGCGGCCACGCCGATGCGGTGCCCAGGCGAGACGAAGACCGGGCGCACCCCGGGCTGGGTCCGCAGGACCCGGCCCACCTCCTCGCCCTCCAGCCGGATCGGCGACCAGGACCCGCGCGCGGGGGCCGGATCCTCGAACTCGCCGACGAACGGCGTCTTGCCCACCCCCAGCGCCGGCAGCCCGGTCAGCACGCCCAGGTGACAGGCCAGCCCGAAGCGGCGCGGATGCGCGAGCCCGTGGCCGTCGCAGATGAGCAGCTCCGGCGGCGCGCTCAGCCGCTCCAGCGCCTCGATCAGCGCCGGGATCTCCCGGAAGGCGAACAGCCCCGGCACGTACGGGAAGGCGGCGCTCCCGCGCACCAGCGACTGCTCCACCACCTCCAGCGTGCTCGCGTCCAGCACCACCACGGCCGCCGACAGCTCGTCGTCACCGTGATAGTGCACGTCGAGCCCGGCGACGGTGGCGAACCGGTCGGGCCCGTCGAAACGGACCAGGGGACGGAGGCGGCGCTGGATCTCCTCCGCCTCCTCGGCGGTCTTCGGCCAAGGGTGCACCAATAGAGGGTAGACCCGTAATGTCGAGATCATGGCGGACGTGCGAATCATTGTCGGCGCTGACGTGGCGGCCGACGCGGCACTGCTGCGCGAGATCGCCGAGCGCGAGTTCGACGCGCTCGGGGTCACGGGCGTGTGGTCGGAAGAACTCGACGCGGGCAAGGGCGAGGCCCTCGTGCTCGTGCCCGGACCCGACCCCGGGACCAGGGCGGCGATGGCCGAACTGGACCCCTCGGCGGTCTGGGCCGACTTCGACCGGCGCGAGGACGCTCCCGGCATCTACGGCCGGGGCATCGAGGGCCTGCTCTGGGCCATCCGGCGCGCGGTGCACCTGCGGCGGCACGCGCCCCAGCGCATCCGGTACGGCGGGGCCCCCGAGCAGTGGGCCGAGCTGCACCTGCCCGAGGGCGGCGGCCCGCACCCGGTGGTGGCCCTGATCCACGGCGGCTACTGGCGCTCCCACTGGGGCGCCGACGTCATGGACGCGCTCTGCGCCGACCTGGCCCGGCGCGGCCTGGCCGCCTGGAACCTGGAGTACCGCGGCCCCGACCGGTACGGCTGGGCGGCGACCTGCGCCGACATCGCCGCGGGCCTCGCCGCCCTGGCCGAGGCGCCGGCCCCGCTCGACCTCGACCGGGTCGCCGTCGCCGGGCACTCGGCGGGCGGGCAGCTCGCCCTGTGCGCCGCGGCCGACGGCGCCCGGGTCGCGCTGGCCGTCTCGCTGGCCGGCGTGCTCGACCTGGCCGAGGGCGAGCGGCGCTGGCTCAGCTCCGGCGCCGTCCGCGCCGCGCTGGGCGCCCTGCCGTACGGCGAGGCCAGCCCCCTGCACCGGGTGCCGCTCGGCGTCCGCCAGCTCATCGTGCAGGGCTCCGGGGACGAGCTCGACCTGGTCGACTTCGGCCGCCGCTACGCCCGGGCCGCCAAGGAGGCCGGCGACGACGTGACCCACCTGGAGATGTCCGGCGACCACTTCGCGGTGATCGACCCGCGCACCCCGATCTGGCAGACCACGGCGGTGGCGATCGCCCGCGCCCTGAGGTGAGCGGACCACGCCCGACGAGCCCCGAGGTGAGGTGGGCCGCACGCCGAACCCGTCCGGCCCCGGCCGCGTCGAACAAGGCATGACGACCCTCGCCCCGGGCGACCCGCAACGGCTGGACCGCTACTGGCTGGCCGGCCGCCTCGGCGCGGGCGGCCAGGGCGTGGTCTACGAGGCCTACGACGAGGCCGGCGACCGGGTGGCGATCAAGCTGCTGCACGGCGACGCCAGCCGCACCGCGAAGGAGGTGGAGGCCGCCCGCCGGGTGGCCTCCTTCTGCACGGCCCGCATCATCGAAGCCCGCCTGGACGGGCCGCGCCCGTACATCGTCAGCGAGTTCGTGGACGGCCCGAGCCTGCGCCAGGCGGTGCAGCGGGGCCGCCGCTTCGGCCCCGACGAGCTGCGCCGCCTGGCGACCGGGATCGCCACCGCGCTGGCCGCCATCCACCAGGCCGGCGTGGTGCACCGCGACCTCAAACCGGCCAACGTGCTGCTCGGCCCGGACGGCCCGCGGGTGATCGACTTCGGCATCGCCCGCACCGCCGAGATGTCGCTCACCACCGCGCACGTCATGGCCGGCACCCCGACCTACATGGCGCCCGAGGTCTTCGCCGGCGAGCGCGCCACCGCGGCCTCCGACGTCTTCGCCTGGGGCGCGGTGGTGCTCTTCGCCGCCACCGCCCGCGACCCGTTCGAGGCCGAGAGCCTGGGCGGGGTCATGTACCAGGTGCTCAGCCGCGAGCCGGACACCGGCATGCTGGCCGAGCCGCTGCGCGGGCTGGTGCACGCGGCTCTGGCCAAGGACCCCCGCAGCCGGCCGGACGCCGGCGAGCTGCTGTGGGCGCTGGTCGGCGGCGACGACCTGGCCGGCGGCAGCCGGGCCGCCGCCGGGCTGGCCGCGCCGCGGGTGTCGGAACGGGCGCTGGGCGAGCTGGCCGAGGAGGTCTACGCCGGGCTCGGCCGCCCGGAGCGCGACCTGGTGCCCGAGGTCTTCCTGCGCATGGTCGAGGCCGACGAGGAGGGCGCCGACGCGGTGCGCCGCGTGAGCCGGGAGGAGCTCACCGACGGCCGCCGCGAGGCCGACAGCGTGATCGGCGCCTTCGCCGGAGCCGGGCTGATCACCGAGGGCCAGGACTCGGTCGCCATCGCCCACCCCGCCCTGCTGCGCGCCTGGCCGCAACTGCGGCTGTGGCTGGAGGACGAGCGCGCGGGCCTGGTCGTGCACCGCGGCCTGAGCCGGGCGGCCCGCCAGTGGCACACCGGCGGGCGCCGCGACGGCGACCTCTACCAGGGCTCCGCGCTGGAGGACGCGCTCGGCTGGGCGGCCACCGGCCGGCGGCGCCTGAGCCTCAACCGGGTCGAGACCGAGTTCCTCGGCGCGGCCGCCCGGCTGGCCCGGCGGCGCACCACCCGCCGGCGCGTGGTCTCGGCCTCGCTCGCCCTGCTGCTGGTGGCGGCGCTGGGCGCGGCCGGGTTCGCCGAGTACCAGCGCCGCATCGTGGCCGAGCAACGCGACGAGGCGGTCGCCAAGGACGTCGCCCGGCGGGCCGACAGCCTGCGCGCCACCGACCCCGAACTGGCCATGCGGCTCAGCGTCGCCGCCTGGCGCCTGGCCCCGGTGACCGAGGCCCGCTCGGCGCTCTACCGGGCGCAGACGCAGCCGGAGGTGGCGGTCTTCACCGAACCCGACCTGGCCCACGGCGTGCGGGCGCTGTCGCCGGACGGCCGGGTGCTGGTCTCGGCGGCCGGCCGGCGGGTGCGCGTCTGGGACGTGCCCGGCCGCCGCGCGCTCGGCGACTTCCGCGCCGAGCACCCGGTCGAGCAGGCCGCCGTCGACGCCGAAGGACGGCTGGCGCTGCTGGCCAAGGGCCGCGTCACCCTGCACGACCCGACCGGACGGCAGGGCGGCGGCGCCTTCGACGGCGCGCTCTCGGTCGAGTCGGCCGGACCGCTCCTGGTGCTCAGCACCGGGCAGCCGGGCGCCGCGCCCACCGGCGCCGCCACCTGGGACGGCGAACACCGCACCGACTGGCCGGGCGTCAGCAGCTGGGACCTGTCGCCCTCGCCGGACGGCTCCCGCCTGGCCGTCGAGCGCGGCCGGGCCGTGGAGATCTGGGACACCGCCCGCCGCGAGCTGCTGCGGCGCGTCGAGACCGGCCAGGACCTGCACGCCTCGGCGCTGTCGCCGCGCGGCGACCTGCTCGCGGTCTCCTTCCGCGGCGAGATCCGGTTCTACGACACCGCCACCGGAGCCCGGCGCGAGGCGCTCACCCTGCACCAGCCGCGCGGCAGCCTCCTGGCCTTCAGCGCCGACGGCCGCCACCTGCTGGTCACCCAGTCCGACTCGCTCGGCCACAGCTTCGAGGCCCTGGCGGTGTGGCGGCTGGGCGAGCTCGCCGGGCGGCCGTGGAAGCTGTCCTTCGGCTACGACTACCCGCACCACGTCCGGCTCGACGGCGCCCGCGCGCGCTACCTGACCACCTCCGGCCAGGTCACCACCATCGACCTGGCGCCGGTCCTCGACCCGCCCGGCGCCGGGAACGGGCCGCTCGACGTCGCCGAGCGCGACGGCCGGCTCGTCGTCACCGAACGGGGCCGGACCCTCGCCGAGTTCCGCGCCTCCAGCCCGCAGGCGAGCTTCCGTTACGCGCTGGCCGGCTCGCTGCTGGCCTACGGCGAGGCGGAGGGCAACCGGATCCACCTGTGGGACGCCCGCACCCGCCGCGAGACCGGCGTCCTGGAGGGCCCGGCCGGGGTGGGCGCGTTGCGCTTCAGCCCCGACGGGCGGCTGCTGGCCGCCGACGCGAGCCTGTGGGACGTGCCCGGCCGCAAGCTGCTGCGGACCTTCCCCGGCCTCAGCGACATCGTCGCCCTCGGGCCCGGCGGGCGGGCGCTGGCCAACCGGCTCGACACCGCCTACAACGGCGGCGGCCAGGGCCTGTGGAGCGGCGTCGGCCTCGACACCTCGACCGGTGCGGTCACCGCGCTGCCGCTCGGCTACCTCGGCGGCGCCGCCTTCAGCCCCGACGGGCGCACCGTCGCCGTCGGCGACAACGACGGCCGCCTGCAGTTCCTGGACGCCACCACCTGGCGGCGCACCGGTCCGGTCCTGGGCGGCCATACCGACGACATCGGCCACCTGGTCTTCTCGCCCGACGGCGCCCTGCTCGCCACCACCGGCAACGACCCCGAGCTGCGGCTGTGGGACGTGGCCGGCCGGCGCCTGCTCGGCCTGCCGGTCCAGGGCGCCTCCGGCGCGGTGCGGTTCGCCGGCGGGTGGCTGTACGCCGGGGGGCGTCCGGTCCTGGCCGTCGACGGCGACCTCGCCGCCCGCGCCGTCTGCGACCGCGCGGGCGGCGGCCTGGGGGAGCGGGAGTGGCGTGACCACCTCCCGGACGTCCCCTACCGCGCGACCTGCCCCGGCGGGGCCGGCCGCTAGAGGTCGATCGAGGTCGCTAGAGGTCGCTGTTGGCCAGTGTCGCCAGCACCGAGCGGGCCTGGTGGTCGGCGCCGAGCCGGTTCGGGTGCAGCGGTACGGCCGGCCCCAGCGGATCGGTCGTCACCGGCAGCACGCCCTCCACCCACTTGACGCCCGGCCGCTGGCAGGCGTCGTGCCCGACGCTCCCGCTGTAGGTGTCGACCAGCGTCACCTTCTCCGCCTTCGCCACCCGGCGCAGCATGCGGTTGAGCTCGTCCAGCTTGTCGCCCAGCCAGTCGGCGTCCTGGTCGGTCATCTGCACGTACGGGTAGCAGCCGCCGGTCGCGGGCAGCCCGGCCAGGTAGTCGACGAGCAGGATGCGGGCGTGCGGCGCCCGGGCGCGGATGGCCCGGACGGTCGCGGCCACCTTGGGCCCGGTGCGCCGGATGTTGCGCGACATGGCGTCGCCCTCGGCGGTGACCCACTTGGCCTTGCACGGCGCCCCCAGCGGCGCGGGCAGCACCACCCCGGGCAGCAGCGTCAGCGTCGGCAGGATGTTGATGCAGCTCAGCGCGGCGGCGGCCAGCTTGGCGTCGTTGCCGCCGATGCCCAGCGTCACCAGGTCGGTCCGCGGCGTCAGCCGGTCGAACTGCGCCGCGTTCACCCCGTCGTACAGCCTCGGCACCAGGCGCACCGGCTGCGGCCTGGTCATCTCCTCGGTCGTGGCCCCGCTGCACGTCGCGTCGCGGAAGGTGGTCGCGCCGAGCGCCCGCGCCACCTGCTTGGGATAGTTGTAGCTCGCCTGCAGGCAGCCGCTCGGCGCGTGTTCGGTCGAGACGTTGGTCAGGGTCACGTCCGCGCTCCAGGAGTCGCCGAGCGCGACGTACTCCCGGTAGCGGGGGCCGGGCGCGGCCAGCAGCCCGGCGATGAGGATCAGAGGAAGCAGCACACTCCGTATTGTGATCTATACACTGCGTTATTTCAGCTGGTCCACGCGGTGGTGTGCGGGAACATCTGGGTGAGCTCGCGGCTGCGCAGGTCGGCCAGCGCGGCGGCGACCACCGCGACGGCCAGCACCACCATGAGCGCGACCGCGACCGCCTGCCGCAACCGGCTGCGGTGCCGGCGGCGCTGTGCCTCGGCCACCCGGCGGCGCGTGGCGCGGCGCTCGCGCTCGTCGGCCAGCCAGGCGCGCAGGCGGGGCCAGGCGTGCGGGAGCGCGGGGGCCGTGACCTTGACCGTCTCGCCCTCGACCGCCAGCAGGCCGGCCTCGCGGTAGGCGTCGAGGAGCTGGCGGGGGAGCGCGGCGCGCGGGGCCCGCCGGGCGCTGAGGTCGCGGGGCGAGACCAGCCGCAGGAAGGCCCTGGGAGCCTGGCGCTGGACCGCCTCGGGCAGGGCGGCGAACAGCTCCTCGGCCCGCTCGCCCAGCGGCGGCTCGGGCGCGGTGGCCAGCGGGGCCGCCTCGCGCACGCCGCGGTGCAGGTCCCAGCTTCCCAGCAGGGCCAGCAGCAGCTCGCGGGCGGTCGGGCGCTGGGCGGGGGAGCGGGACAGGGAGGCGGCCACCAGGGTGTGCAGGGGTTCGGGGAACTCCAGCTCGCGCGGGATCTCCGGCACGGCGGCCGGGTCGGCGGGCATGGGGTCGCGGCCGGTGGCGGCGTAGATCATCAGCGCGCCCCAGGCGAAGACGTCGGCGGCGGCCTCGGGCGCGCGGCGGCCGGAGGAGGGGAACCACCGCTCGGCCATCGACCCGGCCAGCGTCCCGGCCGCCGGCCCCAGCGTCCACCCCGGCGCCGGCGGCACGGAGCCGTGCCCGCTCTCCCACACGGACGGCTCCCCTCTACCGGTCTCCCGCCCGAACGGCTCGCCTCTACCGGTCTCCCGCGCGGAGGGGATCCCGCGGCCGGTCCCGGGCTCTCGTCCCGGGCCGTCGCGGCGGGTGCCTCGGGCCGGGCCGTCGTCGGCCAGGTCGAGGCGGGCGCGGGAGGCCCGGGTCTCGGGCGCGGGGTAGGCCGGGACGCCGCCCCCGGCGAAGCCGACCACCCGCGGCCCGGCGGGCCCGAGCACGACGCTGGACGGCTTGAGCGCCCCGTGCGCCAGCCCCGCCTCGTGGATGGCGACCAGCGCGGTGGCGGTGCCGATGGCCAGCCGCCGCAACCGGTCCCCGCCGAAGACCCCGGCCTCGGTCAAGTCCGGGCCGGGCACGAACTCACTCACGGTGAACGGCGGCGTGTGCTCCGGCCGCGCCTCGATCATGCGTGCCGTACAGAATCCGGCCACGGACGTGGCGTCGCCGCCGCCCAGGGTGATCGCCACCCGGCGTCCCTGCTCGTCGTAGCCGTCGAAGACCTCACCCCGGTCGCCCAGCCGTCCCGCCAGCCAGTACTGTCCCAGGCGCGCCGGATCTCCCGCGCGCAGCGCTGTCACCCTCACAAGTGCTTTGTCGCTCCGCGCGGGAGAAAGGTTGTTACTCTGCGTCGATTCCTCCGTGCAACTTGCGGTGCCGCTGGACAAAGGCCTCCAAACTGGCCGGCCGGGCCGCCGCCTGCGCCGTTCTCGCCGTCGCGGCGTCCGGGGCGGGCCGCGTCGCGGGCTTGCTCGGCGTGTACAGCCAGGTCTGGAAGAGCGCGTCGAGCTGGCGGCCGGAGATCTTCTCCGCGAGCGAGACGAACTCCGACGTCTCCCCGTTGCCGTGCCTCTTGGTCTGCGCCCAGGTCCGCAGGATGCTGAAGAAGGTCTGGTCGCCGACCTCGCTGCGCAGCGCCTGCAGCGTCATGCCGCCCCGCCAGTAGACCGAGGCGTAGAACAGGAAGGCGGGCGTCGGGTCGCCGGGCACGCGCGACCAGAAGCGCGGGTGGTCGGCCGGGATGTCGTCGTAGAGGGCGTTGGCCAGCTCGGCGGCGGTGCCGGTGCCCTCCTTCTCCGACCACAGCCACTCGGCGTAGGTGGCGAAGCCCTCGTTCAGCCAGATGTCCTGCCAGCGCTTGAGCGCCACGCTGTCGCCGAACCACTGGTGGGCGTTCTCGTGCACCACGACGCTGAAGTCGGGGCCGGTCTCGAAGAAGACCGAGTCGTAGACCGGCTGCGTCTGGGTCTCCAGCGCGAAGCCGACGTTCTCGTTGACGACCGAGCCGCCCATCGAGGAGAACGGGTAGCGGCCGAACAGGCTCGCCAGCCAGTCGACGATCTCCGGGGTGCGCTCGACGCTGTCCTTGGCGAACTGCTCGCGCGGGCCGAGCGTCGGGTCGTAGGCGGTGGTCACCGGCAGGCCGCCGGAGGACCTGCCGCGCCGTACCTCCAGGTCGCCGATGAACAGCGTGGCCAGGTAGCTGGCCATGGGCTTGTCCATCACCCAGTGCCAGGTGGTCTTGCCGCCGGAGGTGCGCTTTCCGGCCAGGATGCCGTTGCTGATCGCCTCGGTGCCCTCGGGCACGCTGACCGCGATGTCGTAGGTCGCCTTGTCGGCCGGGTGGTCGTTGCTGGGGAACCACCACCAGGCGATCTCCGGCTGGCCCAGCGCGAGCGCCCCGCCGGGCCGGGGGATCCACGGCCGGACCACGCCGGGCACCTCGATCGAGCCGGGCACGCCGGTGTAGCCGACCTCGACGGTGAAGGGCAGGTGCTTCGGCAGCGGCCGGGCGGGAGTGATCTCCAGCTCGTGCGTGCCGCTGCGGGCGAAGCTCGCGCTGCGGCCGTTCACCTTCACCTGCTGCACGTCGAGCAGGAAGTCGAGGTTGAAGCGGGTGAGCGACTGGGTGGCCGTGGCCACGACGGTGGCCTTGCCGGTGAGCCGGTCGGCGCCGGGCTGGTAGTCCAGGCGCAGGCTGTAGTGCTTGGCGTCGTAGCCGCCGTTGCCGTAGTCGGGGAAGTACGCGTCGCCGATGCCGGGGGCGCCCGGCGCCGCGGCGGTCGCGGCGGCGGGTGCTGGGACGAGGGTCAAGCCGAGAGCGGCGGCCAGGGCCGCCCGCCAGAACGAGCGCGTGTGCACGTGCCCTCCTCGTGGGTGTCCGTCGCCCGTGACGGTATGTCAAAGCGCCCGGTGAGGAAAGGCGGCGCGACGGCCGGGACCGGACGGGTCACTCCCGGTGGAACGGCCGGGTCGGCTGCTCCCGCTCCGCCCCCTCGGACCGCGCCCGTTCCCCTGCCTCCGGCCGGTACGGCGGAGCCGCCACCGGCGCCTTCCGCCAGCGCGCCGGGGCCGTCGAGGCCACCACCAGCAGCGCCCCCACCAGGACGATCATCCCCGACCGCGCCGTCGCCAGGTACCCGTTGCGCAGGTCGGTGGGCAAGGCCCGTTCCAGCTCCGCCACCGGCAGCCCGCCCACCAGCACCGAGAGCTGGTGCATCACCCCCACGACCAGCAACGCCAGCCCCGGCACCAGCGAGGCCAGCGGCGAGATCCGCGACCCGGCCAGGATCCCGGCCACGACCGCGGTGGCCAGCAGCGCGCTCAGCCCGATCCACGGGAGGTAGTGCAGCGACCACCCCCTGACCGCCCGGCCCGCCCCGTAGGTCAGCCCGGCGAAGAGCACCGGTGTCAGCAGCAGCCCCGCGATCGCTCCGATCCAATGGCGCATGGCCTCACGCTACTCCCCGGGCGGTCCGGCACGAGGCCCCTCATTCCCGCGCCTCGGTGAGCCCGAACGCCGTCCAGCCGAGGTCGGGGAAGCCGGCGGAGTCGGCGGTGGCGGCCGAGGCGTGGTTGCCCGGATCGTGCAGGTAGGTGGGCACCGCGCCCTCGTCCAGCACCCGCCGGGCGGCCTGCGCCACCAGCGTCCGGGCCAGGCCCCGGCCCCTGGCCTGCGGCTCGGTCACCACGGCCAGCTCGTGGCCGTGTTCGTCGTGCCGCTTGACGCCCACGCCGGCCAGGTGCTCGCCGGTGTCCGGGTCGCGGGCTACCAGGACCTCGCCGCCGAACGGGCGCAGCCAGGCCGGTACCCCGTCGCCGTCGGCGGGTACCCAGACGCCGGTGTCGGGCAGTTCGGCGGGCTTGGCGCTCCAGCGGAAGAGCGCGGTGAACCAGCCGCGTCCCGGGAAGCCGACCAGTTCGGGGATCGCGGCGCCGGCTGGCCTGCCGTACTCCCGGGTGACCGCGGCGACGTGCGGCGGCGGGACGGAGAGGACCCCGTCGCCGCCGGGCCGGGCGACACCGAGGACGGGGTGCAGCCGCCCGTCCCAGCCGGGCGCCAGGCGGCGCGGCTCCCCGACGACGGTGATCCCGGCTGCGGGCGGCGGCCACTGCCCGAGCCAGCGGGCCAGGTGTTCCTCGAGACGACGTTCCGGTGTCATATGCATACCTTAGGGGGGTATCAACAGGAAGGCGAACCGGTCAACCGATCGATTGACCCGCGCCTCACCCCCTCGGTCCCGCCCAACCCCCCGGACACCCGATGTGACCTGGGCTTTTTCCGCCGAGGCTGGAAGGAGTCCAAGCACAGGAAGGGAGCTGCGCCATGCGGCGAACGATGGTGACACTGGCTCTGGCCGCCGCGGTGGCGGCCGTCCCGGCCGTGGCCGCCCAGGCCGACGGGCAGGTGAAGGGCGTCGACGCCTCCCGCTACGACGCCACCTTCGACTGGGGCACCCCGGGCGTGGAGTTCGGCTTCGCCAAGGCGAGCGAGGGGGAGCGGGGCACCGACCCGGCCTTCGCCCGGCACTGGCGGGAGATGCGGGGCAACGGCCTGGTCCGCGGGGCCTACCACTACGGCCACCCCGGGACCGACCCGGTCCGCGAGGCCGACCACTTCCTGACGGTGGTGCGGCAGCAGGGCCTGGTCCAGGGCGACCTGCTCGCCCTCGACCTGGAGGTGGCCGACGGCCGCTCGGTCGAGCAGGTGAACGCCTGGGCCAGGCGCTGGCTGGAGCGGGTCGAGCAGCAGACCGGCGTCAAGCCGTTCTTCTACAGCTCGTGGTCCTTCGCCGGCCAGTACGGCGAGGGCCTGGGCGAGTACCCGCTCTGGGTCGCGCACTACGGCAAGTCCAAGGGCGAGGTCGAGCCGCCCCGGCCGTGGAGGGAGTGGGTGGTGCACCAGTACGCCTCGACCGACCACGACTGGAACGTCAGCCGGGTGAGCCCGCAGGAGCTGCGGGCCCTGGGCGTCAAGGCGCCCGCCCCGGTCAGCCCGTAGCCCAGCGCAACGGCAGGTGGTCGAGCCCGAGCAACTGGTAGACGTGCTCGACCACCTCGCCGGACACCTGGTAGTCGGGGATCACCCGATGCCACTCCTCGAGGGCGATGCGCAGCTCGGCGCGGGCCAGGTGCGCGCCCAGGCATCGGTGCACGCCCGCGCCGAAGCCCAGGTGCCGGTTCTTGGCCCGGTCGAGCACCACCTCGGCGGCGTCCGGGAAGGCGCCGGGGTCGCGGTTGGCCATCGTCAGCGGCAGCAGCACCATCTCGCCCGCCCGCATCGGGCAGCCCTCGACAACGGCGTCCCGGGTGAGCTTGCGGCCGGGCAGCACGATCGAGTACGCCCGCACGAACTCCTCGACCGCTGCCGGGATGCGCGCCGGCTCGGCGACGAGCGCCGCCCGTTCGGCGGGATGCTCGCTGAGGTGCCAGAAGGCGAAGGACAGCTGCGCGGTCACCGTGTCGAGCCCGGCCAGGAACAGCAGCAGGCAGAGGGCGAGCAGGTCCTCCTCGGGCACGTCCCAGCCCGCCGCCACGCTCACCAGGTCGTCGCGCGGCTCGGCGCGGCGTTCGCGGATGAGTTCGGCGAAGCACGCGCTCACCTCGCCCATCGCCGCCATCCGCGCCTCGCGCCGGTCCGGCGCCGGCGGCGCGTGCAGGATGGCGTCCTCCCAGGCCAGGAAGGTCTCCAGCCGCTCGACCGGCAGACCCATCAGCTCCAGGAAGATCGTGGTCGGGAAGCGCCGGGCGAAGTCGGGCACGAAGTCGCACTCGCCGCGCCCGGCCAGTTCCCGCACCAGCGCCGCGCACGTGGCCCGGATGTGCGTCTCCATGGCGGCGATCCGGCCGGGCGCGAACAGCGGCCGCAGCCGGCGTCGCCACTCGGTGTGCTCGGGCGGGTCCAGCATCTCGGGGATCCACCGGTAGCGGGGCTCGGGGTCGAAGACGCTGACCGCGGCGTTGCTGAACAGCTCGTGGTCCTGCAACGCGGCCACGATCGCCTCGTAGCGGGTCAGCACCCAGAAGCCGCCGCCGACCTCGGAGCGGAAGGCGCGGTGCTCCTCGCGGATCAGGTCGAGGCGGGGGATGGCCAGCCCGGCCGGCTGCTGCCCGGCGATCGGGGTGAAGGCCGCCGGGTCGCTGGGGAAGGGTAACGACGGGCTCACGGCTTACGCCCCACGCCGCACAGGAACCAGCCCGGCAGCCGGCCGTCCAGGTCGAGCTCGTCGGGATCGGGCCGCCAGTCCTGCAGGTCGGCCAGGCCCGGTTCGAGCAGCTCGAACCCGTCGAACATGCGGCTGATCTGCTCGCGGTCGCGCAACGTCATGGTGGTGCTGGCCCGCCGGTAGACCGCCGCGCCCTGCCGGGCCGACTCGACCTGCTCGCGCGCGCTGATGTGCGAGATCACCAGGTGGCTTCCGGAGGGTACGGCTTCGCGGAGCTCGGCGATCTGGGCGTAGGGGTCGTCCTCCTCGGTGAGGCAGTGCAGCACCGCCACGAGCAGCAGCCCGATCGGCTCGGTGAAATCCAGGAAATTCCGTAACTCCTGATTTTTCAAAATTTCAACTGTGTTGCGAAGGTCGCCGGGCAGCGCCAGCGTATTCGGGGTGGTGGCGAGCAGGGCCCGCGCGTGCGACAGGACCGACGGGTCGTGGTCGAGGTAGGCCACCCGCGCCTCGGGCGCGATCTCGTGCACATTGCCCTGGGTGGGCAGACCGGCTCCGATGTCCACGAACTGGCGGATCCCGGCGCTGGTCAGGTGGCGTACGGCCCGCCGCAGGAAGGCTCGGTTGGCACGGGCGAGGGCGGGGGTCTGCGGCGCCACCTGGAGGACCTGCTCGGCCGCCTCCCGGTCGACCGCGAAGTGGTCCTTGCCCCCGAGGTAATAGTCATACATCCGCGCGACATTAGGCGTATCAGGGTCAAATCCCGACACGTCTCCCCCTTATCTCCACTAACACCGGATAGCGCGATAAAAGATGATTCGTGTCACTATCTCATGGTGAATGGCCGCGGGCGGCGGGATTTCAGGCGCGGGCCGAACTCTGCAGATCCAGCCGGCGCAGCACCTGGTCGGCCGCCTTCGGATCCACCCCGGGCTCGCGCCGGGCCCGCAGGATCTCCGCCCGCGCCGCCATGACCATCTGGTCCTCGACCTGCCGGTAGAGCTTGACCTGCCGCACCCGCTCCCGCAGCACCTGCTGGTAGTCGTCGGAGCCGGGCTCGTCGCCGAGCTGGACCAGCATCGAGCGGTGCCGCTCGCGCAACCGCTCGACCACCTCGTCCGGCAGCTCGTCGCCCTCGGCCAGCTCGTTCAGCCGGCCCAGCGCCGCCCGCCCGGCGCGGATCGCCAGCGGCCTCGTCGCCGCCAGCTCGGCGTCCGCGTCCGCCTGCACGCCCAGCGCCCTGACCAGCGGCGGCAACGTCAGGCCCGGCAGCACCAGCGTCACCGCGATCACCGCGAAGGCGGCCAGCAGCAGCTCGCCCCGGGCGGGCGTGTCCAGCGGCAGGGCCAGCGCCAGCGCCAGCGTCGCCAGGCCGCGCATGCCGCAGTAGGCCAGGACGAGGTCCTCGCGCCAGTTGGCCGGCACCAGGTCGGGGTCGCCGGAGCGCCTGGCCATCGGCCCGGACACCGCCATCCACGCGAACCGCACCCCGACGATCACCACGCAGATCGCCGCCGCGTGCCAGGCCGCGACCTTGAGGTCCACGCCCGCCTCCAGCACCGCGCGCAGCTCCAGCCCGATCAGGCCGAAGGCCAGGCCGGTGATGAGCAGCTCCAGCGTGTCCCAGAAGGCGCCGCCGTACAGCCGGTCCTTGACGCCGGCGTCCTGGTCGGTGGAGCGGCCGAGGGTGAGGCCGGCGGCCAGCACGGCGAGCACGCCGGAGGCGCCGATCGCGTCGGCCGCCAGGTAGGTGGCGAACGGCACGACCAGGGTGAGCGCGTTGCGCGCGGTCTCCTCGGCGATGCGCGCCAGCAGCCAGCGGGCCAGCCACGCGGCGCCCAGGCCGAGCAGCACCGCCGCCCCGGCCTCGTAGCAGAAGTCGAGCACCGCGACCGGAACCGAGTAGGTGCCGCTGAGCATGGCCTGGACCGCCACGCCGTACACCACCAGGGCGGTGGCGTCGTTGCACAGCCCCTCGCTCTGCAGGGTGGTGACCAGGCGGCGGGGCAGGCGCAGCGGCTCGGCGACCGCCTCGGCGGCGACCGGGTCGGGCGGCGCGGTGAGCGCGCCGAAGGCGATGGCGGCCGCGGCGGTGACGCCGGGGATGACCAGCCAGGTGGTCCAGGCGACCGCCGCGACGGTGACCAGCACCAGCACCAGCGCCATCCAGACGACCGTGCGGCGGTGCGCCAGGATCATCCCCCACGAGCTGCGCTGCGCCGCGGCGAAGATCAGCGGCGGCAGGAAGATCGGCAGGATCAGCTCGGGATCGATGCGCACGTCGGGCACGCCGGGCATCAGCGCCAGCGCCACGCCCAGCAGGAGCACCAGCACCGGGTACGGCCGGCGGACGCGCTCGCCGACCGCGACGAGCAGGGCGGTGGCGAGCATGAGGCCGAGGACCACCGCGAGCTGCCCGAGCACCCGCCCATCCTCCCACCTGCGGCTTCTCCGCCCCTGGCAAGACACCATCGAAGTTTTCGATGCTCAGCCCGTGAAGCACTCACGAACGTTGGGAGGCCGAACGGAATTCGCCAGCATTCGTCCACACCCCACCCCCTCTGACCTCCCCGAAGGAGAGCCGATGCGCAGACTCCTGGCCGCCGGCGCCCTCGCCGCCTGCACGGTCCTGGCGGGCGCGCCAGCCTCGGCGGCCCCGGCCGACACCACCCTCAGGGTGCTCATGGACGGCTCCGGCGTGGACACGCTCAACCCGTTCCTGGCCTACTACGACGGCGCGCTGGAGATCTTCGGCTCGATCTACCCCACGCTGAACTCCCTGGAGCCGGACGGCACCCCCGGCCCCTACCTGGCCACCGAGTGGAGCACCTCCGAGGACAAGCTGACCTGGACCTTCAAGCTCCGCCAGGGGCTCAAGTGGAGCGACGGGCAGCCGATCACCGCCGAGGACGCCGCCTGGACGCTCAACCTGATCATGAAGGACGAGGTCGCGGCCACCGCCAACGGCTCCCTGGTCAGCAACTTCGCCGAGGTCACCGCCCCCGACCCGGCCACCCTGGTGATCAAGACCAAGGAACCGCAGTCGAACGTGCTCTACGTGAGCATCCCCAAGCGCGGCATCCCGATCGTGCCCAAGCACGTCTGGGAGGGCAAGACGATCAAGACGGAGAAGAACGACGCCTTCCCCGTCGTCGGCTACGGCCCCTGGACCCTCACCGAGTACAAGCCCGAGCAGTACGCCCGCTACAGCGCCAACAAGGAGTTCGTGCTCGGAGGCCCCAAGTTCGACAAGATGATCCAGCAGGTCTTCAAGGCCAGCGACTCCGCCGTCGCCGCGCTGCGCAGCGGCCAGCTCGACTTCGTCGAAGGCGTCAACGCCACCCAGTTCAAGGCCCTGCAGGGCCAGCCCGGCCTGCTCACCGCGCAGACCGCGGGCAACGGCTGGTACGGCCTGGAGATCAACCACAACGCGCGCACCCGCACCGGCAAGAAGATCGGCACCGGCCACCCCGCGCTCGGCGACCCGGTCGTGCGCAAGGCGATCGCGCTGGCCACCGACAAGAAGACCCTCGTCGACAAGGTCCTGGACGGCCTCGGCACCGTCGGCCAGGGCTACCTGCCGCCGGCCTGGCCGCAGTGGAACTGGACGCCGCCCCAGGTCACCCCGTACGACCCGGCCGAGGCCAACCGCATCCTGGAGGAGGCGGGCTACAAGAAGGGCGCCGACGGCGTCCGCGTCGACCCCAAGAGCGGCAAGCCGCTGGCCTTCCGCTTCGGCATCCACTCCGACGACTCCGCCGACGCGGCGATCTCGACCTACCTGGCCGGCTGGCTCAAGGAGATCGGCATCAAGGCCACCATCCAGTCGCTCAGCTTCAGCGCGCTCAACAGCGACCTGGCCAAGGGCGACTGGGACCTGCTCATGGACGCCTGGTCCACCGGGCCCGACCCGACCTACCTGCTCGGCATCCAGACCTGCGCCGTGCTGCCCAAGGACGACGGCAGCGCGGGCAACACCGACTCCTTCTTCTGCGACAAGGCCTACGACGAGCTGTTCGCCAAGCAGCGCACCGCCTTCGACCCCGCCGAGCGGGCCAAGATCGTGGGCGACATGCAGCAGATCCTCTACGACGCCAACGTCAACCAGATCTACTACTACGCCAACCGGCTGCTGGTCGCCCGGACCGACACCGTCACCGGCGTCATCGAGGGCAAGCCCGACGCCAACGGGCTCTACCCGGTGCAGTCGTCGTTCTGGAGCTACCTCAAGGCCGCGCCGCCCGCGGCCGCCCAGCCCGGCTCCGCAGCCGCCTCCGCCTCGGGCGGGAGCAGCGGGCTGTGGTGGGGGCTCGGCGCCGCCGTCCTCCTCCTGGCCGGCGGCGGCGTGATCGTCGCCCGCCGCCGTACGGCAGGCGACCGTGAGTGAACCCGGCCCGGCCGCCCCGGTGACCCTCGCCACCCCCGCCACCCCGGCCAAGGGGGTGGCCGGGGGGTCGAAGCGCAGCGCCGGCCTGCCGGGCTACCTGGCCGGCCGGCTGGTGGCCGCCGCGGTGAGCTTCCTGGTCACCCTGGTCATCGGCTTCGTCATCTTCAACCTGATGCCCGCCGACCCGGTCCGGACCCTCACCCGGGGCCGCCCCACCAGCGAGGCCCAGCTCGAACAGCTCCGGCTGCAACTCGGCCTGGACGACCCGGTCTGGATGCGCTTCCTGAGCTTCCTCAAGGACACCCTCACCGGCGAGCTCGGCTACTCCTGGCAGTTCCAACAGCCGGTCGCCAGCCTGGTCGGCGAGCGCCTGGGCCCCACCCTGCTCCTCATGGGCACCGCCGCCGCGGTCTCCATCGTGCTGGGCCTGTGGCTGGGCGTGCACAGCGGCTGGCGGCACGGCGGCGCCCTCGACCGGGTGGCCTCGGCCGCCTCGCTCACCCTGTGGTCGGTCCCGACGTTCTGGCTCGGCATGATCCTGCTCGTGCTCTGCATCGGGATCTTCCCGGCCGGCGGCATGAGCGACCCGGCCCTGAACGCCACCGGCTTCGACTACGTGATCGACGTGGCCAACCACCTGGTGCTGCCCTGCCTCACCATGGTCCTGGTGGTCTTCGCCCAGTACGTGACCATCATGCGCTCGTCGATCATCGACGAGCTCGGCTCGCCGTACCTGCTGACCGCCCGCGCCAAGGGCCTGACCGACGCGGAGGTGCGGCGCCGCCACGCCGTGCCCAACGCGCTGCTCCCCAGCGTCACCGTGATCTTCATGCACCTCGGCACCCTGGTCAGCGGCGCGATCACCGTCGAGGCGGTCTACTCCTGGCCGGGCCTGGGCCACCTGACCTACGAGGCACTCAAGATCCCCGACCTGCCCCTGCTGCAGGGCACCTTCATCGTCTTCAGCGCGAGTGTGATCATCATGAACCTGCTGGCGGACCTGGTCTACCGGCTGCTCGACCCCCGGGTGCGGGCGGCATGAGGGCCCTGCTGAAGCGGCCCGCCGGGCTCGCCGGCCTGGCCGTGCTCGCCGTCCTCGGCCTGCTGGCCCTCGCCGCGCCGCTGTTCATCGGCCCCGACCAGCTCGACGTCACCCGCGTGGACGGCCCGCGGCTGTCCCCGCCGGTCGACGGCTACCCGCTGGGCACCGACCAGGCGGGCCGCTCGATCCTGCTGCTGACCATCTGGGGCGCGCGCGAGTCGCTGGCCATCGGCCTGATCGCCACCGTGCTCACCGTGCTGCTGGGCAGCGCGGTCGGCCTGCTGGCCGGGCACTACCCGGGCCGGGTCGGCAACGCGCTCATGCACGTCACCGACTGGTTCATCGCGCTGCCCAGCCTGCCGCTGGCGATCTCGCTGTCGGCGGTGCTCGGCCAGGGCGCGGCCTCGATCACCATCGCCATCGCGGTCACCTCGTGGACGGCGACCGCCCGCCTGGTGCGCGCCCAGACGCTCGCCGTCGAGGCCCGGCCGTTCGTCGAGCGGGCCAGGGCGCTGGGCGCGGGCAACGCGCAGATCATGCTGCGCCAGGTGCTGCCGAACGTGCTGCCGCTGATCCTGGTCTCCAGCACGCTCACCGTCGCCTCGGCGATCCTCAGCGAGGCCACCCTGACCTTCCTCGGCCTCGGCGACCCGACCAGCGTGACCTGGGGCGCGATGTTGCAGATGGCCTTCTCCGGCGGCGCGGTCACCGCGGGCGCCTGGTGGTACCTGCTGCCGCCCGGCATCGCCATCCTGCTGGTGGTGCTGGGCTTCACGCTCACCGGACGCGCCGTCGAGCACGTCCTCAACCCGCGGATGGTCTCATGAGCCCGCTGCTGGAGGTCAGAGACCTCACGGTCACCTACCGGCCGGACGTGCGCGCGGTGCGCGGGGTCGGCTTCACCCTCGACGCCGGCCAGACGCTCGGCGTGGCGGGGGAGTCCGGCTCGGGCAAGTCCACCATGGCGCTCGGCCTGCTGCGGCTGCTCGCGCCCGGCGCGCGGGTCACCGGCGAGGTGCGCTACCGCGGCGAGGACCTGCTGACCGCCCGCTGGTCGCGGCTGCGCGCGGTGCGCTGGGCCGGGGCGTCGGTGGTCTTCCAGGGCGCGATGAGCGCGCTCAACCCGGTCCGGGCCATCGGCGAGCAGATCGCCGAGCCGATCCTGCTGCACGAGCGGGTCTCGCGCCGCGAGGCCCGCAAGCGGGCCGCCGAGCTGCTGGACAAGGTCGGCGTCCCGGCGGCCCGCGCGGGGGACTTCCCGCACGAGTTCTCCGGCGGCCAGCGCCAGCGCGTGATGATCGCCATGGCGCTCGCCTGCCGCCCCGAGCTGATCATCGCCGACGAGCCGACCACCGCGCTCGACGCCGTGGTCCAGGCCCAGGTGCTGGAGCTGCTGTCGGAGCTGGTGCGCGACGCCGGCATCGCGGTCATCATGATCAGCCACGACCTGTCGGTGCTGGCCGGGACCTGCGACCGGCTGGCGGTCATGTACGCCGGGCGGCTGGTCGAGATCGGGCCGTCCAAGCGCCTGGTCGGGCAGGCCGCGCACCCCTACACCGAGGCGTTGTGCCGGGCCTTCCCGGTCATCGGGGACCCCGCCTCGCGCTACGCCCCGGCGGGGCTGCCCGGCGATCCGCCCCGGCTGACCGAGCAGTTGCCCGGGTGCGCCTTCGCGCCGCGCTGCCCGCACGCGGGGGACGCCTGCCGTACCGAACCCGTCTCCCTCCGGCCCGCGGGGCCGGACCACCTGGCCGCCTGCCTGCGCGTGCCGGAAGGAGAGCCCGCATGAGCGCCGAGGTGGACACGCCCGCGACGGCGGCGCCCGAGGGGGCGGCGCCGGTCCTGGAGGCCCGCGCGCTGGAGGTCGCCTACCCGGCGCGGCGGCGCGGGCAGCAGGGATTCCAGGCGCTGCGCGGCGTGGACCTGCACGTCGCGCCCGGCGAGATCGTCGCGCTGATCGGCGAGTCGGGCTCGGGCAAGTCGACCCTGGCCCGCGCCCTGGTCGGCCTGGTCAAGCCCACGGCCGGGCAGGTCCTGGCCGAGGGCGCCCCGCTGGACTACCGAGCCCTGCGGGCCCACCGCCGCCGCGTCCAGCTCGTGCTCCAGGACCCGTACGGCGCGCTCAACCCGCGGCAGCACGTCTTCGACGCGGTCGCCGAAGGCCCCCGGCTGCACGGGATGAAGGACGACCTCCCGGGACGCGTCCACGAGGCCCTCGCCAAGGCCGGCCTCCGCCCGCCCGCCGAGTTCGTCCGCCGCTTCCCCCACGAGCTGTCCGGCGGCCAGCTCCAGCGCGTCGTCATCGCCGGCGCGCTCGCCCTCGAACCCGCCGTGCTGGTCGCCGACGAGCCCGTGGCCTCGCTCGACGCCTCCGTGCGCGGCGAGATCCTCAAGCTCATCCTCGACCTGCGCCAGAGCCTCGGCCTGTCCGCCCTGGTCGTCAGCCACGACCTCGGCCTGGCCTGGAACATCGCCGACCGCGTCGCGGTCATGCGCGAGGGCCGGATCGTCGAGACCGGCCCCGTGGAGCAGGTCCTGCTCCAGCCCGCCCACGACTACACCCGCCTGCTCCTGCGGAGGAACCACTAGATGACCGTCTACCGCCGCCCCCGTGCCCTGCGTGAGGGCGACCGCGTCGCCGTGCTGGCCGCCAGCAGCCCGGTCAACCAGGTCCAGCTCGACCTCGGCCTGCGCGCGCTGGAGGAGATCGGCCTCAAGCCGGACACCTTCACCTCCGCCCGCGACACCGGCAGCGACTTCGACTACCTGGCCGGCGACGACGCCCTGCGCGCCACCGACCTCACCCGGGCGCTGTCCGACCCCGCCTACGCCGGGGTCTTCCTGGCCGGCGGCGGGTACGGCATGCAGCGCACCCTGGAGCGCGTCGACTGGACCCGCATCGACCCGCTCCAGCCCAAGGTGGTCGTCGGCTACTCCGACGTCACCGCGCTGCTGGAGGCGATCGCGGTGAAGCTCGGCTGGGTCTCCTTCTTCGGCCCGATGGTCGCCTGCAACGGCTTCTACCAGGGGCCGGGCCGCTACGACTTCGACTTCCTCACCAACCTGCTGTTCAAGCCGGAGACCGTCACCGGCCTGACCTTCCTCGACGGCCAGGCCGTCGTGCCCGGCGTCGCCGAGGGCATCACCCTGGGCGGCACCGCGACCCTGCTGGCCGCCTCGCTCGGCACCGACACCAGCCTGCCCGCGCGCGGCGCGATCCTGTTCCTGGAGGACGTCGACGAGGAGCTCTTCCGGCTCGACCGCATCATCACCCAGCTCCGCCGCTCGATCTACACCGACGGCGTCGCCGGCATCATCCTGGGCACCTTCACCGACTGCGGCGAGCCGCGCGAGGTCGAGCGCATGCTGGTCGACCGGCTCAGCGACCTCGGCGTGCCGGTCCTGGCCGGCGCGGACATCGGTCACGGCATCGCCCAGCAGACCTACCCGATCGGCGTGCGCGCCCGGCTCGACGCCAGCGCGGGCACCCTCACCTTCCTGGAGCCGGTGCTCGCATGACCTATGACCTGCTGCTGCGCGGGGGGCAGTTGGCGGACGGCACCGGCGCGCCCCTGCGCGCCGCCGACCTGGCCGCCTCCTCCGGCAGGCTCACCCTCCTCCCGCCCGGCGCGCCCGCCACCGCCCGCGCCGAGGTCGACGTCACCGGCTCGGTCGTCGCGCCGGGCTTCATCGACGTGCACACCCACTCCGACGGCACGGCCCTGCTCGGGCCGCTGACCGACCTGGCCCTGGCCGCGGTACGGCAGGGCGTCACCGTGGAGATCTGCGGCAACTGCGGCTCCAGCATGTTCCCCGCCGGGCCCGGACGCACCGACGACCGGGCCGCGATCTTCACCGGCTTCCCCGCCTTCGCCGAGGCCCACGAGCGGGCCGGACGGGCCAACCACCTGGCCGCGCTCGCCGGGCACGGCACCCTGCGCGCCGCGGTCATCGGCGAGGCCGACCGCCCCGCCACCCCCGCCGAACTGGCCGCGATGGCCGACCGGCTCGACGCCGACCTGCGCGCGGGGGCGGCGGGGCTGTCCACCGGGCTCATCTACACCCCCGGCACCTACGCCGGCACCGACGAGGTCGTCGCCCTGGCCGCGGTCGCCGCCCGGCACGGCAAGCCGTACGTCACCCACCTGCGCGACGAGATGGCCCGCGTGGAGGAGGCCCTGGAGGAGGCGGTCGAGATCGCCCGGCGCAGCGGCGCCGCGCTGCACGTCTCCCACCACAAGACCGCCGGCAAGCACGCCTGGGGACGCACCGAGCGGACCCTGGCCCGGCTCGACGAGCTGCGCGCCGCCGGGCTCGACGTGACCTGCGACGTCTACCCCTACACCGCCGGCAGCACCTCGCTGTCGGCCATGCTGCCGCCTTGGGCCAACGACGGCGGATCCGAGGCGCTCGCCGCCCGCCTGGCCGACCCCGCCCAGCGCGAGCTCATGCGCCGGGCCATCGCCGACGGCGTGCCCGGCTGGGAGAACACCGTCGGCAACGGCGGCTGGGACCGCATCTCCATCGCCTGCGCCGAGCACCGGCCCGCCGACGAGGGCCGCGTCATCGCCGACCTGGCCGCCGACCGCGGGCTCGACCCCCTCGACCTGGTCGCCGAGCTGCTGGCCGGGGGCGAGGTGACCATCATCAGCCACTCCATGGTCGAGGAGGACGTCCAGCGGGTGCTGGGCCGGCCGTACACGATGATCGGCTCCGACGGGGTGCCCAAGCCGGGGCGGCCGCATCCGCGCTGGGCCGGGACCTTTCCCCGCGTCCTCGGCCACTACGGCCGCGACCTCGGCCTGCTCGGGGTGGCGGAGGCGGTGCGCCGGATGACCGGGCTGGCCGCCGAACGCTTCGGGCTGCGCGACCGCGGGGTGCTGCGCGACGGGGCGCACGCCGACCTGGTCGTCTTCGACCCGGCCGCCGTCGCCGACCGCGCCACCTACGCCGAACCCCTCCTGCCGCCGGCCGGGATCGCCCTGGTGGCGGTCGCGGGTGAGATCGTCGTCCGTGACGGCGCGCCCACCGGGGCCCTGCCGGGAAAGGTGCTCCGCGTATGACCTCCCCCCACCCCGACCTCTCCCCAGCCCCCCACCTGGACCCTGGATCCGAGCCTGGCTCGTGGTTCGGTGGACTGGCCGCGGAACTCGGGGCGCTGGCCGCCGCCTGTCCCGGGACGCTCGCCGTCGCCGTGGACGGCGGCCCCGGCGTCAACGGCGACCTCGAACTTCCCCTGGCCAGCACCGGCAAGCTCCTGCTCCTCGCCGAGACCGCCATGGGACTCGACGCCGGCGCCCTGGCCCCCGACGAGCCCGTGGACCTGCTGGACGAGGACTACTGCCCCGGCTCCGGCCTGCTCACCGGCCTGTCCCAGCGCCGCTGGACCGTGGCCGACCTCGCCCTGCTCACCGCCGCGGTCAGCGACAACACCGCGACCAACGCGCTCCTGCGGCGCATCGGCCTGGCCCGGGTGAACGCCGGGGCCGCCGCCCTGGGGCTGGCCCGCACCCGGTTGCTCGACCGCATCCGCGAGCCGCGGCTGCCCGAGCACCCGCCCGCCTTCGCCCTGGGCACCGCGGCCGAACTGGCCCGTCTGGCCGCGCTCGCCGCCGGGGACGCGCCCTGGGCGCGGATCATGCTCGGCTGGATGGCGGCCAACACCGACCGCGGCCTGGCCGCCGCCCTCGTCCCGCACGACCCCGAGGCGCGGGCCGCGGTGCCGGGGGAGGTGTGGGTGGCCAACAAGACCGGCACCGACGTCGGCACCCGGGCCGACGTCGGCGTCTTCACCGGCCGCCGCCGGGTCGCCTACGCCGTGCTCGCCTCCGGCCCGCCCGGCTCCGAACCCGCCCTCGTCGACTCCGTACGGCAGGCCGGCCTCCTCATCTCCCACCTAGCCACATGACCCACTGACCGGGCCCGCCTGCCGTACCCCCCGAAGAACCCCAGCCCGAGCACCCGCCCGCCCCCTCCAGAGGACCCCAGCCCGGGCGGCCCGCCCCTACCCAAAGGACCCCAGCCCGGGCGCCCGGTCAACCGGTGGAGCGGGCGGGCCCGGGCAGGGCCCCCCGAAGCTGGGTGGCCGCATTCCGCAGGTAAGCCACAAACGTGCGAAGAGCCGGATTGGGGTTGGTAGGCCGCATAGCCACCCCGATCCGCCGGTGCAGCCGATCACCCACCACCCGGCACACCTCCACCCCGGTGGCCCCGTGCACCCCCAGGCTGGGCACGAGCGCCACACCCAGCCCCGCCCGCACCAGCCCGATGGTCACCTCGTAGTGGTCGCTCCGGCACCGGATCCGCGGCGTGAACCCCTCCAGCGCCGCCGCCCGCTCCAGCACGGACAGCACGGGCGACCCCGTCCCGTAGGAGGTGATCCACGCCTCCCCGGCCAGCTCCGCCAGCCGTACCCGATCCCGCCGCCCCGCGGGGTGCCCCGCGGGCACGACCACGAGCTGCGGCTCGTCGAAGAGCGGCACCACCTCGACCCCCACGGGCGCCCGCCAGGGATCGAGCGGGTGCTCGAAGACCACCAGCAGGTCGATCTCCCCGCGCTCCAGCTCAGGCATGAGCTCGTGCGGCTGCCCCTCCTCCAGGTCGAGCTCCACCCCGGGATGGCGCGCCGCGAACCGCGCCAGGGCCAGCGGCAGCAACCGGTACCCGGCGGAGGCGAAGAACCCCACCCGCAGGTGCCCGGAGTCGGCCCTGGCCAGCTCCAGCAGGTCCTTCTCGGTCGCCTCCAGCAGGTCGAGCACCTCCTGGGCGCGCATGGCCAGCCGCCGCCCGGCGGCGGTCAGCCGCAGGCTCTGCGCGCCGCGCTCGACGAGCCCGACGCCGGCCTCCTCCTCCAGCTTGGCGAGCTGGTGCGACAGCGCGGACGGCGACAGCTTCAGGGTGCGGGCGGCGCCCGCGATGCTGCCGGCGCGGAAGACTTCCAGGAGGACTTTCAGCCGGGTGGTGCTCAACATGGCCCGACCATAGCCCCTGCTAGGGGCGCAGGTGGACGACGGCCTCGGCGGTGTAGGGCAGGAAGGTGAACGACTCCTGCAGGTACAGCGTGACCGTGTTGGAGGTGTGGCTGTCGTAGCCGATCGAGACGTCCTGCCCGAGGTGCAGGTCGAAGTCGCCGCCGCGGGTGGAGACGATGAGCGCGCCGGTCAGCGCGGGCGCCCAGATGATCTCGCCGGTGACCAGCCGCCGGAGGTGTTCCAGCACCGGGTAGCCGTGGTCACTGGTCTCGGCCACCCCGGTGTAGGCCTCGGCGCTGAGCAGGACCGAATAGGGGCCGTCGACGCCGGCCATCCGCAGCGCGCTCAGCCCCTGGGCGATGGCCTCGGGGTAACCGTCGACCGAGCCGGGCAGCGCGATCGGCTGGTTGCTGCTGGCCGCGATCAGCCCGGTGATGCCCGCCGCCGCGTAGCCGTCGAAGACCGCCCGGTCCTCGGCCATCGCCAGGCCCTTGGCCGCGTCCTTGACCGGCTGCCAGTCGCTGTCGCCCGAGCCGCGCTCCACGTCGTCGATGGCCTGCCGGCTCAGCTCGAACGGCCGGCGCAGCTCGACCAGTCCTGCGGCCTCGCGCCGCCAGGCCCGTACCCCTTCGGCGGGCGGGGCGAGCGTGCTGAGGTGGCCGGTGCTGACCGCGGCCAGTTCCGGACCGGCCGGGCCGCGCACGTCGACCACGCGCCGGCCGGCCAGGTGGCGCTTGAAGGTCCGCGCCGCCTCCTCCTCGATCTGCGCCCAGGCCTCGTCGGAGATCGGCGCGAGCTCGCGGTGCAGGTTGTTCATACGCTTGCTTCCCCCTTGAGCGAGCCGATCCCGAGCGAGCCGGCGGCGGCGGTGGCGACCGGGACCCGGTCGGCCAGCTCCTCCAGCAGGTCGGGCGCGGGCGCGAAGAATGACGAGCCGGTCAGGGCGGTGGAGAAGTCGAGGATGCGGTCGTAGTTGCCGGGCGGGTCCCCGATGAACATGTTGTCCAGCATCTTCTCCAGCACCTCGGGCGTGCGGGTGTAGCCGATGAAGTAGGTCCCGAACTCGCCCCGGCCGCTGTTGCCGAACGGCATGTTGTCCCGGACGATCTTCAGCTCCTCGCCGTCCTGCTCGATGACGGTGAGCGCGTTGTGCGCGTCGGAAGGCTTGACGTCGTCGGGCAGCTCGACGTTGGAGAGCTTGTAGCGGCCGATCACCCGCTCCTGCTCCTCGACGGAGACGGCGTTCCAGGCGTCGAGGTCGTGCAGGTACTTCTGCACCGTGACGTAGCTGCCGCCGGCGAACCCGGGATCCTCGTCGCCGACGAAGACCGACGCCTCGGCCAGCGCGCCCTGCGGGTTCTCCGTGCCGTCGACGAAGCCGAGCAGGTCGCGGGTGTCGAAGTAGCGGAAGCCCTGCACCTCCTCGACCCACGACAGCGAGCCGCGCAGGCCGGCCATGATGAGCTGGGCGAGCTCGAAGCACAGGTCGGTGCGTTCGGCGCGGATGTGGAAGAGCAGGTCGGCCGGGGTCGAGGGGGCGTAGTGCACGCCTCGCACCTCCCGCATCGGGTGCAGCAGCGCGGGCCGCGGCAGGCCGAAGGCGCGGTCCCACAGCTCGGAGCCGATGCCCATGACGCAGGTGAGGTAGCCCTCCAGGTCGCGGAAGCCCACGGTGCGCACCAGCGCGGGCAGGTCGCCGCAGAACGCGCGGACCGCCGCGTGCGCCTCGCGGTCGTGCCGTACGGTGGCCACCAGGAAGATCGCCGAGCGGGTGAGCGGGGTCAGGACCGCCTGAAGCGGCTGGAACGGCTGATACACATCCCGCCCGTTGCCGGGTCCCGGTATGGGAAAACCGTTCAGTGCGCCCGCAGGTCGTAAAGCGCCACGACCAGGGCGGCGGCCACGAACGCGGTGACCACCCACAGGCCGTGCTGGAAGGCCGGTCCCCAGCCGCTCCGCAGCGCGCCGAAGAAGACCGACCCGCAGGCCGCGATGCCGATCGCCGAGCCCAGCCGCTGCCCGGTCTGGAGCACCCCGCCCGCCGCGCCGCCCTGCAGCGGAGGCACCTCCGACAGGGTGAGCGCCTGGTTCGGCGAGATCACCAGCCCGCTGCCGATCCCGGCCAGCAGCAGCGGCACCGCGGTCGCCAGGCCCACCGAGGCGCCGGGCACCAGCGTGGTGGCCAGGATGGTCAGCCCCATGCCGGCCACGACCAGGAGCAGCCCGCCGACCACCAGGGGCCGCCCGAGCCGCGTCACCAGCCGCCCGCCCACCACCGACGCCCCGGCCGAGCCGAGCGCGAAGGGCGTGATCGCCAGGCCCGCCTCCAGCGCGCTGTAGCCGTGCCCGCTCTGCAGGTAGAGCGTGTAGATGAAGAAGATGCCGGTGAAACCGGCGAAGTACAGCAGCGCCACCGCGCTGCCGAGGCTGTAGGAGCGCTTGGCGAACAACGACAGGTCCACCAGCGGCTCGCGCCGGTAGGACCGCTCCCACAGCACGAACAGCACCAGCACGACCAGCGCCGCCGGGATGAGCAGCCACTTGGCCGGCCCCGGCCACTGGTGCTGCTGGATGAAGGGCAGCAGCAGCCCGGCCACGCCGGTGCCGAGCAGCAGCACGCCCACCGGGTCCATGCTCTGCTGCGGCCCGATGACCGGCGCGGGCAGCCACCGGCGGGCCAGCGGCAGCAGCACCAGGCCGATCGGCAGGTTGACCAGGAAGACCCAGCGCCAGCCGAGGTCCGGGCCGAAGGCGGTGACCAGCGCGCCGCCGATCAGCGGCCCGGCGGCGGTCGAGATGCCGATCGTCGCGCCCAGCGCGCCGAAGGCCCGGGCCCGGTCGTAGCCCTGGAACATCTGCTGGATCAGGCCCGACACCTGCGGGTTCAGCACGCCGGCCGCCACGCCCTGCAGCAGCCGCGCGACGATCAGCACCGGCATGCTGCCGGCCAGCCCGCAGGCCGCGCTGGCCAGCGTGAACAGCGCCACGCCGGTCATGAACACCGCGCGGCGGCTACGGGCGTCGCCGAGCCGCCCCGCCGGAACCAGCAAGAGGCCGAAGGTCAGCGCGTACCCGGACAGGATCCACTGCAGCCCGTCCTCCGTGGCGTGCAGCCCCTCCTCGATGGAGGGGGTCGCCACGTTGACGATGCTCACGTCGAGCCCGGTCATGAAGGCCGCGACGAGACAGACGCCCAGGGCTTTCCGCCGAGTATCCGACATGCCTCGTCCTATGCCCCGCGACGGGTATGCCGACCTTCACGTCAGAGGCCGTATTCCTCCAGCAGGCGCAGCCAGATCTCGCTGACCGTCGGGTAGGCGGGTACGGCATGCCACAGCCGCTCCAGCGGCACCTCGGCGGTCACCGCGATCGTCGCCGCGTGCAGCAGCTCGGCGACGCCCGGGCCGGCGAAGGTCACCCCGAGCAGCACCTTGCGCCCCTCGTCCACGACCGCCTTGGCCCGTCCCTGGTACCCGTCGCCGAGCAGGTGGGCGCCGGACACCTGGCCCAGGTCGTACTCCACCACCCGCACGTCGAAGCCCTCGGCGCGGGCCGCCTCCTCGGTCCTGCCGACCGCGCACACCTGCGGGTCGGTGAAGACCACCTGCGGCGCGCCGTACTTGTCCGCCTCGTCCAGCACCGACGGCTCCTGGCCGCGCGCCCGGGCCACGATCGCGTCGCCGCAGATCCGGGCCTGGTACTTGCCCATGTGGGTGAGCAGGTTGCGGCCGTTGACGTCGCCGACGGCGTACAGCCAGTCGCTGCCCGGCACCCGCAGCGACTCGTCCACCTCGATCGGCCTGCCGTCGTGGCTGGCGGGCTTGCGCCCGGTGGCCACCAGCAGCTTGTCGGCCTCCAGCGTGCGGCCGTCCTTGAGCGTCACCCGCACGGTGCCGTCGGCGGCCCGGCTCACCTCGCTCGCCTCGGCGCCGAAGAGCAGCTCGATGCCCTTGCCGCGCATCGACTCGGCCAGGAGCTCACCGGCGAACGGCTCGTTGCGCTCCAGCAGCCGCCCGCCGCGCACGATCATCGTCGTGTGCCCGGCGCCCAGCGCGTGCAGGGCCTGGGCCATCTCGCACGCCACCACGCCGCCGCCGAGCACGATCAGCCGCGCGGGCACCTCCTTGACCGTGGTCGCCTCGCGGCTGCCCCACGGTCGGGCCTCGGCCAGCCCCTTGATCGGCGGCAGGACCGGGACGCTGCCGGTGGCCAGCACCACCGCCCGCCGGGCGCGCACGGTCGTCACCGAGCCGTCCGGCGCGGTCACCTCGACCTCGCGCTCGCCGCTGACCCGCCCGCTGCCGCGCACGAAGGTCGCCGGCTGCTTGGTGATCCACTCGACCTGGGAGCTGTCGTCGAGGTGGGCGATCACCTCGTCGCGCCGCGCCAGCACCTTCGCCACGTCGACCGGCCCGAGCTCCAGCCCCGGCAACCGGCCCACCTCGTCGGCCAGCTCCATCGGCCGCAGCAACGCCTTGCTCGGCATGCACGCGTAATAGGAGCATTCGCCCCCGGCCAGGTGCGACTCCACGACCACACAACTCAACCCGCCGGCGGCCACCCGCCCGGCCACGTTCTCTCCGGCCGGACCCGCACCGACGATGATCACATCCGCTTCTGTCATGTTCTGACGGTACGGCTTGCGCCATCGGGGGACGAGAGGGCGCGCCAGCCCAGCGGGCTCGACAAGATCATCATGCTCGACGGCTGACCGTAGGCCGACAGCCGGTCGATCAGCGCCTCGAAGGCGGCCATCGAGGTCGTCGCCACCCGGATCAGGCAGCAGGTGTCGCCGGTCACCCGGTGGATCTCCAGGATCTCCGCCCACCCCGGCACCGACTCGTCGCGCAACACGCAGCGCGCGCCGTAGCAGCTCATCCGGATCATCGCCGAGACCGGCCGCCCGGCCGCCACCGCGTCCACCCGCGCGTGGTAGCCCGCGATGATCCCCGCCTGCTCCAGCCGGCGTACCCGCTCGGCCACCGCGGGGGAGGACAGGTGCACCCGGCGCGACAGCTCGCTGTAGGACAACCGGGCGTCGGCCTGGAGCTCGGCGAGGATCTGCCAGTCCATCGCGTCCATGCGGTCACTCCCTGTCATGGTGAAAGCCTTTCCGCCAAGAGCCTTGTGAACGGCAAGCCGTACGGGCGATGTGCCATCGGTCCGGACTTCGGAAGCGGCTCGATGGCCACGACCATAGTGGGTGCCGAGCCGTACCAGGGAGAGCTGATGATCAGACCGGTGAACGCCGAGCAGCGCGCCGAGCGCGCCGCGGCCAACGAGGGACGGCCCACGCTGGAGTTCTCGCGGGGCACGCCGTACGACGACTACGTCGGGACCGAGGTCCTGCACGGGCTGCAGAACACGGTCACCGGGCTCCCCGAGGAGCGGGCCTTCCTGGTGACCACCCAGGTGATGGAGCTGTACTTCGGGCTGCTGTGCGCCGAATGGACCCTCGCGCAGGAGCAGCTCGACGCGGGTGACGCGGCCGCCGCCGTCATCACGCTGCGGCGCAGCTCGCGGCACGTCGAGGCGCTGAACGCCGCCTGGGCGTCGCTGAGCTGGCTCACGCCGCGGCAGTTCAACGCCTTCCGCGACGCGCTGGGGGAGGCGTCGGGGTTCCAGTCGGCTAAGTACCGGCAGGTGGAGTTCCTGCTGGGGGAGAAGAGCGAGGCCATGCTCCGGCCGCACCGGCGCAGCCCGGCCTACCCCGAGCTCCTGGCCGCCTTCGAGGGGCCCAGCCTGTACGACAGCGCCGCGGCCCTGCTGGAGCGCGAGGGCTTCACCGGGCCGCAGGCCTGGGTCGCCATCCACGCCGCCGACCGGCCCGACCTGCACGAGCTCGCCGAGGCACTGCTCGACCTGGCCACCGGCTTCGCCGACTGGCGCCACCGCCACGTCATGTCCGTCCGCCGCTCCATGGGCGCCAAGCCCGGTTCGGGGGGCTCCAACGGGCTGCGCTTCCTGGAGGAGAACCTCCGCCGCGAGATCTTCCCCGCCCTCTGGCAGGCCCGCACCCACCTCTGACCGGCCCGGAACCTCAGGGTCTCCTCCCTTCTTTTTCTCTCTTCCTTGATCCACCTGTACCCCCGCGCCCGGCACCGTCGGCCGCCCCGGGCACCGAAGTCGGCGAGCATGCCAACTCACCCCCCACCCAAGTGAGACCCCACCCCAGAAGGGAAGGAGCCAGCCATGCGAGATGGAGCCCCCCAGGAGGTGGCGATCGTCGGAGCCGGCCTGGTCGGCTGCCTGCTCGCCTGCTTCCTCGCCCGCCGCGGCCACCAGGTCACCCTCTACGAACGCCGCCCCGACCCCAGAGAGGCCGGCGCGGAGCGAGGCCGCTCGATCAACCTGGCCCTGTCGGAACGCGGCCTGGACGCCCTGCGCCGCCTGGGCCTGGACAAGCGGGTGCTGGCCGAGGCGATCCCGATGCCCGGCCGCATGATGCACGCCGTGGACGGCACCCTCACCTTCCAGCCCTACAGCGCCGACCGCCGCCGCGCGATCAACTCCATCAGCCGCGGCGACCTCAACCGCGTCCTCCTGGAGGCCGCCGACGCCCACCCCTCGGTGACCGTGCGCTTCGACCACAAGCTCACCGGCCTCGACCCCGACCAGGGCACCTTGACCTTCGACAACGGCCGGACCGAGCAGGCCACGCTGGTCATCGGCGCCGACGGCGCCTACAGCGCGGTCCGCGCCCTGGCCGAGCTGCCCGCCACCCGCGACCAGCTCGACCACGGCTACAAGGAGCTGACCATCCCGGCCCCGCACCCGTTCGAGCCGGGCGCGCTGCACATCTGGCCACGCGGCAGCTCCATGATGATCGCCCTGCCCAACCCGGACGGCTCGCTGACCTGCACCCTGTTCTGGCCGAAGACCGACTTCGCCGCGCTCGACACCCCCGAGCGCGTCTCCGCGCACTTCGCGCAGGTCTATCCCGACGCGCACGCCCTCATGCCCGACCTCGCCCAGGAGTACGCCGCCAACCCGGTCGGCAGCCTGCTCACCGTGCACACCGCCCCCTGGGTACGGCGCGGCGAGCGCATGACGGTCGCGCTGATCGGCGACGCCGCGCACGCCATCGTCCCCTTCTACGGGCAGGGCGCCAACTGCGGCTTCGAGGACTGCGTCGAGCTCGACCGCTGCCTGGAGGAGGCGGACGGCTTCGACGCCGCGCTGACCCTGTTCGAGCGCCGCCGCAAGCCGAACGCCGACACCATCGCCCGCCTGGCGCTGGACAACTTCGTGGAGATGCGGGACAAGGTCGCCTCCCGCGCCTTCCTGGCGCGCAAGAAGGCCGAACACCTGCTGGAGCGGCTGTTCCCCGGGAAGTACGTCTCGCGCTACGAGCTCATCTCGTTCACGACCGTGCCGTACGCGGAGGTCGAACGCCGCATCGCGCGGCAGAACAGATGGGTGGCGGCCGTCGCGAGCGCGATCGTGCTCGCCGTGGCGTGGTGGACGATACTGGGATTGAACCAGTGACCTCTTCCGTGTCAGGGAAGCGCTCTCCCGCTGAGCTAATCGTCCGGGATCATGGAGGTGGAGACGGGATTCGAACCCGTGTAGACGGCTTTGCAGGCCGTTGCCTCGCCTCTCGGCCACTCCACCGAGCAGGAAGTTCCGAGCGGAAGACGGGATTCGAACCCGCGACCCTCACCTTGGCAAGGTGATGCTCTACCCCTGAGCCACTTCCGCGTTGCCGCTTGTTCGCGGCGACGTAGAGAACTGTAGCGAAAACCGGCCGACTCCCCAAACCGGATGGGCCGATCCTTCGACCGGGCTCGAAACGTGCCTCGCCTACGCTCGAGAGATGGACGCCGACATCGCACCCGTCGCCGCGCTGATCGCCGAACCGGCCCGCGCGGCGATGCTCAACGCCCTGGTGGGCGGGCGGGCCCTGGCCGCGGGCGAACTCGCCCGCCTCGCCGGGGTCAGCGCGCCGACCGCCAGCTCCCACCTGGCCAAGCTGCTGGACGGCGGCCTGGTCGAGGTCGTACGGCAGGGCCGCCACCGGTACTACCGGCTGGCCGGGCACGAGATCGCCGAGGTGCTGGAGACGCTGTCGCGGATCAGCAACCGCCCCGCCGTACGGTCACTCAAGCAGTCACGCGAGGCGCGGCGGCTGGAGGAGGCCCGCACCTGCTACGACCACCTGGCCGGGCGGGCCGGCGTCGGGCTGCTGGACGGCATGGTCGCCCAGGGCTACCTGCGCGGCGGCGAGCTGAGCGAGCGCGGCGAGCAGGTGCTGACCGAGCTCGACGTGGACGTGCCCGGCGCGCGCCGGGCCCGGCGGCACTTCGCGCCCGAGTGCATCGACTGGACCGAACGCCGCGCCCACCTCGGCGGCGCCCTGGGTGCGGCGCTGACCAGGGCGATGCTCGCCTCCGGCTGGATCGAACCCGGATCCTCGCCGCGTGCGGTGGTGGTCACCGAGCGGGGTAGGGAGGGGCTCGCGACATGGTTCGCCTGTAAGGAGCTAACATCGCCTTAGCCGGTTACCTGAGAGCGAAAGAGTGCGATATGCGCGACAACGAAGTCGTGAACGTCGGTCCCGAGCCGTTGAGCTTCGCCGACGTCATCCGCGTTGCCCGAGGCGGTGCGCCGGTCCGGCTCACCGAGGACGCCGTCGCCGCCATCGCGGCAGCCCGGCAGCGGGTCGAGGAACTCGCCGAGAGCCCCGTGCCCGCCTACGGGATCTCCACCGGGTTCGGCGCGCTCGCCACCCGGCACATCGACCCCGCCCTGCGCGCCCAGCTCCAGCGCTCCCTCGTGCGCTCGCACGCCGCGGGCAGCGGCCCCGAGGTCGAGACCGAGGTCGTGCGCGCGCTCATGCTGCTGCGCCTGCACACCCTCGCCACCGGCCACACCGGCGTGCGGCCCACCACCGCCAAGGCCCTCGCCGGGCTGCTCAGCGCCGGGATCACCCCGATCGTGCACGAGTACGGCTCGCTCGGCTGCTCCGGCGACCTGGCCCCGCTCGCGCACGTCGCCCTGGCGCTCATGGGCGAAGGCTCCGTGCGCGACGCCTCCGGCCAGGTCACCAGCGCCGCCGAGGCGCTCAAGCAGGCCGGCATCGAGCCCGTCGAACTCGCCGCCAAGGAGGGCCTGGCCCTCATCAACGGCACCGACGGCATGCTCGGCATGCTCATCCTCGCCCTCGACGACCTCACCCGCCTGCTCAAGACGGCCGACCTCAGCGCCGCCATGAGCGTCGAGGCCCTGCTCGGCACCGACCGCGTCTTCGCCCCCGAGCTCCAGGCCCTGCGCCCGCAGCCCGGCCAGGCCCTCGCCGCCGCGAACATGGTCCGCCTGCTGGCCGGCTCCGGCATCATGGCCAGCCACCGCGACCCCGAGAACTGCACCCGCGTCCAGGACGCCTACTCCCTGCGCTGCGCCCCCCAGGTCGCCGGCGCCGCCCGCGACACCGTCGCGCACGCCGCCAACGTCGCCGCCTGGGAACTCGCCAGCGCCGTCGACAACCCCGCCGTCCTCGACGACGGGCGGGTCGAGTCCAACGGCAACTTCCACGGGGCGCCCCTGGCGTACGTGCTCGACTTCCTCGCCATCGTCGCCGCCGACGTGGCCTCCATGTCCGAGCGGCGGACCGACCGCTTCCTCGACGTCTCCCGCAACCACGGGCTGCCCGCCTTCCTCGCCGACGACCCCGGCGTGGACTCCGGCCACATGATCGCCCAGTACACCCAGGCGGCGATCGTCTCCGAGATGAAGCGCCTGGCCGTGCCCGCCAGCGTGGACTCCATCCCGTCCTCGGCCATGCAGGAGGACCACGTCTCCATGGGCTGGAGCGCCGCCCGCAAGCTCCGCCGGGCCGTGGACGGCCTCACCCGGGTGCTGGCCGTCGAGATCCTCACCGCCGCCCGTGGCCTTGACCTCCGCGCCCCGCTCACCCCGGCCCCGGCCACCGCCGCCGTCGTCGCCGCCCTCCGCGAGACCGTCCCGGGTCCGGGCACCGACCGGTATCTCGCGCCGGAGATCGAGTCCGTCGTCCACCTCGTCGCCGACGGCACCGTCCTGACCGCCGCCGAATCCATCACCGGCCCCTTGGCCTAGCCGGCGCCATGCCCTAACCGGCGCTGGACCTGGCCGACGACTGCCCCAACCGGCCCTGGACCTGGCCGACGGTGCCCCGACCGGCGCTGGGCCTGGGCGGCCCCGGTCGTGGCGGACGCCCTGCGGCAGTGCCCCCACAGCAGTGCCCCCGCACCAGTGCCCCCGCACCAGTGCACGGGTGGCAGTGCTGCGGGGGCGGGGCTTGCTGGGTGGCAAGGCCGACGTGGCGAGACCCGCGCGTGCCCCCGCCCGGCGAGGTCCTCGTGCGGCGAGCCCCGCGCGGCGAGGTCCCTGTTCCGCGAGCCCCGCGCGGCGAGGTCCTCGTTCCGCGAGCCCCGCGCGGCGAGGTCCTCGTTCGGGGCCGGCGTGCGGGGCTCGGTGTGCGGGGCTCGCGTGCTGGGTCGGCTGCAGCTGGATGAGGCTGGCCTCCTCACCCTCGTCGGCCCCTACCGGCTACCGGCCTCTACCGGTGCCAGCCTCTACCGATCACCGGCCTCTGCCGGTTCCCGCCCCTACCGGTTGCCAGCCGCTACTGGCCCCTCTACCGGCCGTTGCCTCTACCGGCCCCCTCGGGCGCTCCTACGGCGGCCCCGCGAGGCCAAGGACCCGCGCGGAGGAATCCTCGCCAAAGGTCCCGCCCGCGAGCCCACTCCGGACACCCCCAGGGCGAGGCGCGCAGCCCACCCGAGAGAGGATGCGGCTGGGCACCCGGCCAAGCGAGGACGTGAGGCTGGCAAGTGCCTGTGAGGTTGCCCGCGCACCCTTCCACCGACCACATCGGGACAGCGATCGTGGACCAATGACCCCAAGGCTCCTCACCACCGCAGCCTGCGCCACCCTCCTGGCGCTGGCCGCAACACCAGCCCAGGCCCACCCCGGAAACACCACCCAAGCCGCAACCGGCCCAGCCGGAGCAACCCAATCCGGGAACACCCACGCGAAGCCGGTCAAAACTGAAGCGGTGGACCGTGAGAAGCCCGAGAACACCAAGACCTTCCCCACCTCCTTCCCCCTCCCGGACGGCTTCCAGCCAGAGGGCATCGCCATCGGCCCCGGCCCGGTGGCCTACTTCGGCTCCCGCGCCACCGGCTCCCTCTACCGGGCAGACCTGCGCACCGGCCAGGGAACGGTCTTCAGCCAGGGCCCGGGCACCCCGTCCCTGGGGTTGAAGAGCGACCACCGCAACCGCCTGTTCGTCTCAGGCGGGAACGCCGGAAACGCCCGGGTCGTGGACACGGCCACCGGCGCGGTCCTCAAGAGCTACCAACTAGCAACCGGCCCCTCCTTCATCAACGACGTCGTCCTGAGCCGGGGAACCGTCTGGTTCACCGACTCGACCAACCCTGTGCTCTACAAGCTGACCCTGGGCCGCAAGGGCGCCCTCCCCGACTCCGCCCAGTCAGTCCCGCTCTCCGGAGCCATCCAGTACGGCACGGGCATCAACGCCAACGGCATCGAGGTCACCCCCGACCGGACCGGCCTGCTCATCGTCCAGTCCAACACAGGCAAGCTCTTCCGTGTGAACCCCTCGACCGGGGCGACCACCGAGGTGGACCTGGGCGGTGCGGCCCTGACCAACGGCGACGGGCTGTTGTTGCGTGGCAACACCCTCTACGTCGTGCAGAACCGTCTCAACACCATCGCCGTCATCGAACTCTCGCCGGACGGGAGCAAGGGGACGGTCGTCTCGCGCATCACCGACCCGCGCTTCGACGTCCCCACGACGGTTGCGGCGTTCCGTGGACGGTTGTACCTGCCGAACGCCCGCTTCACCACGCCCCCCACCCCGGAGACCGACTACACCGTAGTCGCCGTCAAGCGCCCCGCCGGCTGACCCCTCACCGCACCTTCGACCCTGCTGAACCTGCTGAACCTGCTGAACCTGCTGAACCCGCGGAACCCGCGGAACCCGCGGAACCCGCACAACCCGCGGAACCCGCAGAACCAGCCAGCCGAACCAGCCGAACTCACGCCCTCTCAGAGGACCCGATCCCGGCGTCGAACCTGAGCCGCCGTCCGAACGTCTGCACTCCGTCGAACCCGAGCTTGTCGTCGCAACCCGGGCCCGCCATCGAGCCCAAGCCCGCCGATGCTTCCGAGCCCGCCGTAGACCCAGAGCCACACCCGTGGACCGAGCCACCCGAAACCATCCAGCACCCAGGGGCGGATGAGCGGGAGGGGAAGTCGGTCATGGGGTGGCTGGCGAGCGGGGTTGCTGGGTGGTCCGGGTTGGGCGCCGCAGCGGGAGGCGGAGGCGCTGGCAGGTGGGAGCCAGCGGGGCGGACCCGTGGGCGCCGCCGGCCGAGGCCCCCGCCGGGCGGGGAACCCAGCCGGGCGGGGAACCCAGCCGGGCGGGAGCCCAGCGCGGCGGGGGCCTGGCCGGGGGTGGCGGTCTCGCGGAGGCGGCGGCCAGTCAAGCGGCGGCCAGTCAAGCGGCGCCCAGTCAAGCGGCGCCCAGTCAAGCGGCGCACAGTGAGGTCGGGGGTCACTGACGCGGCGCCCAGGGAGGTCGGGGGTCACTGAAGCGGAGGCCCAGTGAGGTGAGGCCCAGTGAGGCGAGAGCCATTGGGAGGTTGGGCGGGTAAAGGTTAGGCGGGTTGGGTGGGGAGGGTGGCGATGACGTCGACCTCGAGCAGCAAGCCGGGCATGAAAAGGCGTGATACCTCGACCGTGGTGCTGGCCGGAGGGGGGCCGGTGATGTAGCGGCGGCGGACGGCGCCGTAGGCGGCGCGGTCGTCCATGTCGGTGAGGTAGGTGCGGATGAAGGCGACGTCCTCGAAGCCCGCCCCCTGGGAGGCGAGGATCTTGGCGATGTTGGAGAAGACCACCTCGGCCTGGACGCCCATGTCGCCCTCGCCCACGACCTTGCCGTTCTCGTCGAAGGCGGCCTGGCCGGAGATGTACAGGGTCTGGCCGGTGCGCACGGCGTGGGAGTAGAAGCCGTTGGTGGCCGGGATGTCCGGCGGGTTCAGGGGCTCGAGATGAGGCGTGGTCGTCGGCTCGGCGTCGTCACCCGAAGGGAGAGGAGCCGCGCCCGAGCCAACAGGAGCCACGCCCAAGCCGTGAGGTACGTCTCCCGAGCCCTCAGGAGTGCCGGCCGGCGGTGAGGAGTGGGCGGCCAGGTAGGGGGCGATGGAGGTGACGTCGCGCGGGCCGTAGCCGGCCGACTCGGCCTCCTCCAGCCGTCGCAGCGCGGCGGCGGCCAGGGTGTCGGCGGGGCGGACGGCCAGGCGGAGGTCCTTGGCCGCAAGGGCCAGGGAGAAGCGCGTATCGGCCGCGGGCTGCCGCAGCCGGTCGGCGATGCCGCCCAGGGGAGTGGCGGCCAGCACGTCGAGCAGCGCCTCGGGATCGGGCACCCCGGCCAGCGCCTCGGCCACCAGCACCTGGGCGGGCAGAAGCACGCTCATCACCGCGAGCTTCATGGCCGCCCCAGTCCCCAGGGGCCCCACCTCGCGCACGTCGCCGAAGACGGACAGGATGTCCCGCACCCCGGTGAGGTCGCCTCCGGCCAGCACGGTGAGCGTGCCACCCGCCGCGGGCTGGACACTGCCGAGCACGGGGGCGTCGACCAGCCGCACGGAGTCGGGCAGCAACGCGCGCAGCTCGGCCACGGCCTCGGGGCCGATGGTGGACATCTCGATCACCGTGCAGCCGGGCCGGAGCCCGGGCCGGGCGGCGGTGAGCACCTCCAGCACCGCCGCGGGGTCGCTCAGCATCGTGATGACGACGTCGGCCCCCTCCACCACCGGGAGCAGCTCGGCCCCACGCCGCCACGTCGTCACGTCATGTCCGGCGCCGGCCAGCCGCCGCGCCATGGGGACGCCCATGCGCCCCTGTCCAAGGAAAGCAATCACGGCACCATGTAAGTCCCTCGCGAGACATTCCACAACCGACTAGATTTCATGCCAGCCATGATTGACACGAATACCTTGAGGTTGTTCGACGAGATCGCGCGCAGCGGCTCGTTCACCGCCGCCGCCGAACTGCTGGGCTACACCCAGTCGGCGGTCTCGCGCCGGATCGCGGGGCTGGAGCGTGAGGCGCGCGGCCCGCTGTTCGAGCGCCTGGCCAGGGGCGTCCGGCTGACCCCGGCCGGCGAGGCCCTGCACCGGCACGCGACAGCCGTACTCGACCGCCTGGAACGCGCGGAGGAGGACCTGGCGGCCATCCACGCCGGCCTGGGCGGCACCGTGCGGGTCGGCGCGTTCGCGACGGCCAACATCGAGCTGGTCCCCAAGGCCATCCGGGCCTACGCGACCTCCCGGCCGCAGGTGCGGGTACGGCTGACCGAGGCGCTGAGCGGGCGGCTGTTCGAGCGGCTGGGCGCGGGGGCGCTGGACGTGGCCGTGGTCAGCGACTACCCCTCCGGCCTGGTGAGCGGCGACGCCGAGCTGGTCGAGCTGATCGAGGACCAACTGCTCGTCGCCCTGCCGGCCGATCACCCGCTGGCCGGGCGCGAGCGCCTCGACCTGGCAGAGCTCGCCGGCGAGTCCTGGATCGAGGCCGCGCCGCGCGGCCAGCCCACCCAGCTCCTCGCCGCCTGCGCCGCCGCCGGGTTCACCCCGCGCAGCGGTCCCCGGGTGGCCGAATGGTCGGGGAAGTTCGGGTTCGTCGCCGCCGGGCTGGGCCTCACGCTGGTGCCCAGGCTGGCTGCGCGTGCCGTACCGGCTGATGTGGTGACCAGGCCCCTGACCCGCGGGCCGGTGCGGCGGGTCTACGCCGCGCTGCCCGAGCGGCCCCTGCCGGCGGCTCTGGAGCTGGTCGCCGAGCTGGAGCGGGCGGCGGCGGGCCTGCGGGAGCAAGGCCCAGACGGCTCGGATTTCCTGGGACAATAGGCACGTGCACGACAGTCTCGCCCACGTGGGCGGCCTGCTCGCCACCGGCCTGCGCGACGTGACCACCGACCTGTCGGCGCTCGACTCCGCGGGCTGGTGGGCGGTGGTCGTCGACTACGAGGGCAAGGTCACCTGCGCCCGCTTCGAGGAGGTACGGCGGGCGCCGCTGCCGCCTGCCACGACGCCTTGGCACGGTCCAAGGCCGGAGGAGTGGCGCAGCTCTCTCGACCAGGCCGCCTACGAGGCCGGCGTCGAGCGGATCCGCGCCTTCATCGAGCAGGGCGAGGTCTACCAGGCCAACCTGTGCCGCGTGCTCAGCGCCCCGCTGCGCCGCGGCGCCGACCCGCTCGCCCTCGCGCACCGCCTGGCGGAGGGCAACCCCGCCGCCTACGCCGCGACGATCGTGCTCCCCGGGCTCGCCGTCGTGTCCGCCTCGCCCGAGCTGTACCTGTCGCGCGCGGGCGCGGTCGTGGAGTCCAGGCCGATCAAGGGCACCGGCGTCACCGCCGCCGACCTGCTCGACAAGGACTACGCGGAGAACGTGATGATCGTCGACCTGGTCCGCAACGACCTCGGCATCGTCGCCGAGGTCGGGTCGGTCGAGGTTCCCGAGCTGTGCGCGGTCGAGGACTACCCCGGCTCGGTGCACCTGGTCTCCACGGTCCGCGCCCGGCTGGCCCCGCAGTACGGCTGGCCGGAGCTGTTCGCGGCGACCTTCCCCCCGGGCTCGGTGACCGGGGCGCCCAAATCTTCGGCTCTGCGCATCATCAATGCGCTCGAACCCGAGCCGCGCGGGCCCTACTGTGGGGCAGTGGGCTGGGTCGACGCCGACCGGCAGGCGGCGGCGCTGGCCGTGGGCATCAGGACGTTCTGGACGTCCGGCGACGAGATCCGCTTCGGCACCGGAGCGGGCATCACCTGGGGCAGCGACCCCCGTCGCGAATGGCGCGAGACCGAGCTGAAAGCCTCGCGACTCATCGCACTCGCTTCTTCTTCAGGAGGTTCGGCATGACAACTCCCGTCTGGGTCAACGGGGCACTCCTCGACCCGGAACAGGCCAAGGTCTCGGTCTGGGACCACGGCCTGATGGTCGGCGACGGCGTCTTCGAGACGATCAAGATCGTCAACGGCCGCTCGTTCGCCCTCACCCGGCACCTCGACCGGCTCGCCCTGTCGGCCCAGCGCATGGACCTGCCCGCCCCCGACCTGGAGGCGATCGCCGACGGCGTCGGCCAGCTCCTCGACTCCGCCCCGGCCTGGACGCTCGGCCGCATCCGCATCACCTACACCAGCGGCCCCGGCCCGCTCGGCTCCGACCGCGGCAAGATCGGCGCCACCAGCGTGGTCATCGTCGACGAGCAGCCGCCCTTCCCGGCCACCGCCGACGTCACCGTCGTGCCCTGGCCGCGCAACGAGCGTGGCGCGCTGTCCGGCGTGAAGTCGACCTCCTACGGGGACAACGCCAAGGCCCTGGCCTACGCCAAGGCCCGTGGCGGCGGCGAGGCCATCTTCGGCAACCTCGCGGGCAACCTGTGCGAGGGCACCGGCTCGAACATCTTCCTCGTGCACGGTGGGCGGCTGGTCACCCCCACCCTCGAGTCGGGCTGCCTGGCCGGCGTGACGCGCGCGCTGGTCCTGGAGTGGTTCGGCGCCGAGGAGACCGACGTGCCGCTCCAGGCGCTCTACGAGGCCGAGGAGGCCTTCCTCACCTCGACCACGCGCGACGTGCAGCCGATCCGGATGGTCGACCAGACGCTGCTGCCGGTCGCCCCCGGACCGGTCACCAAGAAGGCCATGGAGGTCTTCGCCGAGCGCGCCGCCGGCGACCTCGACCCGTGACGAGCCTGCGCGGCCCCGGGAGTCCCGGGGCCGCGGCTCAACCGCGTGCTCAGTACGTCTTCTGCGTCTGGACGTTGAAGTCGTCCATCTTGACCTGCTTGGCCGGGTCGGTCAGCGGGTCGTCGATCTGGATGACGTCCAGGCCCTCCAGGATGTCGCTGGAGTAGATGTAGCCGTTGTAGTAGTACGCCGACCAGGAGCCCGCGATCGGCGTCCCGGCGGTGCTCGGCCCGCGGTCGAAGAAGCCGATCTCGCGCGGCGCGGCCGAGTCGGTGAAGTCCCAGATCGAGACGCCGCCCTGGTACCACCCCTGGACCATGATGTCCTTGCCCTTGACCGGGATCAGCGAGCCGTTGTGCGCCACGCAGTTCTCCCGTGCCGTCTGCTCGCGCGGCATCTTGAAGTAGCCGCGCCGCTCCAGCTTGCCGTTCACCACGTCGTAGATCGCGTTGGCGCCCTTGGTGGCCGGCGTCCTGGAGTCGCAGGTGGCCATCCCGCCGCCGCCGAGCTCGTCGCCGAAGACGACCTTGGTGCCGTCGTTGTTGAAGGTCGCCGAGTGCCACAGGTCGAAGTTCTCGGTGTCGCGGATCTGCTGCAGCACCTTGGGCTTGGCCGGGTCGGCGATGTCCAGCAGCACCCCGTCGCCGAAGCAGGCGGCCGCGGCGAGATCCTTCTCCGGGAAGGCGGTGACGTCGTGGCAGCCGGTGAAGCCGCCGCTCTCCTGGCCGTCGGGGAAGATGTCCTCGCTGCTGGAGACCTTGGCCGAGCGCGGGTCCTGCAGCGGGATCGCCACCACCTGGATCATCCGGTGCGGCGGCGGGCAGGTCTTCACCGACGGGGCCGGGCCGGGGGAGGAGACGTAGACGTACAGCGTCTGGCCGTCCTTGCCCGGGACCATCGTGTGGGTGTGCGAACCGCACTTGGTGGCGACCGAGGAGATGTACTTCGGCTGCTTCTTGTCCGTGATGTCGAACAGCCGCAGCCCCTCCCACGCGTCGCCGTGCTTGGAGGTGCAGGTCTCGTCGGTGCGGGTCTCGTCCACCGACAGGATCAGCAGGTTCCCGTAGACCGACACGTCGTTCTGCTGGCCGGGGCACGAGACCGTGCTGACCACCTTCGGCTTGGCCGGATCGGCGATGTCGACCACGCTGAAGCCGTCGAAGTTGCCCACGTAGGCGTAGTCGCCCTGGAAGGCCAGGTCGGAGTTCCAGGCCAGCGGCCCGTTGAGCGGCGCGGGCCGCGGCAGGTTGGCCACCAGCTTCACGTTCGGGCTGGTGGTGATCTCCTTGGCCGCCGGGGCGCTCGTCCCCGCCGACTGCGACTGGGCCTGCGGCTCGGCCGTGGGCGGATCGGACTCGCCCGGAGCGCAGGCGCTCAGCACGAGCAGCGCCGCGCAGACCGCGGCGGACACCTTGGTGAAGATCACCTGAGCTCCCCTTCGACGTGAGTGCAGCACTATGGAAGCTATGGCAGGAAGGTTCCAGACCGGTTGGGTAATTGTCACAGTTCTGCTGACAGTTGGCTGCACCGGGTGTGCCGAAGAGCCCACCGGCGTCGTCGGCACCGGCCCGCCGGTGATCGTCCCGGGGGCTCCGGGGTCGCCCGGCCGTACCGCCACCCCTGGCGAACGGCTCGCCAGCAGCCGCGAGCCGGTCGCCGCGGACGTGCGCTTCGCCGAGGGGATGATCCCGCATCACCGGCAGGCCCTCGACATGGCGGGGCTGGCTGCCGGCCGTACCGGATCGAAACCGGTGCGGGCCCTGGCCGAGCGCATCGCGCTCACCCAGGAGCCCGAGATCCGCCTGCTCACCGAGTGGCTGGCCGCCCTCGGGCGCGCCCCCGGCGCGCACGGGCACACCTCCGGCCAGGCGTACGGCATGGCGTCCGAGGAGCAGCTCGCCGCGTTGCGGGCGGCGCGGGGGCGGGAGTTCGACCGGTTGTTCGTCGAGCTCATGATCAAGCATCACGAGGGGGCCATGAAGATGGCCGAGGAGGAACTGGCCGCGGGCAACGACCACCGGATGCTCATGATAGCCCGCGACGTCTACACCGACCAGGGCATCGAGGTCGCGCGCATGCGAGCCCTGACATGACGACGGCGAGCCTCCCCGATGGGAGCCTCGCCGTGGTGCGTCTCAGCCGGTCAGGACGGCCAGAGCATGTTGGTCAGCTCGGCGTCCAGGTCCATGAAGTCGGTCTCCCGCCCCGCCGGGACCAGCTCGTAGGTGCGGTGCAGGAACTCCGTCAGCGGCGCCAGCGGCACCTCGAAGAGCGCCTGGCCGAACGGGGAGGTCAAACTGATGTGCAGGGTGCGCTCGCCGTCGGCGCGTGCGGGCCACACCTGCACGTCGCCGTCCCCGACGCGGCGCACGATCCCCACCGTGAGCAGTTCCCTGGCGAAGATCCACTCGACCGGTTCGTCGTTCCCCACGTGGAAGGCCATGCGAATGGCGTACGGGTCGTCGGCTGTGTAGCTCAGCCCGGCGAGCAGGGGGACGGTCGTCCGGTCGGGGACCACAAGCCGAAGGCCAAGCTCGGCGGAGACGGTGGTGCTGTTCATCGTCAGCCAAACCTTTTCGTCGTACGGTCCCCCAACGGGGCTTTCACTGCTCTGACGGACTTCGCCCTGAGCTATGACGCGGAACGAAGAAACCTGTAGGAAAGATTCCGCTTCCAGGGCCTTCTGTAACGCACATCACAGCAGGACATTTAGCCATCTACCTGGCGAAACATCCGCAAGCGGGCCATGTTTGCAAGGGTTTTGCGTCTTGCAGAGCTGGCCCCGACGGACCCTTCCGCATCTTCCGGGCGAAAGATCACGTTAGGTGCCTACCGGGACAGCACGATGCTATGCGACTCGCTGCCATGCTGGAGGCCAAGCGCCACATTGACCACGAAACCGCGTCCGTTTCGCGGGTGCGGCCGGAGTGCGGTATGGTTTTCCACGTCGGACCCACGCGGGACCGGCAGATCCCGGGCGATTAGCTCAGCGGGAGAGCGCTTCGTTCACACCGAAGAGGTCACTGGTTCGATCCCAGTATCGCCCACCATGTCAGAGGCCACCTCCCTTCGCGGGAGGTGGCCTTTTTGGTGTCCTGAGTGACAAAGTGCGTGACATGCAGGGCTAGGCGGGCGGGAAGATGCGATCCATCGCCGTCGCGCCCTCCTGGATGACCGGCCTGATCTGTTGCCGGTAGATCTTTTCCGTCACCGCTGAGCCTCCCGCGTGGCCGACCAGCCGGGCGATCTGTTCGATGGGCACGCCCTCGGCCGACAGCAGCGAGACGAAGCTGTGGCGCATCTCGCGGGGTGTCCAGTCCTTGGCCACGAGGCCGGCTCGGGCGATCACGCGCCGGAACTCTCGCCGGACGTTGGCGGCACTGAGCTTCCCGCCCGTTCTTGTGGTGAAGACCAGCCCATGGTCTTGCCACGCGTCTCCGGCCCGTTCTCGGACGACGGCCTGGTGGTTCCAGACGTCTCGGAGGGCGAGGGCGCATCGCAGGGGCAGTTGGAGGGTTCTGCGCGACTTCTCCGTCTTCGTGTCGCCGCCGACTCGGTCGGATCTCCAGACCGCGATCCCGAACTGCTGATGGTCCCAGCCGATCACCTTCACACTGGCCCAGGACGAGGTCTGCTCATCGAACGCCAGGACGTAGTCCCACGGCAGTTCTCGTACCTCCTCGGTCCTGAGTCCCGCCAACAGGGAGATGATGTTGTAGGCCCGCAGCCACGGTTTGGCCTTCTCGTTGGCTTCCAGGACCGCTGCGGCCTGATCGAGGGTGAGAGCTTTGGAAGGTCGCCCCGGTTGGCCCTGGGGCAGCTCACAGAGCAGGACGACGTTCCGTTTGACCTTGTCGCGGGCCTGAGCCCGGATGAGGGATCGTTTCAGGATCGAGCGGAGTTCCTGAAGGGTGCGGGTGCTGACGGTCTGCGCCATGAGAGCCAGCCAGCGATCGACCTCGTCGGCGGTGAGCTTGCGCAGCTTCCGGGCTCCCAGGTGCGGAATGATGTGCTTCTCGGCGAGTACGCGTTTGGTGTTGATCGTGGAGACGGAACGGCCAGCGAGTCCGAACGCCAGCCAGTCACGCACGGCCGAGGCGACCGTCTCGTGGCCCGATGCGACGGCGAGCCCGTCGTCGCAGTCCCGGATCATCTCCTTGAGCTTGGACTTGGCTTCCGTCTTGGTACGGCCAGCGGCCTTGCGGGTGATGCGCCGTCCGGTCGGGGTGTAGCCGACCGTGACTTCGGCGATCCAGCGTTGGCGGGATTCGCTCCAGTACAGGCCGCCGTCACCATGGGCACGTTGCTTGGGCATCAGGCGGCCCCTGCTTCGTGCTCCAGGAGCCGGACGTACTCGGCGATGGCGTCGGCGGGGACGCGGCGGGCGCGGCCCGCCTTGACCGTGCGCAGGCGTCCGGCGCGGATCTCCTGGTAGAGGTAGCGGCGGGACAGGCGCAGGACGACGCCGGTTTCGTTGACGTCGTAGAGCGCTTGGCCGGGGTAGTGGACGACCTTTCGTTCGGTGGGCATGCGTGCTCCGTTCGCGTTCTGAGGATTGGTCAGGCAGCGAGCGGTGGAGACGAGCTCTGCTCCCATTCCTGATGGGCGAGGTCTTCGCGTCCTGCTCTGGTGCGTTCGCGGGCTTGGGCCGCTGCCGTGTTGGCGAGGAGTTGGTCACCGGTCGTGTGCCAGCCGGTTCCGGCGTAGGTGAGGAAACCTATGACGAGGGTCGTTTCCTCGGTTTTGGTGTCAAGGCTTGCTTGACGGTGAAACGGCGCTGTTCCGGGGTGTTCCTCTACCCCTCGCCCGGTCGTGTTCAGGGCTTGTGCGCGTTTGTGGGCGGCTCGTTCTTCGCGGATGGAGCCGAAGGTGACCGAGTAGCGGCGGGCCTTGGTGAGGAAGTGCCCGCCGAAGCCGAGCATATGAGCCCACCTGCGCAGTCCGCTCCATCCCGACGCTTCTCCCAGCCTCCAGGCGGCGGCGATGAGGCGTTCGGGGTGGGTGCCGTGCGGATCGGCGTACAGGCCGATGCTTTCCGAGGTGAGCCGGCGGGAGGTGTGGCCGGTGGCTTCGGTGCCCTTGGTGGAGTACTTGGCCAGGTAGGCGGCAACGGCTTGGTCGTCAAGGGCGTCGCCGGAGGCCGACAACGTGATGGGCCGGATGTCGTGTTGGCTGCCCCATGCGATCTGCCAGCCGCCGGGCTGGCCGGGATGCGGACCTGTGGTGAAGGCGATGGTCGTGGCGGCCTGGGCGACAGCGTCGATGACGTCGGCGGTGGTGATTCCCGCCGGGGGTGGGGTGACGGCGTCGGGATCGTGGCCGTCGAGGCGGAGCAGGAGGTGGAAGTGGACCGCGCCGCGTGCCTGGTATTCGGCGGCCTTGCCGTGGGAGAGCCGGACTCGGGGCAGGCCGCGACGGCGGGCGAGCTGGTTGAGGTGGCGTTCGGCGTGCTGCTTGGTGCGGCGCCACAACTCTCCGGCGTGCTGGTTCCAGACGACATGGTGGGCGTGGTCGTAGCAGTCCGGGCAGAGCGGCTGGCCGAGCCGGGCGTCGCCTGGGGTATGGCGCTTCCAGCAGGCGAGCGTGGTACCGTGCGGGCAGGCCGGAGCGTCGCGCCGGGCGTGGCACGGTGAGGGACGGCAGGCGCACTGGCTCTTGTCGCGGCATCGGCAGTGCCGTACGTCGCGAGTGTGGACCGGGCCGAAGGACGGCGCGGTGAGCGTGGCGAACACGGCGGGGTGGGTGCGGACGGTGTCGGGGACGGTCTTGCCGCCGACCAGGCCCGCGCGGACGAGGTGGTAGGCGTCGTGCTGGTAGACGGTGGCGCAGGCCGGGCAGACGGTGTGGCGGCGGTTGCCGCAGCTCTTGTAAAAGACGCCGTCCGGCAGCGTCGAGGTGTGCCGGTGGGTGAGGATCTCGCCGGTTGCGGTGTCGAGGGTGGCGAGGATGCCGCGTAGCCGTACCGGATGGGTGCAGGCGGCGGCGGACTCGACGTGCCGCAGCCAGGCGGGGTAGTCCGGGCGTGTGGCCCGGTCGAGCGCGGTGCGGAGCTGCTGGCTGGATTCGGTGTTCGCCCCCATGCCCGGAGCCGGAAAAGCGGTTCCGGGGATGAGAGCCAGCGCCGAAGTGGCGGGCTGGGTGTGCATGGCTAGCGCTGTCCTTCCAAGGCCGGGATGGACAGGTTCAAAACCGGCATCGCCGGGGCCGGCGCTTGATGGGTGCGTTCGTCCTGGCCGTCATCGGCCGGAGAGATTTCCGCAGGTTCTGGGCGGATTTCCGGTACGGCTTCCGCCGCCGGTTCGGCGGTGGGAGTGCGCGAGAGCACCAGCTTGGTCAGGGCCAGGAAGGCCAGGGCGGGGATGGCGGCGATCAGCCAGCCGGTCGGGTGAGGTTGAGCGACGGCGATCTGCGCCGCGATGGACAGGACAGCCGAGGCGATGAGCACGGTCATCGGGTAGGCGGTGCTGTGACCGTGCCGCTTGCGGCGTCGGACCTCCAGGGCCGAGGCGGTGGGGGTGAGTTCGGAGATGACGGCGTTGGCCCAGCCGAACCACTCACCGGTGCCTTGCGGGCTGTTGGCCATGGTCCAGTCGTGGACGTGGGTGAAGGAGGCTGCTCCGGCCATCAGGCCGACCAAGAGCAGAATCATGAGCTGCACCGCGGATTCGGTGCGTTCGGCACGGCTAGTCATGTCGCCCTCCCCGGTCCTCGGAGATAAGGGGCACGAGCCGTTGACGACACTGGGCGCACGTGATGTGGGCGCTGGTGAGCAGGAAAGCGGAGTATCTGGCGATCCGGTTGCAGCCGCAGACGGCGGCGACGTACATGATCGGGTCGGGTGTTAGGGCTGGATCTGTGCTGGGCCAGCCGGTGACGCGTGGCGTTACCCCGCACAGGGGACAGCAGCGGGACGCACCGCCACGCCGCTTGAGAGAGCGTTCGAGGTTGCGTCCGCCGTCCCAGATGCGGGCGACGGCGAAGCTGATGCCTGCGGCGGTGATGACCTCCAGGAGGCGAGCGCCTTTGCCGCTGCGGTGCTGCTGGAGACGGCGCTCCAGGTCGCCGGCGGTCCAGCCGATGTAGTGGCGGGCGTGCCGGTAAGGCCGGTCGAAATGCAGCAGGTAGACGGTGCCGGAGACGGTCATGAGTCGCCACCGCCCCAGCGCTGGTGCGCGGCTTGTCGGGTGATGCCGAGGGGCCGGGCGATGTCGGCCCAGGAGTAGCCGTGCTGGGTGCGTAACTGAGTGACGGCCTGGCCGATGGCGTGGTCGAGTTCGGCGACGACGCCCGCGAGGTCGGCAAGCGCCTCGATGTCGCCGCCCGCGATGCGCTTGCTGTAGGCGCGGATGATCCGCTTGAGGAACGCGGCGTAGTCGGGATTCTCGACCGGGCGGCTCATGAGGCGTCCCGGCGGCTAGGCAGGTCGAGACGCGCTTTCCGCGCCGCAGCGGCGGGGATAGAGTGCATGGCAGTTCTGCTCCTTTGCCTGATCGCAGGGGAGTGGGGTTGAAGCGGGGGCCGGAGATCTTTTGCCGAGAGGTCCGGCCCTCGCGCTTAGAGCCCGTCGGGCTCGGTGATGAGGTCGCCGCAGCAGGCGCAGTGCCAGCCGTCAGGGGCGAGATAGGCGGAGCGGCACACTCCGCCGCACAGGATGACTTCGGCGGTGCCGAGGCTGTCGGTGCCGAGCAGGAGATGCGGTGAGCCACAGCCGGGGCAGGTGAGCGCCCAGGAGATGAGGCACATGGCGATCATCTCGATGCAGGCCGGGCAGTAGCACAGGTCGGTGTCGCGGTGGGCGAGCAACCATCCGGCCGAGGACGCCTCCAGCAGAGGCGTGCTGCTGGGGCAGTCGTTGTCGCAGGTGACGATCCAGCGCGTCAGGTCGGGGGTGCCGTTGACGTGGTAGACCTTGATGATCACAGCGGGCACACCTCCCCGCAGCAGGTGCATTCCAGGGCGCTCTCGTGGCCCAGGTCGGTGGTGATGACGGTCTCGACGAGCTCGTTGTTGCCGCAGCCGGGGCAGCACAGCGCGAGCAGCTCGACGGGCGGTTGATCGGGCCAGGGCACCTCGTTCGGAGCCGTGACCGGGTCAGGGTCGTGAGGCATGACGGGTTCTCCGTTCAGGCGGCGAGTGGCGCGGAAACCTGGTCGCCGTGGCGGCGGATCCAGGTGACGTAGTGGGCGAGCCGGTGGATCTGCTCGTCGGTCAGGTAGGCGGCTTTGACCAGGTGCGGGGTGCCGCCTTCGGCGATGAGGTAGAAGACGCCGGGCGTTTGGGGGCTGATGGCCTGGGCGTTGAACCCGGCAGAGGCCCAGCCGTGGCCGAGGATGATGTCGGAGCTGTTCGGCGTGGTGCACCGGAACGCGGCCCGGTAACCGAACAGGTCACGCAAGGACGTGGGGATGATGTCCACGCTGGGACGCTGCGTGGCGGCGATGACCGGCATGGCGCAGGCACGGCCTCTGGCGACCAGGTCGCGCACCAGAGCGATGAACTCTTTCTGCTGCTCAGGGGTGCCGGTGGTGGCGGTGTAGTAGGCGAGTTCGTCGATGAACACGCCGATCACGTTGATCGCGTCGCCGGGGACGAACTTGCGGCGGCCGTGCGCGACCAGCCAGGCGTAGCGGCGATCCATCACCTTCTGCAGGCGGCGGAGAACGCGCAGGCCCTTGTCGATGTCCGGGCCGACGAAGATGCCGCCCGCTGCTTCGGCGGCCTGCATCCACATCCCCAGCTCCACCCACTTGGGGTCGAGCAGGACGGGGGTGAAGTCGTGGCACAGGAAGGCGTGCCCGACGAGGTTCTGCATCAGGACGGACTTGCCGCCGCCGGGCTCACCGGCGTCGAGCAGGTTGTGGTAGACGAGATCGAGGTAGGCCGGGTGGCCGGATTCGGTGATCCCGATGAACACCGGGTCGAACATGGACATCGACGGCGCTCCCGGGACCGGCATCGGCAGATCGGTAGGAGCCGTGAACATAGGTGCATCACCTCTTACACAGACAGGTGAGAGGTGCTGCCGGGGAGCGTGTCCCCGGCAGCGGGTGACGCGTCAAACCCAGTCGAGGTCAGGATCGTTCGGCACCGGGCTGGCCGGGGCCGGGCGAGGGTTCTTCCTGGCCTGACGCTCGGTCGAGTCGTTGGCGTCGTTGTCCGGCACGTCAGCCAGATCGAGCTGAGCCGGGGCATGAGCGATCGGCTGTGTGACAGCCGGGACGACGACGGCAGGAAGGTCGTCAGCCAGAGGCGAGCCGACAAGCCCGCCGAGAAGGTCACGCCGCTTGACTTCCAGGCAGATGATCGCGGCGTTCGAGGGGCGGGCCTTGGTCACGGTGACCGAGGCGGCCCAGCAGGCTACGGCGAGCTGGTCGAGCTGCCGTTCGACATGTGCCGGCGACAGGCCCGGACGCAGCCAGACCCACACGCGTTCCCCGACCGGGACGGGCTTGGCCAGGCCGATGAACGGCAGGCGGCCATGCCGGTCGGTGGTCAGGAACGAGGCGAAGCAGGTCCGCAGCCGGTGCCGGACGATCAGGCACCACAGCAGTGCTATCGCAGTGCGTCGTACGGCGGGCAGGACGCCGCAGCCGATGAGGACGCTGGCGTAGGTCAGCCCCGTGATGATGGGGTTGGTGCGCTCCTCCAGGTACACCCAGCCGCCGACGAGCAGCAGCATGAGGGAGATCTCCGGCAGCCACCACCAGATGGCGCGAAGGACGGGCCAGACGACGATGAAGGCGGCCATCAGACCGCCGACGACGGTTCCGGCCGCCAGCCCGATCGGGACAGCCGCGAGCGGCGGGAAGTAGTAGGTGGACAGCACCGCGGCGAAGACGCTGACGACGGCCAGCACCACGTAGAACGTGATCTTCGCGGTGCGCTGGTAGCTGTAGGCCACGTTGTGCTGAATCAGCGTGACCGAGGTGTGACGCCCGCCCTTGTGTCTGGGCGTGCCGAAGCTACCCTGGGACATGACTCTCCTCCTCATCGAGAGGGTTGGGGGTTGAGGCGGGACCGCGCGTTCGTAGCGAGGCGGTCCCGCTTGTTACTTCCAGGGGAGCGGGGACGCCTACAGGGCGTCGCGTTCGAGGCTGAAGTACACGATCGCGAAGCTCGTGTAGCCCAGTTCGCTCTTGAAGAGCTGGACGATGTCGTCGAACACGGAAGCGCGGCTGCTTCCCGGCAGGACATCGACGGTGCCGCTCGCGGTGGCGTTGCCGAGGCGACCGTTGGAGACGGTCAGGATGTACATGTAGCGCGTGGTGGCGGTGTCGGTTTCGACGATCATGCTGATTCTCCGATCGACCGCTGGTCCCGAGACCGGGACCAGGCTGAATGACGCTTGGTCCCGAGACGGGATAGGGGGACTTGTAGTCCGCTACGTGATCTCGCGTTGTGCTTCGTTCCTGCGTTCCGAACCCTTCGCTAGCCGGTGAAGGGTCAGGAAGACGGGTCTACTTGCTGGCCGAAGGACCGGCGGGCCTGATGTCGACCGCGCGGAAGGCCACGCCGTTGCGACCGTTGGTCGCCCAAGGCAGAGCCTCCAGCTTGGACAGGGCGACCTGGGAACCAACGGTCACCAGAGGCTTTTCTCCAGCCGTGGTGACGTTGATCATCTCGCCGCCCGTCTCGTCCAGCGCCATGACCTGCGTGACCCACATCGGTCGGCCGGTCTCCCGCTCGGACTTCTGACGCCCGTTCTGGTCGGCCTTCTCGACCGCTTCCTTCGTCACCATGAACGACTTGCCGGTGACGTCGATGAAGAGCTTCACAGAGCTCACCTCCGAATCGAGGGCCGCACCCCTGCGGTGCGAACTCCCTTGCGAGCTCCATGGAACGGAAATCGAACATACACTTGAAGAGGTTGTCCGATGCCCACTGTTGCCTACCCCCTGAGGACAATTGAGGCAACAGCAAAGCTGCACGTAGGGTGGCGCTATGGCGATCTTCGGCGTAAAGCTCAGGCAACTCCGACTTGAGCGTGAGCTGTCTTTGTCGCGCTTCGCCGCAATGGTGAACTACGACAAGGGTTACCTTTCTCGCCTTGAGACCGGCAAGAAAGCTCCGTCCGAAGAAGTTGCACGCGCATGCGATATCGCGCTCAACGCGCGAGGAGAACTCATCGCTGCCGCACACTCGGACATCGCAGCCAGCAAAGACCATCGCCCGTGGCAAACCGCTGAACTGATCAGCCGAATTCAGAAATCCGACACGGATCACGTCACGCTGGAAGCACTCCACTCCACGGTCTTCGAGCTTGGCTGTGAATACGCCTACAGGGATGCCGCAGACCTGAGGGACGAGGCACACGATTGGCTACGCCGAGTCGCCAACATGCTGCGTCGCCCCGTCGGCCTCCAGGCACACAGCGAGTTGCTCACCGCGACGGGATGGCTGGCGCTACTCGTGGGATGCCTTGAGTACGACATGGGGCTGAGGACGGCAGCAGAAGTGACCCGCGCGGCTGCACACAAGCTCGGTGAGGAAGCGGGCAACACAGAGATCATCGGCTGGTCCCACGAGATGTCCGCCTGGTTCGCCCTGACGCAGGGCCGCTACCGCGACGTCATCGCACCATCCTGCGCCGCCCAGGACGTGAGTCGTGACCACTCCGTGGTGGTCCAGCTCATCGCACAAGAGGCAAAGGCTCTGGCACGTGTGGGGGACTCTCGCAAGCTTCGCGAGACTCTTGAACGCGGTCGCGCAGTGCTTGACGGCTTCCCCGTCCCTGAGCGCACGGACAACCACTTCATCGTGGATCCGGCAAAGTGGGACTTCTACGCCATGGATGCCTACCGCCTGGCGGGTGAGGATTCACTCGCTGTCATGCATGCGAACGAGGTCATCGCGAACGCAGTCGCCCCCGACGGAAGTGTCCGAGCGCCGATGCGCATGGCAGAAGCCAAACTCACGCTTGGAGTAGCAGCAGCACGTAGCGGTAATCTCGAAGAAGCCATAATCCTAGGACGAGAAGCCATGGTGGACGGCCGGAAATCACTTCCGTCGCTTCTCATGGTGGCGGGAGAACTGGACGCCGTCCTTGAACAGCGCTTCCCAGACGAGGCTGAGACAACGGAATTCCGCGAGCTGCTGCGCTCACTCCGCTGAAAGCATTTACACCAAGGCATCGGCGCTGGCCGACGCCGCTGTGAGAACTTTCTTCTCAAACTTAAAGCGGCCCTGACCGGGCCGCACGCGCCGCCGACTCGGCGCGGGCCGGCTGCGTCCACTTGAGCTCCCGCACCGGCCCGCATGAACGCCGGTCGGCTGGCGCGGACGAGGACAGGGCCGCTGTGGGAGCGCGGTGTTCTGCTCACTGGGTCGAGGTCGCTAAGCGCAAGCTGAGCCGGTCACAGGGCCGGGCTTACCGCGTGCCTCCGGCGGGGGCGCTCCGGCTCCGGTCAGCCAAGATCGCGGCGTGCGGGTGGTGGGGTGGCTGAGGTGGAAGCCTGCCCGCCTGCCATCGTCCCAGGGCAAGCCCTAGCAGACCAGCCGCGGGGCCACCTTCGCTCCATCACGGTCGTGGCACCGGTGCGCGCGGCCGGGTAGCCCCGCGACTGACCCGCTATCCCCTGGGGTGGGACGACGGCAGACGGGCAGCCAAGTCGGAATGTGTTGGATAAACCTGTCAATAGCAGCGCAATCCGACGTGCAGGAAGTTGTTATTATTTTGTTATATTCAATCTCGTACCACATAATTGCAATTATGTGGTACGAGGTAAACTGGGACTTGAGGGGGAAATTGACGATTGATGCAGCTCATTGCCATTCATGGTCGCGAAGGTGGAGCAAAAGGGGTGACCCTATTTGTGATTAGGTCTCTGTATTAACTTTCGGCATGCGATGTCTATCGACGCTAGGGTTTGGAGATGTGGCGCTTTGTCTGAGAGTCAATGCCTGCAAGCGAGAAGTCTCGGATGTGAGCGTTTTGTCATTCCCTCTAACCTCAAGGAGGCCCGCTGATGGGAAGCGTAGCTCCGCATGGCCATGTGATCCTGGTCGCTGCCGTGCTCTCTGTTCTTGCATTCGCTCTGGCGGTGATCGGACTTAAGGGGGCAGAAATTACTCAGATCATGAGCCACGTCACAGCGCTGGTCGCCATGTACGTTGTGAAGCGAGACGCAGCTTCATCGTGATCATGCCCTAGCGACTAGCGCGTCCTCCCGCGATTGGCTGTCCCCCCGAAAGGGGGCCAGGGAGGGAGCCACCGGTGGTGGACGAGCTCGGACGGGGCTGAACGTCGCTGACCGCCTTACCTTGGACTTGAACCCGCGCGAACTGATCGACACCCCGAGAACCTGGTTCGAGTCCCATCGCGGGAGCGAGTGACAAACTGAGTGACATCCGGGCTGCTCTGCAGGGTTCGGTCATGCACGGCAGCGCACATAGGCATGGGTTTGAGCAGGCAAAACGCCTGATCGCATGATCGGCGGATCTGCTTCACACCGAAGAGGTCACTGGTTCGATCCCAGTATCGCCCACCATGTCAGAGGCCACTTCCCTTCGCGGGAGGTGGCCTTTCTGGTCTGGTGCGTGGCAAAGGGTGCGCCCTGCTGGCTGACGCTTCGGGAGCTTCTGCGGCATGACTCGTGAACTACGGTGAGTTCATGATCTCGGTGCCGTTACTTCTGGAGCCCGACCCGGACGATCCCGAGTTCGTGAGCCTCTTCGTGGACGGGGCCATCGACGGCCGCCCCTACCGGCTGCTCCTGGACACCGGCGCGGCGCAGACGGAAGTGGTGGCCGACGCATTCACCTCGACTCTTGAGACGGTCGGCAGCAAACACGCCAGCGGCGTTTTCGGCGCCTGTGCGGACGATCTGGTGGTGCTGCGAAGGTTCTCGATCGGTCCGATCGAGAAGAGCGACCTCACCGTTGCACGCTCCGCCGGCGCGAACCGGTGCAACCTCGTGGGCATGGACTTTCTGGGTGACACGACCTTGGTGGTCGACTTTGCTCGCTCCGAGGTCGGGTTCGCTCCCGGAGGGTCCTTGCCGACGCATTGGCCGTTGCGTCGCAGCCCGCGCGGGCATCCCTACCTCGATCTCGCATTCCCGGGCGTGACCGGGCAGGCGTGCTGGGACACGGGCGCCGCCGTGACTGTGGTGAGCACCGACTTCCTCGCCCGGAACGGATCGCTGTTCACGCCGGCAGGCACGACCGTCGGCACCGACTCGACCGGCGCGTCCCAGGAGACGCCGATGTACCGCATGGCCGCGGCCACGGTCGGCGGGATCACCCTCGCGGCTCACACCGTCGCGGCCGCGCCACTGCCCCAGGACCCCATGCGGATGGACGTGCTGCTCGGCTACCCGGCGCTGCGCCAGTACAACTGGACGATGGACTTTCCGCTTAACCGGTGGAGCGCAGTCCCCGCAGGGTGAGCGGCCGGAGAGCATTATGGGCCGTTCTCTAGAACTGCTGGTTGGAGCAAGAACCGGAAGATGATCTGCCCGGCGCGGCGGCAACTCCCAGGGCTGAGGTCAGCAGGGCCAGGTGGAGGCGGTCACCGTGTAGGTGTTCTCCGTCGACTCGGGGTCGAACCAGACGTCGAACTCGACCTCGGTGCCGTCGACCTCCTTGACCATGCACTCGGGGTCGTGGGGGTGCGGCTGCCAGCCGTGGCGGGCGGCGAGGCACTGGTAGAAGGCCTCGACACCCGCCCGTGAACCGTTGGGCGGAAGGTAGGTGCGGCTGACGGCGGCGTGGTGGTCGTCGCAGGAGCGGCCGGGGGAGCCGAGCGGGATGGCTCCGGGCGGGGCGGCGCGCAGGAGGTCGAAGGGTGCCAGGGCGGCCTCGACGCTCTCGAAGTTGGTCTCGCAGACTCCGCGGTGGTTCCAGCCCCAGGGGGAGAGCAGCGCGAGGGTGGCGAAACCGAGGGCGAACGCCACACAGCCGACGGCCGCCAGCACCCAGCGCAGGATCGAGGACAGGGTGGTCATCGGGCCGACCGGGAGAGGGTGCCGGCGATGGCCGCCCGTCTGGCGAGCCGCCCGTCTCGCGGCGTCTCGCCCTCAGCAGTCGGTAAGCCGTCAGTCATGGGCGGGATCGTAGCCCAGGGGCCTGGGGTTCTGCCCGACTTCGGTGGACGCCGGGTCACGAACAGAACTCCCCGCCTGCCGTACGGCAAGCGGGGAGCGGGGAGCTGTGGCGGTCAGCTCCCCGTCTGCCGTACGGGGAGCTGGAAGCTGCGGGGGTCAGCTGTAGAAGTAGGTGTTGCCGCGGGAGACCGTGCTGCCGTTCTCGCCCCAGTAGGTACGAACCGAGGCGCGGTAGTACGTGTCCTCGTAGGCGGTGGCAAGGCTGGTGCAGGTGCTGCCGGAGTGGCCGTAGTAGTTGTTGTTGTCACGGACGGTCCGGGTGGGGCCGCCGCCGTTGACGGGGGTCAGCGTCACCTCGACCCAACGGGCGCCCTCGCTGTTGTAAGCCTGGACGCAGAAGCTGTCGCTGCTGTCGGTGTAGGAGATGGTGCCGTCACCGACGTTCTTGGAGAACGAGTTGGCCAGGGCCGGCTGCGCCAGTCCGAAGCTGGTCACGGCCACCGCAGCGCCGACAAGAGCAGTCTTGAACACCTTGTTCATCATTACTCCTCGCATCTGGGGCGGATCTTGCTTCCGCCTGTCATGGATCTTGATGGAGTGAGTGATTGCGACAAAAGGTCTCTAATCCACTGTTTGTTAGCTGGTCACGTGGATGTAGGGAGAAATCAACCGGGTGCGCGGGCGGTTCGGAGGGGGTTTGCCGGGGTCGACCTGGGGTGGGGGTGATGTTCCGGAGGGGTCGGGGTGTTCATCTTCGGGAGGGGTCAGCCGGGTTCGCAGACGCGGCCGTCGCCGTCGCGGTCCTGGTACCAGGCGTACTCCGGGTCGAGGCCGCGCCGGTAGGGGCCCAGGCCGTGGGCGTTGGCCTCCGCGCAGGTGCTGTAGCGCCGGTCGTTGGACTGGACGGGGGCGACCGGCCTGGGCTTGGGGGCCTTGGCGAGGGGCGGCACGACGATGCCGTAGCTCGTCCGGCAGGCGTCGGCGAGGGTGAGGGCCGCCTGGGCGATGGCGCGGGCCCGGTTGCGGGCGGCGACGGTTCCAGAGGGGATGGCCTGGTAGGCGGCGATCGCCCGGAGGGTTCGGCGGGCCGCGGCGCCGGTGGCGGGTTCGGCCGGGAGTTTCTGGGCGGCTCGGAGGGTGCTGGCCCAGGCGGTCACGGCTGGGCCGGGGTCGAAGACCTTGCGCTGGGTGGCCTTGCCGAGGGCGGTGAGGAGGGCCATGACCCGGCGGTGCTCGCACAACGGCACCGGGGGAGTGGCCAGGGCGGCCGGTGTCGGGCTGAGTGTCGGGCTGGGCGTCGCGGTGGGGGAGGAGGTGCTGGTGGCGGTGGCCGACGGGCCGATCTCACCGGCGGTGGCCGGCGGGCTGAGCTCACCGGTGGTGGTCGACGGGCTGAGCTCACCGGTGGTGGTCGACGGGCTGAGCTCATCGGCGGCGGTCGACGGGCTGAGCTCATCGGCGGCGGCCGACGGGCTGGTGTCGCCGGCGGCGCACCCGGACAGCAGGACGGGGGCGGCGAGCGGGGCAAGCATCGAAGCAGTACGCATGATCACTCCAAGAGAGGGTCAGAACACGCAGTGTCGAACCACCCGCTTGCCGACAGCTTTCTGAGCGGACAAACCCGGGCAGAGATGACTTTCGCCCGCCCGGCGAGTCTCAACAGGTGAGCCACCACCGCAGAGAGGAACACGCCATGGCAAGAAGCCCACACCTCGCCAAGCTGGAGTGCCTGGTAGGGACCTGGGACCTGCGCGTCCGGACCGTCGACGGCCAGACCCTCAGCTCCGCCCGCGCCCGCGTCGAGTGGACGGAAGGCGGCGCCTACCTGGCCCTGCGTCAGGAGGGCGACCTGCCGCCGGACGCCCCGGCGGAGTGGCGCGAGAACTCGCCCCTGCCCGCCCTCTGCCTGATCGGCGTGGACGACGCCAGCGGCGAGTTCGCCTACCTCTACTCCGACGCCCGCGACGTCTTCCGCGTCTACCGCATGACCCTCGACGACACCACCTGGCGCGTGTGGCGGGCCGCGCCGGAGTTCCACCAGCGCTACATCGGCACCCTCGCCGCCGACGGGCAGACGATCACCGGCGCCTGGGAGTTCTCCAAGGACGGCGAGACCTGGACGCACGACTTCGCCCTCGACTACCACCGCACCGGCGGCCCCGCCTAGCCTGCCCCTTCCGCCCGGCCGCCGCGCGGCTCTACCTTGCTTTTCGTGAATCTGTTACTGCAGCACGCCCACAGGACGAGCGAGGCTCGATGGTGAGCCCGGTTTCGTTGCGCGACCGGGTCGAGGCCGGTCCGCTGGGCGACGGGGAGCTGTGGCGGGTGGCCGGGGCGATCGCCTCGGCCCTGGCCGGACTCCACTCCGGGGGAGTGGCGCACGGGGCGGTCAACCCCGGCAACGTCCTGCTGACGGCCGACGGGCCGATCCTGCTGGAGCCCGGCGCGCCCGGAGCCACGCGCTCGGTGCCCGGCTACCTGTCGCCCGAGCGCCTCCACGGGTCTCCGGCCGCGCCGCCGGGCGACGTCTACGCCTGGGCGGCCACCGTCGTGTACGCCGCCACCGGGCGTCCCGCGATCGCCGCGGGGCCCGAGCTGGCGGGTGTTCCGGACGAGCTCCGGCCGCTCTTGGTTCCGTGCCTGGCCCCCGACCCCGGCGACCGCCCCACCGCCGCCACTCTCGCCGCCGCCCTCACCTCCGCGCCGCTCATGTCGTACGGCGAAGCCGCCCCGCCGTACCCTCGCCCCCTCCCGTACGGCGAAGCCGCGGCATCCGGGCGAGCAGCGGGGAACGCGCCCGCAGGACCCGGGACCTCCCCGGCGGCGCAGGTTCCACGGGGAGGAGTGAGCGGCTCAGCGGTGGATGCTCCCGGGGCAGGGGTCGGCGGCGACCCGGGGCCGCAGGGTCAGCGGGTAGGAGCCGGTGGTGATCCCAGGGTTCAGGCTTCCATGGTGGGAGCCGGTGGTGACCAGGGGGTGTTGTTCTCGGCCTCGGTCCCGCCCGTCACCCCGCGAGGCCGCGGCATCGGCATAGCCATGGCCATAGCCGCCGCCCTGACCACGATCGCCCTGATCGCGGTGACCACCCTGCTGATCACCCGCCAGAGCGAAGCCAAGCCCCAGCCCGTCGCCCAGCCGGAGCGCCAGCGCGCCACCCCCACCCCGGCCCGGTCCACGCCCGACGACTGCGCCTACACCAGGGACACCACCGGCAAGGTCAAGGAGACCGGCCTCCCCCCGGCCACCTTCGACCCGAGGAAGCTCCCGGCCACCCTCACCTTCGCCACCAACCGCGGCGCGATCGAGGTGAGGCTGAACACCGCCAAGGCCCCCTGTGCGGTCAACGCCCTCGCCCACCTGGCCAGGAAGCGGTACTACGTCGGCTCCCGCTGCCACCGGCTGGGCGGCCGGGAGTTCCCGATCCTGCAGTGCGGCGACCCGTTCGCCAAGGCCGACGGCGTCTCCACCGAGGACGGCATCGGCACCCCGGGCTTCGCCTGGCGCGAGGAGAACCTCGACGGCGCCGAGTACCGCCGCGGCGTGCTCGCCATGGCCAAGCGCGCCGACCCGAACACCACCAGCGCCCAGTTCTTCTTCCTCTACGGTGACGTGGACCTGCCTCCGGAGTACACCCCGGTCGGTACGGTCACCCGCGGCCTGACGCTGCTCGACCGCGTGGCCCGCGGGGGCGTGCGGGCGGAGGGCGCGGACGGCACGGGCGCCCCGAAGCTGGGCGTGCGGATCACCGAGGTACGGCTGGGCCACCGCGCCCGATAAGCCCCGGCAAGCCAGCCGTTGGGCCGAGATTTGTCGATATGGTCACCACGAGCATCATCGACCGACACGGGGGTCGACATGAACGGGCTGCAACCCTTGGGCGGGTCGGATCCGGCCCGCCTGGGCGGCTACGAGCTGGCCGGGGTCCTGGGCAGGGGCGGCCAGGGCGCGGTCTACCTGGGCGTCTCGCCGACCGGCGAGCGCGTGGCGGTGAAGCTGCTGTACGCCCACCTGGCGAGCGACGCGACCGCGCAGCGCAACTTCCTGCGCGAGGTCGAGACGGCCCGCCAGGTGGAGGAGTTCTCCACCGCCCGCGTCCTGGCCGTCGGGCTCGCGGGCGGCCAGCCGTACGTGATCAGCCAGTACGTCCCGGGCGAGTCCCTGGAGGCGCTGATCAGCCGCGAGGGACCACGGGACGCGGGCGGACTGCACCGGTTGGCGATCGGCACCGCGGCGGCGCTGGCCGCGATCCATCGGGCGGGGATCGTGCACCGCGACTTCAAGCCCGCCAACGTGCTGCTCGGCCCGGACGGGCCGAGGGTGATCGACTTCGGCATCGCCAAGGCGCTCGACTCGACCGCGACCACGATCAGCGGGGTGCTCGGGACGCCCGCGTACATGTCGCCGGAGCAGGCCGCCGGGCTGCCGGTGGGACCCGCCTCGGACCTGTTCTCGTGGGCGCTGACCCTGGTCTACGCGGCCACCGGGCGGCCCGCGTTCGGCAGCGACAGCGTGCCCGCGGTGCTCAACCGGGTGCTGCACACGACGCCCGACCTCAGCGGCCTGCCGCCCCACCTGCGCGGGCTGCTGGAGCACTGCCTGGACAAGCGCCCCGAGGCCCGTCCCACGGCCCACCAGGCCCTCATGGCCGTCCTCGGCCCCACCGGCCCGTCCACCCCGCCCCCGCCCGGCCTCACCCCGCCGGCCGGAGCCCCCGCAGGCCCGACCTTGACGGCCGGCCCGCCCATGATGACGGCGTTCGCGGGAAACCCGCCGGCCCCCCACGGAGCCTGGACCCCCGCCGACCAGCACCCGAGAGGCCGAGGCGGGCTGTGGGCGATGGTCGGCGCGGGCGCGGGTCTCCTCCTGATCCTGGGCGTGGTCGCCGCGATCATGCTCACCTCCGGCACCCGCACCCCCGAGGTCCAGCCCCTCCAGGCCGGACCCACCCAGCAGACCTCGGCCCCGCCCGAGCCCGCCACCCTGGCCGGCACCTGGACCGGCGAGTACACCTGCACGCAGGGCGTCACCGCCCTCACCCTCACCATCACCGGCACCCCCGACGCCCTGAAGGCCACCTTTGCCTTCGGCGCCGACCCCAGCAACCCGGGCGTGCCGACCGGCTCCTTCGCCATGCGCGGCACCGTCGAGGACGGCGTGCTGCGCCTGCGCGGCGACCGCTGGATCGACCGCCCCGGCGACTACCTGATGGTCGGCCTCCTGGCCAGGCTCGCCCCCGAGCGCCCGGACCGCCTGGACGGCACCGTCGAATCCGACGGATGCACGACCTTCTCGCTCCACCGGCAGTAGCGATCATCGATGCCGGGTATGTCGTGCTTCGTGGCGCCGTACCTCGAAGGCCCAGACGGCCTGCACGTCGAACCCATCCAGCTCGAGCCGGGCTCCCCGCACCTGCTGTTCGCCCGCATGCGCGAGCCCCGGGCCAACCCCGGCGAGATCTGGTACCGCGTCACCCGGCGCGGGCTGGCCGTGGGCTTCCCCGGCTACTACCAGCTCCACGAGCTGGAGGAGATCGTCGATCTGTCCCACCTCCGCGGCCCGGATGAGCGGACTCAGCGCGGAACGGCGTGAGGACCCCGGAAAGCCTGATAGTCTTTAGACACAACGACGCGGGGTGGAGCAGTTCGGTAGCTCGCTGGGCTCATAACCCAGAGGTCGCAGGTTCAAATCCTGTCCCCGCTACCACGTGAAACGCCTTCCGGGATCATCCTGGGAGGCGTTTTTCGCATGCCGGGATGATCCCGAGGGCCTCCTCGCGAGGCCGAGGGGACCGACCACTACGTTGGTTTCGTGCTTTCCGTATCCCTCGACACGGTTCGTGTCTTCCTGCACGTCCTGGCCGCCACCATCTGGGTGGGCGGGCAGTTCACCCTCGCGTTCCTGGTCCCCGCGCTGCGGCGGACCGCGGACGGGGTGACCAAGGTGGCGGCGAACGCCTTCAACCGGGTGGCCTGGCCGGCGTTCGCCGTGCTGCTGGCGACCGGCGTGTGGAACATGCTGGCCGACGACAACGACGACCCGTCCTACAAGCTGACCCTGAACGTGAAGCTGGGCATCGTGATCGTCTCCGGAGTGGCCGCGTTCCTGCACACCAGGGCCAAAACCAAGGGCGCGGTCGCGGCGATGGGCGCGGTGAGCGGCCTGACCGCGCTGGCGGCGCTGTTCTTCGGCGTGCTGCTGTCAGCGTGACCGGGCTAGGCTCGCGGGCATGTGGAGCGAGCTGACCGCCGACACCCCGGCCGCGCGCGCCGTGGAGGCCGAGCTGCTGGCCCGGTGGGCCGAGCCGCACCGCCGCTACCACGACCGCGCCCACCTGCGGGCCGTCCTGGAGGCCCTCGACGAGCTGGGCGCCACCCGCGAGGTACGGCTGGCCGCCTGGTTCCACGACGCGGTCTACGAGGGCCGGCCCGGCTGGGACGAGGAACGCAGCGCGCAACTGGCCCAGGCCCTGCTGCCGCGCTGTGGGCTCGGCCCGGAGAGCGTGGCGGAGGTCGCGCGGCTGGTCCGGCTCACCGCCGCCCACGACCAGGTCCGGCCGGGCGATCGCAACGGCGAGGCGCTGTGCGACGCGGACCTGGCGATCCTGGCGAGCCCCGCCTACGACGCCTACGCCAGCGCCATCCGCCAGGAGTACGCGCACGTGCCCGACGAGGCCTTCCGCCAGGGCCGGGCCGCCGTGCTGCGCCGGCTGCTGGCCGTACCGCGGCTGTATCGCACCGAGACCGGCCACGAGCGGTGGGAACGGGCCGCGCGGGCGAACATGACCGCCGAGCTCACCCGGCTCGGCGAGGCTTGCGCCGGCGCAGGCCCGAGGCCACCAGACGGCGCAGCAGCTCCTGCGAGCTGACCGGCTCCGCGCCGAGCGAGACCGCCCGCGCGTGCACGGTGGAGGGCACGTCGTAGTGGTCGCGATCGAAGGCCCGCGGCGGCACGCCGAGCTCGCGGGCGAAGGCGTGCAGCTCCTCCAGGGACAGGTCGCTCACCAGGTGCGACCACATCAGGCCACGCGGGCCGGGCCAGATGGGGGGATCGATCAGGACACTCACCCCCCAACCCTACGGCCGCAGGTCACGCACCCGTCCGGTCACGGTCAGCTCGCCGAGGTCGCGCACGACCACGTCGGCGTCGCACTCGATGCTGCCGACGGCGACGACCAGCCCGAACCCGCCCTTGCGCGCCGCCTCGACGCCGGGCATGGCCCGTTCCACCAGCGCCACCCGGGCCGGGACGAGGTCCATCCGGCGGGCCGCCTCCAGCAGGATCGCCGGGTCGGGCTTGCCGGGCAGGTTCATCAGCGCCGCGTCGTGCCCGTCGACGACCAGATCGAACAGGTGGGCCAGCCCGGCCGCGGCCACCAGCCGCCGCCCGTGCCGCGACGCCGTGACCGCAGCGGTACGGCTGCCGCGCTGGCGCAGCTCGTGCAGCAGGCGCACCGCAGACGGGAAGGCGGCCACGCCGTACTTGCCGATCTGGGCGAGGAAGAAGTCGTCCTTGGCGGCGGCCAGCCCGTGCACGCTCGGCGTGCCCGCCTCGTCGTCGGGCGAGCCGTCGGGCACCTCCAGCCCGCGGGCGGCCAGGAAGGTGCGCAGCCCCTCCAGCCGGGGACGGCCGTCGACATGGCGCAGGTAGTCGGCGCGGATGTCGAACGGCTCCGAACGCCCCCGCAGGAAGCCGTCCAGGACGTGCTTCCACGCGGCGGCGTGCACGCGGGCGGTGTCCGTGACGACGCCGTCGCTGTCGAAGACGACGGCGCCGATCGCGGTGAGATCTATCGTCACACCACCGAAGTTACGCCTGCCGGGGTCCCCAGGCCACGGGCAGGGCGTCGAGTCCGTACACGATGGCCAGCTTGCGGAAGGGCACCTCGTCGAAGGGCACGTCCAGGCGCAGGTCCGGGAAGCGGCGCAGCAGCGCCGGGAAGGCGACGCGCATCTCCATCTGCGCCAGCGGAGCGCCGATGCAGCGGTGGATGCCGTGGCCGAAGGCCAGGTGGGAGGAGGAGGCCGGCCGCTCGGGGCGCGCCTTGTCCATCCCCTCGCCGAGCGCGGGGTCGCGGTTGGCCGCCGAGAGCGAGCAGAGCAGCATCTGCCCCTTGGTGACCTTCTGCCCGAGGAACTCCATGTCCTCGCGGGCGAAGCGCGGGAAGGCCACCTGCACCACGGTCATGTAGCGCAGCAGCTCCTCCACCACCTCGGTGATGTAGCCCTCCCGCTCGCGCACCTTGGCCGCCTCGGCCGGGTTCTCCAGCAGCCACAGCGTGCCCAGCGCGAGCATGCTCGTGCTGGTGTCGTGCCCGCCGGTCAGCAGGCCGTCGGCCATGCTGGCGAGGGTCCGGTCGTCGAGCTCGTCACCGTGCTCGCGCAGCAGCGTGCCCAGCAGCCCGTCGCCCGGGTTCTGCCGCTCGCGCGCCACCAGGTCGGTCAGGTAGGCCATCGCGTCGTTGACCGCCTGGATGGAGGCCTCTGGCCCGGCCGAGAAGTCGAACCGGTTGGTCGACAGGCGCAGGAAGTCCTTGCGTTCCTCGTACGGCACGCCGAGCAGCTCGCAGACCACGAGCGACGGGATCGGCAGGCAGAAGGACTGCACCAGGTCGATCGGCGAGCCGTCCTTCTCCATCCGGTCGAGGTACTCCTCGACCATCGCCTCGATGCGCGGCTCCAGCCGGCGCAGGCGGCGCATGGTGAACTCGGGCGTGAGGTACTTGCGCAGCCGGGTGTGCTCGGGCGGGTCGCGGAAGCCCAGACCGCCCGGGTCGTCCTGGTTGGACCCCAGCCCGATGATGTTGCCGAAGTCGTTGCTGAAGCGCTCGTGGTCGCCGAGCACCTCTCTGACGTCCTCGTACCGGGTGACCAGCCAGACCGTCTGGTCCCCGGGGATCGCCATGGGGAACATGGGCTGTTCGGCCCGGATGCGAGCGAGCTCGCCGACCGGGTCGAAGTTCTCGCGCATGAACTGCACGAGCGGGAACTCATCCTCTACTGACATGCGATTCCTACCTGGCGGGACACCTTAGCCAAGACAAATCCTGCCGCAGAACGTCCCATTCCGGCGAATCGGCGCTGAGATCCGTCTCAGTCGAGGACCAGGACCCGCGTCTCCAGCGGCGTCTCGGGCAGCGGAGCCCGGGCCTCGATCGACGGGGGAGCCGGCTTGGGCCTGCGGGGCTCGCGCACCCCGCCGCCGGGATCCTCGAACCGCGGGTCGTCGTCGTCCTCGGGACCGCTCCAGTGCGGCTCCCCGGGACCGAACCCGGGCAGCGGGCCCGGCTCGCCGCCGGGGAAGACGCGGCGTCTTCGTGATCGTCTGCTCACGAGGCCTCCAACCGTTGCTTCGATTGTGCACTCGTGAACGGCGGCACGCGAGGGCGGTCACCGTGCAAGAAATGTGACGAAAAGTCAGCTAGGCCCCAAGGAGCGGTAAAGGCTGGCAAAAGCCGTGCGACCTGGGTGTTTCACGGGGCTGGGGTGGCTGTTTGGCATACAACGGGACGACATTCTGCGATGATCCGGTGCGTATACAGTCGGATATCGAACCTGACGGACAGTCACTGATGCCCCCAATTGATGACATCGCTGCATTCGTCACCGAAAAACCGGCTATCGCCGGACTAATCGGTCTCTTTGCGCTCGTCGGGCTGGTTCTCGCCGTCCTGCTGATCCGGGTGGGCGGGCGCGGCCTGGCGGGCATGTGGCAGCGGTACGTGTTGCCCCGCCCGATCGAGGACGTGCTGACGATCGTGGCCGCCTGCATCGCCACCGGGGTCTCGGCCCAGGGCATGTGGCGCTTCTCCGGAGACGTGCTCGGCCTGGACGGGCCGCTGCGGCTCCTGCTGTTCGCCTTCATCGAGGTCGCCATCGTCACCAGCGCCGTGCGCGCGCGGCGCAACATGCGGGAGAACTACTCGGCCGGCATCGACGGCGTCGCGGTCTGGGCGCTGACCTGCCTGACCTCGGTGCTGTCCAGCATGGACGCGCGCAGCGTCGCCGAGGCGATCTTCCGCCTGGCCGCCCCACTGGTCGCCGCGTGGCTGTGGGAACGCGGCATGGCCATCGAACGGCACCGCATCCGCGGCACCGGCCGGATCAACTGGCGGCTCACCCCCGAGCGGATGCTGGTGCGCATCGGCCTGGCCGAGGTGAGCGACCGCACCGCGACCGAGGTGGACGTGCACCGCCGCCTGACCCGGGTGGCGCTGGCCGCCAAGCGCGCCAAGAACCTGCGCGAGCAGGGCGCCCCCGACCGCAAGGTGCGGGCCGCGCTGGCCAGGCTGGACAAGGCCATGGACCAGGCGGTCGAGCACACCGGCCTGGCGGTCGACCCGGCCCGGCAGGAGGCGCTGCTGGCGCAGATCGCCGCGCTCTACAACACCGAGGCGCTCATCGACGCCGACCCGCGGGTGCCGTGGGGGCCGCAGTACGCCGACCAGCAGCCGGTCCCGGCCCGGCCGCAGCTCCCGCCCGCGCTGGCCGAACTGGTCGAGGACGAGGACGAGGACGTCGAGATCCTCGACGCCACCCCGCAGATCCTCGACACCGCCGAGCGCGCCCGGCTGATGCGCATGGGCCGCACGTACTGGGACGAGCAGATCGAGAAGGGCAAGGTGCCGCGGACCGTCGACATCGCCGCCGAGGTGGGCATCTCGCTGGCCACCGCGCGCGAGTGGCGGGCCCTGTGGAAGCTGGAGCCGCAGGCGCACGCGCTGATCGAGCAGCTCTACCAGGAGCACGGCATCGTCGACACCGGCACCTTCCCCGCGGTAGCCGTACAATCGGCTTCTTGAGCAGCGACTCCAGGACACTCGACCGGGTCAGGAAGCTCCTGGCCAAGGCGGAGGGCACCGACAACCCGCACGAGCGGGCCACCTTCATGGCGGCCGCCTCCGCGCTGATGGCCAAGTACGGCATCGAGCAGGCCACCCTCACCGGCCGGGCGTCGCGATCGGCGCCCGGCGACCGGCTGGTCACGCTGGCCGACCCGTGGGCGCGCGAGAAGGCGCGGCTGGTCTGCCTGGTCGCGCAGGCCGTGCGCTGCCGCCCGCTGCTGATCGGGCGCGGGGAGGGCGGCCAGCGGGTGCACATCTTCGGCTTCGGCTCCGACCTGGAACGGGCCGACCTGCTGGCCACCTCGCTGCTGCTGCAGATGGCCACCGGTCTGGCCGCGGTGGACCCGCCGGCGTCCAACCCGCGGGCCTACCGGCGCTCGTGGCTGCTCGGCTTCGCCGACGAGGTGTACCGGCTGCTGCAGGCGGCCGAGGAGGCGGCCTTGCGCGACGAGGCCTCGCCCGGCACCGAGCTCGTGCTGGCCGACCGGCGGGCCGAGGTCGAGGCGGCGGTCGCCGAGGTCTACCCGCGCATCCGCCGCACGGTGCCGCGCACCAGCGGCACCGGCTACCGCGACGGCGTCGAGGCCGGCCGCCGCGCCGATCTGGAGCGCGAGCGGCTGGCGTCATCCGAAGGATGTAGGACGATCTCGTCGGCCAGCGGGAGCGGACGGGGCTAGGCCGCTTCTAGCCTTGTTTTCGTGGACAAATCACCTAAGACGCTCATCATCGGATTGATCACTTTCGCGGTCGGGCTGGCCCTGTGGCTCTGGGGGCTGGACGAGGAGATCTGGCTCGTCAACCCGCACAAGGCCGGCCTGGTCGTCATGGCGCTCGGCGGCCTGGAGGCGGCGTTCGGCGCCTACAAGCTCATCCGCTGAGCGCCGCGGACACCACCGCGCGCGCCTCCTCCTGGACCCGGGCCAGATGCCCGGGACCCTGGAAGGACTCGGCGTAGATCTTGTAGACGTCCTCGGTGCCCGACGGGCGGGCCGCGAACCAGGCGCTTTCGGTGCTGACCTTGAGCCCGCCGACGGCCGCCCTGTTGCCGGGCGCCTCGGTCAGCACCTCGGTGATCGGCTCGCCGGCCAGCTCGGCGGCGCTGACGTCGGAGGGGGAGAGCTTGGCCAGCACCGCCTTCTGCTCGCGCGTCGCCGGGGCGTCCACCCGGGCGTAGGCCGGCTCGCCGTGCCGGGCGGTGAGCTCGCGGTAGTGCTCGGACGGGCTCTTGCCAGTGACCGCGAGGATCTCCGAGGCCAGCAGCGCCAGGATGATCCCGTCCTTGTCGGTCGTCCAGACCGAGCCGTCGCGGCGCAGGAACGAGGCCCCGGCGCTCTCCTCGCCGCCGAAGCCGAGCGAGCCGTCCAGCAGGCCGGGCACGAACCACTTGAATCCGACCGGCACCTCGTACAGCCGCCGCCCGAGCTCGGCCGCCACCCGGTCGATCATGCTGCTGCTGACCAGCGTCTTGCCCACCGCGGCGCCCTCGGGCCAGCCGGGACGGTGACCGTACAGGTAGGCGATGGCCACGGCGAGGTAGTGGTTGGGGTTCATCAGCCCGTCGGGCGTGACGATGCCGTGCCGGTCGGCGTCGGCGTCGTTGCCGGTGGCGATGGCGTAGTCGCCGCGCCGCTCGATCAGCGAGGCCATGGCGTATGGCGAGGAGCAGTCCATCCGGATCTTGCCGTCCCAGTCGAGCGTCATGAAACGCCAGGTGGGATCGGTCGTCGGGTTGACCACGGTCAGGTCGAGCCGGTGCCGTTCGGCGATCTCGCCCCAGTAGGCCACGCTCGCCCCGCCCAGCGGGTCGGCCCCGATGCGCACGCCGTACTCGCGGATCGCGTCGAGGTCGACCACCGAGGGCAGGTCGCCGACGTAGGCGCCGAGGAAGTCGTAGGGCCGGCCCAGGTCCGCGCGGTACGGCACGCGCCGCACCTCCTTGAGCCCGCCCGCGATGAGCTCGTTGGCGCGGTCCTGGATCCACGAGGTGGCCGAGGTGTCGGCCGGCCCGCCGTTGGGCGGGTTGTACTTGAAGCCGCCGTCGCGCGGCGGGTTGTGCGAGGGCGTCACGACGATGCCGTCGGAGCCCGGGTGGGTGAGGATCGCGTGCGAGACGGCCGGCGTCGGGGTGTACCCGCCGCGCGAGTCGACCAGGGTCTCGACCCCGTTGGCGGCCAGGACCTCCAGTGCCGAGACGGTGGCCGGCTCGGACAGGGCGTGCGTGTCGGCCCCGAGGAACAGCGGCCCGCGCACCCCCTGGGCCTCGCGGTACTCGCAGATGGCCTGCGTGGTGGCCAGGATGTGGTCCTCGTTGAAGGCGCCGTCCAGCGCCGAGCCCCGGTGTCCCGAGGTGCCGAAGGCGACCCGCTGGGCCGCCTCGCCCGGATCGGGGCGCACCGCGTAGTACGCGGTCACGAGTTTGGCCACATCCACCAGGTCGCCCGGCCGGGCTGGCTGTCCTGCACGCTCGTGGGTCATGCAGCTAACCTTACAAACGAGCAAACAGAATGGAGTTCGGTATCCATGCGCATCGGACTGTTCCTGAGTGAGCCTCAGAGCATCGACCAGCTACGCGACTCTATCTCGGCCGCCGCGGCCGACGGTTTTCCCTCGGCGTGGCTGTCGAACATCTTCGGGCTGGAGGCGCTCACCGCCCTGGCCGTCGCCGGCTCGCAGGTGCCCGGCATCGAGCTCGGCACCGCGGTCGTGCCGACCTACCCGCGCCATCCCGCGGTCATGGCGCAGCAGGCGATGACCGCCAACGCCGCGCTGGGCGGGCGGCTCGCGCTCGGCATCGGCCTGTCGCACCAGGTCGTCATCGAGCAGATGTACGGCTACAGCTTCGACAAGCCCGCCCGGCACATGCGCGAGTACCTCGACGTGCTGCTGCCGCTGGTGCGCGGGGAGAAGGTCGACTACACCGGCGAGACCCTCCAGGCGCACCTCGGCCTGTCCACGCCCGGCGGCGGCTTCCCGGTCCTGATCGCCGCTCTGGCCCCGCGCATGCTCAAGCTCGCCGCCGAGAAGGCCGACGGCACCGTGCTCTGGATGACCGGCCCCCGCACCGTCGCCGAGCACGTCGTGCCCGCGCTCGGCGAGGGCAAGCGCATCGTCTGCGCCCTGCCGGTCTGCGTGACCGACGACGTGGCCGCCGCCCGCGCCAAGGCCGAGCGGGTCTTCGCCGTCTACGGCCAGCTCCCCTCCTACCGGGCCATGCTCGACAAGGAGGGCGCCGCCGGCCCCGGCGACGTGGCGATCGTCGGCGACGAGGACAGCGTGCGCGCCCAGATCGAGGCCATGGCCGCGATCGGCGTGACCGACTTCGTGGCCGCCGAGTTCGGCGAGTTCGAGCGCACCCGGCGGTTGCTCCGCACGATGCTGACCTGACGGCGGCGCGGCGCAGGGCCGCCGGGAGGGCGCCTCAATAGACTCCGGCAGGGTGAGCAAGGTGCTTCATGGCATAGACGTGTCCAACTGGCAGGGCCGGGTCGACTGGGCCGAGCACGCCAAGTCCGGGGTCTCCTTCGCCTTCGCCAAGGCCACCGAGGGCGGTGACTTCGCCGACAAGTGGTTCGAGCGCAACTGGACCGGGATGCGGGAGAGCTGGCTGGTCTGCGGCGCCTACCACTTCGCCCGGCCCAGGGGCGAGCCCGCCGAGCACGTCCGGCACTTCCTGCGCCGCATCCGCGCCGCCGGCGGGCTGCGCCGCGGCGACCTGATCGCGCTCGACCTGGAGACCAACGACGGGCTGCCGCCCGAGCAGGTGGCGCGCTACGCGCGGCGCTGGTGCAACCAGATCGAGCGGCACGCGGGCGTGCGGCCCTTCGTCTACACCTACGACTACTTCGCCAGGGAGGGCAACTGCGCGGGCCTGGGCGGCTATCCGCTGTGGATCGCCTCGCCCAACCGCCCGCGCGGCAACCCGGTCGTGCCCTCGCCGTGGCGGGACTGGGCGATCCACCAGTACTCCAACAGCCCGGTGGACCGCAACGTCTTCCACGGCAGCCGTGAGGAGCTGACCAGGCTGGGCTACGACCCGCGATAGCATCGGTTTCCATCCGACAAGCGCCGTCCCAAGGGAGCCATCGTGTCAGCCGAGCTACGCATCACCCTCGCCGGAGCCGAGCGTGTGGTCGCGGCCGGGACGACGGCCGGTGACGCGCTCGAGGCCGACGGCCGCACCGTCATCGCCGCCCGCGTCAACGGCGAGCTGCGCGACCTGGCCTGGGCCGTCGCCGACGGCGACGTGGTCGAGCCGGTCGAGATCGGCTCCGCCGACGGCCGGGCGATCCTGCGCCACTCCACGGCGCACGTCATGGCCCAGGCGGTGCAGGAGCTGTTCCCCGACGCCAGGCTGGGCATCGGCCCGCCCGTGGAGAACGGCTTCTACTACGACTTCGACGTGCACCACGCCTTCCAGCCCGACGACCTCAAGCGCATCGAGAAGCGCATGCGCGAGATCGTCAAGCAGGGGCAGACCTTCAGCCGCCGCGAGGTGAGCGACGAGGAGGCCCGGCTGGAGCTGGCGGCCGAGCCGTACAAGCTGGAGCTCATCGGGCTCAAGGGCGGCGGCTCCGACGAGGAGAACGTCGAGGTGGGCGGCGGGCAGCTCACCATCTACGACAACAAGGACCCGAAGGACGGGTCGCTGTGCTGGTTCGACCTGTGCCGCGGCCCGCACCTGCCGACCACCCGGGTCATCCCGGCCTTCAAGCTCATGCGCTCCGGCGGCGCCTACTGGCGCGGCAGCGAGAAGAACCCGCAGCTCCAGCGGATCTACGGCACCGCGTGGGAGTCGCGCGAGAAGCAGGACGAGTACCTCCACCTGCTGGAGGAGGCCGAGAAGCGCGACCACCGCAAGCTCGGCGCCGAGCTCGACCTGTTCAGCTTCCCGCCGGAGCTGGGCAGCGGGCTGCCGGTCTTCCATCCCAAGGGCGGGATCATCCGCAAGGAGATGGAGGACTACATGCGCCGGCGGCAGGCGGAGGCGGGCTACGAGTTCGTCAACACGCCGCACCTCACCAAGTCGACGCTGTTCGAGACCTCCGGCCACCTGCCGTGGTACGGCGAGGACATGTTCCCGCCCTTCGAGCTCGACGGCACCGAGTACCGCGTCAAGCCGATGAACTGCCCGATGCACAACCTGATCTTCCGGGCGCGCGGGCGGTCCTACCGCGAGCTGCCGCTGCGGCTGTGCGAGTTCGGCTCGGTCTACCGCTACGAGAAGTCGGGCGTGGTCCACGGCCTGACCCGGGTGCGCGGCATGACGCAGGACGACTCGCACATCTACACCACCAAGGAGCAGATGGGCGAGGAGATCAAGTCCCTGCTCGCCTTCGTGCTCAGCGTGCTGCGCGACTTCGGGCTGGAGGAGTTCTACCTGGAGCTGTCCACCCGCGACGACTCCGACAAGTTCATCGGCGAGCAGGCCGAGTGGGACGAGGCCACCGAGGCGCTGCGCCAGGCGGCCGAGGAGTCGGGGCTCAAGCTGGTGGCCGACCCGGGCGGCGCGGCCTTCTACGGGCCGAAGATCTCCGTGCAGGCCAAGGACGCCATCGGGCGCACCTGGCAGTTGTCGACCATCCAGCTCGACTTCAACCAGCCCAAGCGTTTCGGCCTGGAGTACCAGGCGGCCGACGGCTCGCGGCAGACGCCGGTCATGATCCACCGGGCGCTGTTCGGCTCGATCGAGCGCTTCATGGGCGTGCTGGTCGAGCACTACGCCGGCGCCTTCCCGGCCTGGCTGGCTCCCGTGCAGGTGGTGGGCATCCCGATCGCCGAGGCGCACGTCGCCTACCTCCAGGACGTGGCCAAGAAGCTGCGCGAGCACGGCATCCGGGTCGAGGTCGACGCCTCCGACGACCGCATGCAGAAGAAGATCCGCAACGCGCAGAAGGCGAAGGTCCCGTACATGATCCTCGCCGGTGACGAGGACATCGCCGCCGGGGGCGTCTCCTTCCGCTACCGCAGCGGCGAGCAGAAGAACGGCGTGCCGGTCGAGGACGCGGTGGCCGAGATCGTCAGCGCCGTCGAGCGCCGCGTCCAGGTCTGATCCCGTACGGCAGGCGGCGGCCCCGGGGTTCGGGGCCGCCGCCTGTTCCGTGCCTGGCCAGCGCGGGAAAGCCTGGTCAGCGCGGGAAGAGTTCGAAGCTGACCGCCCGCTGCCCGCCGAACGACTCGGCGGTCATCCCGGTGAACCCGGTCAGCAGCTCCCGGACGTAGGCCTCGGGCTCCTGGTCGGTCAGCGCCTCGATGTAGGCGCGGTGCTCCAGCAACGACCGGATGCCCAGCTCCAGCCCCTCGTCGCTGATCGCCGCCGCGTGCGTGGGCTGCGGCGAGGCGGCGACCGCCACCCAGCGCACCCCGTTCCACGGCTCAGGCCCGGCGTCGGGGAAGATCCACCGGTTGCCCGCGTCGCCCGCCGCGTCCAGCGTGGCGCGGCCCACGGCCCGGTGGTCGGGGCTGTTCCAGGCCACGCCGCCGAAGGTGTCGCGGTGGTTGAGGGTGATCACCAGCTCGGGCCGGTGGCGGCGGATCGCGGCCGCCAGCTCCCGGCGCAGCGCCGGGCCGTACTCGATCACCCCGTCGGCGTGGTCGAGAAACTCCACCACGCTCACGCCGACGACGGCGGCGCTGGCCAGCTGCTCGCGTTCGCGCAGCGGCGCGGCCTTGGCCGGGTCGAGCGTGTCGATGCCCGCCTCGCCGCGGGTGACCAGCACGTAGGCCACCTCCCGGCCCTCGGCGGTCCAGCCGGCGATGGCCGAGGCGCAGCCGTACTCCAGGTCGTCGGGGTGGGCCACGATGGCCAGCGCCCGCGACCAGTCCTCCGGCATGGGCTCGAGCTGGGGTGTGGTCATTCGGCTCGCCTCCGCGTTCTCTATGCTGCTTGACATGCATGAGCCCGACAACTTCGAGCGGTTGTGGACCCCGCACCGGATGGCCTACATCAAGGGCGAGAACAAACCTACCGGCCCTGGATCCGGGGACGGCTGCCCGTTCTGCGAGATCCCGAAGCTCAGTGACGAGGACGGGCTGGTGGTCGCCCGCGGCTCCGCCGTGTTCGCGGTGCTCAACCTCTACCCCTACAACTCCGGCCACCTGATGGTCGTGCCCTACCGGCACATCCCAGGCTACGACCAGCTCACCGCCGAGGAGGTGACCGAGCTGGGCGAGTTCACCCAGCGGGCGATCCGCGCGCTGCGCAAGGCGAGCGACCCGCAGGGCTTCAACGTGGGCATGAACCTCGGCACCGTCGCGGGCGCGGGCATCGCCGCGCACCTGCACCAGCACGTGGTGCCGCGCTGGGGCGGCGACACCAACTTCATGCCGGTCATCGGGCAGACCAAGGTGCTGCCGCAACTGCTGCCCGACACCCGCGAGCTGCTGGCCCAGGCCTGGGAGTGAGCCCCGGCGGCCGGCGGCCCGCGATGGGGGAGTCTTGGCGGTGACGGGCGTTTGCCCGGGCCGCCGCGCGGGGGATGCCCTGCCGCATGGGTGGATTCAGCCGGCTTGACCGGCGGCTTTTCGCGCGGGTGGCCAAGGCGCGCTGGCCGGGCGCCGAGCAGGTCCTGCCCAGGCTGTCGCAGGCGGCCAACCACGGGCTGCTGTGGTTCGGCGTCGCCGGGCTCATGGCCGCGATCGGCGGGCCGAGCGCCCGCCGGGCGGCCCGCCGGGGCGTCGCCTCGCTCGCGCTGGCCTCGCTGGCCTCCAACACCGCCGGAAAATGGCTCGCCGAGCGGACCCGGCCGCCGATCGACTCGGTGCCGCTGGTCCGGCGGCTGACCCGGCAGCCGCACACCTCCTCCTTCCCCTCCGGCCACTCGGCCTCGGCCGCCGCCTTCGCCGCCGGGGTGGCCGTCGAATCGCCCGCGCTCGGCGCCCTGGTCGCGCCGCTCGCGGCGGCCGTCGCCTTCTCCCGGATCTACGTCGGCGTGCACTACCCGACCGACGTGCTGGGCGGCTGCCTGGTCGGGCTCGGCGCGGCCGGCGTCACCCGCGCGGCGCTGCCGCCCGGCCCGCGCGTGCACGACCGCCTGCACGGCGCCGCCTCGGCCCCCGCGCTGCCGCGGGGCGCGGGGCTGGCCGTCGTGGTCAACAGCGGCGCCGGCGTGGGCCGCCGGCGCCGCCCGCCCGAGGAGCTGATCCGCGCGTTGCTGCCCGAGGCCGAGGTGCTGGTACGGCAGGACGGCGCCGACCTGCTCGGCCTCCTGGACCAGGCCGCCTCGCGCGGCCAGGCGCTCGGCGTGTGCGGCGGCGACGGCAGCGTCAACGCCGCCGCCGGGGTGGCGCTGCGGCACGGGCTGCCGCTGGCGGTCTTCCCCGGCGGCACGCTCAACCACTTCGCCCGCGACCTCGGCGCCGACACCTTCGAGGCGGTGGCCGGAGCGGTCGAGCGCGGCGAGGCCGTCCCGGTCGACGTGTCGGCCGCCGAGATCTCCGGCAGCCCGTCGCGGCACTTCGTCAACACCTTCAGCATCGGCCTGTACCCCGAGCTCGTCCGCATCCGGGAGAAGCTGGAGCGGCGCACCGGCAAGACCGTCGCCGCGGCGCTCGCGCTGCTGCGGGTGCTGCCGCGCGCCCGGCCGCTGGAGCTGCTGATCGACGGGGAGCGGAGCCTGGTGTGGCTGGTCTTCGCCGGGAACGGCAGCTACTCGCCGGAGGGGCTGGTGCCCGCCTACCGGCGCCAGCTCGACGACGGGGTGCTGGACATCCGAGTGGTCGACGCCGACCTGCCCTTCGCGCGCACCAGGCTGGTCGCCGCCGCGCTCACCGGCAGCCTGGCCGACTCGCCGGTCTACCTGACCGGCCGGGTGCGCCGCCTGCGGCTGGAGAAGCTGCACGGGGTGCCGGACCTGGCCATCGACGGCGAGGTGGCGCCGGTGGGCTCGACGGTGGAGCTGTTCAAGCTGGTCGACGCCCTCACGGTCTACCGGCCCGCCGGATAGGGCCTGTCCGTTTCGAGGGATTGGGCTAGCCTTTGGGCTTTCATTGTTGAGCCTAAGGAGAGCGCATGTCCGCACATCTGTCGCGTCGTGACCTCGGGCGCGCCGCCGCCGTCGCCGGGCTCGGTCTGGCCGGGGCGCTGAGCGCGAGGCCGGCGAGCGCCGCCGCGCCGACCTGGCGGGCCACCGGCACGGCCCCCACCTCGCTGGCCGGCTTCGACGCCACCATGAAGAGCTTCATGCAGGCCCGCTCGATCACCTGCGGCTCGCTGGCGGTGGCCCGCCACGGCAAGCTCGTGCTGGCCCGTGGCTACTCGTGGAGCACCGGCGCGACGCCGGTCACCCAGCCGAACTCGTTGTTCCGCATCGCGAGCCTGAGCAAGCCGATCACCGCCGCGGCCGTGCTGCGGCTGGTGCAGGACGGCAAGCTGTCGCTGAGCGCCAAGGTGGTGGACCTGCTCGGGCTGACCCCGGCCGACCCGCGGATGGCCGAGGTCACCGTGTTGCGGCTGCTCCAGCACCTGGGCGGCTGGGACTCCAAGATCAGCACCGACCCGATGTTCAACAACTACGCCATCTCCAAGGCACTCGGCGTGTCCCTGCCGATCAAGCAGGCCGACGTGATCAAGTACACCACCGGGCTCATGCTCGACCACGACCCCGGCAGCACCTACGCCTACGGCAACTACGACTACCTGCTGCTCGGCCGGATCATCGAGAAGGTCAGCGGCCAGCCGTACCAGAGCTACGTCCAGCAGACCATCCTCGGGCCGCGCGGCATCCGGCGCACCAAGCTGGGCCGCACGCTCAAGGCCGAGGCGCTGACCGGGGAGGTGCCCTACTTCTCGCAGTACAGCGGCAAGACCGTGCTCGACGGCTCCGGGGCGACGGTGCCCGGGCCGTACGGGGTCTACAACCTGGAGAACATGGACTCGCACGGCGGCTGGGTCTCCAACGCCGTCGACCTCGTCCGCTTCGCCGGGATCTTCGACACCGGCTCCACCGTGCTGTCCCCGGCCTCGATCACCCGGGCCTTCGCCCAGCCGGAGACCGGGCTCAACCCCGGCGACTGGTGGTACGGCTGCGGCTGGCAGGTGCGCAACGTCACCGGCGGCCGCAACACCTGGCACACCGGCAGCCTGCAGGGCACCTCGACGCTGCTGGTGCGCCGCTACGACGGCATCACCTACGCCGCGCTGTTCAACCAGCGCGACGACGCCTCGGGCCTCAGCTACAACGACATCGACGGGTTGTTGTACCGCGCGGCCAACTCGGTGACGAGCTGGCCGACGGGCGACCTGTTCCCGCTCTACCTGCGCTGGGTCAGCGCTGTTCGCTGACCTTCACCTTGGCGGGCTTGCTCTCGTTGTGCAGGCGGTCGAGCGCGGTCACCACGTAGGTGCCCGGCTCGGCCGTGGTGTAGGTGGGTGAGCTGACCACGGCCACCAGGCGGCGGCCGTCGGCGTCGGCGCAGGCGGCGTCGGCCCCGGCGGCCCGGTAGACCGCGTAGCCGCGGGCGCCGGCCGAGGCGGTCCAGCGCAGCACCGCCCCGGCGGCCTGCAGCCCGGCCGGCTTGGCCGGCGCGGTGCCGCCGCGCGGCTTGATCAGCGGCAGCAGCGCGGGCCGCTTGTAGTGCGTGGCCGTCAGCCGGTCCATGACGCCGAGCGGGTTGCTCAGCATCTGCTTGGCGCTGAAGTACACGTCGCCGTCGACCTGCTTGTGCCCCTTGTTGAGCGCCAGGTGCGCGGGCAGCTCGCCGACCTTGGTCCAGGCCTTGTCGTCGCGCGTGCCGACGCGGTAGAGCGCCTGGCCGATGTAGAGGTCGACGTCGGTGCCCTTGACCTCGTTGGCCCACCAGGGCACCAGCACCCGGTAGTCGGCGGCCTTGAAGCCGCGCGGCCAGTAGAGCTGCGGCATCACGTAGTCCACCGAGCCGGCCTTGATCCAGTGCCGGGCGTCGGCGTAGATCGAGTCGTAGGCCGACATGCCGGAGGTGGCCGAGCCGCTGGGGTCCTGGGCCTTGTTGCGCCAGATCCCGAACGGGCTGATGCCGAACTTCACGTGCGCCTTGGTCTTGTGCACGGCCTCGTTGACCTCGGCCACCAGGGTGTTGACGTTGCCGCGGCGCCAGTCGGCCAGCTTCTTGCCCTTGCCGTACTTGGCGAAGGCGGCGGAGTCGTCGAAGCGACCGCCCTCGCCCGGGTAGGGGTAGAAGTAGTCGTCGAAGTGCACGCCGTCCACGTCGTAGCGCTGCACCACGTCGGTGATGACCTTGGTGACGTGCCGGCGGACCTCGGGCAGGCCGGGGTTGTAGTAGAGCCGGTCACCGTACTTGACCGTCCAGCCCGGGTTGACCCGCGCCGGGTGGCTGGCGGGCAGCTTGGAGGTCTTGGCGTCGTAGGCGGCGCGGTAGGGGTTGAACCAGGCGTGGAACTCCAGGCCGCGCTTGTGCGCCTCCTCGATGAGGAAGGGCAGCGGGTCCCAGCCCGGGTCCTTGCCGGGGGTGCCGGTGAGGTACTGCGACCACGGCTCCAGCGAGGAGCGGTAGAGCGCGTCGGAGGCCGGGCGCACCTGGACGAAGACGGCGTTGAACCGGCGGGCCGCCGCGGCGTCGAGCAGCTTGACGTACTCGGCCTGCTGGCGGGCCTGGCTCAGCCCGGTACGGGAGGGCCAGTCGATGTTCTTGACGGTGGCGATCCAGACCCCGCGGAGCTGGCGCTTGGGGTGCTTCGGGTCGGGGACGCAGGTGCCGACCGGCTTGAGCGCGGCCTTGGACAGCGGTTCGGCCGCCTCGGGACGCGCGTCCGCACGGGGACCGTACGCGTAGGCGGCGCCCGTCGCGACGACGGCGAGGGCGGCGGCGGCGAGCAGAGGGCGTGCGGTTCGCATGGTTCCACAGTCTGGCATCGCCTCCATGATGCTTTGGCCGGAAAAGAGAAATGGATTTGTGATATTCGTGTGACCTGAGTGAGGGATGGGGCGGGGCGGACCGGGTGGTGCGCCCCGCCGTACGCCCTAGTCACCGGTGGCGGTCACCTTGCCGGCCAGGTGGCTGGGCAGCGGCTCGTAGCGCAGGAACGTGCGCTGGAAGGTGCCGGTGCCGTGGGACATCGACCGCAGGTCGATGGCGTACCGCGTGATCTCGAGCTGTGGCGCCTCGGCCTTGACCAGCGTGCGGCCGGTGCCGACCGGCTCGGTGCCGAGCACGCGCCCGCGCCGGCCCGACAGGTCCGACATGACCGGGCCGACGTACTCGTCGGCGACCAGCACGGAGATCTCGTCCACCGGCTCCAGCAGCAGCACCGGGACCTTCGCCGCGCACTCCTTGAGCGCGAGCTGCCCGGCGATCTGGAAGGCCATGTCGGAGGAGTCCACCGAGTGCGCCTTGCCGTCATACAGCGTGACGCGGACGTCGACCAGCGGGTAGCCGTGCGCGACGCCGCGCTCCATCTGCTGGCGCACGCCCTTCTCGACCGAGGGGATGAACTGGCGCGGCACCACGCCCCCGACGACCTTGTCCACGAACTCGAAACCCCCGCCCGAGGGCAGGGGCTCGACCTCCAGGTGGCAGATGGCGTACTGGCCGTGGCCGCCGGTCTGCTTGACGTTGCGGCCCATCGCCCGGCAGCCGCCGCCGAAGGTCTCCCGCAGCGGCACCCGCAGCTCGATCTTCTCCACCTCGACGCCGTGCCGCTTGGCGAGCTTGTCGAGCAGCACGTCGGTGTGGGCCTCGCCCATGCACCACAGCACGAGCTGGCGCGTCTCGGCGTTGTTGGTCAGCCGCAGCGTGGGGTCCTCGGCGACCAGGCGGCCGAGCGCCTGGGCCAGCTTGTCCTCGTCGGCCTTGGACTTGGCGCGGATGGCCACCGGCAGCAGCGGGTCCGGCATCGACCAGGCGGTCATCAGCAGCGGCCGGTCCACCTCGGACAGCGTGTCGCCGGTCTCGGCGCGCGAGAGCTTGGCCACCGCGACGATGTCGCCGGCGATCGCCTTGGGCACGGTGCGCTGCGTCTTGCCCAGCGGGCTGGACAGGGTGCCGATGCGCTCGTCGACGTCGTGGTCCTCGTGGCCGCGCTCGCTCAGGCCGTGGCCGGAGACGTGCACCGTCATGTCGGGGCGCAACGTGCCGGAGAAGACGCGGACCAGGCTGATCCGGCCGACGTAGGGGTCGCTGGTGGTCTTGACCACCTCGGCGACCAGGGGACCGTCGGGGTCGCAGGTGATGCCCTGGACCGGCTTGCCGTCCACGGTGGTGATCTCGGCCAGCGGGTGCTCCAGCGGCGAGGGGAAGCCCTGCGTGACGATCTCGAGGATCTCCTGCGCGCCGACGCCGAGGCCGCTGCAGAGCACGGGGTAGAAGTTGCCGCGCGCGACCGCCTTCTCCAGGTCGTCGATGAGCTCCTTGGTGTCGAGCTCCTTGCCGGAGAGGTAGCGGTCCATGAGGGACTCGTCCTCGCTCTCCTGGATGATGCCCTCGATCAGGACGCCGCGGTGCTCCTCGATCTGCGCCTGGTACTCCGGCCCGGGGTCGCGCTCGGCGCGGGTGCCGGTGGCGTAGTTGTAGAACTTCTGCGACAGCAGCCCGATCAGGCCGTTGACGTGCCCGTTGGTGACGACCGGCAGGTAGAGCGGGGCGACGCCGTCGCCGAAGACGTCCTGGCAGGTGGCCAGCACCTCGTCGAAGTCGGCCCGCTGGTGGTCGATCTTGGTGATCACGACCGCGCGCGGCATGCCGACCTGGGCGCACTCCTCCCAGAGCTGCCTGGTCAGGCCGTCGATGCCGTCGGAGGCGGAGACCACGAACAGCGCCGCGTCGGCCGCGCGCAGCCCGGCGCGCAGGTCGCCCACGAAGTCGGCGTAGCCCGGGGTGTCCAGCAGGTTGATCTTGATGCCGTTGAAGAGGATCGGGGCCAGCGCCAGGTTCACCGAACGCTGCTGGCGGACCTCGACCTCGTCGAAGTCGCTGACGGTGGTGCCGTCCTCGACCCGGCCGGTGCGCTGGATGGTGCCGGTGGCGGCCAGCAGATGCTCGACGAGGGTGGTCTTGCCCGCACCGGAATGGCCGACCAGCGCGACGTTGCGAATCGCCTCCGCCTTGTCGGCCGTCGGTGCCCTGCCGGCGGCTCCCGCTGGGTTCTTGTCTGCCACATCGCCTCCCGCGTGTTCGGTTCGGTGTGCCGAAACGCCGCGTCCGGGCGGATGTGTCACCGCAAGGACGCGGTGTGTTCACCAAATACCCGTGTGGCGAATATCACAAGAGGTGGAGGCCAACGAAAATGGCCTACGATCGAGCTGCGATGCTGAAACTCCTGCGCCCGGCCATGACCCGGATCCTCACCCCCCTCGGCAGGGCACTGGTGAGCCGGGGCATCGGCCCCAACGCCGTCACCGCGGTCGGCACGACCGGCACCGTGGTCGCCGCCCTGGTCCTGTTCCCGCTGGGCCACCTGTGGTGGGGCGCCTTCGTCATCGGGCTGTTCGCCCTGCTCGACCTGCTCGACGGCGTGGTGGCCCGGCTGGGCGGCGGCGGTGGCAGCACCTGGGGCGCCTTCCTCGACTCGACCTTCGACCGCGTGGCCGACGCCGCCATCTTCTGCGGGCTGCTGATCCACCTCGTGCTGACCGGCCAGTTCGTCCTCGCCTGGGTCGTCCTGTTCTGCCTGGTCGCCGGCCTGCTCGTCTCCTACGTCAAGGCCCGTGCCGAGGGCCTGGGCCTGAGCTGCGACGTCGGCCTGGTCGAGCGGCCCGAGCGGCTGGTCGTCGGGCTGTGCTCGGCCGGCTTCGCGCAGTTCTGGCCGCCCCTGTTGGCCATCGGGATGACGGTGCTGGCCGTGGCCAGCGCGGTCACCGTCGTGCAGCGCGTCGTCCACGTCCACCGCCAGGCTGGAGCCCCCCGATGAACATCTCCCTGACCGACCGCGCGGTGGCCGCCGGGTTCGCCGCCGGCTGGAAGCTGGTCCCGCTGCTGCCGCAGCGGCTGACCGCGCGCGGCTTCGAACTCGCCGCCGACCGCGTCTGGCGGGGGAGGGGCGCCTCGGTCCGCCGCCTGGAGGCCAACCTGGCCCGGGTCACCGGCCTGGAGGGCGCCGAGCTGCGCGAGCTCACCCGGCGCGGCATGCGCTCCTACTTCCGCTACTTCCACGAGGTCTTCCGGCTGCCCAAGATGCCCAGCGCGGAGGTCGTGCGGCGCACCCACGTCACCGGCGACGAGCACATCTGGCAGACCCTCGAGTCCGGCCGCGGCGTCGTGCTCGCCCTGCCGCACATGGGCAACTGGGACCAGGCCGGCGCGTGGCTCGTCGGCAACGGCCGCCGCTTCACCACCGTGGCCGAGCGGCTCAAGCCCGAGTCGCTGTACCGCCGCTACACCGCCTTCCGCGAGGGGCTGGGCATGGAGGTGCTGCCGCTGACCGGCGGCGCCGGCCACACCATCGGCACCCTCGCCTCCCGCGTACGGCGGGGCGGCGTCGTCTGCCTGCCGGCCGAGCGCGACCTGACCAAGAGCGGCATCGAGGTGAGCTTCTTCGGCGCCACCACCAAGGTGCCGGCCGGTCCGGCGCTGCTGGCCGTCCAGACCGGCTGCGCGCTGCTGCCGGCGATCCTGTGGTTCGAGGGCGACGACTGGGGCCTGCGCATCGAGCCCGAGGTGGCCGTCCCGGCCGAGGGCACCCGCCAGGAGCGCGTCGCGGTGGCGGCGCAGCGCCTGGTGGAGGTCTTCGAGAAGGGCATCGCCGAGCACCCCGAGGACTGGCACATGCTGCAGCGGCTCTGGATCGACCAGTGAGGGTCGGAATCGTCTGCCCCTACTCGTGGGACATGCCGGGCGGGGTCAAGCAGCACATCGACGACCTGGCCCAGGCGCTCATCGCCCAGGGCCACGAGATCTCCGTCATCGCCCCGGCCAGCGACGACGAGGAGCTGCCGCCGTACGTGACGGGCGCGGGCCGCGCGGTTCCGGTGCCCTACAACGGGTCGGTGGCGCGCATGTCGTTCGGCTTCCTGTCGGCGGCCCGGGTGCGCCGCTGGATCAACGACGGCGACTTCGACGTCCTGCACATCCACGAGCCGCTCATCCCGTCGCTGGGCGTGCTGGCCTGCTGGGCGGCCAAGGGGCCGATCGTGGCGACCTTCCACGCCTCCTTCAACCGCTCGCGGGCCATCGCGGTCGCCGAACCGCTGCTGCGCAGCGCGCTGGAGAAGCTGCACGGGCGCATCGCCGTCTCCGACGCCGCCCGCAAGAGCCTGGTCGAGCAGTTCGGCGGCGACGCCGTGCTGATCCCCAACGGGGTGACCGTCAGCCGCTTCGCCGAGGCCGAGCCGCTGTCCGGCTGGGGTCCCGACGGCACCACCATCGGGTTCCTGGGCCGCCTGGAGGAGCCGCGCAAGGGCTTCCCGATCCTGCTGGAGGCGATGGAGGCCATCCCGGACGCCAAGTTGCTGGTGGCCGGGGCCGGCGACGTCAAGATCCCGCGCAGCATCCGCGACCGGGTCACCATGCTCGGCATGGTCAGCGAGCAGGACAAGATCCGCGCCTACCACTCGGTCGACGTCTTCTGCGCGCCCAACACCGGCGGCGAGAGCTTCGGCATCGTGCTGGCCGAGGCGATGGCCTCGGGGGCGACCGTGCTGGCCAGCGACATCCCGGCCTTCCGCCGGGTGCTCGGCGAGGGCCAGGCGGGCGCGCTGTTCCGCAACGGCGACCCGGCGTCGCTGGCCGAGGAGGCCAACGCGCTGCTGGCCGACCCCGAGCGGCGGGCCAAGCTGGCCGCCGAGGCGCTGGTCGCGGTGCGCAAGTTCGACTGGTCGACGGTCGCCCGCGACGTGGTGCGCGTGTACGAGACGGTCGCCGCCGAGGGCGGCGGCCGCGTGGTGGAGGACCTGTGAACGACCGGGCTAGGCCGACGCGAGAGCCGGAGGACCGGTGAACCAGACGATCGTCCTGCTGCTGGCGGGCCTGGTCGTGGTGCTGACGGCCGTGTACATCTCCTGGCGGGCGGGCCGGCTCGACCGGCTGCACATCCGCCTGGAGCTGGCCCAGGAGGCGCTCGACGCCGCCCTGATGCGCCGGCGCGCGGTGGTGCTGGAGCTGGCCGGCTCGCGGCTGCTCGACCCGGCCACCTCGCTGGTGCTGGCCGCCGCCGCCCACGAGGCACGTACGGCGGGGCCAGACGAGCGCGAGCACGCCGAGAGCGACCTGTCGAGGGCGTTGCGCGCCGCGGTCGACCAGGAACGCTTCCGCGAGGCCCTGGCCGAGGCCCCCGGCGGCCCCGACCTGCTGGAGGAGCTCGACGCGGCCACCGCCAAGGTGGTCTACTCGCGCCGTTTCTACAACAACGCGGTCGCGGTCACCCAGGTCGCGCAGCGGCGCTGGCTGGCCCGCACGCTGCGGCTGGCGGGCAACACCGACTTCCCGCACTTCTTCGAGATCGACGATGCGGCTCCGGAGTCGATGTCCGCATCTGAATGACCCATTTTGGGATCGCCGGTAAGCTTCTCCCGATTTCTTGGCCTAGCGGAGGAGTTGACCAGGTGCGGCGTGCCGGTTTGTTCGTTGTGACGCTTGCCGTACTGGCCCCGGTCGCGGCCTGTTCCTCCAGTGAGAAGCCGCCGGCGGGCCAGCCGCAGGCGGCCACGGCCGCCCCGTCGGCCTCGCCGACGGTCGCCGAGCCGGGGCACCCGTTCACCGGGCTGCCCGCGGATACGATGCGGCCGGTGCTCGCGGTCAAGATCGAGAACACCGCGGCGGGCAAGCCGCAGATGGGGCTGAAGAGCGCCGACATCGTCTACATCGAGCAGGTCGAGGCGGGTCTGACCCGGCTCATGGTGATCTTCTCCTCGAAGATCCCGGCCAAGGTCGGCCCGGTCCGCAGCGCGCGCATCTCCGACCTGCACATCGCGCCGATGTTCGGCAAGCCCGCCTTCGCCTACTCCGGCGCGCAGACCAAGATGTTGCCGCACATCGCCGAGGCCTCACTGTTCGACGTCTCCGACAGCCGCGCGCCGGGCGCCTACTTCCGCCAGCCGGGCCGCTACGCGCCCTACAACCTGTTCGCGAACACGCGCCAGCTGATCAAGGCCGCGCCCAAGGCGACCAAGGCCAAGGACGTCGGCTTCACCTTCGGCGACGCCCCCGAGAGCGGCGGGGTGGACAAGAAGCGGATGACCGTGCGCTGGCCGGCCGCGCGCTTCGACTTCGTCTGGTCCGAGGCCAAGCAGCAGTGGCTGATCTGGCAGGACGGCAAGAAGAACATGGCCGCCGAGGGCGGGCAGCTGTCGGCGCCGACCGTGGTCGTGCAGTACGTCAAGACGGTGCGCTCGGAGTTCCACGACAAGAACCAGAGCTACACGCCGCTGGTGCAGACGGTCGGCAAGGGCGACGCGTTCGTGCTGCGCGACGGCAAGGCCTACAAGGCCAAGTGGTCGCGCGCCTCGGAGGAGGAGGGCACGGTCTACACCACCCCCGAGGGCGAGCCGATGAACTTCGCGCCCGGCCAGGTGTGGGTGGCGCTGGCCGCAAAGAAGCCGGTCGTGCCCTAGCCGGCACTCGCACCCGCCGGAAGTGGTCTGGGGCCGCAGCTCCGAAGTGGCCCTTACCGAGGACCACTGGGTGCTCCGTACACTGGATGCGTAAGCCCGGATCATTCGTGAGGTGCATAAACGTGTCCGAAGTAGCCACTGGAACCGCTCGGGTCAAGCGGGGCATGGCCGAGATGCTCAAGGGCGGCGTCATCATGGACGTCGTCACCCCGGAGCAGGCGAAGATCGCCGAGGACGCGGGCGCCGTCGCCGTCATGGCGCTGGAGCGGGTCCCCGCCGACATCCGCGCCCAGGGCGGCGTCTCGCGCATGAGCGACCCCGACATGATCGACGGCATCATCGCCGCCGTCTCCATCCCGGTCATGGCCAAGGCCCGGATCGGTCACTTCGTCGAGGCCCAGCTCCTGCAGTCGCTCGGCGTCGACTACATCGACGAGTCCGAGGTGCTCACCCCGGCCGACTACGCCAACCACATCGACAAGTGGCGCTTCACCGTGCCCTTCGTGTGCGGCGCGACCAACCTGGGCGAGGCGCTGCGCCGCATCACCGAGGGCGCGGCGATGATCCGCTCCAAGGGTGAGGCCGGCACCGGCGACGTCTCCAACGCCGTCACCCACATGCGGACCATCCGCCAGGAGATCAAGCGCCTGACCTCGCTGCCCGAGGACGAGCTGTACGTCGCGGCCAAGGAGCTGCAGGCGCCGTACGAGCTGGTCGTCGAGGTCGCCAAGACCGGCAAGCTGCCGGTCGTGCTGTTCACCGCGGGCGGCATCGCCACCCCGGCGGACGCGGCGATGATGATGCAGCTCGGCGCCGAGGGCGTCTTCGTCGGCTCGGGCATCTTCAAGTCGGGCAACCCGGCGCAGCGCGCGGCGGCGATCGTCAAGGCGACCACCTTCTACGACGACCCCGACGTCATCGCGAAGGTCTCGCGCGGCCTGGGCGAGGCCATGGTCGGCATCAACGTGGACGACATCCCCGTGCCGCACCGCCTGGCCGAGCGCGGCTGGTAGCACCTGAACACCGGAAGGGGCGGCGCGCCGGCGTGCCGCCCCTTCGTGTTGCCGGATATTTCCGGACGTGATCATGGAGAGTTAACGGGACGGAGTCAGGCTTTCGACGTCGTCACGATCTCTCCTGGAGCCCCGATGCCCGGACTCGACCGCCGTTCCTTCCTCGTCACCGGCCTGGCCGCCGCGGCGACCGTGCCCGTCCTGGCCGGTCCCGCCTCGGCCGAGCCCGACGAGACCGCCGCCTCGCCGGCCGGGCGCGGCCTGCGCAGCGACCCGTTCACCCTCGGTGTGGCCAGTGGCGACCCCGACCACTCCGGCTTCGTCATCTGGACCCGGCTGGCCCAGCAGCCGCTGGCCGAGGACGGCTTCGGCGGCATGCCGCAGCGGCCCTTCCCGGTGTTGTGGCAGGTCTACGCCGACGAGCGCGCCCGCCGCGTGGTGCGGTCCGGCATCGCGGTCGCCGCGCCCGAGTGGGGGCACAGCGTCCACGTCGAGCTCGACTCGCTCGGGTCCGACCGCGAGTACTGGTACCGCTTCCGGGTCGGCCCGTACGTCTCGCCCCTCGGCCGCGCGCGCACCGCGCCGCACCCGCTGTCGTACGGCGGAGCCCTGTCGATGGCCTTCGTCTCCTGCGCCCAGTTCGAGCACGGCTACTTCACCTCCTACCGGCACCTGGCCCAGGAGCGCCCCGACCTGATCCTGCACCTGGGCGACTACCAGTACGAGTACACCAAGAACACCTACACCATCCCCGGCGGCAACATCCGCCACCACGAGGGCCCCGAGACCGAGACGCTGGCCAACTACCGCCAGCGGCACGCCCAGTACAAGGCCGACCCCGACCTGCAGGCCGCCCACGCCGCCGCCTCCTGGCTGGTCGTCTGGGACGACCACGAGCTGGACAACAACTGGGCCGACGAGGTGCCGGAGAAGCCGGAGATCCCGCAGCCGAACTTCCTGTCGCGCCGGGAGGCGGCCTTCCGCGCCTACTACGAGAACATGCCGCTGCGCCGTACCTCCATCCCCCGGGGCGTCGACATGCAGCTCTACCGGCGGGTGCGCTGGGGCAGGACGGCCACCTTCCACATGCTCGACACCCGGCAGTACCGCGACGACCAGGGCTGCGGCGACGGCTACCGCGACTGCCCGGCGGCGGTGGACCCGGCGCGCTCGATCACCGGCTCCGCCCAGGAGGCGTGGCTGCTGAACGGCTTCCGCCACTCGCGCGCCCAGTGGGACATCCTGGGCCAGCAGGTCTTCTTCGCCCAGCGTGACAACAACGCCGGTCCGGCGAAGGTGACCTCGATGGACGCCTGGGACGGCTACGTCGCCTCGCGCCGGCGCATCACGCAGGGCTGGCTCGACGCCGGCGTGCGCAACCCGGTGGTGCTCACCGGCGACGTGCACGCGCACTGGGCCAGCGACCTCAAGCTCGACTACGACGACCCGACCGGGCCGAGCGTGGGCGCGGAGCTGGTGGCCTCCTCGATCAGCACCGGCGGCGACGGCCGCGACAGCGACCCGGCCACGCACCCGTTCCTGAAGATCAACCCGCATCTGAAGTTCTACAACAACCAGCGTGGCTACGTGCTGACCCGGATCGAGCGGGAGCTGATGACGGCCGACTTCAAGGTCGTGCCCACGGTGACCGCGCCGGGCTCGGACGTCTACACCCGCGCCACCTTCGTCGTCGAGGACCGGGTGCCCGGCGTGCAGCAGACCTACCTGCGGCCGCTGGACCCGGCGGCTCGCGCGCTCGACGAGATGACCGTGGAGGAGACGGTCCGCCTGGAGACCGAGCGCCCCTGACCGTCGCCGGACGGCCCCGCCGGGAACAGGCGGGGCCTTTCTCCGGTTGAATACTTAGACAGGCTAACTTAGACTGTCTAAGTATGAGCGCCTCCCAGACCCTCGCCGAGCAACTGTCGGCCTCCCTGCGTCACCTGGTCCTCCTGCTGCGGCGCGCGGTCGCCGGCCAGCCGGTCACCAGCCAGCAGTACGCCGTGCTGGGCTCGCTCGAACACCGGGCCCGCCGGATGAGCGAGCTGGCCGAGGAGCACGCGGTGCACCTGCCCACCATGACGGTCCAGATCAACCGCATGGAGGACGCCGGGCTCGTCGCCCGGGGCAGCGACCCCGGCGACGCCCGCGTGCGCACCGTCGAGCTCACCGAGGAGGGCCGGGCCCGCCTGGACGTCGTCCGGCAGGCCCGCCGGGCCTTCCTCGCCGCCCGGCTGGAGACGCTCACCCCGGCCGAGCAGGAGATCCTCGCCCGGGCGCTGCCCGTGCTGGACAAGCTCGGCCGGTCATGAAGACCGGGGCCGAGGCCGCCGACTCTCCTCCGGCCGCGACCCCGCACCACCTGTAAGGAGAACCATGCGCACCGGCGGCGGCCTGCTCCGCCAGCCGGTGTCCGTGTGGGCCACCGCGTTCGCCGCGGTCGTGGCCTTCATGGGCATCGGGCTGGTCGACCCCATCCTCCCCTCCATCGCCCAAGGCCTGCACGCCAGTGCCAGCGAGGTCTCGCTGCTGTTCACCAGCTACTTCCTGGTGACCGCGGTGGCCATGCTGGTGACCGGCTGGGTCTCCAGCCGCATCGGCGGCAAGCGGACCCTGCTGCTCGGCCTCGGCCTGGTCGTCGTCTTCGCCGCCCTGGCCGGCACCTCCGGCAGCGTGGCCGAACTGGTCGGCTTCCGCGCCGGCTGGGGACTGGGCAACGCCCTGTTCGTCGCCACCGCCCTGGCCGTCATCGTCGGCGCCGCCAGCGGCGGGGCCGAGACGGCGATCATCCTCTACGAGGCCGCGCTCGGCCTGGGCATCTCCCTCGGCCCGCTGGTCGGCGCCCTGCTCGGCGACTGGAACTGGCGGGCGCCCTTCTTCGGCACCGCCACCCTCATGGCCGCCGGCTTCGTCCTCATCGCCACCCTGCTGCGGGCCGTGCCCAGGCCCGCGGTCAAGACCCGGCTGTCCGACCCGCTGCGCGCCCTGGCCCACGGCGGCCTGTCCACCACGGCCTTCACCGCGCTCTTCTACAACTTCGCCTTCTTCACCGTGCTGGCCTTCACCCCCTTCATCCTCGGGATGAGCGCCTACGGCATCGGCGCGGTCTTCTTCGGCTGGGGCGTCATGGTCGCCGTCTGCTCGGTGCTGCTCGCCCCGCGCCTGCAGCGCCGCCTCGGCTCGGTGACCGTCCTGCACCTGGCCCTCGCCCTGCTCGCCGTCCTCCAGGTCGGCATCGCCCTGTCCGGTCACGCCGGGATCGTCGTGTTCACCATCCTCACCGGCGTGCCGATCGGGATCTGCAACACCGTCTTCACCGAGGCCGCCATGGAGGTCTCCGACGCGCCCCGGCCCATCGCCTCGGCGGGCTACAACTTCGTCCGCTGGATGGGCGGCGCCCTGGCCCCCTTCGTGGCCACCAAGCTCGGCGAACACCTCGGCACCGCCGTGCCGTACCTGCTGGGCGCCGCCTGCTGCGCCGCCGGCATGGCCATCCTCTACGCCCGCCGCCACCACCTCCGCCCGTTGTCCCGCGTGGACGCCGGCCACACGCTCCAGGAGGCGGCGGCGTAACGAAGGCGGGGCGCGGAGCGACATAGGTATCTCCTGTCTCCCTAGTCAACGGAGGTACCGGTGAAACTCCGCCGTTCCCTGGGCGCCCTGTGCGCCGCCGCCTTAGTCCCGCTCGCCTTCGTGGCCGGCCCGGCCGTCGCCGCAGGAGCGGGGGAGGCGGCCAATGCGCGGGTGATCCTGCGCCTCGTCCAACTGCCCGGGCCGGTGAAGGCGGGCAAACTCACCATCACCTACGCCAAGGGAAGCCGGGCGGCCGTGGCCGATCGCAAGAGCCACGTCAAGGTGCGCGGGGGCGTGCCCTTCCGGCGGGCCTTCACCCTCAAGCCCGGCACGTGCGCCGCGATGGCGGTGCCGGCCGGGGTCAAGGGCGTGCGCTTCCGGCTCGACCTGCACGTCGACGGGAAATTGGTCGCATCGGTGAAGGGCCTGCGACCGGTCAAGGCCTACTGCCACCCTGGCACCGCCCCTGCCGCCGACCCGGCCCCGACTCCGACGCCCACCCCGACCCCGACACCGGACGGGAACGATCCAAAGTTCGGCACCTGCGGCGAGGCCAACGACAACGGCTACGGCCCCTACGTCAAGGGCGTGGATCCGGAGTACGAGTGGTACGACGACCGCGACGACGACGGGATCGTCTGCGAGAGGTAGGCCGCGGGTAGCATGCCGGCATGGTGCTGGAGTGGGGGGTCGTGGCCGGGATGGTGCTGGCGGCGGCGCCCCTTCCGGCGGGCCAAGGGGTGGCCGCGGTGCGGGTGATGACGTGGAACGTGTGCGGGGGGACGAACGGGGCGTGCCCGCTGTACCGGGCCGGGGTGCATCAGCTCGGGTGGACGGCGGCGAAGTACGCGCTGGCCGGGCGCTCGCGGGTGGTGTTCCTGCAGGAGTTCTGCACGGGCGCGGACGCGGCGCTGGAGAAGAGCCTCGAAGAGCTCAGCGGCGCACGATGGAGCGTGCGGTCGTGGGGGCTGCGGGACGCCAAGGGGCGGCCGTACGCGTGCCACCCCGACTACCAGGGCCGCGAGCGCGGCACGCAGAGCGTCGTGGTGGCCGTCCAGGCCGGGCAGGCGGCCTTCAGCGAGCACGAGCTGAGCTCGCCGCCGTGGTTCGTGCGCCGGGCGGCGGTGTGCGCGGACGTGCCGGCCTGGAGGCTGCGGGCGTGCGGCACGCACCTGTCGTCCGGGATGTCCAACGACGACCACCAGGACGGCTCGCCGTACCGGGTGAAACAGGTGCGCGAGCTGGAGCGGGCGGCGCGCGAGGGCGGGCGGCGGGTGGTGTTCGGGGGCGACCTCAACCTGACGCCGCACCGCGCGGCGATCACGGCGGTCGCCGCCCGCTGGCGTGAGTGCGACCCGCGGCAGCGCTGGACCTTCACCGGCAAGAAGATCGACTACCTGTTCGCCCCCGGCATGCGCGAGTGCCGCGTCGGCGCGGCCGATGCCCCGTCCGACCACCGGCCGCTGTACGGCGAGGCCACCCTGGCGGAAGAGCGCTGACCCCTCTGGTGTTGAATCTGGGGAACCCCTCGACGGAAGGATCTTCGCGTGCCCACGATCGGTGTACTTGCGCTGCAGGGCGACGTGCGCGAGCACGCCCGCGCGCTGGAGGAGGCGGGCGCCACGGCGGTGGCCGTGCGCCGGCCGGCGGAGCTGGAGGCGGTGGACGCGCTGGTCATCCCCGGCGGCGAGTCGACCACCATGTGGAAGCTGGCCACCACCTTCGAGATGCTGGAGCCGCTGCGGCTGCGCATCAAGTCGGGCATGCCCGCCTACGGCTCCTGCGCCGGCATGATCATGCTGGCCGACCGGATCGAGGACGGGATCGCCGGCCAGGAGACGCTCGGCGGCATCGACATGACCGTGCGGCGTAACGCTTTCGGCCGCCAGGTCGACTCCTTCGAGGAGGACCTCGACTTCGCCGGTCAGGCGGTGCGCGCGGTCTTCATCCGGGCCCCCTGGGTGGAGCGGGTCGGGCCGGATGTCGAGGTGCTGGCCTCGACGGGCGATAGGATCGTCGCGGTCCGCCAAGGACCGCTGCTCGCGACATCGTTCCACCCGGAGCTGACCGGTGACGCGCGCGTGCATGAATACTTCGTAAACCTGGTGAGGGAGCTGTAAGTCATGTCCGGCCACTCCAAATGGGCGACGACGAAGCACAAGAAGGCTGCGCTCGACGCCAAGCGTGGCAAGCTGTTCGCCAAGCTGATCAAGAACATCGAAGTGGCGGCGCGGACCGGTGGCCCTGACCCGGATGCCAACCCCACCCTCTTCGACGCCATCTACAAGGCGAAGAAGAGCTCGGTGCCGATCGACAACATCGAGCGCGCCCGCAAGCGCGGCGGCGGCCTCGAGACCGGCGGCGCCGACTGGCAGACCATCATGTACGAGGGCTACGGCCCCAACGGCGTGGCGGTGCTGATCGAGTGCCTCACCGACAACCGCAACCGCGCCGCCTCCGAGGTGCGCGTGGCGCTGACCCGCAACGGCGGCTCGCTGGCCGACCCGGGCTCGGTGGCGTACATGTTCAACCGCAAGGGCGTCGTGCTGGTGCCCAAGTCGGTCGTGACGGACACCAAGAAGGGCACCACGGTCGAGTACACCGAGGACCAGATCCTCGACGCCGTCCTCGACGCGGGCGCCGAGGAGGTCAACGACCTGGGCGAGCAGTTCGAGGTCGTCTCCGAGGCCGGTGACCTGGTCCCGGTGCGCAAGGCGCTGCAGGAGGCCGGCATCGACTACGACTCGGCCGAGTCGAGCTTCATGGCCTCCATGAACGTGCCGCTCGACGAGGACGGCGCGCGCAAGATCTTCCGTCTCATCGACGCGCTCGAGGACAGCGACGACGTCCAGAACGTCTACGCCAACTTCGACGTGAGCGACGAGGTCATGGAGAAGATCGACGCCTGACCTCGGGGCATCCGGGCGCCTGGGCTAGGGTTCTGGCCCATGCGTCGTCCCCTCGGCTGGCTGTTCTTCCTGCCCGCGCTCCTCGGGCTGGCCACCCTGGTGGTGCCCAGCGTGCAGACGGTCGTGCTGAGTCTCCAGCGCGGCAATCCGCTGCGCGGCGGCGGCACCACCGTGGTGGGCTGGGCGAACTACGCGACGTTGCTGGGTGGGGAGCCGTTCTGGCGGGCGCTGGGGTTCACCGCCCTGCTCACCGCCGGCCCCCTCCTGGTCGTGGCCGTGGTCGCGCCGCTGCTGGCGCTCTCCCTGGCGTACGGCGGAGCCCCCGTGCGCCGGATCGGCCGCGTGGTGCTGTCGGTCTGGATCGTCACGTGCTCGCCGGTGGCCATCGCGGTCGCCGGGTTCGAGTGGGTGCTGGGGTTGTTCTCGCCGGGGCAGGGGCCGGACCACAGCGCCCGGACCACAGCGCCCGGATCCAGCTCAACACCTGGCTGCCCGCGCTGGCGGGCGCGGTGGTCTCCGTGGGCGTCGCCTACGTCGGCGCGCTCGGCATCGGTGGCCTGCGCCCGCTCGGCCGGCGCAGCGAGTGGCTGCTGCTGCCGTTCGCGCCGTGGCTGTTCACCGGGACCGCGCCGACCGTCCTGGCCTCGTGGCTGAACGTGCGCTCGCTGGACCTGCTCGACACCTTCGTCGCGCTCGTGCCGCCGGTGGCCGTCAGCGTCCCGGCGCTGGTGATCCTCACCGTGCTGTGCCGGGGGCTGGCCCGCCGGGAGGGGCCCTTCCTGTCCACGGTCGTGCTGCCGTCCCTGCCGATGGCCGGGCTGCTGGCCGGCGGGGTGACCCTGCTGAACGCCCAGGACCTGCTGTGGCCGCTGGGCGTGGCGATGAGCCCGCGCACCATGACCGGGCCCGAGGTGCTGGTGACCGCCGCGCCCCGGCTGGGCGGCTCCGGGGTCCTGCCGTACGGGCTGGCCCTGCCGCTCGCGGTGGCGGCCGTCGCCCTGGCCGCGCTGGCCGTCGCGCAGGTCACCTACCTCGACCGGATGGTCGCCGAGACGGGCCGGTAAACCGGTTGCGAGGTGTCCTAGGTTGACATCGTGGATATTCGCGATCTGACCCCCGACGACCTGGGCGCGGTGCTCGAGGTCCGGAAGCGTTCCTTCGGCCCGATCTCCGCGAGCGACACGGAGACCTGGTACCAGCTCGTCACGCCCTCCGTCGAACAGCAGCGCTACCTGGGCGTCTTCGACGGCGACCGGCTCGTGGCCGCGGCCCGCTACCGCCGGCTGACCCAGTGGTGGCACGGCCGCCCGCAGCCCCTGGCCGGGGTCGCCGGCGTCGTGGTCGGCCCCGAGGACCGCGGCCGCGGCGTCGGCCGGACGATCACCCGCGCGGTCATGCGCCGCGCCGTCGAGCACGGCTACGCGCTGTCGGCCCTGTATCCGGCGACCACCGCCATCTACCGCTCGGTCGGCTACGAGCACGTCGGCGCCCAGCACATCGTCACGCTGCCCACCGAGGCGCTGCGCTCGCTCGCCCCCGCCGGCACGGTCAAACTGCGCCGCATGGGCCCCGGCGACGCCCCCGAGGTGATCGCCACCCTCGGCCGCATCCACGCCGCCACCCGCGCCAGCGGGCCGATCTCCTGGGAGGAGCGCACCTGGCGGCAGTGGCTGGGCGAGGAGGACGACTTCCTCTACCTCGCCGACGACGGCTTCGCCGTCTACCGCTGGGACGACGGCGCCATCGAGCTGGACACCCTGGTGGCCGTCTCCGAGGAGACGACCCGGGCGCTGTGGTCGCTGGTCGGGTCGGCCTCCACGGTGGCCAAGTCGGTCACCGCCTGCGTCGCGCCCGACGACCCGATCCTGTGGCTGCTGCGCGAGCGCACCAAGGAGCAGGTCAAGCAGGTCCGGTGGATGTTGCGGGTGCACGACCTGCCGCTGGCCATGGAGCGGCGCGGGTTCTCCGCCGCCGTCGAGCTCGACGCGGTCGTGCGGGTGGAGGACGCCGAGGAGCCGGGCGCCGGAGGGACCTGGCGGCTCACCGTCTCCGGCGGGGCCGGCAGGGCCGAGCCGGCCCAGGGGGAGGGGCCGCGGCTGAGCGCCAACGGGCTGGCCGCGCTGTACGGCGGGCTGCCGGCCGGGCTGTTGCGCCGCACCGGCATGCTGCGCGGGGACGACCGGTACGACGAGGCCCTGGAGAGCGCGTTCGCGGCCTCGCCGTACATGCTCGACTACTTCTAGACCAGCGCCCCGGCGTGCGCCAGGCCGCTCATCGCGGCGATCTCGTCCAGGGTCTGCGCCTGCCGTACGGTGGCCAGGCGGACCTGGCCGCCGTCGGTGGTGAAGCCGTGCACGGCCGGGTACGGCAGGCTGTTGTAGGCCCACGGCGTGGAGAAGTAGTAGGCGCCGGTGTCGTGCAGCACGACGAAGTCGCCCTCCTCCAGCTCCGGCAGCTCCCGGGCGTGCGCGACGACGTCGCCGGCGAAGCAGCAGGGCCCGGCGACGTCCTGCGCCAGCAGGGGCCCCTGCTTGGGCCGGCCCTTGGCGTCGAAGGCGTCCACGCGCAGCGGCCACGCGCCGGGCATCAGCACGGTCCGGGTGGCGACCTGGGCGCCGGCGTGGGTGATCGCGATGCGCCGCCCGCCGGCGTCCTTGGTGTACTCCACCAGGGCGCCGATGAAGCCGTTCTTGGCCAGCAGCGAGCGGCCGAACTCGGTGACCAGCTCGTAGCGCCCGTCGAACAGGCCGGGCACCGCCTCGCCGAGCACCCGCACGTAGTCGGCGAAGGTGGGCGTCTCCCGCTCGTCGGCGAAGTTCACCGGCAGCCCGCCGCCGATGTCCAGGCTGGTGATCTGCCGCCGGCCGAGCGTGGCGTTGATCTCCTCGGCCAGCAGGTAGGTCTCGGCGATGCCCGCGGCGATCAGCTCCAGCGGGCAGCCCTGCGAGCCGACGTGCGCGTGCAGCCGGGTCAGCCAGGGCCGGCGCACGAAGGCCTCGACGACCGCCTCGCGGGCGCCCGGGTCGCGCAGCGCGACGCCGAACTTGGAGGTGGCGGTGGCAGTGCTCATCGCGCCGATCGACCCGGTGCCGACCTGCGGGTTGACCCGCAGGCCCACGACCGAGGCGCAGTCGTCGCGGCGCAGGCCGTCGATGCGGCGCAGCTCGGTCAGGTTGTCGGCGTTGACCGCGATGCCCAGCTCCAGCGCCTGGGCCAGTTCCTGCCGGGTCTTGGCGGGGGAGTCGAACACGATCTTGGCGGGGTCGAAGCCGGCGTCGAGCGCGATGCGCAGCTCGCCCGGGCTGGCCACCTCGCAACCCATGCCCTCGGTGGCCAGCAGGCGCAGCACCGGCACCAGCGAGGCGGCCTTGGCGGCGAAGGTGTGCAGCACGCCGGGACCGAAGGCGGCGTGCAGCGCGGCGACCGACGAGCGCACCCCCTCGACGTCGACGAAACCGGCCACGGGCTGCTCCGCGCCCAGCGCGCCGGTGTCCACGGCGTGGCGGACGACCTCGGCGACCCTGCTGTTCAACACGTCAAGACTCCTGGATTTCGGGGGACCGTAAGGACGAGCCTGAGGCCTGCCGTATCCGGAAATCTTTAGCCGCCGAGCCAAAGCGGGAGATCAGCTTTGGCCGGTCGGCCAAGAGGCGTCCACCAAGCGGACGGCCAGGGTCATGAGCAGGCGGATGTCCGGATCGTCCAGGTCCACCGCGAACCGTTCGCGGGCGCGGCGCAGGCGGTAGCGCAGGGTGTTGGGGTGCAGGACCAGCCGCCTGGCCGCCGCCGCGACGTCGCCGGCCTCCTCCAGGTAGACGGCGATCGACCGGACCAGCTCGCCGCCCGCGGCCAGGTCGGCGCGGATCAGCTCGTGCACCGGCCCGTTGCCCCGCTCCCAGGCGGGCCGGGCCGCGTCCAGGATGCGCAGCACGTCGATCGCCGGCGCCACTTCCGCGGCTTGCGCCCACCGCCGCACCGGGGCCGCTCCTGACGCGGGGCCGCCCTTCTCCGGCAGGCCGCCGCGTTCGCGCAGGACCCGGACGACCAGCGCGGCCTCCTCCCGCGAGGCGGCGGCCCGCAGGGGCGAGGGCACCACGCCGCCCGCGCCCACCCACACCGGCCCCGCCCCGGGCGTCGCCGCGGCCAGCCCGTCCAGCTCCCGCGCCAGGCCCGCCGCCCCGTACTCCTCCCCGTCGCCCACCGGCAGCAGCACGGTCACCCGCCCCGCCTCCCGCAGCACCCGCGCCGCCCCCCGGTAGGAGGCCGCCTGCAGCGCCAGAGTCCCCAGCACCCGCTCACCGGCCGCGCCCGGCGAGCCGTCGAGCTCGGCCACCACCACCGCGCACCGCAGCTCGGGAGCCAGCCCGAGCGACCACGCGTGCGTGCTCAGATCGCCCTCCCCGCTCAGCAGCCCGCGCAGCGCGTGCTCCTCCCGCCGCCGCGCGCCGCTCTCCCGCAGCCGGTGCTGCAGCAGGTACGGCACGGCCACCTCGGCCGCCCGGCTGAGCGCGCTCGCCGCGTTCGGACTGAGCGCCCGCCCGTCGGCCGCGGCCCAGATCGAGCCGAGCATCTCCCGCCCGCTGCGGATCGCGATGATCAGTCGCTCGGGCGTGTCCCCGTCGGCCGGCCGGTGGATGACCTCGTCCGACGACCACAACGCGCGCAGCAGCCCGCTGCGCCGCAGCTCCTCGACCCGCCAGTCGGGCACCCGCCCGCCCAGGATGGTGGAACGGCGCATCTCGTCGGCCTCGGGCCCGGTCGCCGAGTGCGCCAGGACCCGGAACCGGGTGTCCTCGATGGTGATCGAGCCGCCGGTGAACTCCGCCACCACCGACGCCAGCGCGGCCAGCCCGCCGCTCTCGGTCGCGTCCGCCATCCGGTCGCCCCGGCCGGCTCCCGCGTAGGCCAGCGCCGAGCGCAGCAGCGTCGCCACGTCGTCCCAGTCCGCCCACTCGGCCCTGGCGAGCAAGGCCAGGCCGTACTGGTCGGCGGTGTGCAGCGTCTCCTCGTCGAACCCGTCCGCCCGCACCACCACCGCCGCCGCGTCGCGCCGCGCCGCCTCCTGGACCGGCAGCCCGATCGCCAGCACGACCCGCCCGGTGCAGGAACGGGCCGGACCCTCGTCGCCGATGACCACGCCGTCGAACCGCACGTCCTCACCGGCCGGCGCGAGCACCAGGCGCAGGACGTCGGCCTCGTCGAAAGCCAGCAGCTCACGCAGGGTGATGCCGTTCATGCCGGTGAGCGTATAGGGCGCCGCCGCACGCCCCGGCAGCCCGTGCTCCCCTTCCCGGAAGCCCGGTCTGAACGGGCCGGTGTGCGTGCGCGGAACGTCTCCGGCCGTTAGGCTGGCTCCCGCCGAACAAGTGTTCGGCGGATGGAGGGGTGTGCGCGGGTGCGGGTGCTGGGTGTGGATCCTGGGCTGACGCGATGCGGCGTCGGAGCGGTCGAGGGACGCGTGGGCGGTCCGCTGTCGCTGGTCGACGTGGGGGTGATCCGCACTCCGGCGGACGACCCGCTGCCCGACCGGCTCGTCGCCCTGGAACAGGGCCTCGAACGCTGGCTCGACCAGATCGCCCCCGACATGGTGGCGGTCGAGCGCGTCTTCAGCCAGCACAACACGCAGTCGGTCATCGCGACCGCCCAGGCCTCCGGCATCGCTGTGCTGTGCGCCGCGCGGCGCGGGCTGCCGGTCTCGCTTTACACCCCCTCCGAGGTCAAAGCCGCGATCAGCGGGCACGGCTCGGCCGACAAGGCACAGGTCGGCACCATGGTCACCCGCGTGCTGCGGCTCAAGGAGATGCCGAAACCGGCGGACGCCGCCGACGCGCTGGCGCTGGCGATCTGCCACGTGTGGCGCGGCGGCAACCAGCAGCGGCTGGCCGAGGCGGTCGCGCGGGCGACGAGGGGGCGAGTGGTGTGATCGCATCGGTGCGGGGCACGGTGACCGCGGCCGGTCCGGACGGAGCCGTGATCGAGGTCGGCGGGGTGGGCGTCCTGGTCCACTGCACGCCGGGCACGCTGGCCACGCTGCGGGTGGGGGAGCAGGCCAGGCTCGCCACCTCGCTGGTGGTGCGCGAGGAGTCGCTGACCCTGTTCGGCTTCGCCGACGAGGACGAGCGGGTCGTGTTCGAGATGCTCCAGACCGCCAGCGGCGTGGGGCCCAAGCTGGCCCTGGCCATGCTGGCCGTGCACACCCCCAACGCCCTGCGCGTGGCGGTGTCGGCGGCCGACGTCAAGGCGCTGACGCAGGTCCCGGGCATCGGGCAGAAGGGCGCCCAGCGGATCATCGTCGAGCTGAAGAACCGGCTCGGCACGCCCGAGGAGGCGGTCAACGCCGCCATCGCCGGCGCGCCGCGCCGCGTGACCTGGCGCGAGCAGGTGCACTCCGGCCTGGTCGGGCTGGGCTACTCGGGCAAGGACGCCGACGAGGCCTTGGCCGTCGTCGAGCCGATGGCCGAGATCGAGCTGGCCGAGGGCCGCGAGCCGCAGGTCGGCGCGATGCTCAAGGCCGCGCTGAGGGCGTTGAGCGTGCGATGAGCTTCGAACGCGACCTCGTCTCCTCCGCCGCCGACGACAACGAACTGCAGATCGAGGCGGCGCTGCGGCCCAAGCGGCTGGCGGAGTTCATCGGCCAGCAGCGGGTGCGCGAGCAGCTCTCCCTGGTGCTGGAGGGCGCGCTGCGCCGCGGCAAGGCGCCCGACCACGTCCTGATGAGCGGCTCGCCCGGTCTGGGCAAGACCACGCTGGCCATGATCATCGCCGCCGAGCTCGGCACGCCGCTGCGCATCACCAGCGGCCCCGCCCTGGAGCGCGCCGGCGACCTGGCCGCGATCCTGTCCACGCTCGGCGAGGGCGAGGTCCTGTTCATCGACGAGATCCACCGGATGGCCCGGCCCGCCGAGGAGATGCTCTACCTGGCGATGGAGGACTTCCGGGTGGACATCGTCGTCGGCAAGGGCCCCGGCGCGACCGCCATCCCGCTCGACATCGCGCCCTTCACCCTCGTCGGCGCGACCACGCGGGCCGGGCTGCTGCCCGCGCCGCTGCGTGACCGGTTCGGCTTCACCGCGCACATGGAGTTCTACGAGGTGCCGGAGCTGGAGCAGGTGCTCAGGCGCTCGTCGCGGCTGATGGGCGTCGAGCTGCCGGACGACGGCGGCCATGAGATCGCCCGCCGCTCGCGCGGCACGCCCCGGATCGCCAACCGGCTGCTGCGCCGGGTGCGTGACTTCGCCGAGGTCCGGGCGGACGGGGTGATCACCCGGGATCTGGCCGCGGCCGCGCTCAACCTGTACGAGGTCGACGCCGAAGGTCTCGACCGGCTCGACCGGGCGGTGCTGTCGGCGTTGTTGCGCAAGTTCGGCGGCGGGCCGGTGGGGCTGTCCACCCTCGCGGTCGCCGTGGGGGAGGAGCCCGAGACGGTCGAGGTGGTCGCCGAGCCCTTCCTGGTCCGGCAGGGACTCGTCGCGCGCACCCCGCGCGGGCGGGTCGCCACCGCGGCCGCGTGGCTGCACCTGGGCATGGAGCCGCCCGCCGACGCGTTCGGGGCCGCCTTCGCCGACTGACCCGCCCGCCGTCAGACGGGGGGCGCGAGGGTGAAGTACCGCTCCAGGACGGTACGGTCACCCGTCACCGCGAGGGTGTCGGCCGGGGTGCGGTGCCACAGGTACAGCATGAGCTGCTCCGCCGTACCGGCAAGCTCCACATCGACACCCTCACCGGCGTCCGGGCTCGTCCCGTGCACGTGGAGGTCGGGGCCGTCGAACCGGACCGTCCAGCTCTCCGGCCCGTCGGTGCGGCGGAAGCGGTAGGTCTCGCCCGCGCCGGGCGGGGCCTGGGTCATGGCCCGCCGGAAGGGCACCATCACCTCGAACGTCTGCGCCACCGCGTCCGCCGCCAGCGCCGGGTCGATCGCCCCGGGCGTCCCGACCGCCAGCTCGGCGTCCCACCGATGCAGCGCCACCTCGATCGTCTGCACCCGCACCCAGAAGGCCACCGTCCGGTCGGCCCCGTACGTCCACACCTCGGTCGCCGGGTCGGTCGTGCGGAACACCTCCGCCAACCGCCGCGCCCCCTCGCCGAACCACTCGAGCAACGACTCCGGCATCGGCCCGTAGCTGGGCGCCTTCGCCGGATCCGGCCACCCGGCCATGTCCCGGGGAAGCTGGCCGGCCATGGTCGACGGGTCGGGCAGGGCGTCCATCCGCTGCTCGATCAGCCTGGCGACGGTCCGGTGCACACCGGCCAGGTGCAGCACCAGGTCGGCGACCGACCAGTCCGGGCAGCTCGGCACCTGCGGCGCGTCCGGCAGCGCCCGCCGGGCCGCGGCCGTGAAGGCCTCGACCTCCTGCCGGAAGAGATCGACGCGGTCGAAGGGCTGAAGGGATTCGCGGCTCATCGGGAGAGGATGGCCGCTTTCGCCCCCTTTGAAACGGCCTCGGCCGGGAGCCGGCCCCGGTCGATAGGGTGCTGTTCCATGACGCTGCTGCTCCTGCCCGCCGTGGACGTGGCCGCCGGTCGGGCCGTGCGCCTGGTGCGGGGCGAGGCGGGCACCGAGACCGTCCACGGCAGCCCCTTGGACGCCGCCCTCGCCTGGCAGGCCGCTGGAGCCCGGTGGGTCCACCTGGCCGACCTGGACGCCGCCTTCGGCCGCGGTTCCGACCACGACCTCCTCGCCGAGGTGACCGCCCGCCTGGACGTGCCGGTCGACCTGTCCGGCGGCGTCCACGACGACGCCTCGCTGAAGGCCGCCCTGGCCACCGGCTGCGCCCGCGTCACCCTCTCCACCGCGGCCCTGGAGGACCGCGCGTGGTGCCGCGAGGTCGTCGCCGAGCACGGCGACCGCGTGGCCGCCGGCCTCGACGTCCGCGGCACCACCCTCGCTCCCCGAGGCGCCTCCCGTGAGGGCGGTGACCTGTGGGAGGCTCTGGCCTTCCTGGAGGCGGCCGGCTGCTCCCGCTACGTCGTCACCGACGTCACCAAGGACGGCACCCTGCGCGGCCCCAACCTCGCCCTGCTCCGCGAGGTCTGCGCCCGCACCGCCAGGCCGGTGATCGCCTCCGGCGGCGTGGCCTCCCTGGACGACCTGCGCGCCCTGGCCGCCCTGCCGATCGAGGGCGCCATCGTCGGCAAGGCCCTCTACGCCCGGGCGTTCACCCTGGAGGAGGCCCTGGCCGCCGTCGAGGGATCGGGCTGATCACGGCAAAGCCAGGTCAACGGAGGTCACAGAGCCCCGGAGCCGGCGGACCCGGAGCCCCGGCTGGGGCCGAGCCGCATCGGAGCCCGCGTCACAGATCGGTACCAACGTTGCGAATTGGGAACTTCCCCGCGCGCCGGAACGCTGGTTCGTTGCCGCGTTTCACGACAACCGCCTACACTCCGTGGCTTGGCTGGCTGTGTAGGCTGGCGGGCTGAGCGGTGTGCTAGCAGCGCGACAAGCGGAATTTCCGGCCCAAGGCCGGTGTAAACATCTTGTACGAAAGATGGAAGGTGCCCCATGCAAGGCAGTGGCTTGTCCACCATCCTGATGTTGGTCCTGATGGTGGTGGCGTTCTGGTTCCTGCTCATCCGCCCGCAGAAGAAGCGGCAGCAGGAAGCCGTCAAGATGCAGAACTCGCTCACCCCGGGCACTCGCGTGATGACCACGACCGGCCTGTTCGGCACGATCGTGGCGATCGACCACGAGGATGTGATCATCGAGGTCGCGCCGGGTGTCGAGACCCGCTGGGTGAAGGCGGCGATCGGGCGCGTGGTCACCCCGGGTGACGAGCCGGTGGTCACCGACCACACCGACGACCAGGTCACGGACGACGCCGACGTTCCCGCCAAGGGAACCGTCGACGGCGGCCAGGACTCCACCACCCCCAAGTCCTGACTAGGCTCTGCTCAAACCCCTACCTGAAAGAACAGACGACCAGTGGCCCGACCGACCAGTCGCCAGAGCAAGCCAGGACGTACGCTCCTGCTTCTCCTGGCGCTCATTCTCGCCATGGCTGGGGCGATGGCGCTGCAAAAGGCGTGGACGCCCAAGCTCGCCCTTGACCTGGCCGGCGGAACGACGGTGACGCTCTCGCCCGTCACGCTCGATGGCAAGGCACCCTCGCAGGAGGCTCTCGACCAGGCGGTCAACATCCTCCGCAACCGGGTGAACGGCAGCGGCCTGTCCGATGCCGAGGTCGCCAAGACCGGCGACAACATCGTCATCTCCGTGCCAGGCGCGGGGCAGAAGGAGACCGTCGAGAGGGTCGGTAAGACCGCTGAGCTGCGCTTCCGCCAGGTGCTGGCCATGGAGGCCACGCAGTTGCCGGCCGAGTTGCAGACCGAGGCGCCCAAGCCGAGCGGATCCCCGTCCGCGACGCCCACCGGGTCCCCGGCGCCGAGCGGCCGGCCGAGCGCGACCGTCTCGCCCAAGCCTTCCCCCACCGGCAAGGCGCTCTCGCAGGCGCTGACCGCCCCCACGCCCACGCCCACGCCCACGCCGTCCGCGAACGCGACCTCCACCCCGGCCCCGTCCGGCACGCCGGTCCCCTCGCAGCAGCCGCAGCAGCCCCAGGGCGAGCTGTACGGCAGCACCGAGGGCGTGTCGCCCGAGACGCTGAAGGCCTTCCAGGCGCTCGACTGCCTCGACCCGAACAAGCGCGGCCAGGGCATCCAGGACGACCCGAACAAGCAGTTCGCCGCCTGCTCCGACGACGGCAGCGCCAAGTACATCCTCGACGTCGCCAAGGTCGTCGGCACCGACATCGACACCGCCTCCGCGGGCATCCCGCAGGGCCGTACCGAGTGGATCGTGCAGCTCTCCTTCAAGGGCAACGGCCCGGCCGAGTGGAGCAAGCTGACCACCAAGGCCTACAACTCGCAGGCCCCGCGCAACCAGGTCGCCGTCGTTCTCGACGGCATGGTCATCACCGCCCCGCAGATCATCAACCCGATCCCGGGCGGTCAGGCGGAGATCACCGGCGGCTTCACCCAGGAGACCGCGACCACGCTCGCCGACCAGTTGAAGTACGGCTCGCTCCCGCTGAAGTTCAACCTGAGCTCGGCGGTCACCGTGTCCTCGACGCTCGGCGCCGACCAGCTCGAGGGCGGCATCATCGCCGGCCTCATCGGTCTGGCCCTGGTCGTGCTCTACTGCCTGTTCTACTACCGGGGCCTGGGCATCGTCGCGGTGCTGAGCCTCGTGGTCGCCACGGTCATCACCTACCAGGCTGTCGTGGTGCTGGGCGCGGGCGCGAACTTCCGCCTGTCGCTGCCGCACATCATCGGCCTCATCGTCTCGATCGGCATCACCGCCGACTCCTTCATCGTCTACTTCGAACGCATCAGGGACGAGATGAAGGAGGGCCGGCGCACGTTGCGCGCGGCCGTCGAGGTGGCCTGGGTCCGGGCGCGCCGCACGATCCTGATCGCCGACGCGGTCATGTTCATCTGCGCCGTGGTCCTGTACTTCCTGGCCGTCGGCGGCGTCGCGGGCTTCGCCTTCGCGATGGGCCTGACCACGCTGATCGACATCGTCGTGGTGTTCATGTTCACCAAGCCGCTCATCGCCCTGCTGGCGCGGTTGAAGTTCTTCTCCCGCGGGCACAAGCTGTCCGGTCTGGACGCCGAGCGCATGGCCGACCACCACCACACCCCCGCCACGACCACTCCGCAGGAGGCCTGAGATGGGACTCGGGAGTCGCCTCTACCGCGGCGAGATCGACGTCGACTTCGTCGGCAAGCGCAAGCTCTGGTACGGCCTGTCGGCGTTCCTGCTGGCCTTCTCCATCCTGGGCATGGTCATCAACGGCCTCAACCTGGGCGTGGAGTTCAAGGGCGGCGCGGTCTTCTCCTTCAAGGCGCCCGGCGCCAGCATCGAGCAGGTCCGCGAGACCTTCAAGGACGAGGGCGTGCACCAGCCGATCGTCCAGACCGCCGGCGACGGCTGGCGGGTGACCACCGAGACGCTCAACGAGCAGCAGGTGGACCAGGTCACCCAGGCGATCATCACCGACTACAAGGTCGCCGCCAAGGACATCAGCAACGACAACATCGGCGCCTCGTGGGGCGGTGAGGTCGCCACCAAGGCGTGGATCGGCCTCGGCGTCTTCATGCTGGCGATCATCCTGTATCTGAGCATGGCGTTCGAGCCGAAGATGGCGCTGGCCGCCATCGTCGCGCTCGTGCACGACCTGGTGATCACCGCGGGCATCTACGCGTGGTCGGGCTTCGAGGTGACCCCGGCGACCCTGCTGGGCTTCCTGACGATTCTCGGTTACTCGCTCTACGACGCGGTCGTGGTCTTCGACATGATCAAGGAGGTCACCGCCAAGCTCGGCACGACCTCCAAGAAGACCTACACCCAGGCCGCCAACGACGCGCTCAACCACACGCTGATCCGGTCGCTGAACACCTCGCTGGTGGCCATCCTGCCGGTCGCGGCGATCCTGTTCATCGGCACCACCCTGCTGGGTGCGGGCACGCTGAAGGACCTGTCGCTGGCGCTGTTCGTCGGCATGATCGTCGGCACCTACTCCTCGCTGTGCGTGGCCACGCCGCTGCTGGTCACCCTCAAGGAGCGCGAGCCGAAGTACCAGGCCATCGCCCGCCGCCTGGCCGCCACCTCCGGCGGCGGCAAGCCGAAGGGCACCACCAAGACCGCCGCGGCCAAGGGCTGACGCACAGCCGCGCCGCCGCACGCCTCCGTCCCGTCTCAGGGGCGGAGGCGTCGTCATGGGTACGGCCGGCGAGCCGTACCCGATGACGCGACAGCCGTACGAGACGAGGGAGACCCCGATGACCCAGTGGCAGAGCCTGATCAGGGACGTGCCCGACTACCCCAAGCCCGGTGTGCTCTTCAAGGACATCACCCCGCTGCTGGCCGACGGCCCCGCCTTCCGCGAGCTGGTCGACGACCTGGCCTCCTGGCACCAGGCGGACAAGATCGTCGGCATCGAGGCCCGCGGCTTCATCCTGGCCGCGCCGGTGGCCACCCACGCCGGAGCGGGATTCGTGCCGGTCAGGAAGAAGGGCAAACTCCCCGCCGAAACCCTCGAGGAGTCCTACGATCTGGAGTACGGTTCGGCCACCATCGAGGTCCACCGTGACGCCTTCGCCCCCGGTGACCGGGTCCTGATCGTCGACGACGTGCTGGCCACCGGCGGCACGGCGGCGGCGGCCGTCGATCTCGTCCGCCGGGCGGGCGCCGAGGTCGTCGGGGTGACGGTGCTGATGGAGCTGTCGTTCCTCAAGGGACGCGAGCGGCTGACCGGAGTCGACCTCCGGTCCCTGGTGATTGTCTGACGCTGGATACACTGGGGGATCTGGACTCGGACGTGAGGAGTCTGTGTGCCCCGTGACGTGGCCGTAGACAGCGATACGACGCCCGAAACCGCCCCGGCGGCGAACGGGAGCACGGCCACGCCCGCCGGTGGGGGGCGGCGCAGAAGGTTTGGGGGTGGGACCGTGAGCCAGGTGCTCGAGCCGCTGTTTCGCACGGTCCGCGCCACGCATCCGAAGGCGGACCTGCGGCTGATCCAGCGCGCCTACGAGGTCGCCGCCTACCATCACCGCGACCAGAAGCGGAAGAGCGGCGACCCGTACATCACCCACCCGCTGGCGGTGGCGACGATCCTGGCCGAGCTCGGCACCGACGACGAGACGCTCTGCGCCGCGCTGCTGCACGACACGGTCGAGGACACCGCCTACGGCCTCGACGAGCTGCGCTCCGACTTCGGCGACAAGATCGCGCTGCTGGTCGACGGGGTGACCAAGCTCGACAAGGTCAAGTTCGGCGACGCCGCGCAGGCCGAGACGGTGCGCAAGATGGTCGTGGCCATGTCGCGCGACATCCGCGTGCTGGTCATCAAGCTCGCCGACCGCCTGCACAACATGCGCACGATGCGTTACCTGCCCGAGCACAAGCGCCACCAGAAGTCGCGCGAGACGCTGGAGATCTTCGCCCCGCTGGCCCACCGCCTGGGCATGAACACCATCAAGTGGGAGCTCGAGGACCTCGCCTTCGCGATGCTCTACCCCAAGCGCTACGACGAGATCGCGCGCATGGTGTCGGAGCGGGCCCCGCGCCGCGACCTGTTCCTGCAGGAGGTCATCGAGAAGGTCTCCGCCGACCTGCGCGAGGCCAAGATCAAGGCCGAGGTCAAGGGCCGGCCGAAGCACTACTACTCGGTCTACCAGAAGATGATCGCCCGCGACGTCGCCTTCGACGACATCTACGACCTGGTCGGCATCCGGGTCCTGGTGGAGAGCGTGCGCGACTGCTATGCGGCGCTCGGAACGATCCACGCGCGATGGAACCCGGTGCCCGGCCGGTTCAAGGACTACATCGCGATGCCGAAGTTCAACATGTACCAGTCGCTGCACACCACGGTGATCGGTCCCGAGGGCAAGCCGGTCGAGCTGCAGATCCGCACGCACGGCATGCACCACCGGGCCGAGTACGGCGTGGCCGCGCACTGGAAGTACAAGGAGGAGGTCGGCGCCCCGGCCGGCGGCAAGGTCAAGCCGGGCGGCGACATGGCCTGGCTGCGCCAGCTCCTCGACTGGCAGAAGGAGACCGCCGACCCGGGGGAGTTCCTGGAGTCGCTCCGCTTCGACCTGTCGGTCAGCGAGGTCTACGTCTTCACCCCGAAGGGCACGGTCATCGCCCTGCCGGAGGGCGCGACGCCGGTCGACTTCGCCTACGCCGTGCACACCGAGGTCGGCCACCGCTGCATCGGCGCGCGGGTCAACGGCCGCCTGGTGCCGCTGGAGTCGCGCCTGGGCAACGGCGACACCGTCGAGATCTTCACCTCCAAGTCGCCCGACGCCGGCCCCTCGCGGGACTGGCTCAAGTTCGTCAAGTCCGGCCGCGCCCGCAACAAGATCCGGCAGTGGTTCTCCAAGGAGCGCCGCGAGACCGCGATCGAGGGCGGCAAGGAGGCGATCGGCCGGGCGATGCGCAAGCAGGGCCTGCCGCTGCAGCGCCTGATGTCGGGGGAGTCGCTGCTGGCGCTCGCCCGCGACCTGCGCTACCCGGACGTCTCGGCGCTCTACGCGGCCGTCGGCGAGGGCCACGTCAGCGCCCAGGCGGTCGTGCAGAAGCTTGTGGCGTCCATAGGCGGCGTCGAGGGCGCCGAGGAGGACATCGCCGAGACCTCGCTGCCCACGCGGCTCAAGGGCCGTCCCAGGGGCGGCGGCGCGGGTGTGGTGGTGGCCGGCGACGGCGACGTGTGGGTGCGCCTGTCGAAGTGCTGCACGCCGGTGCCGGGCGACGACATCGTCGGCTTCGTCACCCGCGGCCACGGCGTCTCGGTGCACCGGGCCGACTGCACCAACGTGCAGCAGCTCAAGACCCAGCCCGACCGCCTGGTCGAGGTGAGCTGGTCGCCGAGCGAGGACTCGGTCTTCCTGGTGGCCATCCAGGTCGAGGCGCTCGACCGGCCGCGGCTGCTGTCGGACGTCACCCGCACGCTGTCCGACCAGCACGTCAACATCCTGTCGGCGTCGGTGACCACCTCGCGTGACCGGGTGGCGATCAGCCGCTTCACCTTCGAGATGGGCGATCCCAAGCACCTGGGCCACGTGCTCAAGGCGGTCCGCAGCATCCAGGGCGTCTTCGACGTCTACCGCGTCAGCGGCGCGAGCGGCTGAGGGACGCACCCCCGCCGGGTGCGCCCCTCGCCGGCGTGCTCAGCGGCGGGAGGGCCGGGTAGCCGGGTCAGCCGGCCGCGGTGATCCGCACCGCGTCGGCGATCACGTAGCCCGTGGCCGAGGTCCACCGGCTGACGCCGACGACGTTGGCCGTCCCGGCGGCCAGCGGGAAGGTGCCCAGCAGCCGCCACTGCCCGCCGCCGGTGCGCTGGTCCACGGTGAGCGTCCGGTTGCCCGTGCTCGTGGCCACGATGTACGGCGTGGCGCTGTTGTAGCCCGGATCGGCCGGGTACCAGACCTCCACCCGGTAGTCGCCCGCGCTCGGGATCGTCGCGCGGAACCAGGCCGGATCGCTGACCGCCTGCGGCGAGGCGAACCGGTAGTCGGCGCCGTGCCGCTGCGCGGAGAAGGCCGAGGTGCCCCACGCCGACCCGGCCGCCGGCCCGTCGATCACCGCGCTGAACGGCCCGCCGCTGCCGGTCACCACCTTGCCGGCGCTGGGCGCGCTCTCCTGGTGGGTGCGGTTCAGCGCGCTCACGTAGTAGGTGTAGGTCGCCGAGGCCGAGGCGGTGGTGTCGGTGAACGAGGTGGCCGAGGTGACCTTGAGCAGGTTGCGGGCGTCGGCGAAGGCGCACGCGTCGGCCGGCCCTGAGCCGCCCACGCGGTAGACCGCGTAGGAGCCGCCGGAGCCCTGCCAGCTCAGCGCCACCCCGCCGGTGCCGCGCACGGCCGCGGTGATCGAGGGCGCGGCCGGGGCGGCGGCCGAGCCGTGCGCCGGCAGCAGGGCGGGCTTGGTGTAGTGGTCGGCGACCAGCCGGGTGATGCTGCCGATCCGGTCGTCGCGCACGTCCTTGGCGCTGAAGTAGACGTCGCCGAGGACCTCCGGGTGGCCGCGGTTGATCGTCAGGTGCGAGCTGAGCTCCTCGGGCCGCTGCCAGGCGGCCTCCTGCCCGGAGGCGCCCGCCCGGTAGGCGGCCTGGCCGATGTAGAGCTGCACCGCCGTACCTCTGACCACCTCCGACCACCACGCGGTCAGCACCGAGTAGTCGGCGGCGGCGAAGCCCACGTGCCAGTAGAGCTGCGGGGTGACGTAGTCGATCCAGCCCTGCTTGACCCACTTGCGGGTGTCGGCGTAGATCGCGTCGTAGGACTGCAGGCCCGAGGTCTGCGAGCCGAGCGGGTCGCTGCCGGCGTTGCGCCAGATGCCGAACGGGCTGACCCCGAAGGTGGCGTGCGGCTTGGCGGTGCGGACGCGCTGGCCGAGCTCCTGGATGAGCCGGTTGACGTTGTCGCGCCGCCAGTCGCCGACATTGGTGAAGCCGCCGCCGTACTGGCTGAAGGCGGCCGAGTCGGGGATGGCCTGGCCGCTGACCGGATAGGGGTAGAAGTAGTCGTCCAGGTGCACGCCGTCGACGTCGTAGCGGGAGACGGCGTCCATGATGGCGTCCTGGATGAAGGCCCTGACCGCCGGGATGCCGGGGTTGTAGTAGAGCTTGCCGCCGTAGGCGAAGCGCCAGGAGGGGTTCTGCCGGGCTGGATGGGTGGCGACCAGCTTGCTGGCGTCGTCGTGGTTGGCGACGCGGTAGGGGTTGAACCAGGCATGGAACTCCAGGCCCCGGGCGTGGGCCTCGGCCACCATGAAGGCCAGCGGGTCGTAGCCGGGGTTGCCGCCCTGGGTGCCGGTCAGCCACTGCGACCAGGGCTCGAAGCCGGAGGGCCAGAAGGCGTCGGCGGTGGGGCGGATCTGCACGACGACGGCGTTGAAGTTGCGGCGCTGGGCGAGGTCGAGCCAGGAGCGGTACTCCGCCTGCTGGGCGGCGGCGCTGAGGCCGCTCCGGCTGGGCCAGTCGATGTTGGCGACGCTGGCCACCCACATCGCACGGAACTGGCGTTTGGGCGTGGCCGGGTCAGGGGTGCAGGCGGCTGCGGCTGCGGCCTGGGGCAGGGAGAGGAGGGGCAGGAGCAGGGCCATGAGGCAGGAGGCGGCTAAGCGGCGCAGGCTCATGGACGGAAAGTTTCACGAAGGAGCCAGGGCTGGCAATAGTCTTCAGGGCTTCCGGCCCACCGCGACCAGATGGTAGTCGCCGACCTCCTCGACCGGCGGCGTCACCGGCCGCCACTCCTGGTTGTTGACGATGCCCGGCTCCAGCAGCTCCAGCCCGGCCAAGAAGCGCTCGAACTCCGGCCGCCGGCGCGCCGTGAAGGGCGCGGAGGCTCGCTGGTAGACCGCGCTGACCTGCGGCGCGCGCTCGGGGCGGGCGTCCGGCGCGACGTGCGTCAGCACCAGGTAGCCGCCGGACGGCAGCGCCTCGCGGATCGCCGCCACGATGCCCGCCGGGTCCTCCTCGTCGGTGACGAAGTGCAGCACCGAGACCAGCAGCACCGCCACCGGCCGCGAGAAGTCGAGCAGCTCCGCGGCGGTCGCCATGATCTTCTCCGGCTCGCGCAGGTCGCCCTCGCGCACGAAGACGCGCTCCCCGGTCGGCAGCAGCGCGCGGGAGTGGGCCAGCACCACCGGGTCGTTGTCGACGTAGAGCACCGACGCCTCCGGCGCGCTCTCGTGCACGTGGCCCACGGTCGGCAGCCCCGAGCCGATGTCCACGAACTGGTCCACGCCCAGCTCGCTCAGCGCCTGCACGGCCCGGCGCAGGAACGCCCGGGAGGCCATCGCGCCTGCCCGGATCTCCGGCACCAGCTCCAGCACCCGGTCGGCGGCCTCGCGATCGACGGTGAAGTTGTCCTTGCCGCCGAGGTAGTAGTCGTACATCCGCGCGACGTTCGGGATCTTCGCAGGGTCACTCGTCACAAAGGCGACGATAGACGATCAGCCGCCGCCACAGAGATCATTTCGCCACGAATCAGCGATCACTTCACCGTCCCGGCAAAAGCCGGAAAAGCGAACTGCCCGGCGCCGCACGCGGCGGCTCCGGGCAGTCTCCTGGGCATCGGTCAGCTGAACTCGGCGAGCGTGCGCTCGGCCTCCTCCAGCCAGGAACGGCGAGCCTCGATGGCCTCCTCCGCCTCCTTGACGTCCTTGGCCCGGCCGGCGGCCTGAGCCTTGGCCAGGCGGCTCTCGAGCTGCGCCAGCGAGGAGCGCAACTGGTCGACCGTGCTCTGCGCCCGCGCCCGCGCCTCGGGGTTGGAGCGCTTCCACTCCGCCTCCTCGGCCTTGCGGACCGCCTCGTCGATGCGGCGCAGGCCGCCCTCGAGCCGGTCGCGCTGCTCGCGCGGCACCGGGCCGAGCGCCTCCCAGCGCTCCAGCAGGCCGCGCAGCGACGCGCGGGCCGAGCGGGCGTCGGTGACCGGGAGGATCTTCTCCGCCTCGGTCAGCAGCTCCTCCTTGGCCTCCGCGTTGGCCGCCAGCGAGGCGTCGCGCTCGGCGAAGACCGCCGAACGCGCCTGGAAGAACTGGTCCTGGGCGGCCTTGAAGCGGCCCCACAGCTCGTCCTCGGCCTCACGCGAGGCCCGCCCGGCCGTCTTCCACTGCTGCATGAGCTCGCGGTAGGCCGAGGCCGTCTGGCCCCAGTCGGTCGAGGAGGCCAGCTGCTCGGCCTCCTCCACGATGCGCTCCTTGAGCGAGCGCACCCCCTCACGCTGCTGGTCGAGCCCGGCGAAGTAGGCCTTGCGCCGCTTGGCGAAAGCCGTACGGGCCGCCGACAGGCGCTTCCACAACGCGGCCTCGGTGACGCGGTCGGTGCGCTCGGCGACCTTCCACTCCTCCACGAGCTGGCGCAGCCGCTCGCCGCCGGTCTTCCAGTGCGTCGTCTCCTCGGCGATGCGCTCGGCCTCGGCGACGATGCGCTCCTTGATGCCCTTGGCCTCGTTGCGGGCCTGCTCCCTGGCCGCCTTGCCCTCCTCGCGGCGCTGGGCCACGACGGAGGTCAGCGCGTCGAGCCGCCCGGCCAGCGCGTCGAGATCGCCGACCGCGTGCGCGTCGGCGACCGCCTCGCGCAGCTTGCCGATGCTCGCCTCGGCCTGGGCGGGGGACAGGTCGGTGCCCTTCACCCGCTGCTCGAGGAGCTGGACCTGACCGGCCAGTTCCTCGTACTTGCGGTGGAAGTAGGCCAGTGCCTCCTCGGCTTCCCCGGCCTGCCACGAGCCGACAGCCCGCTCCCCTTCAGCCGTACGCACGTAGACGGTGCCGTCCTCGTCCACCCGGCCCCACGGGTCGGTGCTCACCGTGTCCTCCCGCACTTTCATCGAATCCCTACTTCAGGATGTTGTCACGCTTTTGATTTCGACGCTCTCCTTGGGTGCGCCGGTGCCGTCCCCGGCGGGGCCGGGAGTGATGACGCCTGCCTTGTTCACCTTGTCGAGAATGTCCAGGCCCTTGGTGATCGTACCGACTGGTGTGTAGTCGGGGGACAGCCCGATGTCACCGTAGACCAGGAAGAACTGGCTGCCGGTGGTGCCCGGGGCCATCGTCTTGGCCATCGCCATCACGCCGCGCTTGTAGGTCGCGCCCTGGAGGTTCTCCTCGGCCATGCGGAAGCCGGGGCCGCCCTGGCCGTCGGCCTCGCCCTTGCCGTCCGCCTTGGCCGTCGGGTCGCCGCACTGCAGCATCGGGAACTGCGCGTTGCCCAGCCGGTGGCACTTGCTGCCGTCGTAGTAGCCCTTCTCGGCCAGGAAGGCCAGGGCGTTGACGGTGCACGGCGCCTTGTCGGTGTTGAGCTTGATCTCGATGTCGCCCTGGCTGGTCTTGAAGGTCAGCGTCGCGGGCAGCTTCTTGGGCTTGATCTTCTTGGGCGGCAGGCCCACGTTCTTGACCGAGCCCATCTCGTCGGCCACGTAGTCGCAGGTGCCGGTCTTGGCGTCGAACGCCTTCGGACCCGCCGCGGGGGTGACCGTGTTCTCCGGGGTGGGCGAGCCCTCCGGGGTCGGCGCCCCGGCGCTCGGCGTCGGGCTGGCCGCCGCCGCGGTGGACTCGGAGTCGCCGCCGAGCAGGGCCGTCGCCGCCACGATGCCGCCCACGACCACGATCACACCGACGGTCGAGCCGACCACCGCGAGCTTCTTGGCCTTCTGCTCCCGCTCGATGCGCCGCTTGAGCTGACGCTCGTGGTGTTCGCGCGCCAGTTGCTTCTGGCGGTCCTTGCCGGTGGCCACCGCGTTGCCTCCTAGACGGATCCGATAAATCGAGGTGGGCGAATCGTATCGGCCAACGGGCAATGGTTCGCAGCCCGGCGAGCCGCACCGGTACCCTTCGGTTACATTCCCATTGGCTTTTTGGACGTCAGATGCTCATCGCCGGCTTCCCCGCAGGGGCCTTTCAGACTAATTGCTACGTCGTCGCACCGGGCGCGGGCGAGGAGTGCGTCATCGTCGATCCCGGCCAGGACGCGGTGGACGGCGTGGAAGAGCTGCTGCGCGAGCACCGGCTCAAGCCGGTCGCCGTGGTGCTGACCCACGGGCACCTCGACCACGTGTGGTCGGTCGGGCCGGTCTGCGGCGCGCGTGACATCCCCGCGTGGATCCACCCGGACGACCGCGAGATGCTGAGCGATCCGGCCAAGGGCATCGGCATGCCGATCTTCGGCGACCTCAAGCTGAGCGAGCCGGACGACGTGCGAACACTGGCCGACGGGGCGGTGCTCGAGCTGGCGGGGCTCGAACTGCTCGTCGACCACACCCCCGGCCATACCAGGGGGTCGGTGAGCTTCCGCATGCCCGGCGAGCAGATCATGTTCTCGGGCGACCTGCTGTTCGCCGGCTCCATCGGCCGCACCGACCTTCCGGGCGGCGACTACCCGACCATCCTGCGCAGCCTGGCCGCCAAGGTGCTGCCGCTGCCGGACGAGACGGTCGTCCTGCCCGGCCACGGACCACAGACCACGGTCGGCACCGAGCGCGCCACCAACCCGTATCTGCGGGAGGCCGCGCCGCACGCCGGCCCCACTAGGGGAATCTGAATGTCTTTCCAAGCACCGAAGGGCACCTTCGACTGGCTGCCGCCGCGCTCGGAGGTGGCGCTCGCCGTGCGCGAGGCCCTGTCCCTGCCGGTACGGCAGGCCGGCTACGGCTACGTCGAGACGCCCACCTTCGAGGACACCGACCTGTTCAAGCGCGGCGTCGGCGAGTCCACCGACGTGGTCACGAAGGAGATGTACACCTTCGAGGACAAGGGCGGCCGTTCCATCACCCTGCGCCCCGAGGGCACCGCGGGCGTGGTGCGCGCCGTCCTGCAGCACAACCTGCACCAGGCCGGGTCGCTGCCGGTCAAGCTGTGGTACTCCGGCAGCCAGTTCCGCTACGAGCGCGCCCAGCGCGGCCGCTACCGCCACTTCTGGCAGGTCGGCGCCGAGGCGCTCGGCGCGGAGGACCCGGCGCTCGACGCCGAGCTCATCGCCCTGGCCTGGCGCGGCTACCGCAGCCTCGGCCTGGAGCGGGTGGAGATCCTGCTCAACTCCCTGGGTGATCGCGAGTGCCGCCCGGCCTACCGCGCGACGCTCGTGGCCTTCCTGGAGAAGCTCGACCTCGACGAGGCCACCCGCGCCCGCGTCGCGATCAACCCGCTGCGGGTGCTCGACGACAACCGGCCCGAGGTGCAGGCCCAGCTCGTCGACGCGCCCCTGGCCGTGGACCACCTGTGCGAGGCGTGCAAGGCCTACCACGAGGAGGTCCGCGCGCTGCTGGACGCGGCGGGCGTGCCGTACACCGACGACCCCAAGCTGGTGCGCGGCCTCGACTACTACACCCGCACCGCCTTCGAGTTCGTGCACGGCGGGCTCGGCGCGCAGGCCTCGGTCGGCGGCGGCGGGCGGTACGACGGACTGTCGGAGCAGATCGGCGGCCCGCCGCTGCCCAGCGTCGGCTGGGCGCTCGGCGTCGACCGCACCATCCTGGCGATGGAGGCCGAGGGACTGCTCGCCGACGAGGAGCGGGCGAGCGTCGCGGTGTACGGTGTCCCGCTGGGCGACGAAGCGCGCCGCCGGATGTTCCTTCTCGTCGACGGGCTCCGCCAGGCGGGCGTCGCCGCCGACATGGCCTTCGGCGGCCGTGGCGTCAAGGGCGCGATGAAGAACGCCGGCCGGAGCGGCGCGCGGTACGCGCTGATCCTCGGCGAGCGCGACCTGGCGGCGGGAGCCGTACAGGTGAAGGACCTGACCACCGCTGAGCAGACCGAGGTCCCGCTGGACTCGGTCATCGACATTTTGAAGGGGAAGGTGCAGTGATTCGCACGCACACGGCAGGCAGCCTCCGGAAGGAGAACGCCGGCCAGCAGGTCACGCTCGCCGGATGGGTGGCGCGGCGCCGCGACCACGGCGGTGTGGTCTTCATCGACCTGCGTGACGCCTCCGGCTCGGCGCAGGTGGTCTTCCGCGAGGAGGACCACGCGCACGACCTGCGCGCGGAGTACTGCGTCAAGGTGGTCGGCGAGGTCCGCGTCCGCCCCGAGGGCAACGAGAACCCCGACCTGCCCACCGGCGCGATCGAGGTCGTCGCCACCGAGGTCGAGGTGCTGAGCGAGTCGGCGCCGCTGCCCTTCCCGATCGAGGGCAACGTCAACGTGTCGGAGGAGACGCGGCTGAAGTACCGCTACCTCGACCTCCGCCGCGAGAAGCAGGCCCAGGCGCTCAAGATCCGCTCGAAGGCGACCTACCTCACCAACGCGGTCCTGGACGAGCTCGGCTTCGTCTACGTCGAGACCCCGACGCTGACCCGCTCGACCCCCGAGGGCGCGCGCGACTTCCTGGTGCCGGTGCGCCTGCAGCCGGGCAACTGGTACGCGCTGCCGCAGTCGCCACAGTTGTTCAAGCAGCTCCTGCAGGTGGCCGGGCTGGAGCGCTACTACCAGCTCGCCAAGTGCTACCGCGACGAGGACCTGCGCGCCGACCGCCAGCCCGAGTTCACCCAGATCGACCTGGAGATGTCCTTCGTCGACCAGGAGGACGTCATCGAGGTCGGCGAGCGGCTGGTGGCGCGGCTGTGGAAGGACACCATCGGCTACGAGATCCCGCTGCCGCTGCCGCGGATGACCTACGCCGAGGCGATGGCCCGCTACGGCTCCGACAAGCCCGACCTGCGCTTCGGCGTCGAGCTGGTCGAGATGACGGAGTTCTTCGCCGACACCACCTTCCGCGTCTTCCAGGCCGACTACGTCGGCGCGGTCGTCATGCCGGGCGGCGCCTCGCAGACCCGCAAGGAGCTCGACGGCTGGCAGGAGTGGGCCAAGTCCCGCGGCGCCAAGGGCCTGGCCTACGTGCTGGTCCAGGAGGACGGCACGCTGGGGGGCCCGGTGGCCAAGAACCTCTCCGAGGCCGAGACCGCGGGCCTGGCGGCCAAGACCGGCGCCGCCCCCGGCGACGCGATCTTCTTCGCCGCCGGCGCCAGGTCCGGCTCGCGCGACCTGCTGGGCGCGGCGCGCCTGGAGATCGGCCGCCGCTGCGGCCTGATCGACGAGTCGCGGTGGAGCTTCTTGTGGGTCGTCGACGCGCCGATGTTCGAGGAGGACGGCGAGGGCGGCTGGACCGCGGTCCACCACCCCTTCACCGGCCCCAAGCCGGAGTGGGCCGACAGCTTCCAGGACCACCCGGGCGAGGCCCTGGCCTACGCCTACGACATGGTCTGCAACGGCAACGAGATCGGCGGCGGCTCGATCCGTATCCACCGCGCCGAGATGCAGCAGCGCGTCTTCGACGTGCTGGGCGTCTCCAAGGGTGAGGCCGAGAGCAAGTTCGGCTTCCTGCTGGAGGCGTTCAAGTACGGCCCGCCGCCGCACGGCGGCATGGCCTTCGGCTTCGACCGCATCGTCGGCCTGCTGGCCGGCACCGAGTCGATCCGTGACGTGATCGCCTTCCCGAAGACCGCCTCCGGCTTCGACCCGCTCACCGCCGCGCCGACGCCGATCACGGCCGAGCAGCGCAAGGAGGCCGGCGTCGACGCCAAGCCCAAGGAGGCCTGAGCCGCCGACGGCAACGGCCCCGTAGCGAGCGCTACGGGGCCGTTCTCGTCGGTCAGCTCTCGTGGATCGGCGGCGTCAGGCCTTCTTGCCGACCAGCCGCACGTTCTTGATGATGATGGGGTTCTTCGGGGCGGTGGAGCCCTGGTCGTTGCCCATCACGTCGCCGTCGTTGACCAGGAGCTCTTCCTTGTCCAGCTTGTCCATCCACTCCAGGCCCTTGGTGACCATGCCGATCGGCGTGTAACCGCCGCCGATCTGCGCGTTCTCGTCGGCCAGGGAGATGGCGAACTGGCTGCTGCTCTGGTTGAACGCCTCGCTGGGCTGGGTCAGGAAGACCACGCCGCGGGTGTACTGCACGGCGTCCACGGCCTCGTCGGGGATGAAGTAGCCCGCGGTGCCCTGGCCGTCGGTCGGGTTCTTGCCGTCGGCCTTGGCCTTCGGGTCGCCGCACTGCAGCATGAAGACGCCGGCCTGCTCCGGGGTGACCAGGCGGTGGCACTTGGTGTTGTCGTAGAAGTTCTTGGCCGCCAGGAAGGCCATCGAGTTCACCGAGCACGGCGTGAGCTTCGCGTCGAGCTGGATCTCGATGTCGCCGCGGTTGGTGGTGATCAGCATCTTGTCGTAGTTCCCGCGCGGCCTGGCCGGCGGCATTCCCACGAACTTCTGCGGCACGCCGCTGGTGTCCCGCTTGTAGTCGCAGGTCACCGGGCCCTTGGGCCCTTCCGTCTGGCCGTCGGCCAGCGGCTCGGCCGAGGCGGAGGCGGACGTGGAGGGGTCGGGCGCCACGGTCACGGGCGGCGCCACGGCCGTGTTCGAGCCGGCGTCCTCCGGCCGCGTCATCGCGAAGGCGGTCACGCCGCCGCCCACCACGGCCAGGGCAACGACCGCGCCGATGATGGCGTTCCGCTTGCTCTTGGCGGCTCTGCCCTCGGCGGCGCGCTGCGCCTGCCGCTCCTTGTGCTCCTGCGCCATCCGGCTCAGGCGGTCCTCGCCGCTCACCGTTCTCCTCCAGTTTGCCAACACATGACGAAACAACTCCGCGAATGCTACCCGTCTTGGAATGTGCTGGACGTAAGTGACGGAAAGTGACTGAAGTGGCGGGAACCGGAGCACCGTACGATCCGTAGTAGTTGAAAAAGAAACGGAGTGCGTCATGTTCGACGAGGTTCTCGGCCTGCCCGCCCACCCGCTGATCGTCCATGCCGCGGTGATCTTCACCCCGCTGCTGGCGCTGGTCGGCGTGGCCTACGCCGTGCTGCCCCGCTTCCAGCCCCAGCTGGGCTGGGCCGTCGTCGGGCTGTCGGTCATCGCCCCCGGCGCGGTCTTCGCCGCCCGGCAGAGCGGCGGCGCGCTGAAGGAGGCCCGCTTCTCCGGCGTCGACGACGCGCTCAAGGCCAAGATTGCCGAGCACGAGAGCTACGCCACCCCGCTGCTGCTGGTCACGCTCGGGCTGGCCGTCGCCGCCCTGGCCATGGTCTTCGTCCCCAAGGGCGTGGCCAAGACCGTCGCCTCCGTCGTCACCGTGCTGCTCGCGCTGGCCGCCGCCTACTACGTCTTCCGCTCCGGCGACTCGGGAGCGAGAGCCGTGTGGGGCCTGTAATCTCGGCTTGTGGAGAGTCTGTTCGATTCGGCGGCTGAGGAGGCCACTCCGCAGCCGCTCGCGGTGCGCATGCGGCCCCGCAACCTCGACGAGGTGCTGGGCCAGCGCCACCTGCTCGGACCCGGCACCCCGCTGCGCCGCCTCGTGGAGAGCGAGGCGCCGATGTCGCTGTTCCTGTGGGGACCGCCCGGCACCGGCAAGACCACGCTGGCCTACGTCGTCGCCGGCGTCACCAAGCGCCGCTTCGTGGAGATCTCGGCCGTCTCGGCCGGCGTGAAGGACGTGCGCGCCGCCATCGACACCGCCCGGCGCGAGCTCGGCATGACCGGCCGCCAGACCGTGCTCTTCGTCGACGAGGTGCACCGCTTCAACAAGGCCCAGCAGGACGCGCTGCTGCCCGCGGTGGAGAACCGCTGGGTCACCTTCATCGGCGCCACCACCGAGAACCCGTACTTCTCCGTCATCTCCCCGCTGCTGTCGCGCTCGCTGCTGCTCACCCTGGAGTCGCTGTCCGACGACGACGTCCGCGCCGTGCTGGAGCGGGCCGTGACCGACGAGCGCGGCCTGGCCGGCCGCGCCATCCTGGCCCCCGAAGCCCTCGACCACCTGGTACGGCTGGCCGGCGGCGACGCGCGCCGCTCGCTCACCTACCTGGAGGCGGCGGCGCTGCTGGCCGACGAGATCACCGTCGAGGTGGTCGAGAAGGCCGTCGACAAGGCGGCCGTCCGCTACGACCGCCAGGGCGACCAGCACTACGACGTCATCAGCGCCTTCATCAAGTCGATGCGCGGCTCCGACGCCGACGCCGCGCTCCACTACCTGGCCCGGATGATCGAGGCCGGGGAGGACCCACGCTTCATCGCCCGCCGCATCGTCATCTTCGCCTCCGAGGACGTCGGCCTGGCCGACCCGACCTGCCTGCAGACCGCGGTCGCCGCCGCCCAGGCGGTCCAGCTCATCGGCCTGCCCGAGGGAGGCATCAACCTGGCCCACGCGGTCATCCACTGCGCCACCGCGCCCAAGTCCAACGCGGTGATCAAGGCCATCGGCGCGGCCTCCGGCGACGTGCGCAAGGGCCTGATCGGCCAGGTCCCCGGCCACCTGCGCGACGCCCACTACCCGGGCGCCGCCAAGCTCGGCCACGGCGAGGGCTACAAGTACCCGCACGACTTCGAGCACGGCCTGGTCCGCCAGGACTACGCGCCCGCCGAGGTGCGCTCACGCCGCTACTACGAGCCCACCCGGCACGGCGCCGAGGCGCCGATCGCCGAGCGCTGGGCCAAGATCCGCGCCTTCCTGCGGGGGGAGTGAATGCTCCACCACGTCGAGCTGTGGGTCAGCTCGCTGGAGGAGACGCTGCCCAGCATGGCGTGGCTGCTCGAACGCCTCGGCTACACCGAGTTCCAAAACTGGCCTGGCGGGCGCTCGTGGCGGCACGGCGAGACCTACATCGTGCTGGAGGAGTCGCCCGACGTGCGGCGCGAGCCGTACGACCGGCTCCGGCCCGGGCTCAACCACCTGGCCTTCCACTGCGCCGACGTGGACGAGGTGACCGCCGAGGCGCAGGCCCACGGCTGGCGGCTGCTGTTCGCCGACCGCCACCCCCACGCCGGCGGCCCCGGGCACTACGCCGCCTACCTGGAGAACGCGGCGGGCTTCGAAGTGGAACTGGTCCGGTCGCGATAGGGTCTTCCCCATGCTTACCGCAGGAGAGCTCGCCGGACTCCTCGTCGCCGTCTTCTGGGCGATCCTCGTCTGCTTCCTGGCCGTCGTGCTGGTCAAGCTCGCCCGCTTGCTCACCGAGACCACCAGGATGGTCGCCGACCTGAGCAACAAGGTCGTGCCGCTGCTGGAGGAGGTCTCGGCCACCGTCGGCGAGACCAACCGCCAGCTCGTCGCCGTCGAGGCCATCGCCCACGACGTCAAGCAGGTCAGCGGGCACGCCGCCAGGCTCAGCGGCATCGTGCAGACCCTCTTCACCGGCCCCCTGGTCAAGCTGTCCGCGCTGCTCCACGGCATCGGGGTGGCGCTGGGCGCGCAAAAGCGGAAGGCGATCACCCGGCGATGATCCGCAGGCTGTTCTACATGGCGCTCGGCGCCGCGCTCACCCTCTGGGTGCTGCGCAAACTCCAGGCTCTGCACCCCCAGCACGTGGCCCGCCGTACCGCTGATCGCGCGGCGAGCATGCTCGTGCAGGTGAGAGACTTGACCCAGCACGCGCTCGACGAGGCCGCCGAGCGCGAAAACGAGTTGCGGGCCCGCTTCGGGCTCGACGACTCTGCCACCACCACAAACTAACGAAAAGGATGGCCGAGACATGGAGTCGGCAGAAATCGCGCGCCGCTTCCTGCGCTTCTTCGAGGAGCGTGGGCACAAGATCGTGCCCTCGGCCAGCCTGATCGCCGAAGATCCGACGCTGCTGCTGGTGAACGCGGGCATGGTCCCGTTCAAGCCGTACTTCCTGGGGCAGCGAAAGCCTCCGGCGGCCCGGCTGGCCAGCGTGCAGAAGTGCGTGCGCACCCCCGACATCGAAGAGGTCGGCAAGACCACGCGGCACGCGACGTTCTTCCAGATGCTGGGCAACTTCTCGATCGGCGACTACTTCAAGGAGCAGGCGATCCCGTTCGCCTGGGAGCTCCTGACCCGGTCGGAGTCCGACGGCGGCTTCGGCTTCCCGGAGGAGAAGCTCTGGGTCACCGTCTTCCTCGACGACGACGAGGCGATCGAGATCTGGAAGAAGGTCGGCGTCTCCGAGGACCGCATCCAGCGCCGCGGCCTGGAGGACAACTACTGGCACATGGGCGTGCCCGGTCCCGGCGGCCCCTGCTCGGAGATCTACTACGACCGCGGGCCCGAGCACGGCCTGGAGGGCGGTCCCGTCGCCGACGAGGACCGTTACCTGGAGGTCTGGAACAACGTCTTCATGCAGTACCAGCTCAGCGAGGTCCGCTCGAAGGTCGACTTCGACGTGGCGGGCGAGCTGCCGGCCAAGAACATCGACACCGGCATGGGCCTGGAGCGCATGGCGACGATCCTGCAGGGCGTCGACAACCTCTACGAGATCGACACGACCTACCGCATCCTCGACCGGGCGGCCGACCTCACCAAGACCCGCTACGGCCGCGACCCGCGCGCCGACGTGTCGCTGCGCGTGATCGCCGACCACGTCCGCACCAGCACCATGCTGGTCGCCGACGGCGTCGCCCCCTCCAACGAGGGCCGCGGCTACGTGCTGCGCCGCATCCTGCGCCGCTCCATCCGCAACCTGCGCCTGCTCGGCTCGGGCGAGGAGCGCTACATGCACGAGCTCACCGCGACCACCGTCGACGCGATGGGCGAGACCTACCCCGAGCTCAAGGCCGACGCGCCGCAGATCCACGCGGTCATCGACGCGGAGGAGGCCTCCTTCCTGTCGACGCTGCGCACCGGCACCGCGATCTTCGACGTGGCCGTCGAGGAGACCAAGCGCAAGGGCGGCGCCCGCCTCGGCGGCGAGCAGGCCTTCCAGCTCCACGACACCTACGGCTTCCCGATCGACCTCACCCTCGAGATGGCCTCCGAGCACGGCCTCCAGGTCGACGAGGAGGGCTTCCGCCGGCTCATGAAGGAGCAGCGCGAGCGCGCCAAGGCGGACGCGGCGGCGAAGAAGACCGGCAACGCCGACATCTCCGTCTTCGGGCAGATGCTGGAGAAGGCGGGCAAGGTCGAGTTCCTGGGCTACGACACCACCACCGCCGAGTCCGGCGTGATCGGCATCCTCGTGGGCGGCATGAGCGTGCCCGCGGCCGACGCCGGCACCGCCGTCGAGGTCGTGCTCTCGCGCACCCCGTTCTACGCCGAGGGCGGCGGCCAGCTCGCCGACCAGGGCGTACTGCGCACCGCGGGCGCGGTCGTCGACGTCACCGACGTGCAGTCGCCGCTCGGCGGCCTCGTCGTGCACCGCGGCAAGGTCCGCAGCGGCGAGCTGCGCCTGGGCGACGAGGTCCAGGCCGAGGTCGACGTCGAGCGCCGCCGCGCGATCTCGCGCAGCCACAGCGCCACCCACATGGTGCACCGCGGCTTCAAGAACTTCCTGGGCGAGACCGCGGCGCAGGCCGGCTCGGAGAACTCGCCCGGCCGCTTCCGCTTCGACTTCACCGCCGCCGGCGCGGTCCCCGCGGCCGTCCTGCGCGACGTGGAGGACGAGGTCAACGCGGTCCTCATCAACGACCTCCAGGTCAACGCCTTCTACACCTCCCAGCGGGAGGCGCGGGCGATGGGCGCGCTGGCCATGTTCGGCGAGAAGTACGGCGAGGAGGTCCGCGTCGTCGAGATCGGCGACTACTCCCGCGAACTGTGCGGCGGCACCCACGTGCACAGCTCCGGCCAGCTCGGCCTGGTCAAGATCCTCGGCGAGCAGTCCGTCGGCGCCGGCGTGCGCCGCGTCGAGGCGCTGGTCGGCATCGACGCCTTCCGCTTCCTGGCCAAGGAGTCGGTGCTGGTCGCCCAGCTCACCGAGCAGCTCAAGGCCCGCCGCGAAGAGCTGCCCGAGCGCATCGACGGCATCGTCTCCCGGCTGCGCACCGCGGAGAAGGAGCTCGAGAAGCTGCGCTCCTCCCAGGTGCTCGCCATCGCCGGCGAGCTGGCCGCGCAGGCCCGCGACGTGAACGGAGTCTCTCTGGTCACGCACCGCGCGCCTGATGGCACCAGCGCCGACGACCTGCGTAAGCTCGCGCTTGATGTGCGCGGCAGGTTCCCGGCCGACCGCGCGGCGGTCGTGGTGATCGCCGGAGCCCCCAGCGACAGGCCGGTCGTGGTTGCCGCGGTCAACGAGGCGGGACGCACGCGCGGGCTCAAGGCCGGCCAGCTTGTCGGCGTCGCCGCCAAGGCGCTTGGGGGTGGCGGTGGCGGTAAGGACGACGTCGCGCAGGGCGGGGGGACTCGGGTCGAGTCCATTGCCGACGCGCTGCGCCAGGTGGGCGAGTCCGTCTCGGGGCAGCTCGGCTGAGATGAGGTTCGGCACGCGGCTCGGCATCGACGTCGGGTCAGTCCGCATCGGCGTGGCGCGCAGCGACCCCTCGGGGATGCTCGCCACGCCGGTCGAGACCGTCAAGCGCGGCAAGGGCGACCTGCACCGCATCTCCCTGCTGGCCGCCGAGCACGAGGCGGTCGAGGTCGTGGTGGGCCTGCCCACCTCCCTGTCGGGCCGTGAGGGGCAGGCGGCCGCGCTCGCGCGCGCCTTCGCCGAGCAGCTCGCCGTACGGCTGGCGCCGATCCCGGTGCGGCTGTTCGACGAGCGTCTCACGACCGTCGCCGCCGCCGCCGGCCTGCGGGCCAGCGGAGTGAAGGCCAAGAAGCAGCGCGGGGTGGTCGACCAGGCCGCCGCGGTCGTCCTGCTCCAGGACGCGCTCGACGTCGAGCGCGCCACCGGGAAACCACCCGGCAAACCCGTCGATCCGCCCCCTGCGGCGGACGGCGGGGCCGGCGATGCGTGAGCGCGACGACGACTCCGGCTTCTTCTGGCGCGACGACACCCCCGAGCCCGCAACGGACGGTGGATCCGAGGACCCTTCCCCAGGGTCCACCCCAGCCCACGCGTCCACCGAGGGTGACGCGTCCGCCGAGGGAGCCATCCCTTCTCCAGGGTCCAGCCCAGCCCGCGCGTCCGCCGACCCCGGCGACCCGTCCTCAGTCCGTGCGTCCGCCGACCCCGGCGATCCCTCCGCAGGATCCACCGCAGCCGGTGCGGCCGGTGAGCCCGGCGTCCCCTCCCCAGGATCCACCCCAGCCCGCGGGTCCGGTTCCGGGGATCCGGGGACGGACGGGTCCACGGCGAAACGGAAGGCCGTCCGCCTCCTGACCGGCCTGGCCGTCTCGGCCGCCCTGCTGGGCACGGTCGCCTACCTGGTCGTCAAACCCCGCCTGGTCCCCGAGGACTTCGAGGGCGCCGGCACCGGCTCGGTGACCGTCCACATCCCGGCGGGCGCCACCGCCTCCCAGGTCGGCGAGACCCTGGCCGGCGCGGGCGTGGTGGCCAGCGCCCGCTCCTTCACCAACGTGACCATGGAACGTGGCAAAGCGGGCAGCCTGCGCCCCGGCCACTTCCAGCTCCGCCGCGGCATGGCCGCGGAAGCGGCCCTGGACCTCCTGCTGGCCCCGGTGTCGAGGGTGGTCAAGAAGGTGACCGTCCCGGAGGGCCTGCGCCTGACCGAGGTCTTCGCCCTGGCCGCCAAGGCCACCGGCTTCCCGCTGGCCGACTTCCGGTCTGCCGAGGTCTCCACCCCGTACGGCAAGGGCCTGGAGGGCCTGCTCTTCCCGGCCACGTACGAGGTCGAACCCGGCCAGACCGCCGCCGACCTGCTGAAGGCCATGGTCGCCCGGTTCGCCCAGGCGGCCGAGCAGCTCGGCGTCGCCGAGGGCGCCGAGCGCCTGGGCCTGGAGCCGCTGCAACTGGTCACCGTGGCCAGCATCGTCCAGGCCGAGGGCGGCAGGGACGCCGACTACCCCAAGATCGCCCGCGTGATCTACAACCGCCTCCGCAACGGGACCCCGCTGCAACTGGACACCACGGTGCTCTACGCCCAGCGCCGGCACACCCTGCGCGTGCTGGAGAGCGACACCCGGGTCCGCTCGCCGTACAACACCTATCTGCGCCCGGGCCTGCCGCCCGGACCGATTTCCAACCCTGGGGAGAAGGCCCTGCAAGCTGCCCTGCGCCCGGCCGAGGGCGACTGGCTCTGGTTCGTGACCACGGATCCGCAGCGTAGAATCACGAAATTCACCGACAAAGAGAGTGAGTTCGTGAGATACCGGGAAGAGCTGAACGAAAAACTCGGCATGAACTGATCACTCATGCGTGTCGGCGGCGCTCCGCGCGTCGCCTAGCATGGCTACTCAGTGTGATAATCGCTGGTCACCCGCACTTGGCCGGCGGTCCCCCACGTTCAGCCCGGTAACCCCCACCGGTTTGGCGCATCCCCTTGACGCCGGCCCGGCCCTACCGGGAGATTGGCGAGCGCACCTATGAACGATCTCGACTTCGACACCATGCTCGGCAGCGAGCCCCGCGGAAACAGACGCGCGGCCCGCCGCCGGCGCAAGCGCGCCGGCCGGGGCCGATTCCTGGCGCCGTTGCTGGCCTTCATCGTGCTCGCCGGCATCCTCGGCGGGGGCGGTTACTACGGCTACCTGTGGGTCACCCAGGCGATGGTGCCCGACGACTACACCGGCGCCGGCAGCGGCGAGGTCAGCGTCGAGATCAAGTCGGGCCAGAGCGCGGCCGAGGTCGCCGAGGAGCTGGTCCGGCTCGGGGTGGTCAAAAGCGCCCGCGCCTTCACCAACGCGATCGAGTCGGCCGGCAAGAGCAGCTCGCTGCAGCCGGGCACCTACGAGATGCGCAAGGGCATGTCCGCGGCCAACGCGGTCGCGATGCTCGACTCCGGCAAGCGGGTGACCAAGAAGGCGCTGATCAAGGAGGGCCTGCGGCTGACGGACACGATCTCCGTGCTGGCCGAGGCGACCGGCAAGCCGAAGGACGAGTTCACCGCCGCCGCCAAGAACCTCGGCGACCTGGGCCTGCCCGCCTACGCCAAGGGCCTGGAGGGCTACGCCTTCCCCGCGACCTACGAGTTCCAGCCCAAGGACAGCGCCTCCGACGTGCTCGCCAAGATGGTCCACCGCTTCGGCGAGGCCGCCGACAAGGTCGGCCTGGAGAGCGGCGCCAAGAAGCTGGACCTCACCCCGCACCAGGTGGTCATCATCGCCTCGATCATCCAGGCCGAGGCCGGCCGGCACGAGGACATGCCGAAGATCGCCCGGGTCATCTACAACCGGCTCGCGCTGCCGATGAAGCTCCAGATGGACAGCACCACCATGTACGGGCTCAAGAAGTACGGCACGCGCGCCACCCACGCCGACACGCAGTCGAAGTCGAAGTACAACACCTACTACTGGGAGGGCCTGCCGATCGGGCCCATCGCCAACCCCGGCGAGGACGCCCTGGACGCGGCGCTCAACCCGGCCAAGGGTAGCTGGCTGTACTTCGTGGCGACCGACCCCAACAGCAACGTCACCAAGTTCGCCACTACGGAGGCGGAGTTCCGGGTGCTGGAGGCGGAGCTCAACCGCAACAGCCAGTAGGGTCTGAGCCCGTGGGTCACAGTCAAGCCATGCGCGCTGCGGTGCTCGGTTCCCCGATCGAGCACTCGCTCTCGCCCTTCCTGCACCGGGCCGCCTACGCCGCGATGGGCCTGGACGGCTGGCGTTACGACGCCTTCGAGGTGGGCGAGGACCGGCTGCCCGCCTTCCTGGCCGCCCTGGACGGGCCGTGGGCGGGGCTGTCGCTGACGATGCCGCTCAAGCGGGCCGTGCTGCCGCTGCTCGACTCGGTCTCCGAGCTCGCCGTCGAGGTGGGCGGGGCGAACACGGTGATCTTCCGGGACGGCGGCGCCCACGGCGACAACACCGACGTGTACGGCATCGAGCAGGCCCTGGCCGAGGCGGGCGTGCCCGCGCCGCGCAGCGCGCTGGTGCTGGGCGGCGGAGCCACCGCCGCCTCCGCGCTGGCCGCCCTGCGCAACCTCGGCCTGGGCGAGGCCACGCTGGCGGTGCGCGAGCCGGCCCGGGCGGGGGAGACCCTCACGGTCGCCGAGCGCCTCGGCGTCGCCCTGCGGGTCGAGCGGCTGGACAAGCTCGACGCCCTCCTCGACGTGGACCTCGTCGTCTCGACCCTGCCGGGCCGCGCCGCCGACGAGCACGCGGTACGGCTGGCGCGGGTGCCGGCGCTGTTCGACGTGGTCTACTCGCCGTGGCCCACCGCGGCCGCGCTTGCCGTACGGCAGGCGGGCGGGACGGTGGTCGGCGGGTTCGCGATGCTGCTGCATCAGGCGGTGCGGCAGGTCGAGCTGATGACCGGCCGCACCGGCGTGCCGGTCGAGGCGATGCGCGCGGCGGGCGAGGCCGAGCTGAGCCGGCGGAGTGCTCCGGCGGGTTGATCCGGTGGTCAACCCGGTGGTCGGCCCGGTGGTCGGCGCGGTGATCCGGTCCGCCGGGATGATTTCGAGCTCACGCGTGGTTGTGGTAACGTAGCTCGTCGATCGGTCTGGCACTTCCGCCAGACGCGCAAGCGGAGGTCTCCCTCCCACCCGAGTCGCCGCGAGGCGGCCGGGTCCAGGATCACGCCGGACTTCACTCCGGGGAACTCGCACCAGCGGGTTCAGTGGCCCCGCATGCGCGACGTGCGGGGCTTTTGGTTTTCCTCCAGCAGGTTCTCCAGGGCCCCGAGCACGACGAGCATCGTAGGGATCGCAAACCTAGGAGGCCCCATCAGCACTGAGCCCCGCATCAACGAGCGCATCCGTGTGCCCGAGGTTCGCCTCGTCGGCCCCAACGGTGAGCAGGTCGGCATCGTCTCGATCCACGACGCGTTGAAGCTCGCCCAGGAGGCCGACCTCGACCTCGTCGAGGTCGCGGCCACGGCACGACCGCCCGTGTGCAAGCTCATGGACTACGGCAAGTTCAAGTACGAGTCCGCGATGAAGGCGCGCGAGGCGCGCAAGAATCAAGCGCACACGATCATCAAGGAGATCAAGCTCCGGCCGAAGATCGACCCGCACGACTACGAGACCAAGAAGGGTCACGTGGTGCGGTTCCTCAAGGCGGGGGACAAGGTCAAGGTGACGATCATGTTCCGCGGGCGTGAGCAGTCGCGTCCGGAGCTGGGCTTCCGCCTGCTCCAGAAGCTGGCGGACGACGTCAGCGAGCTGGGCTTCGTGGAGTCCCACGCCAAGCAGGACGGCCGAAACATGATCATGGTGATCGGTCCGCACAAGAAGAAGGCCGAGGCGAAGGCCGAGAAGGCCGCCGCCAAGGCGCAGCGGGAAGGCGCGGAGCCGGGCGAGAGCCTGGACGACGGGGAGTCGTAACGCTCCGTTCGGGTTAGCCTTACTGGCGGACCGCCGCCGCCGACGTTCCGATCGTCGACGGCCTGGCGACAGCCGCGGGTGACCCAGCCACCGCAGACCGGGATGCCGCCGCCCGGGCCGGGCCCCGAGGCCCGCCCGGCGCGCGGCGCCAGGCGGGACCGGCCTGATCCCCATCGGGCCCGGCAGACCGCCCAGGAGGACGGGGGAGGAAGTCGCGATCGCGGCTGCCCTGCTCCGTGTGAACGACGATTTTGAGGGAGAGACGGCATATGCCGAAGATGAAGACGCACAGTGGTGCGAAGAAGCGGTTCAAGCTGACCGGCTCTGGCAAGATCAAGCGGCGTCGTGCGAACCGTGCGCACTACAACGAGTGGAAGTCGTCCACCCTGACGCGCCGTCTCAAGAACGATGTCGTGCTGTCCGACGCCGACTCCAAGAAGATCAAGAAGCTGCTCGCTAAGTAACGCGACGAACCCCGGGGAGATAAGAACATGGCACGCGTGAAGCGGGCGCTCAACGCCAAGAAGAAGCGCAGGGTCGTCCTCGAGCGGGCGAGCGGTTACCGTGGCCAGCGGTCGCGCCTTTACCGCAAGGCCAAGGAGCAGATGCTCCACTCGATGACCTATGCCTACCGTGACCGCAAGGACCGCAAGGGCGCCTTCCGCCGCCTGTGGATCCAGCGCATCAACGCCGCGGCCCGCGCCAACGGCATGACCTACAACCGCCTGATCCAGGGTCTGCGCCTGGCGGGTGTCGAGGTCGACCGCAAGATCCTGGCCGACCTCGCGGTCAACGACGGCCAGACTTTCGCCGCGCTCGTCGAGGCCGCCAAGAAGGCCCTTCCGGCGAACGTGAACGCGCCGGTCGCCGGCTGATCCAGCGACTTCGCCTAGGGCTCACCGACGTTGTCCGGTGGGCCCTTCGCCTTTTTCACGCGGCGCCCCGGCGGGGCGGGCCGCTCGCTTCCGATGGGATGGGGGACGCATGACGGGGTCCGAGCTCACCAACGTCCGCGCGCCGCGGGTCAAGGCCGCGCGCCGGCTGACCAAGCGCTCCTTCCGCGAGCAGGACCGCAGGTTCCTGGCCGAGGGCCCGCAGGCGGTGCGCGAGGCGCTGCGCCTGGACGGGGTCACGCTGGAGGTGTTCGCGACCGGTGAGGCCGAGCTGCGCCATGCCGACCTGCTGGCCGAGGCGCGGCTGGGCGGGGCCGAGGTGCACCGCGCCAGCGGCGAGGTGATGGCCGAGCTGGCCCAGACGGTGACGCCGCAGGGGCTGCTGGCGGTCTGCCGCTTCGTGCACGTCCCCCTGGAGGAGGCGCTCACCGCCGAGGCGCGGCTGGTGGCCGTGCTGGCGCACGTGCGCGACCCCGGTAACGCCGGCACGGTCCTGCGGACGGCCGACGCCGCCGGGGCCGACGCGGTGGTGTTCACCGACGCCTCGGTCGACCCCTACAACGGCAAGTGCGTGCGGGCCAGCGCGGGCAGCCTGTTCCACCTGCCGGTCGTCATCGGCGCTCCGGTGACGCGTGCCGTACAGGATCTGAAGGCGCGGGGGCTGCGCGTGCTGGCGGCCGACGGCAGCGGCAAGCGGACCCTCGACGAGGTGGACCTGTCCGGTCCGACGGCCTGGGTGTTCGGCAACGAGGCGTGGGGGTTGCCGCAGGAGGTGCTCGACGTGTGCGACGAGGCCGTCCGGGTGCCCATCTACGGACAGGCCGAGAGCCTCAACCTGGCGACCGCGGCCGCTGTCTGCCTGTACGCGTCCGCTCGCGCTCAGCGCTCCCCGGCCTGACGGGAAACCCGCTATTGTCGGCGTTGTAGGTCGAGGAGGCGGGGTTCGTGCACGGCGAGGAAACCGGCGGTCAGGCGGCGGACTCGGCGTGCGGCGGGAGCCCGAGGGCTCCCGAAAGCATGATCACCATCGACGACCTGCCCGACGGTCTCATCGTCGCCGGGCGGCACGGGCAGGTGCTGGCGGTCAACCGGGCCGCCGAGCGGCTGACCGGCGTCAGCGCCGAGCGCGCTAGCGGCCAGGTGATGGACGACGTCTTCCCCTTCCGCGACCACGACGGCCGCGAGTGGTGGAAGTCGCTCGACGTGCACAGCGGCCTGCGCACCCGCACCCGGGTCCCCGAGCGGCCGGTGCACCTGCCCGGCGGCCAGGAGCTCTATGTCGCCGCGCGGCTGGTGCGCGAGCCCGAACGCGGCGGCGAGGTGCAGCGCGTGACGATCACCCTGCGGGACGGCGGGGCCCGCACCCGCCTCGAACGCAGCCGCGCCGACCTGGTCACCACCGTCGCCCACGAGCTGCGCTCGCCGCTGACCAGCGTCAAGGGCTTCACCGCCACGCTGCTGGCCAAGTGGGAGCGCTTCACCGACCAGCAGAAGCGCGTGATGCTGGAGACGGTCAACCACGACGCCGACCGGGTGACCCGGCTGATCACCGAACTGCTCGACGTCTCCCGCATCGAGTCGGGCCGCCTGGAGGTGCACCGGCAGGTCGTCGACCTGCCCGCCCGCGCCCAGCGCGTCATCGCCGGCCGGATCGCCGCCGGGGAGCCGCCCGACCGCTTCGACCTGCGGGCCGCGGCCGATCTGCCGGAGATGTGGCTCGACCAGGACAAAATTGACCAGGTGCTCGCCAACCTGGTCGAAAACGCCGTGCGCCACGGACGCGGTAAAGTGACCATAGACATCGAATCCGTCGGCTGGGGAGCTGCTGTGAGCGTGCGAGACCAGGGCGAGGGCATCGCGCCCGAGCTGGCTCCGCGCGTCTTCCGCCAGTTCTGGCGCGGCAACAGCCGCCGGCGCGGCGGCACCGGTCTCGGCCTGTTCATCGTGAAGGGCCTCGTCGAGGCGCACGGCGGCACGATCACCGTGCAGCGTGCCCCCGAGGGCGGCGCCGAGTTCCGATTTACCGTGCCCACCGGCACACCCGACTTCGCCTGACGAGGTCGCCGGCCCCGGTGGGCTTCCAAGGTTTTCCACAGGCGCCCCGAGCGGCGCGATCCCTTCGGCGTGACCCGGCTAGACTCGGGTCCGCTCAAGCCCTGGATACGGAGCTATGTCTTGTCTGACTACGACCCCGTCGAGGTGACCCCGTTGCATGCCGACGAGGTGTCCCGCATGGAGGCCGACGCCCTCGCGGCGATCAAGGCCGCCGACAGTCTCGACGCACTCAAGCAGGTCCGGCTCGCCCACGCCGGCGACCGCTCGCCCATCGCCCTGGCCAACCGTGAGATCGGTGCGCTGCCGCCGGCCGCGCGCTCGGAGGCGGGCAAGCGCATCGGCGGCGCGCGCAAGGCGATCAACGAGGCGCTCGCCGCCCGGCAGACCGAGCTCGAAGCGGAGCGCGACGCCCGCGTGCTGGTCGAGGAGGCCGTCGATGTGACGCTGCCGTGGGACCGCCGCCCCGTCGGCGCGCGCCACCCGCTCACCACGCTGCAGGAGCGCATCGCCGACACCTTCGTGGCCATGGGCTACGAGGTCGCCGAGGGCCCCGAGCTGGAGGGCGAGTGGTTCAACTTCGACGCGCTCAACATCGCCACCGACCACCCGGCGCGCTCCGACCACGACACCTTCTTCGTGGAGTCCACCGACTCGGGCAAGGTGCTGCGCACCCAGACCTCACCGGTGCAGATCCGCGCGCTGCTCACCCGCGAGCTGCCGGTCTACGTCATCTCGCCCGGCAAGGTCTTCCGCACCGACGAGCTCGACGCCACCCACACCCCGGTCTTCCACCAGGTCGAGGGCCTGGCCGTCGACAAGGGCCTGACCATGGCGCACCTGAAGGGCACGCTCGACCGCTTCGCCGAGGTCATGTTCGGCGAGGGCATCACCACGCGCTTCCGCCCCAACTACTTCCCCTTCACCGAGCCCTCGGCGGAGCTCGACCTCAAGTGCTTCGTCTGCCGCGGCGCCTCGGCGATCCCCGGCAATCCGCACTGCCGCACCTGCAAGTCGGAGGGCTGGATCGAGTGGGGCGGCTGCGGCATGGTCAACCCGCGCGTGCTCATCGCCGCCGGGGTCGACCCGTCGGTCTACTCCGGCTTCGCCTTCGGCATGGGCGTGGAGCGGACGCTGATGTTCCGCCACAACGCCGAGGACATGCGTGACATGGTCGAGGGCGACGTCCGCTTCACCCTCCCGTTCGGAATGGAGATCTGATGAGGGTCCCGCTTTCCTGGCTGCGGGAGTATGTCGACCTCCCCGCGGTCACCGCGCAAGAGGTCGCCGACCGGCTCACCGCCGCCGGACTCAAGCTGGAGGCCATCACCTCCCACGGCCACGACGTGAAGAACGTCGTGGTCGGGCAGGTCCTGGCCATCGAGGAGCTGACCGGCTTCAAGAAGCCGATCCGGCACTGCATCGTCGAGGTCGGCCCCGGCAACCAGGGGGCCGAGCCGCGCCAGATCGTCTGCGGCGCGACCAACTTCGCCGTCGGCGACAAGGTGCCGGTCGTGCTGCCCGGCGGCGTGCTGCCCGGCGGCTTCGAGGTCGGCGCGCGCAAGACCTACGGCCGGCTGTCGGAGGGCATGATCTGCTCCGAGCGCGAGCTGGGCCTGGGCGACGACCACGACGGCATCATGGTGCTGCCCGCCGACACCCCGATCGGGGAGGACGTCGTCGAGCTGCTCGGCCTGCGTGACGAGGTCCTGGAGCTGGAGATCACCCCCGACCTGGGGTACTCGCTGTCCATCCGCGGCGTCGCCCGCGAGGCGGCGACCGCCTTCGAGGTGCCCTTCCGCGACCCGGCCCTGATCGGCGCCGAGGCGATGGCCGCGGCCGACGCGGACGCGAGCGGCTCCTATCCGGCCTCCATCGCCGACGAGAGCGCGTGCGACCGCTTCGTGCTGCGCGAGGTCTCCGGGTTCGACCCCGGCGCGCGCAGCCCGCTGCGGATGCGCACGCGGCTGACCCGCGCCGGCATGCGCCCGGTCTCGCTGGCCGTCGACATCACCAACTACCTGATGCTGGAGCTCGGCCAGCCGCTGCACGCCTTCGACCGGACCAAGCTGTCCGGCGAGATCGTGGTGCGCCGGGCCCGTGCGGGGGAGAAGCTCGAGACGCTCGACCACGTCGTGCGCACGCTCAACCCCGACGACATCCTCATCACCGACGACTCGGGCCCGATCTCGATGGCCGGCACCATGGGCGGCCTCGAGACCGAGATCTCCGACAGCTCGACCGAGATCGTCATCGAGGCGGCGCATTTCTCCGCCTCCGGCATCGCCCGCGAGTCGCGCCGGCACGGTCTGGTCTCCGAGGCGTCCAAGCGCTTCGAGCGCGGGGTCGACCGCGAGCTGCCGCTCATCGCCTCCTGGCGGGCGGTCCAGCTCCTGGCCGAGCTGGGCGGCGCCCAGGTGCGGCCGGGCGTCACGCACGCCCAGACCGAGGTCGAGCCGCAGCGCATCGCCATCCCGACCGGGCATCCCGGCGCGGTGGCGGGCATCTCCTACCCGCGCGAGGCGGTCATCGCCCGCCTGGAGCAGGTCGGCTGCCTCGTCGAGGCGGGCTCCTCGCCCGCCGGGCGGCGCGGCGGCGTCGACGCCACCGGGGTCGTCTCCGGCGGCGAGGTCGACCTGTCCGTGACCGGCGACGACATGATCACGGTCACCCCGCCGTCGTGGCGGCCCGACCTGACCGACCCCAACGACCTGGCCGAGGAGGTCATCCGGCTGGAGGGCTACGACAAGCTGCCCTCCGTGCTGCCGAAGGCCCCGGCCGGGGCCGGGCTGACCGAGGGGCAGCGCCTGCGCCGCCGGGTCGGCCGGGCGCTGGCCGCCGCCGGGTATGTGGAGGTGCTGGCCTACCCGTTCATGGGTGAGCGTGACCTCGACAACCTGCTGCTGCCCGCCGACGACTCGCGGCGCCTGGCCACCCGCCTGGCCAACCCGCTGTCGGAGGACGAGCCGGTCATGCGGACCACCCTGCTGCCCGGGCTGCTCAAGATGCTCGCCCGCAACGTGGGCCGCGGCTTCGCCGACGTCGCGTTGTTCGAGAACGGCCTGGTCTACCGGCCGCGGGCCGGGGCTCCTGCCCAGGCGCCCGTGCTCCGCGTCGACCGGCGGCCCTCGGCGGAGGAGCTCGCCTCCGTCGCCGAGGCGTTGCCCGCGCAGCCGTACCGGGTCGCGGTCGTGCTCGCCGGTGAGTTCGAGCGGTCCGGCTGGTGGGGCAAGGGCCGTGCGGCCGGGTGGGCGGACGCGGTCGAGGCCGCCCGCACCATCGCCCGTGCTGCGGGGGTCGAGCTGAACGTCTCCGCCGACCAGCACGAGCCGTGGCACCCGGGCCGCTGCGCCGCCCTGTACGTGGGGGACACCCTCGTCGGCCACGCCGGCGAGCTGCACCCGCGCGTCATCGAGGCGTACGGCCTGCCGCCGCGCACGAGCGCCATGGAGTTCGAGCTCACCCGGGTCGAGGCGCACCTGACCGGGCCGGTCGAGACGCCGCGGGTGGCGTCCTATCCGGTGGCCACCCAGGACGTCGCGCTCATCGTGCCCGACTTCACCCCGGTGGCCGACGTCGAGGCCGCGCTGCGCGACGGTGCGGGCGAGCTGCTGGAGTCGGTGCGGTTGTTCGACGTGTACAGCGGTGAGCAGGTGGGGGAGGGGCACAAGTCCCTGGCCTACACGCTGCGCTTCCGCGCGGCCGACCGGACGCTGACGGTGGAGGAGACCACCGCGGCCCGTGACGCCGCCGTCGCGGTCGCCGCCGACCGGGTGGGCGCCCGCCTCCGCGGCGCCTGACCTTGCACGCGGGCCGGCGGGCCCATCGGTTCTCTGCGGGGATCCGGTGGGCCCGCCGGCGTTTTCCGGGAGGCGTGCGGGTGGCGGGATACTGGGGCGATGAGGCAGCTGCTGGTGTTCGAGGAGCGCGACGACGCCGAGGAAGCGGCCGAGACCGTGGCGGAGTGGCACCCATGGCTCGGCATCCCGAAGGTGGTGCGCGAGACGCTGGCCGGTGAGGACGACGCGGAGGCGGCCCAATGGCTCGTGGTCGTGGAGGACCCGGACGACCGGCTGACCCGCGAGGACCTGACCCGGCTGGACGAGCTGGCCGAGCAGGCGGGCGGCTGGCGCGAGCAGGAGTGATCGACTGGATGGTGCCCGGGGTCCTCGCGGCCTAGGGTGGGCCGATGAGACTGACGCATTTCGGGCACGCCTGCGTCCGCCTGGACGACGGTGACCGCGCGCTGGTGATCGACCCGGGCACGTTCGCCGACGCCGCGGCGGCGCTCGCCGGGGCCACCGCCGTGCTGGTGACCCACGAGCACCCCGACCACGTGGACGTCGAGGCGCTGAAGGCCGCTCAGGCGGGCGACCCGGCGCTGACCGTGCACACCCATGCGGCGCTGGCCGGTGACCTGGGCGGGCTGGCCATCGAGGCGGGGGAGCGCAGGCAGATCGCGGGCTTCACCGTCCAGGCGGTGGGCGGCAGGCACGCCGAGGTGATCGACGCACTGCCCGGCTGCCCGAACCTCGGGTATGTGGTCAACGGTCTCTACCACCCGGGAGACTCGCTGTTCGTCCCGGACGCCGAGGTGGAGACGCTGCTGATCCCGGCTGCCGGGCCGTGGCTGAAGGTCGGCGAGGCCGTCCAGTTCGTCCGGGACGTTCGCCCGGCGCGGGGGTTCCCCATCCACGACATCCACCTCAGCCGGATCGGGAGGGAGTACGCCGACGCCTGGCTTCAGGAGGAGACGGCCTACACCAGGCTCGCGCGAGGCGAGTCCGCAGACCTCTGACCCAAAGCCCCGCCGGCCGAGCCGCGACCGCCTGGATCGTGGCGCGGCCGGCCATGGCCGGGGGTCAGGCGGGTTTGGGGTGGTCGGCGGCTTCGGCGGCCTCGCGGCGGGCCTTCTCGCGCAGGGCGTGCTCGTCGGTCCGGGCGTCGTAGGTCCGGAAGGACGGCAGCCAGGCCGCCAGCGCGCCCACCGCGGCCAGGCAGAGCGCACCACCGGCGCCGAGCGAGAACCGCCAGCCGCCGAGCTGCTCCATGAACCCGGCCCGGGCGTTGCCGAGCATGGGGCCGGTCATGTACGACAGCAGCTCGATCCCGGCCAGCCGCCCGCGCAGCTCGTTGGGGATGGTCTGGTTCCAGATGGTGGCGCGGAAGATGCCGCTGATCATGTCCGCGGCCCCGGCCAGGGCCAGGAAGGCCAGGACGCCCCAGAGGCTGGGCATGAGCGAGGCCAGCACGACCGCCCCGCCCCAGCCGGCCGCGGCCAGGATGACGCCCAGCCCGTGCCGGTGCACCCGCGCCGTCCACCCGGAGGTCAGCGAGGCGAGCAGCGATCCCACGGCACTGGCCGAGAAGAGCAGGCCGGCCCACTGCGAGCCGCCGAAGCGCTCGGCGATGAGCGGGTAGAGCGCGGTGGAGAAGGCGAAGATCATCGCGGCGATGTCGACCAGGTAGGTGCCCATCAGGTCGCGCCGGCTCACCGCGTACCGCACCCCTTCGACCATGCTGCGCAAGGACGCGGGAGGCGTGTGCTCCGCCGGAGGCCGGGCGCGGATGAGCCAGAGCAGCCCCAGCGAGGCCGCGTAGGTCACGATGTTGATCGCGTAGGCGGCGGCCGCGCCGTACCAGGAGAAGATCAGGCCCGCCAGCGCGGGCGAGACGATCGCGCCGAGGTTCCAGCGGAAGCTGCTGATCGCGGCGGCGGCGGTGAGCTGGTCGTGCCGGACCACCTGCGGGGTGAGCGCCTCCAGGCTGGGCCGCTGCAGCGAGCCGAGCCCGGCCACCAGCGCGCCCATGACGTACAGGACCCAGACCTGCGGGTCCGGCAGCATCGCGTTGACCAGCAGCGCCGCCACCGCGAGGCAGAGACCCACCTCGGTGTACAGCACGATCTTGCGACGGTCGAGCGCGTCGGCGATGGCGCCGCCCCACAGCCCGCAGACCACCATGGGCACGAACTCGGCCAGGCTCATCAGCCCGACGTTCAGCGTGGAGCGGGTCAGCTCGTACATCTGCAACGGCAGCACGATCATCGACAGGAACGACCCGAACATGCCGATCGCCCCGGAGCCGAACAACAACCGGAAGTCGCTGGAAGTGCGCAGCGGACTGAGGTCCATGCGCAGGTGGGACAGCAGAGTCTTCAACCGGTCGGGCACGAGTGTCGATTCTCAGGTACGGCAGGCGGCCAAAGCAAACGATTTCCAGGCGCCCCCACCCCGAATGCCGTTAGTGTCGCTTCCGACACGAGGAGTGATGATGAGTCTGCTGACGAGGGCCGCTGAGCTGAAGCCCGAGCTGGTGCACTACGCCACATCCGGACGGTTCGCCACCGAGCTGCGCAAGGTGCTCGACCGGTTCTACGCCGCCGGCCCGCCCGCCGACGAGGCGAACGCCGCCCTGCCGGTCGACTACTTCGTGCTGCAGCACCCGCTGCCCGGCGGCGACACGGTGCTCGACCGGTTCGTGGCCGATCACCCCGAGCTGACGGAGCGCGAGCGGGAGCTGCTGCTCGGCTGGAAGCACGTCGTCGAGGGCATCTTCGAGGTGCGCGAGGTCGAGGCGCGTGCCGTGGTGCTGCTCAACCTGGTCGACGAGCTGACCTACCGGACCTTCTCCGACCTCGGCAAGGGCGCCTTCGACCACCTGGAGCCTGGCATGTTCGTGGTCGGCCGGCTCGTGCCGCTCGGCCAGGACTGGCTGATCAGTTGCCCGCCCGCGGTGCACACCGCCGCCATGCGGGCGCAGCTCGCCTCGGCCGCGGCGCACACCGCGCTGGCCAATCCGGCGCTGGTCTTCCGCAACCCGGAGATCCTGTCGCGGGCGCGGCTGCTCCAGGCCGAGCAGCGGCGGTGCTTCGTGGCCTACTTCGGGGCCGACCAGTTCGTGGCGCACGGGTCGGAGGTGGCCGAGCGGCTGGCGGGGTATCTCGCCTACCAGGCCGATCGGCTCGGCGGGCCACGGCCGGGGCCGGTGTCCCTGCCCGAGCACGTCACCCGCGCCGAGAGCGTCGGGCTGATCTTCGACGAGGTGGACGGGCTGGGCTACTACGCCGACTTCGCCGCGCTCAAGGAAGTGTTCGCCGACCCGCGGCTGCTGGTCAAGCCGCGCTACCGCGAGCTGCTCAGCGGCTACCTGCGCGGCGACGCGGTCTCGCCGGTGCCGATCCGGCGGCTGGCCGCGCGCGACCCGGAGAAGGCCGGGGCGGTGTTCGCGCGGCTGCTCAACCGCAAGGGCTTCCGGTGGGAGCGCAGCGGTGAGGCGTTGCTGCGCTCGCACAAACCCGGCTACTTCGCCGCCGAACGGCTGCCGACCGTCACGCCGATCACCCGCGTGATCGCCGAGCACCTCGGCGAGCCGTACGACGCCGCGGCCTGATCACGCGCCCAGGACCTCCCGGCGCAGGTGGGTCTTGAGGATCTTGCCGCCGGGGTTGCGCGGCAGCTCGTCCTCGCGGAACCAGTAGTGCGCCGGGATCTTGAACTTGGCGATCCGCTCGGTGAGGAAGTCCCGCAGTTCCTCGGGCGAGACCGAGGCGCCGCGCACCGGCCGGACGACCGCGCCGACCTCCTCGCCGAGCTCGTCGTGCGGCACGCCGATCACCGCGGCGTCGTCCACCGCCGGGTGCTCGAACAGGGCGGCCTCGACCTCGGCGCAGTAGACGTTCTCGCCGCCCCGGATGACCATGTCCTTGGCCCGGTCGACGATGTAGACGAAGCCCTCCTCGTCCACCCGGGCCAGGTCGCCGGTGTGCAGCCAGCCGTTGACGAAGGTCTGCGCGGTCGCCTCGGGCTTGTTCCAGTAGCCCTTGATCACGTTGGGGCCGCGCACGCACAGCTCGCCGACCTCTCCGACCGGCAGCTCGTCGCCCATCGGCCCGACGATGCGCACGTCCACCACGGCGGAGGGCTGGCCGATGCTGTCCGGCCTGGCCTGATAGTCGGCGCCGCCGTTGCCGATGGCCAGCGCGGTGGTCTCGGTCATGCCGTAGCCGTTGGAGGCGGCGCGCTGCGGCAGATTGTCGTTGATGCGTTCCAGCAGCTTGGGCGGAGCCGGGGCGCCGCCGTACCCGAGGGTGGTCAGCGAGGACAGGTCGTACTTGCCGAAGTCGGGGTGGGACATGAGCTGCCAGGCGTTGGTCGGCACGCCGATCATGGTGGTGACCCGCTCGCGCTCGATGAGCTGCAGCGCCCGCTCCGGGTCCCACTTGTACATCAGCACCAGCCCGCCGCCGGTGAACATGGTGGTGGTGAGGGCCGAGAAGCAGCCGGTCACGTGGAAGAGCGGCACGGTGAGCAGCGTCACCCGGCGCACCGCGCTGGCCTCGCCGGGGTCCTTGCCGGACAGCGCGACCGCGCGCATCAGGCCGAAGGCGACGGTCATGGGGGATTGGCCGAGGTTGCGGTGGGTGCCCAGGGCGCCCTTGGGGTGCCCGGTCGTGCCGGAGGTGTAGAAGATCGTCGCCGGGTCGTCGGCGGTGAGCTCGACCTCGGGGAGGGTGACGTCGGCCCGCACCTCGCCGAGGACCTCGCGCCACTGCTCGCTGCGCGCGACGATCATCGGGACGCCGGTGGAGGCCAGCCGCTCGGCCCGCTCGTCGTCGGCGATCAGCAGCTTGGCGCCGGAGTCGCTGACGCCGTAGGCCAGTTCCTGCTCGGTCCACCAGGCGTTGAGCGGCACCGCGATGCCGCCGGCGGCCAGGACCGCAGAAAAGGAGATGACCCATTCGGGGTAGTTGCGCATCGCGATGGCGACCCGGTCGCCCTTGGCCACGCCGTAGTCCTCCACCAGGCGGCGGGCGAGCGTCGCGGCGAGGCGGTAGTGCTCCTCATAGGTGAGGTGCTCGTCCTCGTAGGCCAGGAAGACGTTCGCGCCCTGCCATCGGCTGTTCTCCAGGAGCGTCCGGAAGTGCTGGGGGGCGTGTTTCCAGGTGCGGACACCGGTGTCCCCGATCTCCTCCATCTCGAACAACTGACCAGGGGCGGTGAGCTGGGCCTCGACCTGGGCGTTCGTAGGGCTCATGGTTGCGCAACTCCAGGGGTGACGTTGTGCGGGATTTCACACTACCGACCGGTCAGTACGGCGCGCTAGATCAGGCGGCTTGCATGTCCATGCCTGCGCGTGCATAATCTTCACAACGCAAGAACATGAGTAAAGGCGAATAAACATGCAGCGCAGGAAGGTGGCTGTGGCGGGGGCCTCCGGCTATGCCGGCGGCGAGCTCCTCCGCCTGCTGCTCGGGCATCCAGGGATCGAGATCGGCGCGCTGACCGCCGCCACCAGCGCCGGCGACCCGCTCGGCGCGCACCAGCCGCACCTGCCGCAACTGGCCGGGCGCATCATCCAGGAGACGACCCCCGAGACGCTGGCCGGGCACGACGTCGTCTTCCTCGCGCTGCCGCATGGCCATTCGGCCGCCGTGGCCGCGCAGCTCGACGCCGACACCGTCGTCGCCGACTGCGGCGCCGACCACCGCCTCGCCGACCCCGCCGCCTGGGCCGAGTTCTACGGCGGCGAGCACGCCGGCACCTGGCCCTACGGCCTGCCCGAACTGCCGGACCTGCGCGACCCGCTGCGCACCGCCCGCCGCATCGCGGTGCCCGGCTGCTACCCGACCGCGGTCAACCTCGCGCTCTTCCCGGCCTTCGCCGCCGGTCTGGCCGAGCCCGACGTGGTCGTCGTCGCCGCCTCCGGCACCAGCGGCGCAGGCAAGGCCGCCAAGACGAACCTGCTGGGCAGCGAGGTCATGGGCTCGGTCAGCGCCTACGGCGCCGGCGGCGTGCACCGGCACACCCCGGAGATGGAACAGGGCCTGTCGGCCCTGGCCGGCGGCCCGGTGAAGGTCTCCTTCACCCCGACCCTCGCCCCGATGAGCCGCGGCATCCTGGCCACCTGCACCGCGCCCGCCGTGCCCGGCGTCACCAAGCTCGGCCTGCGCGAGGCCTACGCCAAGGCCTTCGCCGCCGAGCCCTTCCTGACCCTGCTGCCCGAGGGCACGTGGCCCGCCACGCAGATGACCTACGGCGCCAACACCGCCGCCGTCCAGGTCGCCCTCGACGAGCGCACCCGGCGCATCGTCGCCGTCATCGCCATCGACAACCTCACCAAGGGCACGGCCGGGGGCGCGATCCAGAGCGTCAACCTGGCCCTCGGCCTGCCCGAGACCACCGGCCTCCCCTTCACTGGAGTAGCTCCGTGAGCGTAACCGCCCCCTTGGGATTCCGCGCCGCAGGCGTGTCCGCCGGCATCAAGTCCGGCGGCAGTCGCGACCTCGCCCTCGTCGTCAACGACGGCCCGAGCCGCGCCGCCGCCGGCGTCTTCACCGCCAACCGGGTGAAGGCCGCGCCGGTGCTCTGGTCGCAGCAGGTGCTGAGCGGCGGCCGCCTGCGCGCGGTCATCCTCAACTCCGGCGGCGCCAACGCCTGCACCGGCCCGGAGGGCTTCCAGGACACCCACGCCACCGCCGAGAAGGTCGCCGAGCTGCTGGCGGACTCGGCCGGCGAGATCGCCGTCTGCTCCACCGGCCTGATCGGCGAGCGGCTGCCCATGGACAAGCTCCTGGCCGGCATCGAGACCGCCCAGGACCAGCTCACCCGCGACGGCGGCCTGGCCGCGGCCGACGCCATCCGCACCACCGACACCGTCTCGAAGATCTCCTTCAAGCGCGGCGAGGGCGGCTACATGGTCGGCGGCATGGCCAAGGGCGCGGGCATGCTCGCCCCGGCCCTGGCCACCATGCTCTGCGTCATCACCACCGACGCCGAGGTGAGCAGCGACGAGCTCGACGCCGTGCTGCGCGCGGCCACCGCCGCCACCTTCGACCGGCTCGACGCCGACGGCTGCATGTCCACCAACGACACCGTCCTGCTGCTGTCGTCGGGCGCCTCCGGCGTGCGGCCCGACCTGGCGGAGTTCGCCCGCAAGGTCACCGAGGTCTGCGCCGACCTGGCCCGCCAGCTCCTGGTGGACGCCGAGGGCGCCTCCAAGGCGATCGCGGTCGAGGTGGTCGGGGCGGCCTCCGAGGCCGACGCGCTCACCGTGGGCCGCGCGGTCTCGCGCTCCAACCTGCTCAAGTGCGCCATCCACGGCGAGGACCCCAACTGGGGCCGGGTGCTGGCCGCGGTCGGCACCACCGACGCCGTCTTCGAGGCCGAGCGGCTCAACGTGGCGATCAACGGCATCTGGGTATGCCGCGGCGGCGCGGTGGGCGACGACCGGTCCAAGGTGGACATGCGCCCGCGCGACGTCACCATCACCGTCGACCTGTCAGCGGGCACGCACAGCGCCACCATCCACACCACCGATCTGACCGCCGCCTACGTCCACGAGAACTCGGCCTACAGCTCGTGAGCGCCTCGATGAGCAAGGCCGAGATCCTGATCGAGGCGCTGCCCTGGCTGGCCCGCTTCCACGGCGCGACCATCGTCATCAAGTACGGCGGCAACGCGATGACCGAGGAGTCCCTGCGCGAGCGTTTCGCCGAGGACGTGGTCTTCCTGCGCTACGCCGGGCTCAAGCCGGTCGTGGTGCACGGCGGCGGCCCGCAGATCAACCGTCAGCTCGCCCTGCAGGGCATCGAGTCGCACTTCACCGCCGGCCTACGCGTCACCACGCCCGAGGCCATGGACGTGGTCCGCATGGTGCTGACCGGCAAGGTCGGCCCCGAGGTGGTCGGCCTGATCAACCGGCACGGCCCCTTCGCCGTCGGCCTGTCCGGCGAGGACGCCCGGCTGTTCACCGCCGAGCGCAAGTTCGCCGAGGTGGACGGGGAGAAGGTGGACATCGGCCAGGTCGGCGAGATCGTCGCGGTCGACCCCGGAGCCGTCCGGGCGCTGCTCGACGACGGCCGCATCCCGGTCGTCTCCAGCATCGCGGTCGGCGCCGACGGAGAAATCTACAATGTAAATGCGGACACCGCGGCCGCCGCGCTGGCCGTCGGCCTGCAGGCCCAGAAGCTCATCGTCCTCACCGACGTCGAAGGCCTCTACCGCGACTGGCCCGACGACCCGACGGTCATCCGGCGGCTGTCGGCCGGCGAGCTGGAGGCGTTGCTGCCCGGCCTGTCCAGTGGCATGGTCCCCAAGATGGAGGCCTGCCTCACCGCGGTCAGGGGAGGCGTCCCCCAGGCGCACGTCCTCGACGGGCGCGAACCGCACGCCCTGCTCCTGGAGATCTTCACCGACGAGGGGATCGGAACCATGGTGATGCCGTCATGACCCTGCGCGACCGCTTCGAGCAGGTCTTCATGCCCAACTACGGCGTGCCGCCGCTCGCGCTGGCCCGCGGCGAGGGCTGCACCGTCTGGGACGTGGACGGCCGGCCGTACCTCGACCTGATCGGCGGGATCGCGGTCACCTCGCTCGGCCACGCCCACCCGGCGCTGGTCGAGGCGGTCTCCACCCAGGTCGCCACCCTCGCCCACACCTCCAACCTCTTCCTGCACGAGCCCGAGGTGCTGCTCGCCGAGAAGCTGGTCGAGCTGCTCGGCCGGCCGGCCCGGGTCTTCTTCGCCAACTCCGGCACCGAGGCCAACGAGGCCGCCTACAAGCTCTGCGTGAAGTACGGCAAGCAGACCGGCCGCAGCTTCTTCGTCGCCACCGAGAACGGCTTCCACGGCCGGACCATCGGCGCCCTGTCGCTCACCGGCAAGCCCGCCATCCGCGAGCAGTTCGGCCCGTTCCCGGTCGAGGTGCGCTTCGTCCCCTACGGCGACGCCGACGCGCTCAAGCAGGCCGTGACCGAGGACTGCGTCGCCGTCTTCCTGGAGCCCACCCAGGGCGAGGCCGGCGTCGTGCCGCCGCCACCCGGCTACCTGCGGGCCGCCCGCGAGATCACCGCCGCGCAGGGCGCGCTGCTGGTCGCCGACGAGATCCAGTCGGCCATCGGCCGGACCGGCCACTGGTTCGCCCACCAGGCCGAGGGCTTCGTGCCCGACATCCTGACGCTGGCCAAGGGCCTGGGCGGCGGGCTGCCGATCGGCGCCTGCGTCGGCTTCGGCCAGGCGGCCACCCTGTTCGACAAGGGCGACCACGGCTCGACCTTCGGCGGCAACCCGGTCTCCTGCGCCGCCGCGCTCGCCGTCCTGGCCCACGTGGACCTCGCCCACGTCCAGGTCGTCGCCGAGCAGCTCCGCGCCGGCCTGGAGGCCGTGCGCCACCCGCTGCTCAAGGGCGTGCGCGGCCGCGGCCTGTGGCTGGCCCTCGTGCTCACCGAGCCCAGGTCGGCCGAGGTGCAGGCCGCCTTCCAGGACGCCGGCTTCCTGGTCAACGCCCTCCAGCCCGACGCGGTACGGCTCGCGCCGCCCCTGACCATCACCGGCGAGCAGATCCAGTCCTTCCTCGACGCCGTCCCCGGGGTATTCGACCATGCCTAGACACTTCCTGCGCGACGACGACCTCACCCCGGCCGAGCAGCTCGAAGTCCTCGAGCTGGCCGCGGCGATGAAGAAGGACCGCTTCGGCTACCGCCCCTTCGAGGGCCCCCAGACCGTCGCCGTGCTGTTCGACAAGCCCTCCACCCGCACCCGCGTCTCCTTCGCCGTCGGCGTCGGCGAGCTGGGCGGCCTGCCGCTGGTCATCGACGGCGGCTCCTCCCAGATGGGCCGCGGCGAGCCCGCCGAGGACACCGCCCGGGTGCTGGACCGCCAGGTGGCCGCGATCGTCTGGCGGACCTACGACCAGGCCAACCTGGAGGCCATGGCCTCGGTCTCCCGGGTGCCGGTGGTCAACGCGCTCAGCGACCTGTTCCACCCCTGCCAGATCCTCGCCGACCTGCAGACGATCCGCGAGCACAAGGGCGACACCCGCGGCCTGGTCCTGGCCTACCTGGGTGACGGCTCCAACAACATGGCCCACTCCTACCTGCTCGGCGGCGCGGCGGCCGGCATGCACGTGTGGATCGGCACCCCGGCCACCCACCAGCCCGACCCGGCGGTCGTCGAGGCCGCGGCGGCCGTCGCCGAACAGACCGGCGCGACCCTGCACATCGTCTCCGACCCCGAGGACGCCATTGCCGGGGCCGACGTGGTGGCCACCGACACCTGGGTCTCCATGGGGCAGGACGACAAGGAGGAGCGGATCGCCGCGATGGCCTCCTACCAGGTCGATGCCACCCTTATGCGCCGGGCGCGAGACAATGCCGTCGTGCTGCACTGCCTGCCCGCCTACCGCGGCTACGAGATCACCGCCGAGGTGCTCGACGGCCCGCAGAGCGTGGTGTGGGACCAGGCGGAGAACCGGCTGCACGCCCAGAAGGCCCTGCTCCACTGGCTGGTGACCCGACGATGATTCCCATGACCAAGGCCGCCAGGCAGGCCAAGATCACCGAGCTGCTCGAACGGCAGGTGGTCCGCTCGCAGCCCGAGCTGGCCAAGCTGCTGGCCGAGGAGGGCGTGGAGGTCACCCAGGCCACGCTCAGCCGCGATCTGGACGAGCTCGGCGCGCTCAAGCTGCGCGCCGAGGACGGCTCCTTGGTCTACGCGTTGCCCGGCGAGGGCGGCCGGCGCATCCCGCTGGCCCGCGTCGGCACGGGGGAGGACGCCGGGGCGCGGCTGCGCCGGCTCTCGGAGGAACTGCTGGTCTCGGCCGAGGCGTCGGCCAACCTGGTGATCGTGCGCACCCCGCCGGGCGCCGCCCAGTACCTCGCCTCGGCCATCGACCACGCCGGCTGGGAGTCGATCCTGGGCTGCGTGGCCGGGGACGACACCATCCTCGTCATCAGCCGTGACCCGCAGGGCGGCCCGGTGCTGGCCGAGACCCTGCTGAGACTGGCCGACCGGCGTCACTGACATCCGGCGTCCGACTACCGGCGTCCGACTACCGGCGTCACTGACAAGCCGTCGGCCGAGAACAACGAACGAAGCTAGGATTCGTGACCATGAGTGAAGGTGGCAAGCCGATGCGGCTGTGGGGCGGACGGTTCGAGAGCGGACCGGCCGACGCGCTGGCACGGCTGTCGGTGAGCGTGCACTTCGACTGGCGGCTGGTGCCGTACGACCTGGCGGCCTCCCGCGCGCACGCGCGGGTGCTGCACCGGGCCGGCCTGCTGAGCCAGGAGGAGCTCGAGCGCATGCTGGGCGCGATCGACGACCTGGAGCGCGCCTGCAAGGCGGGCGAGTTCCGGCCGACCGTCGCCGACGAGGACGTGCACACCGCGCTGGAGCGCGGCCTGCTGGAGCGGCTCGGCTCGCTCGGCGGCAAGCTGCGCGCGGGCCGCTCGCGCAACGACCAGATCGCCACCGACCTGCGCCTGTACCTGCGCGACCACGTGCGCAACATCGTCTCGCGCCTGGTCGAGCTGGAGACGGCGCTGATGGAGCAGGCCGAGCGGCACGCCGACACCGCCGCTCCGGGCATGACCCACCTGCAGCACGCCCAGCCGGTCTCCTTCGGCCACCAGTTGCTCGCCCACGTGCACGCCTTCGCGCGGGACATCGACCGGCTGCGCGACTGGGACAAGCGCGCGGGCGTCTCCCCGCTCGGCTCCGGCGCGCTGGCCGGCTCCTCGCTGCCGCTCGATCCGGTCGCCGTCGCCGAGGAGCTGGGCTTCTCGGCCGCCGCGCCCAACTCGATGGACGCCGTCGCCGACCGCGACTTCGCCGCCGAGTTCCTCTTCGACGCCGCGATGATCGGCATCCACCTGTCGCGGCTGGGCGAGGAGATCGTCCTGTGGGCCTCGCAGGAGTTCCGCTGGATCGAGATGGACGACGCCTACTCCACCGGCTCGTCGATCATGCCGCAGAAGAAGAACCCCGACGTGGCCGAGCTGGCCCGCGGCAAGTCCGGCCGGCTCATCGGCAACCTCATGTCGCTGCTGACCGTGCTCAAGGGCCTGCCGCTGACCTACAACCGCGACCTGCAGGAGGACAAGGAGCCGGTCTTCGACACCGTCGACACCCTGCTCCTGGTGCTGCCCGCGATGGCCGGCCTGGTCGCCACCATGCGGGTCAACACCTCCCGGCTGGCCGAGACCGCCTCCGACGGCTTCGCGCTGGCCACCGACCTGGCCGAGCTGCTGGTACGGCGGGGCGTGCCGTTCCGCGAGGCGCACGAGGCGGTCGGCCACCTGGTGGTCTACTGCCAGGTCAACGACGTCGACCTGCACGAGCTGTCCGACGAGGACATGGTCAAGGTCTCCCCGCACCTGACGCCCGACGTGCGCGACGTGCTCGACGTGGCCGGGGCGCTCGCCGCCCGCAAGGCCTTCGGCGGCACCGCGCCCGACCGGGTCCGCGACCAGCTCGGCGCGCTGCGCGAGACGGTCGACGGCCAGGCGGCCTGGGCCGCGGGCTCCTGAGCACGGCGGTCTTCGACAGCCGGGTCTCCCCGTGGGGCCCGGCTCTGCCGCGTGCCTTCTTCGACCGGCACGCCTCGCTGGTCGCCCCCGAACTCCTCGGCCGCGTGGTCGTGCACGGCGGCGTCGCGCTGCGGCTGACCGAGGTCGAGGCCTACGGGCTGCCGGGCGAGGACCCGGCGGCGCACACCTACCGGGGGATGACGCCCCGCAACTCGGTCATGTTCGGGCCGCCCGGGCACCTGTACGTCTACTTCACCTACGGCATGCACTTCTGCGCCAACCTCGTCTGCCTGCCCGAGGGGCACGGCTCCGGCGTGCTGCTGCGCGGCGGCGAGATCGTGGACGGGCTGGAGCTCGCCCGCGCCAGGCGGGGCGGCGCGGTGGCCGACCGGGAACTGGCCCGCGGACCGGCCCGGCTGGCGGTGGCGCTCGGGATCGCTCGCGCGGAGAACGGCCGCGACATGATCGGCGACGTGCTCACCGGGACGCCCCCCGGCACGATCCAGGCCGGGCCGCGCACCGGCGTCGCGACCGGGGCGGAGACGCCGTGGCGCTTCTGGATCGACGGGGACCCGACCGTGTCGCCCTACCGGCGGCACGTGCCGCGCAAACGGACCTAGGCGCGTTGCAACCGGCGCAGTTCGGCGGCCACCTCGGTGGGCGAGGTGCCCAGGTCGGCGCGGCTGAAGATGTGCAGGTTCTCGCCGGTGTCGATCTCCAGCATCTCGCCCCGCCTGCCGTACCGGCGGGTGACGTCGACCTTGATGTCCTGCACCTGCTCCCACGGGATGCGCAGCCGGCCGGCGTAGCCGTGGACCACGGTGAGGCCGTCGTGGTCGGCGGCCAGCCGTACCGGAGCCACGAAGTCGCGCAGCGCCATCGCCCCCAGCAGCAGCGTCGCCGGCACGGCCAGGATCACCCCGCGGACGTCGCCCTGCAGATACCAGTAGACGCCCAGCGCCGCGCAGGCCAGCGCGGCCAGCGTCTTGGCGATCGTCGGTTCCCGGCGCACCCTCCACATGGACAACGAGGTTATCCGAGTGGCGAGGTTCTGAGATGATCAGGCAGGCTGTACGCACAAGTCCATCCACCTCAGGAAAGTCAGAAACGTGACCGACATCCTCGATGACCTCGCCTGGCGAGGCCTGATCGCGCAGTCCACCGACCTCGACGCCCTGCGCAAGGCGCTGTCGGAGGGCTCGGTCACGCTGTATTGCGGGTTCGACCCGACAGCGGCCTCCCTGCACGTCGGTCACTTCGTGCCCCTGCTGACGCTCCGGCGCTTCCAGCTCGCCGGGCACCGGCCGATCGGCCTGGTCGGCGGCGCCACCGGCCTCATCGGCGACCCGAGCGGACGCAACTCCGAGCGCTCGCTGAACGCCACCGACGTGGTCGAGAACTGGGTCAAGCGGCTGCAGGGGCAGGTCTCGCGCTTCCTCGACTTCGACCAGGCGCTGCCGAACCCGGCCGTCATGGTCAGCAACCTCGACTGGACCGCGCAGATGTCGGCCATCGACTTCCTGCGCGACATCGGCAAGCACTTCCCGGTCAACCGGATGCTGGCCCGCGAGTCGGTCTCGGCGCGGCTGGCCGGCGACGGCCTCAGCTACACCGAGTTCAGCTACCAGATCCTGCAGTCCAACGACTTCCTGGAGCTCTACCGGCGGCACGGCTGCGTCCTGCAGGTCGGCGGCAGCGACCAGTGGGGCAACCTGACCGCGGGCACCGACCTGATCCGCCGCGTCGAGGGCGCGCACGTGCACGCGATGACCGTGCCGCTGATCACCAAGGCGGACGGCCAGAAATTCGGCAAGACCGGCACCGGCACGCTCTGGCTCGACCCGGAGATGACCTCGCCGTACGCCTTCTACCAGTACTTCCTCAACACCGACGACCGTGACGTCATCCACTACCTCAAGGTCTTCACCTTCAAGACCCGCGAGGAGATCGAGGAGCTGGAGAAGGCGGTCGCCGAGCGGCCCTTCGCCCGCGAAGCCCAGCGCGCGCTGGCCGAGGAGCTCACCGCGCTGCTGCACGGGCGCGAGGAGCTCGACCGGGTGATCGCCGCCTCCAAGGCGCTGTTCGGGCAGGGCTCGCTGGCCGAGCTCGACGCCGCGACGCTGGGCGCGGCGCTGGCCGAGGTGCCCTTCGTGAAGGTGCCCGCGCTCGGCGCGACGCTGGTCGACCTCCTGGCCGACAGCGGGCTGGTCGGCTCCAAGTCGGAGGCCCGCCGGGCGGTCAAGGAGGGCGGCGCCTACCTGAACAACGAGCGGGTGGCCGACGAGTCCTACGTGCCGGTCGAGTCCGACCTGCTCGCCGGGCGCTACCTGGTGCTGCGCCGGGGCAAGAAGTCCATCGGCGGCGTCGAGGTAGCTCCGCAGTAGATCCGAAGAGAACCCGAAGTCGGTCACGGCACCTTGGTGTCATGACCGACTTCGCGGATATCAGGGACGAGTTCGAGACGTACATCGGCGACATCGTGTACGCGACCATGACCACCGTGGACGGCAGGGGCCGGCCCCGGGCCCGGGTGCTGATCCCCGTGTGGGAGATCGTGGACGGCCGGCCGCTCGGCTGGCTGGCCACGTACAAGACCCCGGTCAAGGCCGCCCACCTCGCGGGCAACCCGCACGCCGGCTTCTCCTACTGGACGCCCAAGCAGAACGCGGTCGCCGTGGACACGGTGGCGACCTGGGTGGACGAGATCGACGTCAAGCGGCACGTCTGGAGCCTGTACGGCAAGGGCAGCCCGCGAGGGGCGGGGTATCCGCTCGGGAGCTTCTGGAAGAGCCCGGCCGACCCCAAGCTCCACGTGCTGCGGCTGGAGCCGTACCGGGTGCAGGTGATCAGGGGGCTCGACCTGCGCAGCCGCATCTGGTCGGCTGCGCGCGTGGACGAGCTCGCCGGGTGATTCAGGAGCGTGTGTAGAGGGCGACGGTCAGGCCGGGGCTGTCGCCCGAGTGCCAGGACCGGGCTTGCTCGAACCCGGCCGCCTCGACCTCGGCCACCCGGCGCAACCTCGCCGCCGCCTTCCGATCCCCGCGCCAGACCAGCCACACCCGCTCGTGCTTCTCGAACACCTCGGGGGCCGCGGGCCGCTCGTCGAAGCTGAACCCGCCCGGCCGCGGGTCCGGCCCCAGCTTGAGCACGTCGTCCGGCAGCCGGCCGCCGTAGTACTCGAAACCGGTGCGGAGCTGGCTGTGCCCGTAGACCAGGGCGTCACCCGGTTCGGCGTCGATCCTGGAGATCGCCCAGGGCAGGTTGTCGAACCGGCCGTTCGGCTCGCGGAGCTCCAGGTGCGTGGGTACGGCGAGGCTGACCGCCGCCACGGCGACGAGCCCGGAGGTGACGGCGTTGACGGGCCGGGGGAGTGCCGTCACGCCCAGCGCGGCGAGCAGCGCCAACGCGGGGGCGGCGACGAACAGGTAGCGGTCGACGTACACCGGGGTGAGCAGGTGTGAGGTGGCCAGCAGCAGCAGGGGCGGCAGGAGCAACCAGCCGTAGGCCCACCACGGGCTCCGCTTGCGCAGCAGGACCAGGGGGAGCAGGGCTGCGGCGAACAGGAGCAGACCGGGGAGCGCCGCCCCCGCCACCATGTCCGGATATTTCAGCAGTACGTCAGGTCCGCGCTGCGGGATCCACGAGATCGCGTGCCGCTCCCCGTACCCCAGCACCCCGAGCGCCAGCGCCGGCACCGACCCGGCGGCCAGCGCCGTCACCAGCCTCACCACGGTGGCACGGCGGGCCAGCAGCAGATGGGCGGGCAGCACGAGCACCGCGAACAGGTGCGTGCACCCGACCAGCAGCACCGAGCAGCCGTACACCACCCACCGTCCCGTTCGCCGCGCTCCTGATCGCCCTTCGTGTCGCTCGTCCTTGTGCTCCTCCTGGCTTCCGCCCTCTCCGGCGACAGCCCGGTGCAACGCCCAGAACGACCACACCACGGCCGCCGCCGCGAAGGCGTACGGCCGGGCGAAGGCCCCGTAGTAGGACACCGACGGCAGCACCGCGAACAACCCACCCGCGACCAGCCCCGCCAGAGGGCCGCCGACCCGCCGCCCGAGGTCGGTCAGCAACCCCGCCGCGACCGCCACCGCCAGGATCGACGGCAGCCGCAACCACAGCACCGACTCCCCGGCGAGCTGCCACAGGTGCATGAACAGGTAGTACGGCAGGAAGTGCCCGTCGATGTGCTGGGCCAGCGTCCACAGTCCGGAGACCGACCGCCTGGCCGCGCTCAGCGTCGCCAGCTCGTCGCCGTTCAACGTGGGCGTCGTGCTGCCGGCCAGCGCGATGACCCCGGCGGCCACGGCGGGGAAGGGCCACAGCGGTACGGCGGGGCGGCGCCGGCGGGCGGATTCCGGTCTGGCGATCGTGGGGGCGCTGGTCACCTGGCGAGGATAGCGGGGCCGGCGCGCCGGTTCCGAGCCGTGATTTGACGGCGGCGCGATCCCGGCTTAGTCTTCTCTTCGCCCACGGAGCGAGCCGGACACCTACGCGGTGGACGGGCCCGGGGCGGAACCCACTCTCTCGGCTAGCCTCCATCGGCTTGGCTTCGCATCGGCGGAAAACCGTTTGATTCGACAGCGGGCAGATGTCACGGTAAGTTGTGAGGGTTGCCCCGGAGACGGGGTGGTCGATATTTCTGTCGTCCTGCGTGAATTCTGTCAAATCAGCGAATTTGACACGAAAATGCGAGGCGCTAGAATAGAGACACAACGGACGAAACGAAAAAGCGCCACCGGGCGGTACGACGGTGAACGCGTCCGTTTCTTGAGAACTCAACAGTGTGTTAAAAGCCAGTGCATGATTTACAC
>NZ_JBITIW010000004.1:0-670307 GCF_044459405.1 Nonomuraea sp. NPDC050328 | reverse complement strand
CCGCCCGGTGGCGCTTTTTCGTTTCGTTCGTTGTGTCTTTATTCTTTCAGACCGTCCGTTCCGAGTCAAATTGACCGGCCCGGCGAAATCTGCGGGAATTCAGACCGCCCCGTCTCCGGGGCAACCCCTCTAACTTACCAGCCTTCTGACCAGTCCGCGAACCGATCATCAGAACCTGCGAGCTACAAGGGAGGGCGCCGAACTGCGTCGGCTTGAAAAGATTAGCAGCGCTCAAGACCACTTGTGACGCACTCCTGAGACGCCGCCCCGGAATCCCCGTGGCGCGGGCTCCTAGACTCGCCATGTGAGCAGCAACACGCCGCCAGTGGCCAAGAGGGTTCCGACCGACCGCACCCATCACGGCGACACCGTGATCGACGAGTACGCGTGGCTCGGTGACAAGGAAGACCCCGACACCATCGCCTACCTGGAAGCCGAGAACGCCTACCTGAAGGCCGAGACCGGCCAGCTCGAGGAGCTGCAGGAGCAGGTCTTCCAGGAGATCAAGAGCCGCACCCTCGAGACCGACCTGTCCGTGCCCAGCCGCAAGGGCGCGTGGTGGTACTTCTCCCGCACCGAGGAGGGCAAGCAGTACGGCATCTCCTGCCGGGTGCGCGCGGAGGGCGAGGCCCCGCCGGCGGTCGAGCCCGGCACGCGGCTCCCCGGCGAGCAGGTGCTGCTCGACGGCAACGAGCTGGCCGGCGAGAGCGCCTTCTTCTCCGTCGGCACCAGCGCCGTCACGCCCGACGGCACGATGCTCGCCTACTCAACCGACTTCAAGGGCGACGAGCGCTTCACCCTCCGGTTCAAGAACCTGGAGACCGGCGAGGTGCTGCCGGACGAGATCGAGAACGTCTTCTACGGCGGCGCGTGGTCGGCCGACGGGTCGGTCTTCTTCTACACGCGCGTGGACGACGCGTGGCGGCCGTTCCAGGTCTACCGGCACACCCTGGGCAGCAGCGAGCCCGACGTGCTGGTCTTCGAGGAGCCGGACGAGCGGTTCTGGGTCGGCATCGGCCTGACCCGCAGCGAGCGCTACCTGGTGCTCGGCGTCGGCAGCAAGATCACCAGTGAGGTCCGGCTGCTGGACGCGGCCGACCCCACCGGCGAGTTCAAGGTCGTCCGGCCGCGCGAGACCGGCGTGGAGTACGGCGTCGAGCACGCCGGCGACCACTTCTTCGTCCTGCACAACCAGAACGCGGAGAACTTCGAGGTGGCCACCGCGCCCCTCGACGACCCGGGCTCATGGACGCCGTTCATCCCGCACCGCGACGACACGCGGCTCATGGAGATCGAGGCCTTCGAGACCCACTCCGTGGTGCACTTCCGCAAGGACGGCCTGACCGGCATCCGCATCCTGCCCAACGGTGGCGAGCCGTACCAGATCGAGTTCCCCGAGCCGCTGTACGACGTCGGGCCGGCGGGCAACCCGGAGTTCTCGACCGGGCGGTTGCGGCTGAGCTACACCAGCATGGTCACCCCGCCGAGCGTCTACGACTTCGACCTGGCCACGCGCGAGCTGATCCTGCTCAAGCAGCGGCCGGTGCTGGGCGGCTACGACTCGGCCGACTACGAGCAGTTCCGCGAGTGGGCGACCGCCGAGGACGGCACCCGCATCCCGATCTCGCTGGTCAAGCGGAAGAGCACCGCCAAGGGCGCGCCGACGGTGCTGTACGGCTACGGCAGCTACGAGACCTCGATCGACCCCGGCTTCTCGGTGGCGAGGCTGAGCCTGCTGGACCGCGGGTTCGTCTTCGCGGTCGCGCACGTGCGCGGCGGCGGCGAGATGGGCCGGCGCTGGTACGAGGAGGGGAAGATGCTGCACAAGCGCAACACCTTCACCGACTTCGTGGCCGCGGCGAAGCACCTGCACGCGAGCGGCTGGTCGAGCCGGATCGTGGCGCGCGGCGGTTCGGCGGGCGGGCTGCTGATGGGCGCGGTGGCCAACCTGGCTCCGGAGGAGTTCGCCGGCGTGGTGGCCGAGGTGCCGTTCGTGGACGCGCTCAACACCATCCTCGACCCGAGCCTGCCGCTGACCGTGATCGAGTGGGACGAGTGGGGCGACCCGCTGCACGACCCGGACGTCTACGCCTACATGAAGTCGTACTCCCCCTACGAGAACATCGAGGCCAAGCCGTACCCGCCGATCCTGGCGATCACCAGCCTGAACGACACCCGCGTGCTCTACCACGAGCCGGCCAAGTGGATCGCGCGGCTGCGGGCCACGGCGCAGGGCACGTTCCTGCTGAAGACCGAGATGGGCGCCGGGCACGGCGGCCGCAGCGGCCGGTACGACTCCTGGCGCGAAGAGGCCTTCGCGCTGTCGTGGATCATCGAAAGGGGCACCAAGTGAAGCCACCGCCCGGCGGGCCGACCCGCTACGAGGCCGCCGACGACCGCTACGGACGCCTGCCGTACAACCGGAGCGGGCGCAGCGGGCTGAAGCTGCCCGCGGTGAGCCTGGGTCTCTGGCACAACTTCGGCGACGACCGGCCGATCGCCACCAGCCGCGGCATCCTGCGCAAGGCGTTCGACCTCGGGGTGACCCACTTCGACCTGGCCAACAACTACGGCGTGCCGTACGGCTCGGCGGAGCAGACCTTCGGCCGGATCTTCCGCGAGGACTTCGCGCCCTACCGCGACGAGATCGTCGTCTCGACGAAGGCGGGCTACGACATGTGGCCGGGGCCGTACGGCGAGTGGGGGTCGCGCAAGTACGTGCTGGCCAGCCTCGACCAGTCGCTCGGGCGGCTCGGCCTCGACTACGTGGACATCTTCTACAGCCACCGTCCCGACCCGGAGACGCCGCTGGAGGAGACGATGGGCGCGCTGGACCACGCGGTCCGGAGCGGCAAGGCGCTGTACGCGGCGATCTCCAACTACGACCCGGAGCAGACCGCGCAGGCGGCGCGGATCATGCGCGAGCTGGGCACGCCGCTGCTGATCCACCAGCCGTCGTACTCGATGGTGAACCGGTGGATCGAGGACGGCCTGCTCGACACCCTGGAGCAGGAGGGCATGGGCTGCATCGTCTACTCGCCGCTGGCCCAGGGCCTGCTGACCGACCGCTACCTGAAGGGGGTGCCGGCCGACTCGCGGGCGGCGACCAGCAGGTTCCTGTCGGAGAACCAGGTGGACGTGGAGCTGGCGACCGCGCTCAACGCGATCGCGCAGCAGCGGGGTCAGTCGCTGGCGCAGATGGCGCTGAGCTGGGCGTTGCGCGACGCGCGGGTGACCAGCGTGCTGATCGGCGCGAGCAGCACCGAGCAGCTCGCGGCGAACGTGGCCTGCGTGGACGGGCCGCCGTTCACCGACGACGAGCTGGCGGAGATCGACAAGCTCACAGGGCCGCGTTCCGCTGCAGGTAGGTGAAGGCCGCCCAGCCGGGCAGCACCGGGAGCCAGAAGGTGAGCAACCGGTAGAGCAGCACGGCTGAGGTGGCGACGTCCACTTCCAGGCCGGCCACTCGCAGGCCGGCGATGAGTGCGCCCTCGACCGCGCCCAGACCGCCAGGTGTGGGCGCGGCCGAGCCGATCGCGTTGGCGGCCAGGAAGACGACGGCCACGGCGGCGAAGTTCATGTCGCCGCCGAAGGCACGCACGCAGGCATCGAGGCAGCTCACGAAGGCGATGGTGAGCAGGAGCGTGCCGCCGAAGCCTTCGAGCATCTTGCGCGGCGACTGCAGCACGTCGAGCAGGCGCGGCAGCACGTTGGTGAACAGCGAGCGGGTGCGGGTGGTCACCAGGCGGCGCAGCGGCGGCACGCCGAGCACGATGACGATGAGCACGGCGACCGAGAGCAGCACGAGCAGCAGCCCGCGCGACGGGGTGAACGAGGTGGCCGTGCTGGTGCCGGTCACGTAGGCGAAGAAGAGCAGCAGCGCGATGTGGAAGACCAGGCCGATGAGCTGGGAGGCGCCCACGCTGGCCAGGGCCAGGGTCGGCGGCACGCCGCTCTTCTGCAGGTAGCGGGTGTTGATCGCGACCGCGCCGACCGCCGCCGGGGCGACCAGCTTGACGAACGACGAGGCGAACTGCACCAGGAGGGTCCGCCAGAAGCCCAGCCGCGCCGGGACGAAGCCCATGATGACCAGGGCGGCGGCGACGAACGAGACGAAGGCGGCGCCCAGGGCGAGCGCGCCCCAGCCCCAGTTGGCCGTGGTCACCACGTGGCCGACGTCGACCTGGCTGAGCTGCGGCAGCACGATGTAGGCGGCCAGGGCGGTGGCGATGATGGTGATCAGGGTGCGGGGCCGGAACCGCTCCAGCCGCACCTCCTCCACCGCCGCCTGCGGCTTCAGCACCACGATCTGGTCGCGCAGCTCGGTCAGGAGCTGCTTGTTCTTGGCCAGCGCGCTGCGGGTGTCGCGGGTCAGGGCGATCTTCTGCAGCAGCGGGATGGCGGCGGCCAGGGAAGCCTCGCCCATGATCTCGCGGGCGGCCTTGACCGAGCGCTCGGCGCCGACCCGCAGGCCGAGGTAGGTCAGCAACTGCGCCACGTCGATGCGGAGCAGCAGGTCGCCGGCGGCGATCTCGCCGCTGCGCGCGTCGGTCAGGATGACCTCGCCGTCGGCGTCCACCTGGATGCTGTCGCCGGTCAGCCGCCGGTGCGCCAGCCGCTGGCGCTGCAGCAGCCGGACCTGGCGCCAGATGCGCAGCAGCAGCTCGTCGGTGATCTCCTCGTCGTCGAGGAGGTCGAGCGGGCGGGCGTCGAGGTGCTCGTAGGCCAGCAGCGCGGCTTCGGTGCCGATCTCGCTGGTGGCCAGCAGCCGGGGGGTCGAGGCGCCCGCGGCCTGCGCGGCGTAGGCCATCAGCGCCTCGCGCTCCAGTTCCGCGCGCAGCGAGCGGATGGCCCGCCGCCGGGTCTCCGAGCTCAGCCAGATCCGCCGCCACAGCCGGTACGGCAGGCCGGCCACCTGCTGGTCGCGGTCGAGCACGGTGACGTCGAGGCTGCCGCCGCCCTTGAGCCCGACGGCGTAGCGGCGGCTGCCCTGGTGGTCGTCCTCGATGCGGCGGGCGGCGACGGGCTTGAAGGCCAGCCGGCGCAGCGCGGTGACCACAGCGTTGCCGGGCGGCCGGGTGTTGGGGCTGCCGACGCCGTACAGGGTGGCGTAGCCCATGGCCATGCCGAACAGGACGGTGACCAGGGCGCTCGGGATGGTGATGGCCCGGCCGCTGAACAGGGAGAGCAGGAAGAGCGCGATCACGGTCCACATGAGCGCGCGCCAGGTCGGCCGCCGGGAGATGCGCACGGCGGTGGCGTAGGCGATGACCGAGGTCAGCAGGGTGTTGAGCGGTTCGAGGTCGCGGCCGCCGGTGAGCAGGCGGCCGAGGTCCTGCGGGCCGGCCGGGGAGCGCACCCACTCGCCGACCAGGTAGGAGGCGAGCATCGCGATGATCGCGGCGATCAGGCCCTCGGCGACGCGCAGGCCGTCGCGGTGGAAGACCCGCTCGACGGCGAAGGCCGCGGGCACGCCGAGGACGGCGGCGCCGCCGAGGAAGGTGGCGATGCGGGTGAGGAACTCGGGCGCGAAGCCCGCTCCGGTCAGGACGTCCTGTTCGAGGCCGTAGAGCGTCTGCTTGGCGACCAGCGAGAGCAGGATGACCGCGGCGAGGGCGAGCAGCGTGGCGAGGAAGCGCAGGGCGTCCGAGGGCCGGCGCAGGCGTTGCGGAAACAGCGGCTCGACCACGAAGACGGCCGGTTCGTCGCGCGACTGGGCCACGGCGGGATCCTCCTCCGCGAGATCCTCCGTGTCAGCACGTTCCCTGATGTTGGCCACCGACGCGATTCTGCCCTTTCCGCTGGCGATAGTGCGATCTTTCGCCTCCAGTGTCCCGAACCGTCACTCCAGACATGGCACCGGGTAAGGAGTCGGCCAGGTCGGTCGTGCCCTCCACAGCATTCCCGGAACCTTTGGCGAAACTCTTCCCATGATCACTCGTGCCCTGCTCGCTCTCGCTCTTGCCACGCCCGGAACCGTCGAGGTCTCGGTGGACGAGGTCATGAGCCACCTCCAGGCCTTCCAGGCGATCGCCGACGCGCACGGCGGCAACCGGGCCGCCGGGGAGTCCGGTTACGACGCCTCGGCCGACTACGTCGCCGCCCGGCTGCGAGCCGCGGGGTACGAGGTGGAGCTGCAGCCGTTCGTCTTTCCGTTCTACCGCGAACTGAGCGCCGCGAAGCTGTCGGGGAAGAAGGCTTTCCCGAAGGTCTCCACGTTGGTCTTCTCCGGCTCCGGCCGGGCGAGCGGGCGGCCGCGCCGGGCGGGCGACGGGTGCCTGCCGCGGTCGTTCGCCGAGTTCCGCGCCGGTCAGGTGGCCGTGGTGCAGCGGGGAGCCTGCCCGTTCCAGGTCAAGGCGGTGAACGCGCGCCGGGCGGGCGCCTCGGCGCTGGTGATCGTGAACCAGGGCGGGCCGTTCGGCGGGAGCCTGGAGACGCCGCAGTCCATCCCCGTGGTCGGGGTGAGCGCGGCGGTCGGCAAGCAGGTGGCCGCGCAGCGCCGGGTGCGGGTGGTCACCCGGACGGCCAGCGAGCAGCGGGTCACCTACAACGTGATCGCGCAGACCAAGGCCGGCAACGCGAACAAGGTCGTCATGGTCGGCGCGCACCTGGACTCGGTGCCGGACGGGCCGGGGATCAACGACAACGCCTCGGGCAGCGCGGCGATCCTGGAGCTGGCCGAGCAGGTGGCCAAGGCCAAGCCGGACCGGGCGATCCGCTTCGCGTGGTGGGGCGCGGAGGAGGAGGGGCTGCTGGGCTCGATCCACTACGTGATGCAGCTCGACGACGCCGCGCGCAAGAAGATCAAGGCGTATCTCAACCTGGACATGATCGGCTCGCCGAACCCGACCTTCGGCATCTACGACGGCGACGACTCCGACAAGGAGGGCGCGGGTCCGGGGCCCAAGGGGTCGGCGCGGATCGAGCGGGCCTTCGAGCGCTGGTTCACCGCGAAGGGCCTGCCGTACCAGGGGACGGACTTCTCCGGGCGTTCCGACTACGGGCCGTTCATCCAGGTCGGCATCCCGGCGGGCGGGCTGTTCACCGGGGCGGACAGCGACAAGACGGCCGCGGAGGCCAAGGTCTTCGGCGGCGAGGCGGGCAAGCCACTGGACAAGTGCTACCACCTGCCCTGCGACTCGCTGGCCAACGTCAACCGGACGGCCCTGCGGACCAGCGCGGAAGCGGTCGCGGCGGTGCTGGCGAAGCTCGCCTGGCGGTCCTGACACCACACTTTCGTGATGGGAAAGCAACGTGTGCGGGCCTTCCAGAAAAGTTCCGGAATCAATAGTTTCTCGGAACAAGCGCGCGCTTCAACCCGGGTCCCCCTTTAACCCTCACCCGAGGAGCTTTATGCGTATCCGACTTCGCGTCGGCACCGCGCTGGCCGCGGCGGTTCTCGTCGCCGCCCCGGTGGTGACGACCGGTTCCGCGCAGGCCGCAGCCAAGCCCGATCCCGTCAGCAAGCTGGTGCAGTTGGTCAAGGGCAAGCACGCCAAGGCGCATCTGTACGCGCTGCAGGCCATCGCCAGTGCGACCGGCGGCACCCGCGTCGACGGCTCGCGGGGCTTCGAGCTGTCGCGCGACTACGTCGCCAAGCTGCTCAAGGCCGCCGGTTACGAGGTGTCGATCCAGAAGTTCGAGTTCGAGGACACCGACTTCAAGGTGACCCCGTCCTTCGAGCGGGTCTCCCCTGACCCCAAGAGCTTCGCCCGCGGCCTCGACTTCTACGAGGCGCTCGGCACCGGCACCGGTGCGGGCAACGGCAAGCTCCAGAACGTGGACCTGGTCATCCCGCCCGGCCCGAACCCGAACTCCAACACCTCCGGGTGCGAGGCCGCCGACTTCGCCGGCTTCACCGCGGGCAACTGGGCGCTGGTCCAGCGCGGCACCTGCCCCTTCACCCAGAAGGTGGCCAACGCCGTGGCCGCCGGCGCGACCGGCGTGGTCATCATGAACGAGGGCCAGCCGGGCCGCGAGGGCGTCATCCGCCCCGACCTGTCGACCGCTCCGGCGAGCGTGCCGGTCATCGGCGTGGAGTACCTGCTGGGCGAGGAGTTCGCCAAGACCCCGGGCACGACCGTCAAGGCGGCGATCGATCTGGAGCAGGTCACCACGAAGTACGACTCGTACAACGTGCTGGCCGAGACCCGGCGCGGCGACAAGAACAACGTCGTCATGGTCGGCGGCCACCTGGACTCCGTGCACGAGGGCCCGGGCATCAACGACAACGGCTCCGGCGTCGCGGCGATCCTCGACGTGGCGCTCAAGCTGGCGCACATGAAGCCGGACAACGCGGTGCGCTTCGCGTTCTGGGGCGGCGAGGAGTTCGGCCTGCTGGGCGCCGAGCACTACGTCGCGCAGCTGACCGAGGCGGAGAAGGCCAAGATCGGCCTGTACCTGAACTTCGACATGGTCGCCTCGCCGAACTACAAGTACGCGATCTACGACGGTGACGGCGACGCCTTCGGCACCGCCGGGCCGGAGGGTTCGGCGGAGATCGAGAAGGCCTTCGAGGACTTCTACGCCGGCCGCAACCTCGGTTCGGTGCCGACCGCGTTCGACGGGCGCTCCGACTACGGGCCGTTCATCGCCACGGGCATCCCGGCCGGCGGCCTGTTCACCGGGGCCGAGGGCCGCAAGACCGCCGCGGAGTACGCCCTGTTCGGCGGCGTCCTCAACGGCCGGTACGACCCGTGCTACCACCAGAAGTGCGACACCATCAAGAACATCAACGACACCGCGCTCGACGTGAACGCGGACGCCATCGCGACCGTCACCGGGCTGTACGCCTTCGGTGACGCGCTCAAGTCGGTGCACAAGGCCGGCGCAGCCCACCCGGGCGCCAAGACGGCCAAGGCGAGCGTCGCCGACCACGACGCTCCCGCGGTCGCCGGCTAGGCGAGGCTGAGGGGCGGGTACGGCAGGCTTGCCGTACCCGCCCCTTTAGTCTGGAAGCATGCTGAACGTGCTCGGCGCCTGCCCCCTCGACTGCCCCGACACCTGCTCGTGGGTGGTGACCGTGGAGGACGGCAAGGCGGTCAAGATGCGCGGCAACCCCGAGCACCCCTACACGCGGGGCGCGCTGTGCGTGAAGGTCAACCGCTACCTGGAGCACACGCAGGCGAGCGACCGCATCCTGCACCCGATGCGCCGCGTCGGCCCGAAGGGGTCGGGACAGTTCGAGCGCATCTCGTGGGACGAGGCGCTGGAGGAGATCTCGGTACGGCTGCGCGGCATCGTCGAGGAGTTCGGCGGTGAGGCGATCTGGCCGTACCAGGGCACCGGTTCGCTGGGCTACCTGCAGGGCTGCGAGGGCGTGGGCGGCCGGCGCTTCTGGAACGCGCTGGGCGCCTCCAAGCACTGGCTCAACATCTGCTCGGCGGCCGGCAACTCCGGTCTGACCCTGGCCAACGGCACCCCGGGCGGCATGGACCCCGAGGACTTCGCGCACGCCAAGCTGATCCTGCTGTGGGGCACCAACACGCTGACCTCCGGGCACCACCTGTGGAAGTTCATCCAGGACGCCAAGGCGGCCGGGGCGCACGTGGTGGCGATCGATCCCATCCGCACCCGCACCGCCGACCAGGCAGACGAGCACCTGGCCATCCGGCCGGGCACCGACGCGGCGCTGGCACTGGGCCTGCTCAACGTGGTCGTGGCCGAGGGCGCGGTGGACGAGGCGTTCGTGGCCGAGCACACCTCCGGCTGGGACGACTTCGCCGCCGAGATCGCGCGATATCCGGTGGAGCGCGTCGCCGAGCTCACCGGCATCCCCGCCGAGGCCATCCACAGGCTGGGGACGCGGCTGGCGCACACGCGTCCGACCGCGATCCGGGCGACCATGGGCATCCAGCGGCACGCCGGCGGCGGCACCGCGCTGCGCACCATCGCGGCCATCCCCGGCGTGACCGGCGACTGGCGGCACCAGGGCGGCGGCGTGGCCTACTCCACCAGCGGCCACGTGCACCTCAACATCGACACCCGCGACGACCTGCTGGCCCAGCCGGTCCGGACGCTCACCATGACGCGGCTGGCCTCCGACCTGGAGAAGGTCAAGTGCCTGTGGGTCTACGGCGCCAATCCGGTCGGCTCCACCTCCGACAGCGAGCGCATCCGGCGGGGGCTGCTGCGCGACGACCTGTTCACCGTGGTCATGGAGCACTTCCCGACCGACACCGTCGACTACGCCGACATCGTGCTGCCGGCGACGATGCAGATCGAGCACATGGACCTGCACGCCGGGTACGGCCATCTCTACCTGCTGTGGAACGAGCCGGCCGTGGCGCCGCCCGGGGAGTGCCTGTCCACGACCGAGACCTTCCGGCGGCTGGCCGCGCACATGGGACTGGACGAGCCCGCCCTGCACGCCAGTGACCTGGAGCTCGCGGCCGAGCTGCTGGACAGCGGCCACCCCTCGCTGGAGGGCATCACCCTCGACCGGCTGCGCAAGGAGGGCTGGGTGCGGATGAGCTACCCGCAGCCGTTCACGCCGTTCGCGGAGGGCTTCCCGACGCGGGACGGGCGGCTGCGCTTCCCACCCCGGGGCAAGGCGTACGTGCCGCCGCGGTCGGTGGCGGCTTCGCCGTACGGGCTGACGTTGATCACCCCGGCGGCGCACACCTTCCTGAACACCACCTTCGCCAACAACCCCGAGCTCGTACGGCGAGCCAAGGAGCCGGTCGTGCTGGTGAACGCCGCCGACGCGGCGGCACGGGGGCTGAGCGACGGCCAGCGGGTGCGCGTGCACAACGACCACGGCGCCTTCCCGGCCCTGGTCGAGATCAGCGATCGGGTCGCGCCCGGCGTCGTGGCCTCGCCGAAGGGCCGCTGGCCCAAGCTGAGCGGCGGCGCCAACCCGAACTCGGTGGTGCAGGAGGGCGACGCCGACCTCGGCCGGGGGGCTCTGTACCACGACAACCGGGTGGAGATCAGTCCAGCGGGAGCTTGAAGCCCTCGTGCGACTGGGCGTAGCCGAGCGCGCGGTAGAAGCGGTGGGCGTCCTCGCGGGCCTTGTCGGAGGTGAGCTGCACCAGCGCGCAGCCGCGGTCGCGGCCCTTGGCGTGGCACCACTCCATCAGCCGCCGCCCCAGGCCGTGGCCGCGCAGGTCCTGGGCGATGCGCACCGCCTCGACCAGCAGGCGGGTGGCGCCGTTGCGGGAGACGCCGGGGATGTAGGTGAGCTGGGCGGTGCCGACCACGCGGCCGTCGATCTCGGCGACGACCAGCTCGTTGTTGGGGTCGGCCTCGATCGCCTCGAAGGCGTGCAGATGGGCTTCGCCGTAGCTGCCGGTGCGGTCGGCGGCGATGGCGTCGTCGGCGATGAGGGCGACGATGGCCGGCAGGTCGGCGAGGGTGGCGGTGCGGAACAGGAAGGACAGGAAGTACTCCGACTCGGGCAGCACGTCGCGCATCAACGCGGTCTGCCCGGTGGGGAGGAAGCCCTTGCCCCGGTAAAGGGCGCGGGCGGCGGTGTTGTCGTCGACCGCCCACAGGTTGAGCCGGGTGGCGCCGCGTTCGCGGGTCCAGTCGATCACCACGTCGACGAGGAGGGAGGCGAGCTTGCGGCCTCGGGCCTCGGGGGCGATCCACATGGAGAACAGGTGGCCGTCGCCGTTGTCCTCGATCCGGCCGCCGACCAGGCCCACGTCGGTGCCGTCCTGCGTGGCCACGAACCACGCCCGGTCCTGATTCTTCACGCTTTCGAGCCAGCGCTCGGGCGAGTACTCGCTCTCCACCTCGTAGGTGTAGTAGAAGGCGTCGGGCGAATCCTTCAGCGCGCGCAGCCGGATCTCCTTCAGTCGCATCGCCTCGTGCGCGCCAAGTTGTTCCACAGTGATGTTCCGCATGGTCAGCATCATGTCAGGGACGGTTCAGGGTCCATCCCCGATGTGGACACAGGGCATTCGGGGGCACTCTGGGCCCATGACCGAAATCTCGCGGAGCGAAGAACTCTCGTTGTCGGGCGCCGCCTTGCGAGGCGCTCCCTGGAAGGCCGCGGCCGTCGCCGGCGGCGGCATCGCGGGCGTCAGCCTGTTCATGGGCTGGGTCCTGCCCGGCTCCCCCAGCCTCACCTGGGCCCTCGGCCTGGGCATCAGCCTGTTCGCCCTGGTCGCGGCGATCGGCGCGGTGGCGAACCCCCAGGTCGGCGACCGGACCACGCGCCAGGCGCGGTTGTGGTCGTTGCAGCATCCGTGGAAGTTCGCGTTGCTGCCCGCCGGAATCACCGCGGTGCTGGAATACCCGGTCCAGTTGCTCTTCGATGGTGAGGGGATCTTCGACGCGGCCTGGGACTCGCTCTGGCGCGGCGCCCTGGTCTATCTGATCGCCGGCATCATCACCACGGCGATGAAGGGACGAGCACGATCTTCCCAGTGACCTGGCGTCCGACCAGGTCCGCCATCGCCTCGCCCGCCTCGGCCAGCGGCCGGACCCGGGGTGCCACCGGGTCGATGCCGTCCAGCCGGAGCAGGCCCTCCAGCAGGTCCCGGTTGGCGGCGGCGTTCGAGACCGCCCACGCACCCCAGTCCACGCCGACCACCGACCGGTTGCGCAGCAACACCTGGTTGGCCGGGAGCAGCGGGATCGTCCCCGAGGCGAACCCGACCACCAGCAGCCGCCCGCCCTCGCGCATCCCCCGCAACGCCTGCTCCGCCGGCTCGCCGCCGACGGGGTCGACCGTGACGTCGACGCCCCAGCTCCGGGCCGCGTCCTTCAGTCCCTCGTAGCCGATGACCTCGTCGGCGCCCGCCTCTCGGGCCAGCTCGCGCTTGCCCGGCGTGGAGGCCGCGGCCAGGACGGCCGCGCCGTACGCCTTGGCCACCTGGACGCACGCGAGCCCCACCCCGCCGCCGGCGCCCAGCACGAGGACCCGCTCGCCCGGCCGCAGCCGGGCCCGCTCGCTCAGCGCGTAGGCCGCGGTGCAGTAGCTCTGCACGAAGCCGGCCGCCCGCGTGGTCTCCAGCCGGTCGGGGATGGGTACGGCCTGCGTCCGATGCACCAGGACGCGCTCGGCGAAGCCGCCGAACATGCAGAAGGCCAGCACCCGCGTGCCGTCCGCCAGCCGCCCGGCCACCTCGCTGCCCGGGACGAAGGGCAGGGGCGGCCTGATCTGGTAGCGGCCCGCGACGATCAGCCCGTCGACGAAGTTGACCCCCGCGGCCTCGACCTCGATGACCACCTGGTCCGGCCCCGGTTCGGGATCGGGGAGATCCTGGAGCTCGACCCGGCCCAGCTCGCTGCAGACGACCGCCCTCATGGGATCAGCTTCGCCTACCGAACATTATTCCGGCAAGGTCCCCTCGCGCTCCGCCTGGCTGCGGCAGACGCAGAACTCGTTGCCCTCCGGGTCGCGCATGGTGACCCAGCCGGTGCCGTCGTCCTTGCGGCGGTCGTCGTACACGGTGGCGCCGAGGGCCAGCAGCCGCTCGACCTCCTGGTCGCGGGTGCGGCCCTCGGTGCCGTTGACGTCCAGGTGCACGCGGTTCTTGACCGCCTTCGCCTCGGGGACGCGGATGAACAGCAGGAAGGGGTCGGCCGGGGTGCGCAGCATGACCTCGTCGTCGCCGGGGACGTCGCCCTCGCCGAGTGGGTAGCCGGTGGCCTTGCTCCACCAACTGGCCAGCTCGTAGGGGTCGTCGGCGTCGATCGTGACAGCGTGGATCTCAATCATGGAGTCACTCAAGCGCCTGCCCGGGGACCCGGTCAAACGGGTTAGTGACCCGCGCCGGCCAGGTTGAGGCCGACGACGCCGACCAGGATGAGCGCGATCGAGCCCACCTTGAGCAGGGAGAAGTCGTCGCCGAGGACGATCATCCCGAGGATGGCGGTGCCGACGGCGCCGATGCCGGTCCAGACGGCGTAAGCCGTACCGACCTCCAGTGACTTGAGCGCGGTGGCCAGCAGCCCGAAGCTGAGGACGGCGAAGAGGAGGAAGGAGGCGGCCCACCACAGGTGCGAGAAGCCTTCGCTCATCTTGAGCGAGTAGGCCATCGCGACCTCGAAGAGACCGGCGGTGACGAGAAAGAGCCAAGCCATGACGAACTCCCGGTGCGCGTCGTCTTGGCAGGCCGGGTACGGCGCGTCTCGTCCGGGAGCGGGGCAGGATCGACCCACTCATCGAGTCACAACGCTCCGGGGGCCGCGGTGATTCCTCAGCGCACGTCCCACCAGACGGTCACCCAGCGGTCGCGCGGCACCGGCCACATGCCGAGCTCCATCGCCGTCCCGGCGACCTCGCCGGCCCGCTCGGGCGACAGGCACAGCCGGTGGCAGGCGCTGGCGGCGAGCTCCTCGATGTCGCTGAAGCGGGAGATGGGGGCCTCGCGCTCCTCCACCCGGACCGGGTACCCCAGGGCGGCGGCCAGGGCGACGACGTCTTCGGCGATGGGACGGACCGGCCGCTCGGAGCCGTGGTAGTGCGACCAGAGGCGGCTGAGCCAGCTCAACGGGTGGCGGTGGGTGAGCTCGATCACCACCCTCCGGCGGGCGTGCGCGTGCAGGGCGCGCAGGAAGTCGGCCAGGCCGGGGACGTTGTAGACCACGTGCGCGGCGACGGCCACGTCGGCCTGGGGCACCTCGCCGGCGACATCGGGCCAGCGGCCTTCGACGGTCTCGGCGGAGATGCCCAGCTTGTCGGCCCGGGCCACGAACTCGGTGAGCATCTCGGGCGAGACGTCCACGGCGGTGATGGCGGTGATCAGCCCGCGCAGCGGCAGCGAGGCGGCGCCCGCCCCCGAACCGACGTCCAGGACCGTCCCCGGCAGGACCTCGCCCAGGCGGTGGATGGTGGGGCCGGGCGCGGCCATCGCCTGATCGGTGCGCACGACGAATCGGGTGGGGTCGTGACCCCAGGGATCGACCGGGGCGGCGGCCCGGATCTCCGCGGGGATGGCCCATGACTCAAGGTGCGCGCGCCAGCGGGCGTCGAGTACTTCGGCATCCATGTGTCGAGCATGACACGCATATCCGTGGTTACCCGCGGGTAGCATTATGAGTAAGGTTACTCGCCAGTACTGAATCCCCTCCGGTTCCAAGGAGCACCAGCCATGGGCCACTACAAGAGCAACGTGCGCGACCTGGAGTTCAACCTCTTCGAGGTGTTCGGCCGCGGTGACATCCTGGGCACCGGCCCGTACACCGACGTCGACGAGGACACCGCGCGCACCATCCTGGACGAGGTGGCGCGCCTGGCCACGGACGTCCTCGCCGCCTCGTTCGAGGAGGGCGACCGCACCCCGCCCGTCTTCGACCCCGCCACGAGCACGGTGACGGTCTCCGAGGGGGTCAAGAAGTCCTTCAAGGCGCTGATGGACGGCGGCTGGGGCCACCTCGACCTCCCGACCGAGCTCGGCGGCCCCGGCATCCCGCGCTCGCTGGCGTGGGCCGCCGCCGAGATGATCCTCGGCTCCAACCCGGCGCTGTACATGTACGCCTCGGGCCCCAACTTCGGCTACACCCTGTGGACGCTCGGCACCGCCGAGCAGAAGCGCTTCGCCGAGATGGCCATCGAGCGCAACTGGGGCGCCACCATGGTGCTGACCGAGCCCGACGCGGGCTCCGACGTCGGCGCCGGCCGCGCCAAGGCGGTCCAGCAGCCCGACGGCACCTGGCACATCACCGGCGTCAAGCGCTTCATCACCAGCGCCGAGCACGACATGGCCGAGAACATCTTCCACCTCGTGCTGGCCCGCCCCGAGGGCCACGGCGTCGGCACCAAGGGCCTGTCGATGTTCCTCGTGCCGAAGTACCACGTCGACCTCGACAGCGGCGAGCTGGGCGAGCGCAACGGCGTCTACGTGACCAACGTCGAGAAGAAGATGGGACTCAAGGTCTCCACGACCTGCGAGCTCACCTTCGGCGACAAGCACCCGGCGATCGGCTGGCTGGTCGGCGACGTGCACGAGGGCATCAAGCAGATGTTCATGGTCATCGAGCACGCCCGCATGATGGTCGGCACCAAGGCCATCGCGACGCTGTCCACCGGCTACCTGAACGCGCTGGAGTACGCCAAGTCCCGCGTGCAGGGCGCCGACCTGACCCAGATGATGGACAAGAGCGCCCCGCGCGTCGCCATCACCAACCACCCCGACGTCCGCCGCGAGCTCATGCTCCAGAAGGCGTACGCCGAGGGCATGCGCGCCCTGGTGCTCTACACCGCGACCTTCCAGGACGCCATCCAGCTCAACCCGGGCGACAAGGACGCGGAGGCCATGAACGACCTCCTCCTGCCGCTGGTCAAGGGCGTCGGCTCCGAGCGCTCCTACGAGCTGCTCTCCCGCTCGCTGCAGACCCTCGGCGGCTCGGGCTACCTGCAGGACTACCCGATCGAGCAGTACATCCGCGACGCCAAGATCGACTCCCTCTACGAGGGCACCACCGCGATCCAGGGTCTCGACCTGTTCTTCCGCAAGATCCTGCGCAACCAGGGCAAGGCCATCGGCGCGCTCCTGGCCGAGATCAACGCCTTCGCCGCCTCCGAGGCGGGCAACGGCCGGCTCAAGGAGGAGCGCAAGCTCCTGGCCGAGGCCGCCGCCGAGATCAAGGCCATGGGCGACACCATGGCCGGCTGGGCGCTCGGCTCCCTGGAGGCGCCGAACGAGGTCTACAAGGTGGGGCTCAACACCACCCGCCTGCTGCTCGGCCTCGGTGACCTGGTCATCGGCTGGCTCCTGCTGCGCCAGGCCGAGGTGGCGCTCAACCGCCTCGGCGGCACCGAGGACGCCTTCTACCAGGGCAAGATCGCGGCCGCGTCGTTCTTCGCCCAGACGGTTCTCCCCCGCCTGGCCGCCGAGCGCCGCGTGCTGGAGGCGACCGACCTGTCCCTGATGGAGCTTCCGGAGGAAGCCTTCTAAGGGCGTGTGAACCACCTGCTCCCGCGGCAGGCCGCAAGGACGGCGTCACCCTTCCGGGTGGCGCCGTCCTTCGTTGGGTGTGATCACCCGCTGCCGGGTATGACGGTTGGCGTACGCGGTCCTTACCCTCCGGAGGTCGCCATGGGCGTCGGAGTCAGCATCTTCTTCCTCACCCTCGGCGCGATCCTCTACTTCGCCATCGAACCCGACGTCTTCGGCAGCTCCGTGCACATGGACCGCATCGGGCTGATCTTCATGATCGTCGGTGGCATCGGCATCGTGCTGAGCGTCGTGCTGGCCCCCAAGCGCGGGCGCACCTCCGACGACCAGCTCCTGCGCCGCGAGAACAACCCGCCGGACCGCTGAGCTCAGAGCTCGTGCTGGAGGGCGGCCCGGGCGGCCAGGATCGGCTTGATGTGCTTGGCGATCACATCCTGGTGCTCGGGGTGGTCGCGGTAGACCAGGTAGTCCTCGACCGAGGCGAAGTCCGCGACGATGGCCAGGTCGTGGTTGCCGTCGTTCACCCCCGCGTCCAGGCCGATGGTGTAGGCGCCCAGCTCGGGGATGATCCCCGGCAGCCGGCCCAGCTCGGTCGCGACGGTGGCCTTCTGCTCGGCCGTCGCCTCGTCGGTCCACTTCAGCAGGACGATGTGTCGGAACTTCATGCGCACCAGGGTGACACAGGCCCTCGTGCGGTACGGCAGGCCGGGCAGGGGGTGAGCCTGCCCGGCGGCCGTCGATCAGCTCCAGGCGAGCATGCGGAGCGGGTCCTCCAGCATCGCGCCCACGTCGCGCAGGAACAGCGAGCCGAGCTCGCCGTCGACGATGCGGTGGTCGAACGAGAGCGCCAGCGTGGTCACCTTCCGCACCGCCAGCTCCCCGTCGACCACCCACGGCATGTCCCGCACCTGGCCGAACGCCAGGATCGCGGACTCGCCGGGGTTGAGGATCGGGGTGCCGGTGTCGACGCCGAAGACGCCGACGTTGGTGATGGTGAACGTGCCGCCGGACATCTCGGCCGGCTGGGTCCTGCCCGCCCGGGCGGTCTCGGCCAGGGCGGTGAGCGCCTTGGCCAGCTCGGGGAGGGACAGGGCCTGCGCGTCCTTGATGTTCGGGACGATCAGGCCCCGGGGCGTGGCGGCGGCGATGCCGAGGTTCACGTAGTGCTTGACCACGATCTCCTCGTCCGTCCACGACGAATTGATCATCGGGTAGCGGCGGGCGGCGACCAGGACCGCCTTGGCCACCAGGAGCAGCGGGGAGACCTTCACCTCGGCGAAGTCGGCGAGGGTCTTGAGTCGCTGGACGGCCGCCATGGTGGCGGTCACGTCGACCTGGAGGAACTCGGTCACGTGCGGGGCGGTGAACGCGCTGGCCACCATGGCCTGTGCGGTCATCTTCCGTACGCCCTTGACCGGGATGCGCTCCTCCCGCACGCCCGGCTGGACGGAGGCGGCCTGCTGGCCGACGGTCTGGCCGGGGGTCTGGCCGGCGGTGGCGGCGGCCTGGATGTCGTCGCGGGTGATCGAGCCCTGGGGGCCGGTGCCCTTGAGGGTGGTCAGGTCGACGCCCAGGTCCTTGGCCAGCTTCCGCACCGGCGGCTTCGCGAGCACCGCCAGCCGCGCCGGCGATACGGACGCGACTGGGGTGACAACCAGTGCTTCAGCGGGGGCCGTCTCGGGGGCGGAGGGGGTCTTTCTGGCGCGGCGCTTGGAGGCGCCGGTCTTGACGCCGTAGCCGACCAGGACCGCCTGGCGCTCCTCCTTGGGAGCGGGGCTGCCGTGCGCGCCCGGCTCGACCGCGCCCTCCGCGGGCGGACGCGGGACCATGTCGTCGGCCAGCGCCTCCAGCCGGGAGGGCGTTTCGGAGACGGCCGGCTCCGCCGTACCACCGCCGGGCTCGTCGGTCTCCACGGCGATGATGGGCACGCCCACGTCGAGCGTCTGCCCCTCCTCGCCCAGCAGGTCGGCGATGACGCCGGCCCACGGGATGGGCAGCTCGACGATGGACTTGGCGGTCTCGATCTCGACGACGATCTGGTTGACCTTGACCGTGTCGCCCGGCTTGACGTGCCAGCGGACGATCTCGGCCTCGGTCAGGCCCTCACCGACGTCGGGAAGCTTGAATTCACGTCGCATGCGAGGCCTCTCAGTACGCGAAGGTCCGGTCGACGGCGTCGAGGACCCGGTCGAGGTCGGGCAGGTAGTGCTCTTCCAGCTTGGACGGCGGGTAGGGGGTGGAGAAGCCGCCGACCCGGAGCACGGGCGCTTCGAGGTGGTAGAAGCACTGCTCGGTGATGCGGGCGGCGAGCTCGGCGCCGAAGCCGCTGTTGACGGGCGCCTCGTGGACGACGACGACGCGGCCGGTCTTGCGCACGGAGGCGAACAGCCGGCCGGTGTCCAGCGGGTTGAGCGAGCGCAGGTCGATGACCTCCAGCGAGCGCCCGTCCTCGGCGGCGGCCGTGGCCGCCTCCAGGCAGGTCTTGACCATGGGGCCGTAGGCGACGAGCGTGGCGTCGCCGCCCTCGCGCACCACGCGGGCCTCGTCGAACGGGGTCCACCAGTCGGTGGCCGAGGTGTCGACCTCGGCCTTCTCCCAGTAGCGCCGCTTGGGCTCGAAGAAGATGACCGGGTCGTCGCTCCGGATGGCCTGCTGGATCATCGTGTACGCGTCGGCGGGGTTGGAGCAGGCGACGACGCGCAGCCCGGCGGTGTGGATGAAGTACGCCTCGGGCGACTCGCTGTGGTGCTCGACGGCGCCGATGCCGCCGCCGCACGGAATGCGGACGACGATGGGGAGCTTGATGGCCCCCAGGGCGCGCATGGGCATCTTGGCGAGCTGGGTGATGATCTGGTCGGCCGCCGGGAAGACGAAGCCGTCGAACTGGATCTCGCAGACCGGGCGGAAGCCGCGCAGCGCGAGGCCGATCGCGGTGCCGATGATGCCGGACTCGGCCAGCGGGGTGTCGATGACGCGGTCCTCGCCGAAGTCCTTCTGCAGGCCGTCGGTGACGCGGAAGACACCGCCGAGCTTGCCGACGTCCTCGCCCATGATGAGGACCTTGGGGTCGTCCTCCATGGCCTTGCGCATGCCCTCGTTGAGCGCCTTGGAGAGGGAGAGAATGCTCATGCCTCGAAACCCTCCAGATAGGCGGCGTAGGCGGTTCGTTCCTCGTCGATGAGCGGGTGCCCGGAGGCGTAGACGTGCTCGAACATCGCCATCGGCGTCGGGTCGGGCATCTCCACGCAGCGCCGGCGCAGGTCGGCGCCGAGCTGCTCGGCCTCGGCCTCGACGGCGTCGAAGAACTCCTGGTCGGCCAGCTCGTTCTTGAACAGGTAGGCCTTGACCCGCTCGATCGGGTCCTTCAGCTTCCAGGCCTCCAGCTCGCTGGCGACGCGGTAGCGCGTGGGGTCGTCGGTCGTGGTGTGGGCGCCCATGCGGTAGGTGAAGGCCTCGATGAGCGTGGGGCCCTGCCCGCTGCGCGCGTCGGCCAGCGCCTTGCGGGTGACCGCCAGGCAGGCGAAGACGTCGTTGCCGTCGACGCGGACGCCGGGGAACCCGAAACCGGCCGCACGCCGGTAGAGCGGGATGCGGCTCTGCTTCTCGATCGGCTCGGAGATCGCCCACTGGTTGTTCTGGCAGAAGAAGACGACCGGGGCGTTGAAGACGCTGGCCCAGACGAAGGACTCGTTCACGTCGCCCTGGGAGGAGGCGCCGTCGCCGAAGTAGACGATGGTCGCGCCCTCGCCGCCGTCGCGCTGCATGCCCATGGCGTAGCCGACCGCGTGCAGGGTCTGGCTGCCGATGACGATGGTGTAGAGGTGGAAGTTGTGCTCGGCAGGGTCCCAGCCGCCGTGGTTGACGCCACGGAACAGGCCGAGGAGCTTGACGGGGTCGACATCCCGGCACCACGCCACACCGTGTTCGCGGTAGGTCGGGAAGGCCATGTCGACGTCGGTCAGCGCGCGCCCGGAGCCGATCTGCGCGGCCTCCTGGCCGAGCAGCGAGGCCCAGATGCCCAGCTCGCCGTGGCGTTGCAGCGCGACGGCTTCGAGGTCGATGCGGCGGACGAGGACGAGGTCGCGGTAGAGCGCCCTGACCTCCTCCGGTGTAAGGTCGATGTCGTAGTCGGGGTGCTCGACTCGCTCGCCCTCGGGGGTGAGGAGCTGGACGAGTTCCGGAGGTGCGGCCTCCACTGTCATGTGCCACTCCTGTGCGGTCGGAGCCGGTTTGTCTGGGTTCGCCAACTTAGTCCCGGCTTCATGGGCGCAGTCTCACTGGTAGGTGTTCGTACGCTTATGGGGACATCGTGGCAGAGCACACAGCGAGGTGCGCAAGCCCCATATCCTCCCGTTCCCTGCATACCCTCTCCCTACCCAGCGAAGAAATGGATCACCGTCTAAGAGCGCACCGAGCGCTGATCATCGCCCTGGTGCCCGCCGTGGCCCTGCGGGCCGCCGCCGTGTTCGGCTATTCGCCCGCCCTGTACTTCTGGGCCGACTCCTTCGCCTTCCTGCGCGAGGATCTCGCCCCGGGCACCACCCGGCCGTCCGGCTACTCCTTCCTGCTCGCGCTCCTGCGCCCGGCGCACAGCCTCACCCTCGTGACCGTGGTGCAGCACCTGCTCGTGCTCGCCCTCGCGACCGGCCTCTACGCCCTGCTGCGCAAGCGCGGGCTGCCGGGCTGGGGGGCGACGCTGCTGGTCACGCCGCTGCTCTTCGACGAGTTCATGCTGCTCCTGGAACACATGATCATGGCCGACGCGCTCTTCACCGTGCTGGTGACCGCGGCGATCGCGCTTCTGGTGTGGCGGGTCACGCCGGTGACCTGCGCGGTGGCCGGGCTGCTGCTCGGCTGCTCCGGCGTCACCCGGACGATCGGGCTGCCCCTGCTCGGGCTGGCGGCCGGCTACCTGATGTTCCGGCGGTACGGCTGGCGCCCCCTGCTCGCCCTCGCGCTGGCGGGAATCCTGCCGCTCGGGGCCTACGCGACCTGGGCCAAGGCCGAGAACGGCAGCTTCGCGCTCACCCGGGCCGACGGGACCTTCCTGTGGTCGCGCACGATGAGCTTCGCCGACTGCCGGGTGATCAACCCGGAGCCGCGGCTGGCCGTGTTGTGCCCCGGCATGCCCGTCGAGCAGCGGCCGTACGCGCCGCACTGGCTGTGGGAGGAGTTCTCGCCACTGACCAAGGTGCGGGGCGTGGACCGACGCAACGGGCTGGCCGGGGAGTTCGCGCGCCGGGCGATCCTCTCCCAGCCGGGCGGCTACCTCGCCTCGGTCGCGGTGGACCTGCGCAAGCTGCTGGCCTGGGAGCGCACCGGCAGCACGGAGAAGAGCCCGTACAAGCTCCCGGCGACCGGCAAGGACCTGCCCGCGTCCGTGCGCGGCACCGCGGAGTCCTACGAGGCCGGGCCGGCCGCCACCCGGGTCGCCGAGCCGTACGCGGGGGTGTTGCGCGCCTACCAGCGCGTGGGCTACCTGCCCTTCCCGCTGCTCGTCCTCGGCCTGGTGGCGACGCTCGTGGCGGCGCTCGTCCGGCGCTGCGAGGAGGCGCTGCTGCCGGGCCTGGCGGCGCTGGCGCTGCTGGTCGCGCCGCCCTTCCTGGCCGCCTACGACGTGCGTTACGTCATCCCGGCCATCCCGCTCGCCTGCCTGGCCGCAGGGCTCGTTCTGGCTGGCACTAGGCTTGGCCACGGTAATCCGCGACCTCAGGAGGCACATCGTGGCGCGCGTCATCGTCGACGTCATGCTCAAGCCGGAAATTCTTGACCCGCAGGGCCAGGCGATCGCCCGAGCGCTGCCCCGGCTCGGATTCGACGGCGTTTCCGCGGTACGGCAGGGCAAAAGGTTCGAGATCGAGCTCGACGGCCCCGCCGACGAGGCCGCACTTGCGGACGTCCGGAAGATGGCCGAGACCCTGCTGGCCAACACCGTCATCGAGGACTACGCCGTCCACGTCGAGGACTAGCCGCCCCGGGGGGAGAACGGCACATTTGCCGGTCCGATTTCCCCCTGGCGGAGTAATGTCGCATTTCGCCGTGTCACAATCCCACGGGCTTGCCAACACTAAATAACAACAACGTGATTTTGCGGTTAGCCCTGATTTCACGGGGAAACCTACTCCAGGTGACATTCTGGCGCCGGGAGGAGACCGGTGGACATTGAGTTCTCGCTGGCACTGCCTCGGGATGCGATCGGCATCCCGATGGTCAGGCGAGTGCTCGGCGATGCCCTCCGCTCGCTCAATGTGAGCGAGACGTGTATCGCCGAACTGCTTCTCGCGGTCTCCGAGGCCTGCTCCAACGCGGTCCGCCACGGGGGTCCCGCAAACCGCTACGAAGTCAGCGCCGCGATCGGCTACGGCCGGTGCGAGATCAGCGTCGCCGACTACGGCAGCGGACTGCCCGCCGTACCCGCTCATTTTCCGCCCGCCGAGGTCGAGAACGGCCGCGGGCTGCTGATCATGCGCTCCGTCGTCGACGAGATGAGCTTCGGCATCACTCCCGGCCGCGGCACGACCGTCCGGCTTTGCAAAGAGCTGACCTGGGACGACGAGGCACCCGCCCGGGCCAGGCAACTCGCCGCCGTCTGAGAGCTCCCCGGTCGAGGCCGCCGCCAAGGCAGCGACGGGGAGCCGGTAACCTTTGAGCCGCCGCATTCTCCCGGAGGGTTGAAGGTCATGAGTGCTGCCCGCGTGGGCGTGGTCACGTTTCCCGGAACGCTCGACGATCAGGACGCGGCGCGAGCCGTCCGCCTGGCCGGAGCGGAGGCCGTGCCGCTTTGGCACGCCGACCGAGACCTGAAGGGCGTCGACGCGGTCTTCCTGCCCGGCGGGTTCTCCTACGGCGACTACCTGCGGTGCGGTGCGATCTCGCGCTTCGCGCCGCTGATGGACGAGCTCATCCCGGCCGCTCGTGCCGGACTGCCGGTGCTCGGCACCTGCAACGGGTTCCAGATCCTGTGCGAGGCGCACCTGCTGCCGGGGGCGCTGACGCGCAACGCCTCGCTGCACTACGTCTGCCGCGACCAGGCGATCAAGGTCGAGTCGGCCAAGACGGCCTGGACCGCCGACTTCACCGAGGGCCAGGAGATCGTGCTGCCGGTCAAGCACGGCGAAGGGCGCTACGTCGCCTCGGCGGAGACGCTGGCCGCGCTGGAGGCCAACGGCCAGGTCGTCTTCAGCTACCTCGGCGGCAACCCGAACGGCTCGCTCAACGACATCGCCGGCATCACCAACGAGTCCGGCACCATCGTGGGGCTGATGCCGCACCCCGAGCACGCGGTGGAAGAGCTGGTCGGGGCGCCCTCGACCGACGGCCGCGGCTTCTTCACCTCGATCCTCAAGAAGCTGGTGAACGCATGAGCACCGACAACGTCAAGCGCGCCGCAGAGACGCCCGACGAGGCCATGCCGTACGCCGAGCTCGGGATGAAGCAGGACGAGTACGAGAAGGTCAAGGAGATCCTCGGGCGCCGCCCGACCTCCTCCGAGTTGGCGATCTACTCGGTCATGTGGTCGGAGCACTGCTCCTACAAGTCCTCCAAGGTGCACCTGAAGCAGTTCGCCACCAAGGCGCCCCACTCCGACGCGCTGCTGGTCGGCATGGGCGAGAACGCCGGCGTCGTCGACATCGGCGACGGCTGGGCGGCCACCTTCAAGATCGAGTCGCACAACCACCCGAGCTACGTCGAGCCCCACCAGGGCGCGGCCACCGGCGTGGGCGGCATCGTGCGCGACATCATGTCGATGGGCGCCCGCCCGATCGCGGTCATGGACGCGCTGCGCTTCGGCGCGGCCGACGCCAAGGACACCCGGCGCGTGCTGCCCGGCGTGGTCGAGGGCATCTCCCACTACGGCAACTGCCTGGGCCTGCCCAACATCGGCGGCGAGGTCGTCTTCGACCCCTGCTACATCGGCAACCCGCTGGTCAACGCGCTCTGCGTCGGCCTGCTGCGCAAGGACCAGATCAAGCTGGCCACCGCTCCCGGACCGGGCAACAAGGTCGTGCTCTTCGGCGCCTCGACCGGCCCCGACGGCATCGGCGGCGCCTCCGTGCTCGCCTCGGCGACCTTCGAGGACGGCTCCGAGGCCAAGCGCCCGGCCGTGCAGGTCGGCGACCCGTTCATGGAGAAGCTGCTCATCGAGTGCTGCCTGGAGCTGTACGCGGCCGACGTGGTCGTGGGCATCCAGGACCTCGGCGCGGCCGGCGTCTCCTGCGCCACCACCGAGCTGGCCGCCAAGGGCACCGGCGGCATGCACGTCGACCTCGACCTGGTCCCGCTCCGCGACTCCTCGCTCCGGCCCGAGGAGATCCTGATGAGCGAGTCGCAGGAACGCATGATGGCCGTGGTCAGCCCGGACAACATCGCGGCCTTCCTGGCGATCTGCGAGAAGTGGGACGTGCCGGCGACCGTCATCGGCGAGGTGACCGACACCGGCCGCCTGATCATGACGTGGCGCGGCGAGACCATCGTGGACATCCCGCCGGGCACCGCGGCCGACGAGGGTCCCGTCTACCAGCGGCCCTTCCACGAGCCGGCCGGGCAGCAGGCGCTCAACGCCGCGGGGCCCGAGTCGCTGGAGCGGCCCGCCGACCTGCGAGCGGCGTTGCTGGAACTGCTCGCCTCGCCCAACCTGGCCTCCCGTGAGTGGGTGACCTCGCAGTACGACCGGTACGTGCGCTCCAACACCGTGCTCGCGCAGCCGGCCGACGCGGGCATGATCCGCATCTCCGAGCGGATGGAGGGGGCGGTCGAGACCACGCGCGGCATCGCGCTGGCCACCGACGGGAACGGGCGCTACACCAAGCTCGACCCGTACACGGGGGCGCAGCTCGCGCTGGCCGAGGCCTACCGCAACGTCGCCACCACCGGGGCCCGGCCGCTGGCGGTCACCAACTGCCTCAACTTCGGCTCGCCGGAGGACCCCGAGGTCATGTGGCAGTTCGCCGAGGCCACCCGGGGGCTGGCGGACGCCTGCCGTACGCTCGGGGTGCCGGTGACCGGGGGGAACGTCTCGTTCTACAACCAGACCGGGGCGCAGGCCATCCACCCGACGCCCGTGGTCGGGGTGCTCGGGGTCATCGACGACGTGGCCAAGCGCATCAAGTCCGGATTTGTCGCCCCGGACCTCAAGGTGCTCCTCCTCGGTGAGACGCACGAGGAGTTCGGCGGCTCGGAGTGGGCGCACGTCGCGCACTCCCACCTCGGCGGCCTCCCGCCCCAGGCCGACCTCGTGGCCGAGAAGGCGCTCGGCGAGGTGCTGGTCGAGGCGGCCCAGCGTGGGCTCATCGAGGGCTCGCACGACCTGTCCGACGGCGGCCTGGGCATCGCCCTGGCCGAGGCCTGCCTCGCCGCCGGCGTCGGCGCCACCGTCACGCTCAGCGGTGAGCCCTTCGTCGACCTCTTCAGCGAGTCGTCCTCCCGCGTCCTCGTCGCCATCAAGCCCGAGGCCTTCGAGGAGTTCGCCGCCCTCTGCGGCGAGCACGAGGTGCCCTGCTACGGGCTCGGCGTCACCGGTGGCGACTCCCTCGTCGTGGACGGCGTCCTGGACATCCCGCTCCCCGACCTCCGCGCCGCCCACCAGGGCACCCTGCCCGCCCTGTTCGGCTGACGGTCTCCGGGCTGGTACGGCGCCGCCGTACCAGCCCTCGGGTAGCGATTGGAAGTGCTCCGCCCGCCGCGCTCCCCCGAGGTCTGGTGCGCCGGGCGGCCGAACCCTACTTGTCGACCTCGCCCGACGCGCAGTAAACCCACGCCTCGACCTCGACGTGCCCGCTCTGCTGGTCGGTGTTGTTGTTCTGGATCTCCACCACCCAGCCGCTGCCGGTCGAGGCATTGGTCAGCACCGACATCGGGCCCGTGCCCGCGCCGATGTACCCGCCCGACACGGCGATCTGGTTGCTCGGGCAGGAGGCCTGCGCCTTGGCCTCCCGGCCCGGGAAGGCCGCGGCCCGCGAACCCCTGACGAACGTCAGCTTGAGCGCCGCCGCACCGCCGGGCTCACCCTTCGGGCCGCGCTCACCCTGCTCGCCCTGCGGCCCTGCGGACCGCGGGCTCCCGTCTCGCCCTTGTCGCCCTTGTCACCCTTCGGACCGGTGTCGCCCTTCGGGCCCTGCGCGCCGGTGGCACCGGCGCGCAGGGCGTCGCCCTTGGCGCCCTGTGCGCCCGGCGCGCCCGGCGGGCCTTCCATACCCTGGAGGCCCTGCCGGTTCCACGAGACCTTCGTCTGACCGGTGGGGCACTTCGTCTTCGCGGCCACGATCCGCACTGCGCCGGACTTGCCGACGCAGCCGTAGATCGTGTCTCCGGGACCGGAGGCGGCAACCGCCGCACCTCCGGCCACCAGGATCCCGCCAACCAGAGCCCCCGTGGCCATGTAAACCATGCTTCTGATCTTCACGGCCGGTCATCTTGGGGATGGCTGGGAGGCATGGGTAGGGCCTTCTATGTACGCACCCTTAGGGGTATGTTGAGCGGTTTGCTTAGGCCTTCGCGCAGACGACGTAGACCGTTCCACCCTTGCCGCCGGACTTGTCGAGACCCTCGGTCTCGGACACACCGTGGCCGTTCGAACCGGCGAGCTCGACCGCCCAGCCGTTGTTGATCGGGTAGCTGGCCTTGACGCTGGCGTTGTTGGACTTGAAGCCGCCACCGGTCATGACGTAACCGGCGTCGCAGGAGACGGTCCCGTAGGAGCCGGAGAAGTACGCGTCCTTGATGACGGTGGGCTTGATGCCGCCGCCCGCGGGACCCTGCGGGCCCTGGGGACCCTGAGGACCAGTGTCACCCTTGGGCCCCTGCTTGCCGTCCTTGCCCGCGGGGCCCTGCTGGCCGGTGGCGCCGGGGGCGCCGCGCTCGCCGGGGAGACCGCGATCGCCCTTGGGGCCCTGGGGGCCCGTCGGGCCGGTGGCGCCGTCCTTGCCGGGGAGGCCGTTCTTGCCGTCCGCGCCGTCCTTGCCAGGGGTGCCCGGTTTGCCGTCCTCGCCGTTCTTCCCGTCCTTGCCCGCCGGACCCTGCGGACCGGCCGGGCCCGTAGCGCCATCCTTGCCAGGGGCGCCCGGCTTGCCGTCCTCGCCGTCCTTGCCGTTCTTGCCCGCCGGGCCGGCGGGGCCCGCGGGGCCGGCCGGGCCCTGGGGTCCGGTGGCGCCGTCCTTGCCGGGCTTGCCCTGGGGGCCGGCCGGGCCGGGCTGGCCCGCGACGGCGCCGGTGTTGGTGCTCGTGCTGGACTCGCCGCCCCAGACGACGCGAACCTCGGTCTTGCGGCACTTGGTGGTCGGGTTGACGATCCGCGCGTAGCGGGTGACCTTGTGCACACAGGCGTGGATCTCGACCGAGGCCGACGAAGCGGTGGCCACGCCACCGACGGACAGCAGGGACACGGCGAGCGCGCCCACCGAAGCCAGCGCGACAGCGCGCCCGCGAACCTTGAAAGCCATGGGCTTTCCTTCCAGAGTTAAGGATGATGCTCGAGAGGAGCATGAGGTTCACGTTTCAACCGTTCCAATGGAGCACAGGTTCGGCATAACGGTTTCGTCACGTCACTGCCGGTAAAACGACGCATTCTCCTGGCGGCTTCGCTGTGGATAATCAGGGGCGTGTCCGCTCCCTACCTGCCTCCTGCGACGCAGCCCGTGCGGGCTGTGGTCTGGGTGTTGCATCTGGCCCTGCCGCTGCTGGGGTTGTGGCTGTTGCTGGCCAATCACGAGCATCTGAACATCGAGTTGAAGCACGAGCCCAGCCACTTCGTGGTGATCGTCGTGGTGGCGGGGTTGAACACGGCGCTGGGGCTGCTGATCAGCGAGGCGTCGCGGCGGCGGGATGATGCGCGGCTGTTCCTGGTGTCGATGGTGTTCACCAGCAGCGCGGGGTTCTTCTTCCTGCACGGGCTGGCGACGCCGAAGGTGATCCTGGAGACGGGGTCGCTGGGGTTCGACATCGGGCAGATGGTGGGGCTGACGGTGGCGAGCGGGTTCGCGTTCGCGTCGGCGTTGCCGCTGGGCGAGAAGGTGGCGCGTGCCGTTCTGGAGCAGCAGAGCCTGATTCGCGGCATCCTGGTGGGGTTCCTGATCCTGTGGGGGCTGGCGTCGCTGTTGCCGGAGCTGACGCCGTTGAGCCAGCCGCCGAACGCGACGCCGGTGAACTGGCTGGTGTGGTTCTCGCTGCCGGGGTTGCTGCTGTTCGGGGCGGCCGGGGTGATGATGTACCGGCTGTATCGGCGGCGGCCGTCGGCGATGCTGGTGAGCCTGGTGACGGCGTACGCGCTGCTGGCCGAGTCTATGATCGCCGGGATGTCGCAGCTCAACTGGCGGTTGTCGTGGTGGGAGTGGCACGTCCTGCTGACGCTGGCGTTCGGGCTGGTGGCCTACAGCGCCTACCTGCAGTTCCGGCGCGAGGGGTCCAGCGCGGGGCTGTTCGACTCGGTGGCGCTGCCGCGCACGGTGGCGGCGATCCAGGAGCACTACGAGCGCGCGCTGGAGGAGCTGGTCGACCACGTACGGCGGGGCGAGCCGCTGGCGGCGGAGCGGTTGTCGGGCAAGTTCGGCCTGACCGAGGCCCAGTCGGCGGTGATCGACCGGGCGGGCACCGCGCTGGCCAGGGAGCGCGAGCTGACCGAACGGCTGGCCGCGCTGGTGGACATCGGCACCCGCGCCCGGGTCGGCCTGAACGAGCACGAGATGCTGACCACCGCGCTCGACCGCGTGCGGCAGGCGTACGGCGACGTGCGGATCGGCCTGGTGAGCGAGGGCCGGGTGGCGATCGGGTCCCGGGTGTACACCTTCCCGGGCAACGAGCCGCGCCGCTCGGACGGCCGGGTGGCCTACCCGCTGACGGTGAAGGGCCTGCTCGCCGGGGCGATCGAGCTGCCGGTGGGCCGGACGCCCCAGGACGAGGCGCTGGCCACGACGCTGGCCAGCCAGGTGTCGATCTCGCTGGAGAACGCCCGGCTGTACGGCGAGCTGGAGACGCTCTTCCGGCAGTACATGTCGCCGGATGTCGCCGCCGCGCTGCTGGCCGATCCCGGGCAGGCGGCGCTGGGCGGCGAGCTGAAGCAGCTCACCGCGCTCTTCGCCGACCTCAAGGGCTTCACCACGTTCTCAGAGCGGGTCTCGCCGGGCGAGATCGTGGAGATGCTGAACCGCTACCACACCGCCGCGGTGCCGTGCATCCTGGCGAACCAGGGCACGATCGTGCAGTTCGTGGGTGACGCGCTGCTGGCGTTGTTCAACGCCCCCGCGACGCTCGACAACCATGCCAGGGCGGCCTGCCAGGCGGCGCTGGCGATGCAGGAGGCGGCGGCGCGGGTGTCGGAGGAGGTCGCGTGGGAGCAGGCGGCGGGCCGGTTGAGCGACGTGGAGTGGCCGACCTTCCGGGTGGGCGTCAACACCGGGCTCGCGCTGGTGGGCAACATCGGCAGCCCGGAGCTGCGCGGCTTCAACGCGATGGGCGACTGCGTGAACGTGGCCGCGCGGCTGCAGGCGATGGCCGAGCCGGGCACGGTGGTGATCGGGCAGACGACGCTCGACCTGCTGGGGCCGGGGGCGCGGGCGGCCTCGCTCGGTGATCTGTCGCTGAAAGGAAAGGCGGAGAAGGTCCACGCCTACGTATTGTCGGAGCTGTGATGACGACTCCAGAGCCTGGCGAGTTCCTGTCCCTGCTCACGCCCGAGGAGGTCGCGGACTTACAGGCGGCCGGCCGGCCGAAACGGTGGGATCGCGGCGCGACGCTCATGTCCGAGGGGGACACCTCCGACTGGGTGCTGATCCTGACCCAGGGCCGGGTCAAGGTCTCCTCGCACACCTCCAGCGGCACCGAGGTCGTGCTGGCGGTGCGCGGGGCGGGCGGGTTGCTGGGCGAGATGTCCTCCATCGACGGTTCGCCCCGGTCGGCGACGGTCACCGCGCTGGAGCCGGTCGCCGGGATCGTGGTGCGGGACTTCGCCGGGTTCCTGGCCCAGCACGGGCGGGTGGCGGTGTTGCTGCTGCAGATGGTCACCGCGCGGCTGCGTGACTCCGACCGCAAGCGGATCGAGTACGGCGCCTTCGACACGACCGGGCGGGTGGCCACGCGGCTGGTGGAGCTGGCCGAGCGTTACGGCGAGAAGACGAACGGCGGGGTGCGGGTGGCGTTGCCGCTCTCCCAGGACGAGCTGGCGGGCTGGACCGGGGCCTCGCGGGAGGCGGTGAGCAAGTCGCTGCGGTCGCTGCGGGATCGCGGCCTCATCGAGACGGGGCGGCGGCGCGTCGTCATCCACGACATGGAGGGCCTGAAGAAGCGCGCCCGATGAGGCGGGGTCCACCCGAGGGGCCGGCGCAGAATCTCCTTCTGTAGCGTGGGGCGTATGGCGTCGTCCCCCCATGATCTGCGCTATGCGTGGCGAGTCTGCTCGGTTGCCAGCCTCGGCCTGATCCTCATCGGCATCGCCGGCAGCACCCTGAACGTCGCCCTCCCGGTGGTGGTGCGGCATTTCCGGGCGACTCCCCTCGAATCCGGCTGGATCCTGCTCTCCTACCTGCTGGTCATGACGGCCAGCATGGTCTTCTTCGGCCGGGTCGCCGACCTGCTGGGCCGCCGCGAGACCTACCTGGCGGGCTTCGCGCTCTTCACCGTCGCCTCGCTGCTGGCCGGGTTCGCGCCGAACGTCTGGTTCCTGGTGGCGATGCGGGTGCTCCAGGCCGCCGCCGCCGCGATGATCCTGGCCAACGGCGCGGTGATCATCACGCACGCCTTCCCGCCGGACAAGCTCAGCCGCGGCATGGGCGTCTACATCGGCACCCTGTCGGTCGCGCAGCTCGCCGGCCCGTCGCTCGGCGGGTTGATCGCCGAGACCGCGGGCTGGCAGTGGATCTTCTGGGTCAACGTCCCGGCCGGGGTGATCGCCGTGATCTTGGGCATGCTGGTGCTGCGCAAGGTGCCCCGCGGCCCGCGCCGGCCGGTGGACGCGCTGGGCAACCTGCTGATCTTCGCCGCGCTCTGCGCGGCCCTGCTGGCCGTCTCCGAACCGGACACCTTCCTGTACGGCGGAGCCGCCCTCTGCCTGGTGCTGGTGCCGCTCATCGTGCTGGTGGAGAAGCGCTCCTCCCACCCGGTGCTGGACAAGCGCCTGTTCGCCGGCAAGACGCTGATCTTCGGCAACGCCGCCTCCTTCTGCAACGCGCTGGCCAGGGCCGCCCTGGTGCTGCTGGCCGCGTTGCACTTCCAGGCGGCCCGCGGCATGGACGCCTTCACCGCCGGGTTGTGCGTGCTCCCGGTGGCCGTCGGGATGGCGATCGCCTCGCCGGTGGCGGGGCTGCTCCGGGCCTCGCCGTACGCGATCACAGTGGGCGGTTCGTTGTTCAGCGCGGCCGGGCTCGGGCTGCTGATGGTCTTCGCCGATCCCGAGGTGCCGTACTGGCCGATCGGGGTGGCGTTGTTCCTGGCCGGGTGCGGCAGCGGCGCCTTCCTGACCGGGAACACCACGCAGATGATGAGCGCGTTGCCCTCCGACAGCCTGGGGGTGGTCAACGGGCTCCGCGTGATGATCATGAACGTCGGCATCGTGCTCAGCGTGGGCGTCTCGCTGAGCATGCTGACCAGCTCGGTCTCGCCTGCCGTACGGGATCAGGTCTATGCCGCCACGCTGGACGAGGTGTCGCCGGTGGCGGTGGCGCAGCTCATGGATGGCTTCCGGCTGACCTATGCGGTGTTGTTCGGGGTCGCCCTGGTCGGGGCGGTGCTGTCAGCCCTGGCGCGTGATCCGAACCGGAAGGCGCTTGATCCCGTTGACGAAGTTCGAGCGGACGCGGGTCACCTCCCCGGCAAGCTCGACGTGTGACAGCCGCGGGAGCAGTTCCTCGAACATCAGCCGCAGCTCCAGCCGGGCCAGGCTCGCGCCGAGGCAGAAGTGCGGGCCGCCCTTGCCGAAGGTGAGGTGGTCGACGTTGGCGCGGGTGACGTCGAAGCGGCCGGGTTCGGCGAAGACCGTCTCGTCGCGGTTGCCGGAGGCGAACCAGAGCACGACCTTGTCCCCCTCGCGGATGTGCCGGCCGTGCAGCTCGACGTCGCGGGTGGCGGTGCGGCGGAAGTGGTAGACCGGCGAGGCCCAGCGCAGGAACTCCTCGACCGCCCCGGGGATGAGGCCGGGGTCGCGGCGGAGCTTGGCGAGTTCCTCGGGGTGCTCGATGAGCGCGAGCATGGCGTGCGAGATGGCGTGCCTGGTGGTCTCGTTGCCGGCGACGACCAGGAGCAGGAAGTAGTTGTGGAAGTGCTCGGGCGAGAGCGGCCGGCCGTCCTCGGGCAGGGTGTTGACCAGCTTGCTGACCAGGTCGTCCCCGTCGCCGCCGCGGCGCTCGGCGGCCAGGCGGTCGCCGTAGGCGAAGACCTCGAGGGAGGCGGGGCTCCGGAACGGCAGGTCCTGATATTTCAGGCTCTCGGGGGTTTCGAGGAGCACGTCGGCGTAGTCCGGGTCGGTGTTGCCGATGATGCGGTTGCCCCATTCGATCAGCTTGGGGGTGTCCTCGTCGGGCACGCCGAGCATCCGCGCCAGCACCCGGATCGGGAAGTCGGCCGCGATCTCGGTGACGAAGTCGAACTCGGGCTTGGCCAGCGCCGCCTCGACCGTCACCCGGGTCAGCCCGCGCAGGAACCCCTCGTAGCGCTGGTTGACCTGCCGCGGCGTGAAGTCGCGTTGCAGCAGCTTGCGCAGCGCCCGGTGCCGGGGTCCGTCGGTCTCCAGCATCGAGCGGCGCAGTTCCCGCCGGACCGGATCGTCCACCTCCTCCAGGTTGGTGAACAGCTCGGAGGTGTAGGTCTCGGCATCCCGGCTGATCGCGACGATGTCGGCGTGCCGGGTGACCGACCAGAAGCCGCGCCCGTCCCGCTCCGGGTTCCAGTGCACCGGGTCGTCGCGGCGGAGCGCGGCGAAGGCGGCCCAGGGCGGCCCGGCCGCGAAGAGGTCGAGGTCGGCCAGGTCAGAGGTGGTAGGCGTATTCACGGAACTCCCAGTCGGTGACCGCGCGCTCGAACCGTTCGACCTCGTTGCGCTTGTAGGCGAGGAAGGAGGTGACCAGTTCCTTGCCGAGCAGCGCCCCGAAGGCGGCGTCGGCCTCCAGCGCGTCCAGCGCCGCGCCGAGGCTCATCGGCAGCACCGCCGAGCGGCTGGTGTCGTAGCCGTAGCCCTCCAGCGGCGCGGGCGGCTCGATCCGGTCGCGGATCCCCAGGTAGACCGCCGCCAGCACGGCCGCGGTGCCGAGGTAGGGGTTGGCGCTGGCGTCGCCGAGCCGTACCTCCAAACGGGCGCCGGCGCCGCGTTCGGGCGGCACGCGCAGCATCGCGCTGCGGTTGTCGAGCCCCCAGTCGATCAGCCAGGGCGCCAGCGTGTCCGGCCCGAACCGCTTGTAGGAGTTGATCGTCGGGTTGAGCAGCGCCGCCGCCGCGGGCGCGTGCGCGAGCAGCCCGCCGATGGCGTGCCGGGCCGTCTCGGTCAGCCCGTACGGCTCGGCCGGCCCGTCGAAGACGTTGCGCCCGTCCGAGCCGGTCAGCGACAGGTGCACGTGGAAGCCCGACCCGCCCTCGTCGTCGAAGGGCCGCGCCATGAAGGTCGCCATGCGCCCGTCGAGCCGGGCGATCTCCTTGATCGCGGCCTTGAAGCGGAAGGCCCGGTCGGCGGCGTCGAGCGCCTCGGAGTGGGTGAGGTTGATCTCGAACTGCGAGCCGGCGTACTCGTGGTTGGCCATCGTGACGCCGAGGCCGAGGTCGCGGGTCCAGCGCAGGGCTTTGAGCAGGTGGCCGTCCGGGTCGCCGCGGCGGCCGGCGGTGTAGACGTCGCCCTTGGAGTCGCCGTGCCGCGTGCCGTCCGGGTTGAGCAGGAAGTATTCGAGTTCGGGGCCGACGATCGCGGTCAGGCCCAGTTCGCCGAGCTTGGCGGTCAGGTCGCGGAGCACCGCGCGGGGGTCTTCGCCGGCGCGGGAGCCGTCGGGGTTGCGGGCGTCGCCGAGGCACCAGGCGACGCCGGGTTCCCAGGGGAGGTCCTGCACGGTGGATAAGTCCGGAAATATCGCCATGTCGGGTAAGCCTTGGTCTAGCCCGCCCGGCACCGGGATCGTCTCCCCCGTGGGCGTCGTGTGGTAGACCGCCCGGCAGAAGGCCAGCCCGTGCTCCATCGCCTGCGGCAGCGCCTCGACCAGCACCTCCCGGCCCCGGTCGATGCCCAGCAGGTCGGGATAGACCACCCGGAGCACGTCGACGCCCCGGGATGCCAGCTCTTCCATGGCGCGTGCCCTTCGGAAAGATTGTTTGCGCAAAACCTAGGCTGGCCGCACCCCGCGGTCAAGGGTTATCGTACGGATCCTAACGATACGAGAGAGGTGCTGCCGTGCGAGGTTTCCTCTATCCGCGCACCGCGACCGGACGGGCCTCGCTGATCCCCTCGCCGCCCTGGCACTACTCCGGCGACCTGCTCACCGTCGAGTACCGGACCCATCCGGGCCGGGTCGCCGAGCTGTTGCCTCCGCCGCTGGCGCCCGCGCCGGACGACCCCGGTGCGGTGGCGCTCATCTGGGCGGACTGGCAGTCGTGCGGGGCCTCGGGCGAGGAACTGCTCGATCCGGTCCGCTCGCAGTACAAGGAGTGTTTCGCGGTGGTGCGCTGTGCCTTCGAGGGCCGGGTGTACTCGCGCTGCGTCTACATCTGGGTGGACAAGGACTTCGCGGTGCTCCGGGGTCTGCACCAGGGGTACCCGAAGAAGCTCGGCTCGATCCACCAGACCCGGCCGCACCCCTTCGGGCCCGCGCCGCGGCTGGCGGAGGGCGCGCGCTTCGGCGCCACGCTCGCGGCCGGCGACCGGCGGCTGGCCGAGACGGTGGTGACGCTCACCGGGCCGGCCGAGCGCAACGGGTTCGTCAACGGGCACCCGATGGCGCATCACCGCTGGCTGCCCTCGATCGTGCCCGGCGAGCCGGACGCGCACGAGGAGCTGATCGAGTCGGGCGCGGCCGCGTTCGAGGGCGGGCCGGTGTGGGCGGGCGACTTCGAGCTGCGCCTGTTCGACTCGCCGACCGAGGAGCTGACCCGGCTGCCGGTGGTCGAGCCGATCGGGTCGTACTACCGGCAGGTGGGCGTCGTCTGGAACGGAGGCCGGGTGCTGGCTCAGCGGGCCGGCGGGCGGATGCCGCGAAACTCCCAGTCGCCGCCGAACGCGGTGGACAGGACCTCTTCCGACTCGGTCGGCTGAGCGCCGAAGCCGGGGTCCACGGCCAGCGGCCCGGCCACGACGTGGTTGCGGAGCGTCCCCAGGCCCTCGACGCGCACCTCGACCACGTCACCGGGCTCTACCGGCCGTGAACCGGCAGGAGTGCCCGAGAGCAGCACGTCGCCCGGCCGCAGGGTGATGGTCCGCGCGATGTCGGCGACCAGGTAGTGCATGTCCCATTCCATCTCGGCGGTGCTCCCGCTCTGCGCGAGGCGGCCGTTGACCAGCGTCTCGATCGCCTTGTCGCGGAAGTCCCAGCCGGTGACCAGGCCGGGGCCGAGCGGGCAGAGCGTGTCGGAGCCCTTCACCCGGAGCATCGAGCCGGCGTCGGTGTCGCGGAAGTCGTGCAGCCCGAAGTCGTTGGCGACGGTGTAGCCCGCGATGTACTCCCCCGCCTGCTCGGGCGTGATCGAGCGGCAGGTACGGCCGATGACGATCGCCACCTCGCCCTCGTAGTTGAGGTAGCGGCAGCGCTCGGGCCGCACGACCGCGCCGCCGTGCGCGTTGAGCGCGGAGACCGGCTTGTGGAAGTAGGTCGGCGCGGGCGGCAGCCTGGTCATGAACTCCGCCACCCGGCTGCGGTGGTTGAGGTGCACGGCGATGATCTTCGACGGCTCGACCGGCGGCAGGTGCACCGCCGTGGCGGCCTCGACCGCCCGCCCGTCCGCACTGACCAGCAGGTCGCCTTCGGCCCTGACCTGGACGGCCACGCCGTCCAGCAGGATCCGGCGGTATTCGGCGCTCACCCGTGCCACCCTCTCTCCGGCCGGTCGAACCAGACGTGCACCTGCCCGGTCCCCACGGCGTTCTCGTACTCGCTGAACAGCCGCCCGGGCGCCGTGCAGGCGCCTTCGCCGAGCGCCCCGATCATCATCAGGTAGTGGCCGAAACGGGCCTCAGGCTTGTGCCGCAGGAACTCCGGCATCGTCTCCAGCACCCTGGCGTGCGCGCCCTCCTGGAACCAGGCGATGCGCTCCAGGTCGGCCGCCCGCGCCTCGGGGGTGCGGATGTGCGCCGGGTCGCTCGACTCGTGCGCGCGGATCTCGCGAAGGGGCCAGAAGGTGTGCGACATCGCGCCGGAGGCGATCAGCAGCACCCGCCGCTCGCTCGCGGCGACAGCCGTACCGAGGGCTCGGCCCAGGCGCAGGAAGTCCTCGGTGTCGGCGGTCTGGCAGACGCCGATGGAGATCCACGGCTTGCCGGCGACGCCCAGGTAGGGGTTGTCGCGCACGCCGAGATGCGTCCACAGGTTGACCGTGGCGTAGTAGATCGGCAGGTACGGGTCGTCGATCGCGGTGATCCACGTCCCGTGCGCGCTCGCCTGCGCGGCGATGGCGTGCGCCAGCTCCGGGTCCCCCGGGATGTCGTACGGCATGCGGCACATCCCCCGAGGCAGCTCCTCGGAGGTGTAGAGCCCGGCCCGCCGGTCCTGGGCGGTGACGACGAACTCCAGGGTCGTCGCCCAGTGCGAGTCGAGCACGACGACGGTGTCGTAGTCATCGCGCTCGAACACCTCCGCGCGCAGCCGCTCCAGCCCCGGCACGAGGCTGATCTCGCGGCCCTCGTTCAGCTCGCGCCGGGTGACCTCCGGCAACACGATCGTGGGGACGTGGGCCAGCAGGCCCGCGCCGACTATTTCGCCCATGGCGCGCTCACCGTGTTCTTGACGTCGCAGTAGAAGTCGAAGCTCCAGGTGCCGCCCTCGCGGCCGATGCCGGACTCGCGCGAGCCGCCGAAGGGGGCGCGCAGGTCGCGCACGAAGAAGCAGTTGACCCACACCGTCCCGGCGACCAGACGCGGGGTGACCCGGGCGGCGCGTTCGGGCGAGCCGGTGACGACCAGGGCGTCGAGGCCGTAGGAGGTGCCGTTGGCCAGCTCGATCGCCTGCTCCTCGTCGCGGAAGGTCTGCAGGGTCAGCACGGGGCCGAAGACCTCCTCGCGCAGGATCTCCGCCCCGTCCGGCACGTCGGTGAAGAGCGTGGGCCGGTAGTACAGGCCGCCGAGTTCCTCGTTCGGCCCGCCGCCGGCCAGCACCCGGGCGCCTTCCGCCTTGGCCCGCCGGACGAAGCCGTCGACGCGTTCGAGGTGGCGCCGGTGGATCTGCGGGCCGAGGTCGGTGTCGAGGTCGCGCGGGTCGCCCTGGCGCAGCCGGCCGATCCGGTCGACCAGGCGCTCGGTGAACTCGGCGGCGATCTCCTCGGCGACCAGCAGCCGGGTGCAGGCCAGGCAGACCTGGCCGGCGTTGTCGTACTGCTCGATGGCCAGGTCGACGGCCAGGTCGAGGTCGGCGTCGGCGAAGATCAGGCTGGGCGACTTGCCGCCGAGCTCCAGCGAGACCGGGGTCAGGTGCCGGGCGGCCGCCGCGCCGATGAGCCGGGCGGTCGGGACCGAGCCGGTGAAGCTGACGCGGGCGACGTCGGGCTGGTCGACCAGGGCGGCCCCGGCCTCCGCGCCCAGGCCCTGCACCACGTTGAAGACGCCCTCCGGCAGGCCGGCCTCGGCGGTGATGTCGGCCAGCGCCGAGGCGGTCAGCGGGCTCCACTCGGCCGGCTTGAGCACGACGGTGTTACCGGCGGCCAGCGCGGGGGCGAGCTTCCAGGTGGCCAGCATGAGCGGCGCGTTCCAGGGGGTGATCAGCGCGCAGACGCCCGCCGGGTCCCAGCTCACGTGGTTGGTGTGGCCGCGCGTCTCGAAGTCGTCGTGCTTCAGCCCGAGCAGCCAGTCGGCGAAGAAGCGGAAGTTGTGCGCCACCCGCGGCATCACCCCGCGCAGGTGGGACCGGAGTAACGCGCCGTTGTCGGTGGTCTCCAGCAGGGCGAGCTGCTCGACGCGCCGCTCGACGCCGTCGGCGACGGCGTGGAGCAGCCGGGCGCGCTCCTCGCGGCTGGTGCGGGCCCAGGCCGGGAAGGCCGCCTTGGCCGCGGCGACCGCCTGCCGTACCTCTCGCTCGCCGCCCCGGGCGACCTGCGCGACGGGCTGCTCGTCGATGGGCGACAGGTCGGTGAAGCCGGCGCCGGAGGAGACCCGCTCGCCGCCGATCCAGTGCTCGACCATGGACATCGGCGCTCCTCACCTTATCGTTCGGGTACGAACGGTATCAGGTGCGGCATGATCGGTACATGGTCCACTACAGCAGAATGAGCGTGGTCGTGATCGACGCGCCGGACGAGACGCACGACGCCGAGGTCGCCTTCTGGCAGGGCGCGCTCGGCCGCCCGTTCGAGCAGATCGAGCGCTTCCCCGAGTACCACCAGTCGGCCGAGCTGGGATACACCGGCGACCTCGGGCTGCTCGTGCAGCGGCTCGGCGAGGGCGAGGCGAAAGTCCACCTCGACATCCACACCGACGACGTCGCCGCCGAGACCGCCCGGCTGGAGGCGCTCGGGGCGGTGCGGGTGCGCGCGGTCAACGGCTGGCAGGTCATGCGCGACCCGGCCGGGCTGCACTTCTGCGTGATCCCCGATCCGCCGGGCCGGCTGAACGACGGCAACGCCCAGCGCTGGGACTGACACCTGCGGATCAGCCCCGGGCCAGCCGGGCCTCCACGTCCCGGTAGCGGGAGACCGGGATGAGGTGCACGCCGGCGAAGGCGCCCGAGTCGCGGATCGCCTCGACCTGGGCGCAGGCCGCCTCGACCCCGGCCATGCGGTCGGTGGCGAGGCGCTCGGTGAGGTCGGCCGGGATCTCGATGTCCGGGATGGCCGCGCCCAGCGCGAGGGCGTGCTTCTGGCTGGCCAGCACCATGACGCCGGCGTACACCGGCACGTCCACGGGGTTGGCCTCCCGCCAGCGGAGCATGGCCTCGACCGAGAAGCTGACCTGGAGGAAGAGGAAGTCGGCGGCCCGCTTGAAGCCGGGCAACGGCTTGAGCCCGGCCGCCGCGCCCAGCCGGAGGTCGCCGGAGAAGGCGCGGGCCTCCTCGATCATCGACCGGACGGTCAGGTCGCTGGTGCGGTTGCCGCTGGCCGGCTTGTCGCCGTAGACGAACAGGAACTGGTCGACGCCGTAGGCGGCGGCGGTCAGCAGGTCGCGCTGGAAGCCGAGCAGGTTGCGGTCGCGCGAGTTGAGGCAGGCGATGCTCCGGCCGCCCATGGCCTGCACCTCGTGCGCCACGGCGATGCTGGAGATCGTCGCCCGGCCGATGTGGTTGTCGGGGATGAGAAAGGTCGACGAGACCGTGCTCAGGGTGCCGATCTGGTGGCGGACCGCCTTCAGGTCGGGTCTCGTCGACGGCTGGATCTCACAAACCACCTCGAAGGTCATGCCGCCCATCATCTCAGGCGGCCAGCTCCTCCTCCTCTGCGTACTGCGTGCGGTAGAGCTCGGCGTAGCGGCCCTCCTGGGCCAGGAGCTCGGCGTGCCGGCCCCGCTCCACCACGCGACCGTCCTCGATGACCAGGATCTGGTCGGCGGCGCGGATCGTGGCCAGCCGGTGCGCGATGACCAGAGCCGTCCGGCCCTGCAGAGCCTCGGCGAGCGCGGCCTGGACCGCCGCCTCGTTGGTGGAGTCGAGCGCCGCGGTGGCCTCGTCGAGCACGACCACGCGGGGCTGGGCGAGCAGCAGGCGGGCGATGGTGAGCCGCTGGCGCTCGCCGCCGGACAGCCGGTAGCCGCGCTCGCCGACCATGGTGTCGAGCCCGTCGGGCAACGACTCGATCAGCGTGCCGAGCCGGGCGCGGCGCAGCACCTCCCACAGCTCGGCGTCGCTCGCCTCCGGGCGGGCGAAGAGCAGGTTGGCGCGGATGGTGTCGTGGAACAGGTGGCCGTCCTGGGTGACCATGCCGAGCGTGCCGCGGATGGAGGCCGCGCTCAGGTCGCGCACGTCCGTGCCGGCCAGCCGTACCGCGCCGGAGTCCACGTCGTACAGGCGGGCCAGGAGCTGGGCGATGGTCGACTTGCCCGCGCCGGAGGAGCCGACGAGCGCGACCATCTGGCCGGGCTCGGCGCGGAAGGAGACGCCGTGCAGCACCTCCTCGCCGCCGCGGGCGTCGAGCACCGCGACCTCCTCCAGCGAGGCGAGCGAGACCTTGTCGGCGGCCGGGTAGGCGAAGCGCACGTCGTCGAACTCCACCGCGACCGGCCCGTCCGGTACGGCTCGCGCATCCGGCTTGTCGGCGATGAGCGGCTTGAGGTCGAGCACCTCGAAGACCCGCTCGAAGCTGACCAGGGCGCTCATCACGTCCACCCGGGCGTTGGCCAGGGCGGTCAGCGGGGCGTACAGGCGGGTGAGCAGGAGGGCCAGCGCGACGACCGAGCCGGCGTCGAGCGACCCGCGCAGGGCGTAGACGCCGCCGAGGCCGTAGACCAGGGCGAGGGCGAGCGCGGAGACCAGGGTGAGCGCGGTGACGAAGAGGGTCTGGGTCATCGCGGCTCGCACGCCGATGTCACGCACGCGGCGGGCGCGGCCGGCGAACTCGGCCGACTCGGCGTCCGGCCTGCCGTACAGCTTGACCAGGGTGGCGCCGGGGGCGGAGAAGCGCTCGACCATCTGGTTGCCCATGGCGGCGTTGTGGTCGGCGGCCTCACGGCGCAGCCGGGCGATGCGGACGCCCATGCGGCGCGCGGGCAGCACGAAGACCGGCAGCAGGAGCAACGCCAGCAGGGTGATCTGCCACGACAGGGAGATCATCACGCTCAGCGTCAGCACCAGGGTGACCAGGTTGCCGAGCACGCTGGACAGCACGTCGGTGAAGGCGCGCTGCGCGCCGACGACGTCGTTGTTCAGCCGGCTGACCAAGGCGCCGGTGCGGGTCCTGGTGAAGAAGGCGATCGGCATGCGCTGCACGTGGTCGAAGACGGTGGTGCGCAGGTCGAGGATGAGGCCCTCGCCGATGGAGGCCGACAACCAGCGGCTCAGCAGGCCGATGCCGGCCTCGGCGAGCGCGAGGCCGGCGATCACCAGGGCGATGGTCACGACCGTCGAGGCCGGGCCACCGCCCACGATGGTGTCCACCACCCGGCCGGCCAGCACGGGCGAGCCGACGGCGAGCGCCGCCGCGATCACGCTCAGCCCGAGGAACCACGCCAGCCGCAGGCGGTGGGGCCGCGCGAAGGCGGCGACGCGGCGGAGCGTGGCCCGGGAAAGGGCCCTGCGCTCCTGCCGCTCGTTCATCCGGTAAAGCTGGTTCCAGGCTGTCACTTCCATGCTCATGGCAGCGACAGTAGGAGCTCAAGTGGACTTGAGGTCAAGCGCCGATCTTCTTGCCCCGGCTGTGCCAGACCACCGCGACCGCCGGGCGGGGCTGGGAGGCGCCGCCGTCGGGCCAGTGGCTGGTCGGGTTGTCGGGGGTGGCGCCGTCGCTCTCGCCCGGGTGCTGGACCGCCACGAAGACGCTGCGCTGGTCGTCGGTGACCAAGGGGCCGCAGGTCTCGGCGGCGAACGGCACGGTCAGGAACTGGCGCAGGTAGCCGCGTTCCGGGCCGCGCACCGGCATGACGAACAGGCCGTCGTTGCTGCCGAGCTGGTTGCCGTCGGTGGAGATCCACAGGTTGCCGTCGCGGTCGAAGGCGAGGTTGTCCGGGCAGGAGATCGGCGAGACCTTGGTCTTGTCGAACCCGGCGAAGTAGGTCGTGGCGTCGTTGGGGTCGCCGCAGACCAGCGGGAGCGACCAGGTGAAGCGGCCGTCGCGCTGCTCGACCAGCTCCAGCACGTGGCCGTGCTTGTTGGACGGGCGCGGGTTGGCCTCGTCCACCTGGGCGGCGGTGCGGTTGCCGTTGTTGGTCAGCGCCACGTAGACCGCGCCGGTGACCGGGTTGCGCTCGACGTCCTCGGGGCGGTCCATCTTGGTCGCGCCGACCTTGTCGGCGGCCAAGCGGGTGAAGACCAGCACCTGCTCGGCGCTCATCCCGTCGACGAAGCTCTCCGAGCCGCTGACCAGCGGGATCCACTCGCCGGTGCCGTCGAAGGCGCCGTCGGCGGGCAGCTTGCCCGAGCCGTCGATCTCGCCGGGGCTGTCGCCGGTGAAGCGGGCGACGTACAGGGTGCCCTCGTCCAGCAGGGTGCGGTTGTGCCGGTCGAAGCCGGGGATGTACCGCTCCTTGGAGACGAACTTGTAGACGTACTCGAAGCGCGAGTCGTCGCCCATGTAGACCACTAGGCGGCCGTCGCGGCCGACCGAGGTGGTCGCCGCCTCGTGCGCGAAGCGGCCCAGGGCGGTGCGCTTGATCGGCGTCGACTGCGGGTCGAACGGGTCGATCTCCACGATCCACCCGAAGCGGTTGACCTCGTTGGGGTGCTTGGCCAGGTCGAAACGCTCCTCGACCCGGTCGAAGCGGCGGCCGGAGACGCCGGTCGGGATGCTGTAGCGGGCGTTCTCGGGGGTGCGCGGGCCGTTGACGAAGTACTGGTTGAAGTTCTCCTCGGCGGTCAGCACCGTGCCCCACGGCGTGGTGCCGCCGGCGCAGTTGTTGAGCATGCCGAGCGGGGTGCGGCCCTCGGGGTCGGCCGCCGTCTTCAGCAGCGCGCTGCCGGCCGCCGGGCCGGAGAAGCGCATCGGGGTCTGGGCGGTGATGCGCCGGTTGTAGCGGCGGCGGCCCCTGGTCACCAGCTTCCAGTCGCCGGTGTTGCCCCGGCGCTCGATCTCCACCACCGAGCCGCCGTGCGCGGCCAGGGCGATGCGGATCTGCTCCTCGGTGGCGGCGGCGCCGTTGGTGTACCCGCGGAACATCAGGTTCTCGTCGGTGTACTCGTGGTTGACCCACAGCAGGGCGCGGTGGTGCCCCATCGGGAAGAGCGTGACGTAGTCGCAGTTGTAGCCGAACTGCTTGGCCTGCGCGGCGGCGCTCTGGTTGTCGAAGTCGAAGGCGGGCGCGTCCGGCAGCACCGGGTCGCCCCAGCGCACCACCACGGACGAGGAGTAGCCCTGCGGGACGGTCAGCGCGTCGGCGGTGTTCGGCTTGACCGGGGTGAAGCGCAGGTCGCCACGGCCCCAGCCGAAGCCGTTGGCCGCGACCTCGGACTCGGCGCCCGGGTCGGCCAGCGCCGGTACGGCTCCCGCCGCCCCGACGCCGACGACGACCGCGCCGAGCGCTCCGGCCCGGAGCATCCCGCGCCGGGACAGGGCCTTGGCCGCGATGTCGCCGAAGTACTCGTTGCCGCTGGTGTTGGCGACCTCGTGAGCGCAGGCGTTGCCGCACCGGAACTGGCAGGTCAACGCGCTCCTGCCGCCTTGGTGCGAGATCAGGGGCAAGAATTTCCTCACGGGTCCTCCACAAATGCGCAGTAGTTCGGCCCGGACGTTACGGCCCGTGGCGGAACCCGGGGTGAATGCGCGATGAAGGCTCATACCCGCGAGCACGAACACGCTGGGAGGATGGAGCGGTGTCCGCTCGCAAGCTCGACCCGGAGAAGCTCCGCAGCGCCCTCGACGCCCAGCTCGTCGCGCTCGACTCGCCCGCCTACGACGGCCCCGCCGCCGCGCTGGCCGACGCGCTCGTGGGCGCGGTCATGACCGCCTACGACCGGGGCCTCACCCCGGAACGGACCGCGCTGCGCTTCGCGGTCCGGCACACCCTCGACCGATTGGCCGCCCGCTCGCCGGGGCGCACGGTCGAGGTGCGGGTGCCGCCCTTCGCCGCCGTCCAGGCCATCGAAGGCCCCCGGCACACCCGCGGCACCCCGCCCAACGTCATCGAGACCGACGCCCGCACCTGGATGGAGCTCGCCCTCGGCCGGCTGGACTGGACCGAGGCCATGGCGAAGGGCGCCGTCTCAGCGAGCGGCGCCCGTGCCGACCTCTCAGGTCACCTGCCGGTTCAGTAGTAGTCGCCGCCCAGCTTCTGCTCCACGCAGCGCTGCACCAGCTCCGACGGCAGGTCGAAGCACTCGCCGAAGGTGTTGGTGAACCAGAACAGGCCGACCACCGCCAGCACCAGGGCCAGCACGCTCAGGCCGATGCCGGCCCACGCCATGCCCGGCTTCACGCGCTTGGACACGGCCACGATGCCGAGCACCAGGCCGACCAGCGCGGTCAGCACACCTAGACCGCAGACGACCAGCAGGAACAGGCTGGCGACGCCCAGGATCAGCGACGCCACGGCCAGGCCCGCGCCGGGCTTGCGGGGCTGCCAGTCTGCGGGCTGCTGCCCGCCGTACGGCAGGCCGCCGCCCGGAGGCGGGGGCGGCACCTGGCCGGCGCCGTAGCCGGGGTGCTGGTGTTGCTGTTGCTCGCCGAAGGGGCGTTGCACGCTGTACGGCTCCTCGCCCATGGGGGGCTGGGGGCCGGGCTGGATGCTGTAGGGCTCCTGCTGGGACAGCGGCGGCTGCTCGTTGAGCTGCTCGCCCTGGAGCGGGTGACTGCCCTGGCTCGGCCGCTCCGGCTCGCCGCCGGGGCCTTGAGCGGACTGCCGGCCGTACTGGCCGGGGCGGTCCCCGGGGCTGCCGTACTGGCTGGGCTGGTCACCAGGCTGCTCGCCTTGGCCGGCGTGCCCGAAGTGGCCGGGCTGGTCGCCTTGGCCGGCCTGCCCGAAGTGGCCGGGCTGGTCGCCTTGGCCCGCCCGACCGAAGTGGCCGGGCTGGTCGCCTGGCTGGTCGCTCTGGCCGGCGTGGCCGAAGTGGCCGGGCTGCGTGCCGTACTGGCCGGTGGGCTGGGCGGTGCCGCCGTACGGCGAGGCGCCCGGGGTGGCCTGGCCGTACTCCCGGGGCCCGCCCTCATAGGGCGAGGGCGCGGTCGGCGGGTCGTAGCGGGACGGCGTGGTGCCCGACGGCGGCTGCTGCTCGTAGCGGGACGGCGTGGCGGGCGGCTGCTCGTAGCGGGACGGCGGCGTCGCGGGCGGCTCGGGCTCGTCCGCCTCGCCGCCCCAGCCCGGGTAGGCGGGCGTCCCTCCCGGCACCGTGTACGGCTGGCCGGGCTGTCCCGGCTGTCCCGGCTGGCCCGGTTCCCCGCCCGGTCCCTCAGGTCCCGACGGGAGCGTAGCGGGCGGCTCCACGCGGGGCTGGTCGGGCTCGCTGGTGCCCCGGTAGGGGTCGGCGGTGCCCCGGTGCGGGTCGGCCGGGCCGGACGGTGGCGACCAGGGCGAGGCGGGCGCCGGCTCCTCCGCGTCCGCGTCGGCCGCGCCGGAACCGGAACCGGAGCCAGGCCCGGAGCCGGAGCCGGACCCGGACTCGGAACCGGAGCCGGAGCCGGAGCGGCCCCGCTCGGAGCCGGGAGGTTCGGAGCCGGGGGGTTCGGAGCCCGGCCAGTCGTGCGCGCCGAACACCATCGTGCTCTCGGCGCCCGTCTCGCCGCCGTCCGTCTCGTCGGCCGGACGCTCGGGTTCCTCGCCCTTGCGGCGGGGCGGCTGGTTCGGGTCCTCAGGAGTGGTGGTCACGTCTACGTCTCCCGACGTGTCGTCGGCATACCGGATACCCAACACTCCCCCGAGAACGGGACTCGGAACCCGCCGACACGGTAAGCGCCCGCCGATACTTGGGTCAGGGTGCCCCAAAGCCCCAGGCCAGGGCAGGATGAGGACATGCTGGACGAGACCCTGACCTACGCGCTGATCAAGATCACCAAGGTGCATCGTTACCGGGTGGCCGCCGGCCTGGCCGAACTCGGCCTGCACGTGGGCCAGGAGATGCTGCTCAACCAGCTCTGGCGCGAGGACGGCCTGCCCCAGAGCGAGCTGATCGCCCGGCTGGGCGTGGAGCCGCCGACGGTGACCAAGGCGTTGCAGCGCCTGGAACGGGCCGGTTTCGTCACCCGGGTGCCGTTCAGCGGCCGGCCGAGGCAGAGCTGCGTGCACCTGACCCAGGCGGGCAAGGATCTGCAGGGCCCGGTGGAGGAGCTCTGGCAGCGCGCCGACCAGGACCTGCTCGCCCAGCTCCCGCCGGAGGACCGCGAGACGCTGACCCGGCTGGTGGCCGCGATGTGGTCCTGCCCTTCCGCTGAGGGCGAAAGCTCTGGGCACGGCGAGTGCACCCCTGATTAGCTGGCTAATTAGTTAGCTAATTGAAGGGACTCCCCCATGCGCGTTCTGGTCACCGGAGCCTCCTCCGGAATCGGCGCGGCCATCGCGGTCGCCTTCGGCGGCATCGGCGCCGACGTCACCCTGACCTACCACTCCGGACCCGACCGGGCGGCCCGGGTCGCCAAGGAGGTCGAACGGGCTGGCGGCACCGCCACGACGGTCCGCCTCGACCTGGCCGACCACGAGGGCATCCGCGCGGTCGTCGCCGAGCACGGCCCGTTCGACTCGCTGATCGCCAACGCGGTCCGCTGGGACCAGGGCACGACGTTCACCACCCGCTTCGAGGACGTGCCGGCGCAGGAGTGGACCGCCTCCCTCCACGCCAACGTGGTCGGCAACGTGGTGCTGGCGCAGGCCGTCCTGCCCGGCATGCGGGCCAAGGGCTACGGGCGGATCGTCCTGGTCTCGTCCGGCATCGCCGAGGAGGGCACCCCCGGCTCCGGCCCGTACGGCTCCGCCAAGGCGGCCCTGCACGGCCTGATGCGCACCCTGGCCTGGCAGGCGGGCGGCGACGGGGTGCTGGTGAACGTGCTGGCGGCCGGGCTGACCGCCACCGACAGCACCCCGGTGCCCCAGGAGGTGCGGGACGCGGTGGCCGCGAAGATTCCGAGCAGGCGGCTGTCCACCTCAGAAGACGTGGCCGCCCTGGCCGTTTTCCTCGGCTCCGCCGCCAACCGCAACCTCACCGGAGAAATCCTTCGAGAGGGGTCAAACGCTGCCCGAAGCGCACATACCTGACCCGAGTGTGCGAGCACCGAAGCGCCCAACCTAGACTGAAGCACGTGCTGAAGGGCGACGGCCGTCTTGGCCATGACCTGGACCCCCACGACCGCGCACCGAAAGACGCCTGTGGCGTCTTCGGGGTCTGGGCGCCAGGCGAAGAAGTCTCCAAACTCACCTACTTCGGGCTGTACGCGCTGCAACACCGTGGACAGGAGTCCGCGGGCATCGCGGTCAGCGAGGGCAGCCGCATCCTCGTCTACAAGGACATGGGGCTGGTCGCCCAGGTCTTCGACGAGTCCGTGCTGGGCACCCTCAGAGGCCACCTGGCCATCGGCCACTGCCGCTACTCCACCACGGGATCGAGCGTCTGGGAGAACGCCCAGCCGACGCTCAGCTCCACCGAGGTGGGCGGCCTGGCGCTCGCGCACAACGGCAACCTGATCAACACCCCCGAGCTGGCCGAGCGGCTGGCCCCGGGGGTGACCAGGGCCACCACCGACACCGAGGTCCTGACCACCCTGCTGGCGCAGGACCGCAGCCAGCCGATCGAGGACGCGGCGGCCGAGCTGCTGCCCAAGGTCAAGGGCGCCTACTCGCTCGTCTTCATGGACGAGAAGACCCTCTACGCCGCCCGCGACCCGCAGGGCATCCGCCCGCTGGTGCTGGGCCGGCTGGAGTCCGGCTGGGTGGTCGCCTCCGAGACCGCCGCGCTGGACATCGTCGGCGCGGTCTTCATCCGCGAGGTCGAGCCCGGCGAGATGCTCACCATCGACGAGCGGGGCGTGCGCTCGCGGCGCTTCGCGCTGGCCGAGCCCAAGGGCTGCCTGTTCGAGTACGTCTACCTCGCCCGCCCCGACACCACGATCGCCGGGCGCGGCATGCAGGTCACCCGGGTCGAGATCGGCCGCATCCTGGCCCGCGAGCACCCGGTCGACGCCGACCTGGTCATCCCGACGCCCGAGTCCGGCACCCCGGCCGCCGTCGGTTACGCCCAGGAATCGGGCATCCCGTACGGCCAGGGTCTGGTGAAGAACTCCTACGTCGGCCGGACCTTCATCCAGCCGTCCGAGACGCTGCGCCAGCTCGGCATCCGCCTCAAGCTCAACCCGCTGCGCGAGGTCGTCGAGGGCAAGCGCCTGGTCGTCGTGGACGACTCCATCGTGCGCGGCAACACCCAGCGCGCCGTGGTCCGCATGCTGCGCGAGGCCGGGGCCAAGGAGGTGCACGTGCGCATCTCCTCGCCGCCCGTGGCCTGGCCGTGCTTCTACGGCATCGACTTCGCCACCCGCGCCGAGCTGATCGCCGGTTCGCTCAGCGTGGAGGAGATCCGGGCCTCGCTCGGCGCCGACTCGCTGGGGTACATCTCCCTCGACGGCCTCACCGAGGCGACCACGCTGCCCGCCTCGAAGTTGTGCCGGGCCTGCTTCGACGGCGTGTACCCGATTCCGATCGACTCCGACAACGTCGGCAAATACGTGCTGGAGAGCTCCACGTGACCACCTATGAAGCCGCCGGGGTCGACATCGCCGCCGGTGAGCGTGCCGTCGAGCTGATGAAGTCGAAGGTCGCGCGCTCGCGCCGGCCCGAGGTCGTCGACGACGCCAGCGGCTTCGCCGGGCTCTTCGACGCCTCGTTCCTGCTGAAGTACCAGCGGCCGATCCTGGCCACCTCCACCGACGGCGTCGGCACCAAGGTCATGCTGGCCCAGCAGTACGGCAAGCACGACACCATCGGCATCGACCTGGTCGGCATGGTCCTCGACGACCTGGTGGTCTGCGGGGCCGAGCCGCTGTTCATGACCGACTACATCGCCTGCGGCAAGGTGGTGCCCGAGCGCATCGCCGAGATCGTCGGCGGCGTGGCCGAGGGCTGCCGCCTGGCCGGGGCCGCGCTGGTGGGCGGCGAGACCGCCGAGCACCCCGGCGCGATGGGCGCCGACGAGTACGACCTGGCCGGCGCCGGCACGGGCGTCGTCGAGGCGGCGAAGATGCTGGGGCCGTCGCTGGTGCGTGAGGGTGACGTCGTGCTGGGGCTGGCCTCCTCGGGGGTGCACTCCAACGGCTACTCGCTGGTACGGCACGTCATCAAGACCGCCGGGCTATCCCTCGACGCCGAGCTGCCCGAACTGGGGCGGCCGCTGGGCGAGGAACTGCTGGAGCCGACCCGGATCTACTCGCTCGACTGCCTGGAGCTGGCCCGGTCGGTGGAGGTGCACGCCTACGCGCACATCACCGGTGGCGGGCTGGAGGGCAACCTGGCGCGCTCGCTGCCGCCCACTCTCGACGCGGTGCTCGACCGGGGGTCGTGGACTCCCCCGGCGATCTTCGAGGTGCTGGCCGGTCACGGCGGCGTGGGCCAGGAGGCCATGGACCGCACCTTCAACCTCGGCGTGGGCATGGCCGCGATCGTCGCGCCCGGCGCGGTGGACGAGGCGCTGCGGCTGCTGAACGGGCGCGGGGTGCCGGCGTGGGTGCTGGGCGAGGTCGTGACCGGCTCGGGCCAGGCCCGCTACCGCTGATTCTCCGGGCTCGCCGCTGCTGACTTCTCGCGGCGGGCCCGTTCCTTAGGGCTGCGGGCCGGTCGGCTCAGTCGGCGGTCTGGGTGGCCAGGTCGCGGAGCTGGTCGGCGAAGGCGAGCGCCTGCTCACGGGTCAGGCGCGGCTCGGCGCCGGTGTAGAAGACGACGATGCTGCCTGCCGGCGAACGCACGGCGTTGAACGGAAGGGGAGGGGAGATGACCATGATGAGCCCTAGTCTCCCCCATCCCACCGACAGTTTCTGAGAAATGAGAGCACTGCTCTTGCCTTTCCTGGGTGAGGTACGCCATAGTGAGAGCACTGCTCTTGAAACAGACCAACGCTCACGGAGAATGCCATGCAGACCCAGCACCTCCAGGTACCCGCCGGCCGGATCGCCTACGACGTCACCGGTGAGGGCCCGCTCGTGGTCCTGGTTCCCGGCATGCTCGACTCCCGCGCCTCCTACCGCTTCCTGCGCCCGCTGCTCGTCGAGTCCGGCTACCGCGTCGTCACCGTGGACATCCGTGGATTCGGCGAGTCCAGCGCCGAATGGGCCGACTACTCCTACGAGGCGCAGGGCGGCGACCTGGTCGCGCTGCTCCGTCACCTGGGCGGCGGGCCGGCGGTGCTGGTCGGCAACTCCTACGCGGCGGGGTCGATCATGTTCGCCGCCGCCGAGGCGCCCGAGCTGGTGGCGGGGGTCGTGCCGGTCGCCGGGTTCGTGCCGAACCTGCCGGTGGGCTGGGCCAAGCGCATGATGCTCGCGGCGGTCGGGCGGCTGATCCCCGTGGTGCCGGGGGCGTGGGGCGCCTACCTCAAGACGGCCTACCCGAGTGCTCCGCCGGTCGACTTCGACGCCTACCGGGCCGCGTCGGTGGCGGCCGTGCGCGAGCGCACGCACGCCACCCGCGCGTATGTGCGGGCCGCTCCGGTGGACGAGGCCGTGCTCGACCGGGTGGTCTGCCCGGCGCTGGTGATCATGGGGACGGCGGACCCGGACTTCGGTGACCCGGTCGCGGTCGCCGAGCTGCAGGGGGCTCGGATGGGGGCCGACGTGGTGCTGGTCCCGGGGGCCGGGCACTACCCGCAGGCGGAGTTCCCCGAGCTGGTGGCGCAGGCGCTGCTGCCCTTCCTGGCCACGACCACGACGGCCGTGACCTCCGCCTGAAGACCCCATGGGCGGCCGGCCGTACGGGGACGATCAGGGGAACTCGCGGGAAGCACAGGAACCCGGTGTGGCTTGGCCACACCGGGTGCTGTGTCTACCGAAGACCGTGAGAGCGGTTACCGGCGACCGGACGGACGATCGTCGTCGTCCTCGTCGTTGTCGCCGTAATCCTCGGCGTAGTCGGCGTACCGATCCGCCAGCTCGTCGGTGTACTCGTCGGCGTCGTCATTGGCATTGGAGTCTCTGACCCCAAGTTCGTCGCGAAGTCGCTCAAGGTCGGTGCCGCCGCTGTTGTACTTCAGCTGGCGGGCAACCTTGACCTGCTTGGCCTTTGCCCGGCCGCGCCCCATTGGCTCGACCCCCTCGTGTGGGGTCGTCCCCGACCCCTCGTCGCTAACGCACCGCAATACTGACGCCTGACTCGGCGGCGTCAGCTCTCTCGTTCGCCTATTACCGTACCTGTTTTGTGCCCAGCTCGGTACGCCGTATGGGCGTGGGACGTCAGCCGCCTAGCCAGATGCCCCTGAGTCGCCCGACTTCGGACATCCTGCGCTCAGCCAGCCTATCGGCCGCGACCGCGGGCGGAACGCCCTCCTCCGCGGCGATGGCGTAGATCTTCAGGGTCGTGTCGTAGATCTGGGCCGCCTTGGCGCGGGCCCGGTCCATGTTGAACCCCTGGATCTCGTCGGCCACCTGGATGACGCCGCCCGAGTTGACCACGTAGTCGGGAGCGTAGAGGATGCCGCGCTCCTCCAGTTGCTTCTCCACGCCGGGGTGGGCGAGCTGGTTGTTGGCCGCGCCGCACACGATGCGGGCGCGCAGGGCCGCGACCGAGTCGTCGTCGAGCGTGCCGCCGAGCGCGCACGGGGCGTAGACGTCGAGGTCGAAGGCGATGAGCTCGGTGGCGGAACGGGCCACCTCGACGGCCGGGTGGCGCTGCCGTACGAGCTCGACGGCGTGCGGCGAGACGTCGCAGACGACGACCGAGGCGCCGTCCTCGATCAGCAGGTCGACCAGGCGGTGGCCGACCTTGCCGACGCCTTCGACGCCGACGCGCAGCCCGCGCAGGGACGGCGTGCCGTGCACCTGCTGGGCGGAGGCGCGCATGCCCTGGAAGACGCCGAACGCGGTGAGGATGGAGGAGTCGCCGGCGCCGCCGTTGGCGACGGTGCGCCCGGTCACGAAGCGCGATTCGCGGGCGACGAGGTCCATGTCCTCGCTGTAGGTGCCGACGTCGCAGGCGGTGATGTAGCGCCCGCCGAGCGATTCGACGAAGCGGCCGTAGGCGCGCAGCAGCGCCTCGGACTTGTCCTTCGCCGGGTCACCGATGATCACGGCCTTGCCGCCGCCGAGGTCGAGCCCGGCGAGCGCGTTCTTGTAGGCCATGCCTCTGGAGAGGTTGAGCACGTCGGCCAGCGCCGCCTGCTCGCTCTCGTACGGATAGAACCTCGTGCCACCCAGACCCGGCCCGAGGGCGGTGTTGTGGATGGCGATGATGGCGCGCAGCCCGCTCTGCCGATCAGCGCAGAAGACGACCTGCTCATGCCCGAAGACGTCGGTCACGGTAGTGACTCCCTGTCCAGGTCCGCCGCCCCGTCGCGGCAGAGATCCCTTCAAGCCTAGGAGACTTCGTGACACGATGCCTCCGTGCTGCCCTATGCCGCCTATCTCCGCGTGTACGAGCCGCTGACCGCCTTCCCCCCGGAAGCGCAGAAGGTCTGGGCGGACTACGCCGACTCCCGCGACCGCCCGCGCCGGGCCACCGCGCTGGAGGCCGAGCACGGCGAGGGGCTGATCCGGCTCCTGGCGCGACCTCCGCATCCGGCACCCGGCCAGGAGAGCCGCAACGCGTATCTGAGACGCGTTGAGGACCGGCTGTACGTCTGTCCCTGGCAGACCCAGTTGCGTTCGTGGCTGGCGTTCTCACGGCTGCGCGGGAGCACTCCGGTGAAGCTGATGGACCATTTCGTCCCGAAGGCCATCGCCGAGCAGACCGTGGGCGACTTCGACCGCTTCAAGCGCGGCGCGGGCGCCTCCGGCCTTCGCACCCACATCCGGACCACCACGTGGCACGTTCCGATCTCCTGGTGCGTGCCGTTCGACGGGACCGAGCGCTGGCTCGTCCTGGGTACGGCGGGCAAGGACGTCACCACCACGACCGGGCGCAACCTCATCTACGTGACCTCGATGGCCCAGGCCCGCCGCCGGACCGCGCGGGCGCTGCAGGTGCTGCGCCGGCACGTCGGCCGGGTGGCCAGCAGCATGGAGGTCGAGGACGTCGCGCGGTGGCTGGAGGAGTTCCATCCGCACTCGCTGGTGGAGCTGGACTACGGTGGGCTGGTCCATCTGATGGACGACGAGGCGCTGAAGGCCGACCACTCCGTGGCCGAGATCGCGGCCGCTCTCACGGGTTTGGACACCGGTCAAGAAGAACTTGCCTTCGCCATGTATCAGCGCGTGACACTCCGCTGGAAGTCAATGCAACTGCTGGAATCCGCCAACTGAACCCCAAAGCGGCACTCTGACCTGCATGGGTGGGTCAAGGGGGACGCCCTCCGGCATCTGCGAACTGAGTAGTTTGCCGTTTTCACTGCGATACCACGAAACGTGTCGCTAGAATCACCGAGCGTGACATCGCCACGTGGGCGGGCAGTTGGGTCCAAGAAGGGCTCGCCAATCGCTCTGCGTGGCGGTATGGTCACTTCGGGTGATGCCGCATATGGCTCAGAAAAGCCGCACGCTCTGGGCCATAGGGGGACATCCGTGACACGCGAAAAGCAGGGATCGCTCAAGCCGGTCCACACGGAGGAGAGGCCGCACAAATGTCAGCTCGTACACCCGAGGCCGAGCCGCTGCTCACGCCCGCCGAGGTCGCGACCATGTTCAGGGTCGACCCCAAGACCGTCACGCGGTGGGCCAAGGCAGGCAAGTTGACGTCGATTCGCACCCTCGGCGGTCACCGGCGTTACCGGGAGACCGAGGTCCGGGCGCTGCTGGCGGGGATTCCGCAGCAGCGCTCGGAGTAGTCACCGCTCGTCACCAGACCTGAGGGGGGTCATGGTGGGCCGAGAGGTCCATCCGTGTGACGGGGGAGTACACGGGAGTTGGCGCCGCCCGCCCGGCGCCATCCTTCCGACCCCTCACCCCAGCCGCTGCACGAGCCGCGCCACGTCCCCGTCGTGACGGGCGGCCACCCCCAGCAGCGCGACCATCTGCTCGACCAGCATCCGCTCCAGCACCGCCCGTTCGAGGTCGCGGTGTTCGAGCCAGTCCAGGCCCGCCGTCTCGACCGAGGCGATCCACGACCTGAGCGTCGTGCGCAGCACCGGTCCCGGCTCCTCGACCGACATCTGGCGCGTGATCAGCCGGAACAGGCGCTGCCGTACCCCGTCGACGATCTCGCCCACCTCGCCCGCGCGGTCGGCCGGGCCGCCGCGCAGCAGCGCGGCGAAACCCGCGGCGTGCTCCTCGGCGAAGTCGAAGTACCTGCTCAGCCCCGAGGCGAGCCGCTCCAGCGGGCGACCGCCCTCCTGCGGCAGCAGCCGGGCCTCCAACTGCTCGGCCGCGCTGCGCAGCGCCGCGACGTACAGCTCCTGCTTGCCGCCGAAGTAGTGGTAGACGAGCGCCCGCGACGCCCCGGCCGCCGAGGCCACGTCGTCGATGGAGACGTCCTCCGCGTCACGCCTGCTGAACAGTTCGAGCGCCGCGGCCATCAACTCCTCGCGGCGACGGTCGACGCTGAGCCTGCGCCGCGTCTTCCCGGTGCTCACCAGAGCACAGTATCCGCCTCAATCCCGGACAAGCGTCGCGGGAGGCCGTACCCTGCGGCGAACTCGATCGTTTGGTGAGACAGGTGCCCATCCACGCATCGCGGGGGAGACATATGTCAGGACCGCCGGTCAACACCACCATCACCCGGCCCACGATCAGGAACGTCGCCGAACGGGCGGGCGTCTCCAAGTCGCTGGTCTCGCTAGTGCTGCGCGGGTCACCGCACGTGAGCGAGCACCGGCGGCAGGCGGTGCTCCAGGCCGCGCGCGAGCTGGGCTACCGGCCGAACGCGGTCGCGCGCAGCCTGGTCGAAGGCCGGACCCACCTGGTCGGGGCGCTCGTCGCCGACCTGCACAACCCGTTCTACGCCGAGTTCCTCGACGGGCTCCAGGAGAGCCTGCACGGGGACGGCCTGCGCATGCTGATCGGGAACTCCCAGTGGGACCCCGCCTTCGAGGACGAGGCGGTCGAGGCCTTCCTGGAGTTGCGAGTGGACGGCCTGGTGCTGTTAGGCATCGCCCCCACCAGCGAGACCCTGATCGAGGCCACGTCCTACACGCCCACCGTGGTGGTCGGCGAGCGCGACATCGAGCTCGCCGGGGTCGACATCGTCGTCGACGACGACCAGCACGGCGCCCGCCTCGCCCTCGACCACCTGGTCGGGCTGGGGCACAAGCGCATCGCGCACATCGAGGGCAACCGCGCCTCCCGGTGCGAGGGCTACCTCATGGCGATGCGCCGCCACTCACTGGCCCCGTACATCATGGTCGAGCACAGCGACTGCACCGAGGAGGGCGGCCGGCGCAGCGCGCTCGCCCTGCTCACCCGCGACCCCAGGCCCACCGCGATCTTCGCCGCCAGCGACCTGGTCGCGCTCGGGGTGCTCTCGGCCGCCAGTGAGCTGGGGCTGAGCGTCCCGGACGACCTGTCGGTCGTCGGCTACGACAACACGCACCTGTCCGCGCTGCACCCGATCTCGCTGACCACCGTCGACCAGCCGCGCCGCGCGATGGGGCGCTGGGCGGCCGCGATGCTCAGCGACCGCATCTCCGACCCGGGCAAGGTCGCCCGGCTGCGCCAGGTCGAACCCCACCTCATCGTACGGCGGAGCACCGGCCCCGCCTGAGCCGCGCGCGCTGCCTAAGGTCTGGCCAAAGCTGGGTCAACCCGCCGGGAGTCGCGCGCGGGCGACTGTTAACTCCAAGGGTCATCTGATCCGGGGGGACAGTATGCGTGATCCAGAACTGGTGTCCTGCGCCCAGCGCGCGGCCGCGGAACTCGAGCGCGCGTGGGCGCACTGGCGGGCGGGCAAGGGCCGGGGCAGCGAGGTCGGCGCCGAGTCGGTGGCCAGCTACGTCGCCCACTCCCTCGACCATCCGTGGGGGCGGCCCCGCGTGGTGCTCGGCCTCGACGCCGAGGAGGCGCGCGAGCTGGCCGCGCTGCTCCAGCGCCAGGACGTCGGCGAGCACGCCTGGTAGGTCCGGTTGGGGGGAACCCGCCAGGCCGCTCGGGGACGTGACGTAAGTTGGAGCGCATGCGTGCATTCCTTCTGGCCCTGTGCGGGCTGTCCGTCTCGGCTTGCGGTGCCGTGGCCGGCGGAGACGCCGGGCGAGAGGTCTTGCCGGCGCCCGCGGCCGCGGTGCCCGCCGCCTCGCCCTCGGCCGCCGTCGAGCCGGCGCTGGCGGGCAAGAAGATCGTCATCGATCCCGGGCACAACGGCCACAACTACAAGGACCCCAAGGCCATCAACCGCCAGGTGGACGTCCTGACGAAGAAGAAGGCCTGCGACACCACCGGCACCGCCGACGCCACCGGCTACGCGGAGGCGGCCTTCACCTGGGACGTCTCCACCCGGCTGGCCAAGATCCTGCGCAAGCGCGGCGCCAGCGTGGAGCTGACCCGCGCGAACAACACCGGCGTCGGCCCGTGCATCACCGAGCGGGCCGCGATCGGGAACAGGGCCAAGGCCGACGCGGCGATCTCGGTCCACGCCGACGGCTCCGCGGCGGGCAACCACGGCTTCCACGTGATCATGCCGAAGAAGATCAACGGGCCGGTGGACCCGGTCGTGGCCGACTCGGGGCGGCTGGGGCTGGCCGTACGGGACGCCTTCCGCAAGGGGACGGGCCTGGCCTACTCCACCTACATCGGCAGCAAGGCCCTCGACTACCGCAACGACCTGGGCGGGCTGAACCTCTCGACGGTGCCCAAGATCTTCGTCGAGTGCGGGAACATGAAGAACGCCGAAGAAGCGGCCAAATTCCGCGATCCGGCCTTCCGGCAGAAGATTGCCCTAGCCCTGGCCAATGGGCTCCAGAACTACCTCAAGTGACATGATCTGTGCATGACCTCGCTGCTGCCCCGTCCTGCCGTCTTCAGTGAACTGTCCGGCTCCTTCGAGCTCGCCACCGGCGCGATCATCTCCGGCCCGGCCGACCTGGTCGACCCGGTCCGGCACGCGCTCGGCTTCCTCGACCTGCGTCCCGGCGACTCCGGTGACGTCGAGGTGCGCCTCGACCCCTCGCTCGGCGAGGAGGCCTACCGGCTGACGTCCGGCTCGCGCGGCATCGAGATCGTCGCCGGCGGGCGGGCCGGCGCCTTCTACGCGGCCCAGACGCTGCACCAGCTCCTGCCGGACGCCTCCTACCGGTTCGGCTCCGCCGGCTCCTGGCCGGTGCCCGGCGTGCGGGTCGAGGACGCGCCCCGGTACGGCTGGCGCGGCCTCCACCTGGACGTCTCACGGCACTTCCTGCCCAAGCGCGAAGTGCTGCGCATGATCGACGTCATGGCCGTGCACAAGCTGAACCGGCTCCACCTGCACCTCGTGGACGACCAGGGCTGGCGGATCGAGTCGCGCGCCTACCCGCGCCTGCACGAGGTCGGCTCCTGGCGGGCCCGCACGGCGACCAACTACTACCGCGAGACCGAGACCTTCGACGAGATCCCGCACGGCGGCTACTACACCCTCGACGACCTCACCGAGATCGCGGCCTACGCCCGTTCCCGGTCGGTCGTCGTCGTGCCCGAGATCGACGTCCCCGGCCACGCCACGGCGATCCTGGCCGCCTACCCCGAGTTCGGGGCGACCGGCGAGACCTACGAGGTCCTGCCCAAGTGGGGCATCTCCCCCGCCATCCTGTCGCCGCTCCCGGAGACCGTCGACTTCCTCAAGACCGTCCTGGACGAACTGCTCGACGCGCTCGGCGACACCCCGTTCGTGCACATCGGCGGGGACGAGGTCGTCCTCGACCACTGGGCCGACTCCCCCGAGATCGTCGCCTACCGCGAGTCGCTCGGCCTCGGTTCCGTGGTCGAGCTGCAGTCGTGGTTCCTGCGGGTGCTGGCCGACCACCTCGCCGCGCGCGGCGCGCGTGCCGTGGTGTGGGACGAGGCCTTCGTCAGCGGCGGCCTGCGGCAGGACACCGTGGTCATGCCCTGGCGCGGCATGGGCGTCGGCCGCCGGGCGGCCGCGGCCGGGCACGACGTGGTGGCCTGCCCGGTCTTCCCGCTCTACTTCGACTACGCCGAAGCCGCTTCCGCCGACGAGCCCATGGCCATCGGCGACACCATCACCGTCGCCGACGTCGCCGCCTTCGCCCCGGCGCCCGCCGACTGGGCCGCCGACGAGGTCGGACGGGTGCTGGGGTTGCAGGGGCAGCTCTGGAGCGAGCGCCTCATCGACCCGCGTATGGTCGACTACCGCGCCTGGCCGCGGGCCTGCGCCCTGGCCGAGGTCGGCTGGTCCGGTACGGCAGGCGCCGACTTCGCCGAGCGGCTGCCCGGCCACCTGAGGCGGCTGGACGCCCTCGGCGTCGAGTACCGCCCGCTCGACGGGCCCAAGCCCTGGCAGCGCCGCCGTCCGCACCGGCCGGGCAGCGTCCCGGTCTCGGCGATGATGGAGCACCTCGACGAGATGACGCAGAGCGCCGACTCCACCCGGCCCTCCGTCTGACCTTCAGGGCAGGTCGCTGAGCATCGCGCCGAAGTACGCCTCCGGCGCGCCTTCGAGGTGGGCGGGCAGCTCCGCCATGAAGGCGCGCAGGAGCGGGGTGGCGTTGTGCCGGTCGAGGTCCTCGCGCGAGCGCCAGATCTCGTAGAGGAAGAAGCGCCCGTCCTCCTGCTCGTGCAGGTGGTACTGCAGGCTGCCCTCGTGCCCGCGCGAGGGCTCCACCAGGTCGGTCAGGAGCTTGCGCAGCGCGTCGGCGTGGCCGAGCCTGGGGGTCAGGAATCCGTAGAGCGAAACGGGCGCTGAGCTGGAAGTGTTCGTCATGCGGACAACGCTAGGATGTGACATCGGTGTCAGATTCAAGTCGCGCTGCGGTGAGGTGGGTCACATGAAGATCGGGGAGCTGTCTCGCGAGACCGACGTGGCCGTGCGGCTGCTTCGCTACTACGAGGCGCAGGGGCTGCTGAGCTCCCACCGCAGCGAGGGCGGGCACCGCCACTACGACGCCGAGGCTCCGGCCGCCGTCGCCCGGATCCGCACGCTGCTCGCCGCCGGGCTGCCCACCAAGGTCATCCGTGAGCTGATGCCCTGCTTCGCGGGGGACGGCACCGAGCTGCAGGCCTGCGTCCTCGACCACCTCCGCGCGCAGTACGCCGAGCTGGACGCCCGGATCGCCGACCTCGACCGGGCGCGCACCGCGCTGGGCGACATCCTCGACGCCTCCACCCGCGCGCTGGGCGACATCCTCGACGCCTCCACCCGCGCGCTGGCCCCCGCCTAGACCGGCGGGTTGTCGCCCGCTCGCAGGCGGAAGCGCAGGTCGGTGCCGTCCGGGGAGCTCTCGACCGCTGCCACCGCCAGCCCGGCCTCGGCGGCCAGCGCCTCGAAGCCGGCCCGGGTGTGCCAGTGGACGGTCCAGGGGCGGTCCTCGACCGTGCTCTCCCCGTCGAGGTGACGTTCGTAGCGCCAGACGGTGACCTGGGTGCGGGCGGCCTCGTCCCGTTCCTCGGAGACGACGGAGACGCGCAGTTCGGCGCCGTCCGGGGCGGTGGCCGTCCGGACCCGGCCCATGTCGGCGACGGGGGTGGGCGAGGGGATGAACAGCGGGATCAGGGCCTGACCGTCCGGCGCGAGGTGGGCCCGGATGGCGCGCAGCGCGGCCAGGGCGGTGGCGTCGTCGGGCAGCAGTGTGAAGGTCGGACCGGCCAGGAAGACGGCCCAGTAGTGCCGCGGCAGATCCAGCGACTCCATGCGCTGGTGGTAGAGGGCCGGCTCGCGCTGGGAGGTGCTCCGGGCGCGGCAGCGGTCGAGCATGTCGGCGGAGGAGTCGACGCCGTCCACGTCGAGGCCGAGGTCGAGGAGGGCGAGGAGCGGGTCGCCGTCGCCGCACCCCAACTCCAGCGCGGGCTGGCCGGCTTCCCGAATGAAACTGGCGTAGGGGGCCGCCTCCTGGGAGTAGGACTTCAGAGGGCCGTAGAGGTCGGCGACGATACCGGTGTAGAAGTCGGCGGGATGCACCCCCGGACTCTAGGGATGCCGAGCCGCCATGGTCACCCGGTTTTCCGGGTGACCATGGCGGTGGTCGGTCAGCCGGTGGGGAGGGCCGGGCGGGCGTCGGTCCAGCCGGCCTTGTAGGTCTCCACACCGGACTTGGCCGTCACGGGCTTGCCCCCGACGGTGGTGGCGGTGCGCTGCTCCAGCAGGAGCATGGCGGTGGTGTCGACGAGGACCTCCTGCTTCAGGACCGTGCCCTTGCGGTCGAGCACGGGCAGGGCGAGCAGCCGGCCGCTCCGGCCCAGCAGGTCACGGCCCGGGCCCAGGTCCTTGGTGACGGTACGGAGCGCCTGGTAGGCCGCGGCGCGGACCGGCTTGGGCACGGGGTTGTCGACGAGCAGCCGGGCCAGGCCGCCGGCGGTGTAGCGATCGAGCTGCGCCGTCCAGTCCTCGACCTTGGAGCCGGGCGAGGTGGTCTTGGCCTCCTCCGCGGCCTCGGCCATCCACGCCCGCAGGTCGGCGACCACCCGGGCCTTCAGCGCGGCCGGCTCGGCGGGCAGGTCCTGGAGCTGGGCGTAGGTGACGTACTTCTCCACGAGCTGGAAGCCGTCCGGACGGCCCTTGGCCGGGCCGAGGGTGCCCTTGCCCGGCTCGGTGGACAGGGTGATCTTCATGCCCTCGGTGCGGTAGGTCCAGCTCTTCGGCGAGCCGTCCGCCTTCCAGGCCGCCTCGTCGGCCTTGCTCGCCGGGTGGGCGCCGAGCGGGCGGTAGGCCGACCAGGCCTTGCCCTGCGGGGTCAGCCACTCCACCGCGACGTTCTTCTCCCGCACCCAGTAGCCGCTGCCGACCTGGTGCGGGTGCACGCGGCTGTGGATGGTCTCGACCCGCCAGTAGTCGGCCTCGGGCGGGGCGCCGACCAGGGTCGACGCGGCGAGGGCGGCCATGACCAGAAGCTTCATTCCTGTTCCTCCAACGACGTGTCCAGCGGGTTGTCCTCGGCCCAGCGGGTGTTCTGGATCGCGGTGTAGTCGGTCGTGACGCCGTCCGCCCTGGTCTCCAGGGCGAGCGGGGCGCCGGTGGCCGGGTCGATCACCAGGCGGGCCCGGCCGCCCAGTTCGGCCGAGTCGTACTCGACGGCCTGGCCGGGGCGGCCCAGCGGGTCGGTGACCTCGCCCACGGCGACGACGCCGGGCAGGCCGGACAGCAGCCGGTAGGCCGCGGCGCGGGTCTCGCTGGTCACCGGGGCGTGGACCAGCAGCCGGGCGACGTTGTCGAGCAGTCCCGGCCCGCCGAGCAGGGCCTGGAGGCCCTCGGGGGTGTCGGGGACGCCGCTCGTCTTGGTCAGCGGGCGGCCGGCCAGGACGATGCGGAAGTCCCAGTCGTCGGTCGAGAAGGTCTCCGAGCGGCCGCCGGTGGTCCGGCGGTGCCAGGTCTTCCCCTCTGGGTCGGCGGGGATCCAGGTCTCCTGCGTGCTCACCCGGCCCCGGCTCCGGCTGATCACCGTGGCGCCCCACCAGGCGCCCTCGTCCGGCAGGCGCTCCACGCGGGTGGCCGCGGCGGCGAGGACGTGCTGCACGGAGACCGGCTGCGGGGACGTGCCCAGCACGAGGGCCGTCGCGGCGGCGGCTCCGGCCACGCCCAGGGCGATCGTGCTCCACCAGGCGGCTCGGCGGCTTCGCCGTACCGGCTCGTGGGAACTCAGCGCGGTGAGGCGGGCGCGGCCCGCCCGCACCACCTCCGGCGCCGGCGGTCCGGCGGCCAGCAGGTCTCTGACCGCCCCCAACTCATCCATCCATGCCTCCCAAAGCTGCTCGAAGCTTCCTGCGCACCCGGTTGAGCCGGGAGCCGACGGTGCCGTAGGGGATGCCGAGCGCCTCGGCGACCTCCTCGTAGCTGAGCTCGGCGACGGCCACCAGCAGCAGCACGTCCCGATCGCCCTTGGCCAGGCCGGCCAGTTCGGCCGCGAGCCGCCCCTGTGCGCCCGCCGCCACGCGGTCGATGACCCGCTCCTCGTGGCCGGTGTCCGGCCCGTCCCTCGGGGCGCGCTGGAAGGCGCGTAAGCGGCGGGCCTCGCTCCTGCGGTGCTGGGCGACGAGCTTGGTCGCGATGCCGTACAGCCAGGCGCGGGCGGTCCCGCGGCCGGCGTCGAAGCTCGACCGCTTCCTGAAGGCCACGAGAAAGGTCTCCGCCGCCAGGTCGTCGGCCGCCTCGCCGCCCAGCCGCGCGGCGAGGTAGCGGTGGATCTCCTCGAAATGGCGGTCGTACAGCTCCCCGAACCGGTCCGGGTGGCGGATCTCCACGTCGACGAGGGTCACGTGGTCTCCCTTCGGTGCGTCACACCAGTACTCCACCGATGGGCGCCGTCGCCTTCACGGGAGTTCGAGTGGCATGCTGGGAAACCCCCGACCGGAGGAGAACCGACGGATGTCCCGCCCCTTCAGCACCGAACCCGCGGTCAGGAAGACCCCGCTCGACGCCGACGAGCGCGCCCGCGCCGAGGCGAACTTCGCCGACCTGGTCGTGGCGGAGCTGGGCGTCAAGGGCAGCTTCCGGGTGAGCGCGGACACGCCGGAGATGGTCGAGCTGTTCCAGGGCGTGGCCCGGACCGTGGGCGAGCGGCTGGGGCGGCCGGTGGTCAGTTACGCCAACGGCCGCTACCTCGTCATCGCCTTCGATCAGCCGCGGAGCTGACCGGCCTCAGGGCGCGGTGCGGCCGATCACGTCGGTGATCGACGGGAGGCCGTGCCGTACCAGCCGCCGGGACAGGTCGCGGTGCAGGCGGTAGGCCCAGAGGGGACCGCCGTAGATCATGCCGGTGTAGCCCTGGACCAGGGTCGCGCCGGCCAGCAGCCGCTCCCAGACGTCGTCGGCGTTCTCGACGCCGCCGACCGAGACCAGCGTGAGGCGGTCGCCGACCCGGGCGCGCAGCCGGCGCAGCACCGCGACGGAGCGCGTCTTCAGCGGCCGGCCGGACAGGCCGCCGGTCTCGCCGGGGTGGCGGATGGTGGTGTTGGTGGCGATGATCCCGTCGAGGCGCAGCTCCAGGGCCAGGTCGGCGACGGCGTCGATGTCCTCGTCGGCCAGATCCGGGGCGATCTTGACCAGCAGCGGGGTACGGCGGGGCGTCGCGTCGGCGACCTGCTTGACCGCCTCCAGCAGCGGCCGGAGCAGCTCGACGGCCTGGAGGTTGCGCAATCCGGGCGTGTTGGGCGAGCTGACGTTGACGACCAGGTAGTCGGCCAGCGGCGCGAGCTCCTTGGCCGAGGTGACGTAGTCGTCGACCGCGGCGTGCTCGGGCACGACCTTGGTCTTGCCGATGTTGACCCCCACCACCGTGGGCACCCCGCGCGTACGGCGCAGCCGCGCGGCGGCGGCCGCCGCGCCCCGGTTGTTGAAGCCCATCCGGTTGATGATCGCCCGCTGCGTGGCCACCCGGAACAGCCGCGGCCGGGGGTTGCCCGGCTGCGCGTGCGCGGTGACCGTGCCGACCTCGACGTGCCCGAAGCCGATCGCCGACAGCGCCTCGGCGCAGGCCGCGTCCTTGTCGAACCCGGCCGCCAGCCCGAACGGCGAGGGGAAGTGCACGCCGAAGGCGCTCACCCGCAGCGCCGGGTCGTGCGGCGCCATCAGCCGGTGCACGACCTTCTTCAGGTACGGCAGGCGCGCGAGCAGCGTCAGGGCGCGGACGGTCAGGTGGTGCACGGATTCGGCGTCGAACCGGCACAGGACCAGCGAGAACAGGAGTCGATACATCAAGAGCTCAGGGTACCAACCCCGCCTCGTAGGCGATGATCGCGGCCTGCACCCGGTTGCGGACGTCGAGCCGGGTGAGGACGGCGCTGACGTAGGTCTTGACCGTGCCCTCCACGAGGTGCAGCTCGCGGGCGATCTCGGCGTTGGACATCCCGGCCCCGACCAGGGCGAGCACCTCGCGCTCGCGGTCGGTGAGCCCGGCCAGGCGGTCGCGCGCGACGGCGCCGCGGGACAGGCGGCCCATGAGCGCGATCACCCGGTGCGCGACCTTCGGCGACAGGTAGGCGGCGCCGCCGGCGACCGCGTGGACGCCGGCGATCAGCTCGCGCGGGTCGCCGGACTTGAGCAGGAACCCGGAGGCGCCCAGGTCGAGGGCCTTGGCGATGTAGTCGTCCTCGCCGAAGGTGGTCAGCATCACCACCGCGACCGACGGGGCGGCGCGGCGGATCTCGCCGAGGGCGGCCAGCCCGTCGAGGCGGGGCATGCGGATGTCGAGCAGGGCGACGTCGGGGTGGTGGCTGAGCGCCAGGTCGACGGCCTCGCGCCCGTCGCCCGCCTCGGCGACCACCTCCAGCCCGGGGTCGGTGGAGAGGATCGCCCGCACGCCAGCGCGGATCATGGTCTCGTCGTCGGCGAGGAGAATCCGGATCACTCTCCTATAGTGGCCGACCTCCCCAGAAGCCGGGCCGACCGGCCGTCCTGTAGTGGCCGACCTCCCCCGAAGCCGGCTCAGCCCGCCGTCTTATAGTGGCCGCCCATGGGACAGGTGAAGATTTACGGTCGTCGCGACGTCTGGGCCGAGCGCCGGCAGGAGGTCTCGGACCTCATCCACGACTCGCTGGTGACCGAGTGGGGCCTGCCGGAGAGCAAGCGCTTCCACCGCTTCTTCCTGATGGACGCCGAGGACTTCGTGATGCCCGAGCGCGGGCCCGGCTACCTGATCGTGGAGATCCTCTGTTTCGAGGGCCGCAGCGAGGCCGCCAAGCGGGCCCTGCACCGGAGCATCTCGGCCAAGTTCGACGAGGTGGAGATCACAATCATCGAGACGCCCAAGGTGAACTGGGGCATTCGCGGCCTTCCGGCGGACGAACTGGCACTGCCGTACAAGGTGGAGGTCTGATCCGGCTAATGTCCAGGGTATGAGCACTCACTACGACGTAGTCGTCCTCGGCGCCGGGCCGGGGGGTTACACCGCCGCGGTCCGCGCATCCCAGCTCGGTCTCAAGGCCGCTGTGATCGAGGAGAAGTACTGGGGTGGCGTCTGCCTCAACGTGGGCTGCATCCCGTCCAAGGCGTTGCTGCGCAACGCCGAGCTGGCGCACATCTTCACCAAGGAGGCCAAGACCTTCGGCATCCAGGGTGAGGTGACCTTCGACTACGGCGCGGCCTTCGAGCGCAGCCGCAAGGTGGCCGACGGCCGCGTCAAGGGTGTGCACTTCCTGATGAAGAAGAACGGCATCACGGAGTACAACGGCCGTGGCACGTTCCTCGACGCCAACAGCATCCAGGTGAACGGCGAGACGATCACCTTCGACCACTGCATCATCGCCGCGGGCGCGACCACGCGGCTGATCCCCGGCACGCAGCTCTCCGAGCGGGTGGTGACCTACGAGGAGCAGATCCTCGAGGACAAGCTGCCGGGCAGCATCATCATCGCCGGCTCGGGCGCGATCGGCGTGGAGTTCGCCTACGTCCTGCACAACTACGGGGTGAAGGTCACCATCGTCGAGTTCCTCGACCGCATGGTCCCCCTGGAGGACGAGGAGGTCAGCGCCGAGCTGCTCAAGCGCTACAAGCGGCTGGGCATCGACGTGCGGGTCGGCACCAAGGTCGAGGCGATCGAGGACACCGGCTCGGCCGTCAAGGTCACCGTGTCGAAGAACGGCGCCCAAGAGGTGCTGGAGGCCGACAAGGTGCTGCAGGCGATCGGCTTCCAGCCGCGCACCGAGGGCTACGGCCTGGACAAGACCGGCGTGCAGCTCACCGAGCGCGGCGCGATCGCGGTCGACGGGCGCGGCCGGACCAACGTGCCGCACATCTTCGCGATCGGTGACGTCACCGCCAAGCTGATGCTGGCGCACGCGGCCGAGGCGATGGCGATCGTGGCGGCCGAGACGATCGCCGACCACGAGACCATGGAGATCGACTTCGCCATGGTGCCGCGGGCGACGTACTGCCAGCCGCAGGTGGCCAGCTTCGGCTACACCGAGGCGCAGGCCCGCGACATGGGCTACGACGTGAAGGTGCAGAAGTTCCCCTTCACCGCCAACGGCAAGGCGCACGGCCTGGGCGACGCGAACGGCTTCGTGAAGATCATCGCGGACAACCAGTACGGCGAGATCATCGGCGCCCACCTGATCGGCCCCGAGGTCACCGAGCTGCTGCCCGAGCTGACCCTGGCCCAGCAGTGGGACCTGACCGTGCACGAGGTCGGGCGCAACATCCACGCGCACCCGACCCTGGGCGAGGCGGTCAAGGAGGCGATCCACGGCCTGGCCGGTCACATGATCAACATGTGAGGCACGATCCGCCGGGCCCGATCCTCCGGGCCCGGGCGGGTCAGTTCCAGGTGATCAGGCCCGCGCCGAGCAGGCCCAGGCTGATCAGGCAGGCGATCGTGCGCGAGGTGTTCCAGAGGGTCCAGCGCGGTGAGTAGGCGCTCCAGGACCGCTCCCCCGCGTCGAGCGCGTTGTTCATCGGCACGTTGACCACGATGGTGGACAGGAACGCGCCCACGAAGGTGACGCCGGCGGCGGCGAGGAAGAAGCCCGCCGGCTCGCCCGCGGTGAGCCGCAGCACCCCGGCCGCTCCGGAGAGCAGCCAGGAGCCGAAGAACGGCAGGAAGAGCCACGGGTTGAGGATCTTGCGGTTGATGCTGCGCATGACCGCCTCGGCCTGGGCGGGCTCGACGGCGTCGAGGGCCGGCATGACCGACATGGAGAAGGCGTAGAACAGGCCGGCCAGCGCGCCGGTCAGGAGCAGGGCCAGCACTGCGACGATCATCGATGCCATGGCAATCACCTTTGTCGAGGGGTGTCGGTGGTGTCCCCGCAGTCTGCCGGTATCCGGCCGATCGCGGGCTAGCGGGTGAAGGCGGTCTTCGCGTAGTCGGCGAAGTCGCGGGGCTCCCGGCCGAGGGCCCGGCGGACCCCGTCGGTCAGGCTCTCGTTGCGACCGTCCAGCACCTGGGTGAACAGGTCGGTCAGCGCCTCGGCCTCCTCGCGCGGCAGGCCGTAGCCGGTGAGCAGGTCCACGTACTCGGCCGCGCCGAGCGGCAGGTAGCGCACCGGACGGCCGGAGGCCGCGGAGATCTCGGAGGCGACCTGGTCGAGGGTGAGCAGCCGCGGCCCGGTCAGCTCGTAGACCTGGCCGGCGTGGCCGTCCTCGGTCAGCGCCGCGGTCACCACGTCGGCGATGTCCTCGGCGTCCACGAACGGCTCGGCCCGCTCGCCCGCCGGCAGCGCCAGCACGCCGCCCTCGACCATGCCGGCGAAGGCGCCTTCGGAGAAGTTCTGGTTGAAGAAGCTGCAGCGCACGATCGTCGCTTCCAGGCCGGACTCCAGCACGGTCCGCTCGCTGACCGCCGCCTCGTCCTCGCCGCGCCCGGACAGCAGCACCAGCCGCCGCACCCCGCTGCGCACGGCCAGGCCGGTCAGCTCGCGGATGGCCTCGGCCGCGCCGGGGAAGGCCAGGTCGGGCTGGTAGGTCACGTACGCGGCCCGCACGCCGTCGAAGACGCCGTCCCAGGTCGAGGGCTGGGTCCAGTCGAAGCGGGGGCGGGAGACGCCTCGCGCGTCCAGGCCGCGGGCGGTCAGGCGGTCCATCACTCGGCGGCCGGTCTTGCCGTTCGCGCCAATCACCAGGTTTGTCATGTCTCCTAGTGAAGTGCAGGAGCGTGAGACTCTCCATAGTTGAGCGACTCACTTCCATGTTCTATCGTCTCACGCATGGACGCACTCGCCGGACTTCTCAGCGGCCCGCGGGCGCAGGGCGCCTTCCTCGTCCGGGCTCTGCTCGACCCGCCGTGGTCGATCCTGGTGCAGGACGAGGCGCCGCTGAGCGTCGTGGTCATGTTGCGCGGCGACGCGTGGGTCCTGCCCGACGTACGGCTCCGCCAGGGCGACGTGGTCATCACCCGCGGCCCCGAGCCGCTGACCTTCTGCGACGACCCGTCCTCCCCGGTCCAGATCGTCATCGACCCCGGCCAGCACTGCCGTACGCTCGACGGCCGCGAGCTGGTGCAGGAGATGAGCCTGGGCCTGCGCACCTGGGGCACCTCCCCCGACGGCGCGACGGCGATGCTGATCGGCAGCTACCAGCTCGACTCCGAGGTCAGCAAGCGGCTGCTGCGCGCCCTGCCGCCGCTGGTCGTCATGCCCGCGGTGGACAGCCCGCTGGTGGCGCTGCTCGACCACGAGATCGGCAAGGACGACCCCGGCCAGGAGGTCGTCCTCGACCGGCTGCTCGACCTGCTGGTCATCGCGGTGCTGCGCGGCTGGTTCGCCTCGCGGGACACGCACTGGTACCTCGCCTTCGGCGACCCCGTGGTGGGCCGGGCGCTGCGGCTGATGCACAACGACCCGGCACACCCGTGGACGGTCGCCGCGCTGGCCGAGCGGGTCGGCGTCTCCCGCGCCACCTTCGCCCGCACCTTCACCGACCTGGTCGGCGAGCCCCCGATGAGCTACCTGACCGACTGGCGGCTCACCCTCGCCGCCGACCTGCTGCGCGAGCCGGGCGCGACGATCGGTACGGTGGCACGGAAGGTCGGCTACGGCAGCCCCTTCGCGCTCAGCGCCGCCTTCAAGCGCGTGCGCGGCGTCAGCCCCCAGGAGCATCGAGCAGGTCGATGAGAGTTCGCCCCTACACCCACGCCGAGCTGCCCCGGCTCCTGGACGCCTTCTCCGGCTGGATCGAACGCGGCGGGCGCTGCGCCTACGACCACGTGGGCGAGGTGCCGCACCGCATCTACGAGAACCTGCGCGGCGACCCCGACCGCGTGCACCTGTGGGAGGACGGCGGCGAGATCGTCGCCCTGGCGCTGACGATGCGCTTCGGCGAGGCCTTCGACCTGTTCGTGGCGCCGGAGCTGGCCGGGTCGGAGACGGAGGCGGAGCTGCTGGAGTTCGCCGCGCGCACCACCGCGGCCTCGGGCCGGCCGTACGTGCTGACCGACGTGCTCGACTGTTCGAGCAGCCGCATCGAGCTGCTGCACCGGCTGGGCTTCGAGCGCTTCCGGGTCTGGGACCACGTGAACGACCGTTCCCTGGCCGAGCCGGTGCCCGAGGCTCTGCTCCCCTACGGCTTCACCGTACGGCAGGCGACCGGCAGCGACGCCTGGACGCTGGCCGAGGCGCACAACAGCGCCTTCGGCTCCGACTGGCGCGGGGCCGACTACGGCCGGCTGATCCTGGGCCGCGCGCAGGCCCCGGCCGTGGTCGCGGTCGACCCGGAGGGCCGAGTGGGGGCCTTCACCGTCGCCTGGACCGACCCGCGCAACGGGACCGGCCACTTCGAGCCGGTCGGCACGCACGCCGGCTTCCGCCGCCTCGGCCTGGCGCGGGCGGTCATGGCGCACGCGCTGGCCGAGATGCGGGCGGCCGGGCTGCGCTCGGCGAGCGTCAACCACAACGCCGAGAACCTCCCGGCCGCCGCCCTGTATCGCGGGCTGGGCTTCCAGGTCGCCCACGAGACCTACGGCTACCGGCTCAAGGTGTCCTGAGCGGGCGCTCTTACGTCGTGGTGAGCGCGACGGTGGGCGACAGGCGGGCGGCGCGCATCGCCGGGTAGATCCCGGCGATCGTGCCGATCACCAGGGTCGCGCCGACCGCGCCGAGGATCGCCCAGGGCGGCACGACCGGCGGCCAGTCCCGCCACACCGCGTACCCCATGGTCGCGGCCGTGCCCAGCACCGCTCCGACGGCTCCGCCGAGCGCCGACAGCAGCAGCGACTCGGCCAGGAACTGCGTCCGCACCTGCCCCCGCGTCGCCCCGAGCGAGCGCCGCAGGCCGATCTCCCTGCGCCGCTCCAGCACCGAGATGACCATGGTGTTGGCCACGCCGACCCCGCCCACCAGCAGCGCCACCGCACCCAGGCCGAGCAGCAGGCTGGTGAAAGCCCCGGCCGCGGCGGCCTTGGCGGCCAGCGCGTCGGAGGGACGGCTGACCTGCACCTCCTCGGGGGCCTGCGGGTTGACCGTGCGCGGCAGCAGGGTTCGCACCTGCTCGACCGCCTCGTCGGCCGAACGTTCGTAGACGGTCGTCGGATGCCCGTCGAACCCGAGGTACTTCTCCGCCGCCGGGAACCCGACCAGCGCCGAGCGCTCGATCTCCGGCGCGAGCGGCATCGGCCCGAGTACGCCGAGCACGGTGAACCAGCGGTTGCCGATCCAGACCCGCACGCCGGTCCTGGTGACGCCGAGCCGCTTGGCCGCCTCCGCGCCCAGCACGACGGCCGGCTGCCGGCCGGTGGCGTCGTTGAGCCAGGCGCCGGTGACGACCTCGCCCTCCAGCGTGGTGAGCAGCTCGGTGGAGGCGGCCTGGACGGTGATGCCGCCGGTGACCGCCTCGGAGATGTGGTTGGTGCGCCGCACCGAGGTGTCGACGACGCCGGTGGCGGCGGCGGTCTGGACCTGGTCGATCCGGCCGACCATGGCCAGGGCGGTCTCCGGCAGCTTGGCCTGCTCGCCGAAGACGGTCTGGCCGGGCGCGACGGTCAGCAGGTTGGTGCCGAGCCGGTCGAGCTGGCGCAGGAGCTGCTCGCGCGAGGAGGATGAGATGCCGATCACCGCGATCATGGTGGCGATGCCGATCGCGATGCCCAGCGCGGACAGGATCACCCGCGCGGGCCTGCTGCGCAGCCCGGCCGCGCCCACGCGCAGCACGTCGCCCGGCGAGAGGCGTGCCGGCTTCATGCCAGCCTCCCGTCGCGCACCCGTACCTGGCGGGGACACCACTCGGCGATGTCGTTGTCGTGCGTGATGATCGCGATCGTGGTGCCGGCGTCGTTGAGCTCCTTCAGCAGCCTCAGCACCTCCGCCCCGCTGGCGGAGTCGAGGTTGCCGGTCGGCTCGTCGGCCAGCAGCAGCGGCGGGTCGCCGACCACGGCCCGCGCGATGGCGACCCGCTGCTGCTCGCCGCCGGACATCTGGTTGGGCCGGTGGCCGAGCCGGTGCCCGAGGCCCACCCGGCGCAGCGCCGCCGCGGCCCGCTCGCGGCGTTCCCGGATTGGGACCCCGCTGTACAGCAGGCCGTCGGCCACGTTGTCCACGGCCGGGACGCCGGGCGAGAGGTGGAAGTGCTGGAAGACGAAGCCCAGGTGCCGGGCGCGCAGGGCGGAGAGCCGGCGGTCGTTGAGCGTGGCGACGTCGTGACCGGCGATGCGCACGGTCCCGCTGGTCGGCCGGTCGAGCGTGCCGATCATGTGCAGCATGGTCGACTTGCCCGATCCGGACGGTCCGACGATGGCCAGCAACTCCCCCTGCTCGACCTGCAGATCGACGCCGCGAAGGGCCTGGACGTTCCCGCCGTAGACCTTGGTCACCGCCTTCAGCTCGATGATCATGTCGCGGGCACCCCGACCTTCATGCCCTCGGTCAGACCCGGGCCCTCGACCTCGACCAGGCCCTCGGCGAAGGTGCCGAGCTCGACCGGGACGACCCGGCTGCCGCCCGCCTCGACGACCTCCAGCCCGAACCCGCCCTCGCGGGTGGCCAGCAGGGCCTCCACCGGGACGGCGAGCACGTTCTCGTGCTTCTCGCTCTGCAGCTCGACCTCGACCGGGGCCTGGTCGAGCCGGGTCTTCGGCTTCTTGTCCAGGGCGATCTCGACGTCGATGGTGGTGCGCGGGTCCTGGCCGCCGGAGGACTCGGCCACCTTGCCCACCTCGACGATGCGTCCCGAGACCGTCTCGCCGCCGGGCAGCTCGATCCGCGCCCGGGCGCCCTTCCTGGCCAGGGCCTGCTCGGCCGCGTCGAGGTCCACGTGCACCTGGAGCGTGGTGCCGCTGACGGTCATGATCTCCTGGCCGGGCCGCACCTTCGCGCCGACCTCGGCCTTGATCTCGCCGACCCGGACCGCGCCGGGCAGGAAGACGACCTGGCCGGCGGTGATGCGGCCGGTCTCCTCCAGGCCGCGGTCCTCCTGCCACTCCAGGACCGCGGCGTAGGTCTCGTAGTCGAACTCGTCCTCCACGTCCACGTCGTAGCCGAGGGCCTTGAGGTTGCGGCGGAGCTGGGTGATGTCGGGGCCGTCGCTCACGCCCCACGACAGCTCCCGGTAGAGGGGGAGCGTGCCGTACAGGAGGGTGACCGGTTCGCGGTCCACCTTGATCAGCGACTGGCCGCGCCGCACGATGCGGCCGGGGTCGGGGGTCCAGGTCACGGTGCCGGCCCGCTCGGTGGCGATGCGTTGCCGGTCGGCGTAGGTGAGCGTGCCGTCGACCTTCTCCCGGTCCACCAGGTCGCGGCGGGTGATCTCGGCCGTGGCCGCGACCGTGGGGGCGCCGGCGCTGGTGGGGGCGACGACCGGCTCGGCGAGGCCGAGCGCGAGCCAGCCGCCGGCCGCGATCACCCCGATCGCGGCCGCCGCGGTGAGGACCCGCCTCATCCCTTGCCGCCCGGCGCGTACTCCTTGCAGGCGGCCTGTGCCGCCTCGACCTTCTTCTCGCCGATGTCCTTGGAGATCTTGAACTCGATGCGGCCGTCCATGCCCGGGTCGTCCATCGGGACGCCGTTGTCGCGCATGCACTGCGCGAACTTGAGCAGCCGGTCGTGCTCCTCCTTGGACAGGCCGCCGGCCCGGTCGCCGACGGAGCCCTGCATATGCTGCTGGCAGGCCTTCTGCGCCTTCTCCACCTTCTCGCGGTCGCCGGGACCGCCCTGGATCTTGATCATGCCGTTGGCGCCGGGGTCCTCCATCTGCACGCCGTTCTCGCGCATGCACTGGGCGAACTTGAGGGCGGCCTGCTGGCGGTCGACGGAGGGCGAGGCGGAGGGCGAGCCGGTACCGGTACCGGCTCCCGTGGCGGTCGCGGTCGAGCCGCAGGCGGACAGGGCGAGGGCCAGCAGCAGGGCCGGCACGAAACGTGGCTTCATGCCGCACACTCCAGCGAGCCGGGCGCTAAACGTGGATAAGGCTCATAAGGCTTACCGGGGTCTAACACCCCGCACGGCAGGCTCAGCGGCATGAGAGTGCTGGTGGTGGAGGACGAGGAGCAGATGGCCGACGCGATCGCCCGCGGCCTGCGGCTGCACGCGATGGCGGTGGACGTCGCCTACGACGGGCGGGAAGCGCTCGAACGGGCCTCCTACGTCGACTACGACGTCGTCGTGCTCGACCGCGACCTGCCCGAGGTGCACGGCGACGAGGTCTGCCGCTCGCTCGGCGGGTCGAGCCGGGTGCTGATGCTCACCGCCGCCGGCCGGGTGCACGACCGGGTCCAGGGGCTGGGGCTGGGCGCGGACGACTACCTGGCCAAGCCGTTCGTCTTCGCCGAACTGGTCGCCCGCGTCCGCACCCTGGGGCGGCGGGTGGGCCGTCCGGAGACGCCCCCGCTGGAGCGGCGCGGCATCGTGCTCGACCCGGCTCGCCGTACGGTGGCCAGGAACGGCGCGGCCGTGGGGCTCAACCGCAAGGAGTTCGACCTGCTGCGCGCCCTGCTGGAGGCCGGCGGCGAGCTGGTCAGCTCGGCCGAGTTGCGCCGCCGGGTCTGGGACGAGTTCGCGCCCGACTCCGGGGTGCTGCGGGTGACCATGACCTCGTTGCGCCGCAAGCTGGGCACGCCCTCGGTGATCGAGAACGTGCCGGGTCGGGGGTATCGCCTGTGAGACGGCTCGGCCTGCGCACCCGGCTCACGCTGATCTACGGCGGGCTGTTCTTCCTGGCCGGGGCGGTGCTGGTGTGGTTCTCGCACCTGTTCAACACCCGCTCGCTCAAGACGAAGATCGTCGGCGCGAAGCCGGTGGACGCCGCCTCCGCCGACGTCCTGTTCGAGAAGCTCTCGACCGTCGAGGACGGCGTGCAGCAGGACATGCTGCGCACCTCGATCACCATCCTGGTCATCGTGGGGCTGGTCGCGCTGGTGATCGGTTACTTCGTCGCCGACCGGGCCCTGCGCCCCCTCGACCTGGTCACCCAGACCGCCCGGCGGCTGTCGGAGAGCACGCTGCACGAGCGCATCGGCCTGGAAGGACCCGACGACGAGGTCAAGAAGCTCGCCGACACCTTCGACGCCATGCTCGACCGGCTGCACCGCGTCTTCGACAACCAGCGGCGCTTCATCGCCAACGCCTCCCACGAGCTGCGCACCCCGCTGGCGATCAACCGGACCGTGCTGGAGGTCTCGCTGGAGGAGCCGGACAGCTCCGAAGACCTCCGGACGCTGGCACGCACGCTGCTCAGCACCAACGCCCGCTACGAACGGCTGATCGAGGGGCTGCTCCTGCTCGCCGAATCGGCCGAGGAGCTGGGTGTGCGCCGGCCGGTCGAGCTGTCGGCCGTGGTGAAGGCGGCGCTCGACCAGCTCGACCTGGCCCGCAAGCGCTCGGTCACCATCCACCACGACCTCTCGCCGGTGACCGTGGAGGGCGACCCGCTGCTGCTCGAACGGGCCGTGTTCAACCTGCTGGAGAACGCGGTCAAGTACAACCACCGCGACGGCGAGGTGTGGGTGCGCGTCGACGGCACCGGCTCGCTCGTCGTCGAGAACACCGGGCCGGCGGTCGCGCCGTACGAGGTGGACGACCTGTTCGAGCCGTTCCGGCGGGCGCAGGGCGAGCGCGTGCGCTCGGCCAAGGGCGCCGGGCTCGGCCTGTCCATCGTCCGCGCGATCATGGACGCCCACGGCGGTACGGCCAGCGCCCGCGCCCGCCCGGACGGGGGCCTGGCAGTAGGGCTGGCCCTACCCCCGGTTCGCCGGTGAGCAGGATCGAGCCGCCAGGCCCCGATCCGTAGTTTTATGGGCATGAACTCCCTCCAGCGCCTCACCGCCGACACCCGCTACTGCCTGGCCGGACTGCCCGCCTCAGCGCTGTCCTTCAGCGTCACGATCGCCGGCGTCGCCGCCGGAGTCGGCAGCGCGGTCGCCTTCGTCGGCCTGCCCGTCCTGGCCGGCACCGCCGGCGCCGCCCGCCGCTTCGCCGACTTCGAGCGCGGCGGCCTCGCCGAGGTGATCGACCGGCCGCTGGCCGTGCCCGACTACTCCGAGGCGCCGAGCTGGGCCGGGTGGTTCCGCCGCACCATGCACCCGCTGACGCGCGGGCAGGCCTTCCTCGACCTGCTGCACGCGATCATCAACTTCCCGTTCGCCATCGTCGCCTTCGTGATCACCGTCACCTGGTGGGCCGGCGCCATCGCGGGGCTCACCTTCCCGCTGTACGGCTGGATCCTGTACAACCTGTCGGAGTCGCAGACCACGCTGCCCGAGCTCCTCGGCCTCGGCGATGGCCTCGGCGCCTACCTGGGCTTCAGCACCCTGGCCGGGGTGCTCTTCGCGCTCACCCTCATCCCGGTCGTCCGCACCGCCACCCTCCTGCGCGCCTCGCTGGCCCAGGCGCTGCTCACCCGGCCCGTGTACGGCACGCGGCCCCGCCCGATGGCCATGGCCGCCCTCTGACCAGCCCGCCGGCTCGTCACGGCTTCCAGCACAGCGCGGGGTCGGGATGGTCGAAGAAGCCGAGCTCCCGGTAGAGCGGTTCACCCTCCCGGGAGGCGAACAGGTCCACGCGCACGGCCTCGCGTTCCCGGAACCAGTCGAGCAGCCCCTGCATGATCGCGCGGCTGTGGCCGCGCCGTCGGTGCGCCGGATCGGTGACCACGCCGATCACGTGCCCGATCCGGCCGTTGCGTGAGTGCGGGCCGGGAAACCACTGCTCGATGGTGCCGATGCCGCAGGCGGCCAGGCCGCCGACGCCGTCCACGACCAGGATCCGTGCGTCGTCCTGCGCCAGTTTGGCCTCCAGGACCGAGGCGAGGGCGTCCCGCCAGTCGTCGCCTGCCGACGAGGGGTTGAAGAAGTCGCCGCCGAGGTCCTCGAACAGCAGGGCCCGCAGGCGGACGAGCTCGGCGATGTCGTCCTTGGACGCCTGCCGTACATCGGGGTGATGGGTCATGCGGATCAGATTGATGTAATGGTCTTATGCGCTTCAACCCTTACGGCGAGGATGCGGTGAACCTGGCCGCGCATCTGGCCAACCGGCGCCCGGCGACCGCTGAGGAACTCGCGGACCGTTGCCGGGCGGCGGGGCTCGTGCTGGAGCGGCCGGCCACGCCTGAGGACGTGGACCGGGTCCACGCCGTTCTGGAGAGGTGGGAGAAGGTCGTCGACGCCGCCGGCGAGCACGAACGCGCCGAGCTGGTCAATCGCATGCTGGCGGAGTCGGCCGCCTACCCCCGGCTGACCGACCACGCGGGGACCGGCTGGCACCTGCACTACCGCGACGACCGGCAATCGCTCGGCTCGGTGCTGTTCGCGCTCATCTCCGTGGGGACCGCGTTGCACCTGGTGGGGCGAGGGATGCACCGGCTCGGGCGGTGCGCCGTGACCGAGTGCGCCACGATCTTCGCCGACACCTCCCGCACCGGACGGCAGCGGTACTGCTCGCCGCGGTGCGCCAACCGGGACGCGGTCCGCCGGCACCGGGCGGGCTGAGCAGCCGCGGCGGTCACGCCTCCGAAGCGGCCAGCAGCCGTTCGGCCAGCTCGCGTACGGCGGCGCGGAGCTCGGGGCAGCCTGCCACGCGGAACGGGGCCGGGAGGACGGCGAGTTGCTCGGCGTACCAGGCCGGGTTGCTGGTGGTGCCGGTCAGCCGGCACGACTGCGGGGAGAGGTCGGTCAGCAGCCCGAGGGCGCGGGGCAGGCAGCGGGCGGCGAGCGCGGCGGGGGCGTGGATGAGCACGTCGACCTCATAGTCCCAGCCGACGGCGAGGTGCTCCTCCAGCACGGCCACGGGGTCGAGGCCGGCGGGCGGGTCGAAGGTCGCGGGGAGGGCAGCGACGGCGGCCATGCGGTCGACGCGGTAGGCGCGGCGGGCGGAGGCGGTGTGCGACCAGCACAGCAGGTACCAGCGGCCGTGCCGGACGACCACGGCCCAGGGGTCGACCTCGAACTCGCGGGTGGCTCCGCCGCCGGTGCGGTACGCCAGCCGTACCCGCTGGTGGCGGGAGCAGGCCTGGACCAGGGCGGTGGTCAGGTGCGGGTCGGGGCGGGCGGCGGCGCGGTCGGGAGCCGGGGCGGTGGTCCGGCGGACCGCCTCGACCTGGGCGGCGACCGGCGCGGGCAGCGCCCGGACGATCTTGCCGAGGGCGGCGCCCACCGGCCCGTCACCGGCGTCGTGGTGGCCGTCGAGCACGGCCATGACCAGGCCGAGGGCCTCGTCGGCGGTGAAGACGAGCGGCGGGGGCCGCAGACCGCGGCCGACGCGGTAGCCGCCGTAGGGGCCACGGGTGGACTCGACGGGGATGCCGGCCTCGCGCAGGATGCCGACGTAGCGGCGCGCGGCCCGCTCGGAGACGCCGAGCCGGTCGGCCAGGGCGTCGGCGCGGATGCCGGGCTGGTTCTGCAGCAGTTCGAGGGCGAGAAGGGCCCGCGCGGCGGGACCGGCGTCAGATTTCACCGAACACGCTCACAATCCGGCAGTAGACCGTCCGGAATGGAATCTAACATCGCCCGACATGGAGAAGAACCTGCTCGACACGTCGATCGAGGAGCCGGCCATGGACGCCGGGGAGGTCGAGATGGCGCTGTTCGCGCTCGACCGCTCGCGGGCGCAGTTCGCCTGGAAGGTGGGCGGCCTGGACGCGGAGGCGCTGCACCGGCGGCACCCGCCGAGCGCGATGACGCTCGCCGGGCTGATCAAGCACCTGGCGCTGGTGGAGGACGAACGGACCTGCGTCGACCTGCTGGGCCGGCCCCTGGGTGAGCCGTGGACGAAGGCCGACCCGCAGGGCGGCTGGGCGGTGGACGGGGACAGCCCGGAGGAGTTGTACGCGCTGTGGCAGGGCGCGGTCGACCGCTCGCGGGCGGCTCTGGCCGAGCTCCTGCCGCACGGCGGGCTCGACCAGCGCTCGAAGTTCAGGACGCGGGACGGCGAGTCCCCCAACCTGCGGCGCGTGCTGACCGACCTGCACGACGAGTACGCCCGGCACGTGGGCCACGCCGACCTGTTCCGCGAGGCGATCGACGGCCTGGTCGGCGAGGACCCGCCGCAGGCATGAGCAAGCTCACCATCGTCCCGGCCAACGAGGCCTCCTGGGCGGATCTGCAGGCGATCTTCAGCGTCCGCGAGGCGAGCCGCTGCCTGTGCCAGCGCTTCAAGGTGGAGGGCTGGATCTGGCGCGACTCCACCCTGGACCAGCGGACCGCGGCGCTGCGCTCCCAGACGGCGGCGCCGGAGACCAGCGGGCTGGTCGCCTACCTCGACGGCGAGCCGGTCGCGTGGGTGGCGGTGGAGCCGCGCGTCGCCTACCCGAAGTTGCGCACGTTGCGGGTGCCGTGGAGCGGGCGTGAGGAGGACAAGGACGACGAGGGCGTCTGGTCGGTCACCTGCTTCGTGGTGCGCAAGGGGTATCGGGGCCGGGGGCTGACCTACGAGCTGGCACGCGCGGTCGTCCCGTACGCCAGGGAGCGGGGGGCTCGCGCGCTGGAGGCGTACGCGATGCTCACCCAGCCGGGCAAGGAGATCACCTGGGGCGAGCTGCACGTGGGCGCGGTGCAGGTGTTCGAGGAGGCGGGCTTCACGGAGGTGTGCCGGCCGACGCTGCGCCGGGTGATCATGCGGGTGGAGTTCGGTCCTTGACCGCCTCGCCGGACCTGCGGGCGGCGAAGACCTTGCGCCAGTGTTCGGCGGATCTGAGCATGTCGTCCATGAGGTGCCCGAGCAGCCGGCTCATGTCGTCCAGGCGTGCGCCGGCCGGGGTGCCGGCGCCCATGACGGCGACGCCCTGCCGCGAGGTCTCGACCAGGGCCGCGTTCGCCTGCACGCTGGCCAGCCAGGACCGGAGCCAGACGTCGTCGTCCACGACGTACAGGTCGCGGCGGCGGCGCGGGTCGCGACGCCTGGTGAGCAGTTCCTGGCTTTCGAGGAAGCCGACCGCCAGGGAGATGGACGCCGGGCTGACCTGGAGCCGGGCGACGAGCTCGGCCGCGGTGAGGGTGCCGCTGTCGGTGAGGTAGAGCGTCACCATGACCCGGGCCGCCATCTGCGGCATGCCGCCGCTGACCAGCACCTCGACCAGGCGTTCCTCGAAGGCGCGCACCGCGCGCGGGTCGCGGCCGAAGGGGTTGGGGATGGCCGGGACCTTGGGGGCGGCCGGGCCGGAGCGCTTGGCCCGCTTGCCGGTCTCGCGCTGGGCCCGGTCGGCGCGGTAGGACTCCGGGCCGCCGTTGCGCGCGACCTCGCGGCTGATCGTCGAGGTCGGGCGGTCGAGGCGGCGGGCGATCTCGGCGTAGCCCAGCCCTTCGGCCAGACCGGCGGCGATGTCCTTACGGTCCTGCGCGGTCAGCCGTCCTCCGGGCATCCAGGTGTCCTCCGTTGCGTTCGGTTCCGAGGCCATTGCAATAGTGCCGTTGCGTTCAGGCGGAGACTCGATGCAATTCTCGGACTCTTTATCCTGCACAAACGGAGCAATTCCTCAGATTATGGATTGATCGAAGCTTGAATGCAACGTAGCGTTCGCCAGGTGTTGAACAAGACTCGCTCGCTCGCCCCCGACCTGGCCCGCGGCTTCATGTTGCTCCTCATCGCTCTGGCCCACGCGCCCGCCTTCGTCGGCGACTGGAGCGGCCCCGCCTGGCTCGCGTTCACCAAATCACTGATCGCCGACAACCAGGCCCGGGACATGTTCATCTTCCTGTTCGGCTACGGCCTCGGGCAACTGGCGCACAGCCGCCGGGCCAAGGGTTTGGAGTGGATCTCCACCCGCAAGCTGATGCGCCGCCGGGCCTGGTGGCTGGTCGCGATCGGCCTGCTGAACACCGCGCTGCTGGTGCCGTTCGACATCATCGCGGTCTACGGGCTGACCCTGCTGGCCCTCGCTCCCATGGTGCGGGCCAGGGACTCGGTCCTGTGGTGGACGGCCGGCCTGACGCTGATCCCGGCCACCCTGCTGCTGGCCTGGCAGAGCGTCATCGCCCAGGCCGGGCCGGTCACCATGACCTCCTTCATGGCCGGCACCTTCGGCGAGCACCTGATCGGCAACCTCCCCACCTGGCCCGGCAACGCGCTGGCCGGCACCATCATGGTCGTCCCCGGCATGCTGGCCGGCATCTGGGCCGCCCGCCGCCGGCTGCTCGACGAGCCCGAGCGGCACCTGCCCCTCCTGCGCCGGCTCGCCTACGGCGGCCTCGCCCTCGCCCTGATCGGCCGGCTGCCCGCCGCGCTCCTGGCCGCCGGCGCCTTCCCGCTGCCCGCGACGCCGCTGCGCTGGGCCATCGCCGTCGGGCACGACCTGACCGGGTACGCCGGCGGCGTCGGCATGGCCGCGGCCATCGGCCTCATCGCCGTGCGTATCCACCGCCGTGGCCCGCTCACCACCGCCCTGACCGCCCTGGGCCAGCGCTCGCTGAGCTTCTACCTCTTCCAGGCCGTGGTGTGGGTCGTGCTCTTCTACCCCTTCGGCCTCGGCCTGCACGACGACCTGAGCTTCGCGGCCACCTTCGTGATCGCGGTCGCGGTCTGGGTCGTCTCGCTCCTGCTCGCCTGGCTGATGCACGCCGCCGGGTACCGCGGACCCGGTGAGGTTCTCCTGCGCAAGCTCGCCGACCGCCCGGAGACCCCCGTGTCCTCGCAGGTGGAGGCCCCTGCCAGACTTTCCCCATGACCGCATCGACCCCTGCCAAGGGCGACCCGAGCAGCTACTTCCCGGCCATCGAGAAGAAGTACGGCAAGCCCGTCCAGGAGTGGCTGGACCTGATCCAGGCCTCTCCCCTGACCAAGCACATGGAGCTCGTCTCCTGGCTGAAGACCGAGCACGGCCTGGGCCACGGTCACGCCAACGCGCTCGTCGCGCACTTCCGCGCCCAGCAGGGCTAGGTCGCGAACCAGTTGGTGATCTCCGGCATCTAAGCAGGTGAGAGTTCGCCTGCGTGCGGCTGGCGGCTCTCCTCCGTGACGGGCCGCCGCCCCGACCTACCGGTCGCGGGCGGCGTTTCCGCACAGGGCCCGATCCACCAGCTCCCTCAGCTTGGTCTCCACGGCCTTCGGCAGCGGGTAGGCGTTGACCGCCACCGTGGCCCTTCGCCCGTCGGCCGTGGCGCCGGCCAGCGTACGGTAGCCGTAGAAGCTGCCGCGATGGCCGTACCAGACGCCTTCGCAGGCCCGGGACGGCGTGCTCACCAGGCCCAGCCCGTACCTCGCCCCTGGCCAGAGGCGGTTGCCGGTCGCCACGCCCTCCCGCATCCGGGCCAGCACGTGGTCGGGCAGCAGCCGGCCGTCGAGCAGGGCGGCGAGGAAGCGGTTGACGTCGGCCGGCGTCGAGATCAGCGCCCCGCTCGCCCCCGCCAGGCTGGGGTGGAAGCTCCTCGTCACGTCCGCCGGGCCTTCGGGCAGCGGGAAGTAGCCGTGCGCGTGCCGTCCCGGGATCTTGGTGGTGTTCCCCGGCCAGGAGCTGTCCCGCAGCCCGAGCGGGCGCAGGATCCGCCGGGTCACCTCGCGGCAGACGTCGTTGCCGGTGACCTTCTCCACCAGCAGGCCGGCGACCAGGTAGTTGGTGTTGGAGTAGTGCCACTCGCCGCGCGGCGTGCTCTTCAGCCGGACGCCCCGGGCGACCAGGTCGGCGGCCTCGTACCGCTTCAGCCGCCACTCGTCGGCGCGGCCCAGGTCGAGGGCCTTGGTGTAGTCGCCGAGCCCGCTGGTGTGGTCGAGCACCTCGCGGACGGTGATCGCCGCCGGAACCAGGCCGGGCAGGTAGTCCACGACCGGCCGGTCCAGCTCCAGCCGCCCCTCGGCGACCAGTTGGAGGACGACGGTCGCGGTGAAGGTCTTCGTCACGCTGCCGATCCGGAACCGCTCGTCGCCGCGCATGGCCCGCTCGCGTCCGAGCTCGGCCCGGCCGGCCGCCGCGGTCCAAGGGCGGCAACCGGGCCGTTCCACGGTCAGGACCGCGCCGATCACCTTGAGCTCGCGCAGCAGCGCCCGGGCTTCGCTGTGCTCGCACGGGTCCGCGTCCGCCCGGGCGGGCTGGGCCAGGGCGGTCACCGAGGCCGCCAATGCCAGCGCGATCATGATTCTTCCGGCTCTTCGCATGAGGCGATCATGAGTCGGCGACCGGTCCCGCCGGATCGGCCGTTCGGGCAGAGCCCCTCCTTCGCCAGGCCGAGGCGTCCGGTCGTCCGGACGCACGAGGGCTCAGGCCAGAGGGACGGGATAGTCGCCCATCGGGTGGCCGGACAGCCAGGGTTCGTGGATCACCGAAGCCGGCAGGCCGGCCAGTTCGGGCACGTAGCGGCGCACGTACTCGCCGTCGGGGTCGAACCGCCTGGCCTGGCGGAGCGGATTGAAGGTGCGGTTGGGGCGGGTGTCGTTGCCGGTCCCCGCGACCCACTGCCAGTTGCCGCAGTTGTTCGCCACGTCCCCGTCGAGCAGCAGCTCGTGGAAGTGCGCGGCGCCGATCCGCCAATCGAGGCGCAGGTGCCGCACCAGGTAGGAGGCGGTGATCAGCCGGGCGCGGTTGTGCATCCAGCCCTCGGCGAGCAGTTGCCGCAGGCCGGCGTCGACGATCGGGACGCCGGTCAGCCCCTGCCGCCAGGCCTCGGCCGCGTCCGGGTCCTCGCGCCATCGGTGGCCGCGCGGGCGGTAGTCGCGCCGGGCGATCTCCGGGAAGGCGGCGGTGACCTGGTGGTGGAAGTCGCGCCAGCACAGTTGCCGGGTGAAGTCCTCGTTGCCGGCCGCGGCCAGCTCCAGCGGCGACAGGCAGCCGAAGCGCAGGTAGGGGCTGAGCCGGGAGGTACGGTCACCCGCCAGGTCGTCGTGGCCGTCGGCGTAGCCGTCCAGGCCGGTGTCCAGCCAGGCGCGCATCCGCTCGCGGCCGGCCGACTCCCCGCCGCGCATCGCGCCCCAGCGTGGCCCGGCCTCGGGCAGCTCCCCCGCCTCCACCCCGGCCGGCACGGCCAGCCGTTCCGGCACCGGCGCGGGCGCCCGCCGTGCTCGCCGGCTCCAGGCCCGCCAGTAGGGCGTGAAGACCCGGTAGTGGTCCCCGCCCCCGCCCGGCCGCAGCTCGCCGGGCGGCACCACGGTCACACCCGGATGGAACCGGACGTCGAGGCGTTCGGCGGCCAGCCGCCGCTGCCGGCGTTGCGCGAGCGCGCTGACGTCCGCGCTGGCGTGGACGGCCTCGGCGCCGACCTGGCGGGCCAGCCGCAGGGTCTCGGTCACGGTGTCCCCGCGCCGGACGAACAGCTCCCCGCCCCTGGCCCGCAACGAGGCCCGCAGGTCGGTCAGGCAGTCGAGCAGGAAGCTCGTGCGCCGCCCGGCCGGGATCGCCGGGTCCAGCACGAACAGCGGAACGACCTGCCGGGCGGCGGCGCAGGCGGCGGCCAGGGCAGGGTGGTCGTGGACCCGTAGGTCCCGGTTGAGCAGTACGATCGCGGTCTCCATCACCAGGAATTCGTCAGGGAGCCGCCCGCGGTTGCAACCTGCCGGACCTGGTGTCCGAAGGAATGGACGGAGCGATGGCTGAGCAACGGGACACGAGCGACGAGGAGGGCTACGGCATCGGAGCCGTGGCCCGGCGGCTCGGCGTGCCCGCGCCCACGCTCCGCACCTGGAATCTGCGCTACGGCATCGGTCCCAGCCGGCGTAGCCCCGGCGGGCACCGCCGCTACGACCGGGCCGACCTGCGGCGCCTGGAGGAGATGAGCCGGCTCATCCACCAGGGCGTCCCGCCCGCCGAGGCCGCGCGCGAGGCCCTGCGCGGGACCCCGGCCCCGGCGTCCGAGCCCGCGGAGCCGGCTCCGGCCGTAGAGCCGGGCGCGGCCGTGCCGTCGGTCGCGATGCTGAGCCGCGCGGCGGTGCGCCTGGACGGCCGGACCCTCGACGAAGGGCTGGCCGCCGCGCTCGCCCGGCACGGCGTGGCCTGGACGTGGGCGCACCTGGTGGTGCCGGTCTTTCGCGCGATCAGCCGGCGGCAGGCGCAGACCGGCGCGGGGATCGAGGTGGAGCACGTCTTCTCCGACCGGGTCCTGGCCGCGTTGCATCCGCTGCTGGCTACCGGCCGGGCGGCGGGGCGGCCGGTGCTGCTCGCCTGCGCCGAGGAGGAACAGCACAGCCTGCCCGTGTACGCGCTGGGCGCCGTGCTGGCCTCGGCGATGGGGGTGGACGCCCGGGTGCTGGGGGCGCGCGTGCCGTACCCGGCGCTGGCCGACGCCGTCCGGGCGCTGGGGCCGAGCGCGGTCTTCGTCTGGTCGCAGCAGGAGGAGACCGGCGATCCCGCGCCGCTGGCCGCCCTGCCCGCGGTGCGGCCGCCGTACCGGCTCGTGGTCGGCGGGCCGGGCTGGCACGCGGAGTTGCCGCGCGGGGTGGTCAGGGTCGACTCCCTGGACGCCGCGGTGAGCACGCTGGTGGCCGCGGCCCGCTGACCGGCTGGTCAGGAGGGCCGTGACGCGGCGGCGGCGAGGTTGGCCGGCATCCGGCCGAAGATCACCCGGTGGAACGGCACCAGGCACCACCAGTACAGGTGGCCGAACAGGCCGTGCGGGTGGAAGATCGCCCGCTGCTCGTACACCGTCCGGCCGTCCTCGGTCCGCACGCCCAGCTCCAGCCAGGCCACGCCCGGCACCAGCATCTCGGCGCGCAGCCGCAGCAGCCGCCCCGGTTCGATCTCCTCCACCCGCCAGAAGTCGTTGGCGTCGCCGACGCGGAGCCGGCGCGGGTCACGCCGGCCGCGCCGCAGCCCCACGCCGCCGACCGCCCGGTCGAGCACGCCGCGCAGCTTCCAGGCGGTGGGCAGCGAGTACCAGCCGTTCTCGCCGCCGATGCCCTCGATCACCCGCCACAGCGCCTCCGGCGCGACGTCGCTGGTCAGGGTGCGGCGGTCGATGTAGAGGCTGCCGCCGGCCCAGTCGGGGTCGCTGGGCAGCGGGTCGCTGGGCGCTCCGGGTGTGGAGGCGGACGTCCAGCGGGTCGCCACGTCCGCCTCCTTGATCTTCTGCAGCGCCAGCTTGACCGCCAGCGAGAAGCCGATCAAACCCTCGGGCGGATCGGGGACGTAGCGGGCGATGTCGTGCTCGCGGCAGACGGTCTCGTTGCGCAGCCCCTCCACCAGCGGGCGCGCGATCGAGGCGGGCACCGGGGTGACCAGGCCGACCCAGTGGCTGGACAACCAGGGGCTGAGCAGCGGCACCGGGATGATCAGCCGGGGCGGCAGCCCGGCCGCCGCCGCGTAGCCGTGCATCATCTCGCCGTACGTCAGCACGTCGGGGCCGCCGATGTCGAAGGCGCGGTTCACCTCGTCCGGCACGTCCGCCCAGGCGCGCAGGTAGCGCAACACGTCGCGGACCGCGATGGGCTGGGTCCGGCTGTGCACCCAGCGCGGGGTGGTCATCACCGGCAGCCGCTCGGTGAGGTGGCGCAACATCTCGAAGGACGCCGAGCCCGAGCCGATGATCACCGCCGCGCGCAGCACCACGGCCGGCACCGGCGCGTCGAGGAAGATCCGCGCCACCTCGGCCCGGGACCGCAGGTGCGCGGAGAGCGCCCCCTCGCCGGACAGGCCGCCCAGGTAGACGATCCGGCGTACGCCCGCGGCCTGCGCCGCCGCCGCGAAGACGCGGGCCGCCTCCCGGTCGGCGCCGGCGAAGCCCTTGCCGCCGCCCATGGTGTGGATCAGGTAGTAGGCGACCTCGACGCCCTCCATCGCCGCCCGCGTCGCCTCCGGGTCGAGCGCGTCGGCGGTCGCGATCTCCGTACGGCCGGCCCACGGCAGGTCGCGCAGCCGGCCGGGCGAGCGGACCATGCACCGCACCCGGTGCCCGGCCTCCAGCAGCTCGGGCACGAGCCGCCCGCCGATGTAGCCGGTCGCGCCGGTCACCAGGCAGAGGGCCACGGCTCAGCCCCTTTCCGGCGTGTGGTTGCGCAGGCGGAGGTCGTCAGGGTACGGGGCGAAGTAGGTCTGGTCGCGCACCCACGCCGCGCCCTCGCCGCGGGCGTGGTGCCGCATCAGCGTGGCCGGCACGCTGAGCGGCACCTGGCCCGCCTTGTAGGCGTCGATGACGCCGAGCAGGTCGTCCCGGCGGACGGGGTCGAGATCGAGCATGCCCAGGCAGTGGTGGAGCACGTTGACGTTCCGGCCCGGGCTCGGCTTCTTCGCCAGGATGCGGCGGAAGACCTCGCCGTAGCCGCCGGCCACCTCGTACGGCTCCGCCGAGCCGGCGCGGGCGACGATCCGGCCGGCCTCGCGGTAGAGCTGGGGGTCGTGCGCGAGCAACTGCATCTTGTGCCGGGCGTGGAAGGCCACCAGGTCGCGCGGCTTCCAGTCGCCCTGCCGCAGCTCGCGCAGCCGGGCATGGGCGAAGATCCGCTCGACGAAGGCCTCGCGCAGCAGCGCGTCGTTGAGCCGGCCCTCATCCTCGACCGGGAGCAGCGGGTGGGCGTCGAGGACCGTGCCGGCGAACAGGCCCCGGTTGCGGCGCTCGACCGGCGGGCCGTCGGGGCCGGGGTAGACGGGGATGCCGTGGATGCCGCAGCTCGGGCTGCGGGCCTTGAACACGTACCCGTCCACGTCGAGTTCGGCGGCTCTCCGGCGGGCCAGCTCGCGCATCTCGTCGGTGAGGTCGCGGCGGGTCTTCCTGGTCATCAGGCGGGGGCCCGCCGGGGAGGTCTCCAGGCGCAGCGTCTCGCGGGGGGTGCCGAGGCCGGCCTCCATCTCGGGGCAGATCCGCACCCAGTCGACGTACGGGTCGAGCGGGCCGGCGAGGAAGCGGTCGCGGCTGTGGCCGCCGTTGAACCGGACCGGCTCGCCGACCAGGCAGCTCGACACCGCCACCCGTGGCCTGACCATGACCCCACCTCCCCGTCTGGAGAAAACCTACTCACAACTTATTCAATCTGCCCTCGACAGGCGCGCGCAACCAACTCGGGGGAGATCGTCTACCACTGCTCGCAGGAGACGAAGTGCACCAGCCGGGCCCGTCCGACCGGGTCGAGCTCGGTGCAGGAGTGCGTGCCGTCCGGTGCGGGCGCCAGCTCGAACAGGTGCCGGGCGCTGTCCCGGAACGCCTTGGCGCTGCCGGTCATGAACAGGGTCTCGGCGTGCACGTGCTGGTGGAACAGGTCGCGGTTCTCCCGGAAGTGCACGGCCGCGTGATCGATTTCGGGAGCCCTCCAGCCCACCTCCACGGTCCGCGCCCGTCCCGCCCCCAGCCGCCCGCGCACCTCCTTCCACCGCGACGGCCTGAACTGCAGCGAGTGATGCACCAGCACCAGGTCCAGCCGCCGCCCACCACCCACCGAAGCCGGTACGGCGTTGCCGCGCAGCGGCACATGCACCAGCGCGTGCGGTGAGGCGGCGGCGAGTTCCCACAACGCGCCGATCCGCCGGGCGGCCTCCTGGTCGAGGTAGGCGTCCAAGGAGCGGTCCTCGTCGAGCAGGACCGCGTGTCGGAGCGGCCGGGCCGGGCGCAGCACGGTGAGCCGGTGCACCTGGTGGACGGTGAGGGCCAGCTTCATCGCCCCGACCCTACTCGTCGGATTCGGGCTCCTCCGTCCTGACCCGGCGGCGGTGGCTGGTGTCGCAGAACGGGTAGGTACGGCTGCGGCGGCAGACGCAGAGCGCGACCAGGAAGCGGTCGGAGCGCACGGTGGTGTCGTCGTCGAGGGTGATCTCGACCGGTCCCTCGACCAGCATGGGGCCGCCCTGGACCAAGGCGACCCTGGTGTCGTCAAGCGGCCTGCGCGGCCGCGGCGTGTCGCCGGGCACGGATCACCACCAGTTCCTCCTCGCACTGGCCGGGCTCGATGAGCCCCTGGGCGGCCAGTTGGGCGGCTCGGGCCCGCATGACCGGGCCGAAGCGTTCGGGACGGCGCGCGTCCACGGTGGCGCGGAGCCCGGCCTCACGCAGGTGGCGCAGGGAGGCCTCCACCCCGCAGAGAGCGGAGTGCACGATGAGCAGGGTGCCGCCGGCCGCCAGGTGGCGGGGCGCGGCGGCGCAGATGCGGTCCAGGAGCCGCCGGCCGTCGAGGCCGGCGTCCCAGGCGCGGGCGGCGCTGTGCGAGCCGGGCGGCCTGGAGCGGCCGGCGACGTAGGGCGGGTTGGCGAGGATGACGTCGAACTCCTCACCCCGCAGCGGTTCGAAGAGGTCGCCGCGCAGGACCCGGACCCGCAGGCCGCGCACGGTGGTGTTGAACCAGGCGGCGAAGGCCGCCCGGAGGCTGACGTCCACGGCGGTCACCTGTGCCGCCACGGTGTGCCGTGCGGCCAGCACCGACATCAGGCCCGTTCCCGAGCAGATGTCGAGGATGCGAGCTCCGGGACGCAGGTCCAGACGCGAGAGCGACTCGGACAGCAGGAAGGTGTCTCCCTGCGGCCGGTAGACACCCGGCGGTCTCAACAAGAACATGTCTCACGAAATACCGCAATTCGGACGTTCCAAACTCAAGGCAGCGGGCTGAGCAGCGAGGACGCCGGTTCCGCCGCACGCCACGACGCCAGAACGTGCTCGCCGAACCGGTCCTCCAGGAAGCCGGTCGCCTGCACCCCGAAGGTCACGTCGGCGGCCAGTTCCGGCTCGCGGGCCAGCAGGTCGCCCAGCACGTCCCGGCGCAGCACCTGCTCGTGCACGGCGTCCGCCTCGACGTGCTCGGTGTAGAACAGCGTGCCGCGGGGCCCGACGCCGAGCCGCTCGGCCGCCTGGGCCAGCCGGCGGGCGCTCGGCGAGGTGGTGATCTCGGCCGCCGCGAAGTGCCCGGCCAGCGCGCCGCGCAGCGCCCGGTGCAGGCCGAACAGGCTCATCATGTTCACCACGGCGAGCATCCGGGCCGGGGCCACGTCGAGGTAGGCGCCGTAGGCCGGATCGAGGTCGAGCTCCTCCATCAGGTCGGCGAACAGCTTGGAGTGCATCATCTCGGCCCGGCCGCCGCCGAACTCGTCGAACTCCACCGCGACCAGCGCCGCCTTGGCCTTGCCGGTCAGCCGCGGTATCACCCAGGCGTGCGGGTCGGCCTCCTTCAGGTGGTAGATCGAGCGGTGGGCCACGTACTCGCGGAACTGCCAGCGCTCCCCCTGGTCGCGCAGGTGGTAGGAGATGCCGTCGCCGTCGATCGGCTCGACCAGCAGCTCGTCCAGGACGCCGGTGACGTCGTCGCCGCCGGCCACGTTCGCCCGCAGGGCCGTCAGGAAGACGCGTTCGAGCTCGCCGCGCACGCTCAGCAGCCCGGGATGCCACTCCCAGGCGTCGTCCACCCCGCCGAAGCCGCGGTAGTGCAGCTCGTAGCAGGTGTAGAGGGCCAGGTGCAGGTCTTCGCCGAACGGGTCGCACTCGTCGGCGGCGGGCACGGCCGGATCGCGGCCGCTCAGCATCCCGACGACGGCGGCCGACATCGGGCCGCGCGGGACGGGCAGCTTCGGCGTGACGTCGTTCATGAGGTCCCTCCGTCGATCGTGAGCAGCCGGACGACCGGCGCCTCCCCCTCGCGAGCGGCCCGGCGCTGCCGCCCTGCCCCGTCACCCTCGTTCCTCACCCGTTCGAGCAGTTCCTTTACCTCGGCGAGGTCGTCCCGTTCCGCCAGCGCGGGTCCCACGTGGCCGAGCAGGTTCTCGACGAGCTGCCAGGCGGGGGCCGGGCGGCCGGTCGTCAGGTCGACGCCGGGGCCGTCCATGCCGTAGCGGGCGGCGTTCCAGACGGCGGCCGCGCACAGTTGCGCGTCCGGCCGGGCGGGTGGACGGCCGGCGCCCAGGTCGTGCAGGGCGGTCCTGACCAGGGCCCGGGACAGGGCGGCCTGGAGGATCGCGTCATCGGCGGTGGCCGCGGCGTCGGCGACCCGGATCTCGATCGTGGGCAGCTTCGAGCCCAGCCTGGCCAGCCAGAACGACATCGACGCGTCGGCCAGCACGCCGCAGTCCACCAGGCGCTCGACGGTCTCGTCGTAGCCGGCCGCCGAGGCGAACACCGGCTGGACGCCGGAGCCGGGGAAGCGGGACTGCTGGACCATGCGCCAGCTCGCGTAGCCGGAGTCGCCCGCCGCGCCGTACGGGGAGTTGACCGAGAGCGCGAGCAGCACGGGCAGCCACGGGCGCAGGTGGTTGAGGACGGCGACCGCGGTCTCGCGGTCGGCCACGCCGACGTGCACGTGGCAGCCGCAGCTCTGGTAGTCGGCCACCACCCCGGCGTAGACGCGGCCGATATGCGCGAAGCGGTCGCCGGGCGTCAGCTCGGGTGGCGGTCCGGCGACGACCGGGGTGCCGGTCGCCAGGAGGGCGAGCCCGCAGGCGTTCGCCGCCTCGGCCAGGTGGGCTCTGCCGTACTCGATCTGGGTCCTCAGCTCGGCGAGCGTGCCGCAGACGCCGGTGGCGGCCTCGACCTGGGTCTGGAAGAGCTCGCGGTGGAAGCCTCCGCCCGCGTCCGCCCAACGGTGCCGCCCGGCCCGGTGCAGCACCTCGCCCGCCCGCGTGGCAGGCTCCCGCGTGGCCGGGTGCAGGAGGAGGAACTCCTCCTCGACGCCGACCGTGATCCCGTCGTCCATCTATGCCGTCTACCCGGTGGGGGCTGGAGCATGCTGCCCTTAACCTGGGATTTATCTTGGACTCCTTAAATAGTCATCATTCACCCTCTTGCGGTCGGGAAGATTTTTCCCGATGATCCAGGTTACAGCGGCAGCGCCGACCCTTACATATTTTGCAGACCATCGAAAGTGCTCTGCTAGGCCTGCCCGGACCGCACCCCCACCCGGAAGAGGACCTCGATGCGCAGACTGATCCCCCCGATGGCCGCCGCGCTGGCGCTGGCCGCGCTGACGGTGCCGGCACCGGCTTCGGCCGACCCCGGCCCCAAGCCCGGCGCCTACCGCCTGGAGTGCGAGGGCGGTCAGCAGCCCGGCAACTCCTGCGTCGTGGTGGCCTCCGGCAAGAGCCGGCCCAACCACGTGGAGGAGTACATCACCACGGTCAAGACCGGTGAGCAGGTCTGGGCGCGCGACACCGTCTACAGCCGGGACGGCCAGGCGCGCAGCCGCCCCTTCCCGCTGCCCAAGGGCGAGGTCACGGTGGACGTCTCGGTCACGCCGATCCACCAGAAGCGGGTCGGCACGCCGCTGCGGCTGATGGCGTGGAACCTCTTCGTGGGCGGCACGTTCGACCGCAAGGAGACCACGGGCGAGAACCTCGCCCAGATGATCGAGTACATGAACGAGGTCAACCCGGACATCCTCTTCGTGGTCGAGGCCTACGGCTCCAGCCAGAAGATCCTCGACGGGCTGAACGCCGGCCGCGCCGAGGGCGACCGGTTCTCCGCGGTGATGATCACCCAGCCGGAGGACAACAGCCACAACGGCGACAACCTCTGGCTGTACACCAAGCTGAAGGTCGAGAAGGTCTACCCGCGCTACGCCGACGCCGACATCGACTCCTTCAACTTCGGCGGCGCCCGGTTGAGCCTGCCCGGCGGCAAGCACGTGCACGCCTTCAGCATGTGGACCTGGCACGACGGCTGGGCCTACGGCGACACCCACAACGCGGCCGTGGAGAACACGCACGGCCTGCCGCGCAGCAAGACCAACGAGCAGATCCTCGCCGGCGACTACGAGCGCCGCATGGCCATGGGCAAGGCCATCATCGAGAAGGCCATCCCGTTCTTCACCGAGAACGACGGCGCGCCGATCGTCATGGGCGGCGACCTCAACGCGCAGTCCTACCTCGACTGGACCGAGCAGTTCGCCAACGCCCCCGGCCACGGCGGCCTGGTGCTGCCCTGGCCGTACACCAAGCAGTACGACGACGCCGGCTTCATGGACACCTTCCGCTACGCCAACCCCGACGCCGGCCGCTTCCCCGGCCGCACGTGGAGCCCGTTCCACGGCATGGGCGCCATCCCGGGCCGCATCGACTACGTCTTCGCCCGCGGCGAGGAGGTCCGCATCCTGGGCTCGCGCGCCGACGTCGACCGCCTGCCGCGGCACCGCAGCAGCTGGCTCAACCCGCAGTACCCCTTCTACTCCGACCACGGCTCGGTCATCACCGACATCCTCATCCGCGGCGAGGGCCCCGGCCCCACCCGCGAGCCGGTCTCGGAGGAGGTCGGCAAGGCCCGCGAGATCTGGCCCGCCGAGCCGGCCGGCCGCCGCATCCCGCCGGCGGAGCTCACCGCCACCGCCAGCACCTTCAAGCCCGGCATCGGCGACCCCAAGCGCGCCGTGGACGGCAACCTGACCACCGACTTCCACTCCGACTACCCGGTGGTCCCCCCGCAGCCGCACACCATCACGGTCGACCTGGGCCGGGTCAGGGAACTGTCCGCAGTGCGGTTCCAGCCCAAGCTCCGCACCAACATGAACGGCACCATCCTCAAGGGCATGGTGCAGGTCAGCGACGACGGCGTCACCTTCAGGGACGTCAAGGCCGTCGAGTGGCTCCGGCTCACCTCGCCCAACGACGTCAGCCTCCAGGGCGTCTCGGCGCGCTACATCCGGCTCCGCTCGGACTACGGCATCGGCGGCGCCTCCGCGCTCGCCGAGATCCTGCCGTACGAGGTCGTGCGCTGACCTGATCACCCCGTAGCCACACCCCGGCCGCCCGTTCCGACCGAACGGGCGGCCGGACTCGTTCCCTTGCTGACCATGGGCTCCGCTACGCTCACCGCCTGACCCCGCGCACGACCGCCGCGAGGGCGGTTGTGCTCAGCCCCCGCACGATCGCCGCCAGAGCCCAGCACAGCGGGACCGACACCGCGCCCACCAGGACGAACTTCGCCAGCGGCCCGACGTCGAGCCCCGACAACGCCACCGAGACCGCCACGAGCACGACGGCGTGCAGCACGTAAACCGTGTAGGCGTTGGCCGCCAGGAACCGGCCGAGCGCCGTCGGCGGTCCGGCGAACCGGTGGGCGAACAACGCCAGCACCCCCACCGACATGCCGACGCCGTAGACGCCGTCGAAGATCCCGTGCGCCACCCGCGCCAGGAGCGAGCCGTCCAGGGTGAGCGGGACGAGCGCGACCACTGCCACCGCCGCGGCCCCGAAGCCCCAGCCGGCCGCCCGCGCCGGCCACTCGGTGAGCCAGCCGCGCCGCCAGGCCAGCACCCCGGCCGCGAACATGCCCACGTACTGCGGCAGGTAGGCCGGCACCGGGAACTGCACCAGCGGCACCCGGTCGAGCGGCTGCGCCACCCGCCAGGCGACGCCGAGCACCACGAGCGCCAGCGCGAAGCCGATCAGCGTGCGAGCCCGCAGCGGCGAGCCCGGGCGCTCCCCCGGCGGCCGGTGCAGCAGCACGTACGCCGCGGTGAACAGCAGCAGCGCCGCCAGGAACCAGCCCGGCCCCTGCTCCAGCTCCCGCAGGTAGAAGTCGAGGTACCCGCCCTGCGGCGCACGCAGGTAGCCCGGCAGCTTGGCCAGCGGCACGACGACGAAGACGATCAGCAGGAGCGGAACCCCCAGCCGGACCGCCCGATCGCCGAGCACCCGCCACCGGCCCCGCCGCTCGACGGCTCCGGGCAGGAAGTAGCCGGAGATCAGGAAGAACAGGCCCATGGCGAAGGTCTGGTTCAGGAGCATGAACAGGTCGAGCAGCCGGCCCCACCCGCTCCCGTCCGGCTCGTGGTGGTACCACAGCGGGAAGCTCCCGTAGGTGAGCGCGACGTGGTGGAGCACGACGAGCACGGTCAGCAGCACCCGGACCCGGTCGAGGTGGGCCATGCGTACAGCGGTGACAGTCATGTCCAGGACGCTAGGAACGCCGCCCGGCCCGGAGAACCGGCCTGGCCCCCCGGCCGTCTGGGGGCTGGCCCCCATACCGCCGGCCGGACCGGCGTGGTTTCATCGGTCACGTGGAGGGGGCACGGGTGCGCGCGCACGTCATCGCCCCGGTGCGCGGCCTGGCGCTCGCCGGGCTGGCCGCGGTGGGCTGGCCGGTCCTGGCAGTCCTGTTCGTGGCGGTGCACGCGGGCCTGCCGTCCCCGGCGTTCTTCGTGGTCCAGGCGCGGCGGCTGCCGGCTCTGGCGCGGCGGCTGGCCGGTCGCTGGGGCGGGGTGACGATCCCGGCGCCCTACCTTCCGGAGCCGCCGCCGCCCGGGCCTGACGCCGAGGGCTGGTATCGCGACGGCGACGACCTCTACCGGTCGGCGTTCGTGCCCGCCTACCTGGCGAGGCTGCGGTGGGTGGCGCGCGATCCGGCGACCTGGCGGGATCTGGCGTGGCTGGCGGTCGAGCCGGTGGTCGGGGGCACGCTGGCCGGTGTGGGGCCGGCGCTGATCGGCGGCGGGTTGGTGGCGGCCTGGTCGGGGTGGCCGGTGGCGGGTGTCGCCGGTGTGCTGGCGGGACTGGCCGTCGGCCCGGTGTCGCTGCGGCTGCATGCGCGGTGGACCCGGGTGCTGCTCGCGCGGGCCGCCCGTCCGGGGCCGGGGCGGGTGGTGTCGGCGCTCGGGCGGCACGCTCTGGCCGCCGCGCGGCTGTGGGCGAGCGTGGGACTGGCCGTGGTGGCGGTCGCGCTGGCCGTGGCGCACATCGGGACGATCGTGGCGACGGCCATGCGGCTGTGGCCGGAGACCGTGCTGGCCTCCCGGCGCTTCGTCGCGCGCCGCCGGGAGCGGTTCCACCGCTGGACGGGGGCGCGGATCGCCGAGCCGTACCGGCTGGCGCCGGTGGTGCCGGAGCCGGACGCCGACGGGAGCTACCGGGTGGTCGGCGGCGAGTTCGGCGCCGTGCACCGGAGTGCCGCGAGCGCGGCGCGCGCCCTGCGATGGCAGTGGACCGTGCGCGACCCCGCCTCCTGGCGCGACCTCGCCTGGCTGGCGCTGGAGCTGCCCGCCGGCCTGGTGCTCGCCGGCCCGGCCGTCCTGGTGGCCGGCGGGCTCGCCGCGTGCTGGGCGTGGGTGTGGCTCACCGCCCTGCGCCTGCTGGGCGCCGACCTGCCCTGGCCCCTGGAGCCGTGGCCCCCACCCGCCGGCCTGTCCTGGACGCTTGGGCTGTGGATCCCCCTCGCCGGGCTGGGCGCCGCGCTGGCCGGGGCCGCGGTGGCGCCGGCCCTGCTGCGCCTCCACGCCCGGCTGAGCGCGACGCTGCTCGGCCCCACGAGAGCGGCCGTGCTCGCCCACCGGGTCAGCGCGCTGTCCACCAGCCGCACCGAGCTCGGCGACGCGCAGGCCGCCGAGCTGCGGCGCATCGAGCGCGACCTGCACGACGGCGCCCAGGCCCGGTGGATCGCGGTGGGGATGACGCTCGGCGCGGCCGAGGACCTGATCGCCCGCGACCCCGAGGCCGCCCGCGACCTGGTCTCCCGGGCCAAGGACCTGTCGGTGACCGCCCTGGGCGAGCTGCGCGAGCTCATCCGCGGCATCCACCCGCCCGTCCTGGCCGACCGCGGCCTGCCCGACGCCGTCCGCACCCTCGCGCTGGACGCCCCGCTGGACGTCGAGGTCCAGGTGGACCTGCCCGGTACGGTGCCACCTCCGATCGCCGCGGCGGTCTACTTCGCGGTCTCGGAACTGCTGGCCAACGCCGCCCGGCACGCCGACGCGACGCGGGTGCGGATCGAGCTGCGGCACTCCGCCGGGGTGCTGGCGGTCTCGGTCGCCGACGACGGCCGGGGCGGGGCGAGCGCCGGCCCGGGCGGCGGCCTGGCCGGCATCCGGCGACGACTGTCCGGTTTCGACGGCCTGCTCACGCTCTCCAGCCCGCCCGGCGGGCCGACCGTGGCCACTTTGGAGATCCCATGCGCGTTGTCCTCGCCGAGGACGTCTTCCTCCTCCGGGAAGGACTCGCTCACCTGCTGAAGGCCCACGACATCGAGACCGTGGCCGCGGTCGGCACCGCCGAGGAGCTGCTGGCCGCCGTCGACGCGCACCGGCCCGACCTGGCCGTCGTGGACGTACGGCTGCCGCCCGCCTTCACCGACGAGGGCGTGCGGGCGGCGATCGAGGCCCGGCGGCGCCGGCCCGGCTTCCCGGTGCTGGTGCTGTCGCAGTACGTCGAGCAGATCTACGCCCGCGAGCTGCTGGCCGACGGCGCCGGCGGGGTGGGCTACCTGCTCAAGGACCGCGTCTTCGACACCGGCCACTTCGTCTCGGCGCTGCGCCGGGTGGCCGGGGGCGGCACCGCCATGGACCCCGAGGTGATCGCCAAGCTGCTCGGCGGCACCTCGCCCCGCCACCCCGTGGCGCTGCTGACCCCTCGGGAGCAGGAGGTGCTCCAGCTCATGGCCCAGGGCCGGTCCAACAGCGCCGTCGCCGCCCACCTGTACGTCAGCGAGGGGACGGTCGGCAAGCACATCGCCGCGATCTTCGCCAAGCTCGGGATCGAGCCGGACGACGACACCAACCGGCGGGTGCTCGCCGTACTCGCCTATCTGGCCGACGAGCGGCGGTAGCTCAGCCTGCGCAGCAGGACCTCGGCGGGGCCGCGGTACCCGGCCCGGCGCATGGCCTCGGCCAGCGCCAGTGAGACCAGCCAGGTGACCGCGGCCACCCCCAGCGCCCCCGCGGTGCCGAGGTCGTCCTGCAGCCCGAGCCCGTACGGTGCGAAGACCGCCATGAAGGCGACGGACTGGAAGAGGTACAGGCTCATCGAGCGCTGCCCGAGCGCCGTGACCGCCGTGGTCAGCCGGCCGGGACGGCGCCCCACCCGGATCGCGACCAGGGCGATGATCGCCGCCATGCCGATCCCGCCGGGGTAGCCGGTGAGCGGCTGGGCGAAGGCGGCGAGCCACTGCGTGGCCCCCGACGGCGTCCACAGCCCGGTCCCGATGAGGACCAGCGGGATCGCTCCGGCGACCGATACGACCGTGGTGATCACCGCGGCGCGGGTCAGGAAGCGCCGGTGCCGCTCGGGCTCGTCCAGCACCCGCCGCCGCCCGGCCCACATGCCGATCACCACGCCGGGGATGACCATGATCGTGCCGATCACGATGCCGTACGGCAGGCCGGTCAGCCGGTCGCCGACCAGCTCCCAGGGCGTGGCGCCCAGCGGGACCTGCATCGAGGGCATGTCGACGGTGAAGACGTAGCCCATGGCCGCGCCCACCAGCGCCGTGGCCCCGAGGAAGCTCACGCCGGCCACCCACAGCAGGGTGGCGTCCTTGCGCCGCAGCAGCCCGGCGAGCACGACCGCGGCCAGGCCGTAGGCGGCGAGGATGTCCAGCGGGATGAGCACGACCGCGTGCAGGACGCCGATGACGATCAGCCACCAGCCCCGGCGGCGCACCAGCCTGCGGACCGCCACCGGGTCCTGGCCGCGCTCGGCCTGCCGGTGCAGCAACTGGACCATGCCGTAGCCGAACAGGAAGGCGAACATCGGCCGGGCGTGGTTGGTGACGAAGAGCAACTGGAAGGCGTCGGCGATCCGGTTGGCGAGCGTGGAGCCGTGCTCGGGGTCGAGCACGAACAGCGGCGCGTGGGCGAAGGCGATGGCCAGCAGCATCACGCCTCTGGCCAGGTCGGGGGCGAGCGCGCGGGGGGCGGCGCCGGGCGGGCGCTCGGGCGCGAGGGGCACGCGGGCCGGTGAGCTCACTGTCGGTCTCCCTTCCAGGGGACGAGCCGGGCGGCTGGTCAGCCGGCCGCGTCGGACGAGTGGTGGGACGCCAGGGTCTTGCGCAGGGCCGTGGTGATCGGCTCGATCGGCGCGGACAGCTCGTCGGTCCGCTTGCGGTACTGCCGCCATTCGCGCTGCGACAGCACCGTGGTCATCTTGGCCGCCGCGGCGAGCGCGGCCAGCGCCCTGAGCTCCTGCGGCAGCCGCCCGACCGGCTGCCCTCCCCGGGCCGCCGACGTGACACGCTCGGCGAGCCGGCGCGAGACGTACGGCCGGCGGGGCGTGACCCGCTGGACCGGGAAGAACAGGATCCGGCGGTGCTCCACGTGGACCAGCCGGGCCGCCACCAGCTCGTCCCGCACCAGCCGGTAGGCGAGCGTGGCGTTCTTGTTGATCCACCGCGACCACGAGCGCGGCGGCGAGGCCGAGAGCTGCTCCCAGACGGCCGCCTCCAGCGCGGTCGGCGCGACCGGCGGGGTGAGCGCCCGGACCTTGCCGCCCTCGTCGGCGACGTTCCCGTTGAGCAGGAACTCGGCCAGCACCGCCGCCCGCACGACGTACCCCAGGTCGCTCAGCCCGGCCAGCCGCTGCTTGCGGACGTCGAAGGCGAGCAGGAACACCGACTCGGCCAGGGACTCACCCGGCGCCGTCCGCCTCCGCCGCGCCATCGCCCGTGTGCTTCTCCGCTGCGCTCTCATCCTCGGACTCCTCCGTCTGCTTCTTCGGGGGCCGGCCCTGCCTGCGCATCTGACCCACCCCGCCGGGCAGGCGCCCCGCCTCGTTGAGCGCCTTGCGCAGCAGGAACTCGATCTGCGCGTTCGTGCTGCGCAGGTCGTCGGCCGCCCACCTGGCCAGCGCGTCGTGGACCGTGGGATCGAGGCGCAGCAGGATCTTCTTCCGCTCCACGGCGGTTACTGGTAGAGCGTGCCGGTGTTGACGACCGGCTGGGTGTCGCGGTCACCGACCAGCACCACCAGCAGGTTGCTGACCATCGCCGCCTTGCGCTCCTCGTCGAGCTCGACCACGCCGTCCTCGGCGAGCTTGGCCAGGGCCATCTCGACCATGCCGACCGCGCCTTCGACGATCCGCTGGCGGGCCGCGACCACGGCGCCGGCCTGCTGGCGGCGCAACATCGCGTGCGCGATCTCGGGCGCGTAGGCCAGGTGGACGATCCGGGCCTCGATCACCTTCACGCCGGCCGAGGCGACCCGGACGGAGATCTCGGCGGCCAGCTTCTCGTTGATCTCCTCGGCGTTGTCGCGCAGCGACAGCCTGGGCTCGCCGTGGGAGTCGTAGGGGTAGCTGCCGGCGATGTGCCGGACGGCCGTCTCGGCCTGGATGGCGACGAACTCCACGAAGTCGTCGACCTCGAAGACGGCCTGGGCGGTGTCCTGGACCTGCCAGACGACCACGGTGGCGATCTGGATCGGGTTGCCGTCGGCGTCGTTGACCTTCGTCACGTCGGTCTCGTGGTTGCGGATCCTGGTCGAGACGCGGCGCCGTACCGTGAACGGGTTGACCCACTGCAGGCCGGGCGTGCGCAGGGTGCCGACGTAGCGGCCCAGCAACTGCACGACCCGCGCCTCGCCGGGCGCGACGGCCGACAGGCCGAAGTACAGGACGAATCCGGCCAGCGCCGCGAGCACGCCCAGCGCGAGGACCAGCCAGCCGCTCGTCCCGGCCCCGCCGGCGAGCATGACGATGCCTCCGATGAGCGCGGCGATCCCGCCGAGGAGCACGATCGTCGCCACGGTCAACACGACGAAGCCGTTGGCTCCCCGCGCCTGGCGCTCGCTGGTGCGCGGCGCCGGCATGTCGACGATGACCTCTTCCGTTGCGTCCACCATCTCTACTCCCTGGGGGTTGCTATCGGGTCTATAGCAAAGTGATATCACTTTTCCAAGCGGCTGACAACGGGCGTGCCGATCCGGGCAGTTCGTGGCCAAATGACTACGCTGAGCGACAGATTAACCGCCTGGTCAGGGAGCACATGTGAAGGTGAGCTGCGTCGGCGGCGGACCCGCCGGCCTGTATTTCGCGATCCTGCGGAAGCTCAAGGCCCCTGATCACGACATCACGGTGTACGAACGGAACCCGGCCGGCGCGACCTACGGCTGGGGTGTCACCTACTGGGGATCCTTCCTGGCCAAGCTCCAGGAGCACGACCCCGAATCGGCCCGCGCCATCGCCGCCGCGTCGGTGCGCTGGCGCGACGGCGTCGCCCACATCGGCGAGCGCACCGCCCGGCACCGCGGCGACGAGGGCTTCGGCATCGGCCGGCACCGGCTGCTCGACATCCTGGCCAACCGCGCGACCGACCTGGGGGTGCGGGTGGAGTTCGAGCGCGAGATCACCGACGAGCCCCTGGACGCCGACCTGGTCGTCGCCGCCGACGGCGTGCACAGCCGGCTGCGCGCCCGCCACGAGGCCGCGTTCGGCACCGAGGTCGCGACCGGCGGCAACACCTATCTCTGGCTCGGCACCACGAAGGCGTTCGACGCCTTCACCTTCGCCTTCGTCGAGACCGAGCACGGCTGGATCTGGTGCTACGGCTACCGCTACAGCGCCGAGCGCGGCACGTGCGTGATCGAGTGCTCCCCCGGCACCTGGCAGGGCCTGGGCCTCGACCGCGCCGGCGAGGCGGACACCCTCTCCCTGCTGGAGAAGCTCTTCGCCGGGATCCTGGACGGCCATCCCCTGATCGGCCGGGGCCAGGACGAGGTCCAGTGGCTCCGCTTCCAGACGGTCACCAACCGGTCGTGGTCACGCGGCAACCTCGTCCTGCTCGGCGACGCGGCGCACAGCACCCACTACTCGATCGGGGCCGGCACGACCTTGGCCATCGAGGACGCCATCGCGCTGGCCGGCACGGTCGGCGGCGGGGATCGGGCCCTGCTGGAGTACGAGCGGGCGCGGAAGGCGGCGTTGCGCCCGCTGCAGAGCGCGGCGCGCTACAGCGCCCGGTTCTACGAGAACCTGCCGCGTTACCTGCGGCTGCCGCCGGACCAGATGTTCGCCCTGCTCGGCCAGCGGCACTCACCGCTGCTGCCGTACCTGCCGCCGCGGCTGTACCACCGGCTGGACCGGGCGGCCAGCGGGCTGGCGGCGCTCCGCCGCGTCAAGCGCTGGGCCGGGCACCGCCTCGCCGCCTCCCTGCACCGCAGTTAGACCGCGGCTCCACCCGATCAGCCGGGCATCGTCTCGCCGCCGACCGGGGCGAGCACCTCCCCCGTGTAGTACGACGACAACCGCCCGGCCGCGAAGAACACGTACGACGGGGCGATCTCGTCCGGGTCGGCCGCCCGGCCCATGGGCGCCTGCTGGCCGAAACCCTCCGCCCGGTCGGCCGGCATGGTCGCGGGGATGAGCGGCGTCCACACCGGTCCCGGCGCGACCGCGTTGACCCTGATGCCGCGGTCCATGAGGTTCTGGGCCATCGACTGGGTGAAGGCGTTGACCGCGCCCTTGGTCGCCGCGTAGTCGATGAGCGTCTTGTTGCCGCGCAGCCCGTTGACCGACGAGGTGTTGATGATCGCCGACCCGTCGCCGAGGTGCGGCAACGCGGCCTGGGTGACGCGGAAGTAGCTGTGGATGTTGACCGCGAACGTGCGCAGCCACTGCTCGTCGCTCAGCTCGCCGAGGGACTCGACCGGCTCCTGGTAGGCCACGTTGTTCACCAGGATGTCGAGGCCGCCCAGCTCGGCGACGGTCGCCTCGACCACCTTCCGGCAGTGCTCGGGCTCGGCGAGGTCGCCGGGGATGGTGAGGCAGCGCCGGCCCGCCTTCTCCACCAGGGAGCGGGTGTGGGCCGCGTCGTCGTGCTCGTTCAGGTAGGCGATGGCGACGTCGGCGCCCTCCTTGGCGAAGGCGACCGCGACGGCCCGGCCGATGCCGGAGTCGCCGCCGGTGATGAGCGCCCGCTTGCCGGCGAGCAGGTCGCGACCCTGGTAGTCGCGCATCTCGTCCTTGGGCTCTGGCGTCATCCGGTCGGTGTGACCGGGATAGGGCTGCTCTTGCGGCGGGATGTTGTCGGTCATCAGTCTCGGCTCCCCCGATGGCGGGCTGTCAAACGGTTCCGTCCGCGCCGCAGGCGGTCCGGACCGACGCCGGCCGGTCCCCGCGTACGGTGACCGGCCGATCGCCTGCCTGCGGCATCAGCGTCGCGGGAGGCAAGGGGCCTCACGACGCGCAATCACGACCATGCTCGCGAACACGCGCCACCGCTCAGCGCGCGGCGGCGGTGGCCCTGGTCGCGGCGACGCGCGGCTTGGCCGTGGTGGTGCGGGCCTTCGGCGCCGGAACGCGGAAGACCGCACCGCGGTGGTCGTACTCCTCGGCGCCCTCGTCGTCGAACCAGCGGCCGCCCTCGCCCAGGTAGCGGAAGGCGAACGCCTCGCCCTGCGGTACGGCGATCGCGACCTTGTAGTGACCGTCCTCGCCCAGGGTCATCGGGTGCGCGAACGGGTCCCAGCCGTTGAAGTCGCCGACGACCGACACCGGGCCGACTTCACGGGGCAGCGTGAAGAGGACCTCCACCTGTCCCTTCCGATTGGGTTTGCTGTGTGTGAACATCTTTCCCCCGAATGGATGGTTCCGACGATTGCGCGTTCAGGCATACCCGCCTCGTCCGGCGGAACCTGATGATCTCCGCACTCTTTGATCGAGTTTTCCCGAGTCGCTGTGCCCGGCTCTCAGTGTCGCGGTGCTATCGCCAGGTCTCCGGCCGCTTCCACCCGCGCTTGGGCGGGGCGGGCGTCGTCGTTGCCGACGACCACGATGCCGTTGGCGGTGACCTGGAAGAGCTCGTGGTCCTGGTCGGGGTCGACGCCGATGCGCGCCCCGTCCGGGATGACGACGTCGCGGTCGACGATGGCTCGCCGGACGATCGCGTCGCGCCCGATCCGCGCGTTGCCCAGCAGGACCGAGTCGGTGATCTGGGCCCGGGCCCCCAGGCTGACCCGCGGCGCGAGCACCGACCGCTCGATCTCGGCCTCGGCCTCGACGACGACGCCGGGCGACAACAACGAGTCGACGGTACGGCAGGCCCGCTCCCGGCCGAAGCTCACCGGGGCCAGCAGGTCGTGGTAGGTCCGGATCGGCCAGTCCGCGTTGTAGAGCGAGAACGCCGGCTCCGGCCCGATCAGGTCCATGTGCGCCTCGTAGTAGGCGTCCAGCGTGCCCACGTCCCGCCAGTAGCCGCGCTCGTGGGCGTTCACCCCGGGCACGTGGTTGCGCGCGAAGTCGTAGACCTCCGCGCGGCCCTCCCGCGTCAGATACGGGATGATGTCCGCGCCGATGTCGTGCTTGCTCGCCAGGTCACGGGCGTCGCGCTCCAGCGCGTCGATCAGCGAGTCGGTGCGGAACACGTAGTTGCCCATGGAGGCGCGGATCTCCTGCGGCGAGTCCGGCAGCCCGGCCGGGTCGCTCGGCTTCTCCCTGAACCGGACGATCCGCCGGCCCGCCTGGCCGCACTCGATCACCCCGAAGTGGTGCGCCAGCTCCCGCGGCTGCCGGATCGCCGCCACCGTGACGTCGGCGCCCGACTCGACGTGCTGGGCCAGCATCTGCGCCGGGTCCATCCGGTACACGTGGTCGGCGCCGAACACCAGCACGTGCTCGGGCAGCTCTTCCCGCATCAAATGCAGGTTCTGGAACAACGCGTCCGCCGAGCCCGAGAACCACTGCGGCCCGAACTGCCGCTGCGCCGGGATCGGCGCGACGTAGTGGCCCACCCGCGAGGAGAGCTGCCAGCCCCGCGAGATGTAGCGGTCGAGTCCGGCGCTGTGGTGCTGCGTCAACACCACTATTCGCAGATGGCCGGCGTTGGTCAGGTTCGACAGCACGAAGTCGATCAAGCGGAACATCCCACCGAAGGTCATGTTGGGCTTGGCTCTGCGCAACGTCAAAGGCAGCAGACGCTTTCCCTGCCCGCCGGCCAGCACCACGGCGAGAACTCTGGACGAGGTCATGGGACGACGGTATCTTCGCCATTCCCGCGACACTTTCGCGAGTTTTGATAATCCCCGTCAAAGAATTATTTGTCACGGACACGTGTATGCGGCGTTATTGCGGGGGACCATAGGCGCTCCGTGATTGGGCAGAGAAAAGTTTGCCGGCATGCGCATCGGGCCTGCCTTCGCCTGGGCGTGTCGTGGCGGTCCTCACCTCGGCGGGGCACCGTTCCTGGCACGGGTCAACCAGGAACCCGTGGGGTTGACGGGCCGCGCACGGTGTCGTTTGCTTAGGAAAGTTTCCTAAGAATTACTTCCGTCGCGCGTACGGCCCACCGTCATCACCAGCCCTGGGAGAGGGAATGAGAAGAGTCCTGCGCGTCCTCGCCGCGACCGCGCTCGCCGCGGGCGCCATCACCATCGGTTCGGCGTCCGCCGCCTCGGCGGCCGGCGACTGTGAGTACTCCATCGGCCAGAACTCCTTCTCGGCCCGCTGCGCGACCAGCGGGCCCGCCTACGAGTTCCGCGCCTGGGTCCAGTGCGTCAACGGCCGCCGCGACGGGGCCTGGGTGCGCACCAACACCGGCCAGTGGAGCGGCGCGAGCTGCGGCCCCTACTGGATCGACCGGGTCAGCTACGGTCTGGACACCCGTCCCGCCCCCTGACCTGGTCAGCGTTCCGTAGAACGCGGCTCCACGAGGACGGCCAGGTAGTCGGCCGCCCTGCCGCCCACCGCCAGCGGCGCGGCCTGGCCGGACCACAGGTTGAGGTAGTCCGGGTCGCCCTGGCGGCGGATGGGCATCATCAGCGCGTTCTGCAGCGGGTAGTCCGGCACGTCCGCCTCGTGGGCGGCCAGCTCCCTGATGAAGCGGTTGGGGATGGCGCGTGCCGTACGACCGGAGAACAGGCGGGTCAGCACCGTGACCCGCCCCTCCGGGCCGAGGAGCGCCTGCTTGTGCGCGGGCCGCGCGGCCGACTCCTCGGTGGCCAGGAAACCGGTGCCGATCTGCACGCCGTCGGCGCCCAGGGCCAGCGCCGCGCGGACACCGCGCCGGTCGGCGATGCCCCCGGCCGCGATCACCGGCACCTCGACCGCGTCGGCGACCTGCGGGACCAGCGAGAAGGTGCCGACCAGCGACTCGCGCACGGGCCGCAGGAACGCCCCGCGGTGGCCTCCGGCATCGGCGCCGGAGGCCACGACCGCGTCCAGCCCCGCCTCGGCCAGCGCGACCGCCTCCTCCACGGTCGTGGCCGTGCCGATCGTCACCACGCCCCTGCGCCGGGCCTCGGCCAGCACCCAGGCGGGTGGCACGCCCATGACGAAACTGATCACGTACGGCTCCGCCGCCAGCAACGCTTCGGCCTGCTCGGCGAAGTCCGGGATCGTCAGGCTCTCCGGCGGCGTCAGCCCGAACCGGTCGTAGTACGGCTGGAGCCGCGCCAGATCCGCCTCACTCACCCGGGCGGTCCCTTCGCCGGACTGCGGCACCCAGAGGTTGACCGCGAACGGCCGGGCCGTGGCCACCTTCAGCTCGGCGACCAGCCCGGTCAGCTCCGCCGGCCCCAGCGTGTTCCCGCCGTACGACCCGAGCCCACCGGCCTCGGAGACGGCCGCCACCAGCGCCACCGACGACAGCCCTCCGCCGAAGGGACCCTGGACGATCGGATGCTCGATGCCGAGCAACGCCTGAAGCCTGCCCATGAGAGGCACCCTACGCGGGCACGGCCGGTCGCACTCCCGGCTCGCCTACCGGATCACCTACGCGTTCGTGGGGACGACCGTGCTCGCGGCGCTCTACGCGATGTTCCTGCACCCGCGCGAGCCCGCCGGCCCCGGCTGGGTGCTCGCAAAGCCACCCACGTCACGCCCTCGACGAGATCATCCACGCCCCGGTACGGCTGTCCATCATGGCGATGCTCGCGGCGGCGGACACCGCCGAGTTCGGCTACCTGAGGGACACGATCGAGGTCAGCGACTCGCTGCTGTCCAAGCACATCACCACGCTGGAGAAGGCGGGGTACGTGGAGGCGACCAAGGGCTTCGTCGGCCAGCGCCCGCGCACCTGGCTGTCGCTGACCGACGCGGGCCGTATCGCCTTCCGGGAGTACACCGCCACCCTCCGGCGGATCACCGAGGGCACCGCCGGTTGAGCGCGGTCCACCCCGACCTCATGCCGCAGGCGCGTCCTTTACTCCCTCGGGAGAGAAAATCTGTCGTCGCCACAGTAGACATTCGCATCACCCGGGGGTAATGTCTCTGGCATAGCAAGGGAGGGATCCACGAGGGCAGCGCTTCACGAGCACTACGACGAACTGCCCGGACGGACGTGGACAGCAGGACAAAGACGAAGGTAAGGGAAAGAAGGCAGAAGGTCGGACTGCCGCGGCCGGCGCAGTGGAAGTGGGTCGTGGCGGTGGACGCGCTGCCGTAGCAAGAGGTCGGCATCCGCCGACGACGCAGTAACACCGGAAAGGAGTGTTGAACGCCATCAGGATCGCCCGTCGCCGGCTGAACATCGCCGCACGGGTACCGCAGCTCCACGAACAGGACGGTGGTCTACGGTCACGCTTACGCGATCCCCGCATCCCCGCCCCACCAGGCGGCTCATGCGGAACAAGTGACCGGTCGCAAGATCGGTCGATGGTGTTAAACCTCATTCGGGCCCCGGCGCGGGAATGCGCCGGGGCCCCTGTTCGCGTTCAGGAAGGCTGTATGGAACAAACACGCCAGGTGTCGCAACCCACGCGAAACCCACACCACCACCCCGAAGCCACCAACGGCGCCGAGCCCGGCCGGCCGGACGCCTCCGCCAGTCCCGAGCAACGGCTCGACGACGAGGACTATCCCGCCTACAGCATGGGCCGCGCCGCGGAGATCCTCGGGGTCACCCCGGCGTTCCTGCGCAGCCTCGGCGCCGCCAAGCTGATCGAACCACTGCGCTCCGAGGGCGGTCACCGCCGCTTCTCCCGCTACCAGCTCCGCCTGGCCGCCCGCGCCCGCGAACTTGTCGACGCCGGCACCGCGCTGGAGGCGGCCTGCCGCATCATCATCCTCGAGGACCAACTCGCCGAGGCGTTGCGCATCAACGAGGAGCTGCGCCGGCGCGACTGACCCCCTGCACCCCGGCAGCCGCCCGCCGGGGTCGACAGGAACTCACCGGGGTGATCATCGTGGCTTCCGCACGGCGATGATCATGTGGGTGCCGAGGAAGCGCTTCTTCCACCGGACGGCCTCGAACCCGAGCCGCCGGAGGATCGTGGCGACCTCCTGCCGGGTCATGAAGCCGAGCGTGGAGCGCTGCAGGTAGGAGTAGGACTCGCGGTCGCCCGTGACCACCTGCCCGAGCAGCGGGATCAGGATCCGCACGCCCAGCCCCACCGGGTGGCGGAGCAGGCCACGGGGCGGGCAGGTCTCCAGCAGGACCAGCCGGCCGCCCGGCTTCAGCACCCGGTACTGCTCGGCCAGCACCCGCTCGGCGCTCCGCACGTCGCGCAGCAGGTAGCCGTGCGTGACCGCGTCGAAGGAGCCGTCGCCGAAGGGCAGCTCGTTCGCGTCCGCGTACTGCCAGGTGCGCCCGACTGCGGTCCCGCAGGGCGGCGGCGGGTACGCCCTCCCCCCACAGGGGGTCCGTGGCTCCATCTTTTTGCCGTTCGGGAGGCAAGAATCGCGCCGCAGCTTCGACCACCTTCCGACAGGGGCGCCCAGCCCGGGCGCTCCACGGGAAGACAGTGGAGGACTCATGTCGCAGTTGGTGCGAGTGCAGTGTTTCTGTGTGTCGCGCGACGGGTTCGGCGCCGGTGAGGGGCAGAGCCTGGAACGGCCGTTCGGCCACGCCGACCCCGCGGACCTCGCGTCCTGGGCGGGCGCCACCGCGAGCTGGGTGAACCGCACCGAGCCGGGCGGCACGCGCGGCCTGGACGACTACATGACCCGCGACCACCAGAACAACATCGGCGCGGAGATCATGGGGCGCAACAAGTTCGGCCCCCAGCGCGGGCCCTGGGAGAACTACGAGTGGCAGGGGTGGTGGGGCGACACTCCCCCGTTCCACACCCCGGTCTTCGTGCTCACCCACCACCCCCGGCCGTCCTTCACCCTGGCCGACACCACCTTCCACTTCCTCGACGCGACCCCGGCCGAGGCGCTGGCCCGCGCCAAGGAGGCCGCCGGCGGCAAGGACGTACGGCTCGGCGGCGGCGTCGCCACCCTGCGCGCCTTCCTGGAGGCCGATCTGGTCGACACGCTGCACATCGCCGTCGCACCCGTCGACCTGGGCCGGGGCGAGCGGTTGTGGAAGAGCCCCGCGGAGTTGCTCGACCGGTTCCACCTGGAAGAGATCCCGAGCCCGAGCGGGATCACCCACCTGCTGTTCTGGAGACGTTGACCGCGGGTGGTGTGACGTCCTTGCTCGTTTGAGTTGAGAGCGGACAGTGGGTGCTGTTAGCTTCGCACGGTGGACGACAGACGTGCACGGGCGGAGGCGATCGAGCACTTCGCGGCGATCCTCCGGGAACTGCGCAACGCGGTCGGCAACCCACCTTTCCGGGAAATGTCCGGCCGCTCAGGGGCGATCTCCCACACGACGTTGCACGAAGCCACCAAGGGCAACCGGCTTCCGAGCTGGGAGACCACCGTCGAGTTCGTCAAGGCGTGCGGGGCGGATCCGGCCCTGTATCGCGAGCGCTGGGAGGCGGCCAACCGGGCGATCCGGGTGGGCGGCGCTGAGGAGGTGCCGGTGCGCGCCGGCGCCTCGGCGGAGAGCTCCGGCGGAGGGCAGGTCGCCGTGGAGGCGCCTGCCGTACCACTCGCCGTGGATACGCCCGCCGTACCGCCCACCACCCCGTCGGAGCACCCCTCTCCCCCCTATGGACCAGCGGATGGGCCGCAGGCGGGGGGCTCACGGCGGTTCCGCCCGCTGGTGCTGGTGGCGGGCGCCGGGGTCATCGGGGCGGCGGCCCTGCTGGTGGCGGTCGTCGATCGCGGCGGCGGCGGTTCCGAAGGCGGCGGCCAGCCCCCGGCGGCCGGCCCGTCGACCGCCGCCCTGTCCCCCGCCGAATGCCCGGTCCCGCCCACCAACCCACCGGCCGCCGCCCCGCTGCACAAGGGCGACGCGGCCCAGTTCATCCAGGACGTCACCCTCCCCGACTGCACCCGCGTCGGCGCCGGCCAGACCATGACCAAGGTCTGGCAGCTCAAGAACGCCGGCTCGGTGCCGTGGAAGGGCTACGCGCTCCGCCGCCTCGACGCGGCCCAGCAGGCCGACCAGTGCCAGACCATCCCCGAGGTGCCGATCGAGGACACCCAGCCGGGCGAGACGGTCGACATCCGGACCGACATCACCACGCCCCGCAAGCCCGGCCTGTGCTACGTGCGGTTCAAGATGGTCGACTCGACGGGAGCGGTCGTGTTCCCCGGCAACCGGCCGATCAACTTCCAGATCATCGTCGGGGAATGACGTTCCCCGCCACGTGCGAGCACGGGCGGGGAACAGGGTGGCGGGGCCTCAGAACGAGCTGAGGGCGATCCCGGTGTAGTAGTGCCGCAGGATGCTGGAGTAGCTCCATCCGGCCCTGGCCTTGTCGCGCGAGCCGTTCTGCGACATCCAGTCACCGTTGGTCCAGTTGCCGCACGCCGTCGTGGTCGCGCAGTACTGGGCGCGGAAGATCTTGCCGCCGCGGGTCAGCCGGATGTTCCAGGTGGCGTCGACCGCGGCGTTCGTCACGGCCTTGGCGCTGCCGGGCTTGTAGACCTGGCTAGACGTGTGGTCGTAGACGTCGAAGCACTGGCCGCTCGGGGTCTTCTTGTTGGAGTGCAGCGCCCAGTACCAGCCGAAGTTCTTGACCGCGAGCGCCCCGGCCTTGAGCGACTCGGCCGGCCAGCTCGAGATCCACTCGTTGGGCAGCACGTTCTTGACGTAGGTCTTGAAGTCGACGCGCTCGACCCGGTTGAGGGACTTGCGGTAGACGAGGATCGTCGTCGGGAGCTTGGAGTCCGTGCCGTCGGTCTTGCAGCCGGTGGGCGTCGTCCCGGACGTCACGAACTGGTGCGAGGCGTTCTGGTTCTTCAGGGTGGAGTTCAGGTTGCCCCTCGCGCCCGCACCGAAGTCCTGGTAGCTGCCTGCGTGACCGGTGTTGAAGTACACCCGCACCGTCTTGCTGCTGCGGTTCCACACCGAAGCCGCCGAGTTCTTGATGCACTGACCCTTACCGGCGCCAGGACCCTTGAAGTCGTAACACGTCGGCTGCGTCGTCGCATAATCCGCGATCGACCCGGTGAAGTCAGAAACCGAACCCTGGTTGTTGCTGTTGAAGTAGTAGCAGAACTCACCCGGGTCACAGACACCGTCCCGGTTCGCGGCCGAGGCGGGTGCGGCGCCGCCGAAGGCCGTTCCGCCCAGGACCAGCGCGGCGGCGGTCACCGAGGCGAGCCGGGTGCTCAGCCGTACAGTTCGTTGGAACACAGTCGTTCTCCCTCCTCAGAGCTTCGGGCGTCAGCGGACGTGGTAGCCCTGGGAGTTCCAGAACGCGGTCGGGTTCGGGTTCTGCAGGTGCGAGTCGCCGACGCTCTTGGCCGCGCGCAACTGCCGTCCGGGGCGCATCTCGACGTGGGTGTGCGCCGAGGCCTTGGTGGACACCCCGCGCCAGGACTCGGTGGCGATGGTCTGGCCCCTGGCGATCTGCTGGCCGACGCGCAGCGAGGTCAGCGGCGCGGAGTGCAGGTAGATGATCGTCTTGTCGAGCGAGGCGTTGTAGATCGAGATCGTGGACAGCCCGGCCCGGCCGGTGGCGCCGTGCTGCAGGTTGATCAGCTCGCCGCCGACCAGGGCGTGCACGCTGGAGCCGACGCCGCGGACGATGTCGATGCCCTCGTGGCGGCCGGGGGTGCTGGTGTAGCCGTCGAAGCCGCAGCTGATCCGGCCGGCGGCGGTGTACAGGGAGAACGACATGTTGGTGCGCGCCGAGGACGACGGGGCGAACTGGTGCGAGGCGTTCTGGTTCTTCAGCGTCGAGTTCAGGTTGCCCCTCGCGCCCGCACCGAAGTCCTGGTAGCTGCCCGCGTGACCGGTGTTGAAGTACACCCGCACCGTCTTGCTGCTGCGGTTCCACACCGAAGCCGCCGAGTTCTTGATGCACTGACCCTTGCCCGCGCCCGGACCCTTGAAGTCGTAACACGTCGGCTGCGTCGTCGCATAATCCGCGATCGACCCGGTGAAGTCAGAAACCGAACCCTGGTTGTTGCTGTTGAAGTAGTAGCAGAACTCACCCGGGTCACAGACACCGTCGCGGTTCGCGGCCGAGGCCGGCGAGGCGGCGCCGAGGACCGCTCCGCCGAGGGCCAGGGCGGCGGAGGCCGCGGTGAAGATCCTGGTACGCATTCTCATGGTGTTCTCCTTGAGCTTTGGGGAGCCAGTTCGGGGAAGCGTGGGATGGTGCGAGGTGGGGGTCAGCGACCGCGCCGGTACTCCTCCCAGGTGCGGATGGCGACCTTGGGACCGTCGTCCGGGCCGCGGCTGGCCAGCCCGTTGAGGCCGAGGTAGTAGTCACCGGCCTGGCGCTGCGCCTGCGTGGACAGGCTGGGGTCGTTCAGCGCCACGGCGTGGATGTGCCAGGGCCAGTCGTCCTGCTGCGGATTACGCAGCCAGGCGGCGAAGCCGACCATCCGCAGCGCGCGGACGCCGGCGGTGCGGGTGGCGGGGTCCATGCCCTGCACCGAGATGTCGATCGCGCCGCCGCCGTCGTGCGTGCCCACCGACGTGGGGTCACCGCCAGGGTTGTACGAGCCCTGGTCCAGCTTGAAATCGCGGCCGAACAACCGTTCCGCCTCGATCAGCATGGCCTTGGTGCGGGCGTTGACGACGTAGCCGTCCATCGGCACCCGGCCGCCCACCTCGACCACGTCGGTGACCGTGAAGCGCCCGGCGCCGAGCTTGCTGAGCGAGGCCCGGCCCGGCAGCCCGTTGGCGTCCAGACCGGTGAGGCCGAGCGACTTCTGGTACTTCGCGTAGGCGGTGACCGTCGTGGTGCCGAAGTAGCCGTCCACCCACTTGGCGTCCAGCAGCCGCCGGTCGCGCAGCGCCCGCTCGACCAGCAGCACGCTCGCCTTGGCGCCCGGCGTCAGCGTGCTGTCCGAGCGTCGCGGGTCGATCTGCGCGGCCTTCACGGTGGCCGCCATGCTCACCGCCGGAAGCGCCCCGGCCGCCGCCGCGCTCCCGGCCGCCCCCAGCAGAGAGGCGAGCAGGACTGCACCCGTCAGGGTGGCGGCGTACGTGGGCAGCTTCATCGTTTCTCCTGGTCGCAGGCATCGAGCGGGTTCGGTGCGGCGAGAACCAAGGTTTCGGGTTGCGCGGATGTCCGCAAGGATTTGGGTGTTGTCAGCCTGTCTGACAGGCACTTCCGTACACGTGGGCGCGACTCTGACAGCGCCGGGAGCAGTCCGTACGGCGAAGCCTCACCGGGCGGCGGTGATGGGGCGCGGGGCGTCAACCCACCACCGCCGTACGCCGGGGGCGGTCACTGGGAAAGAGGGGCGGCCGGGAACTCAGGCCGCCCGCCGGCTACGCGCCGGTCTGCGGGCGGAGCTGCTCGTAGTACGGCTTCATCGCCGGGAAGTAGTCCTCGAACACCGGCTGGGGCCCGCCCTCGATCGCGGCGCCCAGCTTGTCGAGGTACCACTCCCACCCGGGACCGATCTCCGCGATGCCGTCCTCGGTGTCGAAGTCCTGGACGAAGCGGAGCTCGGTCACGCCGTCCGACTCGGTGAGGGACAGCCGCAGCCGCCACGTCATCATCTCGTCGACCATGGCCAGGTCGAGGCGGTGCGGCGGCTCACACCGCTCGATGAGCAGGTCGGCCCACGGCTCGCCCTCCTCGAAGACCAGCTTGACCTTGATCGTCTTCCCGAGCCCGGCGTCTCCCTCCCAGGGCCCGTACCAGCGGGCCGTACGCTCCGGCTCGGTGATGCACTCCCACACGTCCTCCACCGGGGCCCGGAGGGTGCGGGTCAGGAGGAGCTTGATCCCTTCGGTGCTGCGGAACAGTTCGGCGGCAGGCTTGCGAGTCATGCCGTGCCTTCCTCTCGGAGGTCGGGTGCGGTCGTCCGGCTCGTGCGCCGCTCGCGGCGAAGGCGGTACACCTCGGTCTCCAGGGCGTCGAGGCGCTGCTCCAGGCCCAGCGGCCGGGCGAACCGGCCCAGCCACTCGGCCAGGTCGGCGAGCGGTCCGGGGGTGAGGACGTAGATGCGGTTCCTGCCGGCCGGCTCGTCGCGGACCAGACCGCACTCGCGCAGCACGCGAAGATGGCGGCTCACCGCGGGGCGGCTGATGGTGAAGTGCTCGGCGATCTGGCCCGCGGTCCGGGGGGATCTGTGCAGCATGGCGAGGATCTCCCGGCGTACCGGGTCGGCGATCGCGCTCGCTACGTCGTCCACAGCTCGAAACGTAGCCTATGGGTTACGCGTTCACAAGGCAGAGCGCTTGATCGCGTAACATGCTCGTTAATCTTGAGGATGATGTCGATCCGCCGGCCGCCCGTTCGACGTGTGGGTACAAAGGGCCGAGAGGCGGCCCGCCGTACGAGGAGAAGACGATGGCGAAGTACCTGCTGATCATGCGCGGTACCGACGAGTCGAACGCGGCCCTGATGGCCGACATCGACACGCTGATGGCCAGGACCGGCGAGTTCATCGAGGACATGCTGAAGGCCGGCGTCCTGCTCGCCGCGGAAGGGCTCGACGACCCGGCCAAGGGCGTCGTGGTCGACTTCAGCGGCGAGGCCCCGGTGGTCACGGACGGACCGTACGGCGAGACCAAGGAGCTGTTCGGCGGCTTCTTCCTGCTCGACGTGGCTTCCCAGCAGGAGGCGGTCGAGTGGGCCAAGCGCGTTCCCGCCGCCCCCGGATCCAAGATCGAGGTACGGCGGGTGCCCGGCAGCGACGAGGTCCCGCCCTCCGTCCAGGGACACTGATGAGCGCAGCCGACGTCGAGGCCGTCTGGCGGATCGAGTCAGCGCGGATCATCGCCGCGCTGACCCGGTTCACCGGCGATTGCGGCCTGGCCGAGGACGCGGCCCAGGAAGCGGTGGCCGAGGCCCTGGTGTCCTGGCCGCAGTCCCCGCCCACGAACCCGGCCGGCTGGCTGATGAGCACGGCCCGGCGCCGGGCCATCGACACCATCCGCCGCCGTACCGCCCTGACCACCCGATACGCCCTGCTGGCGGCCGATCTGACCACAGGTTCCCCGGCCGCCGAAGCACCCGACCCCGACCGGATCGACGACGACCTGCTGGCGCTGATGTTCATCAGTTGCCACCCGGTGCTCTCCCCCGAGTCCCGGGTCGCGCTCACCCTGCGCGTGGTCGGCGGCCTGTCCACCGAAGAGATCGCCCGCGCGTTCCTCGTCCCCGTGCCGACCATCCAGGCCCGCATCACCCGGGGCAAGAAGACCATCGCGGCGGCCTCCGTGCCGTTCGAGCTCCCGCCCGCCGCCGAGCGCCACGAGCGGCTGGGCGGCGTGCTCAGCGTCCTCTACGTGATCTTCACCGAGGGCTCGACGGCCACATCGGGCGACCGGCTGCTCCGCCCCGGCCTCGCCTACGAGGCCATCCGGCTGGCCCGCACGCTGGCCGCGCTGCAACCGGACGAGCCCGAAGTGCACGGCCTCCTGGCGTTGTGCGAGCTCACCGCCGCCCGCTTCCCCGCCCGGACCGCCCCCGACGGCTCACCCGTCCTGCTGGAGGACCAGGACCGCCGCCTGTGGGACTTCTCCGCCATCCACCGCGGCCTCGCCGCCCTGGCCAAGGCCTCCGCCCGTGGCCTCGGCCCGTACGGCCTGCAAGCCGCCATCGCCGCCACCCACGCCGCGGCTCCCTCGGTCGAGGCGACCGACTGGGACCGGATCGTGGTGCTCTACGAGGCTCTGGGCCGGGTCGCGCCCTCGCCGGTCGTCGACCTCAACCGCGCCGTCGCCGTCGCCATGGCCTCCGGCCCCGCTCCGGCCCTGGCCATCGTGGACGCCCTGGCCGCCTCGGGCCGCCTGTCCGGCTCCCACCTGCTCCCCACCGTCCGCGGCGAACTCCTCACCCGCCTCGGCCGGCCGGCCGAAGCCCGCGCCGAACTGGAGTTGGCCGCTCGCCTCTGCTCCAACCCCCACGAACGCTCGGTCCTGCTCCGCAAGGCGGCCCTGCTCGGCTGACCGATTCCCCTCTCGGCTCGCGCGGGAGATGATGACGGAGGAACGGACTGCGAAGACGGACCCATCGAGAGGAGCCACTCGGTGCACACTGAGGCCGCGCACGCCACTTCACAAACAGCGACCGGCGCCGCACTTCAGCGCTTGACCGGGACCCGCCCCCGCAAATGGCTCCTCGCACTCACACCGCTACTGGGTCTTCTGGCAGCCATAGGCGTGTCCGCCACCGTTCCTCCGGCCGAACTGACGTACGCGACCCTCGCCGAGGCAGTCCAGAGCCTCATGTCGGTGACCGTGCCCTTCCTCAGCGCACTGCTCGCCGCCGACCTGTGGAAAACCGCGCGCACCGCCCGCCTCCTCCCCACGTTGCTGGCGTCGGCGCTCATGGCCGCCGCTGTCGGGATCTTCGGCAGCCTGGTGAGCGCCGTCGCCCTCGCGGTGGCCTCCGCTCATGCGGACCCGTGGCAGAACGCCGGAACCGTCGCCGTCGGCGGCGTGCTGGTCCAGATCGTCGCCCAGTCGGTCGGCACCGGGCTGGCCCTGCTCCTGCGCTCCCCGCTGATCGCCAGCATCGGCACCATCGTCCTGCCCATGGGCCTGTGGTGGCTGCTGGGCAGCATCGAACCCCTCCAACCCGCCCAGCCCTGGCTCACCCCGTACGCCGTCGTCCAGAGCCTGCTGTCCGAGCAGACGAGCCCGGTGATCTGGGCGCAGTGGCTCGTGGTCCTGCTGGTCTGGGGCGGCGGCCTGAACACCCTGGGCGCCCTCTCCCTGAAGCGCGGCCGCGACGCAAGGTCCTGAGACCACCCCTGCCCAGGCCCGCCGCGACCTCAGCGCTCCGTTCAGGCAGACTCGACCCGTGCATGTCGTGTCCTTTCCCGAGCCGGCCACCCCCGCCGCGTTGCTCGCCCAGGTCCGGGAGCTGCAGCGGGACGCCTGGCCGTCCTCTCCCTTCCCCGATCCCGGCGGCAGCGAGCCCAACCACGATCCAGACCTGTCTCCGCAGTCCATGCTGCTGGTCGACCAGGGCGTCGTGCTGGCCGCCCTGGACATCCTCGCCAAAGAGATCGAGCACCACGGCCGGCGATACCGCGCAGCCGGGCTGAGCACCGTGGTGACTCGGAACTCCGCACGCGGCCGAGGCCACGGCCGCACCCTGATCACCGCCGCCCGCACCGCGATGGCCGAGGCCGGCCATGACATCGGCTTGTTCACCTGCGATCGTCCGCTGCAGGCCTTCTACGAGAGCGGCGGATGGGAGCTGCTGCCGGGGACGGTCCTGATCGGAGGAACCCCTGACGAGCCCTTCCCCAGCGATCAACCCGGCTTCGACAAGGTCACCATGGCCGGCTTCTTCAGCGCCACGAGCCGCCGGCACCGCACCTCGTTCCACGACGCCCGGATCCAGCTCCACCCGGGCCTGATCGACAAGCTCTGGTAGCGGCCGAGGCGGCGCGTCATCGGCGGTCTTCACGAACGTGGGTCAGCTCTTCCACCCATTGCGGATGGTTCCTCCTGGCCCACGCGCGCGTCACCACCCCCGTGCGCATTCCGCGCCGGGCCTCGGGGTCGCGGTAGGCCAGGCGGAGGTGCCCGAGGACGACGATCGCGATCGCCAGGGCCGTGAGGTCGTGCACGAAGAGCGCGCTCGCCCGGGGGATCACCGGCAGGAGCCCGGTGAACCACATCAGCAGGCCGGTGGCCAGCATGATCGGCACGGCTCCGGCGATCCAGCCGGCGTAGAGCTTCTGCCCGGCGTTGAACTTGCCGGCCGGGCGCGGGCCCGGGGTGCCCCGCCGTACGGCACGCAGCCACTGCCGGTCGTAGGGCGCGAACCGGTTGAGCCGGCGGAGGTCGGCGCGGAAGGCCCGCGAGGTGAGGCCCAGCAGGACGGGCACGGGCAGCAGGAGCCCGGACCACTCGTGCACGACGACCATCAGGTGGCGACGGCCGACGAGCTGGGCCAGCGGCGGGAGGTACAGGCAGGCCGCCGTGCCCGCGCACAGCAGCAGGAGGCCGGCGGTGACCCGGTGCACCAGGCGCTCCGCCCGGCTGAACCGCGGAAGGGGGCCGTCAGGCCGAGGGGTCGAGCCAGCCGTCGATGGCATAGCCGTACTCCTCCCAGTAGCCCGGGACGACCTTGTCGGTGACGGAGATGCCGGACAGCCACTTGGCCGACTTGTAGAAGTACATCGGGGCGACGTAGAGCCGCACCGGGCCGCCGTGGTCGTGGGTGACCGGCGCGTCGAGCATGTCCAGGGCCACCAGCACGTCGGCCCGGCGGGCCTGCTCCAGGGTGAGGCTCTCGCTGTAGACGCCGTCGAAGCAGGTGAAGCGGACGGCCCTGCCCTCGGCGCGTACTCCTGCCAGGTCAAGGAGGTGCGAGAGCAGGACGCCCGAGAACGGCACGTCCTGCACCCGCCAGCCGTCCGTGCACCGGGCCTCGCCGACCACCCGCGTCTGGGGCAGGGCGCGCAACGCGTCCAGCGTGTACGTCTGCGGGCGCTCGACCAGCCCGCCGATCTCCAGCCGGTAGTCGGCCGCGGTCCTCCTCGGCACGGATCCCGCCACGCTGAAGTAGCGGAAGCCGTCCGTGCCGGGGAGCAGGCCGGTCAGCCCGGTGGGGTCGTTCTGGGCGGCGGCGCCGAGCAGCCCGTCCCAGCCGCGTCGCAGGAGCGGTGCGGCGGCGAGGGCGGCGGCGCCCGCGCCGAGCACCGACAACATCACCCGGCGCGCGACGGGCGGGCCGTTCTCCGCAGGACTGGGGTCCTGGGCGCGTTCCGTCCCGCTGGGTTCTTGGTGCATGGGTCCTCCTTGTGGCGTGCCACGCCGCTCGCCGTGGCACGCCACAAGGTAAATTCGTCCGATTCGCCGCAGCTAGCGTCAGATGACGCCATCGTCGCGATCAGTCATCCAGGTCTCGCCGTTGCCGCATGCGGCCGTCCTCGCCGAGCTCGATGACGGTGTCGATGCCGATCCGCGCGAGGAACGCGAAGTCGTGGCTGACCACGAGCAACGCCCCGCGATACGCGTCGAGGGCCTCGGCGAGCTGCTCGACGCTGGTGATGTCGAGGTTGTTGGTGGGCTCGTCGAGGATCAGCAACTGGGCCGGCGGCTCGGCCAGGAGCAGCCGCGCGAGGGAGACCCGGAACCGCTCGCCGCCGGACAGGGTGCGCACCGGCCGGTCGGCGGCGTCGCCGCGCAGGAGCAGCCGGGCGAGCTGGTTGCGGATCGTGCCCGCCGGCGTCCCCGGGGCGACCGCCTGCACGTTCGCCATGGCGCTCGCCTCGTCGTCGAGCCCGTCGAGCCGCTGGGGAAGGTACCCGACGAGCTCGGTCAGCAGCCGCCCGTGCGGCCGGTCGGACGACGGGGTCGTGCCACGGACGAGGTGGTCGAGGAAGGACGTCTTGCCCGTGCCGTTCGCCCCGACGAGCGCGACCCGCTCCGGCCCCTGGATCACGAAGGTGTGGTCCTGGTCCTGCAGCTCGGCCAGGCGCCGGCCGCGCGGGACGTCGGGATCGGGCAGGACGAGGGAGATGTGCTCCTCGTCCCGCACCCGGGCGTCCGCGGCGTCGACCACGGCCTGGGCCGCGTGCACCTTGTCGTCGAGGGAGGAACGCAACGAGCCCGCGGAGGCCTGGGCCTTGCTCGCCCGGTTGCCGGCCAGGATCCTCGGGATGCCGCCGTCCTTCTGGGTCTTCTTCGCGGTACGCTCGCGGCGCGCGAGCTTGGTCTCCGCCTCGATGCGCTGGCGCTTCTCGACCTTCAGCGTCTGCTGGGCCGACCGGGCGGCCTGGAGCGCCGCGGCCTGTTCCTGCTCCTGGTGCTTCTTCCAGGCGCTGTAGGGGCCGCCGAAGGTGTCGAGTGCGCCGCCGTACAGCTCGGTGGTCTTGTCCATGTGCTCCAGCAGGTCGAGGTCGTGGCTGACCACGATGAGGGTGCCCGGCCACTGGTCGACGAACTCGGCGAGCTTGGCGCGGGTGGGCCGGTCGAGGTTGTTGGTGGGCTCGTCGAGCAGGGTGATCGGGGTACGGCGGATGCGCAGGCCGGTGATGGCGATGAGCATGGCCTCGCCGCCGGAGACCTCGGCCACGCGGCGATCGAGGTCGGCGGCCGAGAAGCCGATCTGGTGCAGGGCCTCGTCGGCGCGGGACTCGATGTCCCAGTCGTCGCCGATCGTGTCGAAGTGGCGCTCGTCGACGTCGCCGGTCTCGATCGCCTTCATCGCGGCGAGGATCCGGTCGATCCCGAGGAGTTCGGCGACCGTCGTCTCCTGCCGGAGGGTGAGCGTCTGGGGCAGGTAGCCGACCTCGCCGACGGCGTCGATCTGGCCGGCGGTCGGCCGCAGGAGGCCGGCGATCAGCCGGAGCAACGTCGACTTGCCCGCGCCGTTGCGTCCGACCAGGCCGGTGCGGCCGGTGTTGAAGGTGCCGTTGACGTTCGAGAGCGCGACGGTGCCGTCCGGCCATTCGAAGGTGAGGTCTCGGAGCGTGATGGCGGACTTCTGGGACATGGGTGATGGTCTCTTTCTGCTGTCTGCTGTCTGCTGACAACCGACCCCAGGTGGTGCGGAGCCGCGGCGAGACCTTCGACCGGCGCAGATGGCATGGAACAGCCGAAGAAGTCACGCGCGTTCGCGGGCACGAGCCGCGACCGAGATCGGTGCGACGCGAACGTGCCGGTAGGTTCCGCGCAGGCGTCGACGCCCGGGACGGGCGGACTCACGCTGCGGCGTAAGAGAACGGTCTTTCACCAGTGCGGGCAAGCCCCGCACGCAGATGAAGCCACCGGCAGTTCGGTGGCTAGATTCTGTCGACCTCGATCTCCATGACTCCCATCGTACAAGACGCTCGCCCAGGTGGCGTTGAGCGATTTGACGCTCGAAGCCGCTTTTCCGGGGAGCGTGGGCCGCCGATTCCGACCGTCAACTGACTGATGTGCCAGTGCAGGCCGCGGGCGAACGATGAGGGCGCTGCGAATCCGCATCAGCCATTGGAGAATCATGAAACGCGTTCTGACCACTCTGGCGGCCTCCGTGCCGCTGGCGGCGGCGATCTTCCTGCCGGTGAGCGCTTCGGCGGCCACCCCGTTCACCTGCTCGTCCGTGTCCTTGAATGCGCCGGCGGGCACCACGGTGGAGTCGGTGACCGCGCAGTACCGCGAGGCGGGCACCGTGACCGTCCCGCCGGTGCCGCCGCTGCCCAGCGTGGAGATCCCCGGGGCTCCGGCGCACTGTGCCGTGACGGTCATGCTCACCCATCCCGGCGCCGGTGACCACGCCAAGGTGCAGGTCTGGCTGCCCGAGACAGGCTGGAACGGCCGGTTCCAGGCGCTGGGCGGCAGCGCCTACGCCGCCGGCGACTACGGCGCGGCGCTGGCCGGGGCCATCAAGACCGGGTACGCCGCCGCCACGACCGACGCGGGCGTCGGCGCCTACCTGGACACCACCTGGGCCCTGACCAGCGCGGGCCAGGTGAACACCGAGCTGCTGAAGAACTTCGCCGACCGCTCCCAGCACGAGATGACGGTCGTCGCCAAGCAGGTCATCACCGAGGTGTACGGCAAGCCGGCCTCCTACTCCTACTGGAACGGCTGCTCGACCGGAGGCCGCCAGGGCTACATGGAGGCCCAGCGCCACCCCGGCGACTACGACGGCATCCTCGCCACCGCGCCCGCCATCAACTGGGACGAGTTCGAGGTCGCCACCCTGTGGCCCCAGGTGGTGATGAACGAGGAGAACACCTTCCCGGCCGCCTGCGAGCTCGCCGCCTTCAACCAGGCGGCGGTCAAGGCCTGCGACCCGCTCGACGGCGTCCGCGACGGTGTCATCGGCGACCCGGCCCGGTGCGCCTTCGACCCGCGCACCCTCATCGGCAAGACGGTCGCCTGCGAGAACGGGCAGGAGACCATCACCGCGGCCGACGCCAGGGTGGTCCGCAAGATCTGGGACGGCCCGCGCACGCCGTCCGGCCGCAAGCTCTGGTACGGCGTGCCGATCGGCGCCGCCTTCGACCTCGCCGGCACCCAGCCCGGCCCCGACGGCACCCGGGTGGGCGCACCCTCACCGGTCCCGGCCGCCTGGGTCGCGACCTGGCTGAAGCGCCAGCCCGCCTTCGACCTCACCACGATCACCTACGCCGAGTTCGCCAAGCTGTTCGCCCAGTCCCAGGCCGAGTACGACCAGGTCATCGGCAGCGACGACCCGGACCTGTCGGCGTTCCGCGCCGCCGGGGGCAAGCTGCTCACCTGGCACGGCCAGGCCGACCAGCTCATCCCCACCCAGGGCACGGTGAACTACCGGGAGCGGGTCGCGGCGGCCATGGGCGGATCGCAGCGGGTCGACGACTTCTACCGCGTGTTCCTCGCGCCGGGCGCCGACCACTGCGGCACCCCCGCGAGCACCGGCCCCGTGCCCACCGACCCGCTCGGCGCGCTGACCGCCTGGGTGGAGCAGGGCAAGGCCCCGCGGACGCTGAGCGCCGCCATCACGGACTCCTCCGGCAGGACGGTCACCCGAAACCTGTGCCTGTACCCGGCCGTCTCCCGCTACGCCGGCCACGGCGACCCGGCCGACGCGGCCAGCCACTACTGCACCACCAAGCGCGCGGCGTGAAAGGCCCACCGACATGAACATCTCTTCCCTGATCAAGCTCTACCTGGGCCGCGGCCTGCTCGCCGTGGCGTGGGCCGCCGCGTTCGCCTCGGCGCACGCCGAACTGGACGCGGTGGCGATCGCCCTGCTGGTCGGCTATCCGCTGATCGACGCGGTGTCCTCGCTGATCGACCTGCGCAGCAACCCTGACCGGTCGGAGCGCCGGGTCACGCAGTTCAACGGCGTGCTCAGCACCGTGGCGGCCGTGGCCGTCGGCGTCGCGGGGTTCGGCGGGGCGGCGGCGGTGCTGCACGTCTTCGGCGCCTGGGCCGTCGTGTCCGGAGCGGCCCAGGTGCTGGTCGGCCTGCGCCGGCGCGGCCCGGAGCTCGGCCAGCAGTGGCCGATGCTGGTCGCGGGCGGCCTGTCCTTCCTCGTGGGCATCTTCTACAACTTCCAGGCCCTGGACGGCACGCCGGCGCTCGACGTGCTGTCGGTGTACGCCACCGGCGGCGGCGTGTTCTTCCTCGCCCAGGCCGCGCTACTGGCCTGGCGCGCCCGCCGGGCCCAGCCGCGGGCCGTCCAGCGCTGACCCGGCACCCGGTGGCCCCGTCGCAGGCGGGGCCGCCGGGCCGTCACCACCCCTTCTTGGAGGACTCGACATGATGAACAGGCGTACCTTCGGCAAGGCTCTCGGCCTGACCACCGCCAGTATGGGCCTCGCTTCCCTGGCGGGCCTGACGGAGCTGCCCGCCGCGACCGCCGGCACGCGCGGGCCGGTCACGCCCGGCTCCTTCCCTTCGCTCAAGCGGATCAGGGCGGGGGTGCTGGAGGTGGGATACGCGGAAGTGGGTCCCGCTCGCGGCCCCGTGGTCATCTGCCTGCACGGCTGGCCGTACGACATCCACAGCTTCGTCGACGTGGCCCCGCTGCTGGCGGCGCAGGGGTATCGGGTGATCGTGCCGTACCTGCGTGGTCACGGCACGACGCGGTTCCTGTCGTCGAGGACGTTCCGCAACGCCCAGCAGTCGGCGATCGCGCTCGACATCATCGCCCTGATGGACGCGCTCAAGATCGACAAGGCGGTGCTGGCCGGCTTCGACTGGGGCTCGCGCACCGCCGGCATCATCGCCGCGCTCTGGCCCGAGCGGTGCAAGGCGCTGGTGTCGGTGAGCGGCTACCTGATCACGAACCTGGAGGCCAACCTCTCGCCGCTGCCACCGAAGGCGGAGTACGCGTGGTGGTACCAGTACTACTTCGCGACCGAGCGGGGCCGGCTGGCCATGGAGGACAGGGACCGGCGGAACGCCTTGAACCGGCTGGTCTGGGACACCGTCTCCCCGACGTGGACCTTCGACGACGCCACCTTCGAGCGCACGGCCGCCGCCTTCGACAACCCCGACTACGCCGCCATCGTGATCCACAACTACCGCTGGCGGCTGAGCCTGGCGGACGGGGAACGCCGGTACGACGCTCTGGAGCGGCGGCTCGCGGCCCGGCCGGTGATCAAGGTGCCGACCATCACCCTCGACGCCGAGCGCGACCCCTTCACGGCGCCGCCGGGCGACGGTTCGGCCTACCGCGGCATGTTCACCGGGCCGTACGCGCACCGCCTCCTGCCCGGCGTCGGCCACAACCTGCCGCAGGAGGCGCCCACGGCCTTCGCCCAGGCCGTGGTCGACGTGGACCACTTCTGACCCGGACCCGGCGGGCGGCTACGGCGTGGCCGCCCGGGCCTCCTTCTTCCGCGCGCGGTAGGCCGCCGCCTTGACCTTGTTGCCGCACGACTCCATGCCGCACCACTCCCGGCGCCCGCCACGCGACCGGTCGATGAAGATCTTGGTGCACTCGGGGTTGGCGCACTCCTTCATCAGCGGCACGTCCGGCCCGCTGAGCAGTTCGATGGCGTGCCGGGCCACGGTGGACAGCGCCTGTTCGGGGGTCGCCTCGACCCACCGGCCCTCGGCGGTGAGCTGGGGTTCGGCCGGGGGCTTGCGGGCCGTCGCGTTCACCAGGGCGAGCGCGTCGTCGTCGTAGCCCGCATCGGCGACCCGGGCGGTGACCAGCGCGTAGATGGCCTCACGGACGGCCACCGCCTGAACGAGGTCCGCCTCCCCGGAGGGGGAGATGGCGTCCACGACACCCGACTCCAGGAACCAGGCGTCGAGCCGGTCGGGGGCGTCGAGCGTTTCGACCCGCTGCGTACGGCGGGCACGAAGCGTGCAGGCGAGGTCTAGCGCGGGGTCGCCGCACAGGAACACATGTTTCACGTCACCAGTTTGACGGGTGACTCCGAGGCGGGCAATCCGTCCTCACCAGACCTGGGCGAAGCAGGCCAGGGCGACGGCCAGCACGAGCACGACCACTGACAGCACCTTCATGAGATGGTCCTTTCAGACGGCGGTCGCCACGACGGTGACCGGGATGTTGCCGCGGGTGGCCTTGGAGTAGGGGCAGATCTGGTGGGCGGCGGCGCCGAGCTCCTCGGCGGTCTGCTGGTCCACGCCGCCCAGTTCGAGGTTGAGCACGGCGGCGAGGCCGAACTCGCCGTCGTCGCCGTGGTTCAGGGTCGCCTCGACGGTGATGCTCGTGGTGGCGAGCCGTACCTTGCGCTCGGCCGCGGCCCTGCGCACCGCGCCGAGGAAGCAGGCGCCCCAGCCGGCGGCGAACAACTGCTCGGGGTTGGTGGCGTCCCCGGCCCCGCCGAACTCCTTGGGGATGGCGAGGCCGGTCTCCAGGAGCCCGTCGTGGGCCGAGACGCGACCGCCGTTGCGGCCCTCTCCGGTGACGGTGACGACGGCGGTGTAGCTGGCAGCCATGGCGATTCCTTCCCTGGGTGCGCCTCGGTTGGCGTCACCGGTTCAACTGGTGACGATGCTGCCAGCATTAGCGTCACCCGTCAAACCGGTGACGTCCTCTCCAGATGCTCGGGGTCGGGGCGGTTCATGGCGTCCCGAAGGGCGGCCCGGGTGGTCACGCCCAGCTTGGGAAAGATCCGGTACAGGTGGGAGCTGACGGTCCGCGGAGACAGCCGCAGCCGCGAGCCGATCTCCTTGTTGGTGAGGCCGCTGGCGGCCAGCTCCGCGATGCGCCGCTCCTGCCAGGTCAGCGACAGGTGCGGCGTGGCGACCAGCGGCGCCGCCCCGTCGCTCCGCAACTCCGCGCCCGCCCGCTCGGCCCAGGCTGCGGCGCCGAGCCGTTCGAAGGTCTCGGTGGCCTGGGCGAGCAGCGGCCGGGCGGCGGTGCGCTGGCGGGCGTGCCGCAGGCGGGCTCCGTGCGCGAGCTGGATCCGCGCCAGCTCGAACGGGAACCGGGCAGCCGCCGGATGAGAGGCGGCGTTCGCGAACATCTCGGCGGCCTCCCCATCGGAGGTCGCGGTCATCGCCAGCGCCCCGTAGCAGGTCAGGGCCAGACGCGGGGAAAGGTCGAGGAAGCCGGCGTCGCGGGCGGCGAGGGCGTGGCGGCGGGCCGGCTCGGCGCGGCCGGTGTGCAGGGCCGCCTCGACGAGGTCGAGGAGGGTCCGCGACGCCGCACCGCAGTAGGGGCGGAACGTGCCGGGCGTCGTGATGCGGGCGGCGTGCTGGTAGGCGGCCTCGAAGTCGCCCGCGCTCAACGCGGCCGTCGTGGCGATGGAGTCGGCCAGGTCGGTCACGTAGCCGACCCCGCGCGGCCTGGCCCAGGCGTCGATCTCCGCCCGCAGTTCGAGGGCCCGGGGGACCTGGCCGCGCCACGCCGCGAGCTGCGCCAGGTAGGCGCGCGTCTGGTGGGCGAGCAGGTGCCGGCCGTGCTCGATCTGCAGGGCCAGGGCCCGTTCCCCGGTCCGGACCGCGGCGTCCCACTCACCGGAGCCCATCTGGTCGAGCATGATCATCTGCAGCATGAGCATCCCGCTGAACACGGCGCCGGTGGCCAGTTCGCGGTCCACCACCCGTTCCAGATGCGGCCGGTACTGGCTGACGAGGTCGAGGTGGTAGGCCGCGGTGGCCAGGCGGGTGACGTCCCAGGGCTCCCGGTCGCGCAGGTTCGCCGCGGCCCGCTCCAGAGGACCGGCCCAGCCGCGCCCGTGCAGGACCACGTCGCTCCAGGTGTGGCTGTAGAGCCGCGTCTGCTCGGTGACGAGGTCGCCGAGGGCGGCCAGCCGTTCATGAGTCTCGTTCCACAGCACGGGATCGGCGGCGTACTGGCTGATGGCGAGCAGCAGGACCTGCAACCGGGTGAGGGTCTCCGTGGGCTCGCCGTCCAGGCCGTCGAGCGCCGCCAGCACCTGCCGGTGGGCCGAGCGCACGTCGCCGTCCTCGAAGAACGCCTGGTGGATGGCGTTGACCGTGGCGTCAGGGCCGGAGGTGAGATGGACCGGGAAAGGCGCGCTGTCGGACCGGGCCGCGTATCCGGACAGGAACGTCACGTAGCTGAGCCGCCGGGCCCGTTCGGCGGCGTCCTCGCTCAGCTCGGCGGCCCGGGTCAGCCAGCCGACGGCGGTGATGGCGCCGCCCCGGCGGACGGCCGAGTCGGCGGCGGCCTCCAACGCCTCGGCGACCTCCTCATCAGGTGCGACCTGGGACGCGGCCAGGTGCATCGCCCGCCGTTCGAGGTCGTCGTGGTGGACGTCGGCGAGCGCGCGATGCGCCGCCCGGCACTCCTCGGGGGTGGCCATCTGCACGACGCTCGACCGGACCAGCGGGTGCCGGAAGGTGATGTCGCCGGTGATCGGCTCGGCGTTCAGCAGGCCGCACGCCACCGCCTCGTCGACGTTCCGCATCCGGTGGCGCGGCTTGGGCCCGCCGTCGCCCGGCCGGGTGCCGACGCCGTCGAGCGCGCCCATCAGCAGCTCCGCCCGGGCCGGGCCGCTGAGCGCGGCGATGCGGGAGCCGTACAGGTGGTGAAGCCTGCGTGGCAGTCCCGCGTCGCCGGCCTGGGACGGTAGTTCCAGCAGTGCCAGGGGGATGCCGAGGGCCTGGTCGAGCACCCATTGGCGCACTCGCGCGTCCAGGGCCGGGTGGTGGTGGTCGAGCAGGCGTCCCGCGTCCTCGTCGGTCAGCGGGCCGACCGGCATCTCGGGCAGCACCGCGCCGTCGAACCGGGACGCGACCTCCTCCCGGACGGCGACCAGCAGCTTGACCGGGACGCCGCCGATCCGGCGCCCGACGAAGCCAAAGACGTCGGCGCTGGAGTCGTCGAGCCACTGGCCGTCGTCGACGATCACCAGCAGCGCCCGCCGCGCGGCGAGGTCCGACAGCAGTTCGAGCACCGCGATGCCGAGCCTCATCACCGAGGGCGGGTCGTCGGGCCGCCGCCCGGTGATCACGTCGAGCACCGTGCGGACCTCGTCGTTCAGCGGGAGCAACTGGTAGAGCAACTGGTGCAGCCCGGAATAGGGCAGTTGCGACTCGGCCTCGACGCCGGTGATCCGGCTCACCAGGTGGCCGTCCCGGATGGCCAGCTCCGCCGCCTCCTCGAGCAGCGCGCTCTTGCCGACTCCGGCCTCTCCCCGCACGACGAGAACCTGGCCGGCGGGCGACTCCACCAGACCGGAGATCCTCCCCCGCTCACGATCCCTGCCGATGATCACTTCGCCGACCCCCGCCCTCCGCCACGGCATGCCTGACGGACAGCTTCGCCGGGCCGGCGGTCGCGAAGCCCCAGGGAACGACCCTGGCCCGTCCCCCGGGGCCACGGGGGTCGGCGCGGGCCCTGCCCTGCTCACCCACTATCGCCGCTGCCCTGGTCGCCTGGCATCAGTCACCTGACTGCCGGTCGTCATCGGCGTCGTCTGACTCACCGTCAGATGACCGATGTGCGCGGTTAGGGCCGCGGCCGAAAGTTGGAGCGTCCGCCCCACCGATTCAGAAGGTGAGCTCGATGAGCACCCATCACCGGCGAGGTCTCGCCGTGATCGCCGCGGCGGTGGCCACCGCCGTCACCGTCCTCCCCGCCGCCGCCACTGCGGATGCGGGCGACCGTACGGCGAAGCCGACCGTCATCCTGGAGCACGGCGCGTTCGCCGACGGCTCAAGCTGGAACCAGGTCGTCGCCGGCCTGCGCCGCGACGGCTACCCGGTGGTCGCCGCCGCCAATCCGTTGCGCGGCGTCGCCTCCGACGCGGCCGCGCTGCGCGGCCTGATCGACCACGTCGACGGGCCGGTCATCCTCGTCGGCCACTCCTACGGCGGCAGCGTCATCAGCGCCGCCGGCGCCGGGAACAGCAAGGTGAAGGCCCTCGTCTACGTGGCCGCGTTCCTGCCGGAAGCCGGCGAGAGCGCCCTCGGCCTTAGCACCAAGTTCCCCGGCTCGACCTTGCCCGGCGCTCTGGAGACGGTCACCGGCCCGGACGGCCCCGAGCTGTACATCCGCCAGGACGCCTTCCACCGCCAGTTCGCCGCCGACGTCCCCGCCCGCGAGGCGGCGTTGATGGCCGCCGCCCAGCGCCCGGTCGCCCAGGCCGCGCTGGAGGAGCAGGCGACGGCTCCCGCCTGGCGGGAGAAGCCGAGCTGGGACGTGATCACCACCAAGGACCTCAACATCCCGGTGGCCGCCCAGCGGTTCATGGCCAAGCGCGCCAACGCGCACGTCACCGAGGTCGCCGCGTCCCACGCGGTCACCGTCTCGCACCCCGGCGTCGTCGTCGACGTCATCGAAACCGCCGACCGCGCCACTCGCACTCGCACTCGCACTCGCACTCGTTGAGGAGAAAACCATGGACTGGAAGCTTGAAGTCGTCATCCTGCCGGTGTCCGACGTGGACCGCGCGAAGGCCTTCTACACCGAAACGCTCGGATTCCGGCTCGACGCGGACTTCCCCATCCGGGACGGCTACCGCGTCATCCAGGTGACCCCGCCGGGCTCCGCCTGCTCGATCATCTTCGGTGACGGGCTCACCACGGCGGCCCCGGGCACCTACCTGGGCCCGCACCTGATCGTCACCGACCTCGAAGCCGCGCTCAAGGAGCTCACCGCGCGGGGCGTGGCGGTGAGCGAGCCGTTCCGCGACGAGACGGGGGTCTTCCACCACCCCGGCGACGCGGAAAGGGTGCCCGGATTCCATCCCGAGCGGGCCAGCTACGGCTCGTTCGCCTCCTTCGACGACCCCGACGGGAACCAGTGGTTCCTCCAGGAGGTCACCCAGCGCGCTCCCGGCCGCTGAACCGCTGTCCCCACGGGCGAGGGCGGACCACGGCCCTCCCCTGTCTTCTTCTGGAGATCTTGTGCGCATGTACGACGTCATCGTGATCGGCGCCGGACCGGTCGGTGAGAACGTGGCCGGCCGGACCGCCTCCGCCGGGCTGGACACCGTCATCGTGGAAGCCGAACTGGTCGGCGGAGAATGCTCCTACTGGGCGTGCGAACCCAGCAAGGCCCTGCTCCGGCCGGTCCTGCTGCACGCCGAGGCCCGCGACATGCCCGGCCTCGACCCGGGCCCGCTGGACGTCGAGGCCGTCCTGCGCCATCGCGACCGGATGTCCGGCGACTGGGACGACCAGTCCCAGGTGCAATGGCTGGACCAGGCGGGCGTCACCCTCATCCGCGGGCACGGGCGGCTGTCCGGGCCGCGGACCGTGGAGGTGACCGGCGCCGACGGCGGCGTCCTGCGGGTGTCGGCCCGGCACGCCGTGGCCGTCTGCACCGGCACCCGCGCCGCGCTCCCGCCACTCCCCGACCTCGCCGCGCTGCGGCCATGGACCAGCCGCGAGGCCACCAGCGCCACCCGGGTCCCGCCGCGGCTGGCCATCGTCGGCGGAGGCGTCGTCGCCGTGGAGATGGCCACGGCCTGGCAGGCGCTCGGCTCGCAGGTCACCCTGCTGGTCCGGGAGTCCGGGCTGCTCCCCCGGATGGAACGGTTCGCCGCCGACCTGGTCGCCGACGCGCTCCGCGCCTCGGGCGTCGACCTGCGCTTCGACACCACCGTCACCGCCGCGACGCGCACCACCGACGTCCGGCTCGAGCTGTCCGACGGGCAGGTGCCTCACGCCGACTTCAGGCTTGAGCTGTCCGACGGCCGGGTGCTCCACGCCGACGAGCTTCTGCTGGCCACCGGCCGTACCCCGCGCACCGAGGACCTCGGTCTGGAGACCGTCGGCCTGCGCCCCGGCGACTGGCTGCCGAGCGACGACACCTACACCGTGCCCGGCATCCCCGGCGACTGGCTGTACGCCGTCGGCGACGTCAACCAGCGCGCCCTCCTCACCCACCAGGGCAAGTACCAGGCGCGGATCGCCGGCACGGTCATCGCCGACCGCGCCCGCAACCGTCCCCTCGACCGCACCCCGTGGAGCCGCCACACCGGAACCGCCGACCACGCCGCCGTCCCCCAGGTCGTCTTCACCGACCCGGAGATCGCCGGCGTCGGCCTCACCACCGACGAGGCCGCCCGCCTCGGCCGCGACGTCGACATCGTCGACTACGACCTCGGCCTCCTCGCCGGCGCCCACCAGCACAGCCCCGGGTACCGGGGCCGGGCCCGCATCCTGCTCGACCCCGCCCGCGGCACCGTCCTGGGCGCCACCTTCGCCGGCCGGGGCGTCGCCGAACTCGTCCAGTCCGCGACGTTCGCGATCGCCGGCGAGATCCCGCTCGACCGCCTCTGGCATGCCGTACCGGCCTTTCCCACGCTCAGCGAGGTCTGGCTCCGGCTGCTCGAGACCTACCGGGACACCACGGCGTCCCTGGCCGGCGGGCGCTGACATGGAGTGGTTCTTCGCGCCCTGGGCCTTCATGGCCTACCTCGGCGGACCCCACGGGTACGAGCCTCCCGCACCCGTGGACAGATGGCTGATCGAGATCGTCTACGAGACGGCCGCCGCCGAGACCCGCTGCACGCGGTGCGGCGCTCCCCTGGAGCATCCCCGGCTCCGGGCCGGCGCCTGGCCGGTCCGGGTCACCGCCCGCTGCCGAGGCGCCGCTCGCCACCGCCACCGCGCCGACGTCTCCCGCGCCGCCGACGGCCTGCACACCAACCCGCTCGTCCGCGCCTAGCCGGAGCCCTGGTGCAGCACGGTGGCGAGCTGGCGGCGGGAGGTGACGCCGAGCTTGCCGAACACGTTGCGCAGATGCCACTCCACGGTGCGAGCGCTGAGGAAGAGCTGGGCGCCGATCTCCTGGTTGGTGAGGCCGTCGGTCGCGAGGCGGACGATCAACGTCTCCTGGGCGGTGAGGGTGTTCTCGCTCCGCCGCGCGCTCTGCCGGACCCGCTCGCCGGTCGCCAGCAGCTCGCGGCGGGCGCGTTCGGCGAACGCCCTCATCCCCAGGTCGGTGAACAGCCCGTGCGCGATCTTCAGGTGGTGGCGGGCATCCACGCGGCGGTTGCCCCGGCGCAGCCACTCGCCGTAGACCAGGTGCGCCCGCCCCAGCTCGGGCCGCAACGGTGTCCGGCCGAGCCGGTCAACAGCTTCCCGATAGTACGGCTCCGCATCCTCGCCACCGCTGAGCAACGCCCGCGACCGGGCCTCCAGACCGAGCCCCACCTCGGTCCCCCCGGCCGACGTCGACTCCGCCAACCGGGCGAGCGCCGCCTCGGCCACCTCGACCTCTCCGGTACGGCAGGCGGCTTCGACCAGCTCGGGCAGCGCCCACAGCGCGATGAACAGGTCGGAGGAGCTCTCACTGGAAGCAACGGCGGCGGCCTGAGCCTCCCGGTAGCGGCCGAGCCCGTTGTAAAGGACCGCCGCCACCCAGTTGGCGTACGTCACGCTCGCGCCCTGCCCGGTCACCTCCACCTCGGCGATCATCGACCGGATGAGCGGGACCGCCGTCTCCTCGTCCCCGCGCAGGCAGGCGAGCATCGTCGGCCCGAAGGCGGCGGCGGGCGCACCGGTCACCTCGCAGATCGTCTCGGCCTCGGCGAACAGCGCCGCGGACGTCGAGAACTCGCCCGACCAGGTGGTCACGGTGCCCAGCGTGGCCAGCACGATGGGCAGCAGGTCGAACGCCCCCACGTCCCTGAGCACCTTGAGCTCCCGTTCGAGGAGGAAGCGCCAGTTGGTGAAGTCCCAGATCCCGACCGCGGCGGCGTGCGCGAACCAGCCCCAGCGCAGGACCTCGTCCGGGGTGAGCGAGGCGCCGACGATCGCGCCGACCGCCCGGCGCAGGACCGGCGCCGCGGCGGCCGGGCCCTCGACGATCACCCGCGCCAGCGCGTCAAGGACCAGCTCGGCCTCGTCCGGGTGCGCCGACACCGGCAGCTTGCGGGCGGCCCCGGACACCTCCGCCAGGCTTCCGCCCACCGCGCGATCACCCGCGAACATCGCCGCCATCCACGCGTTCAGGTAGGTCTCGCGGGCCAGGTCGAGGTCGAGCGGTTCGAGCCGCTTGGCCGCCTGCAGCAGCAGCGGCGGTCCGTCACTGCCCAGCCCCGAGGCGAAGGCGACGTTCCCCTGCAGCAGGTCCGCGCGGGCGCTCTGCAGTTCGGTCAGCGGCTCCGCCCGCACGATCGCGAGCAGTTCGAGCACGCGGTCGTAGGAGCCGGCCTGCAGGTTGGCGTGCGCCGCGGCGAGCATGTGGTCGGCCCGGCGAGCCGGGTCCACGGTCAGCACCGCGGCCTGCTCCAGGAACGCCGCCGCCGCATTGGGCCCGCCCCGAGCTTGAGCCCTGCTCGCCGACCGTTCGAGATCGGCCGCCGCCGCCTCGTCCGGCCCGTCCGTCGCCTGCGCCCGATGCCAAGCCCGGCGATCCGGATCCGCGACCGGATCCGTCGCCTCCGCCAGCGCCCGATGCACCGCACGCCGCTGCTCGGCCGTCGCGGACCGATAGGCCGCCCTGCGCAGCAGCGGATGCCGGAAGCTGATCCGCTGCCCGAAGTCCGCGAGCCCCGACTCCGCCGCCGGCCGGGCAGCCAGATGCGAGATCCCCAGACGCCCCGCCGCCCGCCAGACCAACTTCGCATCCCCCGACGGCTCAGCCGAAGCCAGGCACACCAGCAGCCTCGTGTCATCGGGCAGCGCATCCAGTTGCCGGGCGAAACTCTCCTCAATCCGCCCCGACAACGGCCCCGTCCCCGGAAACCCGAACCCCCCAGCCAACTCCTCCCGTGACAGCGTGCGAGGCAGTTCCAGCAACGCCAGCGGATTCCCCCGCGTCTCAGCCACAATCTGATCCCGCACCCGCGTATCAAGCGGCCCGCTCAGCGCGTGGGACAGCAGCTCATGCGCATGCTCCTCCGCCAGCCCCTCCAGCCGCAGTTCCGGCACGCCGGCCACCTCATCGGTCGCCATCCGCGTCCCGAACACGATCCCCACCGGGTCCGCCCCGAGCCTCCGCGCCACGAACCCGAGCGCCTGCGCCGACGCCCTGTCCAGCCAGTGCAGATCATCGGCCACGCACAGCAGCGGCTGTTCCCTGGAGATCTCCGACAGCAGACTGAGCACGGCCATCCCCACCATGAACCGTGCCGGCGGCGGCCCTTCCGCCAGCCCGAACGCCGTCTTCAACGCCAGCCCCTGCGGCCTCGGCAGGGCTTCCGCCCGCTCCAGCAACGGCCCACACAACTGATGCAGCCCCGCAAACGCGAGCTCCATCTCCGACTGCATGCCCGCCACCCGCAACACCCTGAACCCGCGCCTCGATGCCGGGGCTGACGTGTTGGTGTGGGGGTGGTCGGAGACTGAGGCGTCGGGCTGGCTCTGCGCGTGGGCTGAGGCGTGGGTCTGGACCTGTGCCTGGGCCTGGGCGGCCATGTCATCCAGCAGCCCGGTCTTCCCCAGCCCCGCCTCCCCGCTCACCACCAGCGCCCGCCCCTCGCCAGTGCGCACAGCCTCGAGGAACTCGCTCAGCACCGCCCGCTCAACGACCCGGTTCACCAACCCGACGGGTGCGTCTCGCAGGCCCGGCACCACCACCACATCCTTTCACCTGCGCGGATAATGCCACGAGCCCGAAGACCACAGCAATTTCCCCCCACCGACCAGGAGCCCCTCGTCGCCAGGCCGCAAGTCACCAAAGCTTTGTCAGCAGTCGTAGCCACCCTGCGGCCCGAACACCGAGCCACCTTCCTTGGAGGCCCGACAGGTCCGGCTACTCGTCAGGATGGCCCGGCGACCTCATGTGAAGCTGGCGAAGAGCCTAGGGCTGAAGGTGCAGCGCCCCTGCCTCCCCCACGGACTCGAACGGTCTTCGTGCTCGAAGTCCGCTTGTCCGACGTAGCCCCGGGAAGATGCCCACGGCGCAATGGAACAGAGCGATGTTTTGGTGTATACGTTTTCAGGCCTGCAATCCGACTGCAATTTAGCGTTAAATCAATTACGACTCGGCCCTATATGTGCAGGCTATGTGGCACACCCCACACATTGCGACACATCATTGAGAAGCGACGAGGTTCACACCGCACGGACGGCGCCCTTTTGCCGCCGGCCTCGAGGGGCGCGAGAAAGGCTTCCTTGTACCAAAGCGGGACGACGACAACAAGAGTTGTTCTAGAGAAAAACAGAATGTTAAGGTCGCCTTAGTCAGAATCCTGTGAGAACGCTGTGAGGAACCTGCGGGGCCGCACAAATCAGCCGGCAGCGCGAACTCATCATTGCGGGAACTGGCGATTGTCCTTAGTTCCACGGACGGGGCTGTTTTGCATCCGGCACCCGCCCGTGGAGCACCTTTCGATGCACGAAGGAGTCTACACACAGCATGTTAACCAGGTACAGGTCGATGCTGGTCGCGGCATGCGCGGGAGTGGCGATGATCGCTACTCCGCCCGCGTTTGCGGACGATCCGGTCCCCAGTCCCAACAACCCCGATGTTCTGGTCGGGTCCACGCCGGAAACCGAGGCAACGCCCGTTCCCCAGGACGGGCCCGTGGGAGTGCTCGCCGTCCCCACCTGCGGAGCCAGGAACTACAAGGTTTCCAGCTCCGCCAACAGCCACCAGGGAATCGGTGCCGAGCAGTCGAACTACAACAAAGGCACCGGCCCCGCGACGATGACCTTCACGGCCCAGGTCTCCGGCACGGTCCAGCTCAGCTACACCGGTACGGCCAGCGCGGATGCGGGGATCATTCTCTCGAAGGCGTCCGCCGCGCTCGGAGTCACTCTCTCAGCCAGCATCACCGCCTCGCTGGGCAACACCATCTCGTTCTCGGTCGGGCCCAAGAAGTGGGGCCACGCCGCTTACGGGGTATGGCGCAAGAAGACGGTCGGCCAGTACTGCCACGGCGGTGTCGGGTCTACTTGGAAGACCGTCACCGCCTATTCACCATGGCGTGTCGGCTGGGTTGTCTGGGAGAGCTGAATGAACCCCCGAAGTGCGGCATCTGGACTCATCATCAGCCTGAGCGTGCTGGTGGCATGCTCAACGGGTAATACCCATGGGGGTTCAGGCATCCCGACTTCGGAAACCACACCTGAGGTCGAGATTTCACCCTCTCCATCGCAGGTGGCGATACCCAGGCAAGAGATCGGCTCTGAAACCCTTCTGACTGCCGGCCCGTCCTCCGGACAAGAAATCGTCGGAGACTTCTCGGCGAAGAAGGGGAAACACTGGCTGCTGTTCGACTGCATCGGCAGCGGAGTGGCCCACATTCAGGTAAGCGGCCTGGGTACATTGCCTATTACCTGCGTGGACGGATCTACCACTCCCACCTTGAACGAGCTCAAGTTCGCGACCGCCCGGTCGATTAAGCTCGCCATCGATGCGCCCGAATCTGTCCAGTGGGCATTGAGGGTCACTCGCTAGGAAATGTGCGAGCACGACGTCAAGGTCGTGCTCGCACATCATTCCGCGCACCCAGATCGCGGACGAGGCAGCACGAGCCACGGCGGAATGCTCATGGAGCCTCCCGCGACATGGGCGCGCAGACCTCGCTTCCAGACGGCGATCGCACCGAATCAGCTGCGCAGTACGAGCCGTGCGTCGAGCGATTCCCCTCTCACCCCGCCGCACGGACGAGGAACACGTTGCCCAAGCTCCGCTGCCCCGTGGCGTCCGACGGGCGGTTGACAATGCCACCCTGGGCGGTGGCCATGACGCTGGAGCCGCCCCCGTCAAGGTTCAGTGCCTGCACGGCCCCGAGCCGCTTCATCAGTTCGGCCGTCTGCGCGATGCCGAGCCCCTCGCTGTACCCGTCCTGCCGCCCGTCCACGACGGCAAGGATGAGCCGCCCCTCGCCGTCCACGCCGATCATCGACCGGGGATTGGCCCGCACGGTCCAGTTGTAAGTGAACGTCTGGTCCGTGCCGTCCCGAAGGATCCCGTCGGCGTCAGCGTTGACCGACACCTGCCCGTCACGGACGAGCGTGGGGCCGACCTGGAGGATCGTGGTGTCCGGGGTGAGCGGGACGCGCCGTCCGCGACCGTCCTCGACCCGCTCGGTGACGGTCAGCTTGCGCCCCGGCCTGGCGTTCGCCAGCAGCCAGCCCGCGCTGTCGCCGATCGCCTGGATGGTCGAGCCACCCGGCGGCACGGCCGCACCGCGGGTCGAGTTCACGGCGAGCACCTTCCCACGCGCGTCCAGCACGGCCTCGGCGCCCGCGCCCGACGGCGGGGTGCCCCACTCGGGGGTGAAGCGGACGAGCTCGCTGTCGTCGGTGCACTTGAAGTCGTGCTGGGCCTTCTCGGTCGGCTGGTCGCCGCCCACGCCGCCGCAGTTCCAGACCTCGCCGGGGATCCGGTTGACGGCGTCGAGCTCCACGGTCTCACCGCCGGCGCGCAGCGTCAGGTGGGCGGTGTAGGAGTCGACGTCCACCCGCCGCCCGCCGTGTGTGATCTTGATGCCGCCGCGTCCCTGCGTGGCCGAGCCGATGACCTTGCCGTCCTTGACGTACAGGCCGGTGGGCGAGCCGTTCAGGAACCATTGCGCGTTGATGCCCGCTACCGCGCCGGTCGAGGACATGAGGCTGGTGAGCGTCTCCATCCCGTTCAGGGTGGGCCCGAAGTCGGTGCCGACCGTGCCGCGGAACTCGCGGAAGTCGACCCGGAGCACGTGTACCTTCTGCGGCGCGCCGGCGTCGGTCCCGTCCTGGGCGGTGTAGCGGGTGCCGCCCGCGAAGCCGGCCGCCCGTACCTTCGCCAGGCCGGTGGCGGCCTCGGCGGCGGTGGCATACCGTCCGACGCGGACGATCCAGCCGAGCGTGCCTCCCGGACGGTCGGCGAAGGCCGGCAGGGCGACCTCTTCGAGGCGCGGCTCGAAACCCTTCTCGCGCAGTGCCGTGGTGACCCGGTCGGCGATCTCCCGGGAGCCGAGCGCCGTCCCGGCCCGGGCGAGCGGGCCGTCGATGGTGGCGGGCAGGTACACGTGGACGGTCCAGAAGTCGTCGGCGTCCTTGGCGCCAAGCGAGAGCTGCGTCAGTGTCACGCCGGGGGCGACCACGACGGGTTCCGGGGCTGACGCCCGCGCGGTGGCCGGGGCCGACGCCACGAGGGTCGCCGCCGCCACAAGGGTCAGGAGAGGCTTGCCGTTCATGAGTGTCACTCCAACGGAGAAGGGTTACTTCAGAGCGCCTTGGGTGAGTCCTGCCTGGATCTGCCGCTGGAAGATCACGTAAACGACCAGCATCGGCAGGATCGTGATGGTCAGCGCGGCGAACAGCGCGCCCCAGTCGGCCTGGTTCCCGGCGGCGGTGGAGATGCTGGCGATGCCCTGGGTGAGCACCCACTTGTCCTCGGCGTCGCCGGGCAGCAGCGTCAGCGGCAGCAAGTACTGGTTCCACTGGCCGAGGATGTTGAAGATGGTCACGCTCACCACGGCCGGCCTGGCCATCGGCAGCATGACCTGGAAGAAGGTCCTGGCGTGCGAGCAGCCGTCCATGAAGGCCGCCTCCGCCACGCTGGTCGGCAGCGTCTTGAAGAAGGCGGCCAGGAAGAAGATCGTGAAGGGCAGTGAGTAGGCGATGTGCACCAGCACCAGGCCGGTGTGGGTGCCCAGCAGCCCGAGGTTCTTCACCACGAAGAACAGCGGCACCAGCGCCAGGAACACCGGGAAGGTGAGCCCCGAGACGAACATGTAGTAGATGAACCGGTTGCCGCGGAAGTCGTAGCGCGCCAGCACATAGGCGGCCATCGAGCCCAGCAGCATGGTGCCGGCCACGCCGAAGAAGACCACGATCACGCTGTTGATCATGAACTGCCCGACGTTGGCGGTCTCCCAGGCCCTGACCCAGTTGTCCCAGCGCAGCGTCGAAGGCAGCGTGAACGGGTCGCCGAACAGTTCGGTGGTGTCCTTCACCGAGCCCAGGAAGGTGAGGCCCAGCGGGACGATGACCACCAGCGCCCACACCGCGAGCATGAGGTGAGCGATGGCGTTGAAGGCTCGTGCGCCCATCAGTACTCCAGCGGCTCTCGCCGGGTGACACGCATCGTCACGGCGGTGATCGACATGATGACGAAGAACAGCACCACCCCCATCGCCGACGCGTAGCCGAAGGTGGAGTTGCCGAAGGCGTGCTGCCAGACCTGCAGGCCGAGGACCGAGGTGGCGCCGTCGGGCCCGCCGTTGTTGACCGACAGCACCTGGACCAGGGCGAAGCCGTCCAGCACCGCGATGCCGAGATAGACCCAGGCCACCTGCACGGTGTTGCGCAGCAGCGGCAGGGTGATGCTGAAGAAGACGCGGAAGCGTCCCGCGCCGTCGAGCTCGGCCGCCTCGTAGATCTCGGTCGGGATCGCCGCCATGCCGGCCGAGAACAGCACCATGTAGAAGCCGACCCCGGCCCAGACCATCACCCCGATGATCGCCCAGAGGGCGAGCCCCGGATCGGTGAGGAAGCCCACCGGCTCGAAGCCGAGCCCGGTGACCAGCCCGTTGAGGATGCCCGACTCGTCGGGGCGGTAGACGAGCTGGAACAGCACACCGACCGCCGCGAGCGACAACACCTGGGGGAAGAAGAAGACCACACGGTAGATCCCCGAGCCCCGCAGCCCCTTCGTGCGCCGCCCCGCCACGTTGAGGAGGAAGGCGAAGGCCAGCGCCATCGCGATCGTGATCAGCGGTACGGCCAGCAGCATCTGCCCGTGGTTGCGCAGGGCCTTCCAGAACAGGCCGTCCTGGAAGATCCGGACGAAGTTGTCGAGCCCCACGAAATCGGCCTGGGCCGACACCCCGCGCCAGTTGGTCAGCGCGATCTGGAAGGCCTGCAGGTACGGCCCGATCACGAGAACCGCGTAGAGGATCACGGGCGCGGCCAGGAAGCCGGCGATGAACAGGAATCTGCCGTGTCGCATGATCAGCGCTGGTACTTCTTGACGGCGGGGTCGGCCTTGACCTCGTCGGCCTTCTTCTGCATGCGCTCGGTGAACTCCGCCGCCGTGGCCCTGCCGTACATGAGGGCGTTGGTCGCATCCCTGATCTCGGTCAGCAGCGGCTGGTACCAGCCGTTCCACTTCCAGGTGATCAGCGCCTTGGCCTCTCCCGCGGCGGCCAGGGCCCGCTGGCTGACCAGCGTGCCGGGAGACAGCTCCAGGCCGTCCGCCGCGCCGGGCACGGTGGTGAGCCAGCCGCTGGCCTGGGTGTAGGCGCGAGCGCCCGCCTTGGACACCATGAGGCGCATGAACTCCTGCGCGACGGCCGGGTTCTGCCCCTTGGCCGTCGCGAACATGCTGCTGCCCAGCAGGGCGTAGACCGCCGCGGCGGGGAGCTTGTCGGAGGAGGTGATGCTGGGGGTCGGCATCATCGTGTACTCGAAGTCCTTGGGCGTGGTCTTCTGCTGCTCGCTCTCCAGCCAGTCACCGGAGGGGTAGAAGGCGACCTTGCCCTGGTTCTGCCGCAGCTGCACCTCGGTGTGGATGAGCCCCTCGAAGCTCTTGTCCGAGAACCGCGCGCCGATCTCGGCCCATGCCTCGGCGGCCTGCTTGACCGCCTCCGCCTGCCAGGCGCCGTCCTCGAGGTTGTCGATGGCGCGCACGAGCTCCAGCCCGCCGATCTTCACGGCGCTGGTGAGGATGGCCTCGGCCTGATAGTCGGCCGCGTTCTTGCCGGCGTAGCCGAAGGGGGTGATGCCGGACTTCTTGAGCTCCTCGCACACCTTGATGAAGGCCTCCCACGTCGTGGGAGCCTCCAGCCCGAGCTTCGCGTTGTACCAGAGGCCGAAGGAGCGGGCCACGAACGAGACCGTGTACGGCACGCCGTCCACGAGCGTGCTCTCGTAGGCACCGGGCAGGAGCGAGTCCTTGATCTTCTTGCTGGGATCGTCGATGGAGGGCGCGTCGTAGAAGGCGGTCAGGTCGAGGACCTGGCCGTCCTGGATGAGGGCGCCGAAGTTGAGCGCGTCGGCGCCGGCGTTGTCGACGAAGTCCGGCGGGCTGCCGCCGACGAAACGCGGCTGCAGGGTCTGCGACAAGCGCTCGGACATGGTCCGCTGGATCTTGATGTTCGGGAAGCTCTTCTGGAGCAGAGGCTCGACGGTCTCGGCGAGATAGTTCGGGGTGCCGCCCTTGAAGTAGGCGAGCTCCACCTTGCCGCTGTCCGGCACGCCGAAGGGGTTGCCGGCCGAGACCTTGCCGGTCGGGGCCTTGCTGGCCGGTGCGCCGCTACCGCCCCCGCCCATCGCGCAACCGGTGAGCAACGTCGCTCCGAGCAGGCCCAGCGCATGGCGCCGGGTCAGGTGTGGGGAGTTGTGCATATCTCCTCCGAGGAGAGGACCGGGGTTCCCGCAGCCTAGAAGTCCGGTTCGCGGAATTCAATCCTTCTGTTGTCTAATTATTTGCGTTATCTTCGGCCCATGAATCTGGACAGCTCGCTGTCACCGGCAGGGGTCGCGGTGTTCTACGCCGTCCTCACACAGGGGCCGGTCAGCCGTCGACACATCGCGCGGCAACTGGGTCTGTCCATGACGATGGTCACCAAGGTGGCGCGTCCGCTGATCGACGCGGGGTACCTGGAGGAGCTCCCCGACAAGGAGCGCACCGGACCGGGCGCCGGCCGTCCGGCCAGCCCCCTGGCTGTCTGCGCGAGCCGCGAGCGGATCGTCGGCATCAAGATCAAACCCAGCGTGCTGATCGGTGTGGCCACGGACCTCACCGCCCAGATCCAGGCCGAGGAGCGCGTGGAGCTCGCCTCGTGCTCGGTGCCCGAGGTGATCGCCGGCATCCACCTGATGCTGGACAAACTGGGCGGCGACATCACCCGGCTGGGCCTGGCCATTTCCGGCGACGTGGACCGCCGGGCGGGGGTGGTACGTCACGAGCCCACGTTCGGCTGGCACGACGTGCCCCTGGCCGATCTCGTCGCCACGACCACGCACCTGCCCAAGCCCAGCGTGGAGAACGACGTCAAGGCGCTGACGGCCTCGGAACACTGGTTCGGCGTGGGCATCGGCGCCACTTCGCTCGTCCTGATCACCGTCGGCAGCGGCATCGGCTGCGGCCTCATCCTCGACGGCGGCCTGCTGAGCGGGGCGTACGGCGTGGCGGGCGAACTCGGCCACACGACCGTCGAACTCGACGGCCAACCCTGCTACTGCGGAGGCTCCGGCTGCCTGGAGACGGTCGCCTCCACCGACGCCATCCTCGCCGCCGCTCGTGACCGCTCCGGCCTGCCGCACCTCACACTGGAGCAGGCGCTCGACCTGGCCCGATCCGGCGACCCCGCCGTCCAGGCCGTCTTCGCGAAGGCGGGCAGCGCCGTCGGCGTGGGCATCTCCACCGTCGCCAACCTCTTGGGGCCCGAGCAGATCGTGGTCACCGGCGAGGGCCTGAGCGCCGCCCGCGACCTGATGGAGCCGTCCATCCGTACGGCTTTCGCCCGGCAGGCGGTGGGCTCGGCCGCCCGCGCCAGACTGACGGTCCGCGAGACCACCTTCCCCGACTGGGCCCGCGGCGCCGCCGTCGTCGCCATCCAGGACCTCATCTCGGCCAGCCGGTAGAGGTTTGGTGATCGGCTGCGGGTGGGACGAAGAGGTCCGTCATCGGCGTGCGAAGACTGATCTAGTGCGGTATCCACGAAAGTCCGCCGGGTGAAGTGATCACGCGGCTCGGCAGGCGAGCCGTCCCCAACAGCCCTGTTTCCTGCTTCGGACTCGGGCGCGTTCACGGCGTTGGCCGCCAGCACCTCGAGATGTTGGGAAGTTGCTCATCACGAAGATGCGCAGCGGCCCGAACTGCGCCTCAATCGGGTTGGCCCACGAGGCGCTAGCACTGCCAACCCACCCTCGCGCGAAGGCTGAGCGGTCAACTGCGTCGCCTCATTCCGGGCATGGCCCAGACCGTCAACGCTCGCGGCTGGTCACAGGCGGGCGATCCACTCGTGGCTAGTGAGGACGTCAACACCCCTGGCCGGGAAGACGCGGTTGATCAGGAAGTCGTGCACGTCCGGTTCCCCGTCCGCGCAGGCGTCGCTGAGCACGGTCACCTGGTAGTCGCGGTCGGCGGCGTCGTAGAGCGTAGCGGCGACCATCGCCCCGGTCGCGACACCGGTCAACACGATCGAGTCGATGCGCTGGGCGCGCAGGAGCCGATCGAGGTCGGTTGCCGCAAACGCGCTGGCGCGGCGCTTGAGGACGACGGCCTCACCCGGCAACGGCTCGATGCGCGAGTGCACGAGTGTCTCGGGGGATTCTTCGTGAAACAGCGTCCCCGCCCCGTGCAGGCCTCTGATCAACTGGTTTCCCGCTCCCACATCAAGGCCTGAGGCTCGCAGCCCGAAACGTATGAAGATCACCGGAATCCCGGAAGCTCTGGCCGCAGGGACAACCCTCTCCATGACGGGAAGCACATCGGCGGCGAAGGGGAAGTTGTCCACGATGCCCGCCTGCAGATCGCCGACGATGAGCGCGGTGGTGGTCATACGGTTTCCTTGTCTGTACGGCACGCCATCGGCCACCTTGGCGCTGTTGTCGTCAATCCCGTAAGGATGACGCCAGAACCTACCGTGGTGATCGGTAGGCGCCGGTCCGCGGGTGGCCGAGCTCGGACCGACCAGATCACTCCGTCACGAGCAGGCACTCGGCGGCAGGTCGACGACGTCGCGGGTTGGGGGGTAGGACGCCCGGGGCTCGAACCCGGAACCTACGGATCGGCCTGTTAGTCACCCGGCGACGTGACCTGCCCTCTTCCAAGGTGTCGAGCAAGGCGGGCTGAGACCATTCCGTGCATGTTCCGGATCTTCTGGGGATGCCGTCCCATCACCGGTAGGGGTCCAGGTGGCCGACTGCTCCAATGAGTGCGTCTCTGGCGTAGTGAGCACGGGGCAGATGCACACCGCTGACCCGCTCGGCAAGGGCGAGAGCGCTGGAGACGGGGTTGTCGACGAAGTATGGCTCTTCGTCGTCGAGACGCATGCCGAGATCGCCGAGGTCGGACTGGAACTGGTCGGGGCTGGCTCCGCGCCGGTAGCCGTAGCTGTGAAGCCCGAACGTTGTGATCAGTTGGCCGTCGACGTAATAGGCGAAGTCGTCGTTATTGATATTCGCGAACACTGCAGCCGAGGTTGTTCCTCCGGACAGCAAGTCGGACCGGTAATAGACGATCCCTCCCCAGCCGTATTCGATCAGGGCGGTTCCACCGCGAGCAGCATAGGCCCCGATGCCGAATCCGGAGTCGTCCAAGGTGCCCGGGGTGACGCTGATTCGTTGCAGGGCCGCCTCAGGGGAAAGATCCCGTACGAAGCTGACGCAGAGCCAAGTGGTATCTGTGGTGAACTCCTGATAGAGCCATTCGTAAGGCGCTGCCGTTGCGCTGCTCATCAATCCGCCTTCCACCAGGATCAAACCGAGGTGATCCTCGCAGACAGGTCCGACACCTTCCGAATCTAACCTCGCGCGATCCAGCGCTGTCGGCTTGGGAATTGCTGTGATCGCCGGCTCTGGAGCTTGGATTGGCTGGTCAGCAGTACCCTCGGGCCGGTCATGAGTGACCGTGGCTGGCCCCTCGGCATCGGGGTTAATGGCACGACGATCAGGGGGTTGACGTGGGGCTTAACAAGGAGATCGCGGCACGAATCGCCGACGAGCGCATGGCCGAGTGGATGCGACGAGCCACCTACGCGGAGCTCGCTGCGATGGAGACCGAAGGGGAATCCGAGCTTCGACGGGTAGTGGCCGAGGACGGTCGAACATACAGCGTGCAGTCCCACGTCCTCCCCGATGGAGACGGCTCTCTTCGACTTGCCGTTGAGGTGGACGATGCTGGTTGGTCCGCCATTCGTCCACTCAGCAGACACGAGATCATGCGCCCTGACGGCTCGTACGTGGAGTAGTAAGGGGAAGCGGGCCGGGCGGGATGATCAGGCTTCCACCTCAACCACCAACGGCCCTCAGCCTGGAGCCGGAGTGCCCCCGCCGGAGGCATAGCTTTGGGCTCTGAACGCCGCCAGCCACTCGGCGACCTGCTCATCACTGTGGAGATATGGCTCGTCAGGCCCAGGCCGTAGGTCGATGCCGTGGAGATGTGTGAGCGCCCACCACACTTGTTCGTCAACCACGTCAGGGTCGTCCGCGGTGACCCATCGGGCGGCCCAGCGATCGGCTTCATCGCGGGTTACGGTGCCGTCGAGGATGCCAGTGAACTGGGCCTCGATCTGCGCGCGGGATGGTGCTGTGGGCATGTGATCAGAGTGGCATGCGACCGACGCGGCCCGCGCACGTCGCGCGCGGGAACGGCCCGCAGGCCGCACTCGCAGCGTGCGGGTGTCTTTCGGCATCCGGCCGCTTGCACGGCGCGAGCCGTACCAGAAGGAGGACCCAGCTCAGGGCCGGTATCCAAGGTTGAGAGTGGTAGGGCGCCCGGGGCTCGAACCCGGAACCTACGGATTAAAAGACGACAGGATCTATGCCGGGCCGTGTCTCGCCATATTCAATTGTGTCGCTCTGTCAAATTTTGTCACATTCAAAATGCCTGAAAATGTCGGCACGTGTTTGCGGGTGCCGATGGCCGAAGAGCACGCGACGAGCACGCGGCCCGCGATTCGGTCCACCATGGTGCGCTCTTGACGGTTTGATCTGTCCCGAATTCGTGCGGCGACGGAGGCGGAGGACGCTATTTGCCTTTTCTTGCCAGTGGGTGACGGCGTTTGCCTCGAGTTGTTGTTCGAGCCGGTTCCTACTGGGGGTCATAGGGCGTCAGGCTCTGGTGAAGACGTCCGCTGCCGACGTGGTGAGGGAGGCGGCGTGAAGCAAGGTTGCCGCTGCTTCGGCTGAAGCGGCGACGGCTCGCTGAATCGGCCATTGGGGCAGTTCCTTCTCGGCCACGACGACGCTGAGAATCAGTTCGGCGTCTGGGCTGGCCTTTCCTGGCATCAGCTGATCGCTTTCCTGGTGCTCGCGCACCACCCGCAAGGCGTCTGCAACCCACTGGCGTGCTCGTGTCCGGGCGGCGGGTTCATCACGAGGATCGTCGCTGGCGAGGTCGGGGAAATCTGCCGCCATCGCGCCCACCGCCTCTGGAGCAATCCGGGCAACCATAGACAGAGCGTTGAGCCGGACGCTGCCATCGTCGTCAGGTTCCTCACCGCTAAGGATAACGGAAGCATGCTCTGCTGCGCGTTCAAGCAGTTCTCTGGTCAACTCTTGGGCGGCACAGATGTAGCGCTCCTGGCCGAGATGGGCGTTCACTTCGGTCGCTGTAAGCTCAGCCGCCCGGCCGACGACTCTCAAAAGTGCTTGTATTCGCCTGGAAAGGTCGCCAGCGTCGGTGAGAGCTGCTTCAAGTGCATGGTGCATATCGTCGTACGCATCGCCGACCTCCTCATCGCCATGATGTGGGCTCGTGCCATCCGGGTCGGTTAGGGCTTGCGCCTCGACGAATTCCGTCATGGCCGCATGCATCTGCGCTGGCATCTCGATGCTGTTGACCGCGGCCCGGACTGGACCTGTCCCGGCCATCACCGTGGCCGTGTAGACGAGTTGATGGAAGGTGTCGACGCCGCTCGCAACGATGTGAATGAGCCACCGGCACGGTCCCGTGTCCAACAGCTCCGGCCTGTTGATGGCAAGCCAGAGCGCAGCGTGTGCAGATGCCGCAGCCTCCACCTCCTGCTGGTCATGGTCAATGACCTCATCGATACGTTCATTCTCCAACTCGGCCACAAGCGCTACGACCTCGTCATCGCCGAGATCATCCAATAGTTGCCAGGCGTTGCTGACGTGAGTAAGAGGGGAGGCGAGGGTCGCCAGCGATCTGAGACCGGCCCACAGCAACTGCTGGATCTGACCGGCGCGACGCGTGTCGGTCTGCTTGGCTGACTCGCCGTCACGGACTTGATTCCAGTCGAGTCCATGATCTTCTGTGAATCCGGTGACGAGCAGGTGGCCGCGCATTTCGTCGTCCGTCCAGCCTTCAGTATCACTCTGCTGGGCTGTCTCACGAGCCCGCCGCAATAGATCGGCGGCCAATGCTGGATCTCCTGATCCCTGGCCGGTCAGCTTGGTGCGTGCACCCGCCTGAGCGTCGAGCCGGGCGGCGCGGATCAGCAGCGTTCCCAGAGCTTGGACGAATGCGCCTCCCCACGGATGCTTGGCGGCGCTAGCCGCAACATCGTATGGATCGACTGCCGGACTGCCCACGCGTCGACCTGGTTCCCACATCGATCTGACGGCGCCGGCGAGAAGGTATCGGGCGTTGAGTGCTAAGAGGTCCTGGTCTAGGAGTTCCTCGGGCGACCAGCACGGCTGCGGCTGCTCATCGCTATCGAATGGTGGTAGCCAGTTGTCGGCATCGTACGGCTCGTCGTATCGACAGACGCTGACCTCATCGACCGAATATGCCAGCAGTTCAGGGCTCCACGTGGTCAGGTGGCGGCCCAGCGCGGCCACCGCGAGTGCGACCTGTTCGAGTTCGCCTCCTACCAGCAGCACATAGACGATCGCACCGCCTGGATATCCCAGGACGCGGTAGTCCTCAACCGAGCTTCCTTCCTCATGCTCGTCCTCAACCTCATCCTCTGGCATGACCCGTGGCGATTCCCACCCTGCCTGGATGGCCGCACCGACGGCATCCATCAGATGATCTGTATCTATCGTTGCCGGGTCCGGGCTGGAAATCTTGATCTTTCCGAGGTGTGGCACGGAGGATCTCCCCCTTCGTCGTTAACGCTCTTCGGCCCCACAGCACGAAAGATCCGTTGTGGAAGAAAGTTGCGCCTGGTCTAGCTGGTGGTCAGGCTTTTGCGGCGGGCGCGCAGGTAGTAGCCAGGGCCGCTGGTCCCGCCCCAGCCCCCGGTCGTGTTGATCTCCCACCCTTGTTGCTCTCGCATGTGCTGCGCGAACACTCGCCGGTCATGGATTGAGCATCCACAGTCCAAGTGGACTCGGATCGTGATGTAGGTACCCATTGGCTTGTCCTCGCTGGGATCCAGCTCCCAGCGAACCACATGCTCGTGATCGGCGAGCCCGGTGCGTTCTTCATCGTGAACGAGACCGTGGGCTCGGGCATACTCGTCGAGATCGTCGATCGTAAAGAGATGGCTGGCCCACTCACCCGGCCACACAGCGAGCAATCGAGACTTGCCGCTTCGTGCACGCTCGTATGTCCCGGTATCTCGGCCGTGAGACACCGTGCCATCCTCGAACACCTCGATGTAGCACAAGGTCTTGAGGGTGTAGGGAAAGCCCCGGCCCAAGGCGCCTGCGCTGCGGGGCTCCATGCGGCTCCTCTACATCTCTGATCGAATAAACCCTCGGCCGACGGCGTACCCTTGCGGATCCTCACATCCTGAGGGTCTGTCCAGAATAGTCTCCAGCCGCTTGTACAGCACCGGTTTCAACGCAGAGCATCTTCTGCCCGGCTGTCGATCAAGTGTCCGTTGTCATCGAAGTCGGCCCATCACGAGTCTCTGACCAGCGCGGGCCTGATTGATTGTCACGACGAATGTGCCGAGACGTTGTCCGTCATCGGGTACGCGACCAACGAAGCAGCTGATTTCTGTGTGCGGGCTGGGAGAATCGATCGTCAGATGGATCGGCCGCGGTTTGGCGAAGTGCATCGAGGAGGACTGAGCTGTGGAAGATGAGTTCACACCGGAGATTGTTCGCGAGCGGATTCCGATCGTCGGGCTACCGGATGGACTCGATGCCTTCGCGGTCTATCCTGTGGGGCGGAGGCCGGAGGACCGCAGTGGTCGGCTCAGACCGCGGAACGCCGAGCTCTCCGCCGCCGGGGGCGTCGAAGGCTTCGCTCCGCCGGAAGGGCTGAGCAAGGACGAGCTCGTCTGGTTTCTGTCGAGGCCGTCCCGGCTCTGGGCGGGGATCCGCTCACGATGGCAGGAGCGGGCTGTCGAGCTGACCTTCGCGATGGCACGGTGCGGAGGGATCGTCGTCAAAGTGACCTTGGACGCGTCCTACCGGATCGACACGATCGTTAGGGTTCGGCTCACGCCTTACTGGGCCGAAGTGGCGCGCGAGAAGCTCAGCGAGCTGAAGGGCAAGAGCGATCCGGCGCTGCTGAGGTCCGGCCTGCTGTCCGTCCTGGAGGGGATTCCGGAGCTCGCGGGCGAACGTGGACTGCTTGCTGAGCAGGCGCCTTCCGCCCCGTCCCTGCCGCCCTCGGGCTCACGGACTCGTGCGGCGCGGTGGTCCCCCTACGAGTTCGCGCTGAGGGTGGCGGCCTGGTGGTACCGGCGGCCTGAGGGGGCCCGGACACCGACCGCGGACGAGGCCGCGGCATGGGCGTTTCCTGATAGGGACGCCTCGAAGGAGACATGGACAGGGCCACGGCGGCTCGCTGTGGAGAACCTACTGGGAACGCGGCTCACCGAGGTGCTGAGCTTCCCCGACTACGAGATCAGGGTGCGGGGGCCTCTGACCTGGCGAATAGGCTCGGTGGCGGTCGATGCGAGGACGGCGAGACCTTGGGCGGGGCTGCCCTCGCACGGGGCCAGGCTGATGGGGGAGATCGACGTGTCAGGAGCCAGGGGCGTTTTCGTGGTCGAGAACCAGACGACCTTCCAGGAGGTCTGCGCACTGCCGGGCATCGCCGATGAGTGGATCATCATCTGGGGCAAAGGCTATGCCACCCACGGCCTGGTCGAGCTGCTTCGTGTGCTGGCCCCGGCTCGCGCGGCGATCTGGAATGACCTAGACGCCGACGGCGTCCGAATCGCCACGGTTCTCCAGGAGCAAACCGGCTTGTCCATGACGCCGATCGGCATGAATGCCGATGACTGGGAGCAGGGTCCGCATCGTGCGGTCACACTTAAGGAATTGAACCGAGCGAAGGAGATCGCCGAGGAACTGGCCGTTTCGGCGCCGGAACCCTGGCGGGAGCTCGCCCGGCAGATCGCCCAGCATCCGGAGCTGGCGGGAGAGAGCCGCGAACAGCAGACGTTGCACGACGACGTGCTCCCCCGGGTGTCTGCGCTGCTCGCGGCACTGCGTTAGATACCTGTCAGCTAGTCCGTCCTTCCATGAGCCACTGAGCGGTCAGCTCCACACGTCCTCGGTCCGGGTCAAAGCCCCATGCGCGTGTGGGCTGGTTGTAGGGGTCGGTCGTCGAGGCGTGGGAAAACCAGAGGATCTCACCACACTCGTCGGCCGCGTCGTAGATGACGCTGTCCTGGCAGGTACCGAGGATGGTCACGCTCTGCTGGGCGGCGACCCGGTTGAGCGCCGCGAGGACGTCCTTGCGATTGGCGTCGCCGAGACTGTTGCCAAGCTCGTCCAGGACGAGGATACGCCCGGGGACACTGTCGTCGGCGAGGAGTGCGGCCAGGACCAGATGGATCGCGAAGACCTTGATCTGGGCGCCGTTGGCCACCTCCCGATAGGAGACGTGCGTCCCGAGCGGAGAACGCCGCCACCTGGGGGTGACACGCCAGATCCATCCCTCGGCCGGGCTAGCAGGTCGGGCGATCTCCAGCTCCAGACGGGCGCCATAGCCTCCGTCGCGGTCGAGGTCGAGTTGGTCGAGTCGGTCGCTGATGTCGCGAAGCGCCCGCTCGACCGAGGTCTCGACCATGTCCTGGACCTTGGTGAGGTCATCGTGCTTCGTCGCGAGTTCCTCCTCGGTCCTGTGAATGGCCTCCGCGCGTTCGGCACGGCTCCGGCGGATCCGCTCGGAGAGGATTTCGTCATGCTCCTGCTCTGCCATGAGAAGGTCGCGGATCGGTTGGGTCACCGTCGTGTAAGCCGAGCGGTGCGGCGCACCTTTCTCAAGCGGATGTACGGGAGCGTCGAAGCCGGTCGCGATCCCGGCGAGAGCAGGCGTGACCGCCGCCGTCTCGTGGGTCAGGCCGCTGACGGCACTCTTTAGCTGCGAGATCGTCTGGTCGAGCAGTCTGGAAGAGGGCCGGCGGTCATCGACTCCCACGAGAGCGACCGCAAACTCCAGAGTGTTCCCCCAGGCAGTGGTCCAGTCGTGGAGTCGGAGCCGGTCGCGTTCCTCCTGGAGCCGCCCGCGGTCGCGCTTCACCCTTCCATGCTCGGTCTCCGCGTGCTTGATGTTCGCGGTCAGGCGCTCAACCTCGGCCTTGTGATTGTCCACCGCGCTCTTGGCGGCAGAGTACCGCTCGTCGGCACCCTGCCAGACCCGCTGCGCTTCGGCGATGTTCTTCTGCGTTTCGCTGACGGCCAGCTCGCTGGCGGTGATGACCTTGCGTAGATCAGCCAGGGACACCTTGGCACGGGCAGCCTCGAGCAGCCGCTCGGCATGCTCAAGCGCCTTCTTCTTCGCTTTCAACTCCTCGACGGATTCCTCTTGCGCTCGGAGAGCCGCGTTCAAGGCATCCCGTGCTCTGGCCAAGCGTGCGGCACGGCCGAGGAAGGGTTCGGTGAATCCGCCCAGCAGGGTTTCGGAGAGCTGGGCGTCGTGGACGCGGTCGGGGGCGTCACGATGCTCCTGTCGGGATTCCAAAGCACCGAGGAATCGCGTGAGGCCTACCGAGCTCGTGACCCCCAGTGCGGGAGCCTGCGCCGGAGGAAGGTGGAGAGGGCCGTCGGCGAGGACGAGCGTGGAACCTGGTATCCGGGCGAGTTCGGCCTCGGCGCGGTCCTGATCGTCCGGGCCGACGACGAAGGCGTTGCGGTAACGCCAGAGCCGGGACTCCCACTCGGCACGGTGATCATCCTGGAGTTCCACGACGTCAGCAAGGCAGACGGCGGAGACCCCGACGTCAGCCAGGAGCCTGAGGCCCTCTTGCGTGGAGCTGTCGTGTCCGTTCTCGACGGCGGCCAGGTGGTCCCGCGCGACGTGCACCGACTGATCGGCTTGTTGAACGGAGAGATGTGCGGAGAGTTCCTGGTGTGCCGCCGTTGCCGTCAGCGACTCGTGTTCATTGACGGATCGGCCGTCGGCGCCCGCGGCCAGGACCATAAGCTCGCTGCGCTGGATCCTGTGCTGGTCGAGCTTCTCGTTGAGGCGGCCGAGGCCATCGCGGAGGGACTCCTTCTTTTGATCGGCGGTGTCCCGCGCCGCGCTCGCCTCGTCCAGAGCTTGCTGGAGTTCGGTGACCGAGGACAGCCGGATCTGCTCAGCGCGGAGCTCGTCGATCGATGTCCTCAGCTCCTGAAGCCGCTGGTCGGCGATCTGGAGTTCCGCCTCCTTGCTCGCGTCCTGCTCGGATCTTTCGAGCAGGCCCTTGCCGAGGAAGAGCTCCCAGGAACGATCGGCCTGCTCGAGGTCGGATCGGGCCCGTCCCCGGCGTTCCAGGCCTTCGAGCTGGACATTTTCGACCAGCTGCTGCCGTTGGTCCTCCGCTTGGCGGTCGGCCAGGGTCTCGACCTGATCAGCATGGGCGCGCCGCAGTTCGAGCTCCTTGGTCAGCAGATGATCGCGTCCGGTCAGCGCAATCAGGGCGGCCCCGATCGCCTCGGGCGACATGTCGGTCATCTGCTGCGAGAGTAGGGACGGGACCGAGGGACGGATCGGGGTATCGAGATAGGCGAGGCAGCGGGGAGCAGACCCAAAGAGTGTGCTGGCCATCTGACGCGAACCGCGCTCGTTGCTGGTCGGCAGGCCCTGCCACGCGGCGTCGGCTTGGTCGAGCCGTCCCTGATCGGTGGCGCCGGAGACGCCGTGCAGGCCCGGCGCCCAGCGCATGAGCACGTACGCGGGACGCTTGGAGACACGGATCCACACGGTGACCGGATCATCTGCACCAGCGTCATCACGGGCGAAGATTCCGACGACATAGCCGTGTTCGGCACCGCCGGCTGCGGCGTCCAACCCCGCCGCGCCAGGTCGGAACAGCAGACCGGTTGCGTATCTGCCGTCCAGGTCCAGACGCCACTGGGGATCGCCGAGCAGCAGCGAGACCGCGCTGAGGAAGGTGGTCTTGCCGGAGCCGTTGGAGTCGCCCTTGGGGCCTTGCCCGGTCACCGCCACGAAGCATCCGGGGACGATCGGGACGGGATGCGTCGTCAAGCGCGCGATGTCGAAGGTCTGCACCGCCACCAGCTTCCGGGAGCCGATCACCCCGCCCGTAGGCGAGCCGTCCGGCATCCTCCCGCCGAACAGGCCCCGGCTACCGGTCTTGGTCATGCGTGACGCCTCCTGGGCAGTAATTCCCGGTGGTACCGGCCGAACGCCGCCGCCGGATCACGTCCGCGAGCACCCCGTCCGGCTCGGCGAGCAGGACTAGCTCCTCCCAGAGCCGCGCGGATGCGGCAGGCGTGAGCCGTGCCAGCTGGGGTCCAGGGGCCAACTGCTTGTTCCTGCCCACGGTACGGACCAACCCTCGCGCAGCCAGCCCGAGCAGGGCGTTCTGAACGTCGGTGTCGGAGACCTTGCTGTCGAAGATCTGCTCGCGGTCCACGGGCTCCCCGTGATCCCACCCGCTTCCCGTGATGCGCCCTTTGGCCCGCGGGATCGCGACACTGTGCAGCAGTAGGAGGACCAGGACAGCCCGCTCAGCCGGACTAAGGATCCCCTCCCCGGCCGCCGCCAGCTCCTCCCTGACGTCGTCGGCGTAGCCTGAGGTGTATCCCAGCTCGGTTCTGATCAGAACCCTGCCCTTCTCGTCCAGGCAGTGCCGAACGCTGTCCCGCAGCTCGGGAAGCTGAAGGGCGCGGTGTCGGTGCTCACGGACGGGAGACTCGGAATCCTCAAGGGCCGTGACGGCAGCGCGTACCAGCGCCTGATCGGTGTCGTTCAGCTGCTCGATCCGGCTCATCGTGGCGCTCGTTCTTCATCGTCGAGTCGCGGCAACCGGTCGAACGCCTCGCGAAGGACGTCGACCTGTGCCTCACTCCACGCGGCGACGCGCGGTCCCAGCCGGATCGTCTTCACCGTCGGGTCAAGCCACATCGCGGACCTGAGCAGGGCGATCCCGCTGCGGACCTTGCCCACGACTGTCTTGGGGAGTTCTCGCTCGCCGCGGGCCTCGGCCAGCGCGGAGATCACATCGGCCTCCGGCACGGGCAGCCCCGGCCACGGATGGGCGTCCCTGTGCCGCCAGCAGCTTCCCAGGCAGGCCGCGAAGGTGTTGACCAGCAAGGGGGATGGTCCTGAGCGAGGGTCTTCGTCGAAAGGCTCAGCCCCCGGAGCCCAACCGAGTAGGGCGACCTGATCCGTTCCGAGTCTGGTCGTCACGAGCGAACGACCCGCCCTGGTCGCCCCTGCCGAGAGCCGGGGGATGTCCGACGGATCGATCCGGGCGGCGCCCTCGGCTCGGAGCCGGGCCAGTTCCAGCCGGGTAGAACGGCTATCCACGAGGTTCCCCTTGATCATCGAGCTCTTCGCTCAGCCGGAGCACGACCTGCGACAAATAGGTGACGGAGGCGGCGGGATCCACACGTAGAACGTCCCGCATGACGATCTCGAATTTTGGGTCGGTGGCGCACGCGTGGAGCAGTCTGACAAGGAGCCCGGCGGCCCCCGGCCACCCCCGCTCTAGGAACAGCACGGTGAGATCGACCTCGCTCTGCCTGGAGAGCAGGACCTCGGCCTGCGCCTTCGCGAGCTCAGACCTCCGCCGTTCACGCTCCTGCATCGCGGCGAACGGATCATCGCCCTCAACAGCGGTGGAAGGCCTGGCGGGTTTGGCCCGCTCAGGGGGAGCCGGCGTCAGGCTATCGAGCTCCCTGACGATCGTTTCGGGGTTCAGGCGAGGGTGGGGCGGGTCAAACACGAACCCGCTCAACGCCTCGGCGAGAGCCTCGAGCGACGATCCTCTGGCGGCCGTCAGATACTGCTCGTGCCGGAGCAGGCCAAAGTCCTCCGCGCGGGCACCCTCCTCGAGGAGACGCTCCACAAAGTCCGTCCGAACGCCCAGATACCGCTGCGCCTCGACGGTCACTTCGTAGGCCATCGGATCGAGATGAGGAAACCGCTCGTTGACGAGTAGTGTCACAGCTCTTACGTCCTCGATTAGGTGTGGATGCCGATGCTGGTGCCGTTCGGCCACCATCACTTCGATCGACCGGCGCCTTACCAGCAGAAGAAGATAGTTCGCAGCGATGCCCAGCATCCCGCGGGCCTTCCACAGGGCGGATGCGACCTGGTCGCTCGTGGCGTCACCGCGCCGGATCGCGGCACCCGTCCGGTCCAGGAGCGACAGAACCTCGTCGATACCGCCCTCGGACGCGATCCGCTGGAACACGACCAGCCCGACGGGCGCGTTCGGATGAAGCAGATGACGTCCCTCGTTCTTCTTGTCAAACGCGGGAATCAGCATCCCGAGATCTTTGAAGGTCTCGTAGCGCTGGTCGAACCGCTGCTCATCGCAGACCCCGGCACACGCCGCCCAGATTTCCCCTCTGGTCAGCCCCTGAGCAGAGTCCCTTGCGGCGAACACGTTGAAGACCGCCTCCGAGATCACATCAACCTGTGGGTCAGGACTGATCGCGTCTGATCGGGCGGCGACCGGCGCGACGAAGGACTCCCAGGCCGCGAGCCGATGCTTCTTCCCCGGGTCAGGATCGTCCTCGAACAACTGTGTTGCCAGCGTTATCCCCTCAACATCTGATCGCTACATCCGTGGGCCTTGGCGCACAAGGTTACGCATGAGCCTAATGGGACCCACCTGCTGAGTGGCCCGACTATTAAGGATTTCGCACTTCCGCCGGGTGGTCACGGCGTCCAGATCAGGTGGTCCTGGTAATGGCGAACCGATCACCGCAGCCTTGCGAGCCGACGCCCGACGGCCTGTTTTGCTGGAGGTAGTTCCTTTGGTGAATTGATCATGCTGGTGCCGCAGGGTTGGCGTACGCATACCCATGGACGAAGAGCTTCTGGAACTGGCGGGTCATCTCTGACACAAAGAGATTGCCGACAGCTGCGGCGTCAGCCTCGCCACCACCTATCACCTGGATCAAGAAGGCCGGAAACGGAGTTGCTGACCGTCTCGCCTGCAAACCCAGCGCCTACGCAAAACCATCCGGCCAGGAAAAAGACCTCTGGAACACAAGAGCGCACATGATCCTCAACCGTGCAGTGTGCGGCATGGTGATTGGCGGCGCCTCTTTGTCTGGCTTATCTGACTCTCACGAACGCTCTCGCCGTATTGCGGCTACTACCGATGAGCGATCGGGGCAAGAGTGTCATGCGCGACCTTCGCCCGCCTTGTGGTGTTCCACGAACAAGGTCTCACGCGATGTCCGACGAGTAGTGTCAGGTAGATCCTTACGGAAGCCCTCATCAACTGCAGATAATCGGACTACGCTCGAGATGCCCCCATTTGGGTCAGTGGTAGGTTCCCCTGTTTATCTCTCTCCACGTTGCTCTCCTGAAGGGGAGGAGGAGCGAGATGTCGAATTCTGAGCAGGCCTGTGCAGTCTACAAACGCTGTGGTTGCGCGGACCCGGCAACGGGTAAGCGGCGTGGCTCCAAATGCCCGCGACTCGCAGCCGCTGAACACGGAAGCTGGTACTTCGCCATCCAGACAACGGCGGTCTCGGGACGGCGGGAACGGATGCGTCGTGGCGGTTACGCCACCGCCGAAGATGCCAGAGAAGCCGGCGAGTCTCTTCGAGCCGCGCATCGAGAAGCACCCATGACCCACGGATGTACGGTCGCACAATGGCTGCGCTACTGGACGGCGTTGATCCAGCACCGGCTACGCCCAAGCACCTTCAAGGCGTACAGGGATCACGTACGCCTGTATCTGCTCCCGCATCTGGGTGACATCGAGCTATCCGCCCTCTCCAGGAGAGACGTCACCAGGATGTTCGCCGAGCTGGCCGGTCGTCGGAACCGCTACGGCAAACCGGTCAGCCCAGCAACGCTGGAGCGGATCCGTTCGACGCTCCGCGCCGCACTGAACGAAGCCTTCCGCGAAGATCTCATCAAGGACAACCCAGCACGCGCACTGCGGCTGCCGTCGCCACGGCATCCACATGCTGTCGTGTGGACAGCCCGCCGCGTGGCCGCCTGGCAGGAGACCGGGGAGCGCCCACCGGTAGCGGTGTGAACGCTCGATCAACTGGTCGTCTTCCTGAACTACGTACGTGACGATCGGCTCTTCGTGCTGTGGTGGCTGGTGGCCCTTCGAGGACTACGTCGTGGCGAGGCCGCTGGATTGCGCTAGATAGATCTAGACGCCGACCGACGCGAACTCACCATCAGCCGACAACTGGTGGAGACCGAGGAAGGAATGCTGGCGCTTCCGCCCAAGAGCACCGCCAGCCAACGCACCATCGCCCTGGATAGCGAGACGCTCCGTCTTCTACGCGAGCTAGAACGGTTGCAGCGAAGAGGGCTGGGACCAGGTTGGCACGTGACCGGCCCGATCTTCTGCAAGCCGGATGGCGGCCCCCTTCACCCGGACTACCTGTCCTATCACTTCCACAAGCTCATCGTGGCCAGTGGGCTCCCGCCGATTCGGCTACACGACCTCCGACACGGCGCAGCCACACTGGCCCTGGCCTCAGGCGCCGACCTGCGAGTGGTCAAAGGCCTGCTAGGCCATGCCAGCATCGTGCTGACCGCTGACGTCTACACGTCGGTGCTGCCGCAGCTCTACCACGACAGCGCCCGCGCCATGGCACAGATGGTCCTGCGAGCCGCTCGAAGGACCGCGAGAAGGGTACGCAGGGGTCACACCGTGGAGGTGTGACGCACGCGTGGCTCACCGTGACTCACGATCAGATGAGGAGGCCACAGCATCACAAGAAACCGCAGGTGGAGGTGGTAGGGCGCCCGGGGCTCGAACCCGGAACCTACGGATTAAAAGTCCGCAGCTCTGCCAATTGAGCTAACGCCCCTCGCGACCCGCCCCCTGACGTGCAGGGGAACAGAAACACCTGCCCCAAGACTAGTGGGCACGTAAAGCCTAGAGCATAGTATCCGCGCCATGTCCCCCAAGCGATCCCGGGCCTCTTCGGGCCCGCTACGACCCATGCTCGACTCCTGGGAGCTCGCCCTCAAATCGGCCAACCGAAGCCCCGGCACGATCAAGTCCTACCAGCTCACCGGCCGCCTCTTCTGCGACTACCTCGACCAGCATGACATGCCCACCACCGTCGACGAGGTAGCCGCCGAGCACATCCGCGCCTTCCTCGCCGCCACCCTCCACGGCTGCTGGGCAGACGACGACCAGACCGACCCCTGCCCGTGCCGCACGAAGGCCACCTCCCCCGGCAACGCCCACAAGCACTGGCGCAACATCAAGGCGTTCTTCGGCTGGCTCGTCCGCGAGGGAGAGCGCAAGACAGGCCACCCGATGGAGAACGTCGCCGCGCCGACCGTCCACGACAACCCCACACCCGTCTTCACCGACGACGACCTCCGCGCCCTCCTCAAGGCGTGCAGCGGGACGTCCTTCGCCGACCGTCGCGACACCGCGATCCTCCGCATCCTGATCGACACCGGCATGCGCATCTCCGGCCTGGCCGGGCTCCTCCAGGCCGACGTCCTCCTCAAGGACGGCCTGCTACGGATCACGCTCAAGGGCGGCGACACCCTCTATGCCCCCATTGGCGCCAAGACCGCCCAGGCGCTCGACCGCTACATCCGCGCACGCGCCCGGCACCCGCACGCCGAGAGCGACTGGCTCTGGCTGTCGCCGAAGGGCCGCTTCACGAGCTGGGGCATCCGGCAGATGGTCTACCGGCGCGGGCGCGAGGCGGGAGTCGCCGGGGTGCACCCGCACCGGTTCCGGCACACGATGGCGGATGACTGGATGGAGGCCGGCGGCTCGGCGCAGGACCTCATGCGGATCGCCGGGTGGAAGTCCCTCGCGATGGTGATGAAGTACGGCCGGTCGGCTGCGGATCGGCGGGCGCACGCGGCGCACGCGAAGCTGTCGCCGGGGAACAGGATTTAACGCAGGAGCCCCAGGTTGGGACACTGTCCGGGGAGACAGGGTTCTCTTACCGGCCGAGCCGGGCGTATGGGGCACTGTGGTTGAAAACGGCCCTACTACGCACCGTAACGGTTACCTTGCGTAAGATCGCGTAACCCGACAGGTAAGCATTGTTATCGCTGCGCCAGAAAGGGCCTTCCGTCCTATTCCGCCAGCACCAAAACCGGCTTACAGTTCTCTAACTGCCGCGAGTGCCTCGGGAAGACAATTGCGCAGTGGCCGCCGAACCTGCGTTTGGCCGTGAAGGGGAAAAATGAGCAATCGCACCACCCGCCGGATCGCGGGGGCCGCCACGGGGGCGGCATGGTCGGCGATCATCGCCGCCACTGTGATCCAGCCGCACATCCAGATCTACATGACGGTCTGGCTGATCACGCTGGTCACCACGCTGACTACCGTCGCCATGTGGATGGCCCGCCCTGACCATGGGCTTCTCGGCCACGTACGCCTGAAGATCGCCGCGCTTCGCATGGAAGAGGCGATCAAGGAGGAGCTCAACAGCCGCCGCCACGAACGTGAGCCTGGCCGCCTGACCGTCGTCTAACCGAGGCAATCGGTTTACACGTCCCCGCCATTTTTTTCTGTCGCACCGAGAATCTTCTGGAATTCCCCTTCCAGTTCTCTACGCTGCGCCGGAGAGAGATGCGGGGACGTTCTTATGTTTACGAAGGCTCTGCGGAATTCCTCGATCGGGTCGTCTTCGGATGCGGGCGCGAGGCCGGCCGGTCTGAGCTTCAACTCGTCGGCGCTGACCAGTCCTGCCTCGACCAGGACTTCGCCGAGAGTCATGTTGTTGGCGTCGGCGATCGACCGCAGGGTGTCCAGTGGCGCGACGAGTTCGACTGGCGCCAGGTTTCGGCGGTCGAGCTCGGCGACGAACCAGCGGCGCAGGAGGGCGTGAACGACGCCGACTGGTCGCGCAGGGGCGGATGAGTCCAGCGTCCTTTCCTCGGCGAGTTGCTCAAGGTGGCCGGCCGGGAGCCGGAGCACCCGCTCGATCGCGGCCCGATTTTTGGCGATGGGCCATCGCGCGCCGCGTTCGAGGCTGTTGATCGTCTTGACGTCGACTTCGGCAGCGTCGGCGAGCTCCTGCTGGGTGAGGCCGAGTTCGCCTCGTCGCGTGGCCGTGAACCTCCCGGCGCGCGTGATGTTCCGTCCTCGACTCCTCATGGCCCCTAATCATGCGGGAACCGTAGGGAACAGTCCACAACCCATACCAGCCACATCTGTGTAACCTTCAGGAACCTTAGGGAACAAGACGCAAGCTTTTGACCTGCAATCTTGCCGCAAACGCCCTGCTCTTCCCGTTTGCGTCTTGCAACGTTCCTCAAGGTTCCCTATGGTTGCCCGCATGACGCACCCCACCCCCGAGTACGAGCGCATCGGGGCCACCATCAGGGCACTCTCCGAGGCCTACGGCTGGAAGGTCGGCACGCTCGCGCACGCCCTGAAGTTCAGCCACGCCTACGTCAGCAACGTGATGGCCGGCCGCAAGCGCCCCACCGTGATCTTCTGCCGACGCTTCGCCGACCTGCTCCGCGTCCCGCTCGCCGCGATCATCAGCAGCGAGGAGTACGCCCGCGCCGAGGCCGCCGACGCCGAGGCTCAGGCCAAGCTCACCGCGGGTGTCCGGTGAGGAGCCCGCAGGAGCGCAGCGCGCACGCCCGTCTCGCCGCCAACTACCGGTGGGCGCGCGAGGAGGACCGGATGCGCGCCACCGCGGCGATGCGCGCGGCGAGCCCCGCCTCGATCGAGTACTGGCTGGCCAAGGTGGACCCCCAGGGCGTGCTGCCGTACAGCGAGCGGACGCGGCGGGCCGAGAGCGAGAAGACCGCCTACTGGCAGGCCCGCGCGATGAAGATGCGCCGGGCCAAGGCCGCGAAGGCCGAAGCGCGCCGCGCCGAGCGCGCCGCCTAAGACCCACCACGGCGAGGCCCAGCCGTGCAGGGCCGGACCTCGCAGACCCGCAATCCCCTACTCGTCCTTGAAGGGACACGAGTCATGACCATCATCGCACCCCAGCCGCCGCACGTGGCCATCCTCCTGCGCGACGGCGACAGCCTGCTCGGCGCGACCGACATGCTGCCGCTCGCAGAGGCCCGCAAGCAGCTCACCCGCATCCGCGCGGTCTACCCCGACGCCACGCTGGCCGACTACGGCTTCGACTCCCCCGAGCCGCTGAGCGACGAGCACGCCGACCTGCTCGTCTACCGGCACACGCTCCACGTCGCGCAGGCGCTCACCGACCCGAGCCTCCCGCTCGCGCACTGGCGCGCCGTCCCCTACCGGCCCGATCACCTGCACGCCGGCCTCCACCTCAAGACCGAGGAGGCGTCCCGGGAAGGGCTGGCCGCGTTCGCCAAGGCGCTCGGCATCGACCCGGCATCGATCATCGAGTCGACGTCGGACCACGGCCTGCACCTCGGTCTCCCTGAGGTCATCTGGGCCGGGGTCCGCATCGAGGTGCAGGCTTACGTGCCCAAGCACGAGCTGGTCCGTGCCGAGCCGGTCGAGTGCGTCGACTGCGAGAGCGCCGGCCGCACCTGCAGCGCGCACGCTGCGATCACGACGGCGGTGCGCTGATGGTGGCGTTCGACCTCCAGTCGCAGCTCGTCGTCTCCGCCCCCGAGTGGAACGGCGGCGACCCGGTCCGCGTGGACCGCGTGCACGCGCCGCTGCCGGGCGTGTTGGCGGTGTGCTTCCAGGACGTGCGCTGCCGTACCCGCGCGCAGCTCGTGGTCGTGCCGATCGGCATGGAGCTGGACCTCGTGTCGGGCGGATGCTTCGGCGGTGGCCGATGAGCGAGCACGAGACCTACACCTGGATCCCGGAGGGCACCGACGCCTCCGACTGGGAGACGGCCATCGAAGAGAGCGCGCGCGACACCGCGACCGCCTCTTTCCCCGCCGTGCAGGCTGCCCCGATCGCGGCGGCCGGCGTCGCCAGGGTGGACGCGTTCGCGATCTCGTACTACGGCGAACCGTGGAAGCCGGGCGCCACCGGCAACGAGCTGGAGCTGTACGCCGTCCTCGAACTCGCTGATGGCCGGTGGGCTTCGCTGGAGGCGTGGACCGACTACAGCGGCTGGGGCTGCCAGGACGGCTCCACGGTCCGGGTCGGCCCGGACCGCGAATCGGTCGTCCGGTTCGGCCTGACGGACGAGGGGCGCAACGCGCTCGGCTTGTCGGGCGGTGACCGATGAGCGTCATCGGCCAGTCCGCCGGGATCGAGCACGGCACCATGAAGGGCTACAAGCAGCACCGCTACCGCAAGGTCGAGTCCTGCGACGCCTGCCTGGCCGCGGTCCGCGAGTACAACGCGCTCAAGCGCGCCGAGCGCGAGGCCAAGCCGGTCGAGCGGTCGCAGGCGCAGCGGGCGTGGTACGGCGGCCAGTTCCAGCACGACGCCAGCACCACGCCGCGCCGTGGCCGCCGCAAGCAGCCGGACGGCCTGCCTGAGCTGCCGGAGAGTGGCCGCCCGGAGTGGGGCCAGCCGATCCACGGCCAGGACCTGGCCGTCGGCGACGTCCTCGTGCACCTCGGCGAGCACCACGTGATCGACCGGTTCGAGCCGTACAAGGGCAGCCTGCGCGGCGTGCTCGGCGCGGGCGCCCGGACCGCGTGGTCGGGCAACTGGGGGATCACGGTGGGCCCGCACGCGATCATGCGCATCCTCCCCCGGGCCGGTGACCAGTGACCCGCCTCCTCGCACGCCTGCAGGGTCACCTCCATGCCCGGCAGGCCCGCCTCGACGACCGCGACACCGCGGACACCATCGACGCCGCCGACTGGTGCGAGGCCTTCACCCCCGACGAGCACGACACCCCCGCCTTCACCTGGGCGGGGGGCCCTCCCCTGGGCGAGCTCACGGCCACCGAAAGCAGCCGCTCGTGACCATCACCGCACCCCGGCGGATCACCCCGACCGCCTACCTCGTCCTGCCCGCCAGCGCCGACCGCGCCGACTGGCTCGCCGCCCGCCGCAACGGCATCGGCAGCAGCGACGTCGCCGACGCCCTCGGCGTCGGCTACAAGACCGCCCAGCACGTCTACTACGACAAGCGCGGCGACCTCCCCACCGACGACGACGCCGGCGAACCCGCCCTGTGGGGGAACCTCCACGAGGAGACCGTCGCCCGCGAGTGGGCCCGCCGCAACCGGTCCGTCGTCCGCCGCGTCGGCATCGTCGCCCACCAGGACGCCCCCCACCGCATGTGCACCCTCGACCGGCGCGTCACCGAATGCCCCCTCTCCCCCGACGTGCACGAGCGGTGCGCGCTGGAGGTCAAGACGCGCAACGCGTTCGTCGCCGGCAAGTGGCGGCGCGAAGTCCCCGACGACGTGCTCGCCCAGGTGCTGTGGCAGATCGCCGTCACCGGCTACGACCACATCCACGTCGCCTGCCTCATCGGCGGCAACGACTACCGCCAGTACGTCATCCGCCGCGACGGCAACGAGGCGCTCATCGCCGACATCGTCGCCGTCTGCGACCGGCTCTGGGCCGACATCAAGGCCGGGCGGGTGCCCGACTCCACCGGCGACCCCGACCGGCTGGTCGAGCTGTACGAGCAGCTCAACCCGAACCGTGACGGCGTGGCCGCCCTCGACGGCACCGACGCCTACGAGCAGTTGCTGGAGTACGAGTCCGGCCGCCTGGAGGAGAAGGCCGGCAAGAAGCGGAAGGACACCGCCAAGGCCCGCCTGGTCGAGCTGCTCGGCGACGCCGAGATGGGCGCGTTCGGCAACGAATACGCCTACGGCTACAAGGCCAGCTCGCGCGCCTCGGTGAACCTCGCCCGGCTGGCCGAGGAGTTCCCCGACGCCTACGCCGCCTGCGTCAGCGACACGGTGTCGCGGCGCATCGACATCGCCAAGTCCCACCGGCTGACGGAGGCCCTGTGACCACCCTGAAGGACCGCGCGGCGGCTCTGGCCCGCCCCGACGACACCACCCCCGCGGCCCCGGCCGCCGCCCCGGCCACCAGCGTGGAGGTGCTGCCCGACATCGAGCTGGACGTGCCCGAGGGCGGCCCCGAGGCGGTGCCGGTGCATGTCGCCTGGTCGCGCGTCATGGGCGACATCCGCAAGATCGGCAAGAACGAGCTCTACAACGCCGCGGGCACGCGCTACAACTTCCGCGGCGTCGACCGGACGGTGAACGCCTTCGCCCCGGTGCTGCGCCGTCACGGCGTACTCGTGCTGCCCGTTCACGTGGACGCGTCCTACCGCGACTTCAAGAACAGCAACAACAAGGTGCAGCGCGAGTGCACGGTGGTCGTGACGTGGATGGTGATCGGCCCGGCCGGGGACACGCTGCCCTCCACGCTCCAGACGGCGGGCGAGGCGCTCGACTCGGCCGACAAGGGCACCGCCAAGGCGCAGTCCGTCGCGCTGCGCGTGCTGCTCCTGACCGCCGCGATGGTGCCGACCGGTGACCCGGACCCCGACTCGCAGTACATCGAGCGCGGCGAGGCCAGCGTACGGCCAGCGGCCAGCTACGTGGAGGAGATCACCGACCCGCGCACGAGCGCGAACCGGCTACGGCAGATCCATCACGAGCTGAAGCAGACCGGCCAGCTCGCCGCGCTGGTGACGAACGAGGTCGGCGACGACGAGCAGGTCGGCGCGATGGTCGTGCGCATCGGCAAGGAGCGCTCGGGCGGCGACCGATGACCGCCTGGACCGACAACCTGCGCATGACGCCCTGGGACACCGAGACCACCGGCGTCGACGTCGAGAACGACCTGATCGTGCAGGCGTCCCTCGCGTGGATCGACCCGTCCAAGGGCCGCGCCGGGCTCAGCCGGAAGTCCTGGATTCTCGACCACGGCGTCGACATCCCCGAGGGCGCCGCTGCCGTGCACGGCATCACCCGCGAGCGGTGCGCGGCCGAGGGCGTCGACCCTGCCGAAGCTCTCGACGTCCTCGCCGGGAACCTCGCCGACAGCGCCGGCCTCGGCTGGCCTCTGGTCGGCATGAAGGTGCAGTTCGACTTCACGATGCTCGACCGCGGATGCCGCCGCCTCGGCGCGCCTACGCTGTCGGACCGGCTCGACGGGGCCATCGCCCCAGTCATCGACGTCATGGTGCTCGACAAGTACCTCGACCCGTTCCGGCCCGGCAAGCGCACCCTGACCGCGCTGTGCGCCCGCTACTCGGTCTCGATCGAGGACGCGCACGACGCCACCGGCGACGCGCTCGCGGCCGGCCGCGTGGCGTGGCGGATGGCCCAGCTCGCCCAGCGGCCCGCGGACTGGCTGATGAAGGTGTTCGGGTTCAAGCCCGACGTCGCCCGCCGGTTCGCCGAGCTCGGCGGACTCTCCCTCACCGAGCTGCACGAGCTCCAGGTGACCGCGAACGCTGACCAGACACGCAGCCACCGCGCCTACCGGGCCCGGCAGGGCGCGCCCTTCGACGGGCGCGAGGAGTGGCCCCTCATCCCCTACACCCGTTCGGAGGCCCTGGCATGACGCACCTCGTGCGCACCGCGCGCCACCCCCTCCTGGGCAAGCCGCACGCCGGCGCCCTGGAGTACGTCGCCGAAGGGCGGCCCGCCGTGCCGCTCACGCTCTCGGCCACCCAGGAGCTGTTGCTCGATGACCCGGTGTGGGCGCGCGAGCTGGCCACCGCGGCGACGACCGCGGCCAGCGTGCTGGAGGCCGAGCACGGCCTCACCGCGCCGGCCGACCAGCCCGTGCTCAACGACGTTCTGGACGAGCGCAACGCCTACCGGCATGTCCTCGACCGGCTCATCGGGGCCCCGACTCTGGGCGACTTCAACCAGGCGATGGTTCAGGCCCGTGAGGTCGTCGAGCACTGGGCGGGCCAGCGATGACTCCCGTCGTGGTCGGCCTCGACCTGTCGCTCACCGCCACCGGCGTGGCCGACGCCACCGGCACCCGCACCATCCGCTCCGGCGACCTTCGCGGCTGCGACCGCTTCTCCTGGATCGCCAACGACATCCTCGGCGACGGCACCGTCCAGGCCGCCGACCTGATCGTGATCGAGGGCCCGGCCTACTCGCGGGCGCTCGGCGCCGGGCACCACGAGGCGGCCGGGCTGTGGTGGCACATCGCCTACCGTCTGACCGCGCTCGGCGTGCCGTACGTCGCCATACCCCCGACGACGCTGAAGAAGTACGCCACCGGCCGAGGCAACGCCACCAAGCCGGACATGCGCGTCGCGCTCATCAAGCGCGCCGAGCTCGACCTCCGGGACGACAACCAGGTGGACGCCTGGTGGCTGCGCGCCGCCGGGCTCGACCGCCTCGGGTCGCCGCTCGTTGAGCTGCCGAAGGCACAGCGTGACGCGCTGGCCAAGGTGGACTGGCCGCAGGTGGTCATCTGATGGACCGCGTCCGCCCCACCATCACCTGCGCCTGCTGCGGTAAGACCGGCCGCCACCAGGGGCGCGGCCTGATCCTGGCCTGCTACGAGCGCCACCAGGAGCACGGCACCATCGAGCGGTTCCCCCGCCGCATCCAGCCCTCGACGTGGCGGCCGACCCGGCCGGCCGCCCGCCGGTTCATGGAGCAGTACGCCGAGCTCGCCGCGATCCGGCCGCCGCTCAGCACGCGCCGGATCGCCTGGGAGCTCGGGGTGACCGAGCGGACCGTGCAGCGGTACGCCGCCGCCCTCCGCACGCAGCGGCAGGCGGTCGCGTGATGGCCCGCCGCCGGCGGGTGCACCCGCTCGTCCACGAGCTGCGTGCGCGTCGCCTCGCCCTCGGCAACACACAGGCCGGCCTCGCCCGCTTCATCGGCATGTCCCCGGCCGCGCTCGGCGGCCGCGAGACCGGGCTCGTCAAGACCACCCTGGCCGACGCCGACCGGATCGCCCGCGCGCTCGGCATGCGCCTCGTCCTCATCACCACCGCCACCGACCTGGAAGGACTCCTGTGAGCACCCCGACCAACAACGGCCCCGGCCAGACGCGGCCGTTCGCCGACATCCTCCGCGACATCCGCAACGGCCAGGTCGCCAACGACGCGGCCGACGCCCTCCAGGACTGCGTCGAGGCCGTCCGCGAGACCGGCAAGAAGGGCCAGGTCGTCCTCACCATCACCATCGAGCCCCTCAAGGGCAGCGACCACGCCCTCACCGTCTCCGGCGACGTCAACCTCAAGTCCCCCCGCCCCACCCCGGCCGCCGCCGTCTTCTTCGCCGACCAGGACTACAACCTCGTCCGCGACGACCCCCGCCAGACCACCATCCCCGGCCTCCGCGAAGTCGGCCGGACCACCACCAACATCGACCCCAAGGAAGTGGCCAAGTGACCACCGAGCACACCGAGCGCACCGAGAACGACGCCGTCATCGAGATCGCCCAGCACGCCGCCCGCGCCCAGGCTCAGGCGACCGAGCTGGAGCCCGGCAAGCTCTACGCCTTCCCCACCGAGCACGGCCCCGAGCTCGTCGACCTCGCCAGCCCGGCCTACACCAGCCGCCTCGCCGCCCCCCAGCGCAAGACCGGCGACACCATCGTCACCAACGTCGCCAGCTACGCGGCCTACTACACCAAGCACGCCGACGACGACAGCGAGACCTACGTCGACGTCACCCGGCGCACCATCACCACCATCCTCGACGCCCACACCAAGGACGGCCCCCGCTGGGGCCACCACCGCCTGCACCTCCGCCTGGCCACCACCGACTCGTGGAACGCCTGGCTGGCCAACGACCGCAAGCAGCTCACCCAGCGCGAGTTCGCCGAGTTCATCGAGGACCACCTCGCCGACATCCGCGAGCCGGCCGCCGCCGACATGCTGGAGATCGCCTCCACCTTCCAGGCCAAGACCAAGGTGTCCTTCGCCTCGGCGACCCGGCTCTCCACCGGCGACACCAACCTCGTCTGGGAGGAAACCACCGACGCCACCGCGGGCGCCAAGGGCAACCTCAAGGTCCCCACCTCCTTCAAGATCGCCATCCAGTGCCTGGACCTCCCGATCCCCGAGGGGGAGGACCCCGTCGTCTACGGGATCGAGGCCCGGTTCCGCTACCGGGTCGAGCGCGGCCAGTTGTACGTCACCTACCTGCTCGGCGACCCCGCCGCGGTGCTGCGCGACGCGGTCCTGAGCGTGGTCAAGCAGGTCGAGGAGGGCCTCGGCATCGAGGTTCTGCACGGCGCCCCGGCGAGCGCGTGACCGTGACCATGAGCACCATCGGGCCCGGCCGCACGGCCGGGCCCGTCCCCCCGCGGCCACGCGCCACCATCACCCTGACCGAACGCCAGGGCGGCCACGTCGTCGTCTCAACATGGGACGGCTGCCCCGGCACCGCCGCCCTCGTACGGCTCGCCCTCGGCCACCCCACCGAGACGTACGAGCTCGCCCCGGTCCCCGCGTGACCGGACCATGCACCCACTGGTACGGCGCCACAGCAACCCGCTGCGGCGCCGTACCGGCGCGCCCATACATCCAGGGCCCGCGCTGCCCCGCGCACACGCCCAGCGCGCTGGCCGGTCGGCCCGAGCCCGTCGACCCGCCGTGTGTCGGCCGCTGCTACTGCCGCGAGTGCCCCACCTACCAGCCCCTCAACGCCTACGCCTCCCTGGCCGACTCCTGGGTCATCGACGCCCGACACATCGCCTCCGGCAAGAAGCGCGCATCCCCCCAGGCCCAGGCCGCAGCCAAGGCCACCGTCGCCGAACAGCAGGAGCGCAACCGCAGGCTCAGGAGCAGCTCATGACCTACGTGATCAACCTCTGGGACCTCATCCACGCCCCCGACGTCCCCAAGGACGTCGTCCAGCGCTTCCTCACCCGGCAACGCGCACGCACCACCGGCCGGACCATCCCCGACATCCCCGCCGAGGACCTGCCCCACCTCGAACGCCACGCCCGCGAGGCCCCGCCGTAGCCCGCCAGCGACCCCGGCCCCGACACCTCTTCTGAACCACCCGGAGCGCACGTGACCATCACCGAACCGCCGCACGATCTCGACGCGGAGAAGGCGGTCCTCGGCAAGTGCATGGACGACCCCGCCGTTGTCCGGGAAGCGCGCGCTACCCTCCCCGACCCGGCGCTCTTCTACCGGCCAGCTCACCAGATCATCTACCGGGCGCTCCTCGACCTCGCCGAAGACTGGTCACCCACAGACCCCATCGCACTGGCCAACCACCTCGCCCGCGCCGGCGACCTGCCCCGCGTGGGCAACCGCGAGTACATCTTCGAGCTTCACCAGGTCGGCGGAATCGTCCCCAACCTCGACTTCACCCACCACGCCCACACCGTCGCCCGCAAGGCCCGCCACCGCGCTGCCCAGGAATCCGTCGCCCGCGCCGCCCAACGCCTCGCCCACGACGACGTGGACGACATCGATGGCATCCTCGCCGAGACCCGCGACCTCCTCGACAAGGCCGCCACCGAACTCGCCACTGGCCGCCCCACCGACGACCGCTTCCCTCGCGTCGACTGGACCGCCGCGTTCACCACCGACTTCACCGCGATCGACTGGCTGCCCGGCCGGCTCCTGGAGCGCGGCCAGCAGGCCGCCTTGGTGGGCGACGGCAAGGTCGGCAAGAGCCTGTTCACCCTGGACTGGATCTGGCGGGCGATCACCGGCCGGCCCGCGTTCGGCGACCAGCCCCGCGACCCCGTCCGCGTCCTGTACTTCGACCGCGAGAACACCCTCCGAGACATCACCACCCGCCTCATCGCCCTCGGCGCCACCCACGACGACCTCCAGATCCTCGGCGACCGCCTGGACTACCGGCTCTTCCCCCGCTTCACCGGCGCCCTCAACGCCAGCGAGCAGGCCGCCAAGGAGATGCTCGCCCTCATCGACCAGGCCAAGCCGGACGTCGTCATCCTCGACACCGTCAGCCGCTTCATCTCAGGCAAGGAGAACGACTCCGACACCTGGCTGGAGCTGTACCGGCGCATCCACGAGCCGCTCAAGGCCCGCGGCGTCGCGAGTCTCAGGCTCGACCACTTCGGCAAGGACGCCGAGAAGGGCAGCCGCGGCTCCAGCGCGAAGACCCAGGACGTCGACCACGTGTGGGAACTCGTCGCCTACGACGAGACCCGCTCCTACACCGACACCATCGAGGCCATCACCACCCGCCTCCGGCTGACCCGCACCCACACCCGGACCGGCCTGGGTGAGGACGTCGTCCACCTCACGCGCCGCGGTGAGCGTGACCGGACCGCCGGCGCGTGGCTGCCCGGCCGTACCCGGCACGAGCTGACCGACGGCAGCATCGCCGACGCGCACCGGCAGAAGGTCCAGACGTTCGTCGACGAGCTGCTGATGCGTGGCGTCCCGGCCGGGCTCGGACGTGACGCGCTGAAGGCGTGGGCGGCTCAGCGCAAGGTGCCGCTGCCGGGGAAGAACGCCGCGATTTCGGAGGTCGTGGCGGCGCTCAAGGCGGCCCAGAAACCCGCCCAAGGAGCCCTGACCGAATGACCACTAATGGGCGTTTTGTCTGTCCCCGTCACACTCGCCTCCCCGGCTGTCCCCACACCTGTCCCCACCTGTCCCCCGAAACCACAAAAACGCACCTCAGGCCTGTCCCCACCGCAGTCCCCCACCGTCCCCAGGCAGACCTGTCCCCTGTCCCCTCCCTTTATAGGAGGGGACAGGGGGACAGCCCGTCCCCGAACACCCCCCGCGAGGCCCTCCCATGAGCCCCCAAACCGCCCTCCTGGAGCAGCCCACCCTCTGGGACGACAACCCCACCCCCACCTCTCCCACACCACCCAAGCCCGCCTCGCGACCCCGCAACCACACCCTCGGACTCCCCAAGCCGCCCACCACCCACTGCATGACCATCTGCCTGGTCTGCGGACGACCCGAAGACCTCGGCACATGCGAGACCGGCTGCGCCACCGTCTGCTCCAGGCCCACCACCAGAACCCCCGTCGAAATCTGCATCACCCGCACCCGCACCGACGCCGAGATCGTCTTCAGCCCCACCACCGCCGACATGCACCTCCTCGTCCGCGACTGCCCCCACTGCCACAACCCTCACCGACACGCACCCCAAGACCACCCCTGGCGCACCGCACCCTGCGGCCGGCCCTACCTCCTCAACATCAAGGAGCCCCAGACATGACCACCACCCAGCCAACGTTGGCCCCTGCCGCCGCGCGCGAGCAGGACGCCTACCTCAAGGACGCGGTGATCGACCATGGCTGAGCTCGGCACCTACGAGGAGATGAAGACCGCCCTCACCGCGCTACTGCTCCAGAGCGGCGCCACCATCGACGTGTCCTTCGAGACCCTCGGAGAGGCCGGATACGCCACCAAGACCGGGGACGTGGCTGTGGTGATCGAGCGCACCGCCGGCGGCGTTCGCTACTCCCTCGGCGAGTCGGCGTCCGCACGGGCCATCCGGATCAGCCGAGGAGGCGGCCGTGGCTGACATCCACGAGGACGCCGTTCAGGCCGTCGCCGAAGCCCTCGCCACCACCCCGCCCGACGCCGGCTTCTACGGCTACGCCGAGCACGCCCTCAAAGGCCTACGCGCCGAGGGCCTGGCCGTCGTCCAGGCCACCGAGCACGTCGCCCTGCTGGCCCGTGCCGAGCAGGGCGAGGCCGCCATCGCCCGCGTCCGCGCCCTCCACGCCCAGAAGGACTACGGCCCCTACTGCTGGCACTGCTCCGAGAACGACTACCCCGACTACCAGACCCCCTGGCCGTGCCCCACCATCCAGGCCCTCGACGCGGAGCCCAACCATGGCTGACCTCTGGATTGCCGCCCCCGACACCGACCTTAACGCCCCCACCTGGGCGCACCTCGGCACCATCGACATGCCCGGGCTCACCCTCACCCCCGACGAGCCCGACTTCGAGGACGCCGTCGACGGCTGGACCGCGAACGGCAGCTTCACCATCACGCTGACCACCCGCACCACCTGGACCTGGTACGGCTACCGCCTCTTCCACAACCGCACCCACCCCGCCGCCCGCCGCATCAAGCGCGCCTACCGCAGACGGCGCCGATGAAGTTCCACCGGCACCGCTGGATCACCACCGAGACCTTCGGCCTCATCCACCTCCAGCGGTGCGCCTGGTGCGGCAAGACCCGCTACCGCGTCCACTGACCAGGAGCAGCCCATGATGACCCCCGCCCAGGCCGCCTGGGTCCGCGAGCACGCCTGGACCAGCCACCTGCGCTCCGAATACCGAGCAGACCCCCAACTCGCCCTGTGCGCCTGCCAGTTCGGGCTCAGCCGACACTGCGCGGCGAGTCAGCACGGCACGTGCCACCACCGCGCCGTGCACCCCTCCACCGAAGGCGTGATCCTCGACCGGCGCGGCCACCACGCCCGCTTCCCCTTCGACTACCAGCACGCCATGCCATGGCGCACTCCACCCGGCCTGGTGCCGCCGGCCCCGGATGCGTGGGCGAGCATCTGGCTCGCCAACCGCATGTGCCGCTGGACCTGCCCCTGCGACTGCCACGCGCCCGCTGCCCCGCCGCCGCCGCCCTCGTACGAGCTCATCCCGCTGTTCGACCTCACCACCGTCTGACCACCATCCCGGGGGAACGCGTGACCACCCACCCGACGATCGAGACCCTCGAATGGATCTCGGAGTACTGGCCCGACCTCCTCGACGCCCGCCTCCCCATGGCCACCCGCCGGCCCTGGAGACAGAGCGAGATCGGAGCCGAAGCGAGAGCCGTACGCGACGCCGAGGCACGACTGGAACGCATCCTCCGCACCGACCTCGCGCCCGGCGAAACCCCATCGCCGCTCGACGTCACCATCCTCCAGACAGCGTTCGACCTCCTCGTCGACGCCGACGACCTCGCCGGCCGCCTGGCCGACGACGAGCTCCTGCCCAAGCCGCCCTCCCCCGGGTACGGCAGCCTCGACATCCGGCCCTACCTCGACTTCGTCCGCGCCTGCCTGGTCGCCGAGCACGAGGACCTGGGCGAGCCTGGCGAGTGGGCCGGGCACGCACACCAGACGCTCTGGCGCATGTACGAGACCGTGGCCCGCACCCTCGGCATGGCCTACACGGGCCAGACCGTCCGAGCCGTCTGCCCCTGGTGCTCAGGCCGCACCGCGGAACACCCCGAAGGCGGCCAGCACACCTGGCTCGTGGTCGAGATGCCCGGCGACCAGATCGCCATCATGTGCACCGGCCAGTGCGAACCACCCCAGCGCGTCGTCGGCACGTGGTGGAGCGGGCAGCCGTGCTGGCCCATCACGCAGTGGGACCGGCTGGCCCGCTACCTGCCCCGGCAGAGCGCGCAGCAGGTGACGCGGATGCGTCGGGCGGTCGCGCGCCGGCGGGTTGGCGTGGTGCCGGACGAACTGGTCTCGGGTCTCCTCACGGAGAGGGGGGCGAAGCGGCTGGCCAAGCGCGGTCCGACGGAACGTCAGGTGGGCGAGGAGCCTCGTGGGGCAAGCGGCCGAGCATGATCATCAGCCCTGTGGATAACCCCGCGCGAGCCGTATCGTCGCAGGTCAGAGCAGGTGAATTGACACGAAGATCCGCCATGATGCATCATCGAACCGCTTCCGGCATGCCCGGAACACGGAGGTGGTCACCATGATCTGACCGACCACCAGCCGCAATCGAGCCCCGCCACGAGCGGGGCTTTCGCACGTCCAGGGGGTGACCATGCCCCCCGCCCAGCCCCTGAGCGACGCCGAGCGCCAGCAGATCCGCGACCTCCACGCCGCCGGCCACGGCTGCAACGCCATCGCCCGGGAGCTCGGCCGCGACCGCTCCACCATCAGCCACCACGCCAAGGCCATGGGCCTGAGCTTCGACCGCGCCCAGACCCGCGCCGCGACCGCCGCCCGCGTCGACGACGCCAAGGCCCGCCGCGCCCAGCTCGCCCTCGACCTCCTCGGCGACGCCGAACGACTCCGCAAGCAACTCTGGGAGCCCTGCACCCTGCACTCCTTCGGCGGCCGGGACAACTCCTACAACTCCGCCGAGGTGGACGAGCCCCCCTTCCGGGACAAGCGCGACATCCTCGGAGCCGTCGCCGTCGCCGTCGACAAGCACGCCAAGCTCATCGACATCGACCACGGCGGCGCCGAAGACGGCCGCGGCATGCTCGGCGCGCTCGCCGCCGGCCTCAAGGCCGCCTACGACCAGCTCCCACCAGACGATGAGTCTTGACCAGGTCCTTCAGCTCGTCAGCGCCAAGCAGATCAGGAGCATCGTCGAGGCGCAGGCCCGCATCAACCTGTGGCACGGCTCGGTCCGGTCCGGGAAGACGATCGCCTCGCTGATCCGCTGGCTGATCTATGTCTCCGAGGCCCCCACCACCGGCGAACTGATCGTCGTCGGCCGCACCCGCGACAGCATCGCCCGCAACGTGTTCGCACCGCTCCAGAACCCGGAGATCTTCGGCACCCTCGCCTCCCAGGTGCACTACACCAACGGCGCGGCCACCGCGACGATCCTCGGGCGCACGGTCCACATCATCGGCGCGAACGACGCGAAGGCCGAACCCAAGATCCGAGGCCTGACCTGCGCGGGCGCGTACGTCGACGAGGCGTCCACGCTGCCGCGCGACTTCTTCGACCAGCTCGTCGCCCGCTGCTCCGTCCCCGGCGCGAAGATCTTCGCCACCACGAACCCGGACAACCCCGGGCACTGGCTCCGCAAGGAGTACCTGCTCCGCCCCGCACAGACGGGCCTGCGCGCCTGGCACTTCAAGCTGGCCGACAACATCCACCTCGACCAGACGTACATCGACACGATCACGTCGACGTACACCGGCCTCTTCTACAAGAGGTCCGTCCTCGGGCTCTGGGTGCAGGCTGAAGGCGCCGTCTACGACAGCTTCGACCCCGACGTCCACGTCGTCGACACCGTCCCCACCATCACCCGCTGGCTGTCCCTGGGGATCGACTACGGCACCAGCAACCCCTTCGCCGGGCTGCTCCTGGGCCTCGGCATCGACCGCAAGCTCTACCTCACCCGGGAGTTCCGGTACGAGTCGAAGAAGGCCCACCGGCAGCTCACCGACGTCGAGTACTCCGAACGCCTGCGCGCCTGGCTCGCCGACGTCCCCGTGCCCGGCACCGAGCTGCGCGGCGTCGTCCCGGAAGCCGTCGTCATCGACCCCTCGGCGCTGTCGTTCCGCGTGCAGCTACAGCACGACGGGCTGGCCAGCCGCCTCGCCTCGAACACGGTGTACGACGGCATCCGCAACGTGTCCAGCCTGCTGGCCACGCGCCGGCTGCTCGTGCACCGCTCGTGCACCGGCCTGATCGAGGAGTTCCCCGGCTACTCGTGGGACCCCGACTACGCCGAAAAGGGCGAGGACGTCCCGATCAAGGCCGAGGACCACAGCCTGGATGCCGCCCGGTACGCGGTCCATTCCACCCGCCAGCAGTGGCGACACGAGATCGTCGGCCCGGAACTCCTGGCCGCCTAACCCCTGGAGCACCCTCATGGACTTCTCCGAAGCCCTCGACCAACTCATGCGCGGCAACCGGATGAACCGCCGCGGCTGGAACGGGCGCGGCATGTACGTCGTCCTCCAGCACGGCTACCCCGACGGCATCCCGATCAACGCCAACACCGCGGCGGCGACCGGCCTCCCCGAGGGCACCGTCTGCAAGTTCCGGCCGTACCTGATGATGAAGACCGTCGACGACGAGTTCGTGCCCTGGGTCGCGTCCCAGACCGACATCCTCGCCAACGACTGGCAGCACGCCTGATGGCCGCGAAGAAGATCCGTCTCGACCTACCGCCGGGCATGCGCGGTGGCACCATCGAGATCGACGGCCAGCCCGTCAGGGGTGTGCGCGGCATCAAGGTCGAGACCGACATCAACAGCCTCACCACCGTCACGCTCGACGTGATCGTGAGGGGCCTCGACCTCGACAGCCTGGCCCACGTGGACGTGCCCGAGAAGACCCGGGAGACGCTGATCGCGCTCGGCTGGACCCCGCCCACCAATGAGCAGACGGAGCCCAGCCTGCCGGACTAATTGCCGGTCAAGATGGCAATGCGCGCCACCCCCATAGGCGTCTCGACCTTCTTGTCGGTGATCCGGTACTTCAGGCCGCCGACCGTGACGCATCCGTCGATGTCCAGGTCATGCCAACCCACAGGTCCGCTAGCTTCGCCGTCTCGGCTGCACATAACGAGATACACGCGGCGGACCGTACACCCTGGCCTCACTAACATCCCCGAGCACGTCACCAGGAGACCCCCGATGCCGCTGCCGAGCGGCGGCACCTGGCCGCCACCCGCCATCGCCCCCGTACTCCCCAAACTCGCCGAGTGGAGCGCCTGGTACTCCAGCGACCCCGACGCACTCGCCGCGGTGTACGGCGGCCAGCAGACCAGCGACTCCACCGGCTTCTTCTCCTCCGAGCGCGGCGGCTGGCGCGCGTCCGTCGGCAAGAAGCTGGAGCGCTGGTTCTGGGGCACCCGCCCGTCCGGCGCCCAGCCCAGGACGAAGATGCACGTCCCCCTCGCCTCCGACATCGCCGCCACCTCGGCCAACCTGCTCTACGGCGAGATGATCAACATTACGTCCGAGGACAAGCCCACCCAGGCCTACTGGGACGCCATCGTCGAAGACGGCCTCCTCCACTCCACCCTCTTGGAGTCCGCCGAGCTCGCCGCCGGCCTGTCCGGCGTCTTCTACCGCGGCTGCTGGGACAAGAAGGCCCGCCCCGAAGGCTCCTGGATCGCCGCGGTGCACGCCGACGCAGCGATCCCGGAATTCCGGTGGGGCGTTCTCACCGCGGTCACCTTCTGGCGCGTCCTCCGCGATGAGGACGGCATCGTGCTACGCCACCTGGAACGGCACGAGGTCGGCGTCATCTATCACGGCCTCTACCAGGGCAGCACAGACGAGCTCGGCCACCAGATCCCGCTCACCGAGCACCAGGCGACCGCGCACCTCGCCGCAGTGGTCAACGCCGCCGGCGCGATCCCGACCGGGATCGACATGCTGACCGTGTCGTACGCGCCGAACATCCTCCCGAACCGGATCTGGCGCAACGTGCCAGCCGCGGCCTACCTCGGCCGCTCCGACTTGCAGGGCATCGAGCCGTTCCTCGACGGCCTGGACGAGGTCTACAGCTCGTGGCGGCGTGACATCCGTCTGGCCAAGGCGAGGCTCATCGTTCCCCGCGAGTACCTCACCAACAACGGCCCCGGCCAGGGTGCGGGCTTCGACCTGGACCGGGAGTTGTACGAGGGCATCGGCTCGATGTCCGAGGACGGCGGCCTGGAGATCAGCGCGCAGCAGTTCCTGATCCGGCACGAGGAGCACCGCGCGACCGCGGCTGACTGGCTGGAGCAGGCCGTGCGCGGCGCCGGCTACTCGGTGCAGACGTTCGGCGGCGAGGGCGACGTCGCGGTGACCGCGACCGAGGTGGTCGCTCGGCAGGAGCGGAGCTTCACGACGCGCGGGAAGAAGATCCCGTACCAGCAGCGCGCGGTGCGGCACATCCTGGCCGTGCAGGCGGCGCTGGACGTGGCGCACTTCGGCAAGAAGATCAACCCCGAGCCGCCCAAGCTCGAATGGCCTGACGGCGTGGCCACCGACCCGAAGGCGCTCGCCGAGACGCTGAACCTGCTCCACCAGGCCGAGGCCATCTCGACGTGGATCAAGGTGAAGACACTCCACCCGGACTGGGACGACCCCGACGTCCAGGAGGAGGTTGACCGGATCGAGAAGGCCCGCGAGGCGGTCGAGGACCCGTTCGCGCTGCCCAAGGAGATGGTCGGCCCCGGCCCGGAGGGCGACGAGCAGAACGGGCCGCCCGCACGCGAGGAGTGAGCATTTTCGGCATCTCCCGATATTGATCCTGAGCTGCGGAAACGCAGACGTAGGAGGTCCTCGTGGCTGTCGACCAGGACCTCCTCGACCAGATCGCCAGCTCGGTCGCCGACCTCTACCGCGACGTCGAGACAGCCCTGGTCAAGACCATCGCCACCCGCCTGCGTGAAGGCCTCGACTACAGCCCCTTCCAGGAGGGCAAGCTCGACGCCGTCCGCAAGCTCCAGGCGAGCACCCGGGCCATCCTGGCCAGCCTCCAGGCCACCCGCGCGCGCGTGATCCGGCAGGCCATCGCCGACGCCTACCGGTCCGGCCGCGACACCGCGCTCGTCGGGCTCCCCGAGAAGTGGTTTCCCAAGTCCGGCATCGGTCAGCAGGCCCGCCAGGGCATCCAGCAGATGCCCAACGCGCGCCTCATCGAGAACATCGCCCAGGCGCTCCACGCCGACGTCGGCCGCGTCGACGCCAACATCCTCCGAGCGCCGCTGGACGCCTACCGCGCGGTCCAGGCCGGTGCGGCCGCCCGCATCGCCAGCGGCGCGTTCACCCGCCGCCAGGCCAGCCAGGCCACCTGGCAGCGGCTCATGGACCAGGGCATCGTCGACTTCACCGACAGCTCCGGCCGCCGCTGGAAGCTGAGCAGCTACGTCGAGATGACCGCGCGCACCAACGCCCAGCGCGCCATGGTGCAGGGCCAGACGGACCGCCTCGCCGACGTCGGAATCGACCTCGTCTACGTGTCCGACAACGTCCAGGAGTGCAAGCGGTGCCGGCCCTTCGAGTCGAAGGTGCTGCGCCGTGACGCAGGCCCGACCGGCAACGTGCGGGTCCAGCACGCCACCAAGGACGACGTCATGGTCACCGTCGACGTGCTCGACACCCTCGCCGGGGCGATGGCCAAGGGACTCCTGCACCCGAATTGTCGCCATTCGATCTCCGCCTACATGCCGGGGCTCACCACCCTCAAGCAGGGCACCGAGGACCCCGAAGGCGACAAGGCCCGCCAGAAGCAGCGCGCCCTGGAGCGCAAGATCAGGGACGCCAAGACCCAAGCAGTCGGCGCGCTCACCCCGGAAGCGAAGAAGGAAGCGGGCGCACGCGTCCGCGCCGCCCAGGCCGCCCTGCGCGCCCACCTCGCCGCCCACCCCAAGCTCAAGCGGCTGCCGTACCGGGAGCAGATCGGCGCGGGCAACATCCCGCGCGCCGGCGGCCCCCAGGCCGGCCCCGTCACCTCGCTCGAACCGCCCGTGCAGGACGAGCTGGCGCTCGGCCCGGCCGACACTGGCCCGACCGCAGCACGCCCCGCCCGGCCGGCACCGCCCCCGGCTGACGACCGGGCCCGGCTGGAGGCTGAGGAGGCCGCCCGCCGCCTGGCCGAGGGGAAGGCGGCGCGTGAGCAGGCCGAGCGCGAGCAGCGTGAGGCCGAAGAGCGAGCCCGCCGGGAGCGCGAGGAGCAGGCCCGGCGCGAAGCCGAAGAGGCTGCGCGCCGCGAGGCCGCAGCCGAAGCGGCCCGCCGCCAGGCGCCTGGCATGCAGGAGGCACTCCGCCACCGAACGAACGTCGACGGCCTCACCTGGGCGCGCGACAAGATGCCCATGCCCGCCGACCTCACCGAGGACGAGCTGGAAGCGCTCAAGTCGTACACCGCGTCCAGCAGCTTGATCAACAGCGGACTCCGCGGCAACCTCATCCCCGAGCTGCAGGACCGCTACGACAAGCAGCTCGCGTCACTCGACAGCGCGTTCACGAAGGCCAAAGCACCGGAGTCGATCATCGTGCACCGCGGCGTCGGAGCTCCCTTCGCCAAGTTCCTCGGCGCGGACGTCACCAAGCCGGAGACGATGCAAGGCCTCGTCGGCCAGGTCTTCCCCGAGCTCGGCTTCATGTCCACCAGCGTCGGGGCGCGGGCGGCATTCAGCGGCGACGTCTACCTCGTGATCCGCGTCCCCAAGGGGCACAGCGCGATGAACGTTATGCCGATCTCCGCCTTCGAGGAGGACGAGCGTGAGATCCTAGTCCGAAGGAACTCCCGCTACGTCGTACACGCTGTATATGAGGGGTACGACCGCACTCGCGGCCGCGACGCCTGGTTCATGGAGCTGGAGATCGTCCCCGACGACTGGCAGAAGCCTGACGGCTGGATGCCGGCCGCGCTGGGCGACGGCAACGAGGGCTACAGATAGGGAAGGAGACGGCCATGGCAGAACAACGTGACGTGCGCTGGACCGACGCCGGGCTCTCCCCTGGCCCTGTGTCCGGCTCCGGCACCTATCCGGGCATCCCGCAGGGCCCGAAGCAGCAGGCGCCGCTTCACGATCAGGCTGGGCTGCTGCTCGGCCACGTATGGACCGACGGCCAGGCGGCGGCCGGGTTCTCCCCAGATCGAGCGGCCGGCCCGGCCGGGGTACGTGCAAGCGGACAGGTGTGGGGGATCATGCGCGACGCGTACGTCGCTGGCCGCCCCGCGGCCGGCGTGCTCGACCCGAGCCTGTTCCGGCCGGACTTCGAGCTGCGCGTCGACTAGCGGCACCACGCGCTGGACTCGATCAGCTCCACAATCCGCCTTGCATCGGCCGCGCCCACGGTGGCCGTACCTGAGAACCGCTTCTGGACTGCAGCGGCTACGCGCGTGCGTTCCATACCGGCGAGGATCTGCTGGCAGGTGTCCCGGGCCCGGCTGATGGACCGCTCGTGGTCGAGCGCCGGGTCGATCTCGCCAAGCGCCGCGCGTAGCTCACGCGCCTGGGCATCGTCCGGCTGCGGCACCGAGCTGGCCGTCGACGTTGTCGCGGGCCCGCTCGGGTCGAGGAGCTTCACGAGCCCGCCCGCGGCGATCACGCCGGCAACGATGAGCCCGATGATCAGCCCCTTCGGCATGCCCCGCTTCGCCTGCGGCTGCGGAGGCATCGGAGCTGGCTGCCACCCCGGCGGCGGCCCCATCGGCGGCTGCACCTGCGTGGGCGCCTGCCCGGGCGCCTGGGTGTACTGCTGCGTGTAGACCTGCGTCGCCTGCCGCGGCTGCTGAGGGTGCATGGTCCGCACCGTACGCCCCCTTAGATCACCATCCGTCCGAATCGTCTTAGACGGATGCCCGAAACGGGCCGCCTGGCGCGGTCCAAACCTGTTTCCGCCCGGCCTGGAGCCGAGCGTCCCATCCCGCGAGTCCCCTGGAGGGTCCGCATGTCCATGCCCACCCCGCCCACCGATGCCGGACCCAGCCCGGCCCCGGCTCCCGCGCCCGCACCGCAGGCGCCCACGCCGCCGGTCAACCCGGCACCGCAGGCCCCGACCCCGCCCGCCCCGCAGTGGACGCCGCCGCCTGCCGTACCCGCACCGCCGGTACCCGCACCGCCCGCCCAGGCCGTCGACGACGGCTCCCGGGACATCTCCCGGCTTCCGCAGTGGGCCCAGAAGGAGATCCAGGATCTCCGCGGCGAGTCCGCGAAGTACCGGGTCAGCGCCCGGACGGCAACGGTCGCACAGCACGCGTTCGCCGCCGCCCCGACCCTCGGGGTGAACGGCCACGCGCTGCTCAGCTCCATCCCGTTCCAGCAGGCCGCGGCCGAGCTGGACCCCAACGCGGCCGACTTCGCCACCCAGCTCACCACGAGGGTCACCGAGATCCTCGCGGCGAACCCCTGGATGGCCGCCGCCCCGGCCTCCCCGCCCGCGCCCCCGACGCCCACCGTGTCCGGCGGCGAGTTCGCCGGCGCCCCCGGCGAAGGCCAGCCCATCACCGAAGAGCAGCTCGCCCGGATGACGCCCGACCAGATCGAGAAGGCGTTCGCCGCAGGCAAGCTCAAGCACCTCATGTAAGAGAGGACCCCATGGCCATCACCCGGTTCCGTCCGGAGATCTGGTCCGCCCTCCTGCTGTCCAGCCTCAAGCGGGCCCACGTCTACGCCTCCCTGTGCAACACGAACTACGAGGGCGAGATCCGGGCTGCTGGCGACACGGTGCGGATCACCTCGATCTCCCGCCCCACTATCAACACCTACACGCGCAACAACGACATCTCCTACGAGGAGCTGACCGACGCGCAGCGCACCTTGGTCGTCGACCAGGAGAAGTACTGGGCCATCACCGTCGACGACGTCGACGCCGCCCAGGCCCGCGCCAACGTCGTACCCGAGGCGATGAGCGAGAGCTCCTACGGGCTGCGCGACGTCGTCGATCGCTACGTCGCTTCCCTCTACACCGGCGTCGCCTCGGCCAACCGGCTCGACGCCGGCGCCGCCCGCGTCATCGACGCGCCCGGCGAGGCCTACGACACCCTCGTGGACCTGGGCGTGAAGCTCGACGAGGCCGACGTCCCCGCCGAGGGCCGCTGGGTCGTCATCCCGGCGTGGTTCCACGGCCTCATGCAGAAGGACCCGCGCTTCACCGACGCCAGCGCCAGCGGCACCACCGAGACGCTGCGCAACGGCTACGTCGGCGACGCCGCCGGCTTCCGGCTGCACAAGTCCAACAACACGCCGAACCCGACCGCTGACCAGCGCGTCATCATGGCGGGCGTCCCCCAGGCGATCACCTTCGCCGAGCAGATCCTCAAGACCGAGGCCCTGCGCTCGGAGGTCCGGTTCGCCGACCGAGTTCGCGGCCTGCACGTCTACGGCGCGAAGCTGCTGCGCCCGGACTGCATTTCGACCGTCCTCGCCGACCCGACCGCCTGATAGGAGGGCAGACCGATGCCTCGCACCGCTGTCCCGTACAGCAACCTCGTCCCCAACGGCACCCTGGCCGACCCGGCCGGTACCGCCGTCACCGCGGGCGCCGGCAACGGCGGCCAGATCACCAAGTCGGAGCCGGAGCGGACTCTCCTGCGCGTCGTGTGTGGCGGCACCGGCGGTAACTTCACGCTGCTCAAGGGCGCCAACCCGCCCGCGATCGCCGCGGGCCAGGGCGACTACGTCGAGGCGCTGACCGCCAGCGCCGTCGAGTGGCTGGGCCCGTTCGAGTCCGGCCGCTTCCTCCAGGCCGACGGGTCTCTCGTGTTCGAGACCTCACAGGCCATGACCGTGACCGCGTTCAAGGTCCCGAGGAACACGTGATGACCACGACCGGTTACTTCGTCGGCCAGGGCGGTGGCGCGCCCTGGCCGATGGACCTGCCGCTGCCTGAGGTGATGCAGCAGCAGGTGACCAAGGGCTACCTGCGCCGCGTCAACCCCGACGGCAGCCCCTACACCGAGGCCGACGGCTCCGAATCGTCGGCCTCCCGGCTGACGAAGAGCTCGTCCAAGGCCGAATGGGTCGGCTGGGCCGTCGCCAACGGCATGCTCCCCGACGACGCCGAGGCCATGACCAAGCAGGACCTCATCGACCTCCACGACCGCATGACGGCCGCCGAGGACGAGGGAGAGGAGTAGGAGATGGCACGCTTCACCGTCACCGCCCCCACCATCCCCTCCACCGCAGGCGTCGCCGTCACCCCGGCCGCCGCGCCCGTGGACGGGCTCGCGATCCCGAACGGCACCAAGCGCGCTGCCCGGGTCACGAACGGCAGCGGGGCGAGCATCAACGTGACCGAGAAGTTCGGGCCCAGCGCCGCCGTCGACGGGGTCGCCCCGGCCGACCGCGTGATCCCTCTGGCCGCTGGGGCGACGAAGTGGTTCGGCCCGTGGGGCGGCGCTTACGCCCAGGAGGACGGCTCGGTCCACCTCGACTTCTCGGCTATCACCACGGTGACCTACGAGGTCGTCGAGATCACCCCCAAGTAGGGGTCCACAGCTCGCGGGCGGGTGGGGGCTATGAGGGTGCGCGCCCGCCCGCGACACAACCCAGGAGGTGGTGGCCATGGCCTACGCGACCGTCGACGAGCTGGAGGCCTGGCTCGACCCCGACCCGGTCCCCGCCAGCGCCGCCCGCAAGCTCGCCCGGGCCACCCGCTACATGAACAACGTCCTCCTCAAGACCGCGATCTACCCCATCGACGACAACGGCCTGCCCACCGAGCAGTCGCACATCACCGCCATGCGTGACGCGTGCTGCGCCTTGGTCGAGTGGTGGGAGGAGAACGGCGACGACGGCCTGGGCGCTGGCGACGAGTACACCAGCGTGGCCGCCGGCTCGATCTCGTTCACCAAGGGCGCGGGCGGTTCCGACCTGACCCGCGGCGACCCTCGCCGAGCACCGGAGGCGGTCGAGATCCTCGACGGCGCCGGGCTGCAGGGGCACGAGCCGTGGACGGGCTACTGATGCGCGCGATCCCCGGCTGGCTGCTCCGCAAGGCGGGCAAGGACGTGATCGTCGAGCCGTACGCGGGGGCCGGGCCGTACGGCGCGGTGTACGGCCCGGCCGTCACCGTCCGCGCGCTGGTCGAGGCCAAGCGGCGGCTCGTCCGCGACTCCGCGGGCTCGGAGGTCATCTCGGAGACGACGCTGCGCATGCAGCTCGCCGACGCCTGCCCGGCTGAGTCCCGCGTGACGCTCCCCGACGGCTCCATCACCCACGCCATCACCTCGGCCGAGGTCGACGGCGTGCACCTTCCCGTCCCCTCACACCGTGAGGTCGCCCTGCAGTAGGAGGCCGCCGATGCCGCAGAAGTCCGACTTGACTCTCAACATCGGCGACCTCGACCAGGCCGTCCACGACGCCGCGGCGAAGGGCCTCAAGAAAGCGCTGGAGCACCTGCTCCAGAAGAGCCGCGAGCAGGTCCCCCACGAGGAGGGCACCCTCGAACGCTCCGGCACCGTCGTCGTCGACGAGGGCGAGCTGGTCGGCGCGGTGTCCTACGACACGCCGTACGCGATCATCCAGCACGAGGATTTGACGCTCAAGCACGACGAAGGCAGGAAGGCGAAGTACCTGGAGGACCCGGCCGACGAAGAGCGCGGCGCCATGCTGGAGATCATCGCGGCCGAGATGCGGCGGGCGATGGGATGAGCTGGACCACCGACCTCCTCGCCGCCTTCTCGGTACGGCTCGCCGCGGCCGGCGTCGGCGTGTGGCATCCGGACGGCTCGCCGTACGGCGCGGCCGAGATCGCCATCGTCCACTGGGCGCTGCCCTCCGCCCCAGACCGCGCCCTGGCGTTGGCCACCTACGGCGTCGACCAGCTCGCAGACGACCCCGTCAACACCGACGGCACCCTCGGCCTTCAGGTGCGCATGCGCGGCGCCCGCGAGGACCCCGGCAGCGTCAACGACATCGCCGACCACGTGTTCGACGTGCTCCAGGGCCTCGAAGCGCCAGCCGACGGCGTGCTGCTCTGCACACGCCGCATGCAGGCCGCGATGGGCGTCGACAGCTTGCACCGCTGGGAGCGCGCCGACTCCTACCACCTGCTCATCCACCAACCCAGCAGCAACCGCCCCGGATAGGGAGATCACCCCATGGCAACCCGTTCACTCCTGGCCAGCGCCTGGGCGCTGGACGTCAACACCGGGACCACCGCGGTTCCTGTGTGGACCCCGCTCAAGGGCATGTCGTCCTTCAAGGAGACCATCGACACCACGATGGAGGACGACTCCGACTACGACAACGAGGGCTGGGGTAGCGACGAGGTCACCCAGCGCAAGTGGAAGCTGGAGACCGAGGGCAAGCGCAAGCGCGACGCCGACAACGAGGCGTCGTTCATCCCCGACCCTGGCCAGCAGTACGTCCTGGAGGCGGGCAACGCGGTCGGCGTCGGCTCCGACATCGAGATCCGGTACTACCGCCGCGACGGCGCCCCGGACGCGTGGCAGGGCCGCGTCAACGTCCAGTACGGCGGTGGCGGCGGCTCCGTGACCGCCCTGGAGCCCTTCAACGTCGTGTTCGGCGGCAAGGGCAAGCGCACCGCCATCACCAACCCCGCCGCCTAACAGCAGAAGGAGCGCACCCTCATGCCCAAGTTCCCCGAGATGGCCGCCAGCCTCGGCGAGACCCTCGACCTGCCCGTCCCCCTCCCCAACGGCAGAACCAAGACGTACGTCATTCAGCCTCTGGACGCCGACACCTGGGCACGCTTCGCATCCGGCATGCGCGCCCTCGGAGAGGACGACGAGCCTGTCGACGAAGAGGTCATCTTCCGCAAGGCACTCGGTGACGAGATCTACGACGAGCTCGCGGCCGACGGCGCCGCCTGGGTGCAGATCCGCCGGTGCGGCGCGACCGCGATGCAGTGGCACATGCACGGCGAGGAGCGCGCACTCCAGGTGTGGGAGGGCGGCGTCCCAAAACGACTGTCGACGTCGGAGACGGACGACCAGACGGAGACCCAGGAGGAGGGCCCGTCGACCCCGAGACGGGCCTCAGGGAGTGGTACAACCCCGAACCGCAGGACTCAGGGATCACGTGGGAGCTCATCTTCGGGCGGTGGGCGCTCGTCGAAGTAGACCTCCACCAGACCTACAAGATCGACATCGGCCGACCGGGGCTCCTGAAGGAGCGCACCGGGCACTGGCTGAGGCTCCGCATCCTGGGCCTCCTCTCCGAGCCCTCCACCCGGCTCTTCCGCGTGCTGCGCGCCCGCGAAGACGAGCACGGGCCAGCCAGGCCACCAGAGCAGGCATCGTTCGACGACTGACCCCGCGAGGAGGTGATCCTCGTGGCCACGCTCACCGTCGGCGAGCTCGTCGCCTACGCCCAGATCGACCGCCGGGATTTCCAGACCGGCACCCGCGACATCGCGGCCGGGCTACGCACCATGCAAACCGAGACCAGCAGCTCCATGGCCAGCATGGAGTCCTCGGTCACCCGCTCCCTATCGGAGATCGAGCAGTCGATCCGCGACGGCCTCGACCCGGCCGCCGCCATCGCCGACCTCGACCAACTGGAACGCGAGCTCGACGCCAGCTTCGACGAGATGCTCGCCGAGGCCGACGCCTTCGCCTCCGACCTTGAGCGCGAGATCGACGAAGCGTTCGACCGGCTCGACGACGACGCCCGGCAGGCTGGCCGCCGCGCCGGCGAGGAGCTCGTCGACGGCCTGGAGGACGGGCTCGCCGAAGCCGACCAGGTCGCCCGCGACTCCGGCCGGGAGGCCGGGCGCGAGTTCGGCGACGGAGTCGAGGACGGCGGCGGTGGGGCGGGCGGTGGCGGCCGGATGGCCGGGATCGGCGCGAACCTGATCGGTGGGCTGAAGGCGGGCGCGCTGGGCCTGGCGCTCGCGGCCGGCGCGGCCATCGGCGCGAAGCTGATGCAGGGCCTGGAGGGCGCGCTCGACGCCGAGTCGGCCAAGCAGAAGCTCTTCGCCCAGCTCGGCACTACGAAGGCCGAGTCGGAGAAGCTCGGCAAGGTCGCCGGGAAGCTCTACGCCGACGCCTACGGCGAGAGCATGGGCGACGTCACCGAGGCCCTGAAGTCGGTGGTGCAGCAGCTCGACGGGATGCAGGGCGCCTCCGAGGAGAGCCTCGGCGCGATGGGCGCGCGGGCCATGGACACCGCCAAGATCCTCGACGAGAACGTGACCGGGGTGACTCGGGCGGTCGCGCAGATGCTGCGCAACCGGCTCGCCCCGGACGCTGAGTACGCGTTCGACCTGCTCGTTCGCGGGGCTCAGGAGGGCGCGAACAAGAGCGAGGACCTGCTCGACACCTTCAACGAGTACTCCACCCAGTTCCGTGAGCTGGGCTTGTCCGGCGCGGACGCGCTGGGGTTGATCTCGCAGGGGCTCAAGGCTGGTGCTCGGGACGCGGACACGATCGCGGACGCGATCAAGGAATTCGCGATCCGGGCCAAGGACGGCTCCGACACCAGCGCCGCGGCGTTCAAGACGCTCGGCTACGACGCCGACACCATGTTCCAGGTCTTCGCCAAGGGCGGTCCGGCGGCCAAGGCCGCGCTCGGGGACGTCCTGATGCGCATCCGGGAGATGAAGGACCCGGTCGAGCAGGATGCGGTGGCGGTCGGGCTCTTCGGCACCAAGGCCGAGGATCTTCAGGACGCGCTGCTGGCGCTTGACCCTGCCTCGGCGGCCGAGGCGCTCGGCAAGGTGAAGGGGGCGGCCAAGGAGGCCGGCGACACCCTGAACGACACGGCCACGGTGAAGCTCGAAGCGTGGAAGCGCGGCATCGAGCAGAACGTCGTCGAGTTTCTCGGCGGGAGCGTGCTGCCGAAGCTGGAGGAGTTCGGGACGGTCATGTCCCGGGGCTTCGAGCTGTCGGGCGTGGCCGAGGAGGTCCGCGGCTGGGCTGCTGACTTGGGCGGCATCTGGGACGGGATCGTCGCTGACGTCAAGGAATGGGTCGCCGCGAACGGCGAGACGCTCGGCGAGTGGAAGGAGAAGTTCCAGGAGGGGTTCGACTCCGTCTCGACCGTGGTCACGGACGTCCTGACCAGCATCAAGGAGTTCTGGGACGAGTGGGGCGACGAGATCCTCACTGGACTCGGGTGGGTTGTCGACAACTTCCTGAACGTCTGGAACGCCTTCTGGGGCACCTTCTCCGGCCTGTTCAAGCTGTTCAAGGGCCTGCTGACCGGCGACTTCGAGGAGATCAAGGCCGGGCTGTCCAAGATCTGGGACTCGATCTGGCGCTACTTCGAGGACACGATCGATGGCTACGGCGAGAAGGTGTCCGAGCTCTTCGGCCAGTCGTGGGAGGACATCAAGTCCCGGGCGGCTGACTCGTGGGAGGGAATCAAGAAGACCGTCTCCACCAAGATTAATGATCTTGTTACCTTCGTCAAGGACATCCCGACCAAGATCAAAACCGGTCTAGGCGACCTCGGCAAGCTCCTCGTCCAGGCCGGAAAAGACCTGATCAACGGCCTCGTGGCCGGAATCAAGGCCAAGGCGCTGGAGCCAGTCAACGCCGTCAAGAGCCTCGGCGCGAACATCCTCGGAGCCTTCAAGGCCGCCGTCGACAGCCACTCCCCGTCCAAGGCGACCGAAGAAATCGGCGAGTGGACGATCGACGGGTTCATCAACGGCCTGCTCAACAAGGGCAAGGAACTCCTCGACACCACCTACAACACCGTCAAAGAGGTCATCACCTCGGCGAAGAAGGCCACCGGTACCGGGAACGGACCGGGCGGCGGCGGGCACCCATCGACCGCGATGCACGAGATCGGCAAGCTGACCGTCGAAGGGCTCCTCAAGGGCCTGCGGGCGAAGGACGCCGACGTCAAGCAGGTCATCGACGGCCTGATAGCCCAGGTGAAGGACGCCTTCAAGAACAAGCCTGACGTCCAGGACTGGCTGCTGCACTTCGTGCGCGGCGGCAACTTGGAGCTGGAGGGGCTCGCGCTCAAGCGTCAGGAGATCGTCCAGAGGATCGCCGACGCCAACGAGGCCGCGAAGAAGATCGCCGGTGACGCCAAGTCCTGGGCCAGCATCACCGGGCTGACCAAGGAGGAGATGGAGACCGGAGACTTCTCCGGCAGCCTCAAGAATCGCGCCCAGCAGATCAAGGATTTCGCCCGCAATATCCAGGAGCTGGCGCGGAAAGGCCTGAATAAGACCACCCTCCAGCAGATCATCAACGCTGGCGTGGAGCAGGGCGGCAGCCTCGCCGAGATGCTCGTCGGCCAAGACGGCTCCGAGATCAAGGCGATCAACAAAGCCCAGAAGCAGATCGACAACATGTCGAAGCAACTGGGCAAGGCCGGCGCCGACGCGATGTTCGACACCGGCAAGAAGGCGGGCGACGGGTACCTCCGCGGGCTCCAGGAGGGCTTGAAAGAGCTCGACGGGATGATGGAGAAGATCGTCAAGGCCCTCGTGAAGGCGATCAAGAAAGAGCTGAAGATCAAGTCGCCCAGCCAGGTGTTCGCCGAGATCGGCATGGACACCATGGCCGGCCTGGTCGTCGGCATCCAGGCCGGATCCGGCAGCGTCCTCGACGCCATGTCGTCGGCCGCGGGCAGCCTCGTCGGGCATGCCGAGCAGGCGCTCACCGGCGGCAAGGGTGGCCGGATGGTGGCCGGGGCGGGCGGCGGGGATCCGACCCAGGTGCTGGGTGGCTCGTCGGCGTTCTCCGGCGCACGTCTTCCGGCCGGGCCCGCGGGCGTGCAGGTCGACATGACCGGCAGCACGATCACCGTCCGCGAAGAGGCCGACCTGCCGAAGGTCGTGACCGCCCTGGGCGCCGAGTTCTCGCTGCGTGCGCCCGTACTCAACTGAAGGAGGGAGGCCCGATGGGGTTGCAGGGCTACACACCTGACGACCTGGCCCGGCTCAAGTCGATCCAGACCAACAACGGATATACCGCGCCGCGCAGGCGAGAGCCGATCGTCGGCGGCCGGCGGGTACGGCTGATCGGCCAGGTCACCGAGACCGGGGCGCTCGTCATCACCCGCGAGTACCGCGGCAAACGCCACGACCAGCAGCGTGACGTGACGGTCCAAGTCCCGGCCCTGCGGGCTGCGGGGAGAGGGGGGCGGCAGTGACGAGCACGCGACGGGTGCGCGCCCGGCTCGACCTGGAGCTGGCGCTGGCCGACGAGCACGACCGGCTGGAGGCGGCCAAGGCCGCGCACGCGGTCGATCCGAGCGAGGAGACCGCGGCCGCCAAGCGGGCCGCCATGGCCTCCTACGCCGAGACGCGGACGTGGTTGCGGGCGCTCGCCCGGCTGCGGGAGGCGGAACGGCACGTGGTCGAGTACGCGAACGCCCGCGACGAGAAGGGCAAGCGCAAGTACGCGAAGGCGGTCTACGACCTGGAGCGGATCCCGCGCGAGCAGGGGCCGCTGCTGGCCGCCATGGAGGCGCTCGGCCAGTCTGGAGGTGCGTGATGGCGTGGGCAGGCTCAGGCGTGATGTGTGAGGCGTTCGTCGACAAGTTCGACCCGACGCTGCTGGCGACCGACTGGACGTCGGAGACGGAGCTCAAGGGCGCGTTCTTCAAGGACACCGCCACCCCGAACTACAACTCCGACACCGCCTACGGCACGGGCACGTGGGCGTCGGGCAACGAGGCGTCCGGCGCCGGGTATACGGCGGGCGGGCCGGTGCTGACGGGGACGACGCTGGTGATCGCCTCCGGCCGGGTGACGTTCGATGCGAACAACATCCTGATCGCCGATTCGACGATCGAGGCGCGCGGCTACCTGCTGTACGACTCGGTGCACAGCAACCGGGCGCTGGCGGCGATCGACTTCGGACTGACGCAGGAAACGCAGGACGGCGACTACCTGGTCACCCACGACTCGCTGGGGATCCTCTATTTCGACCTGGTGCCGTAAGGAGGCGACGTGGCGACGATCAAGCACCGCCTGCAGCCCGAGGAAGCGCTGCACCTGGGCAGCAACATCGCCCCCTACGACAAGGCCAACGGCACCAACCTCCCCGTCTCCCGGCTGCTGTACGACGCCACGGCGGACGAGGCCGCGTTCTGGCCGTTGGAGGCCGTCAACTACGGGTCGGGCAACTGGACCGTGGACATCATCTGGTACGCGGTCAACGCCACCACCGGCACCGTCCGATGGGGCGTATCTCTGGCCGCGATCACCCCCGAATCCGACAGCCAGGACATCGAGACCAAAGCGCTGGCCACCGAGCAAACGGTCGACGACGCCCACCTCGGCACCACCAGCAAGCGGCTACACAAGGCCACCGTGACCTTGTCCAACCTCGACAGCGTGGCCGCGGGCGACTGGGTCGCACTCCGCGTCCGACGGATCGGCTCCAACGGCGCCGACACCCTCGCCAACGACGCCGCCCTCGTCGAGGTCCGCATCTCCTACTCCGACTCCTAGGAGGCAGCAGATGGCGGTCCGGATCAGCGCGGAAGCACACCGGTACAGGGCGACCATCGCCAGCCCGCCGACCAGCAACCAGTGGTCGGTCGCATTCTGGATCAAACCGGTCGCCACGACCGGCCGTATCTGGTCGCTCAACAACGCCAGCACCGGCGCCGATGAGATGCTTTTCAGCGAGTCGAGCGAGTTCCGGCTCATCGCCGGCGACACCGGCCACACCGGGCCGGCGGCGACCGCCGGCGTGTGGCACTACGTCGGCTACAGCAACAACGGCGCCTCGGGCGTCTGGGTGATCCGCACCCTCACCGCCACCTCGTTCACCGTCCTGACCTGGTCGGACGGCAGCGCCAGCAGCAACCAGTTCTCCCGGCTCGCGCTCGGCGACCACTACGACGGCGGCGTCCCCATGGACGGGAGCCTCGCCGCCTTCCGCTGGTGGTCGGCCAGCCTGTCGCAGGCCGAGCTGGAGGCCGAGTGCTTCCGGCAGATGCCCAGCCGTACGGCCGGGCTGCGCGGCTGGTACCCGCTCATCCGCACCACCGACCTGGCCGACCTGTCCGGCAACGGCAACACCCTGACCGGCGGGACCGGCGCGGCGCAGGACGACGGGCCCGGCATCCCGTGGCGGCAGGGATCGCGCTCGCCCCTCATCCCCGGCGAGATCCCCGCCAACGCCACCCCGGCCCCGGTCGCGGCCCCGGTCGCGATGCCCGCCCCGGCGGTGTCGCTCACCACCACCGTCAGCCCCGCCGCCATCCCCGTCACCGTCGCGCTGCCGACCCCGCAGATCTTCGTCGGTGGCGGGGTCGTCCCCGTCGACCCGCCCGCGATCGCCGTCCCCGTCGCGGTGCCCGCCCCGGACGTGTCCACGGTCAAGCAGGTGTTCGCCACCCCCGGCGCCATCCCCGTCGTCGCGGCGCTGCCCGACCCGGCCGTCAGCGTCCCGGTCACCCCGGGCGACGACCTGGACGGCAAAGGCCAGATCTCCTACAACGGGTTCAAGATCGGCGGCGGCACCCCTTACCGGCTGCACCGCGTGGACGGCAGCCCGTGGGACATGCCCGGCCTCGACCAGGGCGACGAACCCCACCCCAGCGCGGACGGCGAGCTGCCCGGCCAGGACTTCGCCCAGGCCCGCGTCATGACCGCCGAACTCCTCATCAAAGCGCCCAAGGGCGAGATCGAGGCGGTGTGTGACGCGTTCACGATCGGCCTGCCCAAAGCCGTGGCCGACGAGCGGCTGCCGATCGCCGTCCAGGTCATCGACCGCATCTGGGTCGGCTACGGCCGCGTCACCCAGCGCCGGGCCGCGATGGACAAGCCGACCCCGATCGGCCACGTCAAGGCCTACGTCCAGTTCACCATGAGCGACCCCAGGTTCTACAGCCGGGAGCTGGCCAACGCGACCGTCGCCGACGGCGGCTTCGTCGACGTCGTCAACGCCGGGAACACCGCGACACCCCCCCGCTACCGGATGCGCGGGCCCGCCATACAACCCCAGGTGGAGGTCGTCTGGACCGACCTGGACGCCACCGAGCACACGCGGGTCATCGAGTACGACGTCGAAGTCGCCGCCGACGAAATCATGATCATCGACGTGCAGCGCGGCACCGCGATGATCGGCGACGAGTCCGTCGCGCGCGCCCGCCTCAACGGCACCAGCACGATCCCCGACATGGTGCTCCAGCCGCGCATCTCCCGCATCTACTACTCCACCGCCGACGGCACCGCGCCGCCACTCCAGGCGTTCTGGAACCACGCCATCATCTGACCCGAGGGGGTGAGCTCGTGCCCGCCGAGACCCGCTCTCTCGTCTCCCGCGTCGCCCCCGGCGCGGTGGCGCGCGGCGCCGCCCAGCCGGGCGACATCATCCTCGCCTGGAGCACCGCCTCGTTCGGGGCCAACGCGGACCTGACCATCACGGGCGGCGGCACCTGGCAGCCCCTCGGCGAGTTCCCGTCCACCAGTTGGGCGGGCGCCCGCGTCTGGGGCAAAACCGTAGGCGCGGACGAGCCCGAGGAGTACACGGTCACCCAGGACTCCGTGGCTGATGGCGTCGTCATCCTGCACGTCATCCGGGACGCCACCCTGGCCGGCCTCCAGCTCGATTTCGACACCAGCAACATGGCGCCGGGCCTGACCCCCTCCAGCCCCTCAGGAATCGAGATCCGCTACTCGGCCGGTCTGCAGAACTTCGGTGCGACCACGTGGGCGGCCCTGCCCGGCTACACCCAGGACCAGGTCCAGACCGGGGCGATCACCGCCACCCTCGCCGCCCGCCCCTACGCCTCCACCTCCCCCCTGGACGCGGCCGGGATGCTGGCCGCACCCACCCCCACCGCCCAGCGGGCCGTCACCCTGCTCATCCAGTCGACCGACGGCGGCACCGGCGGCGGCCAGATCCCGACCCCGATCCCGTTCCCGCCGTTCGCACCCGCCAAAGGCATCCGCACCACCTCCTTCGTCGGCCTCGACCTGCTCACCGGCGAGTTCCGCGGCGACCTGCCCACCCTCAAAGACGTGAGCCTGGACGGCCGGATCAACGAACCCGGCAGCTTCTCCGCGACGATCCCGCTCACCTCACCGCTGGAGGCCGCAAAAGCCGCCGAGGTGTTCCCGCCGGATGAGTACGACCTGAGCGCCGGCGTCGGCCGCACCGTCCTGCACACCTGGCGTGGCGGGCAGTTGTGGGGCCCGCACTGGATCCACACCGTGATCGAGACCCGCAACCAGCGCTCCGGCAAGGTCGAACTGCAGATCCAAGGCGTCACCCTCGACGGCTACCTCGCCCACGTCGCCCTCCAGCAGGCGATCGAGTTCGACTTCGGCGACCAGCTCGACAACTTCCGCGCCCTCGTCCAGGTCGCCCTGGACGACCCCGGCTCCAACGTCGGCCTCACCCTCGGCGCCGGAACCTCGGCGAGCCTGCGCCCGCTCAAGGGCGACATCGACGCCTACATCGGCCAGCTCATGCAGTCCTACGCCAAGGCGCTGGACGGGTTCGAGTACACCGCCGCCGCCCGCCTCGTCGACGGCGCGGTCCTGCGCACCATCGAGCTCGGCGCCCCCAAGCTCGACTTCCCTCTGGTCACGCACGAGTTCGTCGAATCACCGAACGGCGGCGACACCCTCACCTGGTCACGCACCCGCTCCGCGCTCACCGGCTACACCCGCCTCGGCGTCATCGGCGGCACCCCGCAGCAGGCCGACATCACCACCACCGCGACGGCGATCCGGTCGGAGCTGATCGAGGCCAGCGCCCACCGCGCAGCCGGCTGGCCATGGATCGACAAACGGCTGCGCCACGACAGCACCGACCAGACGACGATCGACGAATACGCCGCCTACTGGGCGGCGCGGGCGCCCGGCGCCCCGGCCGTCTTCCAGGCCACCGTGCTGCTCGGCGCAGGCTCCTCCTTCGGCCCCAACTCGATCGGCGAGTACGCCCGGATCAGCCTCAACAACCCGCGCTACCCGCTGCGGACCGACGGCTCGCCGACGTTCGACCGGCTGTTCCGCATCATCGGCTGGCAGCTGCAGCCGCGCACCCGCGGCCGCGGCAAAGACCGGCTCACCCTCGTCCTGGAAGGAGCCGCACTGTCGTGAGCATGCTCGACCCGTACGCCGGCGCGTCCGCGTACGACCTGATCCGCTACGTGCAGGCGTTGAGCGCGCGAGTGGCCGCCGTGGAGGCCAGGGAGCGGCAACGGCCGGGCATCCCCGTCACGCAGGCGTCCGGGCCGCTCCTGATCCCGCCCGGCACCCCCTCAACCCCGCCGTCCGGCTTCTACCTGTATGCCTCAGGCAGTGAGGCGCGCTGGCGGTCAGCCTCAGGGGCCGACTACAGCCTGGTGCCACCCACCATCCCGCAAGGGTCAGCGGTGTCGGACGTGACCGGCGAGGCCGACACCACCTACAGCGGCAACGAAGCGAACCTGATCAACGACACCAAGGGCAGGCTCAACCAGCTCCTCGCCTCCCTGCGCTTCGCCGGCCTCATCTCCTCTTTCTGACCATCCACCGCGGCGCTCTGCCGTACCAACCCCAGAACGGAGCGCCGAGTGACCGGCATTCTCGTCGTCGACCTCTGCATAGCCCTGGCCGCCATCGCCGGCGGCGCCGCAGTGGTCACCAAAGCCCTCGGCCTGATCAAGCGCGGCGGCGACGTGCTCGACGACTGGCAGGGCGAGCCCGCCCGCCCCGGGGTCCCCGCCCGGCCGGGCGTGATGGCCCGCCTGGAGGCGATCGAGGCCCAGTTGAAGCCGAACGGCGGGTCGACGCTGCGGGACGCGGTGAATGAGATCCGCGCCGGGCAGGCCGACCACCTGCGCACCCACCACGGAGACTGACCATGGACATCGTCACCCGCGCCGAGTGGGACGCGCGCACACCCATCGGAACCGTCTACACGGTGCCTTGGAGCGCCCGGACGGAGTTCTTCGTCCACCACACGACCGGCCCCACCACGCAGACCGTGCGCAGCATCCAGGCGTTCCACCAGGGCCCGCAGCGCGGCTGGGCAGACGTGGGCTACAACTTCCTCGTCGACGACCGCGGGCGGCTATTCGAGGGCCGCGGCTGGCTGGCCGTCGGCGCGCACTGCCCCGGCCACAACCGCACCGGCGTCAGCGTCGCCTACATCGGCGACAACAGCCCCTCCCCAGCCGCGCTGCGCGCGATCCGCTGGCTGTACGAGGAGGCATGCCGCCGCGCCGGCCGGAAGCTCCGGATGCTTGGCCACGGCGACCGATACGCCACCGCCTGCCCCGGCCCGCGCCTGGCCGCCTGGGTCGACGACGGCATGCCCATCGACACCCCCAAGCCCGCGCGCCCCGCCGCGCCGCGCCGTCCCGAGCTCCAGCCGGGCGACTCCTCCCCGCACGTCGTCACGATCCGGCGGGCGCTCGGTGCCGCCAACCAGACCTCACCGCTCTACGCGGTCGAGGACCCGGACCTGATGGAGCTGGTCCGCCGCTTCAAGGCCAAGCACAAGCTCGGCACCGGCTACGGCTGGACCGCCAAGTGCTGGGCCGCCCTCACCAAGGAGAACCCCTCGTGAAGAAGACCAGCATCGCCGCCCTCGCAGGCGCCGCCGTCCTCGTGCTCGGCGCGGGCTCGGCCGACGCGGCATGGAAGGAGCCCGCCGCCTCGTACGGCGGCTGCTTCCCCAAGAACACCGGCTACCTGCGCATCCTTCAGCGCGACAACCTCGACAAGAGCGTGCACGGCAAGTGCAACAGCCGCGAGGGAGAGAAGATCACCTGGTACTCGCGGTCGGGCGTCGACAAGCTCGTCAAGCCGCTCACCGCCGGGTTCGAGATCAGCCTCGGCGGCCAGGTCGCCACCTGCAAGCCGGGCAAGCCGGGGGCGTCGAAGCTCCCCCGCTTCGACTGCGTCACCCCGAGCCCGTCCCCGTCGGCCACCCCGGCCTCCTGACCCTCGAGGGTCAACGCTCCCCGACCCTCGAGGGTCAACCCCGCCCCGAGCCTCCCGGCCGGGGCTTCGTCATCTCCGAAGGAGAGGCACATGTCCCTGTCCGACTGGCTCGTCTCCTGGCTGCGCACCAACGTCGCCGCCTGGATCCCCTCCCTCGCCGCCTGGCTCGCCTCCTACGGCGTAGACCTGCCCGTCGCGCCCGCCAGCGTCGTCCTCGTCTCCCTGGCGATCTCCGGCTACTACACCGTCATCCGGCTCCTGGAGTCCGTGTGGCCCGGCGCCGGAGTGCTGCTCGGCTGGAAGGCCGCCCCGACGTACGGCAAGGCGTCGACCCGAACCCCGGGCTACCACCCCGGGGTGCACAGCGACCACGCCTTCTAAGCGCACGCCAACCCCGCTCGTCCTCCGGGACGGGCGGGGGATTTTTCGCATTTTCGCCCCCGGCAAGATCAGCAAAAGGCAAGCGCAGCTCACCATTCGGCGACCGCGCGGACAGCGGTGAAATGGGCATACGGCGGTTTGGTCAATTACACGGCGTGTCGCTCAAACTTTTCTTCATCCACAGCTTGTGCATCATGTATCCGCAGCTCAACGAAGTGTTGTGCATAAGTCGTGGTTCGAGTGCCCACAGTTTCCACAGACCGTCCCCACTCTATGCACAGCGAATCCACAGGACTGTCCACAGGTCGCGTTGCCAACTCTCGCCGGTACTGATCCAATCTTCCTTCGAGGGCCACGGGCCATTGTCGAACAAAAAGACGACGGCCCCCCGCGGCAACGGGAGGCCGTCATTCCAAGTTAGGCAGCCCTAAGGAGGCCCGCCCTGAATAGCAAGCTATCCCATGACCGTAGGAGGGGGGAGCGTCGGGGGTCAACGCCTCCGCCCAACACCGCAAGGATTTCCCTACACGCGGTCGCGCTCATCCCGGCCCTCGGGCCGCTCCTGGACAAGACGACCATCGCCGGCATTCTGGCCGTCGGCGTCGTCCTGCTGATCGTCGTCGGCATCATGCTCCCGGCCGTCTGGTCGAAGTGCCCCGAACGTCGGCGCGCAGCCTTCCGGGTCATCGACCGCCTCTGGAAGAAACGCGAGTAGCCTGACCGGGCTCCGCTTCCTGGTGCCGGAAGCGGAGCCCAGCCTCGGCGTAGGCTCTCCCTACGGGCGTCCGGTCTCGGGGAAGGGTCCGGGCGCCCCCTCTCGTCTGGAAGGCGCGGCGACGAGAAGCGGCACAGAGGGCGCCCACCCGGTCGTGGCCGGGAGAGAGGCAGACGCCCAGGCGCTCGCCGCCGCGCCGGTCTAAGGGTCGGTCTCCGGCCGCCGCGACAGCTTCAAGCACACCGGGTGGATCGCGTCACCGTGCTGAGGCGTCATCGGCTGCCCGAGCATCCGGCCGGCGACCACACCGCGCTGCCCGCACAAGCAGTCCACCGCGGCCCCTGGCCGGGGGTCGGCGAGACGCGCCAGGCAGTACCGGCCGAGCCCGACAATCACGAGCACGGTCTCAGGCGCTGCGCCGGTGGCCGTCACGCACCGCGCTTCTCTGGCGGGATGTACGGCTCAGCCGCTGGCCCGCCCGTCATCATCCCCCGCAGCACGCGTGTGGCGGTCTCGAAGTTGTCCAGCAGCAGCTCAGGGTCGATGGGTTCAGGAACCCATGCGACATGGTCCGGGTCGGCCTCCGCGTGCGGAACGAACGGCATGGATCACCTGCCCTCGGCGTAGAAGGTGGTCAGCCACGCCTCGAACGCCGCCGGGTCGATCCGGGCGCGGATCTCGGCGTCGAGCTGGCGCGTGGCGTCGGCGAGCAGCTCGTCGAGCTCGGCGTCGGTGAGCGGCGGCTTGGCCATCACGCGCACCTCCGGCCGACAAGCTCGCAGCGCAGACCACCCACGGTCGGCGCGTGCACGGTGCGCGTGCACAAGCAGCCGAGGTCCGGGCACGGCCCGGCCGCCTGCCAGATGCCGCCGGCGCGCCAGATCGTGTGCTGCGGGAACTCGGCGCGCAGGGCGGCGGCATCGGCCGGGACCACCACGAGCACCAGGGGCGTGGTCTCGCGCAGGATGCTCTCCTCGGTCGCCATCACGCCACCGCCGCGAGCTGCTCGCCGGGGTACGGTGCTCGCCGCCGCCACCCGACCGGCCGGGGCAGCGTCGCGGGCAGGTAGGGCCGGGGCGCGGCGGGTGCGGCCGACGGCTGGGCGGTACGGCAGGCGAGGTCCAGCGCGCTGGGCCGGGACGGCGCGGTGGTGCTGGCGGCGAGCTGCTCCAGGAGGGTGTGCTCGGTCTCGTCGACGAGCAGCGGGGAAGCCTGCTCCTCGACGGGCGTCAGGTCCGGCTCGGCCGGCTGGGCCGGGGCCGCGGGGACGCACTCGACCGGGGGGAGCCACTCGGTGGCGGGCATGTGGCGGCCCTGGATGCCGGCGGCGCGCAGCAGGTCCCAGCGCGCGGCCACCTGCTCGGGGCCGGGGGTGACGTACTCGTGGGCGGGGACGGAGCCGCAGCCGGTGGGGCCGTGCTCGTAGGGGGCGTGGCCACAGATGCCGCACCCGTACGGCAGGGGCGGGCGGCTGGTGGTGAAGCAGGGGCCGTAGCTGGGCCGGCCGCAGGGTGTGGTCACCTGCGTGTCGGCCGGTCTAGGGTGGCTCACGGGTCGCACCTCCACGTGCGATCAAGGGCCCGGAGCACCAGGTGTTGACGCACCTGCCGGGCCCGTCTTTATGTGCCCCTCACACTACGCCTACATGTAAACACCCGTAAAGACTCGCTAGCTGACGTTAGCTGACGTCAGTTTCTATCGTCGCAGGTCAGCAGCTATTTACAGTCGGGATATGTTCATCTACGATCCGCGCTTCCCGCGATGGCTCCAGATCGTCGACGAGATCAAGCAGCGGATCGAGACCGGCGAGTACACCCCGGACACCAAGCTGAGCGAGGTGTCGCTGGAGGCCGAGTTCGACGTGAGCCGGCCGACCATCCGCAAGGCGATGGAGCGGCTCCGCGATGAGGGGTGGGTCGTCACCTCGCAGGGCGTCGGGTCGTTCCCGACGACGGCTGATGAGCGCAAGCGGAGGGCCTCGGGGGAGCGCTGACGGGCGCCGCGCTCTTACCCTCGCGGCCCCTACTGGAGTGGGTGCGGGAGGCTGCGGGATCCCGCGGGATGCCGGTGCCTGCCGGGGAGGGCTGCGGGGTGCCGCCGGATCCTGGTGCGGTGCAGGAATTCGAGTTCCGGGAGAACGAGCACCGGTGGGTCCAGGTCTATGAGCTGATCAAGACGCGCATCGAGGATGCGACGTATCGGCCGCACATGATGGTGCCGTCGGAGCGGACCCTGGAGCAGGAGCTTGGCGTCTCGGCGAAGACCACGCGCAAGGCGATCCGCCGGCTGCGCGAGGAGGGCCTGGTCTACACGAAGCCCAACTTGGGGACCTTCGTGGCCGACCGCGACGAGGTGGCGGACAGGGCTACCGGCTAGGGACCAGACTGCACCGAAGACTGGGGACCCCGGCAATTTCCCTGCCGGGGTCCCCGCTCCCCCTCTCGGGGGCCGCACCGACCCAGGCCGTGAGTGCCTCGGGTTGGCAGGGCTCGGGCCGGTGCGGCGTTCATTCCCCACGCCCTCGCCCGAGCGGTTGATCTCGGATCGTAGCTGATCGCTAGCGTGCTGTCACGGGCACGAGCGCCCGAGATCGTCCGTTTCGGGGGGTCCGAAACCGGCCCTCGGAGCTTACCGAGCGGCTACATCCCGCTTACCTCCGATCCCCTCCAGGCGGCCAAATCGACAGCCACGGATTTGGGGCACGCATAGAAAAGCCGACCTGCATCTACGCAGGTCGGCACGTATAAAGAGAGCGAGGGGATTAAAAGTCCGCAGCTCTGCCAATTGAGCTAACGCCCCTCGCAAGATGCAGGGTACCGAGCGTAGTGCCCGGCTCGCGACGCGATTCGCGGCGCGGTCCGATCACGATAACGCACAGCACCCTGACGTCTAACGATACGCGGCCAGGCCGGTGAGCGCCTCGCCGAGGACGAGGGTGTGGATCTCCTGGGTGCCCTCGTAGGTCAGGACGCTCTCGAGGTTGTTCATGTGCCGGATGACCGGGTACTCCAGGGTGATGCCGTTGCCGCCCAGGATGGAGCGGGCCTGGCGGGCGACGTCGATGGCGGCACGGACGTTGGCGAGCTTGCCGAAGCTGATCTGGCGCGGCTCCAACGTGCCGGCGTCCTTCAAAGCGCCCAGGTGGTAGGCGGTGAGGGAGGACTGGGCGGTGGCGACGTACATCCAGGCGAGCTTCTCCTGGGTGAGCTGGAAGCCGCCGATGGGCCGGTCGAACTGGATACGCGTCTTGGAGTACTCGACCGCGGACTCCAGGCAGGCACGGGCGGCGCCGACAACGCCCCAGAGGATGCCGAAACGGGCCTCGGACAGGCAAGAGAGCGGCCCGCGAAGGCCGGTGACCCCCGGGAGTACGGCGGAGCCGGGCAGGCGGACGTCGTCGAAGTAGAGCGAGGAGGTGACCGAGGCCCGCAGGGAGAGCTTCTTGTGGATCTCGGGAGCGGAGAAGCCGGGAGTGTCGGTGGGCACGACGAAGCCGCGGACGCCCTCGTCGGTCTGGGCCCAGACGACGGCGACGTCGGCGATGGAGCCGTTGGTGATCCACATCTTGCTGCCGTTGAGGACCCAGTCGGCGCCGTCGCGCTTGGCGTAGGTGCGCATGCTGGCCGGGTCCGAGCCGTGGTCGGGTTCGGTCAGGCCGAAACAGCCGATGGCGGTGCCGGCGGCCATCCGGGGCAGCCACTCCTCCTTCTGCTCCTCCGACCCGTACTTCCAGATCGGGAACATCGCCAGGGAACCCTGAACCGACACGAACGACCGCAATCCGGAGTCGCCGGCTTCGAGTTCGCGGCAGGCGACGCCGTACGACGTGGCATCGGTTCCGGCGCAGCCGTACCCGGTGAGGTGCATGCCGAGCAGGCCGAGCTCGCCGAGGGCGGGGGCGAGGTCGCGGGCGGGGAAGGTGGCGTCCTCGAACCAGTCGCCGACGAAGGGGAGGATCCGGTCGGAGACGAAGGATCTGACCGTGTCGCGGATCAGCCGCTGGTCGCTGTCGAGCCGGTCGTCGATGCGCAGCAAGTCATCCATGTCCGGAATCCTCTCAGCCGAGGGCATAGGGGGCTACCAGGGTTCTACCAGGGGGAATCCCGATGTGCGAACACCGGGACGGAGGGCAGTCTGAAGACATGAACGAGACCAAGCAGCTTCGCAGGACCCAGCAGGGGCGGATGATCGCCGGTGTGTGCTCGGGAGTGGGCCAGTACATCGGCGTGGATCCCAACATCATCCGCATCGCCCTCGCCATCCTCACCCTTTTCGGTGGGGCCGGAATCGCCGCCTACGCGATCGGGTGGTTGTTGCTGCCCGATGAGGGGCGGCCGTCGATCGTGCAGGATCTGATCAGCAAGCAGCAGCACAAGGCTTCGACCGCTTCGGACACCCAGCAGGGGAACCCGTGGCATGACGCCGCCTCGACCGAGTACCCCGGGCGTACGGAGTACCCGTACCCGCCGCAGGCGCCGCAGAGCGCCCCGTACCCGCCGCAGGCTCCTCAGAGCACCCCGGCCGAGACGACCGTGCAGGAGCCGGTGACCCACGTCACCAAGCCCGAGGAGACCATCCCGGCCCAGGACACCCCGGTCACCCAGGACACCCGGGAGGACAAGCCGCAGCACTGAGCCTCAGGCAGCCGCCTCAGCGCGGACCGGCGTGGCAAGGTCTCCACGAGACTCGGCCCAGAGCATGGCGAGCACGGCAGCCGCGGTCAGCCCGCTGACCCCGGCGAGTGCGACGACCGGCTCGGGGCCGAGTCGCTCGGCTGCCAGGCCCCCCAGCAGGATGCCGATCCCCTGCACCGCCATCAGCCCCGACTGCACGAGCCCGAAGGCCTGGCCCCGGCGCTCGGCCGGAACAGCCTGGACGAAAGCCGCGTTCGCCGCGAGCTGGTAGGCCCCGCCGATGCCCGACAGGACCCACAGCACCAGCACGATCTCCAGCGGTGGCCGCATCGCGCACCCGATCAGCGGGCCGCAGCTCAGCATCGCCATCCAGCCCATGGAGCGCAGCCGCCCGGACGGTGTGACGAACCGTCCGAACAGGAACGCCCCCAGCACCGTCCCCGCCGGCATGGCCGCCATCAGCAGACCCGTGATCACCGGAGCGTTCTCGCTGTCGAGGGACATCGCGTACGGCACGGCGATCCCTTCCGGCAACACGTAGAAGCCGCACAACCAGGCGAACAGGACGAGCGTCCGCAGTTTCCGGTCGCCGAAAACCAGCCCCGCCCCAGCCTTGGTCATTCGCCACATCGAGCGCTTTTCCCGGCCTGCCTCGGCCGCCGGGCGTCGCCGTACCCCGGACAGCAGGATGAGGGCCGAAAACAGGAACGTGGCCGCGTCGAGGGCGAGGGCCCGGTACGGGCCGAGCGTGGCGATGAGCGCGCCGCCCGCGGCGAAGCCGAGCATCTGGACGGCCTGGTTGGTGATGTTCTGCAGCGCGGATCCGACCACGTAGCGATCGCCGTCGAGGATCTCCGGCAGCAGCGCCGCGCGGGCGGCCGAGAAGGGCGCGCTGAGCAGCACGACCAGGAAGACCAGGACGCACATGACGGGCAGCGGGAGTCCCGGCACCGCCATCAGCGCGACGAGAAGACCGCGGAGCAGGTCGCAGACCACCATGACCCGGCGGCGCGCGAATCGGTCGGCGAGACCGGCCAGGAAAGGGCCGCCCAGAATCGGCGGCAGGTAGGTCAGCGCGTAGACGGCCGCCGTGGCCAGCGGTGATCTGGTCCGTTCATAAACCAGGACCGCGAGCGCCACCTGCGCGAGCTGGTCGCCCAGGAGGGAAAGGCCCTGGCCGTACCAGAGCGCGCGGAACTCCCGGACGGCGATCACTTCGCCGTAGGTGGCCTGTCGTTCGGGAGCACGTCGGTGCCGCCCCATAGTCCCCGCCGTGACTGCTCAGAGTGTTCGGTATGTCACCCAAGGTGCCTGATGGAGTGGCACGTCGCAACCGATAGCATCCAAGGCCTTGCAAACTGTAATCACCGATGACGATATGTCGGGTCACCAGCCGAGTTCGTGTAGCCGATCGTCATCAATCCCGAAATGGTGGGCGATCTCGTGCACGACGGTGATCTGCACTTCTTCCACCACATCGTCTTCGGTATCGCAGATCTGGCATATCGGATTGCGGTAGATCTCGATGCGGTCGGGCAAGACCCCTGAGTACCAGTCGCCACGTTCGGTCAGGGGGACACCGGTGTACAGACCGAGCAGATCGGGCTCGGGTGGATCATCCACGACCACGACGAACACATTGCTCATCATCGCTGTGAGTTCGCCAGGAATCGTGTCCAACGCCTCGGCGACGAGCTCTTCGAACTTTTCCCGCGATACCTCGATCACGCTTGATATTAGGCCATGAGAGTTCTCCGGCTCGCCGCAGTCCTGCTCATCGCGGCCGCCGGGGCGTGGCTCGGCATCTTCCTCAGCGGCACCGTGCACGCCCCCGTAGGCCCCGTCGACACTGGTATGTCCCTCCGCCCGGCCTGGCGGGGCGAGACCGTCGTCGACGCCAGCCCCCTCGGCACCCTCAGCTTCCGCACCCACACCGCGCCCCTGCGCCTGCGCGTCACCCTCGAGAACATCGACCAGGAGCAGGCCAAGGCCCTCCTGGAGGACCCGCGGCTGACCGACCGGCTGCCCGGGATCATCGAACGCGACCTCAGGGACGGCATCGAGACGCTGGTCATCCGCTCGATCCTGTGCGCCACCGCGGGCGCGCTGGTCGCCGTGCTGCTGGTCTTCCGGCGGCCCGTCTTCGCCTTCGTCGGCATCACCGCGGCCGCCGTCGGCCTCGCCGCGACCGGGGCCGCGGCGGCGGTCACCTTCCGGCCGCAGTCGCTCATGGAGCCGCGCTACACCGGCCTCATCGCCGCCGCGCCGTCGCTGATCGGCAGCGCCGAGTCCATCATGACCCGCTTCGAGTCGTACCGCGGGCAGCTCACCAAGCTGGTCACCAACGTCTCCAAGCTCTACGACACCGTCTCCGGCCTGCCCGTCTACGACGCCGACCCGGGTTCGGTGCGGGTGCTCCACGTTTCGGACATCCACATCAACCCGATCGCGTGGGACGTCATCCGCTCGCTCAAGGACCAGTTCAAGATCGACCTGATCGTCGACACCGGCGACCTGTCCGACCACGGCACGAAGGCGGAGAACTACATCACCGACGACATCGGCAAGCTCGGCGTGCCGTACGTCTTCATCCGCGGCAACCACGACTCCAAGATCACCCAGCGCGCGGTCGCCCGTCACAAGAACGCCATCGTGCTCGACAACGCCGAGGCCACCGTCGCCGGCCTGCGCATCTACGGCCTCGGCGACCCGCGCTTCACCCCGGACAAGTCCGTCGCCGCCGACAACGACCCCGCCCGTTTGGAGCAGTTCGGCCGTGAGCATGCCGTACGGCTGCCGCAGCCCGGCCCTGACCTCGTGGCGGTCCACGACCCGACCATCGGTAAGGGTTTCTCCGGGTCCACCCCGATGATCCTCGCCGGCCACGCCCACCGCCGCTCGACCACGGTCTTCGCTTCCGGCACCCGGGTTCTCGTCCAGGGATCCACCGGCGGAGCCGGCCTGCGCGCCCTCGAACACGCCGAACCGACCCCCGTCCAGGCGTCTGTTCTGTATTTCGACAAACGCACGCACCGCCTCCAGGCCTGGGACGATGTGACCCTCGGGGGCCTCGGCGAGCAGTCCATCCACATCCGGCGTCACGTGGAGCCGGACCCTGGACGTATGATTTCTCCAGCACCGACGAACGCCCCGTCGCCAACGGGAACGATCACCGGTACTACGACGCCGGCGTCACCGCTTTGGCATGAGGGGCAATCGTCCCCTATGCTTCAGAGGTCTCCGACGGAAGGCGTCGGGAACAGGATGTGAATCCTGAGCCCCCATCGTCTAGCGGCCTAGGACACCGCCCTTTCAAGGCGGCGGCACGGGTTCGAATCCCGTTGGGGGCACCGGGTTTACCGGGAAAACGGCAGGTCGAAGGCCTCCGAAAACCTGGTAAGCTAAGCGAGGCGGAAACGCCAAGCGAAACAAAAGCAAGGTCCTGTAGAGCAGTTTGGAGTGCTCGCCACCCTGTCAAGGTGGAGGTCGCGGGTTCAAGTCCCGTCAGGACCGCTCAAGGTCAGGTAGCTCAGTCGGTACGAGCGTCCGCCTGAAAAGCGGAAGGTCGGCGGTTCGACCCCGCCCCTGACCACCAGTTACCAGCAAGAAGCCCCGTAGCGAATGCCGCTTCGGGGCGTTTTTGTTTTTCCGGACCTCCAGGACTTCCAGGGTGACGTGCCCCCTGGGTCTCCACGCGCTCACCGCGCACACCGCCATCTCCCCCGCGTGAGCCAGGTCTTGACCGGTCACACATCCGGAGATAAAAACAATCAAAACCACATCGAAACGGCGGTGAACCAACACGATGTACGCCGAGGAGCGCCAGCAGGAGATCCTGCGCAGAGCTCGCGAAGCCGGACGCGTGGACGTAGTGGCCCTGGCGGAGATCTTCGACGTCACCACCGAGACGGTCCGCCGCGACCTGACGGCGCTGGAGCGGGCGGGTGTGGTCCGGCGGGTGCACGGGGGCGCGATCCCGGTGGAGCGGCTGGGGTTCGAGCCGGGGCTGGCGGCCCGCGACGAGGTGATGACCGCGGAGAAGGAGCGGATCGCCAAGGCCGCCCTCGCCGAACTCCCGGACGACGGCTCGGTGATCATCGATGCGGGTTCCACGACGGGCCGGCTGGCGCAGGTGCTGCCGGTGGACCGGGAGCTGACGGTGGTGGTGAACTCCCCTCCCCTGGCCTCGGTGCTCGCGACGCGGGGCAACCTGACCGTGATCATGCTGGGCGGCCGGGTGCGCGGGCGGACGCTGGCGACGGTGGACGACTGGGCCCTGCGACCGCTCGCCGACCTGCACGTGGACGTGGCGTTCATGGCGACCAACGGGTGCTCGGTGGCCAACGGCCTGACGACGCCGGACCCGGCGGAGGCGGCGATCAAGCGGGCGATGGTGGCCGCGGCCGAGCGGAGCGTGCTGCTGGCCGATCACACCAAGTTCGGGAACACCTACCTGGCCAGGTTCGCCTCCGTGCAGGAGATCGACCTGGTGATCACCGACACCGGCCTGGACGCCTCGGTCGCCGCCGAGCTGGCGGGGGCGGGGCTGGAAGTGGTCCGGGCATGATCCTGACCCTGACCTTGAACCCGAGCCTCGACCGCACGATCGAGGTGGCCGAGCTGGAGCGCGGCGCGGTGATCCGGGCCGGGGCGGCGCGGCTGGACCCGGGCGGCAAAGGGGTGAACGTCTCGCGGGCGCTGCTGGCCAACGGGGTGGTGTCGTGCGCGGTGGTGCCCTTCGGCGGGGACGAGGGGCGGCAGCTCGTGCACCTGCTGGCCGACGCGGAGCTGGAGATGGTGACCGTGCCGGTCCGGGGCCGGACCCGGTCGAACGTGACGCTGGCCGAGCCGGACGGCACGGTCACCAAGATCAATGAGCCGGGGACGCCGTTGTCGGCCGCGGAGCTGGACACCATCGCCGAGGCGGTGCTGGCCGCCGCGCACTCGGCAGATTGGGTGGTCGCCTCCGGGAGCCTGCCGCCCGAGGTGCCGCACGACGTGTACGCGCGGTTGTGCCGGCGGTTCAGCGGGGCGGGGATCCAGGTGGCCGTGGACACCAGCGGGCCCGCGCTGCTGGCCGTACTGCCGGCGGGGCCCGCGCTGGTGAAGCCCAACCGGGACGAGCTGGCGGAGGCGACCGGGGGGCCGGTGGACTGCCTGGGCGACGCGGTCGAGGCGGCCGAGAAGCTGCGGGCGGCCGGGGCGCGCACGGTCCTGGCCAGCCTGGGGGCGGGGGGCGCGCTGCTGGTGGCCGAGCAGGGGGTCTGGTACGGCGAGTGCCGGGTGGACGAGCCCCGCAGCACCGTCGGCGCGGGAGACGCGCTGCTGGCCGGCTTCCTGGCCGCCCTGTCCGCCACCACCTCGACACCCGGCCGGTCCCCCTCAGGTGGGACACGGCCGCAGGCACTCGAAGACGGGCTGCGTGAAGGGCTGGCCTGGGCCGCGGCGGCCGTGGGGCTGCCCGGGAGCCGCATGCCGCGCCCAGCCGACATCCGCCGCGACCGAGTCCGGCTTCGCCCCGTAGATCCCTCCATCCCCCTGGGAGAGTAACCATGGCGGACACCTACACCCCGCCGGTCACCGGCACCGGCGCCAAGGCCACCATCCAGCGCATCGGCGGCTACTTAGCCGGGATGATCATGCCGAACATCGGCGCGTTCATCGCGTTCGGCCTGATCACCGCACTGTTCATCCCCACCGGCTGGCTGCCGAACGAGGACTTCGCCAAGCTCGTCGGCCCGATCATCTCGACCCTCCTGCCCATCCTCATCGGCTACACCGGCGGCCGGATGGTGCACGGCCAGCGCGGCGCGGTCGCCGGTGCGGTGGCCACGATCGGCCTGGTCGTCGGCGCCACCATCCCCATGTTCCTGGGCGCGATGATCATCGGTCCGCTCGCCGCCTACGTCCTCAAGCTGGTCGACGGAGCGACCGAGAACCGCGTCAAGCCCGGCTTCGAGATGCTGGTGGACAACTTCACCGCCGGCATCGTGGGCGGCGGCATGGCCCTGCTGGGCGCCTGGGGCATCGGCCCGGTGGTCAAGGCGGTCACCGACTCCGCCGGCAGCGCGGTGGGCTGGCTGATCGACAACGGCGTCCTGCCCGCCGCCTCGCTGCTGATCGAGCCGGCGAAGGTGCTCTTCCTCAACAACGCGATCAACCACGGCGTGCTGGGACCGCTGGGCGTCGCCGAGGCGGCCAGGACCGGCAAGTCGATCCTGTTCATGCTGGAGTCGAACCCCGGGCCGGGCCTCGGGCTGCTGCTGGCCTTCATGGTCTTCGGGCCGCTGGCGATGCGCCCCAGCACCCCCGCCGCGATCATCATCCACTTCTTCGGCGGCATCCACGAGATCTACTTCCCGTACGTGCTGATGAAGCCGCGCCTGATCCTCGCCGTCATCGCGGGCGGCGCGACCGGCGTCTTCATCTTCATGATCACCGGCGCGGGGTTGGTCGCGCCGCCGTCGCCGGGAAGCATCTTCGCCTATCTGGCGGTCACGCCGCGCGGCGGCTGGCTCGGGGTGGGCCTGGGGATCCTGCTGTCCACCGCGGTGACCTTCGTGGTGGCGGCGATCCTGCTCGGCTTCGGCCGGGGCGAGAAGAAGCTGCAGGAGCAGCAGCAGGCAGAGGAGGCCTCCGCGTGAGCGGCATCGACAGCAAGGACATCCGCAAGGTCGTCATCGCCTGCGACGCGGGCATGGGCAGCAGCGTGATGCTGGCCGGGACGGTCCGCAAGCAGCTCAAGGGCACCGGCGTCGAGGTGGAGCACACCCCGGTCAACGCCATCCCCGCCGACGCCGACGTGGTGCTCACCCACGCGGGGCTCGCCGCCCGGGCGCGGGCCGCCGCGCCGGGCAAGGTGGTCGTCCCGTTCCAGATCTTCCTCGGCGACCCGGCCGTCGCCAAGGTCATCGACGCGATCAAGAACGGCGGGACCGTCGGTGCGTGAGGTTCTGGAGCCGCGTGCCGTCCTGCTGAACGAGAGCGCGGCCACGCGGGACGAGGCGATCGTGCGCTGCGGCGAGGTGCTGGTGGAGATCGGCGCGGTGGCTCCGCCGTACGTCCAGGCGATGATCGAGCGCGAGCGCTCGATCTCGACCTACGTCGGCGAGCAGGTGGCGATCCCGCACGGCGTCTCCAAGGAGCACGTGCTGCGCGACGCCCTCTGCGTGCTGCGCTTCCCCGCCGGGATCGACTGGGACGGCGAGCGGGTCACCCTGTGCGTCGGCATCGCCGCCCGCGGCGACGGGCACGTGGCGCTGCTCGCCGAACTCGCCGAGGTCCTGCTCGATCCCGAACGCGCCCGCACGTTGCGCGAGGCCACCGATGTCGACACCGTTCTGAAGGAGCTCACGTGAAGGTCGCCCGCTTCCACGCCCCCGGCGACATCCGGCTGGAGGAGGCGCCGCGGCCGCAGGGCGACCTGGTCATCCGGGTGCGCAACTGCTCGACCTGCGGCACCGACGCCAAGATCCTCCGCCACGGCCACCACCGGCTCCGCCCGCCGCGCGTGCTGGGTCACGAGATCGCCGGCGAGGTGGTCGGCACCGGCGAACGCGTCCAGGTGATCGCCGCCATCCCCTGCGGCACCTGCCCGGACTGCCGGCGCGGCCGGCTCACCGTCTGCCCGAACCAGGAGTCGATGGGCTACGACTACGACGGCGGCTTCGCCGAGTACATGGCGATCCCCGACAAGGTCGTCGCGGTCGGCGGCGTCAACCGCATCCCCGACGGCGTCTCCTACGCCGAGGCGTCCGTCGCCGAACCGCTCGCCTGCGTCCTGAACGGCCAGGAACTGGCCAGGGTCGGCGAGGGCGACGACGTGGTGATCATGGGCGCGGGCCCGATCGGCTGCCTTCACGTACGGCTGGCGCGGGCCCGCGGCGCGAACCGGGTCTTCCTCGTCGACGTCAACCAGGAACGGCTGGCGATGGCCGCCGACCTGGTCCAGCCCGACGCGGTGATCGACGACTCGGCGGTCGAGCAGCTGCTCAAGCTCACCGGCTCGCGCGGCGCCGACGTGGTCATCACGGCCGCCGCCTCGGGCCAGGCGCAGGAGCAGGCGATCCGGATGGCGGCGAGGCAGGGGCGGATCAGCTTCTTCGGCGGGCTGCCCAAGGACGACCCGATCATCGCCTGCGACTCCAACCTCGTGCACTACCGCGAGCTGACCATCGTCGGGGCCAACGGGTCGAGCCCCGCGCACAACGCGCAGGCGCTGGAGCTGATCGCCTCGGGCCAGGTGCCGGTGGCGGATCTCATCACGCACCGGCTTCCGCTGGAGCGGGTGCTGGACGGGATCGACCTGGTCAGCCGGGGCGAGGCCATCAAGGTCACGATCGAGCCGTAGGAGGCGGAGATGGCGGAGCGTACGGTGGCCGTCGGGTCGCGGTCGGGGCTGCACGCGCGGCCGGCCAAGCTGTTCGTCCAGGAGGCGCAGCGGCTCGGGGTGGCGGTGAAGATCAGCGTGGGGGCGGGGAAGCAGGTGCCGGCCGCCAGCATGCTGGGGGTGTTGTCGCTCGGGGCTCGGCAGGGGACCGAGGTGACCTTGTGGGCGGCGGACGGGCCCGAGGGGGAGGCGGCGCTGGACGCGCTGGCCGCCTTGCTGGGACGGGATCTGGACGCCTCCGATGACTGACGACGCGGGCGCTGTGGATCGGGGGCTGCGGGGGCTCGGCGTGAGTCCGGGGCGGGCGGCCGGGCCGGTGGTCCGGATGGCGGCGCCGCCGGTCCTGCCGCCGCCGGGGACGGCCCATTCGGAGAGGACCGTGGGTGAGGGGCTGGCCGCGGTGGCGGATGAGCTGGAGGCGCGGGCCGCGCGGGCGGGGGGTGCGGCTGGGGAGATCCTGGAGGCGCAGGCCATGATGGCCGCCGACCCGATGCTGCGGGAGGCGGCCGAGGACCTGGTGAAGGAAGGGCTCGACCCGGCGCACGCGCTCGACGCCGCCTTCGCGACGCACCGCGAGGCGCTCGTGGCCGCTGGAGGGTACTTCGCCGAGCGGGCCGCCGACCTGGACGACCTGCGGAACCGGGCGGTGGCCGCGGTGCTCGGGCTGCCGATGCCGGGGGTGCCGGATCCCGGGCACCCGTTCGTGCTGGTGGCCGAGGACCTCTCCCCCGCCGACACCGCCGGGCTGAGCGGGGACGTGCTCGCGCTGGTCACCGAGAAGGGCGGGCCCACCAGTCACACCGCGATCCTGGCCCGTGGACGGGGGCTGCCTGCGGTGGTGGCCTGCGAGGGGGCGCTGGGGCTGGCGGAGGGGGCGCTGGTGGCTGTGGACGGGGGCAGCGGCGAGGTCGTGGCGGGTCTGGAGCCGGGTGAGGTGGCCCGGATCCAGGCGGAGGCCGCCGCCGAGCGGACCCGGCTGTCCGGCAGCCGCGGCCCGGGCCGGACCGCCGACGGGCACCCGGTCAAGCTCCTCCTCAACATCGGCTCAGCGGCGGACCTGGAGGTCGAAGACCTCGGGGCCGGGGCCGAAGGGGTGGGGTTGTTCCGGACGGAGCTGCTCTATCTCGGCCGCCGGTCCACGCCGGGCTTCGACGAGCAGGTGGCCGCCTACGCCGCCGTCTTCCGCGCCTGCCCGGACGTGGTCGTCAGAACCCTGGACGCCGGCACCGACAAACCCCTCCCCTTCCTCGACCTCCCCGACGAGCCCAACCCGGCGCTGGGCATCCGCGGGCTGCGCGTGGACAGGCTCCGGCCCGAGGTGCTGGACACTCAGCTCGCCGCCCTGGCCGAGGCCGCGCGGGCGACCGGAACCGAGCCGTCGGTGATGGCCCCCATGGTCGCCACCGCGGCCGAGGCCGCCGCCTTCGCCGAGCGCGCCCGCGCCGCCGGGATCGCCCGCGTCGGGGTGATGATCGAGGTGCCGGCCGCCGCCCTGCTGGCCGCCGAGATCCTGGCCGAGGTGGACTTCCTCAGCATCGGCACCAACGACCTGGGCCAGTACACCTTCGCCGCCGACCGCCAGCACCCCGGCCTGGCCGACCTGCTCGACCCGGCCCAGCCCGCGTTGCTGCGGCTCGTCGAGCTGTGCGCGTCCGCCGGCCGTACGGCAGGCAAGCCGGTAGGGGTGTGCGGCGAGGCGGCGGGCGACCCCCGCCTGGCGCCGATCCTCGCCGGCCTCGGAGTCACCAGCCTGTCCATGTCGGCCGTCGCGCTCCCGGCGGTGCGCGAGGCGCTGGCCGGGCACACCCTGGAGGCCTGCCAGGAACTGGCCCGGGAGGCGCTCAGCGGCCGGCGGTACCAGCGCTCGGCGGTGGTCACGTGCGGCCCGGGTCGAGGCGGCCCCTGACCACGCCGGCGGCCTGGTGCATGCGCTCGGCCTCGGCGGCGGTGATCGCCCGGCCGTGGTCGGTGATCCGGAAGTAGCGCCGGTTGCGGCCGCTCACGACCTCCTCGCGGTCGATGCTGAGCAGGCCCTGGGCGGTGAGGCGTTCGAGGATGCCGTAAAGGGTGCTGATCGACGGACGGACGCGATCGCAGGACAGGGCGATGACCTGTCCTGCGATCGCGTTGCCGTGCAGGGGGCCGTCGAGGAGCGCGGCGAGCACGAAGTACATCGGCTCGCTGACTTCCGTTGATCGTCTCGGCATGGCGATCAACGTACTCCGTTCAACGGAGTTAAGGCAAGCTACGGCACCCAGTGGTTGTGCGTGACGGTGATCATGACCTGGAGCTGGATGCTGGCCGCGAAGTAGCTGCTGCTGTCGATGGGCGTGGCGACCATCCGGTTCCAGAGCGCGTCGAGCCAGGCCTGGCTGCCGGAGTCGGTCATCGCCGCGACCGCGAAGGGCGCGAAGTAGGCCGGGGAGCTGCCGCCGGCGAGCTGCGTGCCGTTCAGCTTGTACCCGATGGCGATCTTGCCGGGGTCGCCGCCGGTCTTGCTCTTGATCCAGGTGTTCAGCTTGCGGGCCTGGGCGAGGGACTTGGCGTCCCCGCTGGTGACCGCGTCGTCGCCGATCCGCCACGGCACCCGGCAGGCGTTCCAGTAGTAGTTGCCGTCGTTCGGCGACTCCAGCACCTCGCCGGCGGCCGGCTTCGGGGTGGAGTTGGTGTTGATGACGAAGTCGGGCAGCAGGCCGGTGCTGGAGGCGAAGTTGTTCTGCAGCGTGGTGATCAGGTTCTGGTGGGCGTTGCGGATGGTGTCCCAGGCGGAGTCGCCGGTGGCCTTCCTGAAGGCGCGGAAGTGCGAGGCCATCCAGTCGGAGGTGCGGCTGATGTAGTAGTGCTCGCCGCCCGGGGTGCTCCAGTCGCCCATCTTCATCAGGTTGGTCGAGGGGTTGACCTCGTCCTTCTTGATGGCGTTGATGTGCCGGATCGCGAGCTGCTTGTAGTTGTAGGCGCCGGAGCTGCCCCACTGCTGGTCGGCCAGGAGCAGGCCGTAGGCCACGTCCATGTCGCCGTCGGTGGCCGCGTCGGTGCCGTTGACGCTGACACAGGAGCTGTTCTGCTCGGCGGCCAGCAGGTCGGGGTTGATCGAGGAGGGGTGGTCGAGCTTCCACTTGACCAGGCCGTCGAAGATCTTCTTGGCGTCCGGGTCGGCTCCGGCCATGGTCGCGACGATCACCATGCCGTAGCCCTGGGCCTCGGCGACGTAGTCGTGGTCGGCGTCCGGGGAGTAGACCTGGTACCAGCCGTTGCCGCAGTTCTGCCGGACGAAGGCGGCCTTCCACCGCTTGTAGTAGTCGACCACCTGGGCGTCGAGGGCGGACTGGCCGCCGGTCGGCTTCAGCATGCCCGCCACGTAGGGCCGGGTGTGGCTGCCGAAGGGCACCGCGACCCCGCCGGTGCCGGCCTGGGTGGTGGCGGTGACGCCGTTGCTGACCGGCGAGAGGTTGCCCGCGGCGTCCCTCGCGCGGACGGTGTAGGCGTAGGCGGTCGAGGCGGTCAGGCCGGTGTCGGTGTGGCTGGTGCCGGTGACGGTGGCGACCTCGGTGCCGCCGCGGAAGACGGTGTAGCCGCTCACGCCGACGTTGTCGGAGGAGGCGTCCCAGGCCAGGCTCACCGTCGAGGAGGTGGTGCCGGTGGCGCGGAGGTTGCCCGGGGCGGTGGGGGGCGAGGTGTCGCCGCCGCCGGCGGGGGCGCCGTACACGTCGAACTCCCACAGGGAGTAGCCGTAGGGGGTGCCGCGCTGCGTGCCGTACATGCGGATATAGCGGCCGGCGCCGGAAAGGGTCAGGTCGTCCACGCCGCCGTCGCCGCTGCTGGTGGAGTAGACGTCGGACCAGGTGGCCGCGTCGTTGGACGTCTGGATCTTGTAGGTCTTGCCGTACGCGGCCTCCCAGTTGAGGCGGACGCGGCTGATGGTGTGGGCCGAGCCGAGGTCGACGCGCACCCACTGCGGGTCCACGCCTTCGAGCGAGGCCCAGCGGGTCGTGGTGCTGCCGTCGACCGCCTTGCCCGCCTCGAAGCCGCTGGCCTCGATGGAGGAGGCGGCCGCGGGTTTGCCTCGCGACACCAGCGGGTCGGCCGAGGCCGGGACCAGCAGGGGTAACGCCAGGGCGACGGCCATGAAGAGTTTCACGAGGACACTCCCGGTTAGTTAAGAAACGTTCCTAACTCTCAGCGGAGAGTAAGCGGCCTTACCGAACCATACAAGGCCCAATCTTTCGCCTGGCCAGAGCGCGGTTGCCGCCGGCTTAAGAGGTTAGGAACGTTTCCTAACTTTCTTGACACCCCCCGGCAGGGCTTGCATGATGCCCAGTGAAGGGCTTGGCGCGGCGTCCCTCCGGACGTGACGTGCTCAGCTTGTCGAGCTGCCCCGGCCCTCAGGTCCACGCCGCCTGCACCCCCGGGAACCTTCATGACACGATTCCTGTTACCCCTGTTCCTGCTCTTCCCCAGCCTCAACGGCGTCGCCGCGGAGACCCTGCTCTCGCAGGGCAAGCCCGCGACCGCCTCCTCGATCGAAGCCTCCGGCTTCGAAGCCGGCGAAGCCTTCGACGGCGACACCTCCAGCCGCTGGGCCTCGCTGGAGGGCAGCGACCCGCAGTGGATCCAGGTCGATCTGGGCGCCAGCCGCCAGATCACCCGCGTCCGCCTCACCTGGGAGGCCGCGTACGGCAAGACGTACAAGATCCAGCTCTCCGCCGACGGCTCCTCCTGGACCGACGCCTACTCCACCAGCACCGGCGACGGCGGCGTGGACGAGGTGACCGTCAGCGGCGCCGGCCGCTACGTCCGCATGTACGGCACGGCCCGCGGCACCTCCTACGGCTACTCGCTCTACGAGATGGAGGTCTACGGCGAGGGCGGCACCACCCCCGACCCGAGCTACCAGGCCGAGAACGCCACGATCTCCCAGGCGATCATCGACACCAAGCACGCCGGCTACACCGGCACCGGCTTCGTCGACTACGTCAACACCACCGGCGGCTACATCGAGTGGACGGTGACCGCGGCCGCGGCCGGGGCCCACCGGCTCGACTTCCGCTACGCCAACAACTCCACCACCGGCAACCGGCCGGTCGCCGTCACGGTCAACGGCTCCAACGCCGCCAGCCTGACCTTCCCGCCGACCGGGGCCTGGACCAACTGGACCGTCCAGAGCGCCACGGTCACGCTCAACGCCGGCGCCAACACCATCCGGGCCACCGCCACCAGCTCGGTCGGCGGACCCAACATCGACAAGCTGGACATCGCCCCCGACACCGGCGGCGGCAGCAGCTTCGTCGTGGCCGCGGCCGGTGACATCGCCCAGCAGTGCACCGCGAGCTCCAGCTCCTGTATCCACCCGAAGACCGCCACCCTCGTGGAGTCGATGAACCCCGAGTTCGTGATCACCATGGGCGACAACCAGTACGACGACGCCCTGATCTCCGACTTCCGCAACTACTACGACAAGACGTGGGGCAGGTTCAAGAACAAGACCCGGCCCACCCCCGGCAACCACGAGACCTACGACCCCGCGGGCTCGCTGGCCGGCTACAAGTCCTACTTCGGCGCCATCGCCTACCCCAACGGCAAGCCGTACTACAGCTACGACCACGGCAACTGGCACTTCGTCGCGCTCGACTCCAACGACTTCGGCAGCACGCAGCTCAACTGGCTGAAGGCCGACCTGGCCGCGAACACCAAGAAGTGCATCGCCGCCTACTGGCACCACCCGCTCTACAGCTCCGGCGAGCACGGCAACCAGCCGGTCGCCAGGGCCACCTTCCAGGCGCTCTACGACGCCCGCGCCGACCTGGTGCTGGGCGGGCACGACCACCACTACGAGCGGTTCGGCCCGCAGAACGCCAACGGCGGCTCCGACAGCCAGGGCATCGTGTCGATCATCGGCGGCACCGGCGGCGCCTCGCCGTACGCCATCGAGAACGTCCAGCCCAACAGCCTCAAGCGGCTGACCGACACCTACGGCGTGGTCAAGCTGACGCTCGGGACCGACTCCTTCCAGACGCAGCTCATCGGCCTGGACGGCTCGGTCAAGGACTCCAGCCCGACCTACTCCTGCCACTGATGTACGTCGCCACCGCGAAACTGACCAGGCTCAGACTGCTCCTGGCCGTCCCCGGAAACGTGGTCGCGCTGGGAGCGGTGAGCCTGGTCACCGACATCTCCTCCGAGATGGTCACCGCGGTCCTGCCGTACTACCTGGTGCTCGTGGTGGGGCTCAGCCCGCTGGCCTTCGGGCTGGTGGACGGCCTCTACTTCGGGGTCACCGCGCTGGTACGGCTGGCCTCGGGGTACGCGGCCGACCGCTGGCAGCGGCGCAAGCTCGTGGCCGGGCTCGGCTACGGCCTGTCGGCGCTGTCACGGCTCGGCCTGCTCGCGGCGGGCGCCTCGGTGCCCGCCCTGGGCGCGGCGGTCGCCGTGGACCGGGCGGGCAAGGGCCTGCGCACCGCCCCGCGCGACGCGCTGATCTCCCTCAGCGCCGAGCCGGGGCAGCAGGGTCAGGCCTTCGGCGTGCACCGGGCCATGGACACCGTCGGCGCCTTCCTCGGACCGCTGGCCGCCTTCGGGCTCCTGGCCCTGGGCGGCGCCTACGACCTGGTCTTCGTGGCCAGCTTCGCGCTCGGCGCGCTCGGCGTCGTGCTGCTGGTCCTCTACGTGCGCGACGCGGTTCCGGCGCGGGTCCCGGTCCCGGTGCCCGCCGGGCCGGTCGCCACTCTGGCCACGGTCACCCCGCCCCCGGCTCCGCGGCCCTCGCTGCGCCTGCCCACCGACCGCCGCTTCCGGCGCATCCTGCTGCTGGCCTGCCTGTTCGGGCTGGTCACGCTCAGCGACTCGTTCATCTACCTGCTGCTCCAGGACCGGGTCGAGCCGGCCTTCTTCCCGCTGCTGCCGCTCGGCACGGCCCTGGCCTACCTGCTGCTGGCGGTGCCGGTCGGGCGGCTGGCCGACCGGTTCGGCCGGATGCGGGTCTTCCTGGCCGGGCACGGCCTGCTGGCCCTGTTGTACGTGCTGCTGGCGGTCAACGCCTCGCCGCTGGCGGTGCTGGTGCTGCTCGGGCTGTTCTACGCGGCCACCGACGGCGTGCTGATGGCGGCGGTCGGCCCGCTGCTGCCGGACGCGACGCGGGCCAGCGGGCTGGCGTGGGTCCAGACCGGGCAGGCCGTGGCGCGCATGCTCTCCTCGATCCTCTTCGGTCTGGCTTGGACGGTGCTGGGATGAAACGGGTGCTGATCGTCAGCCTGGCGGCGCTGCTGCTCGGCCTGGGGGTGACCGGGTACGCGTGGTGGCGGTCCGGGCCGGTGGCGGGGGCGCCGGAGGGCCTCCTGGTGCGCGACGCGGCCTCCGGGCTGATCACCGGCACGGACCGCCGCTGCGAGCGCTTCTACCGGGCCGCCGACACCGGCGTCTGCCTGGTCGTCGAGCCGGGCGCGGTGCCGAAGACCTTCGCGCTCGTCCTCGACCGGAACATGCGCGAGGTGCGGCGGGTGCGGATCGCCGGCATCCCCAGCCGGGCCCGCGTCTCGGCCAGCGGCCGGATGATCTCCTGGACCGTCTTCGTCACCGGCGACTCCTACAACAGCGGCGGCTTCTCCACCTGGACCGGGATCCTCGACACCAAGACCGGCTACCTGGTCACGAACATGGAGGAGATCCCGCTCTTCCTGGACGGCAAGCGGTACTACTCGGTCGACGTCAACTACTGGGGCGTCAGCTTCGCCGCCGACGACAACCGCTTCTACGCCACCGTCTCCACCAAGGGCCGCACCTACCTGGTGGAGGGCGACTACGCGAACTGGCGGGCCAAGACGCTGGCGCAGAACGTCGAGTGCCCGTCGCTGTCGCCGGACGGCACCCGGCTGGCCTTCAAGAAGCGCATGCCCGGCGGCGACTGGCGGCTGCACGTCCTCGACCTGGCCACCATGCGGCAGACCCCGCTGGGCGAGCCGGCCAACGTGGACGACCAGGCGGCGTGGCTGGACACCAAGACCGTCCTGTACGGCAGGGCCGGCGACGTCTGGTCGGTGCCCGCCGACGGCACCGGACAGCCGAAGCGGCTGGTGACGGGGGCCTCCTCGCCGGTGCCGTTCCCCGCGGCCGCGGCGGCGGTCTCTAGAATGGCCCGGTGATCTCGACTTACCGGGCAAACTACCCCAAAGCACGACCTTGCTCAGCGCCGCAGGACTGACCACCGAGGAGGAGGCCGCCTACCGGCTCCTGATCAGGAGCGCCGGGGTCGAGCCGGCCGAACTGGCGGAGGTCCTCGGCATCGAGAGCGAGAGCGCCCGGCACGCGCTGGCCGCCCTGCTGGCCAAGGGGCTGGCGCGAGCCGTACCGGGTGAGGAGCGGTTCGTGGCCGTCGCGCCGGACGTGGCGCTGGCGGCCCGGCTGCACCGCCGGCAGGAGGAGGTCGACCGCGCCCGGCAGGCGGTCGAGCAGCTCACCGCCGAGTACCTGGCGCACTCGCGGCGGCGCGAGGCGACCCAGCTCATCGAGGTGATCACCAGCAGGACCGCGCTGCGCGAGCAACTGCGGCTGCTCCAGGACAACGCCCGGCACGAGGTGGTCAGCCTCTGCCGGGCCGGGCACGTGGCGATGACCTCGGAGGAGAACACCGAGGAGCTCGCCGCGCTGCGCCGCGGGGTCGGCTACCGCGTGCTGTACGAGCGGGCGCTGCTGGAGGAGCCGGGCATGCTGGTCAACCTGGCCGAGGGCATCAAGCTCGGCGAGCAGGCCCGGGCGGCGGCCGAGCTGCCGGTCCGCATGATCATCGCGGACGGCGAGCTCGGCGTGCTCCCGCTGGTCCAGCACACCGGCGGGCTGACCCAGCTCACCGCCGCGCTCATCCGGCCCAGCAGCCTGCTCGACGCGCTCAAGGCGCTGTTCGAGAGCCTGTGGGAGCGGGCCACCCCGGTCAGCCTCACCCGGCCGGACAGCCCGCTCGACGCCGACCACCTCTACCTGCTGTCGCTGCTGGTCGCGGGGGTGCCGGACAAGTCCATCGCGACCCAGCTCAAGGTGTCGCAACGGACCGTCCAGCGCCGCATAACCCACCTGATGGAACAGGCGGGCGCCCAGACCAGGATGCAACTGGCCTGGCACGCCGCGCGCGAGAACTGGCTGTGACGATCAGTACGCCCTGATCACCGTCTGGGTGACCCGGTTGCCGGCCGAGTCGGTGGCGCTGACCCGCAGCGACGGGCCGGAGCGCAGCACGATCGCGGTGTAGCGGCCGTCGCCGAGCCGGTGCACCGGCTGCCGGCGCCAGGTCGCGCCGGCGTCGTAGGACACCTCCAGCCGCAGGTCCTTGACGCTGACGCCCGGCAGGTGCCGGACGGCGAGGCCGAGCAGGCCCGGCCGGACGTCGTAGTCGAGCTGCAGCAGCGGCACCGCCTCCTGGCCCCGCTTGGAGCGGAAGGTCCAGGCGGTCTCGGTCGCCACCGCGGTCGTCCACTCCTCCGAGGTGCGCTTGGTGGACAGCTCCAGGCGGTACTCCGCCTCCTCGGCGACCGCCGGGAAGGCGCCCCAGGCGGCGTCGCGCTCCTCGACGAGCACCCCGTTCCGCAGGAACCGGGCCGAGACGGTGTCGTTGTCGACGCCCGCCCGGGAGACGTGGCCGGAGGCATCCACGAACTCGGGGACGCGGATCTCGAAGGTGTCGTCCTTGCGGGTGGGCTGCGCCAGCCAGGCGGGGATCGCCGGCCGGACGACCGGGCCGTGCCAGCCCTCGCTGACCCGCTCGCCCGGCTGGTAGCTGCGCGGCGCCTCGGTCAGGCCGTCGCGCAGCCGGTTCATGTCGTCCCAGGTGTACTGGTGGTTGACCAGGTGCTGCCAGACGGAGCCGTCCGCGCTGACGTACTCGGTGCGGCTGGAGGGCGCCTTGACGACCCGCTGCGTCTCCATCGTATTGCCCAGCGAGAACGCCTGCCACGGCCGCCAGCCGAAACGCTGCTCCTTGGCCCAGCCGAAGCCGCCCGCGTCGTGGTACCTGGTGTCGACCCGCGCGGTGTTGCGGTGGCTGACCTCGTGCACGATCCGCTCCGGCACCCGGCCGCTGGAGACCTGCCACACGTCGTAGAGGTACGGCGAAGCCATCGTGCCGGTGACGTCGAGCAGGGCCCGGCCCTTCCTGACCCGCTCCAGCAGCCGCTGCCCGTGGTCGTTCGCCATGACCAGGAGCGGGATGGGCTGGTGGATGTTCGCCGGGTTCCAGCCGCGGGAGAACGCGCTGTCCGGGGTCAGCACGATGATCGCCGAGGTCGCGCCCGCCTTGGCCGCCTCGCCCGCGGGGTCCTCCCAGTTCATGGTGGCCGCGTCGAGGATCGCGGTCTTGCCCCGCACGCCGCTGGTGCCCTCGACGAGCCGCCACAGGTGCCGGCCGTCGACCGCGGGCGAGCCGCCCCACAGGCCCATCGGGTAGGTCTCCCCCGCCAGCTTCGCGGTGATCTTGGGCTTGACGAGCTGCCAGCGGGAGGCGAACTCGAAGCTGCCCTCGGCGACCGGCTGCGTGGGCGAGACGTTGAGGCCCTCGATGACGTCGAAGTTCATGACGCCCTGGGAGATCTTGCGCGAGCCGTAGGCCCGGTGGGTGAAGTAGGTGAAGATGCCGACCTGCTCGGCCGGCTCGCTCACCTTGACCGTGACCGGGGTGGTCTTGCGGAAGTCGATCAGCACCTCCATGTCGCGATCGACCTTCAGCTCCGGGATGACGACCAGGCCGTCCCGCGGGTGCATGCGGCCCCAGCCGCCGGCCAGGTTGAGCACCTGGGTCATGTAGGTGCCCTCGGCGACCTCCACGGTCAGACCGTCCTGCGGCAGCCAGGTGAGCAGGTCGTCCAGGCGGGTGGCGCCGAACATCGAGATGGTGTCCGCGCCGGTCGGGTTGCCCGCCGCGTCGACCGCGGTGAAGCGGACGGTGTGCTGGGGGCCGGTCCAGGTGAGCGCGATCGTGGTGTGCACGGTCTCGGCGCCCGCGGTGGCCACGACGTGCCCGCCGTACCGGCCGTAGGGCAGGGCGGCCAGGTCGGCCCGGACCTGCACCTCGGCGGTGCCGCCGGCCGGGACGGTGACGCTCGGCGCGCTGAGCGCCACGCCCTGCAGGGTGCTGGACAGCGCGAGGGTGATCGGGGCGTCGGTGCCGTTGCGGTAGGCGATCGTGCCCTCGGCGGCGGTCGAGCCGCCCTTCTCGTGCTTGCCGAGGTTGACCGAACCGGTCGCGGTCACGCCCTGGCGCAGCGCGCGGGCCACGTCGAGCCGGCCCGCGCCGGCGTCGTCGACGAGCTGGCCGTCCACGATCCGGGCGGAACCGATCAGCGCGTTCTTGATCTGGTCGGCCCGCCAGTCGGGGTGACGCTGCTTGAGGATCGCGGCGGCGCCCGCCACGTGCGGGGTGGCCATCGAGGTGCCGGACGCGGCGGTGTAGCGCTCGTCCACCGGCTGGCCCATCGACGTCCCCGCCGCGCGGGCCGCCACGATCGCGACGCCCGGCGCGGTGAGGTCCGGCTTGGGGGCGTCGTCGAGGCGCGGGCCGCGGCTGGAGAAGTCGGCGACGGCGTCGTTGCGGTCCACCGCGCCGACCGTCAGCGCGGAGGTGGCCGCGCCGGGGCTGCCCACCGAGTAGGACTGGCCGTCGTTGCCCGCGGCGACCACGAACAGCGCGCCCGTGCTCTCGGTCAGGGAGTCGACCGCCTGGCTGAGCGGGTCGGTGCCGTCGGTGGCCTCGCCGCCCAGGCTCATGTTGATCACCGAGGCGCCCGAGGCGGCGGCCCACTCCATGCCCTGGATGACGCCGGACGTGCTGCCCGAGCCGTCGTCCCCGAGCACCTTGCCGATGATCAGTTCGGCGCCCGGTGCGACGCCCTTCTTACCGTCGCCGCCCGCGATCGTGGCGGCGACGTGCGTGCCGTGCCCGTTGCCGTCGGCCGCGCTGGGCTCGCCGGTGAACACCTCCGCCTGCTTGACCCGCCCGGCGAGGTCCGGGTGGGTGGCGTCCACGCCGGTGTCCAGGACGGCGACCTTCACGCCCTTGCCGTCGAAGCCCGCCCGCCACGCCTCGGGCGCGCCCACCTGGGGGACGCTGTGGTCGAGGGCGACCTTGACCTTGGCGTCGAGCCAGATCCTGGCCGCGCCCTGGCTGAGGGCGGAGGGGTTCCACAGCTTGCCGATCGTGGCCTTGTCGGCCTGGACCGCGCGCCCGCCGATGCTCGGCAGCGGCGTGCCCGAGGCGGCGGCGAAGCTCTCGCCCTTGCTCTCGTTGAGCAGCAGCAGCGGCAGCTTGCTGGTCTTCGCGTCGTCGTAGCCCTGCTCGATCAGGTCGCTGACCGCGAACAGGGCCGGGTCCAGGCGCTTGGCGGCCAGGTGCGGAACCATGTCCACCGGTACGACGCGGAGCTCCCCGTCCTCCTCGGTGGTGTGGAAGCCCATCCGCTCGCGGCCCGGGCCCGGTCGCACCTCCACCGCTCGCCGGCCCTGGTCCGCCTGCCGTACGGTCACCACGTCGCCGGTGACCAGCGTCACGCGGTGCACGTCGAAGGGTGCGGCTTGCGCCGCCTCGGCCACCGCGACCGGCGCGGGACTCAGCAGGGCGGCGGTGGAAACTCCCACCGCCGCCACATGTGCGGACCAGTGCATGGGGGGCAGACCTCTCGCATCAACAACCTGTGGACACGAGGGTGAGCGATGGGACGGGCGAGCCGCCAGCGCTCAGACCTGCCATTTGTCTGACATGTCGCGATTACGACACCTGGGAGCCACCTCGCCGACACCTCTGCCGGCGCGGCGGGCCCTGGGCAAAAGAAGAGGGAGCCCGGCGCGGCACCGGGCTCCCTTCTGGCGGCAACAGGCCGTCCAGGTATGGCTGGGGGGCCACGCAGCAACGCTAGAACGTCCGGCGGGGGCGGACGGCCGGCTTTGCGATCTCTTTGGGAAGTGCTGGCCGTACAGGGCGGTTAGACGAGCGCTTCGTCGTCGCCCGTCCAGAGGTAGGTGACCATGACCCAGTCGTTGGTGGTCATCCCCAGGTCGTCCAGGAAGAGGCGGTCGGCGAGGTCGATGCCGGCCGGGTTGCGCACCTGGCGGGAGCGGTCGTCGCGGCGCTGGTTGTAGCCGTCCAAATAGGCGGCCTGAGCTTGCGGTTTTCCTTGCGGAAGATCGCGCCACATCTCGCGGACATCGGGACCGTTCCAATAATCGTCGCGGATATTCCACGGGCCGACATCCCAAATGGGCGCGGTGGCGCAACGGCTGGTCGCGGCGTAGCAGATCTTGACCTCGTACGCCTTGTCGCGAATTCCGGCGTTGAGCGCGCGGCGCGACGGGAGGGCGGCGAAACGGTCGGTGCTGCGGATGGTGTGGCCGTTGGCGGTCTTGTCGCCGATCTGGCCGATGCGGGTGGCGTAGACCCGGCTGGTCAGCGGCAGTTCGGGGGCGACCTGGGGCGTGGGGGTGGCCGTGGGGGTGGCCGTGGGGGTGGGTACAGCACTGGGCCCAGGAGTGGGTCCGGTGCGGGCGGGGTCGACGAGGAGGCGCAGGCTGTGCACCTCGGGGCCGGGGCCGGACGCGGTGTGGCGCTCCAGGGTGATGCGCGCCTGGAGCCGCACGACGGACCTCGGCAGGACGACCTCGGGGGCGTCGCGAGCGAACTCACGCCACTCGGTCCAGCGGTTCGTGGCGGTCTGGCCACGGATCTCGACCAGGACGTCGCTGCCGGGCGGGATCTGCGCCGACAGGACCGGACGGACCCGGTGGGTGGGGGCGGCGGTCCCGAAGGCCGCGCTCACGTAGAAGCCGTGGCGGGCGCCCTCTTCCCCGGCGAGGTCAACGGGCAGGGCGGGCAGGCGCAGGCCGCGCGTGGTGTGGTCGATGTTGTGCTGGCTCTCACCGGCGGAGGTCAGATCGACCGAGAAGCTCTGACCGGCTGAGGACAGGCGTTCCGCCGGGTCGGTCTCGCCGGCGGCCAGGACGCCGGGCGGGTGCAGCCAGGTCACGGCCAGAAGCGTCATGGCCAGGGTGGTGCCGTTGAAGGTGAATCGCATGCCGTCCGCTCCCGGTGGATCGCCCGCACTCAGGGGGCATCGGCCCTTGATCGGCAATACCCGCCGGCCGAGCGCCTTCTCACCTGTGGAGCGGTATACGAGATCCCACGAAATGGACGATCTTCCTGTACCTGGACGGACACGAGACCCCGGGCGACGGTGAAGCGGGCACCATCACTGCGCCCGGTGGTCTGCGTGATCATCCGCCGCCGGCCCGTCGACCGGCGGATCTTCCTGAAAGCCGTCCCGTTCCCGAGGTCCACACCCGGCGAAGGCACCGTTCGCCGGACGGGGGTTCAGGAAGCTTCGGGTGGCGAGCGCCACGGTCGTACCGGGGGCACTGGGGCCGAGGCCCCGCCGGAGTACCGGGCGTCAGGACTCAGAGACCGGAGCCAGCCAGCTCCGTCCACGAGACTTGCGGAGGCCCGCGCGACCAAAGCGGTCGCGCTCAGGCCGGGGCCGGGCTAGAGGCTCGGCGTGAGCTTCGTCAGGGCCTGGGAGGTCCCACCGGCGTTCTCCAGGGTGTCCTGCAGAACGGCGGGGGCGCCCCCGGTGCCGGGCAGAGCCGGCGCGGAGGAGAGAGGGCCTTCGACGAGCGGGGCGATCCCGTCGAGGGGGACGTCACCCGCCCGAGCGGCGTGCTGCTGCGTCAACGGGGCGCCCAGCACGGGGTCCAGCTCGGCGGCGACCTCTTCCGGCAGGGTGTGGCGAACCGCCTCCGTCGGGCCGACCAGCAGGTCCTCGGTGTCGACACCGCTCGCGGCCTGGGAGACCGAAGCGGACATGGGCTCGGTCTCGACGGCCGTCCGGTCGATGACGCGCGGCAGGACGGACTCGGTGACCTGTCCCAGGCCCGGGCCGTGCAGGACACGGTCGGAGCGGTTGGCGACCTCGCCGACGACGCTCGGGAACTCGCTCGGCTGGTACTCCACCGTCATGACGCGCTTGCTGTTCATCTTGGTGAAGGCCAGCGGGGCGGAGGCCGCGCCGGTCAGCGCCGCGACGGGGGTGCCGCCGGGGGTCAGGCCGGCGAACTGGACCGCCTGGGTGAGGGGCGGGTCGGCGACGGGCGCGCTCTGCGGCATGATCTCGGCGGGCGCCTCGACCGCGGCGGGCGCCTGGACCGGGCGGCCGGCGCCCTGGAGCGGACCGGCACCCTGGAGCGGGCGGGTGACGCTGCTCAGCGGGCTCTGACCGCCGGAGGTCAGCGACTGCAGCGGGCCGGTGAGCGCCTGCAGCGGGCTCTGGCCACCGCCACCGCCGCCGCCCTGCTTGGTGGCGCTGCCGAGGAGGCCGCCGAGCGGGTCGGACCCGGCCGGGGCGGCCATGGCCGGACCGGCCAGGGCAGCAGCCATTCCCAGGCACGCCATTGCCATGGCAGTGCTTTTGATTACACGATTCATGATTGCCTTTCGGGCCTGTGATCGGACGCGGCGCGAATTCGCATGACCTGCGCGCCGATTACTCCGAAAGCCGCGATACGCGCGCCGTGGACACCACACAAAGCGCTATCGCAGCCGAGCTACTGAGAAAGGTTGTATCACTGCCCGTTCGCAGCCAACCATCGCTCTTAGATTAAGGGGACCCAGGCTTTGCCATCGACGACCGGTTAATAGCACACGAAGATTGCGTCGCCCGCACGGACCTCCTACGCGGCATAATGCGGACATTCATCGGCGAAGCACGTATCAGCCGGTCATCCGGGTGCGGCATGTCGCGATGGCCACCAATAGAGCGGGCCTGCCGGGTACCGGAGACTTGTCCGGGTTCGCGGCAACACAACGCACGGGCGGTATTCAGCAAGGCACGCCTAATTCAAAGATCAGGGCGCTGCCGAAAGATTTGCCCATGCCTGGCCGCCGCACGAGTCGTCCACCAGCGGAAAGCGCTACTCGCGCCGATACCATCTCCACGTTCTGGGGCGGAATGAACACCATTCTTGCGCTCCATCGCACCCCGCCGAGCACCAGCACCCACCCACGACTCCCACCCTGCCGAGACCCGATTCCGGCAGCGCCGTGTGCGACCGCGATCTTGGAGGCAACAGATGGCCGTAGCTGTTGGGACGAGCGAACCGACAGCCGAACGCGCGACGACGGCCCCTGTGCAGCACTCCCCCGCGCCCGGGCCGGGGCGGCGGCCGTTGTCGCTGCGCGGTCCGGCCACCGCGCTCGCCGGGCTGGGCCGGGAGGCCCTGTGCCTGCCGGCCGCCGCGGCGCTGGCCGGCTGGACGGTGACCAACCTCGTCGCGGCGGTGGTGCTGGCCTGGGGGTTGCGGGCCGTACTCGGGCGGCGGGCCGCGGTCGCGCCGGTGGCGGGACTGGTGACCTTCATGCTGGAGGCCTGGTGGTTCGCCGCGGCCCCGCCGCCGCCCTCGGTGACATGGCTGGCGGCCGGAGCCGCGTACGCCGCGCTCGGCTGGCTGCTGACCGCGGTGTGGCAGGTGGCCGGACGGCTGGTGGCGCGGTGCCGGGCACCGCGCCAGGCGGTGGTGCTGTCCTCGGGACAGCACGGCGCGCGGCTGGCCAAGGCCCTGCTCCAGCACCCGGAGTACCGGGTCGAGCCGGTCGGGCTGATCGGCGACGGCCTGCCCGGCTGCGAGGACGACCACGACCTGCCGCTGCTGGCCACCTTCGACACGTGCGTCCCGATGCTCCGGCGCTCGGCCGTCCGCACGGTGATCGTGGCCGGCCGGCCGCCGATCTCCCGCACGTTGCTCCAGCAGATCAGCCAGACCGGCTGCGACGTGCTGTTCGCGCCCGCACCCGACGACCTCGCCCACGACTTCGTCGTCCCCGACCGGCACCTGCACAGCTTCCCGCTGGTCCCGATGCGCCCCCGCGCCCAGCAGCGCCCGCTATGGCTGGTCAAGCGGGTGATGGACTCGGCGATCGCGTCGCTCGCGCTGCTGGCCCTGTCCCCCGTGCTGCTGCTCTGCCTGCTGGCCGCGCGCATCGAGGGCGGCCCCGGCGTGCTCTTCCGCCAGCGGCGCGTCGGCATGAACGGCCGGCCCTTCGACATGCTGAAGATCCGCACGCTCAAGCCGTGCAGCCCGCACGACTCGGCCACCCGCTGGACCGTCGGCGAGAACCGGATCAGCGGCCCGATCGCCGGCTTCCTGCGCAAGACCTCGCTCGACGAGCTGCCGCAGCTCTGGAACGTCGTCATCGGCCAGATGAGCCTGGTCGGCCCGCGTCCCGAGCGGCCCTTCTTCGTCGAGCAGTTCTCCCGCCAGGTCGAGCACTACGACCGCCGCCACCGCGTCCCGGTCGGCATCACCGGCTGGGCGCAGGTGCACGGCCTGCGCGGCGACACCTCCATCGAGGAGCGCGCCCGCCTGGACAACTACTACATCGAGGCCTGGTCCTTCGGCCTCGACCTGCGGATCGCGCTCCGGACCGTCGGCTGCGTCCTGCGGCTGGGCGGCGCGTAGTGCTCGACGCCGAGCCACGCCGGGCCGCCCCGGCGCCGCCACGTGCCCGCTGGGCGCGGCCCAGCCTGCTGGCCGTGCTGGCCATCGCCGCCGTGTGCGCCCCCCAGCAACGCGCCGAGCTCGACGCCGCGTTCACCGTCACCCCCGCCGACCTGGCCTCGGGCGGCCTGGCCCTGGGCGCGGCGGTCGTCGCGCTGCGCGAGCGGCGCCGGCTGCCGCGCCGGGTGTTGCTCCTGGCGCTGCCGGCCGTGGCGGTCGCCGCCGCGACCATCGCCTCGCCCGAGGTCTTCGCCGCCCTGCCGGGGTTCGTCCGCTTCCTGCAGATCTTCGTGGTCATCCCGCTCGCCGTGGCCGTGGTGGTGCGTGATCGCACCGACCGGTGGCTGGTGGCCGGCTCCGTGCTCGCCGCCGCCCTGGTGCAGGCCGTACTCGGCTGCTGGCAGGCCGCGACCGGCACCGGCGCCTCCTACGGCGGGCAGGACATCCGGGCGGTCGGCACCTTCGGCGCGGTCGACGTCATGGGCATGGCCACCGTCGTCAGCTACGGCCTGATCATCGCCCTGGCCATCGCGCTTTCGATGCGCGGGCGGGGCCGGATCCTCGCGGTGCTCGCCTCGGTCCTGCTGGTCGCCGCGCTCGTGCTGTCGCTCAGCCGGGGCGCGTGGCTGGCCTGCTTCGTGGCCGGCGCGGTGATGGTCGTGCTCTCCGGCTGGCGCAAGGTGCTGGCCCTGGTCTCGGCCGGGGCGCTGGTCGTGCTCCTGATGTTCGCCACCGGCTGGGGCTCGACGACGCTCAAGCAGCGCGCCGCCTCCATCGCCGACGTCTCCTCCCAGCCCGACCAGTCGGTCAACGACCGCTACGGCCTCTGGGAGACGGCGGTCACGATGTGGGCCGACCGGCCCGCCCTGGGCGTCGGGCCGCGCGGCTTCGCCGAGTTCCGTGACACCTACGCGCCGCTGCACGTCTCGGCCAGCAGCGACACCGCCGACCCGGTCAACGGCTTCCACCGCCAGGAGCTGCGTTCCCCGCACAACATGTACCTGCTCGTCCTGAGCGAGCAGGGCCTGCTCGGCCTGTCGGCCTTCGTGCTGTTCTGGGCGGCCCTGATCATCTGGTCGGTACGGCGGGGCATCCGCACCCGCTCCGGCCCCTCCCGGGCGGCGGCCCTGTGCGCGGCCGGCTTCCTGGTCTGGCAGCTCACCGACTTCGTCTACGCCGACATCGGCGGCGCCCCCACGGTGATCATGTCGATCATGCTGGGCCTGCTCGTCTCCTGGGCCACCGGCTCCGAAGGCCCGAGATCCGGCGCCGCCCGACCAACCTGTGGGGCGACCACGGTATGACCCTGCTCAACTCCCGCAGATCGGCCCCCCGACGCGAGCGGGGGGTGGTCGCCCGCGCCACCGGGGTGACCATGGTGCTGACGATCGCCGGCTCGGCCTCGGGCTTCATCCGCGACCTGCTGGTCGCCGGGGTCTTCGGCGCCAGCGCCGGGACCGACGCCTTCATGGTGGCCTGGACCATCCCGGAGACCGCCGCGCCCCTGCTGATCGAGGGCGCGCTGTCGTTCCTGCTCATCCCGCACTTCAGCCGCGAGGTCGAACGAGGCACGTCGCTGCGCGACGCGGTCTGGTCGGCGCTGCCGAAGGCCGTGCTCGCGCTGATGGCGCTGACCGCGATCACCGCGCTGGCGGCTCCCTGGATCGCGCCCGGCCTGGCTCCGGGGATCCGCGAGCACGACCTGGCCGTGCGCTGCATGCAGATCACCGCGATCACCGTGCTGGGCTTCGGGGTGGCCGGCTACTGCAGCGCGGCGCTGCGCACGCAGAAGATCTTCGGCCCGCCGGCCGCGATCTACCTGGCCTACAACGCGGCCATCATCGCCGCCATCGGCCTCGGCCATGCCGGCTGGGGCATCTTCTCGGTGGCCTGCGGCGTGGCGGTGGGCGGGGTGTTCATGGCGCTGATCCAGCTCCCGGCCCTGTTCCGGCACATCGGCCGGCCGGTGCGGGCGGCCGCCTCCTCGTTGTCGTGGGCGGTCTTCGTGCCGATCGCCGCCTTCACCCTCATCCGGCAGGCGCAGGTCTTCGTGGAGCGGTTCGTCGCCTCCTCGCTGCCGCCGGGCTCGATCTCCCACCTCAACTACGCGCAGAAGATCGCGCAGGTGCCGATGATCGCCTCGCTCATCGTGGCCACCGTCACCTTCCCCGCGCTGGCGCGCAGCATCGCCGCGCGGGACGACGAGGCCGCCGCCCGGCGGGTGCTGGCCGACCTGCGGGTGGCCACGGTGATCGTGGTGCTGTCCACCGCCATCCTCGTCGCGCACGCGCCCGACGTGGTGCGGCTGCTGCTGGAGCACGGCGCGTTCACCGCCGCCGACACCGAGGCGACCGCGTGGAGCATGCGGCTGTACTGCCTGGGGCTGCTCGGGCAGGCCGTGGTCGGCGTGGTGTGCCGGATCTTCTTCTGCGCACCGCGCCCCGGCTGGTACCCCGCGCTGGCGATGGTGGCCGGCCTGGTCGTGACCGGCGTCGCCGCCCCGCTGCTGGCCGGGCCGCTCGGCGTCGGCGGGGTCGCGCTGGCGAACGCCGCGGGCATCACGCTGACCGCGGGCCTGCTGCTGGGCGGGCTCAGGAAGCCGCTGCTGGTGCTGCCCATGGGCGCGCTGGCGTGGTCCAGCCTGCGGTTCCTCATGGCCGGCGCGCTCGCCGCCGGCCTGTCCTTGTCGCTGCGCCCGTTCGCGCCGGACCTGCCGCTGATCGTCCTCGTCCCGGTCGAGGCGCTCTTCACCACGGCGGTCTTCGTGCTCGCGGCGCTGCTCGCCGGTTCAAGACGGGATCTCAGTTCGGCGCTGAGGCTACGCGAAGGGGGAGCGTGATGGTCAGTCCCACCCGGCAGCAAGTGCTGATGTACCACTCGGTCGACCAGTTCGACGAGGATCCGTACCTCATCACGGTCAAGCCGCAGCGGTTCGCCGCCCAGATGACGTGGCTCGTACGGCGCGGCCTGCGCGGCGTGAGCATGCGCGAGCTGCTCCGCGCCCAGCGGGCCGGGCAGGCGGGGCGGCTGGTAGGGCTCACCTTCGACGACGGCTATGCCGACTTCGCGGTGCATGCCGTACCCATCCTGCTCAGGCACGGGTTCACCGCCACCGTGTTCGCGGTCACCGGACGGCTCGGCGGCGACAACGACTGGGACCCGCTGGGCCCGCGCAAGCCGCTGATGACCGCCGCGCAGTTGCGCGAGGTCGCCGCGCACGGCATGGAGGTCGGCTCGCACACCCGCACGCACCGCTCGCTGGCCGGCGCCCCGGCGCCCGAGCTGCACCACGAGGTCAAGGCGAGCCGGGCCGAGCTGGAGGCCATCCTCGGCGAGGAGGTCACCGGCCTGGCCTATCCCTACGGGCACGCCGACGCCGACGCGGTCGAGGCCGTGCGGGCCGCCGGCTACGGCTACGCCTGCGGGATCAAGCCGCCGGCCGCCGATCCCCACTGCCTGCCGCGCACGCACATCGGCGAGCGCGACCGCTGGCTCCGGGTGACCGCCAAGCGGCTCCTGCACCAGTGGAAGTGGGGCCGATGAAGGTCTTGCACGTCATCACCGGCCTGGAGGCCGGTGGCGCGGAACGCCAGCTCCACGACCTGGTCGCCCACCACCGCGTCACCGCCGAGGTGGCCGCGCTGACCAGGCCGGGGCTGATCAGCCAGGCCATCCGCGAGCTGGGCGTGCCGGTCCACCACCTCGGCATGTCCGGCAACCGCGACCTGCGGGTGCTGAACCCGCTGTGGCGGCTGGTCCGCGAGGGCGGCTACGACGTGGTCCACGCCCACCTGTTCCGCGCCGGGCTGTACGGGCGGCTGGTCGCCCGGCTGGCCGGGGTCAGCGCCATCGTGGCCACCGAGCACTCCATCGGCGACCACCACCTGGAGGGCCGGCCCATCACCCGCTCGGTCCGCACCCTGGCCCGCGCCGGGGAACGGCTCGGGCACGTGACGGTCGCGGTCTCCTCGGCCGCCGCGCGACGGCTCGAACGCTGGGGCGTGCCAGCCGACCGGATCGAGGTGATCCCCAACGGCATCGACCCGCGGGCCTTCCGCTTCGACCCGGCCGCGCGGACGACCACGCGCAGCCGGCTGACCATCCCGCCGCACCTCACCGTGGTCGGCGGCGTGGGCCGGCTGGAGCCCGGCAAGCGCTTCGACGTGCTGCTCGAGGCGGTCGCCCCGCTGCCCGACACCGTGCTGCTGCTGGTCGGCGACGGGCCGGAGCGGGCCAAGCTGGTCGCGCGGGCCCGCGAGCTCGGCATCGCGCACCGCATGATCCTCACCGGCCAGTCCAGCCAGGTGCCCGCGCTCCTGTCGGCCATGGACGTCTTCGCCGCCCCCTCGGAGGAGGAGACCTTCGGCCTGGCCGTCGTCGAGGCCCTGGCCGCCGGGCTGCCCGTGCTCCACGGCGCGTGCCCGGCCCTGGCCGAGCTGCCCGCCGGTTCGGCGCCGGGCGCCCGCCGGCTGCCGGCCGACCCCGCCGCCTACCGCGAGGCCATCGGCGAACTGGCCGCCTCGGGCACGCCGCGGCTGCCCGCCCCGCACGCGGTCGAGCACTACGCCATCGACCGCCACGTCACCCGCATAGAAGAGCTGTACCTGCGCCTGCACCAGCAGAGACACCGATCGACGACGGCTTTGGGAGAGCGACGATGAGATTGACCCGAAAGGTATCGGCCGCCATCGGGCGGTGGTGGCCGCAAGGCTGCGCCGTCATCATGGGCGTCTGCCTGGGCCTGCTGTACACCGCGCTCACCGAGCGCGTCTACACCGCCCAGGCCTACGTGGTGGTGGTCGCCGGCAGCGGCTCCAACATCGAGCAGACCACCAACTTCGCCCAGGCCTTCACCCGCATCGCCACCCAGCCCGGCATCATGACCACCGCGTTGCGGCCCGGCCTGCCCGCCCGGACGGTGGGCCAGCTCCAGCGGTCGGTGCGGGTCTCGGCCTCGCCCGACGCCCCGCTGATCAGCCTGACCGCCACCGCGCCCCAGCCCACGCAGGCCTCCCTCCAGGCCAACGCGCTGGCCCAGGCGCTGATCACCTACGCCGGGCTGCACGCCGCCGACACCGGCGTCCGCATCGCGAGCCTGTCGCAGGCCGCGCCGCCCGAGGAACCCTCAGGGCCGGACCGGCTGATCAACGTCGCGGTGGGCGGCGCCGCCGGGCTCCTGGTCGGCGGGCTGTTCTACCTCGTCGCCCCGCCGTCGCGGCGCAAGGCGCACGACGAGCCCGCCGCCCGCGCGCGTGAGCGCTCGGAGAAGCGGCCGGTCGAGGCATGAGGCCCGACATCCGCCGCGGCAGCACGCTCGGCTGGTACCCGACCCTCCTCGCCGACCCGGCCGAGTTCCGCTCGCTCGGGCCCGCCTGGGACGACCTCTACGCCCGCTGCAACGCGGCCACCCCGTTCCAGTCGCACGCCTGGCTCGCCTCGTGGTGGCAGCAGTACGGCCGGCGGCACGGCCTGCGCGTCCTGGTGCTGCGCCGGCAGGAGCAACTGCTGGCCGCGCTGCCGCTCGTGCGCACCTGGCGCTGGGGCTGCCGGGTGCTGAGCCCGCTGGGCCAGTCGTTGTCGGACTTCACCGACGTGCTCGTGGACGACGAGGAGTCCGGCACGCTCCTGCCGGCCGCCGCCGAGGAGCTGCTGCGGGTGCCCGGGTGGGACGCCATGGACTTCCCCGAGGTACGGCCCGGCGCCACGGTGGAGCGGTTGCACGCCTGCTGGCCACGGAACGGCTGGCGGATGACCGCCTCGTGCTGCCTGTCGATGCCTGCCGTACCGCTCAAGGACCAGGTGGCGGCGATGAGCGGCCGGTCGGCGGGCAAGCTGCGCCGGCACCTGCGCAAGATCGACGACCTGGGCGTGCGGGCGACCGCGGTCCGGCCCGAGCAGGTGCCCGCGGCCATGGACGAGCTGCTGCGGCTGCACAACCTGCAGTGGTCGGGACGCGGGATCAACCCCGAGCACCTGCGGCCGCGTTTCCGCGAGCACCTGGTGCACTCCGCGGTCCGGCTCGTGGGCGCGGGGCAGGCCGCGCTGACCGAGTTCAGGGTGGGTGAGCGGCTGGTCGCGGCGAACCTCTCCATCGTCGGCACCGACTTCGCCGGCGGCTACCTCTACGGCACCGACCCCTGGCTGCGCACCCAGGTGGACACCTTCGCCATGATCGTCCAGCACGAGCTGGGCCAGGCGCACGAGCGCGGGCTGCGCGAGGTGAGCATGTTGCGCGGCGGCGAGCCGCACAAGGCCAAGTGGGGCGCGGTCGCCGTCGACAACCAGCGCCTGCTGTTCGCCAGGACGCCGGCGGCGAGCGCCTACGCCGCGGCGGTGAGGCTGCGGGCGCACGCCGCCCGGACGATCAAGGCCCGCTTCCCCGCCCTCGCCGGACAGCCGCCCGCCCCGGCCGAGCAGTGAAGGCCGTGCCATGACCCCCTCGGACCAGTGAAAGCCGTGCCATGACCCACCCTCCGTTGTCCGTCCTGCACGTCAGCCAGCCCGTCGAGGCGGGTGTCGCGGTCTACGTGGGCGCCGCCGCGGCCGACCAGTCGCGGCGCGGCTGGCGGGTGACCGTGGCCGCCCCCGCGCACGGCCCGCTGGCCGCCGGCCTGCGGGAGCACGGCGTCGCCCACGTCGCCTGGGAGGCCGCCCGCTCCCCCGGGCCGAGCTGCCTGCCCGAGGCGCTGGCCCTGCGCCGCATCGTCGCCGAGGTGGACCCCGACGTGGTGCACCTGCACTCCGCCAAGGCCGGGCTGGTCGGCCGGCTCGTCCTCAGGGGCCGCCGGCCCACCCTCTTCCAGCCGCACGGCTGGTCGTGGCTGGCCTGCCGGGGCGCGATGACGCGCGCCGCCGTCGCCTGGGAACGCGCCGCCGCCCGCTGGGCCGCCGCGACGCTGTGCGTGGGGGACGGCGAAGCGGTCGCGGGCGCCGAGCAGGGCCTGGACACCGGCCTCGTCGTGGTGCGCAACGGCGTCGACCTCGACCGCTTCACCCCCGCCGGGGAGGAGCCGCGGCTGCGGGCCAGGAGCGAGCTCGGCCTGCCCGAAGGGGCGCGCGTCGCGTTGTGCGTGGGCCGGATCACCGAGCAGAAGGGGCAGGACCTGCTGCTGCGCGCCTGGCCCCAGGTGCTGGACGCCTGCCCGGACGCGTTGCTGGTGCTGGTCGGCGAGGGCGAGCTGCGGGCCGCGCTGGAGGCGGTCGCGCCGCCCCGCGTGCTGTTCGCCGGGGCCTCGGCCGACGTGCGGCCGTGGTACGCCGCCTGTGACGTGGCGGTCATGCCGTCACGCTGGGAGGGGCTGCCGCTGACCGCGCTCGAAGCCATGGCCAGCGGCCGGCCGGTGGTCGGCTTCGCCATCCCCGGCCTCGACGAGGTCGTGCCCGCGACCGCCGGCACCCTGGTCGCCCCCGGCGATCACGTGGCGCTGGGCCGCGAGCTCGCCGTACGGCTGGCCGTACCGGCGCTGGCGTGGGAGGAGGGTCAGGTGGCCGCGGCGCGCAGCAAGGAGTTCGACGCGCGGGCGACCATGGATCGCCTCGCGCGTCTCACCCTCGACGTCGCCGCTACGGGAGCGGCGGGTTGTTGATCGCCGGGCTCGGCAGCTCGTCACCGATCGGCAGGTCGGCGGCCGGGTCGGCCGGGACCGGCGGGCCGGCGACGAGGCTCAGCAGGCTCTGGCACAGGGTGATCACCCAGGTGACCAGGCCGCTGCTCACCTGAACCTCGACCGCGACCGGGCTCGGGGTGGGTGACTGTCCATCCCGCAGCGGGAGCGCCGCGGCGGCGGTGGCCGGCGTGCCGGACGGCGACGGAGACGCTGACGGTGACGACGTCGGCGTCGCCCTTGACGTCGGTGTCGCCGTCGAGGTGGGTGTGGCGGTCGGTGACGGCGTCGCGGGCCGCGGCGACGCGCTCGACGTGCCGGTCGGCGACGTGGTCGGGGTGGCGGTCGGTGACGCGGTCGGAGTGGCGCGCGGCGCCCCGGACTTGGCCGGGGTGGTCGTCGGCTCGGGCGAGGTTGCGGCCGCCTGCCTCGTCGGCGGCAGGGTGACCGGCAGCGCAGTGGGCAGCCCCGTCGGCAGATCGGTGGGCAGCTTGGTCGGCAGGTCCGTCGGCAGGCCGGTGGGCAGATCGGTCGGCAGATGGGTCGGCAGGTCCGTCGGCAGGACGCCGGTGGGCAACGGGACGCTCGGGCCGGCCGGCGTCGAGGTCGGGCCGGGCTTGCCGGTCAGCGACGGGCTGGGCGTCGAGGTCGGGCCGGGCTTGCCGGTCAGTGACGGGCTGGGCGTCGGGATGGGCGGCAACATCTGCCGCAGCACCTTGCGGTACCCGTCCGAGGAGCGCGGGTTGTCCGAGCAGAGCCAGACGCCGTGCGGGCAGTAGTCCGACAGCGAGTGGTAGACGACGTTGTTCTTCTCGATCCACTCCAGCATCTGCTTCACGTACGTGGGCCGGTCGCCGTAGCGGAACAGCCCCCACTCCGGGAAGGACATCGGCTTGCCGTGCGCCGCCGCGAACTGGGCGTGATGGCGCAGGCCGTACGGCTGGTCGATGTACTCCTGGAAGCTCTGCGAGGGCGGCTGGTCGTAGCTGTCGAGCCCGATGATGTCGACGACGTCGTCACCCGGGTAGCACTCGGTCCACGGGATGGCGTCGCGCCCGCGGTTGGCGGTGAAGTCGAAGCGGAAGTTCTGTCCCGGCACCGACTTCATCGCGGCCACGATGCGCCGCCAGTACTGCTTCCAGGCGGTCGGGTTGGGCCCGCAGCGGCTGGAGTAGGTGGTGCCGTTCATCTCCCAGCCGAGGACGATGATCGAGTCTTCCGCGTCCTGGGCGACCAGGCGGGCGGCGAGCTGGCGGTAGGTGAGGTCGAAGGCGCCGTTGGCGCCCGCGCTGAGCAGGACCGAGACGGTGGTGTCGTCGAGGGCGCCCTCGTTGGGCGCGACCATGGGCACGTTGATGGCCAGGATGCGGCCGGGTTTCTCGGCCCGCCACTTCGTCCACGGCTTGAGGATGAAGTCGGGACCGAGGAAGGCCGCCCAGTTCTCGCCCGGGATGTAGGTGCGGCCGACGGTGACCTCCCGCCCGAGCCAGCGCTCGAACTCCGGCAGACGCGAGGTCCCCCGGGCATCGGATCCGGTGAAGACGCCGAGCGCCGCCTTCGGTTGGACGTTGTTGCGCAGCGCAGGCTCGGCCTCCGCATAGGGCCGAACGGCCACGACGGCGACCAGGAGAAAGGCTGCCCCCAGCGCGCCCCGGACTCGAAGTCCGGAGAACTTTTGCCTACTCATCCAGCTGACTCACATTCCTGCGTGACAGTGCATCACTGTGGACTCCCCTTCCCGCTTTCGGCTTCAGAACAACATAAAAATCTGCCCAGCGGCTTTTCTGAATAATGCGCGGGATGCCCGACTTGATAGCATTGCCAACTAGTTGAACCCATACCCGCGCGGAGTGTTGGGGAAACAGGGAAGAGAAATAGCGAAGCCATGGAAAGAATTTCATTGATGACATGATATGAATGACCGGTGAATCACGCGCCCCGCAATAGCGACCCCCGGGCACCTGCATTGCTGGTCCGTATGGACAGCAATCCATTTCACCACGGAACGCTCGCGGCCATTCGCACGCTGGGCCGGATGGACGTCGCGGTGCACGCCGTGCTGGCCGCGCCGCACGGACCCGTGGCACAGTCGCGCTACCTGGCCAGCCGTACGCTGTGGGCGAGCGCGCCCACCCCCGAGGAGAGCTTTCTCGCGACGCTGCGCAGCACGGCGAAAAGAATGGGCAGGCCCGCCGTACTGCTGCCGATGGACGATATCACCGCCATTTATATCGCCCGCCATTCCGCCATTCTCACGCCGGATTTCCTGGTGTCGGCCCCGGCGGCCGACGTGCCCGCCCGGGTGGCCGACAAGCACACCCTGGCCGCCACCTGCGCGGAGCACGGCATCCCCCATCCGGAGATCCGGGTCATCGAGAACGCGGCGGACGTGTCGGCCGCGCCGTTCGGCTACCCGCTGATGGCCAAGTGGGCGCGGCCCTGGCTGTCCACCGGCGAGCACGGCTTCCGCAGCACGATGGTCGTCCGCACCCCCGCCGACCTGGCCGCCGTCGCCGACCTCGCCGCGCTGGAGCCGGGCGAGCTGCTGCTGCAGCGCCACCTCGCGCCGCGGCCGGACGCGGACTGGTTCTTCCACGGCTACTTCCGCGACGGCTCCTGCGTCTTCTCCGGGACCGGCCGCAAGGAACGCGCCTACCCGCCCACCGCGGGCATCACCACGCTGGGCCGCTGGCTGCCCAACCCCGAGATCGACGAGACCGCCCGGACGCTGGCCAAGGCGCTGGGCTACTCCGGCGTGCTCGACCTGGACTTCCGCTACGACCCCCGGGACGGGCGGCACTACCTGCTGGACTTCAATCCGCGGGTGGGCGCGCAGTTCCGGCTGTTCGGCGACACCGGCGGGATGGACGTGATCCGCGCCGCCTACCTCGACCTGGCCGGCGAGCCGCTCGACGTGGGTGCACCGCACTACGACCGCACCTATCTGGTCGAGAACTACGACCTGCTGCGGAAATTGATGCGCGCGCGTGGCACGAATTCCGGAAAAGGCCGCGGCTGGCTCGCCTCGCTCCGCCAGGCCGACGAACTCGCCTGGTACGCGAGCGATGATTTCGAGCCCTTCGTCGGAATGGTGAAGCACACCTTTCTCCGCGCGCTCAAGGGCCGCAGAAAGCAGCCGCCCCGCCGGCCGCACGATTGAGAGGATGCCATGGCAATGACAACAGTCGACGTAGCCGTCGTCGGAGCGGGCCCGTACGGGCTGTCCGCGGCGGCCTACTCGATCGAGGCCGGGCTCGACACCCAGGTCTTCGGCAGGCCGATGTACGCCTGGGCCCGGCACATGCCGGTGGGCATGTTGCTGAAGTCCGAGCCGTTCGCCTCCCACCTCGCCGACCCGGCCGGGGAGTACACCCTGGGGTCGTACTGCGAGGCTCATGACTTCCCGTACGCCACCTACCAGCCGACCCCGGTCGAGCGGTTCGTCGACTACGGCCGCTGGTTCGGCGAGAAGGCCGTGGGCGACCGGATCACGCCGGTGGACGTGAGCCTGGTCGACCGGCAGGACGGCGAGTTCCTGCTGACGTTGACCTCGGGCGAGCAGGTCAGGGCCCGCACGGTCGTCATGGCCGTCGGCTTCCTGCCCTTCGCGCGCACACCGAAGGCGCTGGCGCCGCTGCCCGAGCCGCTGCTGACGCACAGCAGCCAGGTGCACGACCTGAGCGAGTACGCCGGGCAGCGGGTGGCGGTCGTCGGCGCCGGGCAGTCGGCGATCGAGACCGCCTGCCTGCTGCGCGAGGCCGGCGCCGAGCCGCACCTGATCGCCCGCGGCCCCGAGCTGATCTGGAACGCCGACCCGGTAGGCAAGCGCTCGCTGGTGTCCCGCGTGCTGGCTCCCCAGTCGGGCCTCGGCTCCGGCCTGCGGTCCTGGGTGTGGTCGGAGCGGCCCTCGGTGGTGCCGTTCCTGCCCGCCGCGATGCGGCGGCGCATCGTGCGGACCACGCTCGGGCCGGCCGGGTCGTGGTGGCTCAAGGAGCGCTTCACCGGGATCACCACGACGCTCGGCGCGCGGCTGCGTGAGGCCCGGCGGGCCGGCGACGGCGTCGAGCTGACGCTGCAGGAACGCTCGGGCGGCGGCCAGGTCCGCGTGCACGCCGACCGGGTCATCGCGGCCACCGGTTACGCGGTCGACCTGCGCCGGCTCGACCTGTTCGCGCCCGCGCTGCGCGCCTCGATCCTGCAGGAGCGGTTCGCGCCGCTGCTGAGCCGCCGCTTCGAGTCGTCCGCGACCGGGCTGTTCTTCGTCGGCCTGGCCGCCGCACCCACCTTCGGGCCGCTGATGCGGTTCGTCCACGGGACCAGGTTCGCCGCCGCCACCCTCGCGCCCGCGCTGGTCGAGCGGGTCACGGGGTTGCGGGGTGACCACGTCCGTCCTCTCGCCACCGCGCCTCGTCCAAGAACAGGAGAACCGTCATGCCGCTGAACCGGAACCGCTCCCCCTTCCGCGCCGCCAGGGCCGTCCGCCTGGTGGCGCTCGTGCTGGGCGCCGGGTTGCTCTTCCCCGCCCTGCCGTGCGCGGCCGACACCATCGGGAACGCCGGGACCGAGGTGCACGGCCCGGACGTGGTCGCGACCTCCCCGGTCGAGGGCCGGCTGCCCACGCTGAGCGTCTTCCCGCCGGTGACCGACGGCTCGGTGGTGATGCGGCCCAAGAGCCCCACGGCGCACGGGGTCGCGCTGGCCTCGCTGAGCGACCTGGACGCGACCGTCCCCCGGCCCTGAGCCCCGGCGGGGCTTGGCCCGGCCCCGGGTGAGACATAGATCCCCGTTGGGGCTGTCAGAAGACGGTAGCGGGCACTTTGCGTGCCATGAAACGAATGTTCATCACCAGCGGGGCCCTGCTGCTTGTCTGCACGGCCCCGCTTTCGTTTCCCGCCCAGTCCCAGGCCGCGGCCCGGTCACAGGCGGCGGCGCTCGCCCGCGGGGAGATCGCGGCCCAGGCCGCGGTCAGGATGATCGGCACGCCGTATTCGTGGGGCGGCGGCGGAGCCACCGGGCCGTCGTTCGGCATGGGGCGCGGGGCTCGTACCAAGGGGTTCGACTGCGCCGGGCTGACCGAGTACGCGTGGGCCCAGGCCGGCGTGCGGATCGGCTCGACCACCTATCAGCAGTGGCGGGCGGGCGCCAGGGTGGCGCGGAGCCGCCTGCAGCCGGGCGACCTGGTCTTCTTCGAGACCAACGCCAGGCGGGAGGGTCCTGATCACGTCGGCGTGGCCGTGGACGCCGACCGGATGGTGGTGGCGCCGTTCACCGGCACCGTCGTGCGGGTCGAGCGCATCGACCGCAAGGACCTGGCCGGGATCGTGCGCCCGGCGGCCACCGAGTGGCGGCCCAGAAAGGCCCCGCTGTGGCGCGGAAAGCGGCTGACCGGGACCGGGGTGCGCCGCGAACCGGGTGGGGACATGAAACTGCCCCTGATTCGGAGTCTCGGTAGTTGAGACCCGATTCAGGGGCAAAGTCTGACGAAGGTGAGGGAGAGTGCCCGTCTGCCACTCACCTGTCAGATCGTCTTCTTCCGCCGGTCAGCCGACCGGCGGAGCACAGACGTGAGAAGCGCTGGACTGGTCTCAGCCGTCCACGTTCTCGACGTCGGTGATGGCGGTGTTGTTGGTCAGCAGGTTCAGGTTGATGCGCTCGAGGTGGGCGATCGTCAGAACGTCGATCTCGTTGCCGTTGAGCGCGTGGTTCAGAACCGGAACCACGATCGACGCCGGGCTGTGCGCGTTGCCCACGTTGTCCTCGTGGTCGCTGCCACCCCAGGTGGCCGCGGACGCAGCGGTGGACGAGGCGGCCAGGAAGGCCCCAGCGGCGAGCGCACCGATGACAATGCGACGAAGCATTTTTAACTTCCTCCAGTGAACGATTGGATTGGGGCGCAGCGCCGTGTATTCGGCTGCCACGCCACGCAGGACTACTCTGCCGCGCCACGCAGGCCAATTCCATCGAAATCGGCCACACTAGCGTCAAGGTCCGTTCTGGTTTCCTTGGCACAGTGCCGCAGGCGCTATTAGCCATGATCCTTCTTCGGTTTACCGAAGAAAAGTGCTGCTTACTCGTTCGCCCGTCATGGCGTATTCGGGCGGGCGGGCCGGAGCGAATCCGGCCGCTGTTCTCGGCTCCGGGCCGGCGGCACGACGCACGCCGTCCCGGAGCCGGTCACCTCGTACGAGGCCGGTGGATCTGAGAGCCTCAGCCGTCCACGTTCTCGGCGTCGACGATGGCGGTGTCGTTGGTGAGCACGTTCGCGTTGATCCGCTCGAGGTGGGCGAGGGTCAGCACGTCGACCTCGTTGCCGTTCACGGCGTGGTTGGCGATCGGAACCACGATCGACGCCGGGCTCTTGTAGTTACCGACGTTGTCCTCGTTGTCGCCGCCACTCCAGGTGGCCGCGGACGCAGCGGTGGACGAGACGGCCAGGAAGGCCCCAGCGGCGAGCGCACCGATGACAATGCGACGAAGCATTTTAACTTCCTCCAGTGAACGATTGGGTTGGCGGCGAGGGCCCCCGGGAATTCGGCCGCTGCACCACCTGCTACTACTCTGCCGTGCCGCCGCGACTAATTCCACCGGATTAACCCTGGCTAAAGTCAAAGACCGTTCTGGATTCCCTGACGATGCGCGAGCGGCATTTATTCGCCCATCGGACTTTCTGTGGTTGCCCAAAGAAATGCCGTCACATTCTCTGGGCATATCGGGCATTTATCGCCTGTCATCAGAATCTGCGATATAGAGCAGCCGACCCGGCGAACCGCCATCAAAGTCCGAAATCGTGGCGGCGCTCAGCAGGCTCCGGTGGAGCTGGGCCGGCGTCGCCTGCGGCTGGGCGCCCAGCAGAAGCGCCACCGCGCCGGCCACGTGCGGGCTCGCCATGGACGTGCCGCTGGCCGTGCGGATCCCGTTGTCGTCGTTGTTCCAGGCCGACGGGATCTCCGCGCCCGGCGCGAACAGGTCCAGGCAGCGGCCCCGGTTGGAGAACGCGCCCCTGGTGTCGGTCCTGGTGCTCGCCCCGACGGTGATCGCCTCACGCACCCAGGCCGGGGAGACCCGGCAGGCGTCCTGACCGCCGTTCCCCGCGGCCACCACGTACGGCAAGCCCGACGCGATCGAGCTGCGCACGGCCCGGTCGATCACCCGGCTGCGGCCGCTCTGCAGGCTCATGTTGACCACGGCCGGCCGGGTGGCGTTCCTGGTCACCCAGTCGATCCCGGCCACCATGTCGGCGGTGGTGCCGGTGCCGTCGCAGTCGAGCACCCGGACGGCCACCAGCCCGACGTCCTTGGCCACCCCGTACGTGGCGCCGCCCAGGGTGGCGGCCACGTGGGTGCCGTGGCCGAAGCAGTCCTGGGCGACGGAGTCGGACTCGATGGCGTCGAAGCCGTGCTTGGCCCGGCCGCCGAACTCGGTGTGCGTCGTGCGCAGGCCGCTGTCGATGACGTAGGCGGTCACCCCGGCGGCGCTGCCGCCGCGCAGCGCGAGCCCGTCGAGCGGCAACCCGCGCTGGTTGACCCGGTCGAGGCCCCAGGAGGTGACCGGGGCCACCGAGCCCGCCCGGCTCACCGCGGTCCGGGCGGTGAAGACCCGGTTGGGCTCGACCCTTGCCACCCTCCGGTCGGCCGCCAGCCGCCGGGCCTGGGCCGGGGTCATCGTGGCCGAGAAGCCACGCAGGGCGGCGGCGTAGACGTGGTGGATGCGCCCGCCGTACTTTCTGGCCAGCCGTGCGGCCTGATCACCGACGCGGCCGGCGTCGCCGTCCGGCGCGCGGCGCAGGGCGACCACGTAGGTCGTCCGGGCCCGGTCGCGCGAACCGGCTCCCGGCCCGTCCCCCGGGCCGTCGGCCGGTACGGTGACCAGCCCGAGCAGGAGGGCGAGTGCCATCCAGGTCATGAAGAACCTCGTTTCTTCTCGAACCGGCTCGCAAAGCGAAGGCTCTTTCCGAACCGGCTCACATGCGAAGGCCCGGCACAGCCCCGGAAGGGGGCCGTGCCGGGCTGGGTCAGGTCAGGCCGAGCGGCGCGAGCGCACCGGGACGGCGAGACCGCAACCGGGACCGGAAGCGACGCAGGCGACGACGTTGTCGCCGGTCCAGGACGTGCGCAGCCTGCCGTCACCGGCCTCGCCGCGCTTGACCATGGCGCGCACCCGGATCTGCTGCGTCTGGCCGGGCGCCAGGGTGCCGGACCAGGTCAGCTTCGAGCCGGCGCGGCTGGTGGGCAGCGGGCTGAAGGCCCGGTAGCGCGCGTCGTCGACCAGGCCGGCCGCGTCCATGGTCAGCCGGTACGGCATCGCCGTACGACCGGTGTTGGTGACGGTGGTGACCAGCGTGACGGCCTCGCCCTTGCGCGCCTTGCGCGGCGTCGCGGAGTGCGCCAGCCGCACACCGGGCACCTGCAGCGCGACGCGGTGGTCCTCGACCTCGCCCGAGTCGGCCCAGCCGGTCGGGTTGACCACGTCGGCGGCGTCACCGGCCAGCCGCAGCCGCAGCCAGGTGGCGCCGGACCGGACGGTGCGGGGCGGCGTCCAGCTCAGCAGCGCCCGGGTGGCGCCGGGAGCCACGGTGGCTGCGGCCCGCTCGGAGGGCTGGAAGCGGCCGTCGCCGTCCAGGTCGAGCCAGCCGGCCAGGGTGGCCGACGAGGCGGCCCGCACCGGCACGGCGAGCTGGATCGGCCGGCCGGGCCGGGCCTCGAAGCCGCCGGCGGGCAGCACGAGGGCGGCGTCGTCGGCGTCGGTGCCGTTGAGGCTGCGCGGCGCGGGGCTGACCCGGCTGCCGAGGTCCGCGCTGACGTCGCCGCCGATGGCCTGGTCGGAGATGACGTGGGTGGCCGCGCCGTACCCGGCGGGGGCGTCGGAGACGTCCTCGTCGAAGGTGACGCGGAAGACGCCCCACATGAGCGGGTCACCGGCCGGCTGGCCGCGCCGCACGTTGCGCGCGCGCAGGTCCACCGTGAAGCTGCTGACCAGGCCGCCGATCTGCGCGGTGCCGCACATGTACACCACGCCGCAGGTGGTCTCCCGCGTGCCCGCGACGGACGTCGGGACGATGTCCTTCTCGCCAACGGTGAAGCCGGGGAAGCCCGCCACCTTGGTGAAGGCGGGACGGGCCGGGCTGGCCGCGGTCAGCCGGAGGCCGCTCCAGTACTCCTCGCGGTTGCCCGCGCGGTCGCCGACGGCGCCGCCCGTGCCCGCCACGTGCAGGCGGGGGTTGCGCACCGGGCGGGAGAAGGTGAAGGTCAGCGTGGCGACGTCGCTCCAGCCGTTCGGCCGTACCTTGAAACCTTCGTAAAGGTCGCTGAATCCGGCGACCGCTTTGGCGTTGACCGGGACCAGATATTCGTCGGCCGGGGCGTTGTGATCGGCGCGCAACACTTCGGCCTTGGCCACGCGGGTGCCCGGGGCGAGCTTCTTGCCGACGGTCACCGTGATTCCCGAGGGAGTGGTGCCGGTGGCGCGCTCAGCCGAATTGACCATGGTCCAGGTGGGGCCTTTCCCGGCCTTCGCGGCGGGACCGCCCGCGAGGGCTCCGGGTACGCCTACCGCGGCGACCAGCGTCGCCGCGGCCATATTGACCAAGAAGACACGACGCAATGAATGCAGTAGTGAAGACACTGTCGATACCCTTCCGTCCAAGGAGCCGCCGCCAATCAGCGGATAAAGTCGCTGCTCGATGAGCCGGCGGCCCCTGAGGGGCATAAGAGGTGGCCGGCGGGGTGCAATACGTTGATCGCCACGCCCGCCCGATGAATCCTGCCGAGTGGCGTGCATACTCAAGACCGGCCTGTTGTATGTCCGGCACAAAAACCTGCTCAATCCTTTCGCCGGCGGCCGAGCGTCCCGGCAGAAAGCACGCCTTCGGGAGATGACGGAAGCATCCGCCGATCTTTGACCGCCCTGAGGATGCGATCCGGCGGCCGGCGGGCATGGTTCGCCAGGTGAATCCGCTCCCGCACGCGATCAAAGTGATCGGCGCCCGCGCGAACAATCTCCGGGACCTCGACGTGGACGTCCCGCTGTGGTCGTGGGTGGCGCTGACCGGGCTGTCCGGTTCGGGGAAGTCCTCGCTGGCCATGAACGTGCTCTACGCCGAGGGCTACCACCGCTTCCTCGACGGCCTGGCGACCTACACCCGGCGGCGGATCAGCCAGGCGGCCCGCCCGGACGTGGACCGGATCGACTTCCTGCCGGCCGCGCTGGCCCTCAAGCAGCGGCCGCCGGCGCCCGGGCGGCGCAGCACGGTCGGCACGATGACCGAGGTGCTGAACGTGGTCCGGCTGATCTACTCGCGGCTGGGCTCGCACGTCTGCCCCAACGGCCACCGGCTGCCGCCCTCGCTGGCCTGGAGCCGCGCGGAGGAGACCGACTGCCCGGTGTGCGGGGTGCACTTCAAGGTGCCCAGCGCCGAGTCGTTCGCCTTCAACAGCCTCGGCGCCTGCCCGGTCTGCGGCGGGCTCGGGGAGATCGAGGAGGTCGACGACGAGGCGCTGGTGCCCGATCCGTCCCTGAGCATCGACGAGGGCGCGGTGCGGTCGTGGCGGGTCGGCATGCGCGGGCTGATGCCGCAGGTGGTGGCCGCGCTCGGGGTGCGCACCGACGTGCCGTTCGAGCGGTTGTCGGAGCACGAGCGGGAGATCGTGATGAACGGCCCCGCCGTCCGCCGCCGGATCGTGCCGGTCACCAAGACCGGGCGGTCGGCCGAGCTGAACGCCCTCTACGAGAACGCGCGGCTGGCGATCACCAACTCGCTGGAGACGGCCGGGGAGACCGGGCGGGAGCGGCTGCGCAAGTTCCTGACCGTGCGCACCTGCCCGGCCTGCCACGGCACCCGGCTGCGTCCGGAGGCGCTGACCAGCCTGGTCGACGGCCGGACCATCGCCGAGACCAGCGAGCTGACCCTCGGCGAGCTCCGTGCCGCGCTGCCCGGACCGCTGCCGGCGGAGCTGGCGCTCCTCGCCGCGCGGCTCACCGCCGAGCTGGACCAGGCGGTCGAGCCGCTGGTCCGGCTCGGCCTCGACTACCTGACCCTGGACCGCGCGGGCGGCACGCTGTCCACCGGCGAGCGCCAGCGCATCCAGCTCACCTCGACCCTGCAGAGCCGCTCCACCGGCATGCTCTACGTGCTCGACGAGCCCTCGGTCGGGCTGCACCCGGCCAACGTGGACGGCCTGCGCGAGGTGGTCCGCGCGCTGGTGGACAACGGCAACTCGGTGGTCATGGTGGACCACGACGTGGCCCTGCTGCGCGACGCCGACCAGCTCATCGAGATGGGCCCGGGCGCGGGCCGCGCGGGCGGCACGGTGGTGGTCCAGGGCACCGCCGCCGACCTGGAGGCCGACCCGGCCTCGGTGACCGGCCCGTACCTGTCCGGCCAGGCCCCCGTGCTGGTACGGCAGGCGCTCCCCGTCGACCCGGACGCCCCGCACGTCGAGGTGAGCGTCGGCGAGCTCTACACCCTGCGCCAGGTGAGCGCCCGCATCCCGGTGGGCCGCCTCACGCTCGTCACCGGCGTCTCCGGCTCGGGCAAGACGACGCTGATCCTCGACAGCCTGGTGCCCGCCCTGACCGGCAAGCACCCGCCCCAGGTGACGCGGCTCAAGCGGGCCGGCATCCGCCGGGTCGTCGAGGTCGACGCCACCCCGATCGGCCGCAACTCGCGCTCGACCCCGGCCACCTACTCCGGCGCCTTCGACGGCATCCGCGACCGCTTCGCCGCCACGCCGCAGGCGCGGGAGCGCGGCTGGGACGCCGGGCGCTTCTCCTACAACCTGCGGCCGGGCCAGTGCCCCACCTGCGAGGGGCTCGGGGAGATCGCGCTGGACGTGCAGTACCTCCCGGACATGACGCTCAGGTGCCCGGCCTGCGACGGGGCGCGCTACAACCCGGAGACCCTGGAGATCACCGTCGACGGGCTCACCATCGCCGAGGTGCTGTGCCTGACCGTCGCCGAGGCCGTCGAGCGCTTCCCCTCCCCCAGCCTGCAGTCGCTGGCCGAGGTGGGCCTGGGCTACCTGCGGCTGGGCGAGCCGACGCCGACCCTGTCCGGCGGCGAGGCGCAGCGCATGCGGCTGGCCGGCGGCCTGAACTCGCGCCAGGCGCACACCCTGTACGTCTTCGACGAGCCGACCATCGGCCTGCACCCGCGGGACGTGGCCACGCTGCTCGGCGTGCTCGACCGGCTGCTGGCCGCGGGCGCCACGATCGTGGCCATCGACCACGACCTCGACCTGATCGCCAACGCCGACCACGTGATCGACATGGGCCCGGGCGGCGGCCCGGCGGGCGGCCGGATCGTGGCCACCGGCACTCCGGCGCAGATCGCGGCCTCGGCCGAGAGCCTGACCGGCCGTTACCTCAGGCGTCCGTGATCCCTATCCTTGAGGGGGCTCACGGACAAAAGGAGCGGCCTTGGACCACGACTACCTGGCGGACCTGCAAGAACTCAGAGAGAGCATCGACAACATCGACGCGGCGCTGGTCCACCTGCTGGCCGAGCGGTTCAAGTGCACGCGCAAGGTCGGCCATCTCAAGGCCGAGTACGGCCTGCCCGCCGCCGACCCGGCCCGCGAGGCCGACCAGATCGAGCGGCTGCAGGGCCTGGCCAAGGAGGCCAAGCTCGACCCGGAGTTCGCGAAGAAGTTTCTCAACTTCATCATTCAGGAAGTGATCCGGCACCACGAGATGGCGGCCCGCACTTAGCGATATTCGCCGGAATTACCGGCGGAGCGGCTTTGTTCCCGCGATGGTAGGACAATGCTCCGCCATATCCCCTTCCTTCGCGGCCGGTATGCCCGCGAGAACGCGAAGATCGTCGCTCGGGCGCGCGAGGGTTTCGCCCGCGACGCCCACGACCTGGTCGGTCACTGGCTCCTGCTCGCCGCCCTGCGCGGCGAGCTGGCCTGCCGGCGCGCCAAGGGCGACGCCGACCTGCACCGCGAGCTCACCGCGCTGGTCGAGGCGGTCCAGGCCGCCGCGGCGGAACTGCGCGACCTGACCGCGGCCTACCACCGCGTCTCGCTGGCCGGGGAGGCCTCCCGTGCCGGCCTCGTGCTCGGCGCCATGGGCGCCGCCTGCACCGTACGGCTGCCGCAGGAAGCCCTGTCCCCCGAGGTCAACGCGCTGCTCGGCACCATCTTGCGCGAGGGCGTGACCAACCTGCTGCGGCACAGCAAGGCCACCGCCTGCTCGATCGAGGTCACCGCCGACGACGAGTGGATCCGGCTGACCGTCGACAACGACGGCGCCCCCGACACCTCGCCGGCCGTCCGGGGCGGGCACGGCCTGCACAACCTCCACCTGCGGGCGGCGGAGCTCGGCGGCCGGGTCATGGCCGCCACGACCGGCAGCGGGACCTTCCGGCTCACCGCCGAGGTACCCGCAGAGCACGCGTTCCGTCACGTTCGGTAGTGCATTGCTCACCAGTGACCGATGGAATTTGTCACTAGGAACAGCTCGGGTTATCCGTAAGTATTCCCCGTGCAAGCACTAATTGAGGAGGCAAGGTGTCTGAACCATACGAACTTCACTGCCTTGCCGATCCCATCTTTTATGACACGTTTTCTGGGATAAAAGAGGATTTTCCGGTTTGCTCCCGGGAGACGCCTCCGGGCTGGCGGCATCACCCGACCGACACCTGGATGCACTACGCCCCCGAGGACCACCGGACCCCGGGCCAGGGCTGGAAGATCCACCTGTCGGCCCGTCCCGACCAGGCCGAGCACGCGCTGGGCATCCTCTGGGACTACTGCGTGCGCCAGGGCGTGCCGTTCAAGTTCCTGCGCAGCCGGCCGGTCATGACGATGCTCAACTCCAAGGCGGCCGACCGCGGCGCCAGCGGCAAGCTGGCCACCGTCTACCCCAAGGACGACGTCCAGCTCAAGGCGGTGCTCGACGAGCTGTCGCCGCTGCTGGCCGGGGTCGAGGGGCCGTACGTGCTGAGCGACCTGCGCTACGGCGACGGCCCGCTCTACGTGCGCTACGGCGGTTTCCTGCCGCGGGAGATGACCGGCGCCAACGGGCGCAAGGTCATGGCGATCGAGGACCCGCAGGGGCGGCTGGTGCCCGACGACCGGGGGCCGGGGTTCGCCTTACCGCCGTGGGTCGAGCTGCCGGGCTTCCTGGAGCCGCACCTGGCCGCGCGCAACACCGTGACCACGGAGGGCCTGCCGTACGAGATCGAGAGCGTGCTGGCCTTCTCCAACGGCGGCGGGGTCTACCTGGCCACCGACCGGCGGAGCGGGGAGCGCGTGGTGCTCAAGGAGGCGCGCCCGCACGCCGGGCTGGACGCCGCCGAGCGCGACGCGGTGACCAGGCTGGCGCACGAGCGGGCGATCCTGGAGCGGCTGGCCGGCCTGGACGCCGCGCCGCGGCTGATCGAGCACTTCACGCTCGGCGAGCACGACTTCATCGTGCTGGAGTTCGTGGACGGCAACCCGCTGCAGCGGCAGATCGTGCAGCGGTTCCCGCTGGCCCGCACCAACACCACTTCGGACGATATTTCGGCTTATACCGGGTGGGCGCTCGACCTCGCGGCCCGTGTCGAAGCGGCCCTGGCCACCCTGCACGAGCGCGGCGTCGTCTTCGGCGACCTGCACCCCAACAACATCCTGATCACCCCCGAGGGCCGCGTGGTCTTCATCGACTACGAGGTCTCCTCCCTGGCCGCGGAGAACGCGCCGCCGGCGCTGGCCAACCCGGCCTACTGCCCGCCGCGCGGCACCCTCGGCCTCGACATCGACCGCTACGCGCTGGCCTGCCTGCGGTTCAACCTCTTCGCCCCGCAGACCACGATCATGCTCGGGCTCGACCGGGCCAAGGCCCACCACCTCGCCGACCTGATCGCCGGCGCCTTCCCGGTGCCGGCCGCCTTCCTCGCCGAGGCGGTCGCCGTCCTGGCGCCCGGCCCGCGCCCGCTCGACCTCGACCGGGCCCTGCGCGCCAGCGCCACCCCCGAACGCCGCGACCGGCTCTTCCCCGGCGACATCGCCCAGTTCCAGCCGGGCGGCGGCATCGGCCTGGCGTACGGCGCGGCGGGCGTGCTCTACGCCCAGCACGCCGCGAAGCTGACCTGCTCCGAGGAGCACGTGACCTGGCTGCGAAGGCGGGCACGCGAGGACGACCTCCCGCCCGGCTTCTACGACGGCGCGCACGGCGTGGCCTACGTGCTCGACCTGCTCGGCCACCGGCAGGAGGCGCTCGACCTGCTGCCGCCGGTCACCGGCGAGGAGAGCCTCGACCTGTTCTCCGGCCTGGCCGGCATCGGCCTGACCCGGCTGCGCCTCGGCCTGGACGCCGGCCCGGTGGTCGCGCTCTGCGCCGAGCGGCTGGGCGGCCCGGCCGACGTGCCCGAGATCAGCGGCGGTGAGAACCCCCGGGCGGGCCTCTTCTACGGCTCCTCGGGCGTGGCCCTGCTCTTCCTGCACGCCTACGAGCGCGGCGGCGACGCCGGCCTGCTCGACCTGGCCGCCACCGCGCTGCGCCAGGACCTGCGCCGCTGCGTGCGCGGGCCGGACGGCTCGCTCCAGGTCAACCAGGGCTGGCGCACCCTGCCCTACCTCGACGAGGGCTCCATCGGCATCGCGCTCGTCCTGGCGCGCTACCTCCGCCACCGCGCGGACGAGGAGTTCGAGCTCGCCCTCGCCGACGCCCGCCTGGTCACCCGAGGCGGCTACTTCGTCCAGCCCGGCCTGTTCACCGGCCGCGCTGGGTTGCTCGCCGCCCAGCACACGCTGGGCGGACCCACTGGAGACCTGGTGCGTGGCCTCGACTGGCACGCACTGCCGTACGCCGGGGGCACGGCCTTCCCCGGCACGCAACTGATGCGGCTCTCCATGGACCTGGCCACGGGGACCGCCGGAGTGTTGCTCGCACTCAGCGGGGCCGACCTGCCCTTCCTCGAACCCACCGGTACACCGAACACACAGAAGGAGTAAGTCATGGTGCTTCTCGACCTGCAGACCCTGGAGGCTCCCGGCGGCGGTCACGGCGGCGGTGGCGGCAGCACGCTGACCGTGCTGTTCTGCCACTCCTACCGGCCCAGCAACCTGAGCCTGACCCTCTGCCACTGAGCTGGAAGACCGCTGCCCGGCACGCCGGGCAGCGGTCTTGTTCTGAAGGAGGTCCCCCGTGCGCGCGGCCGACGCCCTGGTGCGGCAGACCCTCCGCCAACCGTGGACGGTCGTCCTGGCCCTCAGCTCGCTGCTGTCGGCCGCCGCGGTGCTTGCCCTGCCCGCGCTGATCGGCGAGGCGGTCGACGGCGACACCTCCTGGCTCGCGCTCACCGCCGCCACCGCCGCCGTCCTGGTCGCCTGCGACGCGCTGGCCGCCTGGTCCTCCGGCGCCGGAGCCGCCCGTGCCACCGCCTGGGTGCGGCGGCGAGCCGTACGGCACGTGCTCGAAGTGGGGCCGGCCATGACGCGGCGGCACACCGAAGGCGACCTGGTCACCCGGATCGGCGTGAACGCCGAGGAGGTCGGCCGGGTCCCCGACTCCGTGATCACCGGGCTGAGCCTGCTGGTGCCCTCCGCGGGCGCGCTGGTGATGCTCGTCCTCATCGACTTCTGGCTGGCCCTCGCCCTGCTGGCGGGGCTGGCCGTGATCGCCCTGGTGCTCCGCGCCCTGCTGCGCGTGACCGCCCGCGTCTCCGGCGACTACCAGGAGGCGCAGGCCGAGCTGGCCGGACGGTTGCTCGACGCGCTGGCCGGGGCGCGCACCATCGCCGCCGCGCGGACCGCCGACCGGGAGACCGAGCGTGTCCTGGGGGTCCTGCCCGCGTTGCGCGAGCACGCCCTCGCCCTCTGGCGGGCCAACGCCGACGCAGGCATGCGGGCCGGGCTGGTCGTGCCGCTCCTGGAGATCGCCGTGCTCTGCGTGGGCGGGCTGCGGCTGGCCTCTGGCGACCTGTCCGTCGGCGAGCTGTACGCCGCGGCCCGTTACGTCGTGCTGGGCAGTGCGCTCGGGTCGGGGCTCGGGCAGGTGGCCGGGCTCGCGCGGGCGCGCGCCGCCGCGGTGCGGGTCGCGGCGCTGTCCACCGAGCCCAGCCTGCGGTACGGCACGCGTCCCCTGCCCACCGGACCCGGCACCCTGGAGTTCCGGGAGGCCGACGGGCTTGACCTGGTCATTCCGGGCGGTGAGCTGGTCGCGGTGGTGGGGCGGTCCGGGGCGGGCAAGTCGCATCTGGCGGCGCTGGCGGGGCGGCTGGCCGACCCGGAGCACGGGGAGGTACGGCTCGACGGGGTGCCGTTGCCGCGGCTGAGCCGGGAGGCGTTGCGGCGGGGGATCGGGGTCGCGTGGGAGCGGCCTGCGCTGGTCGGTTCTACGGTGCTGGACACGGTGGCGCTCGGGGGTGGGGAGCCCTTCACCGCGGCGCGCAAGGCCTGTGCGGACGGGTTCGTCGAGCGGTTGCCCGAGGGGTATCGGACGCCTCTGGCTCAGGTGCCCCTGTCGGGGGGCGAGCGGCAGCGGCTCGGGCTGGCTCGGGCCTTTGCGCAGGCTCGGCGGGTGCTTGTGCTCGATGACGCCACCTCCAGTCTTGACCTGCTCACCGAGCGGCGGGTGGCGGAGACGCTGGCCTCCGAGCGGCGGACTCGCGTCGTCGTCACCCACCGGGTGGCGACGGCGGCTTCGGCGGACTGGGTGGTATGGCTGGAGGGGGGCCGGGTGCGGGGGTACGACCGGCATGAGGCGCTCTGGTACGACCCGGCCTACCGGTCGGTCTTCGGATGAGCCGCCCCACCGCCCCCGGCCACCGGGAGGACGAGCCCACGATCCCCGGCCGGCCGCCGGAGGAGCCCCCGACCCCCGGCCGGCCCATCCTCTCCTGTCCTCCAGAGGGTGCGCCCGCCGGGCGGTGGGGGCTGGTGTGGGGGGCGGTGCGAGGGCGGTTGGGAACGCTGGCCGGGTGGTCGCTGGTGGAGGCGCTGCCCGGTCTGGGGCTGGGCGTGGCGCTGGCCCGGGCGGTGGACGACGGCTTCGCGGCCGGACGGCCGGGGACCGGGCTGGCCTGGCTCGGGGTGCTGGGGCTGGCCTGGGTGGTGGGCGCGTTCGGCGCCCGCCAGGTCGTCCTCGTGGTCGCCGGCATCGTCGAGCCCTTCCGTGAACGGCTGCTGGACAGGCTGGTCCGAGGCGCACTCCGCACGGGCGGCACGGCGGCGGTAGCCCGGGTGAACCTCCAGGTGGAGCTGGCCCGCGACGCCCTGGCCGCGGTGATCTCGGTGATCCGCGCCTTCGTCTTCGGCGTGCTGGCCGTACTGGCCGGTCTGGTCGCCCTGGCGCCCGGCCTGCTCGTGCTGATCGTGCCGCCGCTCCTGCTGGGCCTCGGCCTGTTCGCCGCCTCGCTGCCCGCCCTGGCCAGGCGGCACCGCGCCTACCTGCTGGCCGACGAGCGCACCACCGAGGCGGTCACCACGGTCGTCGGGGGCCTGCGCGACATCACCGCCGCCGGAGCCGAGTCCCGGGTGGAGGCCGACCTGGACGCCCACATCGGGGCCCAGGCCCGCGCGGGCTTCCGGCTGGCCCGCACCACCGGAGCTCGCACGATCGCCCTGGCGCTCGGCGGCTGGGCCCCGGTCGTGCTGGTGCTCCTGGCCGCGCCCCGGCTGGAGCCCGGCGTGGTGCTGGGCGCGCTGGCCTACGTCACGCAGTCGCTGGTGCCCGCGCTCGGCAGCCTGGTCGAGAACCTGGGCGCGAGCGCGGTCCGGCTGAGCGTGGCCCTGAGCCGGGTGCTGGAGGCCGCACCGCCCGAGCCCCCGCCGGTGCCGCCCGAGCCCGGCCGCGGCGGCAGCGTACGGCTGCGCGGCGTGCGGTTCGCCTACGGGCCGCACGCCGCGCCGGTGCTCGACGGCTTCGACCTCGACCTGCGCGAGGGCGAGCACCTGGCGGTGGTGGGACCCAGCGGCATCGGCAAGTCCACGCTGGCCTCCTTGGTGACCGGCCTGCTCAAGCCGGACGCCGGGCACGTGCGCGTCGGCGGCGCCCGGGCCGACCTGCTCGACCCGGCCTGGCGCACGCTCGCCCCGCAGGACGCCTACGTCTTCAAGGGGTCGCTGCGCGAGAACCTCGCCTACTTCGGCACCGGGCCGGTGCGCGAGGCGGCACGCGCGCTGGGCGCGGAGGAGCTGCTCGACCGGCTCGGCGACGAGGTGGACCCGGCCCGGCTCTCCCCCGCCGAACGCCAGCTCCTGGTGCTCGTGCGCACCTACCTGTCCCCCGCCCGGATCGTCGTCCTGGACGAGGCGACCTGCCACCTCGACCCCGCCGCCGAGGCCCGCGCCGAGGAGGCCTTCGCCGCCCGCGGCGGCACGCTGATCGTGATCGCCCACCGGCTCAGCTCGGCGCTGCGCGCCCAGCGCGTGCTGGTCATGGACGGCACGGGCGTGGCGCTGGGCACCCATGCCGAGTTGCTGGCCGGCTCGCCGCTCTACGCGGACCTCGTCGGCCGCTGGACACCCGCGGAGATCTCATGACCTACCCGCCCGCCCACCGGCTCCCGCTGGTGGAATCGCTGCACGGTCACGAGGTGGCCGACCCCTACCGCTGGCTGGAGGACCCCGCCGACCCCGCCACGGCCGCCTGGCTGGCCGCCCAGGACGAGCTCTGGCAGGCCCGCGCCGCCGCGATGCCCGGCCGGGACGCCGCCCTTGCCCTGCTGCACGAGCTGGCGGCCGACGAGGTGAGCGCGCCGATGTGGCGGGGGGAGCACCGGTTCGAGCTCCGCCGCGCCGCCGGCCAGGAGCATGCCGTCCTGTACCGGGACGGCGTGGCGCTGATCGACCCCAACGTGCTCGACCCGACCGGGGCGACCGTGCTGGACGCCTGGCAGCCCGATCTGGAGGGCCGCCAGGTCGCCTTCCAGCTCTCGCGCGGCGGTGACGAGCGTTCGGTGCTGTACGTCGCCGACACCGAGTCGGGGCAGGTCGTGGACGGGCCGGTGCAGGGGTGCCGCTACTCCCCTGTCGCGTGGCTGCCGGGCGGGCGGGCCTTCTACTACGTGCGCGGGCGGCAGGTGTGGTTGCGCCGGCTGGGCGGCACCGAGATCCGCATCACCGACGAGGAGGCCGGTTACGGGCTCTCCCTGGGAGAGGACGGGCGCTGGCTGGTCGTCTCGGCCTCGTCCGAGGGGCGGCAGGACGTCCGGGTGGTGGACCTGTGGGGGTCGCGGACGCTTGCCGTACAGGAAGGGGGAACGGAGCGGACCGCGGCGGCGGTGGGGCGTGACGGGCGGTTGTACGTGCTGACCGAGCGGGACGCGCCGTTCGGGCGGTTGTGCGTGGCCGACCCGGCTCGGCCCGATCAGTGGAGCGAGCTGGTCGGCGAGCGGGAGGGCGCGGTGCTGGCCGGGTTCGCGCTGCTGGAGCGGGAACTGCTGGTCACCCGGCTGCGGGACGGCGTCGCCGAGCTGAGCGTGCACGACCTCGGCACCGGCGAGCTGGTGCGGCATCTGCCGCTGCCGGGCGCGGGGTCGATCGGGGCGGTCAGCACGCGGGGGCGGGAGGCGTGGTTCACCTACACCGACCACGTCACGCCGGTCACGCTGCTGCACTACGAGGAGGGCAGCCTGGCCGGGCCGCAGGGCGCGGCGGCGCGGGAGGTGGTGACCGAGCGGCTGGAGTACCCGTCGGCCGACGGCACCCGGGTGCCGCTGCTGGTGCTGTCCCGGCGCGGGGACTCGGGGCCGCGGCCGGCGATCCTGTACGGCTACGGCGGGTTCGGGGTGCCGCTCACGCCTGCCTACTCCAGCTACATCCTGGCCTGGGTGGCGGCGGGCGGGGTCTTCGCGCTGGCCGGGGTCAGGGGTGGCGGCGAGCGCGGCTCGGCCTGGCATCAGGCGGGGCGGCGCGAGCTCAAGCACAATTCGGTCGCCGACTTCGTGGCCGCCGCCGAGGCCCTGGTCGCGGGGGGCTGGACCACGCCGGACCGGCTCGGGGCGTGCGGGGAGTCCAACGGCGGGCTGCTGGTCGGGGCGGCGATCACCCGGCGGCCCGAGCTGTTCGCGGCCGCGGTGTGCTCGTCGGCCGTGCTCGACCTGGTGCGGTACGAGCGGTTCGGGATGGGGGCGGCGTGGCGGGAGGAGTACGGCACGGCCGACGATCCGGTCGAGCTCGGGTGGCTGCTGGGGCTCTCGCCGTACCACCGGGTGCGGCAAGGGGTGGCGTACCCGGCCACGCTGCTCACCGTCGCCGAGGGGGACACGCGGGTGGACCCGCTGCACGGGCGGAAGATGTGCGCCGCCCTGCAGCACGCCTCGGCGGGGCCGGGGCCGGTGCTGCTGCGCCGCGAGTGGGAAACCGGTCACGCCGGCGGGGCGGCGAGCAGGGGGGCCGGCCTGGCCGCCGACCTGCTCGCCTTCCTCGCCACCCACACCGGCCTCGACCTGACCAGCCCGCTGGTGGTCAGCGGCGGGCTCGCCAGCGGAGCAGGCCGAAGCGGCTGACCGTCGACGGCCAGAGCCACCCCGCCTCGCGGGCGATCTCCACCGCCTCCACCCGGGTCCGGGCGCCGACCTTCATCAGGATCCGCGAGATGTAGTTCCGCACCGTCCCGCCCGACAGGCACAACCGGTCGGCGACGTCGTCCACGGTCGCGCCCTCGGCCACCACCCCGAGGACGTCGAGCTCCCGCGCGGTCAGCGGGTTCTCCGGCGCCTTCAACGCCGAGACCGCCAGCTCAGGATCGATCACCCGCTCCCCCCGCACCACCTTGCGAATGCTGGAGGCCAGGTCACCGGGCCTGGCGTCCTTGACGATGAACCCCTGGGCGTCGGCCGCCATCGCCCGGCGCAGGGCGGTGGGGGTGGCCAGCCCGGTGAGGATGACCGTCCGGCAGGAGGGCAGCTCGCGCCGGAGCGCCGCGGCGGCGGTCAGCCCGTCGGTGCCCGGCAGCCCGATGTCGACCAGCGCCACGTCCGGCCGGTGCCGTAAGGCCGCCTTGACCAGCTCGTCGCCGTTGTCGACCTCGTCGACCACGCGCATGTCCGCCTCGGCGGTGAGCAGCGCCTTGAGCGCGCCCCGGATGAGGTGCATGTCCTCGGCGATGAGCACGCCGATCGGGGGAGGGAGAGGTGCCATGCCCCCAGAATGCACTAAGCGCGAGCAAGTGGTCACTATAAGCAAGCTGGCAACCTTTTACGAAGCTGATGTGTCCTTGGGGAGGTGGATGACTCCTTCGAGGCTTTCGTGGCGGCGCGGCTCGACGCGTTGTTCGGTTACGCCATGGTCCTGACCAGGGACCGGCACGACGCCGAGGACCTGGTCCAGGAGGCGCTGACCAGGACCGGGACGCGCTGGAACCGCGTGCTGCGCAAGGACGACCCGGAGGGTTACGTCCGGACCACGATGCTGCGGCTCATGACCAACCGCTGGCGGCGCGGCCGGCGTGAGCTGGCCACCGCCGATCTGCCCGAGTCGGCGGCGGAGGACCGGGCGCTGGCCCGGGTCGACTCCGACGCGGGGCTGGCGGCGCGGATCGCGGAGTTGCCGCCGCGGATGCGGGCCGTCCTGGTCCTGCGGTACGTGGAGGAACGCAGCGAGGAGGAGATCGCCCACCTGCTCGGCTGCAGCAGGGGGACGGTCAAGAGCCAGGCCTCCCGCGCCCTGGCCCGCCTCCGCGCCGACCTGAAGCGCCAGCCCACATGAGCAGCCCACGTTTCACGAGCGCCCGAGACGACAAGAGAGCAGGAGGCCCCCATGGATGACCTGGAGACGCGGCTCGGCGAGGTGCTGGCCGGGCCGGGCGAGGCGAGGCCGCCCGCCGGTCTGGCCGGGCGCGTGCACGCGGGCGTCGTCACCCGCAGGCGCCGCCGCCGCGCCGTCGCCGCCGGCGCCTGCGTGCTGGCCCTCGCGGTGGCGATCCCCCTGACCGTACGGCAGGCGTCGGACCCCGGAAGGACCACGGTGGCCGCCTCCGCAGGGGGCATCGCCGACCTCGTGGACCTGCCGGGCTCGATCGCCCTCCCGCCCCGCACCCCCGAGGGCACCACCTTCTTCCCCGAGGTCATCGGCGAGGACGGCAGCGTGCTCGGCCGTACCGACCAGGACAAGAAGGTCTGGGCCGCCGGCCCCCACACCCAGGAGCTGCGGCCGGTCACGGACGCCGCGGCCCAGGTGCTGGGCACTGGCGAAGGCGGCCTGCGCCTGTGGGCCGGGGCCTCGTCGACCTACCCGCTGTCCTGCCAGGACGCCAGCGGGGCGACCAGCGACCCGTCCCCGCAGGGCTACGACCCGGCCGGACCGTTCTGGGTGAGCCACGGCTGGGTGGCCGCCAACGACCCGATGCGGCAGCCGTGGACGGCCAAGGGCTGCGCGAAGGGCACCACGGTGTCCGGGCAGGGCCGATTCTCCTCCGGGCACGCGGTCGCCTTCGCCTACCCCGACCTGTTCGTCGCCGAGGAGTCGAACGACCGGGTGGTCCGCCAGGTCGACGTGGAGTCCGGCCGGGAGGTCGCCGAACGGCCCCTGCCCGAGGGCGTCCCCCCGGTGACGATGGCCGATCCCGGCAAGGACTGGCTGGCCGCGGCCAACGGCAGCACGTTCGCCTGGGTCGTGGACCGGAGGCTGCGCACGGCCCCGCGCGACACCTGGACGCCCACGACGGTGCCGGTGAAGCTGCCGACCGCCACTCCGGTCACCGTCCAGCAGACCACCGTGCCGCAGGCCAAGCTGACCATGGGCGACCGGCTGATCGCCTACACCGCGCTGGAGCTGGAGGTCGGCTGGAAGTCGGTGGTGCACGACCCGGTCACCGGCCGGAGCGTCGAGCTGCCCGGCCGGGCCTACGCCGCGGGCGAGTGGCTGGTCTGGCAGGACGGCGACTCCTACCGGCTGGCGCGCGCCCTCACCCAGTGAGCCGGTCGAGGGTGGCCGACAGCCGCTTGAGGGCCGCGATGACCTCCTCCAGGCCGCCCGGCCCCAGAACGGCCATCGCCCGTTCAGCCGCGGCGGTCAGGCCGGGCTCGATCTGCGCGATGGCCGCCAGCCCCTCCGGCGTGGGCCGGAGCAGTTTGGCCCGCCGATGGGCGGGATTGACCGCGTACTCGGCCAGCCCCTTGTCCACCAGCAGGTCGGCGGTCCGCTGCACGCCCTGCCGGGTCAGTCCTCTGAGCCGGGCGATGGCGGCCACCGACATGGGCTCGGCCTCGACCGCGCTCAGCACCTGCCACCAGGCCACGGTCAGCTCGGCGGGCCTGGCCAGCGCGTCACCCAGGTTGAGGAACTGGCCGTTGAGCCGGTAGACGGTGAGCGCCGCCTCCGACAGCAGGTCCGCCTGGTCGCTCACGCCGCCATCAGCACCTCGAAGGCGCTGGCGTCGCTGTTCTTGAACAGGCGGTACCAGGCGTCCAGCACTTCGGGGGTGTAGAGGTCGAGCTTGGCGAAGATCTCGCGGGCGAAGTCGACCGGGGCGGTCGGGCCGGCGGTGATCAGCTCGCCGCCGGTGACCGCTTCGGCCTCGATGTAGTGGGCGGCTCCGCCGTACCCCTCCTGGGCCTGCAGGTACGGCAGGGCGGCGGCGGTGTGGTCGCGCCCGTCGAGCACCCCCTCGCGGGCGAGCCCGGCGACGGCGCCGCAGATGGCGGCGACCGGCGTCCCGGCCGCCAGCAGGCCGCCGGCGAGCAGCGCGAACGGCTGCAGCTCCGCGCTCTCGTCCCAGAGCGCGGCCCCGGGCAGGATCAGCAGCGCCGCGTCCTCCGGGACCAGGTCGGCGACGGTCACGTCGGGCGTGACGCGCAGGCCGCCCATGGTGACGACCGGTCCGGGGGTCAGGCCGACGTGGACGATCTCGTAGCGGCCGGGCTCCTTCTGGAAGTTGCCGTTGCGGATGTGGGCTGTGGTGTGCCCGGTCTCCCAGTCGGCCATCGAGTCATAAATCGCGTGGTAGATCGTGTTCATGACAATAGACTGTCATAACGACAACATGTTGTCAATCAAAAGCATGCGAAGATGATCCGCATGGCACAGATCGTCGGGGGCGGACGGCCGGTCAACGACGCCGAGCGCAAGGTGATCGCCCACCTGCGGGACCACGCGCCCGACGACTGGTTGCTCCTGCACAACGTCGAGGTGCCACGCGGCGACGACGTCTTCGAGGTCGACCTGCTCGTGCTGACCGCGCACTCGCTGGTCGTCGTCGACGTGAAGGGCACCCGCGGCCGCATCGAGGCCTCCGGCATGCGGTGGTTCCCCGCGCGCAGCCCCGCCTACGGCTCGCCGGCCGCCAAGCTCCGCGGCACCGCCCGCGCGCTCAAGGGCCTGCTCGTCGCCAAGCACCGCGACCTCGAACGGGTCTACGTGGACAGCCTGGTCGTGCTGACCTCGCCCGACGCCCGGCTGATCGACCACGACGGGCGCGACCGGGCCAACGTCACCGACCTGCCGGGCTTAATCGACGTGCTGAGCGACGTGACGCGCGTGCGGCGCGGCTGCAGCCCGGATGCCACGCCGTACCGCACGCACATCCTCGAAGCGCTCAACGCGATGGTACGGCGCAGCACCGCGGCCCCCCGGTTCGGCCACTGGGAGGTCGAGGAGGAGCTCGGCGGGGACGCCAAGGTCACCGAGTACCGCGCCTTCAACGCCACCCTGCCGGGCAGCCAGACCGTGCTGCTGCGCGTCTACCAGGCCGACCCGATGGCCGACAGCGCCTCCCGCACGGCCGAGCTGCAGCGCATCGCCAACGCCTACCAGTCGCTGGCCGGCCTCCCGGCCCACCCCAACGTGGTGCGCCCGCGCGACTTCTTCGCCATCGACGACGAGAGCCGCTTCGTGCTCGTGCTGGACGACGTGCACGGCGAGGCGCTGCACCTGCGCCGCCGGGTCGGCCTTGAGGTGGTGCGCGACATGCTCGCCGGCCTGGCGCACGCGCACGCCCACCACGTCGTGCACCGCGCGCTCACCCCGGCCAGCGTGCTGGTCACCGACGCCGGGCGGGCGCTGCTGACCGGCTTCGACTACGCCAAGCCGGGTCCGCGCTCCTACACCGTGGCGCACGAGCTGGGCAACGTGCTCGACGTGCAGTACGTGGCGCCCGAGGCGCGCGACCGGCCCGACCTGATGACGGCGGCGTGCGACGTCTACTCCGCCGGGGTGATCGCCCAGCGCTACCTGGAGGAGCCGCCGCCGGTGGTGCTCGGCATGCTCGCCGAGTCGCCCGGCCTGCGGCCCACCGCCGCCGAGGCCCTGGCGGCGCTCGACGGGGCCGAAGAGCCGGAGGCCGCCCGGACCCCCTGGTTCCGGCGGTTGTTCCGCCGCCACCCCTAGCCGGGGACGCTACTCATGGCGGGCTGAGTACGGGGACGCTCGTGCGGGGCGGGGGTCATGGCGAACGCTCGTCGTCATGAAGGTCTGGATATTTCCGGTCACGGTAGTCGTCGCCCTGTTCGCCATCTGGCTGCTGGTCTTCCTCGACGTGCCGCTCGCCACGTTGCTCTCGCTCGCCCTCGGCTTCCTCAGCCTCGCCTGGCTGATCACCTTGCTGATCGTGCCCTGGAACCTCTACTTCGGCGCGCTCCGGGCCGTCGGGGCGATGCGCGAGTCCCGCGAGCGCGGCATCGCCGTCCCCGAACGGCACGAGACCGAGGCCCGGCGGATCGCCGCGCGGATGCTCCGCTTCGCCATCGGCGGGCACGTGCTGTCCGCCCTGGTCGTCGCCGTGATCAGCTTCTTCTCCGGCAGCGAGGTGGGCTACTACTTCGCCGGGTTCTACCTGCTCAGCACCCTGTTCCGCCCGGCGGTCGCCTACTTCGGCCACCTGCGCGGCCGGGTCGGCGAGCTCGCCCGCGAGGCCACCTTCCCGCGCGACGACGTGCTGAGCATGCGGGCGGCCGTCGAGGAGCACGGCCACGAGCTCGACCGGCTGCGCCGGGAGAACGACGACCTCCGCACCGAGCTGGCCATCGTCCAGGGCCGGGTGCACGACGCCGAGCGCAAGGTCAACGGGATCTCCCAGCGCTTCGCCGAGACGGTCAACGGCATGGCCGACAACCACGAGGTGATCACCGGGCTCAAGGCGTTCATCCGGCTCCTCAGGAGCGAGCAGTGAATCGGAGTTGTGGTGGGCGGGGGTGTGAAGCTGCGGCAAGCTTGGGTGGTGAGCAGGCCCAATCTGACCGGACGCGTCGCCTCGGCGGCCGAGATCGTCCTCGCCACCCGCAAGCAGGTCGCCTTCGTGGACGTCGTGGCCGGGCTGCGCTGGCTGCACACCCGCCACCTCGACCAGTGGCGGCAGGGACGCGCCGCGACCCTCGCCGAACTCGCCGCCGTGGACGAGGAGCGGCTGCTGACCACGCTGGCGGTGCTGCGCGAGTGGGCCCAGGCCAAGGGACTGCGGGCGGTCGAGCTCCCCTACCTGTCCGGCGCCCGCGACCGGCGCGAACTGCGCTTCACCGCCTCCGGCGACCAGGCGCCCTTCCGGGTGCACTGGCTCTCCCCCGACCTCGGCGAGGCGCAGGTCAAACGGCTCACCGCCAGCCGCAGCAAGGTCCCCGACCTGGTCGCGGTCGTCCCCGACCAGCCGTTCACCTGCGCCTCGTGCCGGGAGAGCGGGCCCTACCTGGTCATGGAGGACGAGCAGCCGCACTGCCTCACCTGTGCCGACCTCGACCACCTGGTGCTGCTGCCCGCCGGGGACGCGGCGCTCAGCCGGCGGGCCAAGAAGGAGAGCGGGCTGTCGGCCGTCGTCGTGCGGTATGACCGGCGGCGCAAGCTCTACCGGCGGATCGGGGTGCTGGTCGAGGAGGGTGCGCTGGCTCGGGCCGAGGAGCAGTGCCTGGCTGATGAGGAGGTACGGCTCCGCCGCCGCGACCGGGACCGGGAGCGGCGGGCGGGGCAGGACGAGGAATTCCAGGCGCGGATGGCCGGGGAGATCGCGCGGCTGTTTCCGGGGTGTCCTGAGGACCGGGCCCTCGACATCGCCCGGCACGCCGCTCAGCGGGGCAGTGGGCGGGTGGGGCGCACCGCCGCCGGGCGGGCGCTGGACGAGAACGCGATCACCCTGGCTGTGGTGGCTTCGGTGCGGCACTTGGATACGGAGTATGACTCGTTGTTGATGTCGGGGGTGGCTCGGATGGAGGCTCGCGAGCGGATCCGTTCGGTGATCGAGGCTCGGCTGGCGGAGTTTCGCCGACCCAGGTGACCCGGCCGCGCCCCACCCACCGACCTTCCGGGGCACAGGTGGACCTTGGTGGATCAGTGGGAGGCCCGTCGGGGCACAGGTGGACCTTGGTGGATCAGTGGGAGGCCCGTCGGGGCACAGGTGGACCTTGGTGGATCGGTGGGAGGCCCGTCGGGGCACAGGTGGACCTGGTGGATCAGTGGGGGCGTGCGGCCAGGTGGGCGATCGTGGGGCGCCAGGTGGTGAGTTCGGCCAGTGGGGGGCGGGTGAGGCCGATGACCTTGCCGAGGTCGTCGGCGCGGCGGAGGGTGACGGCGGCCGGGCCGTACGGCGAGGCGGCGAAAGCGGCGGCCTCAGCGGGTGACATCGGCCCACCCTGGAGGGCGAGTGTGCGCGCGCTCTCCAGGGACAACCCCCGCCCGGGTTCGACCGCCGCGAGGTACCGCTTGGCGGGCACGTGCAGCTCGACCAGCGCAGCCACCCGACGCCCGAGCAACGGCCCGACCGCCCGCGCCCCGGCGGCGGCGTGCCCCGCCTCGTCCCCCGGACACAGCAGGTGCCCGAGGTCGTGCACCAGCCCGGCCACCTGGAGTTCGAGGTCGTCCGGCGCCCACTCCCGCAGGACGGCCGCCACCTGAAGCCCGTGATCCAGCAGGGGCACCGGGTCACCGCTGCGGTCGGGCGCGTCCCAGGCGTCCTCGCACGCGGCCAGCAACCCCATCAGCTCATCGACCGTCATACCCACCCACTCTGGACGAGTGTCGGCCCCGGAAACAGTCGGTGCCCTTCGATAGCCTCCATAGCCATGGACGCCAGAGAGCGACTGCTCGAGTTCGCCCTGGGCCTTCCGGAGGCCTGGGAAGATCATCCGTGGGGCGAGACCGTCGTCAAGGTCGGCAAGAAGGTCTTCGTCTTCCTGGGGATGGACGGCTCCGACGAGCGCTACGCGCCGAGCTTCACCGTCAAGCTGGTCAGCGAGTCCCACGGCCACGCGCTGACCGTGGAGGGCGCCGCCCCGACCGGCTACGGCCTGGGCAAGGCCGGCTGGGTGACCGTCCCGTTCCTGAGCAAGCTCCCCGACACCGAGATCCTGCTCGACTGGGTGGAGGAGAGCTACCGCCAGGTCGCCCCGAAACGCGCGATCAAACTGCTCGACGCCCAGCCCTGACCGCCCGGAGGCGAACGGCTACTGCACGGCCAGGCGGAGGGCGAAGCCGACCAGGACCACGCCGGTGATCCGCTCGATCCGGCGTTGCCAGCGCGGAGTGCGCAGCAGCGCGCCCAGCCGGTCCACCACCAGGATGTAGAGCACGAACCACCCCGCGTAGAGTCCCGCGAAGATCGCGGAGAGCAGGGCGGCCGAGGCACCCTCCATGAACTGCGGCAGGAAGGTCACGAAGAAGAGCAGCACCTTGGGGTTGAGCAGGTTCGACAGCAGCCCGTTGCGCACGTACCCCAGCCGGCCGGTCCTCGGCCTGTCCGGCGCGGCCTCGGCGGGGAGCTTGCCCCGCGAGCGCAGGCCCTGGAAGCCGAGCCACAGCAGGTAGGCGATGCCGAGCCAGCGCAACACGGCGAAGGCGGTGGGCGAGGCGGCCAGGAGGGCGGACAGGCCGACGGCGGCGGCCGAGGCGTGCAGGGCGAGTCCGAGCAGGCCGCCCAGCATGGTGAGCAGTCCGGCGGCACGGCCGTGCGAGATCGAGGTGCGCATCATGAGCGCGGCGTCCGGCCCCGGGATCATGATCATGACCAGGGCGGTGACCGTGAAGGTCAGCAGCATGACGGACGTCCACGACGAAACGCCACGTGGGCGGGTGAAGCGAGCACGCGGGGGTCTCCCGGAAGAGCTGGGGGCGCGCTCCGAGGAACCCGCGGGTGTGCAGGCCACACGGAACGCGGGCAAACAACAACAAAAGGTGCCTTGTGGGCAGGAAGCATGCTATCCGAAAGGCCACGAGTGCCAGACACTGGCCAACCCTTGACCGTGCTCCAGGGGTCAGACCTCAACGAACAGCACCACCCAGGCACCACCCAGGCACCACGGGGAGCACATCATGGGGTTCACGATCGCCACCGTCCTGACCGCCGCGACGCTGGCGGCAGCCGTACCGGACGGGTTCCTGATCTACGAGCGGGCCGATGCGCCCGCGCCGGTCATCAAGCTCGACGGCGGGGAGAAGTGGCAGGTGTCACGGAAGGCGCGGGGCACGCAGTGGGTCAACCCGTGCGCCGACGCCCGCCTCGGGGCGAAGGGCCGGACGTCGGTGCGCAAGGCCGTCCTGCACGGCCCGGCCGCGGCGCAACTGGAGGAGGTCGCCTTCTACCGGAACGCCAAGGCCGCCGAGCGCGCGATGGACGACCTGCGCCGGGCGCTACGGCACTGCGCCCGGGTGGACGACGGCAGCGGCGTGGGACGCGACCTGGTCTGGACGGCCACCCCGGCCCAGGTCGGCGACGAGGGCCTCAAGATCGCCGCGCAGGGCTACCAGGGCACCCAAATCAGCCTGCACGGGCAGCGGGCCGTGGTGGCCCGCCGCGACCGCGCGGTGTTCGTCTACGCCCACGCCGACGAGGCCGCCGCCAAGCCCCGGCCCCAGGACTTCCGCCGGCACCTGAAGGACGCGGCGACGACGGCCGCCCGGCTCAGGTGACCGCCAGGCGCTGGGCGTAGCGGCTGTCGCGCCAGAGTTCCTTGTCCAGCACCTCGGCCAGCGTGGCCGCGGCGTCGTAGACGTCCACGTAGCGGGTGTACAGCGGCGCGAAGCCGAAGCGCAGGATGTCCGGCGCGCGGAAGTCGCCGTGCACCCCGTGGTCGATGAGCGCCCGCATCACCGGGTAGCCGTCCGGGTGGTAGAAGCTCACCTGGCTGCCCCGCAGCTCGGCCTCACGCGGCGAGGCGAGTTCCAGCGAGTCGCCGACCAGGTCCACGAAGAGCGAGGTCAGGGCCATGCTCTTGGCTCTGACCTGGGCCAGGTCCACCCGCTCCCAGATGTCGAGCGCCGCCTCCAGCGCGGCGAAGGACAACACGTGCGGGGTGCTGACGGTGAAGCGCCGGATGCCCTCGGCGGCGCGGAAGCGCGGCTCGAAGGCGAACGGCTCGGCGTGCGCGTACCAGCCGGACAGCACGTTCTCGGCGCGCTCGTGGTGGCGCGGGTTGACGTAGAGGAAGGCCGGGGCGCCCGGCCCGCCGTTCAGGTACTTGTACGTGCAGCCGACCGCGAAGTCGGCGGCCGAGACATCTACCTGGAGCGCGCCGACACTGTGACAGACGTCCCACACCATGAGCGCGCCCGCCTCCTGCACCCGGCGGGTGACCTCGGGCACGTCGTAGCGGGCGCCGGTGCGGTAGTCCACCTCCGACAGCAGCACCACCGCGGCGTCGTCGAAGCGGCCCTCGGAGAAGTCGCGCAGCTCGCCCAGGCCCTCGACCATGTAGTTGTCGGTCGGGAACATGGCACGGTCCACCACGATCACCCGCCGGTCCGGGCGCAGCCGCAGCGCAGCGGAGACCGCCTGGTAGACCGCGATCGAGGTGGTGTTGCCCACCACGACCTGACCCGGCCCGGCGCCGATCAGCGGGGCCAGCCGGTCGCCGGTGGTCAGCGGCTGGGCGTACCAGCCGGCGCTGTTCCAGCCGCCGACCTGCTGCCCGCCCCACTCCTGCTCGACCGTGCGGGCCACCCGCTCGGCGGTACGGCGCGGCAACGCCCCCAGCGAGTTGCCCACGAGGTAGACGACCCCCTCGGGCAACACGAACTCCTCGCGGAAGTCGCGCAGCGGATCCGCCGCGTCCAGCGCGGCGCAGGCCTCACGATCCAACACCCAGATACTCCTTCGCAGCCGCCGGGTCCTTGCGGAACCCGGCTGTGGTGGCGTGGTAGACGAAGCTGCCCTTGACCATGCACCGCACCTCGTCGGCGACCGCCACCGCCAGGTGGAGGTTCTGCTCGACGATGACGACCGACAGCCCGTCGAGCCCGGCCAGCACCTCGCCGAGCTCCTCCACGACCTTGGGGGCGAGCCCTTCGGATGGCTCGTCGAGCAGCAGCAGCCGCGGGTTGCCGAGCAGGGCGCGGCCGATGGCGAGCATCTCCTGCTCGCCGCCGGAGAGCTGGTCGCCCCGGTGGCGGCGCCGGGCGGCCAGCGACGGGAACAGGTCGTAGACCCGCTCGACCGTCCAGTCGCCGGGGCTGCGGGAGATGGCCAGCGTCTCCTCGACGGTGAGCGAGCGGAAGACCCGGCGGCCCTGCGGCACGATGCGCACGCCGTGCCGGGCGATGCGGCGGGTGTCGAGCCCGGCCAGTTCGACGCCGTCCAGCGTGATGCTGCCGGAACGCGGCTTGACCAGGCCCATCAGGGTGTGCACGAAGGTGGTCTTGCCGACGCCGTTGCGGCCGAGGACGGCGACGGCCTTGCCCGGTTCGAGGGTCATCGAGGCCCCGTGCAGGATCTGGGCCTCGCCGTACCCGGCGGTGAGCCCTTCGACGGTCAGCACCAGATCTCCTTCGTCGTGCCGAGGTAGACCCGTTCGACCTCTTCCGAGGCCCGGATCTCGGCGGGCGCGCCATCGGCGATGACCTGGCCGGCGGCCAGCACGGTGACGTGCGAGGCGACGGCGAAGACCACGTCGAGGTCGTGTTCCACGATCAGCAGGGTGGTGTCGAGCGCCTGGATCAGTTCGGCGAACTTGGCGCTCTCGGCGGCGGACATGCCCGCGGCGGGCTCGTCGAGCAGCAGCAGGCGGGGGTCGCGGGCCAGGGACATGGCCACTTCCAGGCGTCGGGCCTCGCCGTGGGAGAGCGAGCCGGCGAGGGTCTCAGCTCGCAGCTCCATGAGGTCGAGGAAGCGCGCCGCCTCCTGCTTGGTGCGCAGGTTCGCGGCCGGCGAGCTCCAGATCCTGGTGCCCACGCCCTGCCGCGACCGCACCGCGAGCGCCACGTTCTCCTCGCAGGTCAGCCCGGTGAACAGGCTGCTGTGCTGGAAGGTCCTGGCGATGCCCAGCCGGGCCCGGCGGTGTTCCGGCAGCTTCGTGACGTCCCGGCCGGCGAACTCGATCGTCCCGGCGGTCGGCCGGAGCGAGCCGGCGATCGTCGCGAACAACGTCGACTTGCCCGCGCCGTTCGGCCCGATGAGCGCCCGGCGCTCGCCTTCGGCCACGGTGAGCGAGACGCCGTCCACCGCGTTGAGCGCGCCGAAGCGCATCGTCACCTCATGCAGCCTGAGCACGGCGCCTCCACAGTCCTTGCAGGCCGCCGGGGAGCAGGTAGACGCAGATCACGAAGAGCGCCCCCTCCACCAGCAGCCACTTGTCGCCGAGCGCGGTCGAGGTCATCGCGCGCAGCACGATCAGCGCCACGCCCGCGACCAGCGGCCCGGCCAGCGAGTCGCGCCCGCCGAGCAGCACCATCACCAGGAGCAGCACCGAGACGCCGATCTCCAGGTGCGTGGGGGCGACGAAGGTGTCCTTCTGCTCCACCAGCGCTCCCCCGGCGGCGCACACCGCGCCGGCGATCACCACGGCGGCCAGCCGTACGCCGGTCACGTGGTAGCCGAGCGCGGCCATCCGCGTCTCGTTCTCGCGCGCGCCCGCGACGGCCCGGCCGAGCGGGCTGTTGCGCAGCAGCACCAGCGCGCCGAAGCCGAGCGCCACGACGGCCAGTGCCCACCAGTAGAAGGCAGCCACGTACGGCACGACCGCGTCGAGCCCGAACAGCTCGGCCTTGGGGATGCCGGACAGCCCGTTGTCGCCGCCGGTCACCCGGGTGGAGCGGGTCGCGGCCTGCACCGCGATCTCGCCGATCGCCAGGGTGAACATCAGGAAGAAGAACCCCTTGGTGCGCACCGCGAACCAGCCGGTGAGCAGCGCGAACACCACACCCGCCGCGATGGCGACGAGCAGTTGCCCCAGCGCGTTGGCGGTGAGGTGCTTGGCGGTCAGGCCGGCCGCGTAGGCGCCGACGCCGAGGAAGGCGGCGTGCCCGAGCGAGGGCAGCCCGCCGTGCCCGACCAGGAAGGCCAGGCTGGCGGCCATCAGCCCGTAGGCCAGCCCGCCGCTGAGCAGGTCGAGCCGGTAGGGGTCCAGCACGTACGGCATGACCGCCATGACCGCCAGCACGGCGGCGACGGCGACGCCCTTGATCCTGGGGTTCATGCCGTCCTCCCGAACAGCCCGGCCGGCCGCCAGAGCAGCACGGCCGCCATGACGGCGAAGAGCAGGTAGGCGGCCAGTTCTGGCACCAGGGCGACGCCGAGCGTCTGCACCTGCCCGATCAGCAGCGCGCCGAGCGCCGCGCCCCGGATGGAGGCCAGCCCGCCGACCACGATGACGATGAGCGCCAGCACGAGCACCTCGGTGTCGAGCCCGGCGCGCAGGTTGAGCAGCGGCCCGCCCAGCACGCCGGCGAAGACGGCCAGCGCGCATCCGGCGAGCACCACGCCGAGCCGGACGCGCCTGACGTTGACGCCGGTGGCGGCGAGCATCTCGGGGTCGTCCACCGCGGCCCGCACCAGCGCCCCGGCGCGGGTCTTCTCGAAGACCCAGAAGGTGGCTCCGGCGATGGCCAGTCCGGCGACGATCACGGCCACCCGGTAGGCCGGGTAGCTGCCCGCGATGCTGCCGTCGAGCCCGATCGGCGCGGCCAGGCTGTGGAAGCCGCGGTCGACGCTCTGCAGCAGGAACTCCGAGAGCAGGATGGCCAGGCCCATGGTGAGCAGCGCCTGGTCGAGGTGGCCGCGTCCGCGCAGCGGCCGGATCGCCGCCGACAGCCCGCCGCCGAGCACGAGCCCGGCGACGACGGCCAGCAGCGCGACGCCGATGAAGACGGCCAGGGAGACCGGCGCCTCCCCGATGATCAGCAGGGCGAGGTAGCCCCCGGCCATGTAGAGCGCGCCGTGCGCGAGGTTGAGCACGTCGAGCAGGCCGAAGATCATCGTCAGCCCGACGGCGAGGACGAAGAGCAGGGCGCCGAAGGCGATGCCGTCGAACGCGGTGACGAGCAGGTTCACGAGGCGGGGTCCGGCGGGATGGTGGCGATCACCTTGTTCGCGCCGCCCTCGTAGGTGCGGGCGTACCAGTTCTGGACCGGGTTGTGCTTGTCGGCGTCGAGCTTGAAGGTGCCGCGCGGGCTGGTGATGTCGCCCACCTTGGCCAGCGCCTCGGACAGGTCGCCGCCGGCCGCCACGGCCTTGTCGATGAGCTGCATGGCGTCCCAGCTCTGCAGCGCCACGACCGAGGGGTTCTTGCCGGTCTTGGCCTTCCACTTGCTGACGAAGGCGGCGTTCTCGGCGTTGTCCAGGGCCGGGGAGTACAGGCCGACGCTGGTGATGCCCTCGGCGTCGGCGCCGATCGCCTGGAGCACGTCCTCGTCGGTGATGTTCTGGCAGGTCAGCAGCTTGACCTTCTGGTCGTAGCCGAACTGCTTGAAGTTCTTGGCGAAGGTGATCGCCTCGCCGCCGGCGTAGAAGACGTAGAGGAACTTCGCCTCGGCCGGGATCTGGCTGAGGTAGGGCTGGAAGTTCTGGGTCTTGCCGAAGGGCGTGAGGATCTGCTTGATCGGCGCGGCGCCGCCGGCCTTGGCGAAGCCGTCGGCGAAGCCCTTGAGCGTCTCGGTGCCGGCGGAGTAGTCGGCGCCCATCAGCACCGCGCCGTCCTTGCCGTAGGCCTCGGCGGCGTACTTGCCGGCCGCGTAGCCGTGCATGTAGTTCGTGTAGGAGACGCGGAAGACGCCCGGGCCGCCGAGCGCGTCGGCGCCGGCGTTGGCGATCACCACCGGGGTCTTCTGGGCGGCGGCCTCCTTGGCCACCGCCACCGCGACCGGCGAGGCGATCAGACCGGTGATCACGTCCACCTTGTTCTCAAGGGTGAGCTGCTTGGCCTTCTGCTGGCCGGTCTCGGGGTTGCCCGCGTCGTCCGCGGTGATCAGCTCGGCCCGCTTGCCGCCCAGCTTGTCGCCCTTCTCGGTGAGGTAGAGGCGCATCGCGGCCTCCATGTCGTCACCGAGGGCCGAGTAGACGCCGGTCTGCGAGATGATCGCGCCGATCTTGACCGTGGAGTCGTCCTGCGCGCCCTGCATCGCGCCACCGCCGCAGGCGCTGGCCGACAGGAGCAGCAAAGCGAGGACCGCATATCTCATGGGAGCTCTCCGAGAAAGACTTCAGCGTTGTTTCCGAGGATCCTCGCGCGTGCCGTACCGGAAAGGAACCCCGCGTTTCGCACCACTTGTCCCACTGGCGTCTCACCGAGCGGGTAGGGGAAGTCGGAGCCCAGCAGCACGTGCTCGTCGCCCAGGACGTCGACGAGCAGGCGCAACGAGCGCTCGTCGAAGACCACGGAGTCGACGCTGAAGCGGTCGAGGTAGTGGGACGGGGGGTGCTCGGAGGTGCCGATCACGTCGTTGCGACGGTGCCAGGCGTTCTCGAAACGGCCGAGCCAGAAGGCGAAGGAACCGCCCCCGTGCGCGAAGCAGATGCGCAGCGAGGGCGGCACCCGATCGAATACCCCGCCGAGGACCATCGCCATGATCGACAGATGGGTCTCGGCGGGCATGCCGACCAGCCACTGCGCCATCCACCGTGCGACCCGTGGACCGGTCGGCATGTCCCAGGGGTGGACGAAGACCGGCATGCCGGTCTCGGCGCAGTGCTGCAGGAACTGGACGACGCCCTCGTCATCGAGGTCGCGGTCGCCCACGTGGTTGCCGATCTCCACGCCCCGGTGCCCCTGCTCGCGGCAGCGGTCGAGCTCCTCGCAGGCCAGGTCCGGGTCCTGGAGCGGCACCTGGCAGAACGGGATGAGCCGCTCGCTGGGCGCGCAGATCTCCAGGGCCAGGTCGTTGAAGACCTTCGCGACCCGGGCCGCCTCGGCCGGGGACCGGTCGTAGCCGAAGAAGACGGGGGTCGGCGAGACGACCTGGCGGTCGACGCCGTCGGCGTCCATCCGGCTCAGCCGGGCCTCGGCTTCCCAGCACTCGTGGCCGATCTTCCGGAAGTCCCGGTCGTTGACGAGGATCATGGCCTCGCGCTCGGAGTCGACGCGCAGCCGGGGCGCCCCGGGCCAGCCCAGGTCGGGCCAGCCCTTGGGCACGTAGTGGGTGTGGATGTCGGTGATCATTTGCCGGGGTGCACCGCTCCGCAGGCGCCGCAGGTGCGGGCCTTCTCATCGGCGTAGAACGCCTCGAAGACCGGCGGCAGGTCCTGGACGATGTCCCGCACCTGGAGCTCGACCTCGTGCACCAGCGCGTTGCAGTCCGGGCAGTACCACTGGAACTTCTCCAGCACGCCCTCCGGCCGGACCCGCTCCACCAGGAAGCCGATCGAGCCCGGCTCCGGGCGCTGCGGCGAGTGCGGCAGGTTGGGCGGGAGCAGCCACATCTGGCCCTCGCGGATGTGCACGGTGTCCGGCCCGTCCGGGGTCATGACGTTCACGTGCATGTTGCCGCGGACCTGGTAGAAGAGCTCCTCGTAGGGGTCCACGTGGAAGTCGGTGCGCGCGTTCGGCCCGCCGACGACCATGACGATCAGGTCGTTGGCGCCCTCGAAGATGATCTTGTTGGCCACCGGCGGCTTGAGCAGGTGGGCGTGCTCGTCGATCCACTTGGTGAAATCGAGCGGCGGGATCGTCATTGCGGCCTCCAGGCGATGGCTTGGATCTCGATGAGCAGGTGCGGGTGCGGGAGCTGGTGGACCGCGACCGTCGTGCGAGCCGGCCCGGTCTCGTCGAAGAACTCCGCCCAGACCTCGTTGTAGCCCTTGAAGTCGTTCATGTTGACCAGGTACGTCGTCGCCTGCACCAGGTCGCCGAGCGAGGCCCCCTCGGTCTTGAGGATCTCGCCGATGTTCTGGATCACCGCCCGCGTCTGCGCCCGGATGTCCAGGTCGGTCGTGCCGAGCTCGTCCACCTCGACCCCGGCGAAGCTGTTGTCGGGCCGCCGCGAGCTGGTGCCGGAGACGAACAGGAAGTCGCCGGCCCGCTTCACGTGCGGGAACCGCCCTCTGGGTACGGCCAGCATCAGGCCCCCCTCAGCGACACCGAGCCGAGGTGCTGGACTTCGGCCCGCACGTGCGTGCCCGGCTTGAGCGGCTCGGCCGCCGTGGCCGCGCCGGCCAGCAGGATCGAGCCCTCCTCGATGACCTGCCCCGCCTGTACGGCCAGCCGTGCCGCCTCGACGATCGCCCGGCGCGGATCGCCGAGGATCGCGCCGGTCGACCCGGCGTGCGCGGGCCGCCCGTCCAGCGCGAACACCACGCCGAGGTTCCACTGGGCGGGATCGTAGGTCCGCCAGGCGCCGACGCAGTAGGCCGCCGCCGAGGTGTTGTCCGCGACGACCGACTCCAGCGAGAAGCGGAAGTTCTCGTAGCGCGAGTCGATCAGCTCGATGCCGGCCGCCACCGCGGCGACCGCGCCGGGCAGCAGGGCGTCGGCCACCGACTCGATCCGGCGGCCGACCAGGTAGACGACCTCGGGCTCGACCCGCGGGTGGATGTAGCGCGACAGGTCGGCCGTGCCGCCGTCGGGGATCACCATGGCGTCGGTGAGCCGGCCGAGGATGAGGTCGTGCACGCCCATCTGGACGCGCTTGGCCTCGCTGGTGAAGCCGAGCTTCACCCCGGTCTGCCGCTCGCCGCGCTTGAGCCGCAGGCCGATCAGCTCGTCCTGGACGGCGTAGGCGTCGAAGCCGGGCTCGGGCTGGGCGATCGGCTTGGCGGTGCGGGTGGCCTCGTCGAGCCGCTCGGCCAGCGACGTTTCAGGATTTGTCACGACTGCTCCCCCGAGCTCAGGTCCAGGGCGATGTCCACGATCATGTCCTCCTGCCCGCCGACCATACGCCGCCGCCCGGCCTCGGCCAGGATCGCCCTGGTGTCGACGCCGTAACGGGCCGAGGCGGACTCGGCGTGCCGCAGGAAGCTGGAGTACACGCCCGCGTAGCCCAGGGTCAGCGTCTCGCGGTCCACCCGGACCGGCCGATCCTGCAGCGGCCTGATCAGGTCGTCGGCCGCGTCCATCAGGGCGTACAGGTCGCAGCCGTGCTCCCAGCCCATCAGGTCGGCCACCGCCACGAACGCCTCGATCGGGCAGTTGCCCGCACCCGCGCCCATGCCGGCCAGCGAGGCGTCCACCCGCACGCAGCCGTTCTCGACCGCGACGACCGAGTTGGCCACGCCGAGCGCCAAATTGTGGTGGGCGTGGATGCCGAGCTCGGTCTCCGGCTCCAGCACGTCCCGGTAGGCGCGCATGCGATCGCGCACGCCGTCCATGGTCAGCCGGCCGCCGGAGTCGGTGACGTAGACGCAGTGCGCGCCGTAGGACTCCATCAGCTTGGCCTGGCGGGCGAGCTCCTGCGGCGAGGTCATGTGCGACATCATCAGGAAGCCCGCCACGTCCATGCCCAGCTCTCGGGCGGTGGCGATGTGCTGGGCGGAGATGTCGGCCTCGGTGCAGTGGGTGGCGATCCGCACCGACCGCACGCCCAGCGCCCCGGCCCGCTTGAGGTCCTCGACGGTGCCGATGCCGGGCAGCAGCAGCGTCGTCAGCTTGGCCCGCTTGACCGCGCCGGCGACCGCCTCGATCCACTCGTCGTCGGTCTGGGCGCCGGGCCCGTAGTTGAAGCTGCCGCCGGCCAGGCCGTCGCCGTGCGCGATCTCGATCGCGGCCACGCCGGCCTCGTCGAGCGCGCGGGCGATCTCGGCCGCCTGGTCCACGGTGTAGCGGTGGCGGATGGCGTGCATGCCGTCCCGCAGCGTGACGTCCTGGACGTAGATCGTGGTCATGCCAGCCTCTCAGCCGTGCGCAGGGCGGCGGAGGTCATGATGTCGAGGTTGCCGGCGTAGGCGGGCAGGTAGTGGGCCGCGCCCTCCACCTCCAGAAACACGCTCACCTTCATCCCGCCCTTGGCGCCGGGGACCAGCGTCCAGACCGGCTCGTCGTCGCCGATCCTGGCGAACTGCACGTCCTGCTTGAGCCGGTAGCCCGGCACGTACTCCTGGACCTTCGCCACCATCTCCGCGACGGCGGCGCTGACCGCGCCCTCGTCGCACTCCTCGACCAGGCAGTAGACGGTGTCCCGCATGATCAGCGGGGGCTCGGCCGGGTTGAGGATGATGATCGCCTTGCCGCGCTCGGCGCCGCCCACCCGCTCGATCGCCCGGGCGGTGGTCTCGGTGAACTCGTCGATGTTGGCCCGCGTGCCGGGCCCGGCCGACTTCGAGGCGATCGAGGCGACGATCTCCGCGTACCGCACCGGGGCCACCGAGGCGACCGCGGCGACGATCGGGATGGTCGCCTGGCCGCCGCAGGTCACCATGTTCAGGTTGGGGGCGTCGAGGTGCTCGCCGAGGTTGACCGGCGGGACGACGTAGGGGCCGATCGCCGCCGGGGTCAGGTCGATGACCCGCTTGCCGTACGGCTGGAGCACCGCCCAGTTGTGCCGGTGGGCGCCGGCGGAGGTGGCGTCGAGGACGACGTCGATCTCGCCGAAGCCGTCCAGCTCGACCAGGCCCTCCACGCCGTGGTGGGTGGTCGCCAGGCCGCGCCGGCGGGCTCGCGCCAGGCCGTCGGAGTCGGGGTCGATGCCGGCCATGGCCACGACCTCGACGCGCTTCGACAGCAGCGCCTTGAACATCAGGTCGGTGCCGATGTTGCCCGACCCGATGATCGCGATCTTCATCGGGAGAACACCGCCCGCACCGAGCCGAGGCCGTCGATCTCCGCCTCGAACACGTCGCCGGGCTCGACCGGCACGACCGGGCCGAGCGCGCCGGTGAGCACGATGTCGCCCTTGCGCAGCGGGAACTCGCTGCGCGCGAGGGTGTCGGCGAGCCAGACCGCGGCGTTCAGCGGGTGCCCCAGGCAGGCCGCGCCCGCGCCGGTGGAGACCTCCAGGCCGTTCCTGGTCATGGTCATCCCGGCCAGCCGCAGGTCGAGCCCGCGCAGCTCGACCGGGGTGTTGCCGAGCACGAACGCGCCGCTGGAGGCGTTGTCGGCGATGGTGTCGGCCAGGGTGATGTCCCAGCCCTCGATCCGCGAGTCGACGATCTCGATCGCCGGGAGCACGAAGTCGACCGCCCCGATCACGTCGGCCACGGTGAACGGGCCGCCCTCCAGGTCCCGGCCGAGCACCAGAGCCACCTCGGCCTCCGCCTTCGGCTGCAGGAACCGCTCGTACGGCACGGCGAGCCCGTCAAGGTAGGCCATGTCCGCGAAGAGCAGCCCGAAGTCCGGCGAGTCCACCCCGAGCTGCTTCTGCACCGCGAAGTTGGTCAGCCCGATCTTGCGGCCCACCAGCCGCCGGCCCTCCTCCAGCGCGCGCCGCGAGTTGAGCTCCTGGACCGCGTACCCCTCGGCGGCCGTGCCGATCAGGTCACGCACCGGCGGGCAGGGCTTGCCGGTGCGGGCCGCCTCCCGCAGCCGGTCGGCCGCGACCGTGCGGGCGTCGACCGCCTCTGACCACGTGTCGGTCATGTCAGCTCCATGGTGATCGTGGTGGGCTCGGAGTAGAAGTCGAGCGACTGCGTGCCGCCCTCGCGGCCGATGCCGGAGAGCTTCACGCCCCCGAAGGGGGTGCGCAGGTCGCGCAGGTACCAGGTGTTCACCCAGACCAGGCCGGCCTCCAGGCGCTGGGCCACCCGGTGGGCGCGGCCGAGCCCGGTCGTCCACACCGTGGCGGCCAGGCCGTACTGGCTGCTGTTGGCCAGCTCGACCGCCTCGTCCTCGGTGTCGAACGGGCGCAGGTGGCAGACCGGGCCGAAGATCTCCTCGGTGTTGAAGCGGGAGCTCTCCGGCAGGCCGGTGACGATGGTCGGCTCGACGTAGTAGCCGGACTCGCCGGGCACCGCGCCGCCGCCGGTCAGGAACTCGCCGCCCTCCTCGCGGGCCAGGTCGAAGTAGGACAGCACCTTGTCGCGGTGCTCGGCGGAGATCATGGGCTGCCGGTAGACCTCGCCCGCGCCCGCGGCCAGCCGGCGCGCGAACTCGTCGAAGATCGAGCGCTGCACGTAGACCCGCTCGGTGCACAGGCAGACCTGGCCGCCGTTGGTGAAGACCGAGCGCAGCGTGCCGGCGACCGCCTTGTCCAGGTCGGCGTCCTCGAAGACCAGCGCGGCGTTCTTGCCGCCGAGCTCGAAGGAGACCGGCTTCACCCGGTCCGCCACCGCGCGCATGATCGTCGAGCCGGTGCGGGTGGAGCCGGTGAAGGTCACCCCGTCGATGCCGGGGTGCTCGACCAGGTGGCCGCCGGTCGCGCCGTACCCGTAGACGATGTTGACCACACCGGGCGGCAGGCCGATCTCGCGGCAGATCTCCGCGAGGAGCGCGGCGCTGCCGGGGGTGTTCTCCGACGGCTTGACCACGACGGTGTTCCCGGCGACCAGCGCGGGGGCCAGCTTCCAGGTCATGAGCAGGAAGGGCAGGTTCCACGGGACGACCACGGCGACCACGCCGAGCGGGCGGTGGACGGTGTAGCTCAGCACGCCGGGCAGGTGGAAGGCGTTCGACGGCCGCTGGGCGGCGATCTCGGCGAAGGACCGGAAGTTGGCCGCACCCCTGGGGATGTCGAGCGTCCTGGTCTGCTCCACCGGCTTGCCGGTGTCGGCGATCTCCACGTCGACCAGGTCGTCGAAGCGCGCCTCGATGCCGTCGGCCAGCCGGCGCATCCACGCCGCCCGCTCGGCCATCGGCAGCTCCGCCCAGGCCGGAGCCGCCGCGCGGGCCGCGCGGACCGCGCGGTCGACCACGTCGCGGTCCGCCACGTGGACCTCGCGGATCTGCTTTCCGGTCACCGGGTCGTAGGCGGGGAAGGGGGTGCCTTCGGCGACCAGTTCACCGCCAATGAAATGGGCTATCTGCTCAAACACCGTCTCTCCTCATACATATGGATATAGAGGTTTTGCCCGGTTATGGACAACAATGCGTTCCATGCCGCGGAACCTGTCCATGCTGGAGAAGTCCTGGCTCATCCTCGACGCCTTCCGCCCCACCGGGGGGCCGTTGCGCCTGATGGACGTCGCCGAACGTTGCCACCTGCCCAAGACCACCACCTTCCGGCTGCTCACCGAACTGATCGAGATCGGCGCCGTCACCCGCCGGGAGGAGGGCTACTACCTCGGCCGGCGGCTGTTCGAGCTCGGTAGCATCGTCCCCCTCGAACGGGACCTGCGCCACGCCGCCCTGCCCTTCATGCACGACCTGTACGAGGCCACGCACGAGACCATCCACCTCGGCGTCCGCGACGGGCTCGACGTCGTCTACGTCGAGAAGATCCGCGGCCGGGAGTCCTTCTCGCTGCCCTCCCGCGTCGGCGGCCGGCTGCCGCTGACCTGCACCGGGGTGGGCAAGGCGCTGCTCGCCTACTCCGGGCCCGAGCTGATCGAGGAGGTCCTGGCCCGGCCGCTGCGCGGGCTCACCCCGCACTCGATCGTCGACCCGAAGCGGCTGGAGGAGGCCATCGGGCAGATCCAGGCCGCCGGACTGGCCTACGAACGGGAGGAGTCGCAGCTCGGCGGCGCCTGCATCGCCGCGCCGATCTTCACCGACGGCGAGGTCGTGGCCGCGCTGTCGGTCTCGGTGCCGCTGGCCCGCTTCCACCCCACCCGGCTGGCTCCCGCGGTCAAGACCGCCGCGCTCGGCGTCTCCCGCGCGATGGCCCGCTCGCTCTGAAACGCGTGCTGGAAGCGGGCCGGGCGGCGGGGGATGCTGGCACCATGCAGACACGCACGGACCAGGTCACCACCCGAGACGGCGCCTTCGACGTGCACCTGTGGTTCCCGGAGCGCGGCACGGGACCCGGCGTCCTCATCCCGCACGAGATCTTCGGCGTGAGCTCCTACCTCCGTGACGTGGCGGCCGAGCTGGCCGGCCGCGGGTACGTGGTCGCCGTCCCCGACCTGTTCTGGCGGCTGCAGCCCGGCTGGGCCCCCGAGCCCGGGCCCGACAACCTCGCCGCCTCGCTGGCCCTGTCCGCGCGGTTCGACTTCGCCAAAGGGGTGACCGACTGCGCGCTCGCCCTGGCCCACCTGCGGCCGCTGACCACGGGCAAGGCCGGGACGCTCGGCTTCTGTCTGGGTGGCTCGCTGGCCTTCACGCTGGCCGCCACCGTGGCCGTGGACAGCGTGCTGGCCTTCTACGGCTCGCTCGTGCCCGACCAGCTCGACCTGCTCGAACAGATCCGCTGCCCGGTCTTCCTGGCCTTCGGGGGGAGCGATCCGTACATCCCGCGCGAGCGGGTGCGGATGGCGGAGAAGGCGGCCGAGGGACGGCCCGGTGTCACGGTCTACGTGGACGAGGAGGCCGGGCACGCCTTCCACAACCACCAGGACCCGGCCTTCCACCAACCGGAGGCCGCCGCCCGGGTGTGGCCGGTCGCTCTCGACTTCCTCCGCGCCTCCCTCACCTGACGCCCGGCAGTCGCCGGGGCTGCACGGAACCTGCACGAGGCCCTCGCTCACCCTGTCTGGCGAGCCACCTTCCCGTACCCTCACCATGGTCCGGTGAGCGAGACCTTCCACAGGTGGGGAAATATCGTGACAGCGGGAGCTTTGGCGGTTCCGCTGGCCGTCCTCGCCATGATCGTGATCGCGCGGGTCCGGCGCGGCCGCGGACACCCCGCCCCGGCCCGGACGGCGATCGCGGACGTCGGCATCGTCGCCGGCACCGTGCCCTGGGTCTGGATGATCCTCACCCCTGCCGCCGGCCCGAGCGGCCTCAGCCTGATCCCCTTCCACGACCTCGCCCAGCTCGCCACCGCTCCGTGGCAGACCGTGTTCGTGCAGGTCGGAGGCAACCTGCTGGTCCTGGCCGCGCTCGGCGCCCTGCTCCCCGTGCGCTCCCCGCGCTTCGCTTCGCTCGCCCGCGTCGCGCTCGTGGCCGCCCTCGGGTCGGCCCTTTTGGAGACACTTCAGTACGGCCTGCGGCTCGGCCGGCTGTCGTCGATCGACGACGTGGTGATCAATACGGCGGGAGCCGTACTGGCTGCCCTGGTTACGCGCCGCTGGTGGGCGCGGCCAATAGCGGCCGGGATCGTTCCAAGGTAACGGTCGGCAACAACCCCCGTAGATCGCCACACGGGCACGATCCACTCAAAAGAAGCACGCGACCAACCTGCGTATCTGTGCGATCGTGGACAAGACGGGGCAAGTTCTCTGGAGACGCCAAACCCGGTTGGTGACAGAGGGTGGTCGAACGTGTCTGAATCCCCGGTACCTCACGAGCCTCCCATCTACCGTCGCATCGCCGACCAGCTCCGTGCCCGGATCTCGGCCGGCGAGCTACGCGATGGGGACAAGTTGCCGGGCGAGAACGCGCTCATGTCCGAATACGGAGTCGCCCGCGCCACGGCCCGGCAGGCGCTCTCCGTCCTGATCAACGAAGGGCTGGCGGTACCCAAACGAGGCTCGGGGGTCTATGTGCGCCTGTTCAAACCCATCCGTAGACACGGCTCCCGCCGCCTGTCCCGCGAACAGTGGGGACAGGGGCAGTCCATCTGGGACGCGGACACCAGAGGACGCCCGTTCACCGTGGACGAGGTGGAGGTCATCCGCGAACCCGCATCGCTCGAAACGGCGAGCCTGCTCGACACCCGCGAGGTCTGGGTCAGGCGGCGGCGGTACTCCGTCGACGCGCGCCCTGTCCAGCTCGCCACTTCCTACTATCCCGCCGACCTGGTGGAGGGGTCGGCGATCACGCTCGACGACACCGGACCCGGTGGCGCCTACGCGCGCCTCCGCGACCTGGGCATGCCGCCCGCGCACTTCACCGAGGAGGTGCGTGCCCGCATGCCCCAGCCGCGCGAGTCGCTCCTGCTCGACCTGCCCGGCGGCACGCCGGTCATCGTCGTCCTCCGCACCGCCTACACCGTCCGAGGAATCCCCGTCGAGCTCAACGAGATGGTGTTGGATGCGGCGGCTTATGTACTCCAGTACGACTTTGACGCATAGATCAAGATTGACTGTCAAGCGGTAGGTTGACCTAGCCTTGGCGGATCTTGTCCTCTCTAGAGATGTGCAGTCTCCTAGAGAGGGCAGGGAACGACCCGAAGCTGGCCCGGGAAGGGTGAGAGATGTCCCTAGATAGGCATCTTGCCGAGATCGCCCGGGAGTTCCCGCACTGGACCATCTGGCGGAGCGACGCCGGCCGCTGGTGGGCCACCCGGCACCACCCGCTCAACGCAGTGCAGCGCGAGGCGGGATGTGCCATGACCATAGACGCCGACGAGCCCGACGGGCTGCGCGAACAACTCGTCGACCAGGAAAGGCGGGCCGGGGTCGCAGACCCCTGATGGACCGCTCCACATACGCCTCAACGGCGAGGCCCCTAGTCGCCCGGTGCCGGGTCCAGCGTCTCGGCGGCTCCGGCACCGGGCTCCCACGCGGAAGCATCCGACCCTATCGGGGGCGGGTGCTTCCGCTTGTCCCCCCTCTCCCCTGCCACCCACCAGCAGAAACCCGCTCCCCGGGACCCGTGACCTTGCCGGGACCGGGCCTCACCGACCGGGGACCCGTGGGGACTTAAGGAAGCCCGCCGCAAGGGGCGGGCCAAAGGAAGGAGGGCGAGAGCGTCCGCGCGACGCGAGCCAGCCGGAGGATCGAGTCGCGGGGACCTGGGAGCGAGCGGGCCGCGAGGACCGAGCCGGGAACGGGGAGCGAGCGGGCCGCGGGGAACGAGCCGGGAGCGGGGAACTGTAAGCGAGCGGGCCGCGGGGAACGAGCCGGGAGCGGGGAACTGTAAGCGAGCGGGCCGCGGGGAACGGACCGGGAGCCGACGACCGGGAAGCGGTCGCGTGGATGCGGCCGGAAGCAGGCCGTCCCCACCCCCGCCCGCCCACCACAACCAATGCGGCGAGAAGATCGGGCGGTGGGGCATGACCCTGTCCGACGGCCAAGGAACGTCGGCGAAAACTACTGAGGAATCCGATCCAAAGTAGCCTCGTCCTCCTCGTCCTCCACCTCAGCGATGATCACCTGCACAGGCGCCTCAACCGCCGCAACCTGCGGCTGCCCAGGGATCAACTCCCCAGCCATGGCCTCCTTGTCCATGAGATCCGCCAGCACCACACTGATCTCACTCAACCGCCGCACAACCTCCCCGTGCGTGTCGGTGAGGTAAGCCACCCGCCGCCCGGTGTGCTCGTCCAGCGCGCTGGCCCGCTGCTGCGCCGTGGTGAGGGTGCTGTCCGCCTCCGCCCGCGCACTGGCCAGCGCCGCGTCCGCCTCGTTGCGCGCGCTCTCCACGAGCTGCTCGGCCTCCATCCGCGCCGAGGTGAGCATGCGCTCGGACTCGGCCCGAGCCTCACGCACCCCTTCCTCCGCCTCGGCCCTGGCGGTGGTGAGCGTCTCTTCGGCGTCGGCGCCGGCCTGGGCGAGCATGCGCTCGGCGGCCTCGGTGGCCTCGCTGACGCGGCGCTCGGCCTCGGCCTGCGCCGAGGTGAGGATCTTGTCCGCGGTCTCGCGGGCGGAGCTGACCAGCCGCTCGGCCTCGGCCTGGGCCGCCTCGACGCGCCGGACCGATTCCGTCTCGGCGTCGGCGCGCTTGGCCGCCGCCTCCTCCTCGCCGAGCTTGAGGATCTGCGCCAGGCGCGGGCTCAGGTCGTCGTAGCTCTGGGGGGCCTCCACCATGCGGCGCCGGGCCTCGGCGAGCTCGATGCGCGACTGCTCGGCCTGGTCGATCGCTCTGGCCAGCCGCTCCTCCAGGTCCCTGATCTGGTTGCGGGTACGAAGCATGTGGTCATGCACCTGACGACGGTTGTAGCCGCGGATCGCGACCTCGAAGGCGTCCTCTTGCATGAGTTCGGGAAGGATGTCGTGCTGGTTCGTCATGGAGAGTACCTATTGCGTGAGGCGGGAGGATCACTGGGGGTTGTGGCTAGGTGACGTCTGGGATACGACTTTCCTGCCATCTGACCGACTCCGCAACCGGAACGGGTCAGACAGGGGAGGAAATACGATGTCCCAGGTGTACATCGCAGCATTGGACGGCGACGCCGTACCCGACATTCACCCCGAGGCGTTCATAGCCCCAGGTTCTACCGTAGTCGGGAATGTCAGGATTGGGCGTAACGCAAGCATCTGGTACGGCTCCGTTCTCCGGGGCGACGACGAACGCATCGACGTCGGCGAGGAATGCAACGTCCAGGACCTCTGCTGCCTGCACGCCGACGCCGGGCAGCCGGCCGTCCTGGAGGCGCGGGTCAGCCTCGGCCACAAGGCCATGGTTCACGGCGCGCATGTGGAGACCGGTGCCCTGATCGGCATAGGCGCAATCGTGCTGGGCGGCGCGCGCATCGGCGCGGGCACTCTTGTCGCTGCTGGGGCCCTGGTCGGACCGGGAAAGAAAATCCCCGCGGGCGTGCTCGTCGCCGGCACGCCGGGCCGGATCGTGCGCGAGCTGACCGACGAGGACCGCGCCATCTTCGCGCGGACCCCCGACACCTACATGGCCAAGGCGCTCAGGCACCGGCAGGCGTCAGCGCTTTGATCAGCACGTCGTCCGGCACCGCGGCGGGGTTCATGGCGTCCACGCCCTCGGGCAGCCGCGGGCGCAGGAACCGGACGAAGTCGACGCTCAGCTTCAGGTCCGGCCTGCCCTTGATCTCCGTCGTGTTGGCCTTGGCGGCGTCCTTCTTCAGCGTGCCCAGGCTGTCCCAGTCGGTGTAGGCGGTCACGCCCCACTGCAGCACCTCGACCTCGGCCAGGTCGGGGCGGAGCCAGCGCCGGCCGACCTTCCAGGCGCCGCCCTCCTCCTTGTAGAAGGCGACCACGACCGGCCCCGAGCGGGCCAGCACGAGTTCGACCCAGCCGTCCTTCACCGGCAGTTCCTGCGGCTTGGAGCTGCCGTTGAGCGTCTCCTTGACCTCGACCCGCCCCGGCGTGTCGCCGGTGCCGACGGTCACCGACAGCCAGTTCGGCTTGGCGTCGGAGCCGGGCACCCGGAGCATCGCGCCGCCGAGGGAGAACTTCTGCTTGGGCCGCCCGCCCTTCGACCCCTCCGCCTTGACCCGCGTGTGCAGCACGATGTCGCCGGCCAACTCCTGGTAGACCAGCGGGCCGCGGAAGCCGTCGAACCAGGTCGAGGTCTTCGGCACCAGCTTCAGCTGGCCGCCGGTGATCTCCAGGGTGGACAGCCGGTTCAGGTGGCCCTCGGTCAGGTTGAGCCGGTTCCAGACGGCCATCTCGGCCGGGCTCTCGAACTCCCCGGAGGCCGATCCCACCTCGCCGCCCGGGTCCGGCGGCGTGGCCGCGGCGAGCGTCAGCGCCTTCGGCGACGCGGAGGGCGTGGGCGTCACCTGCGCCGCCGGCGTGGCGCCGCAGGCGGCGACCGTTCCCACAATGGCCACCGTTCCCAGCACCGTTACCCGCATATCGGACATTCTGCCCGCACCATGGGCCGGTCCGTAACCCGCGGTCCCGTCCGTAGCTCCCCGCCACCCTCGGGTACGGCAGGCGCCGCCCGCGTACCATTGCCGCCATGCCCGACCAAAGGGACCCGCACGCACCAGCCTGGGACCCCTTCGCCGAGGCCGAGGCGGAGGCTCGCGCGATGGTCCTCGACCCGCGCTGGCCGGGGCTGTCCGTGCCCGCCAAGGCCCAGGCGCTGGCCGCCCGCATCCTGGTCACGCCCGACGGCGCCCGCTGGCTGTACGGCGCGCACGGCCGCTGGCACGTCCAGGACCCTTCAGACGGCCGCTGGCATCTCGCCCCGCCGCCGCGCGGCTGTCCAGCGACCCGCGTCCCGCAGCCCGCGCTCGCGGTGATCCCCCCGCTCATCCCCAGCGGCCCCGACTGCGTGCCCGCCACCGGTTCGGTGCAGGGCTTCATCGGGCCCGACGTGCCCGAAGCGCTGACCGAGCACATCCGGGTCCTGCTGCGCGCCAACGGCCGCCGCTCGTGCGAGACCTTCCCGCTCACCGCGTTCGCCGACGTCTTCGCCTCCGACGTGCCCGGCACGGTCGCGGCCATCTGGGGGGCCGTCATGTGGAGCGCCTACGCGCCCGCCTTCGACGGCAACGAGCGGCTCATCACCATCTTCGGCGAGTACCTCGGCCGTCCGCTGCCCGGCGACGAGTGGGTGCGGTGGCTGCCGGCCACGCCGCTGCTCTCGCTGGCCACGCTCTTCGCCGAACGGGTCCGCGCCGACCAGCACCGGGCCGCGCTGCGACTGGTCGCGCTCATGGCCGACACCGCGCACGCGCTCGCGGCCGATCCCCGCTTCCTGCCGCGCGCCGACGCGCTCGTGGCGATCCTCGACCCGCTGCTGCGCCGGCCCGACCTGGACGACCGGGCCGCGCTGCTGGGTGACCATGCGGTACTGCAGGCGTGGCTGGCCCGGTGTCCGGCCCGGTTCGACCGGGCGTTGCTGGGCGAGCGGGCCCCCGGTGAGGCGTTCCGGCACGCGCTCTACGACCTGACCGAAACCCTGGCCTTCGCCCCGGCTCCCCTGCCTCTGACCGCGGCTTTCCTGGCCGACCTGCCGGATCCGGGCTCCCGGATGCCCGCCTGGCTCGACCACCGGCTGCGGGCGCACCTCAAGCCCGCGCCCTCGGACCAGGCGTGGGGCTCGGCCTCGTTCCCGGCCGCCCCCACCAGGATCGCCCCGGTCAGCGACCCGACGACCGGCTCCTGGCATCCCGAGCCCGCCGAACAGACCGGCGCATGGCACCCTCACACCGGCCCCCAGGCCGGCGCGCAGACCGGGGCGTGGCAGCCTGAGCCCGATGAGCGGACCGGGGCGTGGGATCCGCGAACCGAGGACAGCGGAGCGACCGGCCGAAGCTGGGCCGCCGCCGCGCCGTCCGGCACCGGGGCCGCCTCGCCGTCCGGCACCGGGGCCACCGAAAGGTCCGGCAGCGGGGCCGCCGAATGGTCCGGCAGCGGGGCGACCGTACGGCCTGCTCCGCCGTACCGGAAACCCCCGGCCGAGATCGAGGCCCTGGAGCCCCCGGACCGGGCCACGGCGGCGGCGATCCTGGGCGCGGCCTACGCCACAGCCCTGGCCTGGTGCCGCCTGGTGGAGGAGGAGCCGGGACGGTTCGCCGGCCCCGCGGCGATGGCCGAGCGGATCGTCCACGAGCGCGACGACCCCCACGTAAACCACTAATCCCGCTATTTCACCCTTACTCCGCCTATATCGCCCTCTCACGCAGACCAATAGCGCATTCGCCGAATTGTGATCTCAGATTCGGGAAATGATCCTGATGGGGGTATCGCGGCGCAGAAAGGAATGACTCCGATGGGCCATGTCGCCGCAAGGCCCCCCGCCGTAACCTCGATGAGGGTGTGGGCTGCGGAAGGAAGGACGACGCGGTGGGGCACGACGACCTGGACTCTCGGGTCCATGACCGTGTCGCGTTGGACGAGATTGCGCTCTACGCCGAGGTGCTCACCGCCGTAGCGATCAGCGAGCGGCGGCTGACCTTGGACGAGCTCGACGACGCGCTCGGATTGCGGACTTCGGCAAGCCGATGAGAACCAATCAACATGACCTAGTCCCGGGCTCCGCAGGGGTCCGGGACAGTGGTTCTCAGCGGGTCACGAATAACTAGTCAGTCCTACGACCGGACCAGCCTGGCGATCGCCGCCGAGGCCTCCTTCACCTTCGCGTCCGCCTCGGGCCCGCCGGAGTTGATGGCGTCGGCGACGCAGTGGGAGATGTGGTCCTCCAGCAGCCCCAGCGCGACCGCCTGGAGCGCCCGCGTGGCAGCGGAGATCTGGGTGAGCACGTCGATGCAGTAGGAGTCGTCCTCCACCATGCGCTGCAGGCCACGGATCTGGCCCTCGATACGCCTGAGCCGCGTCAGGTATGCCTGCTTGTCTCCGCTGTACCCATGCATGACTCCAAGGTACCGGCAACTTCAGCGTAGATCCGCGATGAGTTTCTCCCACTCCTCCCGCACCTGCACCGGGGTGTGGGCCTGGGCCGTCTCCATCGCGCCCGCCGCCAGCGACCGCCTGCGCCGCTCGTCGTCGATCATCGCCAGCAGCCCCAGCGCGAGCCGTTCCGGCTCGTTGCCGCCCTCGGGGACGAGCACCCCGTTGTAGCCGGTGGCGACGAACTCGGCCGGCCCGCGGGCCCCGTCGAAGGCGACGACCGGGACCCCGCAGCTCATCGCCTCCAGGAGGGTCATGCCCAGGTCCTCGGAGCGGGAGGTGTTGGCCACGATCGAGGCCTTGGCGAACTCGCCGGCCAGGTCGGAGGTCACGCCCATGAAGTACACGTGGTTGTGCAGGTTGAGCTCGGCGACCAGCGCCCGCAGCCGCGACTCCTCCGGCCCCGAGCCGTACAGCCGCAACCGCCAGTCGGGCCGCTTGTCGGCGACGACGGCGAAGGCGCGGATCAGCCGGTCGTAGGCCTTCACCGGCACCCACCGCCCGCCGGCGGCGACGATGCGGTTGTCCATCCGCGAGCGGGGCCAGGGCGCGACCGGCAGCGCGTCGCGGATGGCGTGGACGGCGGGGCCCTCCCCGAGCAGCCGTCCCCACTCCGCCCGCGCCGACTCCCCGGCCGTCACGACCGCGTCGAGCCGCGGGTAGTGCTTCACCACCGGAGCCGGTACGGCAGGCCGCCCCCACTCCCGGGCGATCCGGAGCGTCTCACGCGGCGCGTACCTGGCGGCCTGGACAGACAGGGCGGGCCGGGTGGTGATGAGAATGTCACTCCGGAGCGCCCGCAACGTCCGCCACAGGGCCACCTCCGTCCGCACCTGCCCGCGAGGCAACACGTGCCGGACACCCGGCCGGGCGTCGATGAGCGTCCGCATCTCCACGTTCGCCGCCACCGGGAAGAACGGCTTGTCCTTGGACCGCCTGATGCTGATGACCTCGACGTCGTGCCGTTCGGCCAGGGCCCCGGCGAGGTTGAGCGTGGCCCGCACGTCGCCTCGCATGCCGTACGCGGAGGGAAGCACCAGGGTGATCCTCACCCGCCCACCTCGATCCGCAGCTCGTCGTCGGCGGTGTAGCTGGGCCGTACCGGCACCCCGTCCACCCGCGCGGCCGGGTAGTGCACGCGGCGGCGTTTGCCGTCGATGTCGTCGAGGCGCGCGCTGAGCCGCAGCGCGCCGGGCACCCCCTCGACCTCCAGGGTGGGCTCCCAGACGCCGTGCTCGTCGGCGACCACGTCGACCAGGGAGACGGCGGCGTGGAAGCGGATGCCCTGCACGGTCGCGGCGGTGCGGATGGTGGCCTGCCGCCGGTGCAGCGCCAGGTTGGCCTCGTGGCGGGCGTCGTCGTCGTCGAGGCCGGTGTAGGCGAGCAGCCCGGTGACCTCGAAGCGGCCCTCGCGGAACCAGACCGCCCGCACCTCGGCGGCGGGCGAGGCGTCGTCGATCTTCAACGCCAGGAAGCCGTTGCGGGTGCGGTAGGAGCGGTAGGCCAGCGTGCGCCGGCAGAGCGCGTAGGCGTCGAGGTGGTCGAGCGAGAAGCCCGGGTCGACGCTCTTGATCCGGGTGCGCCGGTCCTCGTGCCGCAGGTAGGCGTCCCACCGCCCGGCGGTCAGGCCGAGCGGCGCGAGGGAGACCGCGAGGCTGGCCGTCTCCAGCGGTCCCAGCCGGATCTCGCGCTCGACGCCGCTGGCGCGGTGGCGCAGGACCAGGCTGGTTCCGGCGGGGAGGGGCTGGTCGATGGCGAGTCGCAGCGAGAGGACGTCGGCCAGGGTGACCTCCGCGTCCGTCACGACGACGCGCATCCGCAGCCCCCTCCCCGTCGATGAAAGCTGTGCGACGTTGAGGTTACCGTGATTTTCCCGTTATGTGGATGCCACGTTTCGGGCTTGACCTGCGGCCTTGTCAGGACTTGACAGAGCGGATGAGGAGCTGGGCCACGTCCACGACCTCCAGCGACTCCTTGGCCTCGCCGCCGTTCTTCTTCTCGTTGATGGCGTCACCGAGCATCACGAGACAGAACGGGCAGGCCGTGGAGACGGTGTCGGGATTCGTGGTCAGCGCCTCGTCCACGCGCTCGGTGTTGATGCGCTTGCCGATGCGCTCCTCCATCCACATGCGCGCGCCGCCGGCGCCGCAGCAGAAGCCGCGGTCCTTGTGGCGGTGCATCTCCTGGGTCTGGACGCCGGGCACCTTCGACATGATGTCGCGGGGCTGGCTGTAGACCTTGTTGTGGCGGCCGAGGAAGCACGGGTCGTGGTAGGTGATCTTCTCCTCGATCGGCGTGACCGGCACCAGCTTGCCCTCGTCGACCAGCTTGGCCAGCAACTGCGTGTGGTGGACCACCTCGTAGGTGCCGCCCAGCGCCGGGTACTCGTTGGCCAGGGTGTTGAAGCAGTGCGGGCAGGTCGCGACGATCTTCTTCGCGCCGACCTCGTTCAGCGTCTCGATGTTCTGCTTGGCGAGCATGTTGAAGATGAACTCCATGCCCAGGCGGCGGGCCGGGTCACCGGTGCAGGCCTCCATCGGGCCGAGCACGGCGTACTTGACGCCGGCGATGTGCAGCAGTTCTGCGACGGCCTTGGTGGTCTTCTTCGCGCGGTCCTCCAGGGCGCCGGCGCAGCCGACCCAGAAGAGGTACTCGGTGTCCTCGGGCAGCTTCTCGTCCACCAGCGGGACCTCGAAGTCGAGCTCCTCGATCCAGTCGGCCCGCTTCATCTCGGACATGCCCCACGGGTTGGCCTTGTTCTCCAGGTTCTTGATCATCACGCCCGCCTCGGAGGGGAAGGACGATTCGACCATGACCTGGTAGCGGCGCATGTCGAGGATGTGGTCGATGTGCTCGATGTCCACCGGGCACTGCTCGACGCAGGCGCCGCAGTTGGTGCAGGACCACAGCACGTCGGGGTGGATGACGCCGTCCTCGCCGACCAGCGGCTTCTCCAGCAGCGCCAGCACGTCCTGGCCGGCGTGCGAGGTGTCGGCGCCGGGGAGCAGGTAGGGGGCGATCTTGAAGGCGTGGTCGCGCTGGTCGAGGATGAGCATCTTCGGCGACAGCGGCTTGTCGGTGTTCCAGGCGGGGCACTGCGACTGGCAACGTCCGCACTCGGTGCAGGAGTAGAAGTCGAGGTAGCCCTTCCAGGTGGTGTCCTGGATCTTGCCGCGGCCCAGCTTCTCCGGGTCGAGGTCCTCGTCCTCGAAGTCGACGAGCTTGCCGTCGATCCGCATCTCCTCGGCGGCGCCGAGCCCGTCGGGGCGGCGGCCGAAGAGCACGTTGAGCGGCGCGGTGAAGATGTGCAGGTGCTTGGAGTTCACCACGATGATGAGGAACACCAGCATGAAGCCGATGTGCAGCAGGAGGGCGATCTCCTCCAGCAGCGCGCTGGCCGGCAGCACCTCGCCGAGCGCGAGGGAGACGAAGGCGCCGCCGTCGTAGGGCAGGTTGCCGTTGGCCGCGGCGGCGCCACGGGCCAGGAAGAGCGTCCAGATGATGTTGAAGATCATGAACAGGACGAGCCAGGCGCCGCCCAGGTGCGAGCCGAAGAAGCGCGACTTGCGGCCCTCGGTCTTCGGCGAGTTCTTGATCCGGATGATCGCGAAGGCGACCAGGCCGAGGAGGCAGGCGACCGCGATAAAGTCCTGGAGGAAGCCCAGCACCGACCACTGGCCGATCAGCGGGATGTGGAAGTTGGGCCGGCCGGTGATCGCGCCCTGGATGATCCCGCCGTACGCCTCGATGTAGACGGTCAGCAGGATGAAGAAGGCCCACATCACGAAGAAGTGCGCGACGCCGGAGGCGGTCCACTTGAGCAGCTTCTTCTGCCCGAACACCTCGACGATCTGCGCCTTCAGCTCCTCGGGCACGTGCGTCTTGGCGTACTCGACGCGCTCGGGCGCGGGTGGACCGGAGGTGGCCAGCTTGAAGAGGAACAACGCACGGCGACCGGCGACGGCCACCGCCGCGACGGTCATGACGAGCGCGACGATCGCTACCCAGAGCACGAGGCCCCTCCCACAGAATTGCGTTGGCTGCCAGCGTACGACGGCCGGTCATCCACGTACCCGCCAGGATTCCTACTGGCGGGTAACTTTACCATCTAGAACATTGCTCTATGGGTCAAGGTAGCGTTGGATCGTCGGAGCCACCAGTTCCACGAGCTCCTCGACGTCCGCGGACGCCAGCGGCTCCAGGCACAGAACATAGCGGCCCATCACCAGACCGAACATCTGCGCGAAGGCCGCCTCCATCCGCAACCGCGGCACCCCGAGCGTGTCGGCGACACGGAACAGCAGGGCGTTCGTCATGAACTCCCTGATCATGCCCATGGCCTGGTCGTTGGTAACCGCCGAGCGCAGCAGCGCGATCACCGACTGGCGGCGCTCCGGGTCGGAGGTGATCCCGAGGATCAGCCGGACCAGCCGCTCGCCCATCTCCTCCCGCGGCCCCTCCAGCACGTGCGGGACCACGTCCTCCGGGCTGATCGGGAGCTGCATCGCCGCCGCGAAGATGCCCTCCTTCGAGGCGAAATAGTGGTGCACCAGCGCCGGGTCCACCGCCGCCTCCCTGGCGATCCCGCGCACGGTGGCCTTGTCGAACCCCTTCTCCGCGAACACCCGGCGGGCCGCGGACAGGATCTCGCCCCGCGTGTCCACCGAACCCGGCCGGCGACCCGGCCGCCGGGCGGCGCCCTCGCTCACGCGCCCACCGCCAGGTAAACGCGCACCGGGACGGACAACATGCCGTCGGTCGCCGCCTCGCGCAGCAGCTCGCGCTGCCGCCCGACCAGCTCGTCGGCCCGGCCGGGCTCCAGCGCGGCCATGTAGGAGTGCGAGCGCAGGTCGAGCAGGAACTCCTCCACGCCGACCAGCCTGGTCCACGGGATCCAGCGCTCCTCGACGTCGAGCACCGCCGCGATCGACGGCACCCGCCACTCCGGGTGCGCCGGGCCCCAGTACTCCGGCGCCAGCTCGGCCAGCCGCGCCTCGTAGGCGGCCAGCCACTCCGCCCGCGCGGTGTCGTGCGTGTTCCACCAGGCGGCCACCCTGCCCGTACGGCGGAGCACCCGCCGGGCCTCGGCGATCGAGGCGACGGGGTCGAGCCAGTGCCAGGACTGGGCGTAACACACCAGGTCGGCCACGCCGTCCCGCAGCGGGAGCGCGTTGCCGTCGGCCAGCACGGCGCCTGCCGTACCGGTGTCGTCGGTGCGCGCGACCAGCCGGGCCAGCATGCCCGCGCCCGGGTCGAGGGCGACCACGCGCGCGCCGTGCGCCAGCAGGGCGCGGGTCGAGATGCCCGTGCCCGCGCCCACGTCCACCACGAGCGCGCCGGGCAGACGCACGCCCGACAGCTCGGTCAGCGCCTCGAACAGCCCGTCCGGATAGCCCGGCCGGGCCGCGTCGTAGGCGTCGGCGACCCGGTCGAAGACCCGGCCCAGCGCACGTTCGATCATGAGGCCGTCGCGAGGTGCAGCCGCGCGAAGGCCAGCGCCTCGGCGAGGTCGTCGACCCGCTCGGTACGGCTGGCCGCCTTGCGGGTGTTGATCTCCAGGACGACGTTGCCGGTGAAGCCGGTGTTGGCCAGCCGCTCCAGGACCTGCGCGCACGGCTGGGTGCCACGGCCGGGGACGAGGTGCTCGTCCAGGTTCGTGACCCCCTTGCCGTCGGCGAGGTGCAGGTGCGCGAGCCGGTCGCCGAGCTTGACCGCCATCTCCATCGCGTCGCTGCCGGACACCGCGGTGTGCGACAGGTCGAGCGTGACGTTCGGGAAGTCGAAGTCGATCGGGTTCCAGTCGGGCGAGTACGGGACGACCTGCTTGCCCCTGGCCTTGAGCGGGAACATGTTCTCGACCGCGAAGACGACGTCGGTCTCGTCGCGCATGCGGGCGAGACCGGTCTCGAAGTCGCGCGCGTAGTCGCGCTGCCACCGGAACGGCGGGTGCACCACGACCGTCGAGGCGCCGAGCCGCTCGGCGGCCTGCTGGGCGCGCACGAGCTTCGCCCAGGGGTCGCGGCCCCACACGCGCTGCGTGACGATCAGGCACGGCGCGTGGATGGCCAGCACCGGCACCTGGTAGTGGTCCGACAGCCGTTCGATGACGTCGATGTCCTGGCTCACCGGGTCTGCGCCGACCATGATCTCGACGCCGTCGTAGCCGAGGCGCCCGGCGAGCTCGAACGCGTCGGGAGTGCGTTCCGGATATACCGAAGCCGTGGACAATGCGATCTTCGCATTGGGCACGCGGATGACGTCTGCCACGTTGCCAGCCTAAGCCGCGCTCGCTCCTATCGTTGAACCATGCCACGCATACAGAAGGGGGCGATCCCCAGTCCGAACATCTGGAACACCCCGGGCGTCTACGAGACGGAGAACCGCGCGGTCGATCCCGACGGGGTGGCCGACCGGCGGCTGCGCGAGCTGCGGAGCTGGGACGGCGCCACCATCCTCGACGTCGGCTGCGGCACCGGCTACCACCTGCCCGCCTACGCCGCCCACGCCCGTGCGGTGATCGGCGTCGAGCCGCACGGCGACCTCGCCGCCGCCGCCCGCCGCCGCTGCGCCGCCCTGCCCGGCGTCACCGTGCACACCGCCACCGCCCAGGCGCTCCCCCTGCCCGACCGCTCCGTGGACGTGGCCGTCGCCCGCTGGGCCTACTTCTTCGGCCCCGGCTGCGAGCCCGGCCTGGCAGAGCTCGCCCGCGTGCTGCGACCTGGCGGCGCCGCCTTCGTCATCGACCTCGACGCCACCCGCGGCTCCTTCGGCCGCTGGTTCCGCCGGACCGTGCCGCAGTACTCCCCCGAACGCGTCGAGACCTTCTGGGCCCGGCAGGGCTGGCACCGCGAGGAGCTCGACCTGCGGATGAGCTTCGCCACCCGGGCCGACCTGGAGGCCGTGCTCCGCATCGAGTTCAGCCCCGAGGTGGCCGAGGCCGCCGCCGCCGAGACCCCCGGCCTCGACCTGCCCTACCCGAACGTGCTGCGGTGGCGGTTCTTCCCCTCCGATGTCACTCTTTCGGCGGATGCCGGGATGGTCCCCGAGGCCGAATCCAGGCGCTTGATCGTTCCCTAGCCTCGGAGGCATGAGGGGATACATCGCCCTGGCCTGCCTCGCCGTCCTGGCCGCGCTGACCGTCTGGGACGTCGCGCCGCCGGCGCCCGCGGGGGCCGGAGCCGCCGGGTTCAGCGCCGAGCGGGCCTTCCGGCACGTCGAGGCGGTCGCGAAGGCGCCGCGGCCGACCGGGTCGGCGGAGAACGACCGGGTCCGTGAGCACCTGCTGGCCGAGCTGCGCGAGCTGGGCTTCGAGACGCGGGTGCACGAGGCGGTGGGCAAGTTCCCGCGCGAGCTGGCCGACGACGTGATCCCGCTGGCGCGGACGCGCAACATCATCGCGGTACGGCCCGGCACGGCGCCCACCGGCAAGGTGGTGCTGGCCGGGCACTACGACTCGGTGCACGCCGGGCCGGGCGCGGCCGACGACGGCATCGCGGTGGCGACGATGCTGGAGACCGCGTCGCGGCTGCCGCGCGCGCTCAAGAACGACCTCGTGCTGCTGTTCACCGACGGCGAGGAGGTCGGCCTGCTGGGCGCCGAGGCGCTCACCCGCGAGCGGGCGCTGGGCGACGGGCCCGTGGTGGTGGTCAACAACGAGGCGCGCGGGGTCACCGGGCCGGTGCTCACCTTCCGCGCCTCGGCGGGGAGCGCGCCGCTGATGAGCCTGTACGGCTCCGCCGTACCGCATCCCGCGGCCGACTCCGGCTTCGCGGCGATCATGAAGATGCTGCCGAACGACACCGACTTCACCGCCTTCACCCAGGCGAACTGGCTGGCCCTCGACTCGGCGATCGTCGGAGGCGGCGCGTACTACCACACGCCCCTCGACGACCCCGCGCACCTCGACCGCGGCAGCCTGCAGCAGATGGGCGAGAACACCCTCGCGCTGGCGACCGCGCTCGGCGCGGCGGATCTGGCGACGTTGCGCAACGGCCAGGAACTCGTCTACTTCAACGTCCCCGGCCTGTTCGTGCGCTACCCGGCCTGGCTGGAGCTGCCCGTGGCGCTCCTCGGCCTGGTCGCGGCCGGGCTGCTGGTCGTCGTGCTCCGGCGGCGGGCGCTGCTCAGCCTGCCGGCCACCGCCGCCGCGGCCGGGCTGGCGCTGCTGCCGGTCGCGGGGGCGGCCGGGCTGGCCGCCGGGTTCATGCCGCTGCTGGAGCTCATCCGGCCCGAGTACGCGGGCATGCTGCTGGGCGACCCCTACCGGCCCGGCCTGTACCAGGCGGCGCTGCTGGTCGCCACGGCGGCGCTGGTGGCCGGCTGGTTCGTGCTCCTGCGCGGACGGCGGCTGACCGCAGCGGCGCTGGGCGCGGGCGGTGTCGTCGTCGTGGCCCTGCTCGGCGTGCTCTCGGCGCTCTTCCTGCCGGGCGGCTCCCACCCCTACGCCTGGCCGGCGCTGGCCGCGGCGCTCGGCTGGCTGGCCGCGCTCCGCCTCGACCGGACGCCTGGAGCCCTTCCCTCAAGCTGGCCCGCGGTGGCCGCGCTGACCCTGGGCCTGGCTCCGGGGGCTGTGCTGCTGGTCGGCTCGGCGCTCAGCGGTCTCGGACTCGGGCTGGTGATGGGCGGCCTGGTCGCGGCGCCCACCTTCGCGCTCTTCCTGCTACTGGTCACGCCTCTGCTGGCCACCGCGCGCTGGCCGGTGCCAGCGCTCGCGGCGGTGGTCGCGCTCGCCCTGACCGGCGGCGGGCTCGCGGTGGACCGCTTCGACGTCGCCCACCCGAGGCAGCAGCATCTCGCCTACGCCCTCGACACCGCCACCGGCAAGGCGGCGTGGAGCGTGCCGCCGGCCGAGGGCGTCGCGGGCGGGCCGGTCGACGCCGAGCACTTCTTCGGCCGCGACACCCCGGCCATCGCCGCGCCGCCCGCTCCGCTGGCGGCTCCGGAGATCAAGGTGCTCGCCGACGAGAGCGCCGCGGCCGGCCGTACCGTGCGGGTACGGCTCAGCGGCCGCAACGAGATCGGCCTGGAGGTGACCGGCGGCGCGGAGTTCACCGTCGAGGGCATCCGGGTCGGCCGGGCTCGCGGGGTCGCCTTCCTCAACCCGCCCCCCGAGGGCGTGGAGGTCACCCTGGTGCTCAAGCCGGGGCCGGCCAAGGTGCGGGGCTTCTCCCAGGGGTTCGACCTGAGCGTGGTGCCGGGCTACCGGCCCGCGCCCGACCTGGTCAACCTGCACCCGTCCGCGACCGCCTTCCGCGACCTGTCGCTGTGACCCGCTTGACCTTGACACAGGCGTCAACGTTTACGTTGGAGGCATGCGGATCGGAGAGCTGGCCCGAAGGGCAGGGGTGAGCCCGCGCTCGCTCCGGTACTACGAGCAGCACGGCCTGCTCTCGGCCCGGCGCGGCGGCAACGGCTACCGGGAGTACACCGAAGAGGACGTCAAGCTCGTCACGGAGATCCGGGCGCTGCTGTCCATCGGGTTCACCCTGGAGGACACGCGGCCCTTCGTCGACTGCCTGCGCGGCGGCCACCCCTCGGGCGGCTCCTGCGCGGAGTCGGTCGCGGTCTACCGGCGGAAGATCGCCGAGATCGACGACGAGATCCGCGCCCTGCTCCTTCGCCGCGCGGAGGTCTCCGCCCAGCTCGCAGCCAGTTGCACGAGGAGAATTTCATGATCACTCTGACCGCCGACAACTTCGAGGAGCAGGTGCTCCAGGCCGACAAGCCGGTGCTGGTCGACTTCTGGGCCGAGTGGTGCGGGCCGTGCCGGATGGTCGCGCCGGTGCTGGAGCAGATCGAGGCGGAGTACGGCCTGACCATCGGCAAGCTCAACTACGACGAGTACGGCGACATCGGCGCCCGTTACGGGGTGCTGGGGCTGCCCACGCTGTTGCTCTTCCAGAACGGCGAGCCGGTCAAGCAGATCGTCGGCGCCAAGCCCAAGCGCCTGCTCGTCCAGGAGCTCGGCCTGGAGCACTAGTTCCGACAAACCAGACATATGGCATGATTTGCGGACGTGCTCCGCAAATCCCCCTTTCTGCTGGTCGGCATGCTGCTGCTCGCGAGTTGTGCGACCGCTCCTCCGGCCGCCTCCGAGCCCGCTCCCACGCCCACCCCGACGGCCGCTCCCGCCAGGGCCGCGGCCGCCACCGCCCCGCGGCAGCCCAGCCCGAGCGCGCCGCCCGCCTTCGACCAGGCGCGTGACCACAACCCGCTCAACAAGCTCAGCAAGGCCAAGGCCCTGTCCTGCAGCGGCACCCCGGCCGTCAAGGTCCGCAAGTGGGACACCATGAAGCGCTACCTCACCGCGGTGAAGGGCTGCCTCGACCGGTTCTGGAAGCGCGAGTTCGCCCGTGCCGGGCTCCGCTACACCCCGCCCGGCGCCACCTTCGTCCGCAAGGCCCCGGCGCGCTTCTGCGGGCTGGAGTGGGGCAAGAACGCCGGCGGCATGTACTGCGACCTGGCCGGGCTCAAGGAGGACAAGCGCTTCACCGTCGTCGTGCGCCCCGACGACGTCTGGCCCGAGATGCGGATCGACCTGGCCATCCTGACCGCCCACGAGTACGGTCACCACGTCCAGAAGATGTCCGGCTACATGAGCTACATCGACAAGGCCTTCTGGCAGGCCGAGAAGAAGGGCCGCAAGGCGGCCGACCTGGTCAACCGGCGTTCGGAGCTGCAGACCGAGTGCTTCGCCGGGGTCGCGCTCGGCGCGCTCTACGACTCCATGTTCCCCTCCCGCGCGCCCTGGGACGACTACCGCGCCTACACCGCCCGCTGGGACCAGGAAGCCTCCTGGGACCGCAGCCACGGCCTGCCCCGCACCCAGGTGACCTGGATGGAACGCGGCTGGAAGGCTGGCACCACCGGCGCGTGCGACACCTGGCACGCCAAGTCCTCCGCGGTGAAGTAGGACCTGTTCCGCACTGGCTTGTGCCTTCCTCAGCGACGGGGCTATTACACGATTACACATTGGCGTTAAGGTTTTGATCACCGTCTCCCGGAGGAGCTCCGATGATCGTCGAGTACATCCGCTACCGCCTCCCCGACGAACTCTCGGCGGAGTTCGAGCAGGCCTACGGCAGAGCCTCCCGCCTGCTCGCGCAAGCGCCCCAGTGCGTCGACTACGAACTCAGCCGCTGCGTGGACGAGCCCGCCTGCTACACCCTGCGGATCGCCTGGACCTCGGCCCAGGACCACCTCGAAGGATTCAGGCGCGGCGAGCTGTTCCCCGCCTTCCTGGCGGAGATCCGCCCGTACATCGGGATGATCGAGGAGATGCGCCACTACAAGCCGACCGCGGTGCGCGGCGCCGGCGGCTCCGTCCCCACCCTGTACGAGTGGCTGGGCGGCACCGAGGCCCTGGAACGGCTCACCGAACGCTTCTACGAAAAGGTCATGGCCGACGAGCTCATCGGGCCGCTGTTCGCGCACATGGACTCGGACCACCCCCGATACGTGGCCATGTGGCTGGCGGAGGTCTTCGGCGGCCCGGCGCGCTACACCGGCGAGCGCGGCGGCTACCCGCACATGCTGCGCATGCACCTCGGCAAGGCGATCACCGAGGCCCAGCGCCGCCGCTGGGTGAGCCTGCTGGCCGACGCCGCCGACGAGGTCGGCCTGCCGGACGACCCGGAGTTCCGCGCCGCGTTCATGGGCTACATCGAATGGGGCACCCGGCTCGCCCTCGCCAACTCCCAGCCCGGCGCCACCCCAATGGACCAGGCTCCCGTACCCCGGTGGGGCTGGGGAATCGCCCCGCCCTACAAACCGAGTAGCTGAGAACCCCGCATGGCGAGCAAGCGGCGTCCGTCCCGGACGGCCGCGAAACAGGGCGGATCCGGCGCTGATCGTTATCCTGGTGGCGTGAGCTCCGGCGATGATCTCCGCACGGCCGACACCCAAGTCTCCGTCGTCTCGGCAGCTCGTGCTCAGGACTTGGCACCCGTGGCAGACATCCGAGCTGCCGACACGCAGATCTCCGGTTCCTCGCCGGTCAGAGAACCGGCCGTTCCTCCGCCGACGACGGGTCGGCCAGCCGTATGGTGTGGCCGAGGGACCATGATCGCGGGTGTCCTCCTCGGCCGTGCTCCTCGCACGCTGAGCTCCCACCGTGCGAAGGCCTGGGCCACCAGCAGCCGCCTGCGGCCACGGACGCCTACATGCTGGCTTGGGCTGAGGAGGCGCTCGGTTTGGCCGATCCCCCGGCGTGGCTGCCCGGACCGGAACATGACGGCACGTGGTACGCGGCCCTGCCTGACAGAAAACCCTAAGATGCGCTGGCCTCGGTGAGCGTGTAGGTCATCATGGCGGCCCAAGAGCCGGGTCCGACGGGGACCTCGCAGTCCAAAGAAGAGCGCTTAGCCCGGTACGAACACATTCGCCCCAGAATCGACAGGCTTTCTCCTGCTCCGCCACAATGAGCGACGATCTTCACCCCCCTCACCGGACAGGACATGAAAGCTCTCATCGCCACCGTGGCTCTCGCCACCGCCCTCCCCGGCACCGCCCACGCCTCCGCCGCCCCCGACCCGGTGGCCACCGTGCGCGCCCTGCTGGCCCGCAGCGCCGGAGTCACGATCGAGTTCCTGGGTGGTGCCCAGACCGACCTGTTCTGGCAGAACGACTCCCCCCGTCAGCAGATCACCGGCGGCCTCGGTTTCCGAGGCACCGGCAAGCTCAAGCTCAGCCCCACCGGAGCCACGGCCTCCGAGATCACCCGCATCGTGGACCTGGAGGGCGAAGTCCTCATGCAGCAGGAGGCCGACAAGGGCGACGCTTACTGGGCCGGTCTGCTCGCATCCGCCGGGACGACCCGCATGATCAGCACGAAGGGCTGGCTCTACCACCTGCTGCCCAAGACCCGCTCCTGGCTTCGCACCGGGCGCGCCAGCGGGGCCGCCGCGGCGTACGGCGACCAGATCATCAACGTGCTGGAACCCGCCACCCTGGCCAAGCTGATCGCTACCGCTGACCGCTTCAACGTCACCCCGTGGATCAAGGACCGCGCCACCGGCCGCCGCAAGCGCATCTACACCCACAGCGGAACCATCACCTTCAAGGAGCTGTACCGGATCTCCCCCACCTTCCGCGAGGCGGCGGGTACCCCGAACGTCGGCGCCGACGAGATCTGGTGGCAGTACCTGTACGACGACCGCGGCCTGCCGGACCGGCTCGCCTGGCACTTCACCACGACCACCAAGACCAAGGGCCTGGGCGACGACCGCATCCGCTCGATCCGGGCGGTCACCCGGTTCTGGGACTGGCAGGCCAAGGTCGCCATCACCGCCCCCGTCGCGAAGCCCGGCCGGGCACCCGCCGTTGACGAGATGACCGACATCCTGCGCGCGGGCGCCCGCCCCGCTGACACTGACTGACGGCTCGTCCCGCACCGACGCCGGGATGGCTGGCACGAGCGGCCAGCCACTCGCCGGCGAAAGGGCTTGCCCGGCATTCCACGTCTGAGGTGCGCGCCGCCCCCTACCGCATGCTCGCCGTACTTCCCGGAACCTCCCACCGTCACCCGGCCAAGGCCGCGGGCGATGCCGTACGGCTCGCGCGTCTGCGGGATCTGCTCAGCTCAGCGTGACGTTCGCGGTCGTCCCAGCCGTGGGAGCGGTGAGTGGTTCGAAGTGACGGGCCAGCTCGGCGGGGTGGGTGAGCTGAGGGTAGTGCCCGGCTCCGGCGAGCTCGGTCACCGGGTGGTCGACGTCCACGGTCAGAGGGTCGGCCGAGCCCACGATGATCTCCACCGGGACGATCACACGCCGCAACAGCGACAGTGTCGCCTCACGCTCAGTGAAGGAGGCGCGCATCGCGGCGATCACCCGGCCCGCCGCCCCCGGACGGCGCAGGTCCGCCGCGGCGCTCGCCACCTCCGGTCCCTCGGGAAGGCCGAGCGTGGCCGCCAGGCGGGCCGCGGACATGCGGCGCAGCATGGGTACGGCCAAGCGCGAGCGGGTGAGCCACGGGCTCGGCGCCTGCAGGAAGGCGGGGGCGACGAGGACGAGCTTGCTGATGCGGTCGGGATGCTCGACGGCGAAGCGGAGCGCCGGCCCCGCGGCCGCCGAGTGGGCGACCAGCGCGGGCCGGGTCCGGACCGGGGCCATCAGGTCGGCGAGCCACTCATGCGTCGGCTGGTCCGTGGCGGCCGAGCGGCCCAGGCCGGGCAGGTCGGCCGCCAGGATCGGGCCGGACAGGTGAGCGGCCACCGGCGCCCACAGGTCGGCGTTCATCGGCAGCCCGTGCAGCAGGACCTGCGCGGGCCGGTGCGCCTCGCCCATCGTCCACGTGCGGTCGCGGAAGCCGTACGGGCTCAGCCACGGCTGCGCGGCGCCGAAGCGGCCGGCCACCAGGCCGTCGGCCCAGGCGCGCAGGGCTTGGCCGGCCGGGGGCATCCGCAGGCCGGTCCTGGCGGCGAGCGCGCGAGCCGTACCCGTCGGATAGCGATCGGCCGACAGGAACGACAGCGTCTCAGGGTCGGCCCCGGTGATCTTCCTGGGCAGCCGGCGCAGCAGGCCGAGCGGGATGGTACGGCGAGGCGCCCGCACGCCCAGGTGAGCGGCGACCACGCCCACGAGCTCGGGCAGTGGCGGCGTCGACTCGTCGAGCACCCAGTAGTCCTCCACCTCGGGCGAGGCCGGGATCTCCGCCAGGAACCGCGAGAAGTAGCCGGTCGTCACGATCGGCACGAAGACGTCGGGGCCGCCCGGAAGCGCGGGCAGCCGCCCGTTCCACAGATCCCGCACGAGCGAGCCCAGACCGATGTACTGGCCAGGACCGATCACCGAGCTGGGGTTGGCCATGCTCAGCGGGACCCCCAGCTCAGCGGCCCTGGCGCGCATCTCACGATCGCCCTCGGCCTTCGACGCCTCGTAGGCGCCCAGGTGGGCGTAGTCCGGGTGCACGTTGCTCACCCGGTAGCCGCTGACGTGCACGAGCCTGCGTAGTTCCGGCAGGGTCGCGGCCCATTCCAGGACGTTGAGCGCGCCGGTCACGTTGGCCGCCCGCGCCTCCTCCACGCTGAGGCCGAACGCGTAGCGGCCCGCGGTGTTGTAGACGTCACGCACCTGGGGCAGACCCGACAGCGGCCGGGTGATGTCGGCCGTGACGACCGTCAGGCCGCTGGTGTCGACGTTCTGTGAGTGCAGCCAGGGGGTGAGGGTGTCCTTGCGCACGGCTGCCGCCACCCGCTGTCCCTTGGCCAGCAGTTCGGCCACCAGGGACCGGCCGAGGAAACCCGTCGCTCCGAAAACCATCGCATCCATGAGGAATCCTCTGAATAGATCGGTCTACATATTTTCAGGTCAGAAAGAAGGCCCGCCTCCAGCGGCGAGCCCGTCTAGCGGAGCAGAGCGGCGAGCTGACCGGCGACCTGCTCCAGCGGTCGCCTGCTGCGGTGTGCCTTTGCCAGCAGTAGCGCTCCCTCGATCAGGGCCAGGGCGGTGACCGAGAGGTCGTCGGCGTCCGCCCGCCCCGAGAGCCGTTCACGCAGGGCGGCCGCCCATGAGGTGTACACCTCCGAGCAGGCCTGGTGCAGCGGGTCGCTGGTAGCTGCCATCTCCAGGGCAACCGTGGCCACCGGGCACCCCTTGCGCCAGCCCGATTCCTCCAGCCGGTCACCCAGATGCCGCAGGATCCCTTCGACGAACTCCGCCATGGACGCGCTGGACCCGGCCAGTTCCTCGAAGGCGTCGCCGACCGCCTGGCCGGCCCGCCGGATCGACTCGCCGACGAGCTGGTCCTTGCCCTCGGGGAAGTGGAAGTACAACGAGCCGCGTGGTGCGCCGCTGGTCGCGATCACCTGGTTCAGCCCTGCGGCCGCGTACCCTCCGGACTCGACCAGATCCAGTGTCGCGCCCAGGATCCGGTTCCGCGTTTCCATGCCCTTCTGCCCCATGGCCTGAGAATAGACCGGTCTACATATTTCTGACAACCGCCCCGATCACGTCAGGAAGTTGCCGCGAAGCGCGCGGCGATCGTCCGGGCTGCCTCGTCGACCGCTCGCGCCTGCTCTTCCTCGGTGATCGACCACGTGCCGTGCATGAGCCGCGGCCAGAAGATCGCGGACGCGATCATGCCGAGGAACTGTGCGGACGCCAGATCCGGATCAGCGATGTCGGCGCTTCCCGCGGAGTGCGCCTCCCGCAGATAGCGCCCCAGTGCCTGCAGTACAGGCAGCGTGCCGAAGTCGAAGGTCCGCTCGCGCAGCTCGGGGAAGTGGGGCGATTCGGCGATCACGGTCCGCATCAGGGCGACCATGCGAGGACGGGTCACCAGCTCCGCATACGCGCGACCCAGCACCACCAGGCCCGCGTGGAGGTCGCCGGTCGGGATCTCGACCGGCTCCGGAGCCGGCGATCCGCCGGCCGCGAGCACCGTCGCCTCGAAGAGCTCGGCCTTGGTCGGGAACTGCTTGAAGAGCGTCGCCTTGGACACCCCTGCGCGCTCGGCGACCCGTGCCAGAGGCGTGCGGTCGTACCCGAACTCCAGGAAGAGCTGCGCGGCGGCGCCGAGGATCGCCTCGCGGTTGGTCGCGGCCACCTCACGGTGGTACGAGGAGCGTCCACGTGTCATCCGGCCAGTATCTCATCGAGGTGAGTCCATTGACTCACCATGACGCGCACGTCTACGGTGATAGAGGTGAGTCGCTTGACTCACCTCTACGAGACAGGAGCGGCCATGGCTACCGTGATCGTCCACGCGACCATCACTCTCGACGGATTCCTGGCGAAGGAGGACGGCGGGGTCGACTGGATGTTCGGCCGGCCTTCTGCCCCCGAGGACGACGCCGTCGTCGAGGCGGTGATGAGCCGGATCGGCGCGGTGGTCGGCGGCGCGAACAAGACCCAGACCATCGAGGACGGCGAGATCCCGTACGGCGGCATGCTGAAGGTCCCCGTCTACCTGATGACCCACAGCCCCCATGAGCCGATCGAGCGCGACGGCACCACGTACACCTTCGTCGTCGACGACATCGCCGAGGCCGTCAGGCTGGCCACGCAAGCGGCCGGGGACCGCTGGGTCAGTCTGCTCGGCGGAAGCATCGCACGACAGTGCCTGCGGCTCGGTCTCGTCGACGAGCTCCACCTGGACGTCGCGCCGGTCCTGCTCGGCGACGGCATCTCGCTGTTCGCCGGCCTTGGGCGGCACATCGAGCTCGAGCGCCTCGAAACATCCGCCTTCGCGAGCGAGGCCCACCTTCGCTACCGGGTCCTCCGTTAGCCAGAGGCCCGTCCAGCGGTGCGAGCCGCCGGGTTACGGGCGTGCACGACCGGCTGCGAGGACCCGCTCGAGCCACTTGGTTCGCGCCTCACGCGTCCGGATCGAGACCGCCGCCTCGGGCGCGAAATTCTCGTAGCCGTGTAGCCGCCGGGCCAGACGTGCAGCTCTGTGGATACGCCGCCGGCGAGCAACGTCGACGCGTAGGCGATGGCCGCGTCACGGAACACCTCGCATCCGCCGACGTCGATAAAGGTCTGAGGCAGCCCTCGCAGGTCGTCGGCACGAGCCGGGGACTCGTAGATGCTCACCTCCCGCTCCTCGTGCCCTTCGCCGAGGATCGCGTTCCACGCGTAGACGTTCGTCTCCCTCACCCAGGAGTCGATCGCTCCCCGCGCTGCGCTGAACTGCTGCGACGAGGTCGTCCGGTGGCAGTCGTCGAGCTTCTGGGGCAGTTGAGCATCTGCCCCAGAAGCTGCGGTCCCCCGTTGTCCCGTGCGAGCAACCCGACGCCGGCGGCCAGACCCCCGCCTCCCGAGATCCCGGAGAGGATGATCCGAGACGGGTCGATCATGAACTCGTCAGCGTGCGCGGCCAGATACACCAGTGCCGAGTCGCACTCCATCGCCGCGCGTGGCGCCCGCGCTTCCGGGGCGAGGGTGTACTCGGGGGTGACCAAGAACCCACTGCACGCGCTCCGGAACCAGCGTCGAATGGCGGGTCCCGAGGACCATCCCGCCCCCGTGGATGTCGTAGAGCGCGGGAAGGGTGCGCTTCTCCGAGCCCCAGGACGAAGGATCCCCAGGGTGACGTCGCCCTCGCGAGTCGGTACGGTGCGGTCCTCGTACGTAAGATCGAACCGGTCGAAGAGCGCACGCAGGCCGCGATCGCGTTCCTCCTCGGCGCCGGAAAGGGCGGACCGCCACTGGTGGAGGTCGTCGTCCGTGCGGATCCCCCCTTCCGCCCGACAGTCGGCGGGTGCGGTGAAGGGTTCCTGAACAGGATCGCCGCCGGGCCGGACCGCTGGACGGCGGTAGCTCCGCCAAGGCCCGCAGCTAAGGGGCCGTGACGACGGCTCTGCAGGCATTCGTGCCTACCGCCGCCCATCACGGGCTCGGGACCGGGCCAGGCGGAGCCGTCTTTGTCGGTCCCGGCCGCTAGCCTGCTCCGCATGGCGAAGACTGCTGCTGGATACCGCTGCACCGAGTGCGGCTGGCGCACGCTGAAGTGGGTCGGCCGGTGCGGTGAGTGCCAGGCGTGGGGCACGGTCGACGAGGAGGGCGCCGCCAAGGGCGTCCGGGTCGTGCAGGGCGGCGCCACGAGCGCCCCCGCGATCCCGATCGGCCAGGTCAAGGCGGACGTCGCCATCGCCCGCACCACCGGCATCGGCGAGCTGGACCGCGTGCTCGGCGGCGGCATGGTGCCGGGCGCGGTGGTCCTGCTGGCCGGCGAGCCGGGCATCGGCAAGTCCACCCTGCTCCTGGAGGCCGCGGCCAAGCTCGCCGAGCGCGAGACGGTGCTCTATGTGACCGGCGAGGAGTCCTCCTCCCAGGTCCGGCTGCGCGCCGACCGCATCGGCGCGATCCGCGACCGGCTCTTCCTGGCCGCCGAGACCGAGCTGGCGGCGCTGGTCAGCCACGTGGAGAAGGTGCAGCCGCGCTTCCTGGTCGTCGACTCGGTGCAGACCATCGGCACCTCGCAGGCCACCGGCGTGCCCGGCGGCGTCACGCAGGTGCGCGAGGTGGCCGCCAACCTGGTACGGCTGGCCAAGGAACGCGACATGTCCACGGTGATCGTCGGCCACGTCACCAAGGAAGGCTCGATCGCCGGTCCCCGCACGCTGGAGCACCTGGTAGACGTGGTGCTCAACTTCGAGGGTGACCGCCACTCCCGGCTGCGCCTGGTGCGCGCGGTGAAGAACCGCTTCGGCCCGACCGACGAGGTCGGCTGCTTCGACCTGCACGAGCGCGGCATCGAGGGGATCAGCGACCCCACCGGCCTGTTCGTCTCCCACCGCAGCAAGCCCGTGCCCGGCACCTGCGTCACGGTCACCGTCGAGGGCACCCGCCCGCTGCCGGCCGAGGTCCAGGCGCTCGTCGCCCGCACCGAGGCCCAGCAGCCGCGCCGTACCAGCGCCGGGCTCGACCCCTACCGCGTGCAGCTCATCCTCGCCGTGCTCGAACGCCGGCTCAACGCCCGGCTGGGCGGCAGCGACGTCTTCACCGCCACCGTGGGCGGCATCAAGCTCACCGATCCCGCCATCGACCTGGCGGTCATGCTCGCCGTGGCCAGCGCAGCCGGCGACAGGGCCCTGCCCGCCGGGCTGATCGCCCTGGGCGAGGTCGGCCTGGCCGGCGAGCTGCGCCCGGTGCGTGACGTGCGGCGCCGGCTGACCGAGGCCTCGCGGCTCGGCTTCACCCGGGCGCTGGTGCCCAAGGGCTCCCTGGAGGAGGGCGGCCGGCGGGGCGCTCCCGGGCGGCAACGCACCCTCGTGCCGGTCGGCCCGACCCAGTTCGCGCCCGGTTTCGAGGTCGTCGAGGCCGAGAACGTGTGGGACGCGCTCACCCACGTCACCTGACCTCTCCACAGCCCCGCCAGACCCGCTCGACCCGCGAAAACAGTGCCGCCACACCAGTGAAGTGCGGGAGGCCCGCCCCCAGGTGGCAGGTCCCCGCTAAGCTGAGGATGGAACAGAGCGACACGGGGGCCATGTGGCGACACTTGATGACCGCCGTCGCGAAGTCCTGGCAGCCCTGGCTCCGGGCACGCAACTGCGCGACGGTCTGGAGCGAATCCTGCGCGGGCACACCGGCGGGCTGATCGTCCTGGGCTACGACAGCGTGGTGGAAGAGATCTGCAGCGGCGGTTTCCAGCTCGACGTGGGCTTCTCCGCCACCGGGCTGCGCGAGCTGGCCAAGATGGACGGCGCCATCGTGCTGCGCTCCGGCGACTACCAGGTGGTGCGCGCCGCCGTACACCTCGTGCCCGATCCGTCCATCCCGACCGACGAGTCCGGCACCCGCCACCGCACCGCCCAGCGGGTCGCGCGGCAGACCGGTTACCCGGTCATCGCGATCAGCAAGTCGATGCGGATCATCGCCCTCTACCTCGACGGCATCCGTTACGTGCTGGAGGAGTCGGCGGCGATCCTGTCCAAGGCCAACCAGGCCCTGGCCACCCTCGAACGCTACAAGCACCGCCTCGACGAGGTCTCGGGCACGTTGTCCGCGCTGGAGATCGAGGATCTGGTCACCGTACGGGACGTCTCGGCCGTGGCCCAGCGGCTGGAGATGGTCCGCCGCATCGCCGACGAGATCGAGGGCTACGTCGTCGAGCTCGGCACCGACGGCCGGCTGCTGTCCCTGCAGCTCGACGAGCTGGTCGCCGGCGTCGACTCCGAGCGCGAGCTCGTCGTCCGCGACTACCTGCCGTCGGGCTCCGGGCGGCGGCAGAAGAGCTTCGCCCAGTCGCTGCACGACATGGACCAGCTCTCTCCCAGCGACTTGCTCGACCTGGCCGCCGTCGCGACCGTGCTGGGCTATGCGGGTAACGAGGCCCTCGACAGCCCGGTCAGCCCGCGTGGTTTCCGCCTGCTGGCCAAGGTCCCGCGCCTGCCCGGCACGGTCGTCGACCGGCTGGTGGACCACTTCGGCGGGCTGCAGAAGCTCCTGGCCGCCAGCATCGACGACCTCCAGGCCGTGGGGGGCGTGGGCGAGTCCCGGGCGCGCAGCGTGCGAGAGGGCCTGTCACGGCTGGCCGAATCGTCCATCCTCGAACGCTACGTCTAACCCTCGCTACCGCAGGTGGAAGACCGACTTCCGGCTGCGCATCTCCCCCGTGTCCACCACCGCGACGTAGGTCCCGGGCAGCGCCACCGGCTGCTTGCCGCCGCAGCTCTCCCCCGACCTGCGCCGGTCCCAGTCCACCGTCTTCACGTACGGCACGCCGCGCTCCAGCCGCTCGACCTGCTCGCCGGAGCCGGCCACACAGTCCGAGGTCGACCAGATCCGGTCAGCCCCGGAGGTGATCCGGAACTCGATGGCCCGCGGCCCGACATCGAAGGTGCACATGACCGGGCCGGTGTTCACCAGCGTGTAGACGAACCCGGGCCGGGCGTCCCCGGCGTAGACCTCCTGGCGGCCCTGCAACGAGAGCACCAGATCCTTGCGGTCACACGGCTGGCCGGGACGGCGCGGCCGCGCGGCGGCGGGCTTCACCGAAGGCTTGGTGACGGTGGGTGACGGGGTCGGCGACGGCGTGATCGACGGCAGGCCCGCCAGCACGGGGTCCGCGCTCGGCGAGGCACTGGCCGAGGCGCCGCTCGCGGTCGGGCTCTTCGGCCCCTCTGACCCGCCGGAACACGCCCAGGCCACGACGGCGACCACCACGAGGACGCCCACCAGCAGGGTCATGCGCCGCCGCCAGTAGACGTCTCCACCATCGCCACGCAACGTGTCCGGCTCCATACGCACAGCATGGATCACATCCCGGCTCGCCCGCCCGGCGACCCGCCGTAGTCTTTACTCGTGCCCGACCTGCAGACCCCCATCCTCGACTGGTACGCGGCGAATGCCCGGGATCTTCCGTGGCGGCAGCCCGACGCCTCCCCGTGGGGCATCCTGGTCAGCGAGATCATGCTCCAGCAGACGCCGGTCGCCCGCGTGCTGCCGATCTGGCTGGAGTGGATGGAGCGCTGGCCGTACCCCAAGGACCTGGCCGCCGAGGCGCCCGGTGAGGCGGTCCGGCACTGGGGACGGCTGGGCTATCCGCGGCGGGCGCTGCGGCTGCACGCGTGCGCGGTGGCGATCACCGAGCAGCACGGTGGCGAGGTGCCCGACGACCACGCGACCCTGCTCGCCCTGCCGGGCATCGGGGAGTACACCGCGGCGGCCGTGGCCAGCTTCGCCTTCGGCGGGCGGCACGCGGTGCTCGACACCAACGTCCGCCGGGTCTTCGCGCGAGCCGTACGCTCCCAGGAGTACCCGCCCACCGCGACCTCCGCGGTCGAGCGGCGGCTGGCCGAGTCGTTGCTGCCCGAGGTGGGCGCGCCGACCTGGGGTGTGGCGGTGATGGAGCTGGGCGCCCTGGTCTGTACGGCACGCGCCCCGCGCTGCGCGGACTGCCCGATCGCCGACCGGTGCGCCTGGCGGCTGGCCGGCAAGCCCCCGCACGACGGGCCGCCGCGCAAGGGCCAGACCTACGACGGGACCGACCGGCAGTGCCGGGGACGGCTGCTGGCCGTCCTGCGTGGCGCGCACGGCCCGGTGCCGAAGGCCGCGCTGGACGTGACCTGGGAGGACGCGATCCAGCGCGAGCGCGCTCTCGACGGGTTGATCGCCGACGGGCTGGCGGAGGTGCTCGACGACGGCACCTACCGCCTGCCCGCCTGACCTTCCAAAACCCGGGGCTCAGGCGATCCAGGACGGGACGCCGAAGTCCTTGCCGTCCACCGAGGCCCGGGCGGTGCCGGGAGCGGTGCAGATGGCGGTGAAGCCCGCCTCCTCATCGGCCGTCAGGCGGCGCGTCACCCCGGCGGGCAACACCACGGTGTCCCCCGCGGTCACGGTCAGCGCCTGCTCCCCGAGCTGCACCGTCGCGCCACCGGCCAGGAAGGTCCAGATCTGCTCGGTGCTGATCTCGTGCAGCGGGCCCGAGGCGCCGGCCGGCACCTCGACCCGCCACAACGACAGCTCGGAGCCGCCCTGCGTGGGCGAGGCCAGGGTGGTCATGACGCCGGTGGCGGTTTCCGATCGACGGGTTTCCTGCTCGCGGACCAGCATGCCGTACTCCTAAGATAGACAAAGACGTTGTCCTTTATAGTCAAGCAGGTTGTCTATCATGTCAAGCGATCCCCCGGGATTCGAGCTGCCACTCCGTCTCTTCCTCGGATTCCGGATGCTCATCGACGAGCTCCACGCCGAGCTGGGCCGGCAGGGGCATCCGGACCTGCGGCCCATGCACGGCTTCGTGCTGCAGGCGATCGGCGGGTCGGGCTGCACCGCGGTCGAGCTCGGACGCACCCTGGGCGTGTCGAAGCAGGCCGCGGGCAAGACGATCGAGACGCTGGAGCGGCTCGGCTACGTGGTGAGCGCGCGCGACCCGCAGGACAGCCGGAAGAAGATCGCCCGGATCAGCGAGCGGGGCTGGGACGCGTTGCGGCGCTCGGCGGAGATCTTCGACCGGCTCCGCGCGGGCTGGGCCGAGACCCTGGGCGAGGAGCGCCTGCGCGCCCTGGAGAGCGACCTGCGCAAGGTCACCCCCGCCGACCCCTGGCGCCTGGACGTCCCCGGCTGGTTCAGCACCTGACCGGGGACACGCAGGTCAGGCCGCGAGCTGCAGGCCGAGGCCGGTCAAGCTGGTGCGGGCCCAGTCGAGTTCCTCGGCCAGCATCGACACCAGCGCGCCCGGCCCCTTGGCCTTGAGCGGCACGGCCAGGTTGTGCGTCTCGACCTCGATGTGCGCGGTGCCGTTCACCGCGCCCGACAGGATCGCGTTGAGCGTGTCGTGCAGCACCGCCCCGGTGTCGGGCGATTCGTTGGTGTGGTTGTGCACGTGCCCCAGTTTGACCACAGGGGCTCCGGCCAGCGCCAGGCCACGCAGGGCCTCACCCGACTGCTCCGTGTCGCCACAGGCCAGATGGCAGGCGTCCAGGCATACACCCAGGTGGTCGGAGTCGATGTCGCCGACCCGCTCCAGCGCCTGCTCGGTGGTCTCCAGCACGCAGCCCGGCCACGGCTCGAACCCGACGCGGATCGTCTTGCCGGTCACGCTGTAGATGCCGCGCAGCTCGCGGGCCAGCCGCTCCAGCCGGCGCGTCGCGATCGTGTGCAGGTCGGCCGGCCAGTCGCGCCGCCAGCCGATCGGGATGGTGGAGATGCTCCCGAACCGCACGTCCTCCGGCAGCAGGAACGCCAGGATCTTGGCCAGAGCCATCGTGTAGCGGTAGCGCTCCGGCTTGGCCCAGTCGGGACCCGGCACCTCCTGGTTGCGCCCGCCGGTGCCGTTCAGGCTCACGACCTCCAACCCGCGCTCCTCCAGCGACCGGCGCAGCCGTACCAGCTCGATCCGGTCGGCGGTCAGGTGGTCGGCCACGCCGGGCGACAACCACAGCCCGATGCCCATCCGCTCCACGCCCAGCCGCTTGCGCACCGGCACCGCGTACCTGGTCAGGTGCGCGATCAGGTTCTCCAGGTCTTCCGCGGGGTGAACGCCGGCGTTGTAGGCCAGGTGAACGAGCGTTCCGTCCTCGTGACGCAGGCGCATCGAATTCCTCCACGGCTTTGACTGTTGACGTTCTCGCCCGCATCGAGCATCCCGGCTCGAGGGCGACCTTCGCGTCCGCCCTGGGTTGACTGCTTACTACTCCCCGGGGAGGACGCCCCACCATAGGCGCGTGCTCTTGTGAGATACTTGTCCGAGACTTGGCGGAGCTTGCTCTACGCAGTGTAGTACTACTTCCGGTGGCGAGATAGCCGATCCGGCCAACAATCTCAATCCCGTGCGCCCACGACCATCCGGGGATTTACCTAGCGACGTTCGGACTGCCTGAGCGCGGCCTTCATGAAGCCCCGCCTCCTGCAACGTCTGGAAGGCGTCCGGCTCGAAGGTGGCATGAGAAAAGGCCCCCTGCCGGAGCAGGGGGCCTTCGCTCAGAACGAGCAGAACGGTCAGTTCTGCTGGATCGGCTCCGCGATCGAGGCCGCCGAGTCGGGGACCTGGGCCGGGGCCTGCTCGCCGGTGTAGACGAACTTGGCCTCCTCGCCCTCGCCCTCGATGGTCACCTTGATGACCTGGCCCGGACGGATCTCGCCGTACAGGATCTTCTCCGACAGCGAGTCCTCCAGCTCACGCTGGATGGTGCGGCGGAGCGGACGGGCGCCCATGACCGGGTCGTAACCACGGTCGGCCAGGAGCTGCTTGGCCTCGGGCGAGACCTCCAGACCCATGTCGCGGTCCTTCAACCGGTCCGACACCTGGGCGAGCATCAGATCGACGATCTGGATGATCTCCTTCGGCGTGAGCTGGTGGAAGACCACGATGTCGTCGACACGGTTGAGGAACTCGGGCCGGAAGTGCTGCTTGAGCTCCTCCTGGACCTTCGCCTTCATCCGCTCGTAGTTCGACTCGGAGTCGTTGGCCTTCGAGAACCCGACCCCGATGCCCTTGGAGATGTCCCGGGTGCCGAGGTTGGTGGTCATGATGATGACCGTGTTCTTGAAGTCCACCACGCGACCCTGGGCGTCGGTCAGGCGACCGTCCTCCAGGATCTGCAGCAGCGAGTTGAAGATGTCCGGGTGGGCCTTCTCGATCTCGTCGAAGAGGACCACGGAGAACGGCTTACGCCGCACCTTCTCGGTGAGCTGGCCGCCCTCCTCGTACCCGACGTAGCCGGGCGGGGAGCCGAACAGCCTGGAGACGGTGTGCTTCTCCATGAACTCGGACATGTCCAGCGAGATCAGCGCGTCCTCGTCGCCGAAGAGGAACTCCGCCAGCGCCTTGGACAGCTCGGTCTTACCGACACCCGAGGGGCCGGCGAAGATGAACGAGCCACCCGGGCGACGCGGGTCCTTCAGACCGGCGCGGGTCCGGCGGATCGAACGGGACAGACCCTTGATGGCGTCGTCCTGGCCGATGATCCGCTTGTGCAGCTCGTCCTCCATGCGGAGCAGGCGCTGCGACTCCTCCTCGGTCAGCTTGAAGACCGGGATGCCGGTGGCGGTCGCGAGCACCTCGGCGATGAGCTCCTCGGTGACCTCGGCCACGACGTCCATGTCGCCGGCCTTCCACTCCCGCTCGCGGCGCTCGCGCTTGAGCTGGAGCTGCTTCTCCTGGTCGCGGAGGGCGGCGGCCTTCTCGAAGTCCTGCGCGTCGATCGCGGACTCCTTGTCCCGGCGGACCTTCGCGATCTTCTCGTCGTACTCGCGCAGGTCCGGCGGCGCGGTCATCCGGCGGATGCGCATCCGCGAACCGGCCTCGTCGATGAGGTCGATCGCCTTGTCCGGGAGGTACCGGTCGCTGATGTAGCGGTCGGCGAGCTGCGCGGCGGCGACCAGCGCGCCATCGGTGATGGACACGCGGTGGTGCGCCTCGTAGCGGTCGCGCAGGCCCTTGAGGATCTCGATCGTGTGGCTGAGCGAGGGCTCGGCCACCTGGATCGGCTGGAAGCGCCGCTCCAGGGCGGCGTCCTTCTCGAGGTACTTGCGGTACTCGTCCAGCGTGGTCGCACCGATGGTCTGCAGCTCGCCGCGGGCCAGCATCGGCTTGAGGATGCTGGCGGCGTCGATCGCGCCCTCGGCGGCGCCCGCGCCGACGAGCGTGTGCAGCTCGTCGATGAACAGGATGATGTCGCCGCGCGTGCGGATCTCCTTGAGCACCTTCTTCAGGCGCTCTTCGAAGTCACCGCGGTAACGGGAGCCCGCGACGAGAGCACCGAGGTCAAGCGTGTAGAGCTGCTTGTCCTTCAGCGTCTCGGGCACCTCACCCTTGACGATCTTCTGGGAGAGCCCCTCGACGACGGCGGTCTTGCCGACGCCGGGCTCGCCGATCAGAACCGGGTTGTTCTTGGTCCTCCGGGAGAGGACCTGCATGACCCGCTCGATCTCCTTCTCGCGGCCGATGACCGGGTCGAGCTTGCCCTCGCGGGCAGCCTGGGTCAGGTTTCGGCCGAACTGGTCGAGCACCAGGGAGGTCGACGGAGCGGACTCCTGCGGACCGCCGGCCGCGGCCGGCTCCTTGCCCTGGTAACCGTGGAGGAGCTGGATGACCTGCTGCCTCACGCGGTTGAGATCGGCTCCAAGCTTCACGAGCACCTGGGCCGCCACACCTTCACCCTCGCGGATGAGCCCGAGCAGGATGTGCTCGGTGCCGATGTAGTTGTGGCCCAGTTGCAAAGCCTCACGGAGCGACAGCTCGAGGACCTTCTTGGCCCGCGGGGTGAAAGGAATGTGCCCCGACGGAGCCGACTGGCCCTGGCCGATGATCTCCTCGACCTGCTGACGCACACCCTCGAGGCTGATGCCCAGGCTCTCCAGAGCCTTGGCGGCAACGCCCTCACCTTCGTGGATCAAACCAAGAAGAATGTGCTCAGTACCGATGTAGTTGTGGTTGAGCATCCTGGCCTCTTCTTGGGCCAAGACGACAACTCGCCTCGCTCGGTCGGTGAACCTCTCGAACATCTCGTCGCTCCTCACAGAGCGGTCAGCCAGGCCGGCAACTAGCCGGTCCCGTCATCCCGCATGCCAGCCCAGGCTTCCAGGTGCGCCCTCTGCCGCTCTATAGCAGAGAACGTTCCCCGAGAGCAGGGCGTTCACCCTCCATCCAACTACCATCTGAGGGTGGTGTGTTCCCGATACGCCGCAAGCGAACGATGTTTAGCTGGATCCGGAGAAACATCACGAGATCCACAGGCCGTGCCAGGCCTAATGTAGCGCGCCCGCCGATCGCCGACGGCGAACACCCGCCCCTCCCGTACCCGAGGGTACGGCAGAGCGGCACGGCGTGATCAAACACGCCGGAGAAACGTCCAATAAACCGGATCCACCCGCGATCATGCGCTTATGGCATCCGCCGGGGTTCTAGGCGATCGTCATAAGCGCATGGTCGTCCGCTAGTGAGCCCGCTCGTACTCGTCCACAATCGTCTTCGCGATGCGACCGCGCTCGCTGACGTTCAGTCCGCGGCTCTTGGCCCAGGCGCGAATCTCAGAGCTCTGCTCGCGGGTCATCTGACGGGAGCTCCCACGGCCGCCACGACGGCGTGCGACGCCGCTGCCCGACTTCCGCGCCGACTGCACGAAAGGCGACAGCGCGTCCCTCAGCTTCTTGGCGTTTCCCTCGCTGAGGTCAATCTCATAGGAGATGCCGTCAATAGCGAAGCCGACCGTCTCATTGGCCTCGCCTCCGTCGAGGTCATCGATGAGAATCTCCTGGATCTGCTTGGCCATCTACGCATTCCTTTCCGGAGTATTACTGCATTCGCCTGCCCAAACATATACCCGGAAAGGCGCGGACACAATTCAGCGCCCGCGTGATTCTGGAGGCGGCGGATCAGTTCTGCTTCTCGGCCCCATCGGCGGCGGTTTGCCCGCGGGTGGCGGCGGCCTCCGACTTGACGAGCTTCACGACCCCATAGATGAAGGCGGCGGCCACGACCGCCGGGGGAAGCAGGGCTGCCAATACGTCTGTTACAGCTTGCATTCGTCCTCGACTCCACTGGGTGCGCTTTATGCACGAGCAACACCACGGACGAGCGGCGCGACCACGCGCCGCCGGACACGTACCCGACCCTAGCGTGACCAGCGCCCCGTCTCCCCTTCGGGTTCACGGGCACTGCGTACTCAGCCTAATGCCAGTCCGGCCAGACTTCTTACCGGATCATGCGAAATTTCCGGAAATGTGTCGCTTCCCACGTCATCGAGGGTCTTTGACCACACAGGTGCCAGCGAGCCTGTCGTGCGGACCACGCTGTAGCGGCTTGTCGATCAAGATGAACAGACCCACGGCGAACGCGAGCATTCCGGCGAGGAGATTCACCACGGGAATCCCCATCGCCATGGCGAGCCCAGGATAGAGGAGCGAGCGTTTCCCTAAGGCCCCGCCCTGCCCTTGGACCCGAATCCTCATGATCGCTTTGCCGAAGGTGCGACCGCGGCCCGAAAGCGCCCTCCAGTCGTACCAGGTATACGCCGCGCCGGCCGCCGCCCACGCGCACAACCCCGGCAGCCGGCCCTCCCACGCCTCCAGCAACCCGACAGACCGGAAGAACAGCCAGAGCAGAAGGGACAGAATGTAATACAGGACGCCGAAGACCAGCGCCTCAATGAGTCGCGCGGTGAAGCGTTCCCACCATTCGGCGGGCATCACTCTGGTCTCAGGCGGCGGGGGCGCCATATGCGCTCACCTCTCCGGGACGGAGGGCTATATCTCACAGTTTGGTACGGCGAGCGGGTACGAAACAGGGGCCGGCGGGAAGCCGGCCCCTGTTTTGTTCGGTCGGCCTTACTTGACCTTCACCACGACGGTGTTCACGAACTTGTCGGCGTAGGTCTGCGCGAGCGGCTTGTTCCAGAACTGCGCGAGCGCGTTCACCAGGACCAGGATCGGCCCGGCGAAACCGACGATCGGAAGTCCGTAGAGCGCGTAACCGCCCCAGGTGACGCCGGCCCGCTTGAGCGCGACGTCGGAGGCGAGCCCGCCCGGAGGCATGGCCTGGCCCACCGGGACGATCTTGATCCCCATGACCATCTTGCCGAGGGTCTGCCCCTTGGCCTTGGTCATGAAGAACTCGTAGCCGATGTACAGCGCGCCGATGAGGATCCAGAGGATCAGCGAGCCGATGGTGGCACTCAGGAATCCCGAGGAGCTGCCCGTCCAGGCGTTCGACGAGGTGATCAGCACCGCGATGAACAGGGCGTTCAGGATGCCGGCGATCGCACCGAAGATGAGACCGTCGACGATTCGGGCGACCAGGCGCTGCCACCACTCCGCCAGGGGCGCCGGGGCGCCGGGCGGCTGGAGGCCGACGGGCTGGCCGTAGCCCGGCTGGCCGTACGGCGTGGCGCCGTAGCCCTGCTGCTGGCCGTAGGCGGGCTGCTGTGCCCCGCCGTACTGCTGACCGTAGCCGGGCTGCTGGGCGCCGTACTGCGGCTGGGCGTAGCCGGGCTGGGTGCCGGGCGAGCCGTAGGGCTGCTGGGCGCCGTAGCCCTGCTGGCCGTAGTCGGGCTGCTGACCCGAGGCGGGCTGGCCGTAGGCCTGCTGGCCGGAGGTGGGCTGCTGCCCGTAACCCGGCTGGGACTGCTGGCCGTATCCCTGCTGACCCGCGGCCTGGCCGTAGTCGGGCTGCTGGCCGTAGCCGGGCTGGGACTGCTGTCCGTAGCCCTGCTGGCCGGAGGCGCCGTACTGCTGGCCCGAGGGCTGCTGGCCGTAACCCGGCTGACCGGGCTGCTGGCCGGAGCCTGACTGGGCCTGCTGGCCGTAGCCGGGCTGCTGGCCGTAACCGGGCTGGGACTGGGCCTGCTGGCCGTACCCCTGCTGACCCGAAGCGGCCTGCTGGCCGTAGTCGGGCTGAGCCTGCTGCCCGTAGCCGGGCTGCTGGCCGTAACCGGGCTGCTGGCCGTAACCGGGCTGGGACTGGGCCTGCTGGCCGTACCCCTGCTGACCCGAGGCGGGCTGGCCGTAACCCTGCTGGCCCGACGGCTGCTGCCCGTAGCCGGGCTGCTGACCGTAACCCTGCTGACCCGAAGCGGCCTGCTGGCCGTAGTCGGGCTGGGCCTGCTGGCCATAGCCAGGCTGCTGCTGACCGTAACCAGGCTGCTGGCCGTAGCCCTGCTGCTGGCCGTATGGCTGTTGCTGGCCGTACCCCTGCTGACCGTAGGGATCGCCGTCAGTGCGATACCCCACGACCGTCACGTCGGGGTCGGCCTCACCCGGGGCACGGCCCGGGTACTGCTGTCCGTATTCGGGAGCCCGGGGCTTGTCGTTCTCACCGGGATCATCCTGTGGATACGGCGGCTGTCCGGTGCTCACCGTGTCACCTCACTTCGAGTTCGCATGTGGCACATGTCAGGACACATGCTTGCTGCTGCCCAAGGTATCGGCATAGGTATCAACAATCACCTTTCCACTCGGTCAACAGCCGAGTCATTAGCCGCGAGATGCAGCAGCATGCGCGTGTTACCGAGGGTGTTGGGCTTGACGTGTTCGAGGTCGAGAAACTCCGCCACACCCTCGTCATACGAGGCCAGGAGCTCGGCATAGACCTCGGGCGAGACGGGCGTTCCCTGTATCGGGCGGAATCCGTGCCCGGCGAAGAAGTCGACCTCGAAGGTCAGGCAGAAGACCCTGCGCAGACCCAGTTCCACTGCGGTTCCGATGAGCGCTGACACGATCTTGTGGCCTACGCCGAGTCCACGATGATCGGGATCCACCGCGACCGTACGGATTTCCGCGAGATCCTCCCACAGGACATGCAACGCGCCGCATCCCACGACTTTTCCGTCATGTTCGGCGACCCAGAATTCCTGCACGTCCTCATAGAGCGTGACGGTGGCCTTCTCCAGCAATCGGGGCCCGGCTCCGGCATAGGTGTCGACGAGCATCTTGATCGTCCGGACATCGGCGGTCCTGGCACGACGGACGGTGATCTGCCTCTTGTGCAGCACGGGCTCGGCGACCTGCTCCATGACCCTTCAGCGTACCGACGCCTTTACGGCTGGGCCGTATCCCGGGCATGATCCTGTGGCGAACGTTTGGAGCGGTCCCTCCCGCCCCCAGGCTCACGAACGCACCAAACCACCGTAAACCCCGCAAAATGCCCGACTATGGCCGCAAGCACGTGATCCGCCCGTGATCCTTCGGATGCCAAACCTCAACGGAATTGGCAGTTCTGGTTGAGCACGAACTGATCGTGCACTAGTGTCCAGCGTCGATATCCCTTCGAGATCCCGCGAAGGGGTGCGCCCAATCCCCTCGTCGGGGGAACCGGGGAACCACAGCGCTCCCTCCCCGGGAGCGCGGGGGTGAATCCAGGTCTTCGGCCTGGTAGGGCTACTCCGGCCCGAACCCGGCAGCTAACCCGGTCGGCGCCCGAACAGGAGAGGTGGCTGGTTGGTGAAGCGCACGCGCGACCGTGGGGAGAAGACCGCGGGCGACGCCCGCCCTCCGGAACGCAGGAGACGTTTCGCCGTCGTCGCGACCGCGCTGGCGGCGCTCAGCCTCGCCCTCCCGCTCGGCCCCGCCACCGCCGACCCCGAGCCCAGCCTCAAGGAGCTGGCCGCGCGGGCGGAGAAGATGCACACCGAGATCGGTCAGCTCAGCGAGCAGTTCAACGGGCAGCGCGTCAAGCTGAAGACGGCCGAGAAGACCGCCGCGGCGGCGCAGAAGACGCTCTCCACCCGCCAGCAGGACCTCGCCGGCAAGCGGGCGCGAGCCGCCTCCCTGGCACAGAGCTCCTACATCTCCGGCGGCCTGGAGCGCACCTGGGCCTTCACCCAGTCGGGCGACCCCGGGCTCTTCCTCGACAACGTCGCCACCACCTCCGCGATCGAGGAGCAGCACAGCAACCAGCTCAAGGAGGTCTCCGTGGCCATCGCCGCCGCGGAGGAGGCCGAGCGGACCGCCTCGGCGCAGATCAAGGAGGTCAAGGCGCTGGTCGCCGACCTCGAGGAGCGCCGCGGGAAGATCACCAAGCTGGTCGCCAAGGTCGAGAGCGCCATCTACCGCCGCGCCCTGGGCCAGGCCGGCTCGCGGGGCCGCGCGACCCGGGTGGACCTGCCGATCATCGGCCAGGGCAAGGCCGCCGAGGCCGCCCGCTGGGCGCTCACCCAGCAGCTCAAGCCGTACGTCTGGGGCGCCGAGGGGCCCAACTCCTACGACTGCTCCGGCCTGGTGATGGCCGCCTACCAGCAGGTCGGCATCAGCCTGCCGCACTACACCGGCGACCAGTGGACCGCCGGCCGGCACATCTCCCGCGAGGAGCTGCGCCCGGGCGACCTGGTCTTCTTCTACAACGACCTGCACCACGTGGGCATCTACGTGGGCGGCGGCATGATGGTGCACGCGCCGCAGACGGGCGACGTGGTACGGCTGGCGCCGATCGGCAACCGCCCGTGGGCGGGCGCGGTCCGCATCGCCGACTGAGCCGACCGAGCCGACTGAGCCGACCGAGCCGACTGCATCGACGGCTGAGCCGGCCGAGCCGAGCGGACCGGTCCACCGCGAGCCCGGTCGTCGGATCAGATGAGCTGGCGACGCGCCGCCCAGGCGACCGCCTCGATCGCGGTCGCCACCCCGATACGGTCGCAGATCACCCGCAGCCGGCGCCGTACGGTCCGGCCGCTGACGTCGAGCCTTCGCCCCACCCTGTCCACGGTCACTCCCTTGGCCAGTTCGGCGAGCAGAGCCAGATCAGCGCGGCTCAACTCAACGCCTTCGGTGAGTAAATCCATCCGTAGCCTCCCCCCACAGCAGAAGCCCTCGGCGGCGTCTCGCCCGACGAAACCGTAAACGCATTCCGGAAAGGTCGTCAAGGTCGCCGATCCCCCCACTTGACCAGCGCCATTGACATGATCCACACAATGTGAACTACTCACGATATGTCGGCGTCTGTGCGGTCGCGATGAGCGCCTCGGCCCCTCCGGGTTTCGACCCAGCCGATCCCGGATTCCCGCCCGGCCCGTATCCCGCCTGCCGCGGCGGCGCCGGCCCCCGGTCCGGTCATGACCGCCGACATGACAACAGCCGGTACGGCAGGCCGTACCGGCTGTCGGGCGAACGGGTCAGTGCGTGGGCTTGACCAGCGGGAAGAGGATGGTCTCGCGGATGTTCTTGCCGGTGAACGCCATGATCATCCGGTCGATGCCCGCCCCCATGCCCCCGGTCGGCGGCATGGCGTATTCCAGGGCGGCCAGGAAGTCCTCGTCAAGCTGCATCGCCTCGAGGTCGCCCCCGGCGGCCAGCAGCGACTGCTCGGTGAGCCGGCGGCGCTGCTCGATCGGGTCGATCAGCTCCGAGTAGGCGGTGCCGAGCTCGGTGCCGAAACCGATGAGGTCCCACTTCTCGGTGAGCAGCGGGTTGTCGCGGTGCTGCCGGGTCAGCGGCGAGGTCTCCACCGGGTAGTCCATGACGAACGTCGGCTGGATCAGCGTGTGCTCGACCAGCGCCTCGAAGATCTCCTGGACCAGCTTGCCCTGGCCCCACTTCGGGTCCCAGTGGATCTCGCGCCGGTCGGCGAGCTTGCGCACGTGCTCCAGGGAGGTCTCGGTGGTGATCTCCTCGCCGAGCGCCTCGGAGACCGAGCCGTAGAGCGTGATCCGCGGCCACTGCTTGAGCCCCAGGTCGATCTCGACGCCGTCGTGGTTGACCACGGTGGTGTCCAGGGCGGCCACGACGGCCTTCTGGTACATCCGCTGGGTCAGGTCGGCCATGTCGTTGTAGTCGAGGTAGGTGCCGTAGGCCTCGAGCATGGTGAACTCGGGGTTGTGCGTGGAGTCCGCGCCCTCGTTGCGGAAGTTGCGGTTGATCTCGAAGACCTTCTCGATGCCGCCGACCACGAGCCGCTTGAGGTAGAGCTCGATCGCGATGCGGAGGTAGAGCTCCATGTCGTAGGCGTTGATGTGCGTCTTGAACGGACGCGCCGCCGCGCCGCCGTGGATCGGCTGGAGCATCGGCGTCTCGACCTCGAGGTAGCCCTCCTCGTGCCAGAAGTCACGCACCGCGCGCACGGTGGCGCTGCGGATGTGGGCCATCTTGCGCGCCTCGTCGTTGACGATGAGGTCGACGTAGCGCTGCCGGACGCGGGCCTCGGGGTCGGTGAGGCCGGTGTGCTTCTCCGGGAGCGGGCGCAGGCACTTGGAGGTGATCTGCCAGGTGTCGGCCAGGATGGACAGCTCGCCGCGGCGGGAGGTGATGACCTCGCCCTCGATGCCGACGTGGTCGCCCAGGTCGACGTCGCGCTTCCAGGCGGCCAGAGACTCCTCGCCGACCCGGTCGAGGGAGATCATGACCTGGAGGTCGGCGCTGCCGTCGCGCAGGGTGGCGAAGCAGAGCTTGCCGCCCACGCGGCTGAGCATGACCCGGCCGACCACGCCCACCCGGTCGCCGGTGGCGGTGTCGGGCGGCAGGTCGGTGTATTTCTCCTTGAGCTCGGCGTTGGTGACGGTACGCGGGAAGTTGACCGGGTACGGGTCGACACCTTCACTCCGGAGGCGGTCGAGCTTCTCCCGCCGGATACGCATCTGCTCAGGAAGTTCCACGACATCCAAGACTAGCGAACTGCAAGAGTTGGTCAGTCTCCTGAATGATCCTTGAAAGCACTCTCCGTTATCAAAGGATCACAGGGCTCAGGGGGGATCGGCAGGGCGCCGGCTCAGGGAGGGCCCAAGGAGAGATGATGATCAAGAAGATCGCCACCGGGCTGCTCGCGGCCGCCGCCGCCACCGCCCTGGCCGCCACCGTCCCCGCCGCGGCGAGCGCGACCACCGCTGTGGCCGCCACCACCACCCCGCCGGTCTACCACGACGACTGGGGGGCGGTCTGGTCGAAGAACGGCCTGGCCAAGTCCTTCGGCCACGTCAAGGTCGACTGGCAGGACTACGGCGACACCAACAGCACCACCGTCAGCGGCCGGCTCTACGACCTCGACCCGCGCAAGTACCGCCACGGCGGCCTGTGCGCGTACGTGAAGTTCCAGGCCAACTACTTCGGCGACGCCTCCCACGAGTGGGAGACCGTCTACACCAGGAAGCACTGCGGCTACCCCGGCTTCAAGTGGTACTCCTTCCAGGAGGACGACGTGCGGGCGCTGCGCGTGAAGGTCTGCCAGACCGACAAGCACGGCCAGTACGTCACCAAGTGCACCAAGCACTGGCAGTACGTGTACTCCTACGAGCAGATGTGACGCCGCCGGCTCACATGGTGTTCCGCTTGTAGATGAGCCGCAGGCCGATCAGCGTCAGCCACGGCTCGTGCACGTCGATAGAGCGGGCCTCGCTCGTCACGAGCGCGGCCCCGCTGCCGGTGGCGACCACGGTGACCTCGTCGGGGTCGTCGGGCGACAACTCGGCGGCCATCCGCTCGACGATGCCGTCCACCTGGCCGGCGAACCCGTAGATGATCCCGGCCTGGAGCGCCTCCACGGTGTTCTTGGCCAGCACGGACCGCGGCCGGACCAGTTCCACCTTGTGCAGCTGGGCGCCCGCCGCGGCCAGCGCGTCCACCGAGATCTCGATGCCCGGGGCCGTGACCGCGCCCACGTACTCGCCCTTGGCCGAGACCGCGTCGAAGGACGTGGCGGTGCCGAAGTCGACGATGATGCACGGCCCGCCGTACTGGTCGATGGCGGCCAGCGCGTTGACCACGCGGTCGCTGCCGACCTCCTTGGGGTTGTCCATGCGCACCGGCACGCCGGTGCGCACGCCCGGCTCCACGATCACGGCCGTGACGTCGCCGTAGTAGCGGCGGCACATCTCCCGCATCTCGTTCAGCACGCTCGGGACCGTCGAGCAGATGGCGATCCCGGAGATGTCAGCGTGTTTCAGCAGGGGCGACTGGGTCAGCAGCCCCTGCAGCACCACGGCGATCTCGTCGGCGGTACGGCGGGCGTCGGTGGCCAGCCGCCAGTGCTCGATGACCTCCTCGCCCTCGAACAGGCCGAGCACGGTGTGGGTGTTGCCGACGTCGATCGTGAGCAGCACTAATGCCCCCGTAGGTCCAGAGCGATGTCGAGCGCCGGTGCCGAATGCGTGAGCGCTCCCACCGCAAGGTAGTCCACGCCAGTTTCCGCCACATCCCTGGCGGTTTCCAAGGTGAGTCCGCCACTCGCTTCGAGGCGTGCCCTGCCGTTGACGATCCGTACGGCTCGCGCCAGGTCCTCGACGGTGAAGTTGTCCAGCAGGATCTCCGCCGCCCCCTCGGCCAGGACCGGCTCGATCTGGTCGATCCGGTCGACCTCGACCTCGATGGGCAGCTCGGGGTAGCGCTCGCGCACCGCGCGGAACGCCTCGGCCACTCCGCCCGCCGCCACCACGTGATTGTCCTTGATCAGCGCGGCGTCGGACAACGACATCCGGTGGTTGGTGCCGCCGCCGGCCCGCACCGCGTACTTCTCCAGCGCCCGCAGTCCCGGCAGGGTCTTGCGGCTGTCGCGCACGCGAGCCTTGGTGCCCGCGAGGGCCTCGACCCAGTGCCCGGTCTGGGTGGCGATGCCGGACAGGTGGGTGAGCAGGTTGAGCGCGGTGCGCTCGGCGGTCAGCAGGGTGCGGACCGGTCCCTCGACGCGCAGCAGCACGTCGCCCGCGCGCACCTGCTCGCCGTCCTTGGCCAGGCGTTCGAAGCGGCCGAGGCCGAAGCGTGCGAAGACCGCCTCGGCCACGGCCAGACCGGCGACGACGCCGTCGGCGCGGGCGACCACCTCGGCGACGTCGCGCCGGTCGTCCGGGATGGTGGCCAGAGTGGTGACGTCGCCTTCGGCCTGGAGGTCCTCGTCGATGGCCCGGTCGATCACCTCCTGCACCTCGGCCGGGTCGAGCCCGGCGGCCGACAGCTCGGCGACGAGCGGCTCGGGCAGCGTGTGCGGGGTGTAGGTCATCCGGAAACCCTCCCGGGTCAGCTCGATGTCGATGTGTCCCAGCCAGTCGGCGTCGTCGCGGCCGGGGTGGTCCTCGCGCCAGTGCGAGCCGCGGGTCTCCTCGCGCAGGCGGGCGGCGGTGACCAGGGCGGTGGCCACGGTGAGCAGGTTGCTCGCCTCCCACGACTCGACGCCGGGGCGGACCGCGACCGGGGTCCACAGGGCGTCGGCCAGGGCCTTGGCGGTCCCGCGCAGGGTGTCGGCCGAGCGGAGCACGCCGGCGCCTCGGCTCATGTGCGCCTGGATCCTGGTGCGGGCGCGCGGGTCGACCAGGCCGCCGGGGGCCTCGTCCGCGACGACCTCGCCGGGCGCCTGCCGTACGGTGTGCAGGTCGGTGGCGATGCGCTCGGCGAAGACCAGCCCTTCGAGCAGGGAGTTGGAGGCCAGCCGGTTGGCGCCGTGCACGCCGGTGCAGGCGACCTCGCCGCAGGCGTACAGGCCGGGGATGGAGGTGCGGCCGCGCAGGTCGGTGCGGACGCCGCCGGAGGCGTAGTGGGCGGCGGGCATGACCGGGACCGGCTCGGTGACCGGGTCGAACCCGTGCTCGCGGCAGGCGGCGTAGATGGTCGGGAAGCGCTCGCGCCACATCCGCTCGCCGAAGTGGCGGCCGTCCAGGTAGACCTGGCCCGGCTCGCGCATGATGGCCTTGGCGACCACGTCACGCGGCTGCAGTTCGTCGGTGAAGCGCTCGCCGGCCTCGTTGATCAGGTGGGCGCCCTCGCCGCGCACCGCCTCGGAGATCAGCGGCTGCTGGCCGGTGGCGTCGGGGCCGAGCCAGAGCACGGTCGGGTGGAACTGCACGAACTCCAGATCGCGCACGACCGCGCCGGCGCGCAAGGCCAGCGCGACGCCGTCGCCGGTGGAGACGACCGGGTTGGTGGTGGCCGAGTAGACCTGGCCCATGCCGCCGGTGGCCAGCACGACCGCCCGCGCGTGCACCGCGCCCACGCCGTCGTGCGTGCCCTCGCCCATCACGTGCAGCGTCACGCCGGCGGTCCGGCCGGCGGCGTCCTTGAGCAGGTCGAGGACGAGCGCGTGCTCGATGACGCGGATCGCCGGGTGGGCGCGCACGGCCTCGATCAGCGCCCGCTGCACCTCGGCGCCGGTGGCGTCGCCGCCGGCGTGCACGATGCGGTTGCGGCGGTGGCCGCCCTCGCGGGTGAGCTGCAGTTCCCCGGAGCCGTCGCGGTCGAAGCGCGCGCCCCGGTCGATCAGCCGCCGCAGGGCGTCCGGGCCCTCGGTCACCAGCGCCCGTACGGCACGCGTGTCGCACAGGCCGACCCCCGCGACGAGGGTGTCCTCCAGGTGCTCCGCCGGGCTGTCGGCCGGGTCGAGGACGGCCGCGATCCCGCCCTGGGCCCAGCGGGTGGAGCCGGCGGAGAGCACGTCCTTGGTGACCACGAGCACCTTGGCCGCCGGGTCCAGCTCGGCCCGGCGCAACGCCACGGTGAGGCCGGCGACGCCGGATCCGACGACCACGACGTCGGCGGAGACGGTCCAGCCGGGGGCGGGCGCCGTGAGCTTCAGGGGAATCATGGGCGTCCTTTCGTCACTATGACGATAACGCCTTCGCCGGCACGCCTCTTCCCGGGGTCGGCTTTGCCACAGGCCCCCGTCGTCCGGTCAGCCGATGTCCAGGCTGCCCTCGGTGACCCGGGCGATCACCATGCTCGGCGCGGCCTCGCGGATGGCCACGTCGATGCGCTCGCTGCCCTCGACGACCCCGCCCTCGACCCGGTAGAGCCCCTCGTCCGGCAGGTCCACCGAGAGCGAGCCCTGGCCGAGCACCGCCTCCACCCGCTGCGGCACCGAGGCGAACGCCAGCGACAGCAGCCCCTCGTCGCCGTGCACCTCGACCGTGGGCGAGCGCACCCCGAGCGCGACCAGGCTGCCCTCCCCCACCCGCGCGACCGTCGGCCCCGAGATCTCGCTCAGCGCCACGTCGCCTCGCGGCACGGTGAGGTGCAGCGCGCCCCGCAGCCCGGTGACCGTCAGGTCGCCGTCGCCGACCCGCGCCCGTACGGCCAGTTCCGGCGGCACCCAGATGCGGTAGTCGGCGGCGCAGCGGGCGGGCAGCGAGACCAGGCCGGTGCGCGGGCAGCCGACGGCGACCGACAGCACGCCGTCCCGCCAGGTCTGGCTCGCCTGGGGCCGGGCCCGGTCCCAGGCCAGCGTCCGCTCGACCCGGATCTCGCCGGGCCGCCCGGCGGCGATCTCGACCCGGCCGTGCCCGGCGGAGGTGTCGAGGGTCAGCGCCTGACCTTCGGACCGGTAGGTCGCGGTGCTGCGGAGGGTCTGTTCGGGGGGCCGCTCCAGCCACAGCCAGCCGGCGAAGCAGCCGAGCAGGAGGGCCACCGCCGTGGCGAAGGCGCCCCAGCCCAGCCACCTGCCTCGGGAGATCACCTGCCGGACTCCAGGAAGCGCAGCACGGCCAGCACGCGGCGGTGGTCCATGCCGTCGGAGCTGAGGTCGAGCTTGGTGAAGATGTTGTTGATGTGCTTGGCCACCGCGCTCTCGCTGATCACCAGGGTGGTGGCGATGCCGGAGTTGGCCCGCCCCTCGGCCATCAGCCGCAGCACGTCGATCTCGCGCGGGGTCAGCCGGTCGAGCGGGCCGCTGTTGCCCCGGATGAGGAGCTGGGCGACGACCTCGGGGTCGAGCGCGGTGCCGCCGGAGGCCACGCGCTGCAACGCCTCCAGGAACTCGGTCACGTCGGCGACGCGGTCCTTGAGCAGGTAACCGACCCGGGCGGTCGCGGTGGCCAGCAACTGGGTGGCGTAGCGCTCCTCCACGTACTGCGAGAGCACCAGGACGGCCAGCCCGGGCCGCTGCTGGCGCAGGACCAGCGCGGCACGCAGCCCCTCGTCGGTGTGGGTGGGCGGCATCCGCACGTCGGTGACGACCAGGTCCGGCTCGTGCTCGTCGACGGCGCGCAGCAGTTCCTCGGCGTCGGCCACCGCCGCCACGACCTCGATGCCCGCCGAGCCGAGCAGCCGGACCAGTCCCTCGCGCAGCAGGACGGAGTCTTCGGCGAGCACTACGCGCATGGCAGCTCCACGGTGATGGTGGTCGGTCCCCCTGGGGGGCTGTCGATGTCGAGGATCCCATCCACGGAGCCCACCCGTTGCGCGAGACCCCGCAGGCCGCTGCCCGCGCCGGGCCGGGCGCCGCCCTTGCCGTCGTCGGTGATGGTCAGCCGCAGGCGCTCGGCGGTGCCGACCACCTCGATGGCGGCCCGGGCGGCCTCGGCGTGCTTGACGATGTTGGTGAGCGCCTCGGAGACGACGAAGAAGGCGACGGCCTCGATCGCGGGGCTCGCGCGGCGCTCGACGGCGACGCTGAGCCGTACGGGGAGGGGGACGCGGGCGGCGAGGCCGGACAGGGCCGCGTCGAGGCCCTGCTCCTCCAGGATCGCCGGGTGCAGCCCGCGGACCAGGTCGCGCAGTTCCTTGACCGCCTGCTTGGCCTCCTCGTGGGCCGCGGCGATGGCCTGGGCCACCGGTTCCGGCAGGTCGGTGAACTGGGCGCGGGCCATGCCCAGGTTCATGGCCAGGGAGACCAGGCGTTGCTGGGCGCCGTCGTGCAGGTCGCGCTCGATGCGCCGGCGTTCGGCGTCGGCGGCGGCGACCACCTCGGCGCGGCTGACCGTCAGGCTCTCCACCTTGACGCTGAGCTGCTCGCTCAGGGTGGGGCCGAACAGGCGGCGGGCCAGCAGTACGTCCAGGCGGACGACGAGGTGCGCGATCCACGGCGCGAGCACGAGCAGGACGATCCCGGCCGGGGTCAGCTCCAGCAGCGTGCGGCGTGGCTGCGGGCTCCACAACGCGGAGGTGGCCATCACCAGGCCGCCCGCCCAGGCCCCGGTGACCGCGAGGCTGCCGGCCAGCCCGACCAGCGGGGCGACCAGCAGGTGGTAGAGCGACAGCCGCCAGGTCTCGGCCTTGCGCCAGGCGAAGCGGCCCGGCTCCAGGGCGGGGGCGGGCAGGTCCACGCCGAGGAAGGCGGCGAAGCGGCCGCGCTGGCGGTGGGTGTAGACGTGCGTGCGGGCCGACAACCGCCCCAGGACGGCCCTGGCCGGGTACACGGTCCAGCTCAGGGTCAGCGCCAGGAGGGCGTGCAGCAACGTCCCGGCGAAGGCGGGCAGCGCGAGCGGCAGCCCGGTCACCGCGTGCAGGGTGTCGAGCCACGTACGGGCAGACCAGGGCAGGCGGCGGGGCCTGGCCGGGAGGTGGAGGGCGGTCACATCGCCTAACCGTAATGCCGGGTATGGGGTGATTCGATGGCCCCTGAGAGAGGCTCAGGGTGGACTCTCCAGGGTGCAGAAAAGTGCACCATCAGTCGGAACGCGGGGGTAGCGACCCGCCCCGGGGCCTGCGGGGATCGTCGAACCCATGACGAACGGTTCCTTCCGCCCCCTTGCCCACCTGGCCTACCTCGGGCTCGGCCTGACCGCGGGCATGACCGTCCTCGGGCACGTCGGCGCCGACTCGCGGCTGACCGCCTGGGGCAGCACGATCAGCGACTTCGCCGCGGTGGACTTCAGCGGGCCGGTGTCGATCGGCATCTTCCTGTGCGTGGCCGCCTCGCTGGCGCTGTTCGCCGGGCTGCGCCGCGCCGCCGCCCCGATGGGCCGGTGGACCAAGGCGCTCCTGCTCACCTGGTGCGGCGGCCTGGCGGTGACCGCGCTGGTGCCCACCGACAACCCGTTCACCCTGGTCGAGCTGAGCGCGGCGGGCTGGCTGCACCGGGTCTCGGCGAGCCTGGCCTTCGTGGCGCTGATCGCGGCCACCTTCACCTTCGCCCATGGCCTGCGCGCCGACGAGCACTGGCGCGACCTGACCGGCCGCCTGCGCGCCATGGCCGCCGGAGCCACGGTCACCGGCGGGCTCATCGTCGCCTCGACCTACTTCGGTGACCGCTTCCTGATCGGGCTGGCCGAGCGGACCATGGCCGCGTTCGCGGTCGGGGCGCTCGTCGTCGTCGCGATGCGGCTGCTGAAGCTGGCCGAGCGGCCGGTACGGCTCGCCGCCCCGCGTCCGGCGCTGGCCTTCTGATGATCGAGACCATCCTGGGCTGGCTCGGGCTGCTGCCCGGCCCGGCGGTGCTGGGCGTGGCCACGCTCGCCCTGGTCGTCGAGGCGGGGCTGCTGGCCGGGCTGTTCGTCCCGGGCACCTCGATCCTGCTGATCCTCGGCGTGCTGTCGCAGCTCGGCGTCACGCCCCTGGCGCTGGCGATCCCGCTGGCAGCGGCGGGGACGGTGGCGGGTGCGCACGTCGGCTTCTGGCGCGGGCGCACCACGGGGCTGCCTTCGGTCAGGCTGCTCGACCGGTGCCGGGACCTGGTCGGGCGGCATCGGGGGTGGGCGGTCGCCGTCGGGCACTGGAGCTCGGCCGGGCGGACCCTCGTGCCGCGGATCTCGGCCGCGGGCGGCATGCCGTACCGGACCTTCGCGCTGGCGGTGGTGCCCAGCGCGGTGGCCTGGGCGGGCGCCGTGGTCACCCTCGGCTACACCCAGGCCGCCGCCTACCGGACGTGGAGCGACGCGCTCGGCGTCGTCGGCCCGGTCCTGGCCGTGCTTCTCATCGGCGCGCTCGTGCTCAGTGCGCGTACACCTCGTCGCCGCGCACGGTCCCCTCGACCGCCGCGGCCGGATCGGAGCCCAGCTCGATGATGCGGTTGCCGCGGTCGACGTGCACGATCCTCGGCTCGAAGACGCGGGCCTCGGCGTCCTCCATCTGGCCGTAGGCGATGATGATCACAAGATCGCCGGGCGAGACCAGCCGGGCCGCCGCGCCGTTGATGCCGATGACGCCCGAGCCGCGCGGACCCGTGATCGCGTAGGTCACCAGCCGGTTGCCGTTGTCGATGTCCACCACGTGCACCTGCTCGCCCGGGAGGAGACCCGCGGCGTCCATGAGGTCCTCATCGATGGTGAGGGACCCCACGTAATGCAGATCCGCCTGCGTCACCGTGGCCCGGTGGATCTTGGCGGACAGCATCGTCCTGAGCATTCGTTCACCTTTCGCCTGGCCGCGCGACCTTTTGGGCTTGCGCGCCGATTACAGCTCAAGCAGAACGTTATCGAGCAATCGGGTAGTCCCGATCTTGACCGCCACCGCCAGCACCGCCGGCCCGTAGTAGCGGTCGTCCACCTGGGTAAACGTCGCCGGATCCACCAGCGCGAGGTAGTCGGGGACCAGACCCTCCTCGTCGAGTACGGCTCGCGCCGCCGCCAGCACCGCCGACGGCGCCCGCTCCATCTCCCCGGCGCGCAACGCGCGGGAGATGGCCAGCGCCCGCTGCCGCTCCTCGGCCGACAGGTAGCGGTTGCGGCTGGACAACGCCAGCCCGTCGGGCTCGCGCAGCGTGGGCGCGCCGACGATCTCGACCGGCACGTCGAGGTCGGCGACCATGCGCCGGATCATCGCGAGCTGCTGCGCGTCCTTCTGCCCGAAGACGGCGACGTCGGGACGCACCAGGTTGAACAGCTTGAGCACGACGGTCAGCACGCCGTCGAAGTGGCCGGGACGCACCTCGCCCTCGAAGACGGTGGCCATCGGCCCCGCCGAGACGCTGACCTGGCGGCCCGGCGGGTACATTTCCTCGACCGAGGGGGCGAAGACCGCCGCGACGCCCTCGGCGGCGCAGACCTCGAGGTCCTGGTCGAAGGTGCGCGGATAGCGGCCGAAGTCCTCGTTCGGGCCGAACTGCAGGGGGTTGACGAAGATGCTGACGACGACCTGGTCGGCGCGCTCGCGGGCCAGACGCATCAGCGAGCGGTGGCCCTCGTGCAGCGCGCCCATCGTCGGCACCAGCGCGACCCTGCCGCCCTTGAGCAGTTCGCGGAGCTCGGCCCCGGTGCGTGCTACGTCCATATGTTGCCTCCCAGCGCGTCCAGGAGGCGCTCGGCGGCTTCGGGCTTGAGCAGGCCGGCCGCCAGCGCCCGGTCGGCGGTGAGCCTAGCGAGCGCGATGTAGGCGTCGGCCGCCTCGGGTGCGGCGAGGATGAGCGCGTCCACGTGCTTGCGCACGGTGCCGGCGTCGCCGCGCACGACCGGGCCGGTCAGCGCGCCGATGCCCATCCGCAGGACGTTGTCGAGCGCGGCGCCGAGCAGCGGGCCGAGCATGCGGCCCGGGTTGTCCACGCCGATCCTGGTCAGCAGCTCGGAGGACTCGGCGATCAGGGTGACCATGTGGTTGGCCGCCCCGGCCAGGGCCGCGTGGTAGAGCGCGCGGTCGGCGTCGTCGATCCAGACCGGCTCGCCGCCCATCTCGATGACCAGGGCCTCGGCGATCGGCCGCAGGACGTCGGGGGCGGTGACGCCGAAGGAGGCGCCGGTGATCCGGGTCAGGTCGTCGTCCCGGCCGGTGAAGGTCATCACGGGGTGCAGGGCCAGCGGCAGCGCGCCGCGACGGGTGGCCGGCTCCAGCACCGACAGGCCGTAGGCGCCGCTGGTGTGGACGAGCATCTTGCCGTGCAGGTCCGCCCCGGTCGCGGCGAGCCCGGCCACCAGGTCGGGCAGCGCGTCGTCGGGAACGGTCAGCAACACCAGGTCGGCGGCACGGACGACCTGGTCAGGCTGGACCGGCTCGACCCCCAGCCGCTCGGCGGCCCATCGGTGCGCACGGTCGGAGACCCCGCTCGCGGCGACCACCCGGTGCCCGGCGGTCGCGAGCGCCGCGCCGAGCGCCGAACCGACTTTCCCCGTGCCGAGCACGCCGACCGACAGTCGACCCGGCCGATCCCCAGCCTCCATGCCGACCAGGGTAACCGGCCCCGGGTCCATCGGCCGTGACTGGGGTTTTGCCGCATGTTGAGGTAGCGACAAATCCGACAAGGGCATACAAACATCGCACCCCCTAATCGAATATCGAACGAGGGGAAGTGGATCCATCGCATGTGAGCGGACCCCGGGTTCCGGGTTGGAACCGGCGTCCGCGTTTGACGATGTGCTACCCGTGGAGGTGCGCCCGGCCGGTCCATGACCGGCCGGGTCTTCGGCGCCCGTCAGTGGTGCCAGTGGTGCCAGGGATGCAGGGGGTATCAGTGGTGCACGTGAGCGTGGGCGCCGCCCTGGCAGCCGGCGATGGCGACGCCGAACAGCCCGACCGCGTTCCCGCAGACGTTGATGGGCGCGGTGATCGGGGCGAAGATCTGGTTGCCGGACAGGATGCCGCTGTCCCCACTCGTGGTGTCGGCGCCCGCGGGGGCGGCGACGGCCATGAGGGCCAGGACTCCGGCGACGACGGCGGTCTTCTTGAGCACGGGGGCTCCTTTCGTCGGATCTGCTGTGGACCACACCGGGTGTGACCGCGCCCGCTGGGGGCCGGGCCGGGCGACCATCCGGTAACAGCGAGTAACGCTAGCGCAAAGCGATCACCACGCGTAGCCATCTCAGCACTCCGCGTGTCATGAGATAGTCATGGCATGTGGCTCACCTGGCGGGCGGCGATGGAGCGCGCACTCTACGGCGATCTCGACGGCCAGGCCGGTTTCTACCTGCGCGAGCGCCCGTCCAGCCACTTCCGGACCTCGGTCAGCGCGGCCAACACCTTCGCCCGCGCGATCCTGACGCTCCTGGAACGGCTCGATCGCGACCTGGGCTCGCCGGCCGTGCTCGACCTGGTGGACATCGGCGCCGGTGAGGGCCGGCTGGCCCGCCGGGTGCTCGACGCCGCACCCGGCGGCCTGCGCGAACGCCTGCGGGTCACCGCGGTCGACCTCTCCCCGCGCCCCGACGGCCTGCCCGAGGAGATCCGCTGGCGGCACGACCTGCCCCCTGCGATGACCGGCCTCGCGATCGCCAACGAATGGCTCGACAACATCCCGCTCGACGTCGTCGAACTCACCCCCGACGGCCCACGGCTGGTCCTGGTCGACCCGGACACCGGTGAGGAACGCCTCGGCGACCCGCCGGCACCCGCCGACCGCGCCTGGCTCGACCGCTGGTGGCCGCTCACCCGGGTGGGCGCGCGCGCCGAGATCGGCCGCACCCGCGACGCCGCCTGGGCGGCCGTGCTGGTACGGCTGGCCAGGGGTCAGGCGATCGCCATCGATTATGCACACCCTGTGGATAACCGGCCGCCCTGTGGATCACTCGCCGGCTACCGCGACGGCCGCCTCGTCGCCCCCATACCCGACGGGACCTGCGACATCACCGCCCACGTCGCCCTCGACGCCTGCGCCGCGGCCGGGACCGAAGCGGGCGCGATATCCACAGAGTTGTCCACACAGCGCGAGATCCTGCGAGAGCTGGGCATCACGGGCACCCGCCCCCCGATCGACCTCGCCCACCACGATCCGCGCGGCTACGTGCGAGCCCTGTCGGCGGCCGGCGAGGAGGCGGAGCTCATCGATCCGCACGGGCTGGGCGCATTCGGGTGGTTGACCCAGCGGAGATGAAACCACGCAGGTCCCCCGATACGGTAAAAGGGTGGAGATCGAGCAGACAGCCCTGCCCGGCATAGGGCTGAAACACGAGTTCAACACCCAGTCGGGCCGGCGCATCGCCGTCGTGTCGCACCGTTCCGGTCGCCGTGACCTGATCGTCTACTCGCGCGAGGACCCCGACCGGGCCTGCGAGGCGATCCAGCTCAACGACGACGAGGCCGACGCGCTCGTCGAGCTGCTCGGCGCCCCGCGCATCGTGCAGCGGCTCAACGACCTCCACCGCGAGATCGAAGGGCTCGTCAGCCTGCAGTTGCCCATTCCGGCGGGCTCGCCGTACGCGGGACGAACCCTCGGTGAGGCGCGGATCCGGACCCGCACCGGCGCCTCGGTGGTGGCGGTGGTGCGGCGCGGGCAGGTGCACACCAGCCCGGGCCCCGACTTCGTGTTCGCCGACGGCGACATCGCCGTGGTGGTGGGCGACGAGGAGAACACCGCCGCCGTCGCCGACATCCTGACGGAAGGCTAAGTGCACCACACCGCGATCGTCTTTCTCGAACTCGGTGCCATCATCCTCGCGCTCGGCGTGCTCGGCGCGCTGGCTCTTCGATTCGGCATCTCCCCCATTCCCCTCTACCTCGTCGCGGGACTCGCCTTCGGCAAGGGCGGCATCCTCCCCCTGGCCACCAGCACGGACTTCGTCTCGATCGTGGCCGAGATCGGCGTCGTGCTCCTGCTCCTCACCCTGGGGCTGGAGTACAACGCCAACGAACTCGTCTCCAGCCTGCGCGGCAACGCCCTGGCCGGAGTCGTCGACCTCGTGCTCAACGCCGCCCCCGGCGTGATCGCCGCGCTGCTGCTCGGCTGGGGCCCGGTGGCCGCGGTCGCGCTCGGCGGCGTGACCTACATGACCTCCTCCGGCATCACCGCCAAGGTGCTGTCCGACCTCGGCTGGATCGGCAACCGCGAGACCCCGGTCGTGCTCAGCCTGCTGGTCTTCGAGGACCTGACCATGGCCGTCTACCTGCCCGTGCTGACCGCGCTGCTGGCCGGCGTCGGGGTGGTGGCGGGCGCGGTCTCGGTCGGCGTCGCGCTGCTGACGGTGACCGGCGTGCTGATCATCTCGCTCAAGTTCGGGCGCTTCATCGAGGCCTTCGTGAGCAGCCCCAACGCCGAGGTGCTGCTGCTCAAGGTGCTCGGCCTGGCGCTGCTGGTCGCGGGGCTCGCGCAACAGCTCCAGGTCTCGGCGGCGGTCGGCGCCTTCCTCGTCGGCATCGCGCTGTCCGGTGAGCTCGCGCACGAGGCGCGGGCCCTGCTCGCGCCGCTGCGCGACCTGTTCGCCGCGGTCTTCTTCGTCTTCTTCGGCCTGCAGACCGATCCGACGAAGATCCCGCCGGTGGCGGGGCTGGCCATCCTGCTCGCGGTGATCAGCATGCTGACCAAGCTCGGGACCGGCGCCTGGGCGGCCAGACGGGCCGGCGTGGGCCGGGCCGGCCGGGTCAGAGCCGGCATCGGGCTGATCCCGCGCGGCGAGTTCAACATCGTCATCGCCGGACTGGCGGTGGCCGCCGGGGTCCACCCCGATCTCGGCCCGCTGGCGGCGACCTACGTCCTCGTGCTGGCCGCCTTCGGACCGCTGGCCGCCCGGCTGGTGGAGCCGCTGCTGACCCGGCTCCTACGTAGTTCTCCCAGCTAGCGGACGGTGCGGGCATGCCTCGACACTCGAGGCATGCCACTTCGCCTACTCCAGCACGGTGACTCTGAGTATCCGGGTCTCTGCGCGGCGTGGAACGCCGCCATCGTGCACCGGCCCGCCTACGTGGCGGTCGCCGAGACCGCCGAGCAGGTCGCCGAGGCGGTCGTCTTCGCCGCCCAGCGCGGACTGCGCGTGCGCGTGCAGGCCACCGGGCACGGCGCGCTGCGCCCCGCCACCGAAGACGACCTGCTCCTCGTCACCTCCGGCATGGACACCGTCGCCATCGACGGCGACACCGCCCTGGTCGGCCCCGGCGCCAAGTGGAAGGCGGTCATCGACGCCGCCCACCCGCACGGCCTGGCGCCCCTGGTGGGCAGCACCAGCGACGTCGGCGTCGTCGGCTACAGCCTCGGCGGCGGCCTGGGCTTCCTGGCCCGGCCCTTCGGCCTGGCCGCGCAGGCCATCGTCGAACTCCAGCTCGTCACCGCCGACGGCGAGATCCGCTGGGTCGACGACCAGCGCGACCCCGGGCTGATGGCCGCGCTGCGCGGCTTCGGGCCCAACCTGGGCGTGGTCACCGCGCTGCGCACCCGGCTGTTCCCGGCCGCGCAGCTCTACGCCGGGTCCATGATGTGGCCGGCCGACCTGGCCAGGGACGTCCTCCTCGCCTACCGCGACTGGGTGGCCACCGTGCCGCGCGAGCTGACCTCCGCGGTGGGTGTGCTGCACGTGCCGGACGCGCCCTTCGTGCCGCCGCCGATGCGCGGCCAGTCGGTCGCCCGGATCTGCCTGTGCCACCCCGGACCCGACCACTCGGGCATGGACGAGCTGCTCGCGCCGCTGCGGGCGCTGCCGGGACTCGTCATGGACCTCACCGGGCCGATGCCCTCGAACCGGATCGACGAGATCACCGCCGACCCGACCGATCCGCTGCCGTTCATGTTGCGCGCGGAGATGCTGGCCGGGCTCAGCGACGAAGCGATCGACTACCTCGCCGGCATCTCGCCCCGGGATGCCGAGCCGTACCTGCTGTGGCTGGTGCGGCACATCGGCGGCGCGCCGCAGCTCGACCCCGGGCTGGCCTACGCCCAGGGCGAGTTCGTGGCCGAGGCGGTCAGCCTCGCGCCCGGGCCGGACGTCGCCGCCGCCGTGCAGGACTTCGGCGGCCGCTTCTCGGCCGGACTCGGCGCCGCCGCGACCGGCTACACGCCGTTCAACTTCGCCGCCGGGCTCGACCAGATCGCGCGGGCGTTCACCCCGGAGTACGGCGCGCGCCTGGCCGAGACGAAGAGACGCCTCGACCCGGCGGGCCTGTTCGGCGGCGAGCGGACCCTTACTGCTTAGCCCGGTGCCTGCTCCGCATCCGGATGTTCAGCATCTCCACGACCAGGGAGAAGGCCATCGCGAAGTAGATGTAACCCTTGCTGATGTGCTGCTCGAAGCCCTCGGCGAGCAGCACGACGCCGATCAGCACGAGGAAGGACAGCGCCAGCATCTTGATGCTCGGGTGCCGGTCCACGAAACGGCTGATCGGGCCGCTGGCGAAGAGCATCACGATCACCGAGACGATGACCGCGGCGATCATCACGCCCAGCTCGTCGACCATGCCGACCGCGGTGATGACCGAGTCCAGCGAGAAGACGATGTCCAGGATCATGATCTGGATGATCGCCGAGGCGAACGAGGTGACCTTGCGCTTGGTGCCCCCCTCGCCGTCCTTGAGCTCCATGCTGTGGCCGATCTCCAGCACGCTCTTGGCCAGCAGGAACAGACCGCCGAGAATGAGGATCAGATCTCGTCCGGATATCTCCTGACCCAGCACGGTGAAGAGCGGTTCGGTCAGCCTGATCACCCACGACAGGGCGAGCAGCAGCACCAGGCGGCTGATCAACGCGGCGGCGAGACCCAGCACCCGAGCACGGTCGCGCTGCTCGGGCGGGAGCTTCCCGGCGATGATCGAGATGAAGATGATGTTGTCAATGCCCAGCACGATCTCGAGTGCGACCAGGGTGAGAAACCCGATCCAGATCTCTGGGTTGGTCACCCAGTCCAGCATTCTGTACCTCCTTGCTCAATCTGCACACAACGATCGTCGACTCGAGAAAGTTCGCGACTTGCGGTTTCCGCCCCTGTGTCGGTTATAGTTCCGACGAAGGTCATGAGTGCCAGCGCACAGCCCCGGCTTGCTGGCCGGCAACCCTCGCGTCCGCGGCGGGGTGCCCCGGGTGAGGACCTGGTCCGTCACGAGGTGTGGCGGGCAAGCGCGGGCTCCACGGACGGATCGGGGCCCATGGCCTCGAAGGAGTTCGCCGTGTCCACGCTCAGCATCTTCAGCTCTGTCCCCGCCCAGAGCACCACCTCCCCCGCCGCCTCGCCCGGCGAGTCCGGCGCGCGTGAGTTGCCCGCGGTCCTGGGTGCCGACCTGGAGGTTCCGGTCAAGGGCGGCCGGCTGGTGGGTTACGCCAACCTCGACTACGCCGCCAGCGCGCCCTGTCTGGAGCCGGTCAGCGCGGCCGTGACCGCCGCCCTGCCGGCCTACTCCAGCGTCCACCGCGGCGCCGGCTACGCCTCCCAGCTCACCACCGCCCGCTACGAGCAGGCGCGGCACACCGTGCGGGCCTTCGCCGGCGCCCGCCCCGACGACGCGGTGATCTTCACCCGGAACACCACCGACTCCACCAACCTGCTGGCCGGCTGCCTGCCCGAAGGCACCACCGTGGTCGTCTTCGACACCGAGCACCACGCCTCGCTGCTCCCCTGGACCGATGTCGTACGGCTGGCGCCGCCCGCCTTCCCCGGCGAGGCCGTACGCGCCGTGGACGAGACCCTCGCCGGGATCGACGGCCCCAAGCTGCTGGTCGTCACCGCAGCCTCCAACGTCACCGGCGAACTCTGGCCGATCGCGGCCCTGGCGCACATCGCCCACCGGCACGGGGCGCGCATCCTCGTCGACGCCGCCCAGCTCGTGCCGCACCGGCGGCTCAACATCACCGCGCTCGACCTCGACTACGTCGCCTTCTCCGGGCACAAGCTCTACGCGCCCTTCGGGGCCGGGGTGCTGATCGGGCGGCGGGACTGGCTGGCGGCGGGCGAGCCGTACCTCAAGGGCGGCGGCGCTGTGCGGGCGGTCAACGACGAGATCGAGTGGCACGACGACCCCGAGCCCCGGCACGAGGCCGGCACCCCGAACGTGCTCGGCGCCATCGCGCTGGCCGCCGCCTGTGACGCGCTCTCCGCCACCGGGTGGACGGCGCTCGTGCGGGAGGAGGAGCGGCTGATCGGGCGGCTCCGGGCCGGGATCGCGGGCCTTTCCGGGGTGCGGGAGCTTTCCCTGTGGGGGGCTGACCACCCTCGGGTGGGGATCGTGTCGTTCGTGGTCGACGGGTTCACCGCTCGGGAGGTGGCCGAGGTTCTGTCGGCCGAGTACGGGATCGGGGTGCGGGACGGGAAGTTCTGCGCGCATCCCTTCGTGCGGCACCTGCTGGGGACTGCGGACGGTGGCTGTGAGGACGGCACCGCCTCAGCCGTCCGCGCCTCCATCGGCCTGGGCACCACCGACGAGCACATCGACCGCCTCCTCACCGCCCTCCACAACCTCACCACCCGCTGACCCCCCACGCGGGATCCTCGCCGCCTCGGTGGCCCTTGTCCGGGGTTCTCGCCGCATCGGTGGACCGGTGGCCGCCGTACAGGGTGCTCGCCGCATCGGTGGACGGGCGGCGACCCCACGGGGTCCTCGCCGCATCGGTGGACGGGCGGCCACCGCACGGGGTCCTCGCCGCATCGGTGGACGGGCGGCCACCGCACGGGGTCCTCGCCGTATCGGGTGGCGGCGTGGGCCGGGCGGTGGGTCCGCCTGGCCCCCGGGCTGCGGCGACCCCGGCCTCCTCACCCCGGCCCCTCCGGCCACCCCGACCACCCTGACCACCCCGACCACCCCGGCATCCCTAGCCCGGCCACCTCGGCCACCCGGCATCCCTAAGCCGGGGTACCTCGGCCACCCCGGCCCGGCACCTCGGCCACCCCGGCCCGGCCAACCCGACCACCCCGGCCCGGCACCTCGGCATCCCCGGCCCGGCCAGCCCGGCCACCGCAGCCCGGCCACCGCAGCCCGGCCACCGCGGCCCGGCCACCCCGGCCTCAGGACCCGGTGCGGCCCGCCCGCTATTGGGTGGGTCAGGATTCGCCTCGGCGCTTTTCGTCGGCGAGCAAGGCGTCGATGTCCCTGCGGTCCGCCTCGGAGAGGCCGTGGGCCTGTTGGGGCACGGTGTTGGGGCGGGTTTCCTCGGCGGCCTGGGCCGACGCCGCGGAGTGGCGGGCGTCGCGGGCGGAGTCACGGGCGTCGTCGGCGGCGTCCCGGGCGACGTCCCGGGTGGCCCCGGTCGACTCCTGGACGGCGTCACGCCGGGCCTCGCGGTCGGCGGCTCGGGCCGCCTCGGCCTCCGCGGCCTCGGTGCGGGCCTCGGCGGCCTTGCGCTCGGCGTCCTCCCGCGCCTGACGAGCCGTGGACAACTCCTCCTGGGCGGCGTCCCGCGCCTTGTTGCGCCGCCGCAGAGCCAGGTAGAGCCCGTCAAGCCCAAGCCGCCCACCCCCGGTGGCCATGAGCATGAGGCATCCCGCCCCCAGGGCCCCCACGAGCTCCCACCCGTTGTCGGCGATGAAGATCCCGTTACGGAAGTGCACGAAGATCATCGCCCCGATCGTGACGGCCAGCAGCAGAAGCGCCGCCACCCGCACGAACAGCCCGAGGATCAGCAGAGCGCCGCCGACCAGTTCCGCGACCATGGTGAACGTGGCGGCGAGCTGGGGCTGGGGCACTCCGGCCTGGGTGAACATCTGGGTCGTGGCGTCGATGCCGTTCTGCCATTTCTGCCAGCCGTGCGCCACGAAGATCACGCCGAGCACGATCCGTGCGATCAGCGCTGCGATGTCTACTGGAACCTTCTTCATCCCTGAATCCCCCCAATCAAGACATTCCTCCCCCTCGCTACACCCGAAATGCGGGTTATTGCCGTTCCTTGACCGAGGCCTGTGCTGGAAGACCCCCGGGCTGGGTGGCAGCATGGGGCTTATGACAGAACGGGTGGTCGGCATCGGGGCAGGCGCCGCCGAGGTGGGCAAGGAGCTGGCCACCGAGGACATGGTCCTCAACATCGGCCCCCAGCACCCGTCCACCCACGGCGTGTTGCGGCTGCGGCTGACCCTCGACGGCGAGCGCATCTCCGGCTGCGAGCCGATCATCGGCTACATGCACCGCGGCGCCGAGAAGCTGTTCGAGGTGCGCGACTACCGCCAGATCATCATGCTGGCCAACCGGCACGACTGGCTGTCCGGTTTCGCCAACGAGCTCGGCGTGGTGCTCGCCGCCGAGCGCCTGCTCGGCATGGAGGTGCCGATCCGCGCGGTCTGGGCCCGCACCCTGCTGGCCGAGCTCAACCGGATGTTGTCGCACCTGATGTTCCTCGGCTCCTACCCGCTCGAACTGGGCGCGATCACCCCGATCTTCTACGCCTTCAACGAGCGCGAGCGGCTCCAGGCGGTGATGGAGGAGATCTCCGGCGGTCGCATGCACTACATGTTCAACCGCGTCGGCGGGCTGAAGGAGGACCTCCCGCTCGGCTGGCTCGACCGGGTGTCCGAGACCCTCACCGAGGTACGGCGGCGCGTCCCCGACATCGAGAACCTCATCCTCGGCAACGAGATCTTCCTGGCCCGCACCCGGGGCGTCGGCGTGCTGAGCCGCGAGCAGATCATGCAGTACGGCGTGAGCGGCCCGATCGCCCGCGCCTCGGGCGTTGACTTCGACCTGCGCCGCGACCAGCCGTACCTCGCCTACCCCGAACTCCCGGTCAAGGTGGTGACCCGCACGGCCGGTGACTGCCACGCCCGCTTCGAGGTGCTCTTCGAGCAGCTCCAGGTCTCCCTCGACCTGGCCGAGCGCTGCGTGGAGCGGATGCGCGACCTGCCGCCAGGCCCGGTGAACCAGCGCCTGCCCAAGGTGCTGAAGGTGCCGGAGGGCCACACCTACGCCTGGACGGAGAACCCGCTGGGCATCAACGGCTACTACCTGGTCTCCAAGGGCGACAAGACCCCGTGGCGGATGAAGCTGCGCGCGGCCTCCTACAACAACATCCAGGTGCTGCGCGAGATGTTGCCCGGCCATCTGGTCGCCGACATGGTCGCCATCCTCGGCTCGATGTTCTTCGTCGTGGGTGACATCGACAAGTGAGCTCCCCCACCACCACCCAACGCGACCCCTACGTCGACTGGCTCCGCGCCCTCAGCCTCATCGTGGTCGTGGTCTGGCACTGGGCCTTCACCATCCTGGAGTGGGAGCCCGACGGGCCGATGCCGACCAGCCCGCTCGGCTTCACCTCGGGCCTGTGGATCCTCACCTGGCTGCTGCAGGTGCTGCCGCTCTTCTTCTACGTGGGCGGGCACGTCCACCTGCTGTCGTGGGAGCGGGCGCACGCGAGGGGCGTCGGCATCGGCTCCTTCGTCCTGCGGCGGATCCAGGCGCTGGCCGTACCCGCTCTCGTGCTCTCGGCGGTCTGGGTGGCGATCGGCGTGGTGATCACGCTGGTCTTCGACGTGGAGTGGATGGGCCGCGTGGTGCTGCTCATCCTCAGCCCGCTCTGGTTCATGGCGGTCTACCTGGTGCTCATCGCCCTGCTGCCGGTGTCGATCTGGCTGCACAAGCGCTACGACGTGCTCACCCTCGTCTGGCTGGGCGGCGCGGCGCTGGTGGTCGACGTGATCCGGCTCCGCTACGGGGTCGAGTGGGTCGGCTGGCTGAACATGATCATCGTGTGGGGGCTGGCGCACCAGGCCGGATTCTTCTACCAGCGCGTCGTCGACCTGCCCAGGCGCTACGACTACGCGGTGCTCTGGACCGGGTTGTTCGCGCTGTTCGGGCTGGTCTACTCGGGCATCTACCCCGGCTCGATGGTCGGCGTGCCCGGCGACAAGTGGTCGAACATGGCCCCGCCCACCTTCGTCATCGTGGCGTTGCTGATGTTCCAGATCGGGCTGGTCGAGGTGCTGCGGCCGACCATGGAACGGCTGCTGGCCCGGCCGCGGTGGAAGAAGGTCAACGAGACGATCAACCGCTACGCGCTGCCGCTCTTCCTCTTCCACACCACCGGCATGGCGATCGCGCTGGGCATCTCGTGGTGGCTGTTCGGGCAGATCGGCCGGGACGTGCCGCCCGACCTGTACTGGTGGCTGGAGCGGCCCATCGCCATCCTCGGGCCGCTGATCTGCACGGTGCCGGTGATCGCGCTGTTCACCCGGCGACGGCGGCGCACAGCCGTACCAGCGAAGACCTGACCGCCTCCGGCGCGTCCAGGTGGACGTCGTGGCCCGCTCCGGCGACGACGTGCGGCTCGATCCCCATGCGCGCGACGTCCTCGGCCGGGATGATGCCGTTCTGGCCGAGCACGAGCGTGACCGGGCAGCGGACCCGCGCCCACTCGGCCCAGTAGTCGCGGCGGCAGTGCTCGGCGATCATCGCGACCATCACGTCCGGGTCGAAGCGCGGCACCAGGCCCTCCGGGGTGCTCGCCAGGCCGTCGGCCCAACCCGCGCCTAGGAACTCCACCGCCGCCGCCCGGTCCGGGAAGGGGACCGGCCAGCACCACCCGCTCCAGCCCCAGCTCGTCGAGGACCGCGATGACGTCGGCCACCCGCGCCTCGTGCGACAGGTCGGCCGGGCGCCGCTCGCTGGCTCCGTGGCCGCGCTGGTCGAGCGCCACCGACCGATGACCCAGCCCGCTCAGCACCGCGTCCCACTCACCCGCGTGCCCGGCCAGCCCGTGCAGCAGCAGGACGGCAGGCGCCGCCCCGGCCCGCTCCGTCCAGGCCAGACCCTTGGTGCTCAGGCCTGCTCCCGTTCCTCGCCGGGCTGCTTGGGCACGCGGCAGCAGTACTCCAGGTAGAGCGCGGCGCACACGAGCAGCACGCACGCCACGAAGGAGCCGGTCGTGACGAAGAACTCCCGGCGCGGCGTGTCCTGCATCAGAAGCCCGACGGTGTGCAGCGCGAACCCGCCGAAGATCCCGGCGAACACCGCACCGGCGTAGGCCGAGGCCTTGGCCAGCGCCGCCAGCCGGGCGACGGCCAGCGGCTCCACCGGCTTGGTGTCGGGCTTGCGGGCGATGCGCGCCTTGGTGTTGGCGCCGGTCACGAACTCGCCGATGGCCAGCAGCACCACCGTCGGGATCGCGGTCCAGGGCACCAGCGGCAGATCGGAGTAGAACTGCCGGACCAGCAGCAACGTCACCAGCGCGACGACCACCAGGAGGCCGACGAGCGGTGCGGGTCTGGTGGGCTTCAAGCCGGCCCCTGGAGTCGCAGGTCGGGGCGGAGCCGTACCCCCGTCTGGTCGAGCCCCGCCAGCAGGTCGCTGATGCGCCCGTGACCGGGCAGCTCGCCGTCGGGGTCGACCTGGGCCCACGGCGTCAGCACGAACGCCCGCTCGTGCGCCCGCGGGTGCGGCAGGATCAGCTCCGGGGTGTCGTAGGCGAGGTCGGCCACGGCGATCAGGTCGACGTCGAGGGTGCGCGGCCCCCAGCGCTCGGCCCGCTCCCGCCCGAAGGCGTTCTCGATGCTCTGGGCGCGTTCGAGCAACGTGTAGGCGTCGACCTTGGTGTCGGCCAGCACGATGGCGTTGAGGTAGGGGCGCTGCGCCTCCGGCCCACCGACCGGGTCGGTCTCGTAGACCGGCGAGACCGCGACGTAGTCGAGGCCCGGCGCGTCGAAGAGCGCGTCGACCGCGCCCTGGAGGGTCTCGAAGCGGCGGCCCAGGTTGCTGCCGAGTGCGAGGACGGCTTTCATCAGCGGCTCCGCCGGATCGTCACGATCACATCGTCGAAGGGCAAGGGGATGGGCGCGGCCGGTTTGTGCACGCTGACCTCGACCTCGCGCACCAGCTCGCTGTCGAGGCAGACGTCGGCCAGGCGCTGGGCGAGGGTCTCGATCAGGTTGACCGGCTCCCCCTCCACCACCTTGACCAGGGCCTCGGACAGCTCCCCGTAGTGCACCGTGCAGCTCAGGTCGTCGCCCGCGGCGGCCCTGCGCGTGTCGACGAAGAGCGTGGCGTCGACCACGAACTCCTGGCCGAGCTCGCGTTCCGCGGGCAGCACGCCGTGCCGCCCACGCGCCCGCAGGCCCTTCACGGTGATGCGATCAAGCGTCAAACTCGTCGTCCTCCTCGTCATCGGTCTGCAGGACGGGCGAGCCGTGGTGCATCCACAGCCGCCAGCCCTCGGCCGTGCGGACGTAGACGTTGCTGGCCACCACCTTGCCGGCGGCGAAGCTCGACTCGCCCTCGTCGCCCGCGGTCAGGATGTTCTCCACGCAGGTCAGCACGGCCAGGTCGCCGAGCACGGCGGTCTTCACATCGGTCAGCACGAACTGGATGTAGGTCGTGTTCGCCATGATCAGCGCCCACGAGCGCAACACCTCGGAGCGCCCCGCCAGCAACGACCAGCCCGGATGCACGCAGCTCACCTGGCTGTCGGCGGAGTCCTCCGCCCAGACCTCGGTCATCTTGTCGAGGTCGGCGTTCTCGATCGCGGTGTAGAACGCCTGGTTGACCGTCTCCACCGCCTGGGTGTCCACGCTCACAGAGTCACCAGCCTCACGGGGTCACCATTCTCACGGGCTCTCCACTCTCGTCGGGGCTCCGCTCGCCGAGGCCCCGCCACGCTTCCATGCCGCGGCCACCCGCACGGCGTCGGCGTTGGGGCCGACCTCGTGCACGCGCACGCACCACGCGCCGCTGCCCGCGGCGAGTGCTGAGACCGCGACCGTGGCCGCGTCGCTCCGGGCGAACGGCCGCGGCGAACCGTCGGCATCGGCCAGGAGCCTACCGAGGAAGCGCTTGCGGGAAGCCCCGATCAGCAACGGATAGCCCAGATCGAGCAAGCGCTCCATTCCCGCCAGAACCGCCCAGTTGTGTTCGGCGGTCTTGGCGAAGCCCAGACCGGGGTCGAGCACGATCTGGCTCTCGTCGACGCCCTCGGCCAGCACCATCGCCACCCGCTTGGCCAGCTCCTCGCGCACCTCGCCGACCACGTCGTCGTAGATCGCGCGGCTGTCCATGCTGTGGCTGTGCCCACGCCAGTGCATCACCACGTACGGCACGCCGGTCGCGGCCACCACGCGCGGCATGTCGGGATCGGCCAGCCCGCCGCTCACGTCGTTGACCAGCAGCGCCCCGGCCTCGACCGCGGCCCTGGCCACCTCGGCGCGCATGGTGTCGACGCTGACGGCGACGCCCTCGGCGCTCAGCCGGCGGATGACCGGGACCACCCGGTGCAGCTCCTCCTCCAGCGAGACCCGCGCCGCGCCCGGGCGGGTGGACTCGCCGCCCACGTCCACCAGGTCGGCGCCCTCCGCCACCAGGGCGAGCCCGTGGCGGACCGCGGCGTCCTCGTCGAACCAGAGGCCGCCGTCGGAGAAGGAGTCGGGGGTCACGTTGACCACGCCCATGACGAGGCACCGATCCGCGGCTGGCAATCCCCTCATCATGGGCTCAAGCCTAGGCGTTCGGGCAAGCCCGGGCAGCACGCGGGGTCCCCCGGAAAGCGCGAGCGGGCGCCGGGGAAGTCCCCGGCGCCCGCTCGAAACCCGGCGTCAGCGGCCCAGGATGAGGGCCATCGCCTCGGCCCTCGTCTTGTCGCTGTTGCGGAAGTCTCCGCGCACCGCGGAGGTGAGCGTCTTGGCCCCCGGCTTGCGCACACCGCGCATGGTCATGCACAGGTGCTCGGCCTCGATGATCACGATCGCCCCGCGCGGCTCCAGCACCCGCATGAGCGCGTCGGCGATCTGCGAGGTCATCCGCTCCTGCACCTGCGGGCGCCGGGCGAAGACGTCGACCAGGCGGGCGAGCTTGGACAGCCCGGTCACCTGGCCCTTCTCGTTGGGGATGTAGCCCACGTGGGCCACGCCGTGGAAGGGGACGAGGTGGTGCTCGCACGTCGAGTAGACCTCGATGTCGCGAACCAGCACCATCTCGTCGTGGTCGACGTCGAAGACCTTGGTCAGGACCTCTTCGGGGGTCTGGTGCAGCCCGGAGTACTGCTCCGTCATCGCGCGGGCCACGCGGGACGGGGTGTCGAGCAGGCCGTCTCGGTCGGGATCCTCGCCGATGGCGATCAGGATCTCGCGGACGGCCTTCTCGATCCGTGGCTGATCGACGCTCACGCGCCGTCCCCCGGCTGGATGGCCTTGGGGTTGAGCGAGGACACCGCGGTCGAGCCGTTGCCGGACTGCTCCTTCGGCGTCAGCACCGGCGGCCGGTCGGAGGGCAGCCGCTTGCCGTACCCCGCGTAGGACGGGCGGTGCTCGCGGACGACCACCGGGGCGAAGATCTGCAGCACCTGGTCGCGGGAGAGCGTCTCCTTCTCCATCAGGTGGAGAACGAGGTTGTCGAGCACGTCGCGGTACTCGACGAGGATGTCCCACGCCGCGTCGTGCGCGGTCTCGATCATCCGGCGGACTTCCTCGTCGATCGTGGAGGCGATCTTCTCGGAGTAGTCGCGCTCGTGGCCCATCTCGCGGCCGAGGAAGACCTCGCCGTTGCCGGAGCCGAACTTACGGGCGCCGAGCTGCTCGCTCATGCCGTACTCGGTGACCATGCGGCGGGCGATCGAGGTCGCCTTCTCGATGTCGTTGGAGGCGCCGGTGGTGGGCTCGTGGAAGATGAGCTCCTCGGCCGCACGGCCGCCGAGCAACATCGCGAGCTGGTCCATCATCTCCGAACGCGTCGCGAGGAACTTGTCCTCCATCGGCAGCGTCATCGTGTAGCCGAGCGCGCGGCCCCGGGACAGGATGGTGATCTTGTGCACCGGGTCGGCGTTGGGAAGCGCGTGCGCCACGAGCGCGTGACCGCCCTCGTGGTAGGCGATCATCTTCTTTTCCTTGTCCGACATGACCCGGGTCTTGCGCTCCGGGCCCGCCATGACGCGGTCGATCGACTCCTCCAGCAGCTCCATCGTGATCAGCTTCTGGTCGGCCCGCGCGGTGAGCAGGGCGGCCTCGTTGATCACGTTCGCCAGGTCGGCGCCGGTGAAGCCCGGCGTACGGCGGGCGATGACGTCGAGGTCGACGTCGGGCGCGAACGGCTTGCCGCGGCCGTGGACCTTGAGGATGCCCTTGCGGCCCTCCAGGTCGGGACGGTCGACGGTGACCTGCCGGTCGAAACGGCCGGGACGCAGCAGCGCCGGGTCGAGGATGTCGGGCCGGTTCGTCGCGGCGATGAGGATCACGCCGCCCTTGACGTCGAAGCCGTCCATCTCGACGAGGAGCTGGTTGAGCGTCTGCTCGCGCTCGTCGTGACCGCCGCCCAGGCCGGCGCCGCGGTGACGGCCGACGGCGTCGATCTCGTCGATGAAGATGATCGCGGGCGCGTTCGCCTTGGCCTGCTCGAACAGGTCGCGCACGCGGCTGGCGCCGACGCCGACGAACATCTCGACGAAGTCGGAGCCGGAGATGGAGTAGAACGGCACGCCCGCCTCACCCGCGACCGCGCGGGCGAGCAGGGTCTTGCCGGTGCCGGGCGGGCCGTAGAGCAGCACGCCCTTGGGGATCTTGGCGCCGATCGCCTGGAACTTGGCGGGGGCCTGCAGGAACTCCTTGATCTCCTGGAGTTCCTCGATGGCCTCGTCCGCGCCGGCGACGTCGGCGAAGGTGGTCTTGGGCGTGTCCTTGGTGATCAGCTTCGCCTTGGACTTGCCGAAGTTCATGACTCGCGAGCCGCCGCCCTGCATCTGGTTCATGATGAACAGGAACAGCAGCACGATGATGACGATCGGCAGGAAGCTGATCAGGAGGCCGACCAGGAAGTTCTCCTGGGGGACCTCGACGGTGTAGCTCTTGGTCTTACCGGCCTGGACCTGCTTGTCCAGCTCCTCGACCAGGAGCGGGCCCTGACCCGTGACCCAGGAGGCCTGAATGCGGTTGGTGGGGGTGTCGTTCTGCTTGACCGGGATCGCGGAGTTGAGCGTGAGCTCCATCCGCATGTCCTTGTCGACCACCTTGGCCACCGCGACGTTGCCGTCCCGGATCTGCTTCAGCGCCGTCGAGGTGTCGGCCTGCTTGAAATTGCCGTCGCTGCTCCAGAGCGAGGTGACGAGCAGGAGCAGCACGACGATGCCCAGGATCCACAGCAGTGGCCCACGTGTAAATCGCTTGAGATCCATCCGATGCGGAACCCCTTGCGGGCCCGTCCCTTCCTGACCATGGCCTGAAAACCCTCGGTGACCGGGGGCCGCGGCGGATGCCGCTCCTACTGACTACCCAGAGGGAAATCCTCTAAGTGTCAGAAGGTACACCGGCGGCGCGCACGGGGGCACCGTCCGCGCCACTGGCCTTGCCCTACCAACGTACGTCAGGTCGCCTTGTGTTCCCGCGCTATTCGCCGCTATAGACGTGCGGTGCGAGCGTGCCGATGAAGGGCAGGTTGCGGTAACGCTCGGCGTAGTCGAGGCCGTACCCGATGACGAACTCGTTGGGGATGTCGAAACCGACGTACTTCACGTCGATCGGGACCTTCACCGCGTCGGGCTTGCGCAGCGCCGTGCAGATCTCCAGCGAGGCCGGGTTGCGCGACTTCAGGTTCTCCAGCAGCCAGTGCAGGGTCAGGCCGGAGTCGATGATGTCCTCGACGATGAGCACGTGGCGGCCCATGATGTCGGTGTCCAGGTCCTTCAGCACCCGCACGACGCCCGAGGACTTGGTGCCCGCGCCGTAGGAGGAGACGGCCATCCAGTCCATCTGGATGGGCGTGCTCAGCGCCCTGGCCAGGTCGGCCATCACCATGACCGCGCCCTTCAGCACGCCGACGAGCAGCAGTTCCTGGCCCGCGTAGTCGGCGTCGATCCGGGCCGCGAGCTCCTTGATCTTGGCCTGGAGCTCGTCCTCGGGAATGAGGACCTTCTCCAGGTCTTTGCCCATGTCGGCTGCGTGCACCTGGGATTCCTTACTCGACGGGTGGCTGGTCGAACACCAGGGTGCCATACCGCCGAACCACGCCATGACCCCCGGGCAGGTCAACGCGTTTCTGCCCGTGCCAGGCGGTCACCAGCCGCTCCACCGCCAGGACGTGGCCCGCTGTGAGGGCGCTGGCGGGCGCTCCGGCGGCGATCGCCGCCCGGCGCAGGACCCGCCGGCGGACCGCCGCCGGGAGGGCTTCCAGCGGGGGTACGGCAAGCGTCGGGATATCGCTTAGAGCGCAATCGTGGTAGGCCGTCGCGGCCCACTCGTCGAGCGCGTCCGCGTCCGCCCGCGCCAGGTCGGCCGTGCGCGCGAGCGCCTCGGCGACGCCGGGGCCCAGCTCGTGTTCGAGGGTGGGCAGGACGGTGGTGCGCACCCGGACGCGGGTGTATCTCGGGTCCTCGTTGTGCGGGTCGGCCCACGGGGTCAGGCCGAGCGCCTCGCAGGCCGCGACCGTGGTGGCCCGGCTCAGCGCGAGCAGGGGTCTGCGGTAGCGGCCGTTGACCTGGGCCATTCCGGCCAGGGAGCGGAGACCGCTGCCTCTGGCCAGGCCCAGCAGGACGGTTTCGGCCTGGTCGTCCCTGGTGTGGCCCAGCAGGACCGCCGCCGCCCCGTGCCGGTCTGCGGCCTTGGCCAGGGCTTCGTAGCGGGCTTCCCGGGCCGCCGCCTCCGGGCCGCCTTCCGTGCCCACCTGGGCGTTGGCGATCTCGGCGAACTCCAGGCCGTCGAGGGGGAGGTCGGTGACCTTCCTCGCCTGTTCGGCCGAGCCTGGCTGGAGGTTGTGGTCCACCGTCACCAGGCCTGCCCTGAGGTTCATCCTCGGTGCGCTGAACGCGGTCGCGGCGGCCAGGGCCAGGGAGTCGGCGCCGCCGCTGCATGCCACGAGGACCAGGTCGCCCACTTTCAGGTCGGCCAGGCACTCCCGCACTGCTCGCCGTACATCCGCCACGGCCGGGTGTGGACCCATGGGCTCATTCTGGCCGTGCCGGGCCCCGCCGTACGGGGCTGGGGTGGATTTTGAGAGGAAGGAGGAGGACGGCTGGGGTGGATCTCGGAAGGACATCCAAAGTCCCCCTCAGCCCGAAACTCAGGGATGAGGGGGTACGGCGGGCCGGAGTTACGGGGAGAGTGCCCGCAGTAACCCCAGCCCGCACGAAACCAAGGTCAGGCCGGAAGCGCGTCCGTCCCCACAACCCGACGGGTCCAGGCGTCCGGGTCGGAGATCTCGTCCATGGTCGGCAGCGTCTCAGGCGAGGTCCAGATCTTGTTGAACCCCTCCATCCCCACCTTCCCCACCACGGCGTGCACGAAGGCCGACCCCTGCGCGTACTGCTTCATCTTGAGCTCAAGCCCGAGCAGCCGCTTGATCGTGCGATCGACCCGCCCCCCAGCGGCCCGCCGCTGCTGGAACTTGGCCCGGATGTCCACCACGGAGGGCACGACAGCCGGCCCGACCGCGTCCATGACGTAGTCGCCGTGCCCCTCGACCAGGGTCATCACCGCGGTGAGCCGGTCGAGGATGGCCTTCTGCTCCGGCGTCTGGATGGCCTCGATGAGGTTGCCCTCGCCTTCGCGCAGCACCACGTCCGCCACCGTGTCGGCGGCGTTGCGGAGCCGTTCGAGCAGGGTCGGCAGGTCGAGGTCGGAGGCGAGCAGGAACTCGGTCATCTGCCCCCGGACGTACTCCCGCAGCCAGGGCACGCCGGTGAACTGCACCCGGTGGGTCTCCTCGTGCAGGCAGACCCACAGCCGGAAGTCACGCGAGTGCACGTTGAGCTCGCGCTCGGCGGAGACGATGTTGGGCGCGACCAGGGTCAGCCGGCCGACGGCCTCGCGGCCGGAGGGGTCGGGCGGCAGGAACAGCTCGTACTGGCCCAGGACGCGCGTGGCGAGGAAGGCCAGGACGGCGCCGACCTCGACGCCCGTGATGCGGGAGCCGACGGCGCTGACGATGGCGGGTGGCGGGTTGTCGCGAGCGGACATGCGCTCGGTGAGCGGCTCCAGCACGACGCGGAAGCCCTCGACGTTGGCCTTGATCCAGCCCGGCCGGTCGACGATGGTCGCGGGCTGGGGCGGGGTCTCGGTGTGGATCTGCGTGAACTCCCGGACGTGGCCCTCGGCCTCGCGCGAAAGGGTGCGCAGCTCGGATACAGCTTGCCTGGCTTCTTCGCGGCTCACCTGCGGGCCTGGGCGTACCAGGCGCGTTCCGGTAGCGACGGCCAGATCCCAGTCGATCACCTGCATACCGTCCACCGTACGTGCTAGCTCAGGAGCGCGCGACGATGGCGGCGAGCCGGTCGAGAACGGGTTCGGCGTAGACGGGCACCTTGTCGGCCAGGAAGGCGAAGCTGACCAGGCGTCCGTCGCGGGTGGTGGCGAAGCCGGCGAGGGTGTTGACGTTGTTGAGCGTGCCGGTCTTGGCGCGGACCAGGCCGACCTCGGTCTTGCTCTGCGGGCTGGTGAAGCGGCGGCCGTTGCCGAGCGTGCCGGAGAACCCGGCGATGGGCATGCCGGAGACGACGGCGCGCAGGTCGGTGTGGGCGGGTGAGGAGGCGAGGGCCACGAGCTGGGCGAGCGCGCCGGCGCTGATCCGGTTCTTGATGGACAGGCCGCTGCCGTCGGTGACCACGATCCCCTTGGTCACGCCGACGCGCTTGAGCGCCTGCTGCACGCCCTTGATGCCGCCGTCGAAGGAGCCGCCGAAGCCCTCCTTGAGCCCGACGTGGTGGGCGAGCGCCTCGGCGACGTCGTTGTCGCTCCGGGTCAGGGTGCGTTCCACGAGCGCGTAGACGGGGGCGGACTGGACCTGGGCGAGCTCGGCCGCTCCCGCGGGCGCGGTGGCGGCGGCGACGGTCTTGCCGACGCTCACGCCGTACTTGGCGAGGAGCTTGGCGAAGGCGGTGGCGGCGTGCCGGGACGGGTCGGCGACGCGCGGCGCCGACTGGGCGGGGTTGGCCTTGCCCGAGTCGATCATGAGGGCGGTGACCGGCGCGACCTCGCCGTCGGGGATGTAGTTGGACTTCCAGCCGGACGCGCTGGACGGCCCGGTGAACAGGGAGTCGTCGAAGGAGAGCGTGACCTTGGTGAGGCCCTTGTCCTTGAGCGCCTCGGCGGTGCGCTGGGCTAGCGTCGCGAGCGTCGCCGGGCGCGGGTAGGCGCCCGAGGATTTGGCCGACGGGCCGGCCAGCGTCGGGTCGCCGCCGCCGACCAGGACGATCGTGTTCGCGGTGCGGCCCTGGACGACGCGGGTGGTGAGGCGGGTGTCGGGCCCGAGGGAGGCGAGCGCGGCGGCACCCGTTACGATCTTGGTTGTCGAGGCGGGAATGACGCCCTCGTCGGCGTTGGCGGCGTAGAGTCGTTCCCCCGTCGCGACGTCGATGACGACCGCTCCGACGTGGGGACCCAGGGCTTTGTCACCCAGCGCGCCGGTGAGTTCGCTGGCCAAAGTACTCTTAGTCGGGAGAGTTCCGTCACCGCCTGTGGCCAGCACGGGTCCGGAGGTGATGACGGGTGCGACGGGGGGTTCGGCGACCGGCTCGGTCCGGGTTGCCGGTTTCGTCATCGCGTCCAGGTTGAAACCGTCGTTCGCGATCGCGTAAGCGCCCGCGCCGAGGGTCGCGACCTGGAGCATGGCGAGTGTGGCGAGTGCCAACCACCGCTCGCGCATCTATCTCTCCCAAGTACGTATTCGCCTATGAGACATTAACGCCCGTCCGGGTGTGAAGCGGAGGAACCGCCGTGGAGTTCGACGTTGTCGTTGAGATTCCGAAGGGGCAACGGAACAAGTACGAAGTGGACCACGAAACCGGCAAGATCAGGCTTGACCGGCTGCTGTTCACCTCCACGCAGTACCCCGCAGACTACGGCTTCATCGAGAACACCCTCGGTGAGGACGGCGACCCTCTGGACGCACTTGTCCTGCTCCAGGAGCCGACCTTCCCGGGTTGTTACATCACCTGCCGCGCGGTCGGCATGTTCCGGATGACCGACGAGGCGGGCGGCGACGACAAGGTCCTGTGCGTCCCGGCCACCGACCCGCGCATGGAGCACATCCGCGACATCCATCACGTCCCGGAGTTCGACCGGCTGGAGATCCAGCACTTCTTCGAGGTCTACAAGGACCTGGAGCCGGGCAAGTCGGTCGAGGGCGCCAACTGGGTCGGCCGGGTCGAGGCCGAGGCCGAGGTCGTGCGCTCCTTCCAGCGGCTCAAGGACCAGGGCGGCCACGGCCACCACTAGTCCACCGGTCCCGCCGGGCCGGCCCTAACCGGCCGGCCTGGTGGCGCCGACGAGGTCGCGTCGCCACATCGAGGCGACGCGGACCACGTCCCCGGTCTGCGGCGCGTGCACCATGAGGCCCTTGCCGATGTACATCCCCACGTGGTGGATGGTGCCGGGGTCACGGCTGACGTAGCCGAAGAACAGCAGGTCGCCCCGGCGGAGCTGGTTGAGCGGCACGTGCGGCCCCGAGGTCCACTGGGTGCCCGTCCAGTGGTCGAGCCGGACGCCCACCCGCTCCCACGCCCGCATCGTCAGGCCCGAACAGTCGTAGCTGGACGGGCCGTCGGCGGCCCACACGTACGGCTTGCCGAGCTGGCTGAGCGCCCAGTTGGCGGCCAGGTCCCCGCGCGCCGAACCGCTGGCCAGCGACACGTAGCCGAAACTGGACCGTTCCAGAGTCTCCGCCCTGCGGCGTTCGAGGCGTTCGGCCTCGCTGCGGGCGGCGTCGAGCTCGCTCTCGAGCTCCTCCCGCTCCTCCTTGAGCGCCGCGGTCTCCTTGAGCTGCTCGGCGACCGCGCGTTCGGCCGCCTGCTGGGCCGCCGCGGCACGTTCGGCCGCGGCCTGCTGCTCGCGCCGGGCGCGTTCGGCCTCCTCGCGCAGCACCTGGGCGACGAGCCGGCTGTCGCGCATGCGGACCAGCACCATGCCGCGCTCGCCGCCGATCTGCTGCAGCACGCTGACCCGGTGCAGGTAGCCGTCGGTGTTGATCATCCCGACGAAGGGGCGGTTCACGTCTGCGCCGCCGTACAGCTCCCCCGCGAGCCGGGCCGCCTCGACGCGGGCCGCCTCCATCGCGGTCTCGGCGGCCGACAGCCGGGTGAGGGCGTCGCGGTGGGCCTGTTCGGCCCGGGCCAGCCGTACCTTCTCCCCGTTGTAGGCCTCCACCAGCCGCCCGGCGGTGGTGGCGAGCGCGTCGAGGCGGGCGCGGGCGGCGGCCAGGCGCGCGTTGACCGCCCCCAGGTCTCGGGTACGGCTGCGCACCTCCCGCCGGGCGTCGGCGACGTCGTCAGCGGATGGGCCGGGCTCGGCAACGGCCGGGGGGCAGACCGTCACGAGCAGGCACGCAGCCAAAAGTCCAGCTCGGATCGGGCTCATGGACTCACTGTGCCCACTCGTCACACAGAGCACACCTGAACCACTACACACTGTAATCATCGCAGGCGAAAAAGGCGTTCGATCCAGGGTCGTACGCCTATCGGCGGCGGGATCGCCCCACGGGGGTAGGTGAAGACCGGGGTCGGACTTCCGTAGGCCGCGCGGAGTTCGGCGGCCTTGCACCAGTCGGTGCCGACCTTGGCGGTCGCCCAGGCGGCGGCGACCGCGGCACGCACCTCGGGGTGGCGGTCGTAGGTCTGCAGCAGGGTCATGGCGGCGTGCGCGGCCTGGTGGCCGTCGCCGGGGTAGGCGGTCGCGGCGAGGTAGGGGGCGATCACCCGGCCGCCGTGCCGGGTGTCGAGCGCCCAGGTCCAGTTGGCCAGGACCAGGCCGAGCACGGGGTCGGGGACGGCCGCGGCGGCGCCGTACATGCGTTCCTGGCGCGGGCCGGTGAGCCGCCGGGTGGCCCAGAGCCAGCCGAGGTCGGCCGGGGTCTCGGCCCCGGCCAGCCAGGACAGTACGGCCAGGCCGCGCGCGGTCTGCAGCCGGGCCAGTTCCAGCACGTCGCGGAGCATGCGCGGGCCGGGGTCGAGCCAGGTCGGCCAGTCGGCCCGCTGGCTGCGCGGGACCAGCGCGGCCAGGGCGGGCGGCAGCTCGCCGGGGCAGACCCGGGCGCCGAGCTGCGGGTCGAGCCGGACCTCGAAGGCGGCGCCCGAGGTCACGTGCTCGACGGCTCGGGGGTGGAGGCGGGCGGCTCGGTCGTGCCAGGGGGATTGCTGGGCGCCGGGGTGGGGGTCTGGGGCGGGTCCGAAGGCTTGACCGTGGGCTGGTCGGTCGGCTTGCTCGTGGGCTTGTCGGTCGGGCGGTCGGCGGGGGGCTTGGGGGCGGGTTTCTTGGGCGGGCAGGGCGTGCGGGTGGAGCCGCCGTGGTGGTCGCGGCCGGGCGCCCGTCCGGGCTCGCCCTGGGCCGGCGCGGTCGTGGGCTGCGGCCTGGGAGCCGGGCCGGTGGGCCGGGCGGTCGGCGCCGGACGGACCGTGGGCGGCGCGACGGGCGGGATCGGCGCCCGCGCCCCCGGCCCGGCCACGGGCACGACCGGCCCGCCCGGTCCGCCGAGCCCGCCAGGTCCGCCCGGTCCGCCGGGTCCCAGCGGGCGGGTGTCGCGGCTGTCGGGCAGCGGCTCGACGTGCAGCGCGGTGTCCAGCGGGTCGGGCTGCCACGGCAGCAGGATGCCGGGCGACTCCCCGATCGGCGACAACGCGCCCCCGGCCACCCCGGGCAGGGCACGCGGCTCGGCCCCGAAGTAGTGGAAGACGCCCACGATGGCGATCAGCGCCGCGACGCCCGCCAGCGAGCCCACCAGCGCCTGAGTCCACCGCCGAGCCCGCCCTCCGTCCGCGCCGGGAAATCCGGCGGCGTCCAGGGCGGCCGAACGGCGCGCCACGTAGCGGCGGTAGGGCACGAGCTCGGGGTCGACGAAGCAGCTCAGCACGCGCACCCGCAGCGACTCGGGCAGCCACATGCCGGGCAGCAGCTCGAAGACGCGGGCGGCGGAGACCTGGCGCAGCCGGTGGGGCGCGCACAGCGTGCACCGGGCCAGGTGGCGGACGAGGTGGTCGCGCATCTCGGGCGTGAGCTCACCGGCGAACCCGGTGAGGAGCACCGCGCGGCGCGGGCAGTCGTAGGGGCCCTTGCGGGCCAGGATCTCGGCGGTGATCGCGTCCCTGAGCCGCTCGCGGGCCTCGTCGAGGTCCTCGTCCAGGCGGCGCAGCCCGATGCCGAGGACGGCGGCGACCTCGGTGATCGGCAGCCGGTGCGTGGCGGTCAGCTCCAGGATCTCCCGGTCCTCCGGGGCCAGGCTGCGGACCGCGTTCCAGGCCATGACCCGCAGGTCGGCGTCCTCAGGGTCGTCGAGCTCCGGCGGCTCCTCGGCCTCGCGGTCCGGTGGCACCGCCTGGCGGCGGCGCAGGCATTCGACGCGGGCCAGCGCGTACAGCCACGGCCGGAGCCGGTCGGGATCGGCGAGCCTGGCGATGTGCGCCTCGGCGGCGATCAGGGTGTCGCGCAGGGCCACCTGGGCGCTGTCGCCGCTGAGCAGGAGGGACCAGCAATAGCTGTAGACGCCTTCGGCGTGGGAGTCGTAGAGCGCGGCGAGGGCTCCCGGGTCGCGGGAGCGGAGGGCCTCGACCAGGACGCGGTCATTCATGCGACAGACGGTAATGGATCGGTAACTTGCAGTTCTACGTTTTCTCCGCCAATGACAAAAGAGGTCGGCAATTTGTACGGCGCGTCAATCACACCATTCAAATGCCTGATTTATCAGGCTATTTGCTGGCGAATTGCCGCGCCGTCACGTGCTTACTGATCCGTCGGAAGAGGCTGACGTCCCCGGTCGCGCAGGAACGGTTCGGTCGTCGGCTTGACCGTGTGCACCGGCACCGCGCCGCCCAGCGCCAGCTCCTCGTACGGCCGGCCGGTCGAGCCCCAGGTGCGCACCACGACCTCGGTCTTGGCCACCGCCGCCGGGTCCTTCAACCCCTCGATGGTGAGCAGGAAGCGCGGTGTGTAGCCCGCCTTCACGTTGTCGACGAAGGTGCTCCCGCCGCCCAGCAGCTTGCCGGCGCTGTCGCGCACCAGCGCGCTGACGACGAGGCTGCCCGCCGGGGTGCGGTAGGGGTTGGCCACCGCGCCGGTGATCAGGTAGCTGCCGTCCTTCTGCTTGAGCGTCTGGACGCGCGAGGCCGGGAAGGCCTTGAACGACGAGACGATGCGCCCGGCCGGCCGCCACTGCGCCTGGCCGTACTCGATGCTCACCTTCTCCGGCTTGGCGGCGGCGGTCGCCTGGCCGGTGAAGGCCAGCTTGCCGCCCGGGGGCACGGCGTCGAGCGGCTGGTCCATCCGGACCACCTCGGCGCCCTTGGCGTCCCGGCCGACCACGGTGGCCACGACGTGCTCGCCGAAGTGCCACGGGTTGGCGTTGCTGAGCACTCCGGCCCAGTTGACGACGTAACCGTCGCCCGATTTCACGACTGTCGAGGCCTGCTCGGCGAGGGCGAGCGGCTTGAGCTGGACGGGCGCCGGCTCGGTGCCGGTGGAACACCCGGCGAGGCACAGCAGGCCCAGGGCAAGGACGGTGATACGCACGTATTCGGTAGTAGCCGCTTTCTTGGTACGGCAAGCGCGGGACACGCGCCTGCCGTACCAACTCTTTAACGGGCTCGCACCACTCTGCTCTCGTCCCATACGGGTTCGGGCGCTTCGTACACCTTGCCGTCCGCCCCGAACACCAGATACCGGTCGAAGTCCTCGGCGAACCAGCGGTCGTGCGTCACGGCCACGACGGTGCCGTCGAAGGCGTCGAGGCCCTCCTGGAGCGCCTCGGCACTGGCCAGGTCGAGGTTGTCGGTCGGCTCGTCGAGCAGGAGCAACGTGGCGCCGGACAGCTCCAGGAGCAGGATCTGCAGCCGCGCCTGCTGGCCGCCCGACAACGTCTCGAAGCGCTGCTCGGCCACCCGCCCGGCGAGCTCGTAGCGGGCCAGCGTCTTCATCGCCTCGTTCTTGAGCCGGGCGTGCTCGGTCATCACGATCTCGCACGGCGTGCGGCCGAGCAGGTCGGGACGGGAGTGCGTCTGCGCGAAGTGGCCGGGCACGACGCGGGCGCCGAGCCGGGCGACGCCGGTGTGGTTGACCGGCTCGCCGGCGATCAGCCGCAGGAAGTGCGACTTGCCCGAGCCGTTGGAGCCGAGCACGGCGATCCGCTCGCCGTACCAGATCTCCAGGTCGAAGGGCTTCATCAGGCCGGTGAGCTCCAGGCGCTCGCAGATGACCGCGCGCTTGCCGGTGCGGCCGCCCTTGAGGCGCATGGAGATGAGCTGGTCCTTGGGCGCGACCTCGGGCGGGCCGGCCTCCTCGAACTTGCGCAGCCGGGTCTGGGCGGCGTGGTAGGCCGGGGCCATGCCGTCGTTGTACCTGGCCTTGTTCTTGAGCATGTTGACCAGGGCCTTGAGCTTGGCGTGCTCCTCGTCCCAGCGGCGGCGCAGCTCGTCGAGGCGCTCGTTGCGGGCCTTGCGGGCGGCGACGTAGGTGCCGAAGCCGCCGCCGTGGATCCAGATGTTCCCGGACTCGACGGTGACGATGCGGTCGGCGGCGTTGGCCAGCAGTTGCCGGTCGTGGCTGACCAGCAGCACGGTCTTGGGGGTCTCCTTGAGCGCCTGCTCCAGCCAGATCTTGCCGGGGACGTCGAGGTAGTTGTCCGGCTCGTCGAGCAGCAGGGTCTGGTCGGGGCCGCGGAGCAGGGCCTCCAGGACCAGGCGCTTCTGCTCGCCGCCCGACAGCGTCGACACGTCCCGATATTTCACGCGATCGTACGGCACGCCGAGCGCGGCCACCGTGCAGGTGTCCCAGAGCACCTCGATGTCGTAGCCCCCGGCGTCGGTGTAGTCGCTGATCGCCTGGGCGTAGCGCACCTGGGTCTTCTCGTCCTCGCGCTCCATCATCGCCAGCTCGGCCCGCTCCAGCCGCTCGGCCGCCTGCCGTACCGCGGGAGGGGCCACGCTGAGCAGCAGGTCGTGCACGGTGGAGCCGTCGCGCACCGAGCCGATGAACTGGCGCATCACGCCGAGCCCGCCCGAGCTGGCCACGCTGCCCTCCACCGGCTGCAGGTCGCCGGCGATGAGGCGCATGAGCGTGGTCTTGCCCGCCCCGTTGGGTCCGACGAGTGCCGCCTTGACGCCCTCGCCGATGCGGAAGGAGACGTCGTTGAGCAGCGGACGGCCGTCGGGCAGCACGTAGGTCAGATGACCCACCTCGACGTGGCCCATTGTGAATTCCCTCCCCAGGTCCCCGCGCAGGTTACCCGGCTGTCGAGGGGAGGGTCATCCCATTTATCGCCCGGTGCGGTAGTGGTCGGCCACCGCCGACAGGGTGCCGCCGAGCAGGACGACGCCGGCCAGCACGCCGCTGACGATCGGCGTCCAGGCGAGCGCGGGGGTGAAGACCATGACCAGGCCGATCAGGCCGAGGGCGGTGAGGATGAAGCCCGGGATGGCGATGACGAAGTCCCAGCCGATCTTCCAGAAGACGACGAAGTGCAGGCCCACGACCAGGGCGATCCAGGCCACGTTCGTCTCGGGCGGCAGGTCGGTCTGGGCGCGCGCGTAGAGGCCGCCGAAGATGAGCGCGAACTCGATCACGACGGTGATCCAGAACCCCTTGCCGTACGACTGCCGGCCGGCCGGGTCGGCCTCGGGACGGCCGTGCTTCTTCAAGCCGAGCTGGCCCAGGACGAACATCGCCAGATAGCCGACGATCGCCAGGATCTGCAGCGCCGTGGCGAGCCAGAACGGCAACGGCTCGCCGGCGTTCACCAGCACGAAAACCAGGCCGAAAGTCGCACCGACTACCAATCCCATGAAATTCACGCGGCTCACTGTAGTGGTGCGACCTCCGCCCCCCGTTCGCTAGCCGACCACTGAGACGCGCTGGCGCACCCCCAGGTCCTTCTCCAGGATGTCGACCAGCGCGACCGCGTAGTCCTCCGCGCTGATGAAGCTCTTGCCGGAGGCGCCGGTCATGAGCTGGTCGCCGCCGAGCCGGTAGGCGCCGGTGCGCTCGCCGGGCCCGATCTCCGGGGCCGGGGACAGGTAGGTCCAGTCGAGGTTGGTCTCCTTGCGCACCTCGTCCAGGAGCGCGGCCTGCGCCAGGGCCTCGCCCCGGTAGGCGGGCGGGAAGTCGGGGGTGTCCATCAGCGGCAGCCCCGGAGCCACCTCCAGGCTGCCCGCGCCGCCGACGATCACCAGCCGGCCGACCCGGGCGTCGTGCGTGCCGGTGAGCACGCCGCGGCCGTCGGCCAGGAAGGGGCCGACCGGCTCCGAGCCGTCGCGCGGCGGCGAGACCGCCATCACCACCGCGTCGTGTCCCTTGGCGAGTTCGGCGACGGCCTTCGGGTCGGAGGCCTGGACGACCTTCGTGCCGTCCGCGCCGCTGCGCGTCGCTCCGGTGACCCGGTGCCCGCGCCGCAGCGCCTCCGCGACCACCCGCGAGCCGATCATTCCTGTTGCGCCGATGACGAGAATCTGCATGTCAGCGACGCTATCGGCCCCGGGCCGCGAAGCCCGGCAAGTCCGGCGGGGTGAGTGTGGCGGGGTACCCTCGGGACCGATGAACGAGTTCGAGCTCAGGCGCTTCCCCGACCACCCCCGCGAGCAGTTGCGCGCCTGGGACGCGGCCGACGAGTACCTCCTGCGCGAGCTGCCCCCGGTCACCGCGCCGACCGTCGTGGGCGACCGCTGGGGCGCCCTGGCGACGGCGCTCGCCGCGCAAGGGCCGCTCACCCAGATCACCGACTCGTTCCTCACCCAGCAGGCCACGCTCGCCAACCTCGACCGCAACGGCCTCGACCAGGGCGCCGTCCGGCTGCTGTCCACCCGCGACACGCCGCCCGAGCGCATCGACGCGCTGCTGGTGCGGGTGCCCAAGAGCCTCGCGCTGCTGGAGGACCAGCTCACCCGGCTGGCCCCGGCGGTGCACGCGGACACGCTGATCATGGGCACCGGCATGGTCACCGAGATCCACACCTCGACGCTGCGGCTGTTCGAGCGCATCCTCGGTCCCACCAGGACCTCGCTCGCCGAGCGCAAGGCGCGGCTGATCCACTGCACCCCCGACCCGGCGCTCCCCCGGCTGGCCAACCCGTGGCCGTTGCGCTACGCGCTGCCGGACGACGTCGGCGTGCTGTCCGGGCGTACGGTCACCAACCACGCGGGCATCTTCTGCGCCGACCGCCTCGACCTCGGCACCCGCTTCTTCCTCAAGCACCTGCCGCGGATCGACGGCGGCCGCGTCGTCGACCTCGGCTGCGGCAACGGCGTGGTGGGCCTGGCCGCCGCGCTGTCCGGGACGCCCGAGGAGGTGCTCTTCCTCGACGAGTCCTACCAGGCGGTCGCCTCCGCCGAGGCGACCTTCCGCGACAACTGCGACGGCAAGGCCGAGTTCGTGGTCGGTGACGGGCTGTCCGGCTTCCCACCCGGCTCGGTGGACTTCGTGCTGAACAACCCGCCCTTCCACAGCCACCGCGGCGTCACCGACGGCACCGCCTGGCGCATGTTCACCGGCGCCCGCGCGGCCCTGCGCCGGGGCGGCGAGCTCTGGGTCGTGGGCAACCGGCACCTCGGCTACCACGTCAAGCTGCGCCGCCTGTTCGGCAACTGCGAGGTCGTCGCGGGCGACCCCAAGTTCGTCGTGCTCCGCTCGGTCAGGCGCTGACCTCGGGACGGCCCGCCCGGACGAAGGCGGCGAGGTCGGCCGACTGCTGGAGGCGGCTGTCCTCGTGGACGTACATCATGTGTCCGGCCTCGTAGTACTTGAACTCGATGTTGCCCGCCAGCTCCGCCGGGATGGGCAACCGCGCGAAGGTCTCCTCGGCGGCGAAGTACGGCGTGGCGCCGTCGTGGTAGCCGCAGGCGACGTGCACCCGCAGGTGCGGGTTGTGCCGCATCGCCGCGCCGAGCTTGTCGGCCACGAAGACGTGCGCGTTCTCGAACTCCTTGTACGACCAGGGCCGCACCCGCCCGGTGAGGATCTCGTACGGCAGGTCGTTGGAGTAGCCCAGCTCGGTGTGCAGGTAGTGGTTGAGCGCCGCGCTGTACGGCCCCATGATCGCGCTCATGCTGGGGTCGTAGCTGAAGTGCTCGCGGCCGGAGTCGTCGTCCCAGCCGGTGAAGCGGCCGTCGAGCCGGCCGACGGTCCTGCGCCGGTCGCGCAGCAGCTCGGTGAAGAAGCGGATGTGCTCGATGCGCAGGTTCACCCGGTCGACGTAGTCCTCCGACAGCCCCGACAGGGAGGCCACCTTGGCGACCGCGGCGGCCCGCTCCTCGGCGCTCAGCCGCGTGCCGCGCGCCAGCGCCCACAGGTAGTCGCGCTCGGCGTACTCCTCGGCCTCGCGCAGCACGTCGGCGAGCTCGCGGTCGCCGTGCAGGCCGTGGTAGTGCGCGATGGCCGCATACGTCGGCAGGAAGAGCGCGTAGGGGCGGTCGTTGCCGGGGGTGAAGTCGATCGTGCCCATGTCCAGCACGCTGGAGATCAGCATCAGGCCGTTGAGGTACATCGAGTACCGGGTCTGCAGGTACTCGGCGAGCGCCGCGGCGCGGAGCGTGCCGTAGGACTCACCGGCCAGGAACTTCGGCGACATCCAGCGCCCGTTCCGCGTCGTCCACAGCCGGATGATCTCGCCGACCGACTCCAGGTCGCCGGTGAACCCGTGGTACGGCTCGGCCTGCTCGCCCTCGGCCGCGCGGGAGTAGCCGGTGGAGACCGGGTCGATGAAGACCAGGTCGCTCTCCAGCAGCAGCGTCTCGGCGTTGTCGGCCAGCCCGTACGGCGGAGGCAGCAGGCTCCCCGCGTCGCCCATGACGATCCGCCGGGGCCCGAGCACGCCCAGGTGCAGCCAGACGCTGGAGGATCCCGGCCCGCCGTTGAAGGCGAAGGTGACCGGCCGGGTCTTGGAGTCGGCGCCGTCCAGGGTGTAGGAGGTGACGAAGACCTCCGCCTTGGCCTTCAGCCCGTCGAATTTGCCGTCGGTGAACGATTCCTCGCGCAACACGTAGGTTCCGGTGGTCGCGGTGTAGGCCGCGCCGGTCGGGAGGGTGTGCCGCGTGGTGACCAGGTTGTCGCTCGGCTCGGCGGGCTTGACCTGCTTGTCCTCGGATTCTTGCGCCATGGGCAACCATTATGTACCGATTTGGATAGTACGCACGGGGACCTTGCGCACGTATCTCCGCACCGTTTCGACCAGCAGGGCGAGCACCACCACGCCGAGGAGGCCGTGGTACCAGCGCCAGCCGACGCCCAGGCCGAGGAATCCGTCGAGAATCATGATGCCCGCGCCGCCGCCGGTCGCCAGGGCCAGCACCCCGAGCGCGGCGAGCAGCACCCGGCGAGGGATCCGGCGGCCCGGCGGGGTGACCGTCGCCAGCACCACGCAGGCCCCCAGCAGGCCGGAGAGCGCGGCGAGCCCCTGCGCCGGTCCCGGCTCCAGGAAGTAGGCGGCCGCCTCCTCCGCCGAAACCGGCGGCCCGCCGGGAAAGCCCAGACGGCCCTGCACGGCGAAGACGGCCTTGCCTGCCGCGTAGCCGAGGAACAGCAGGGCCAGCAGCCACGCCGGCCAGGGGCGGGCGGGAAGCGGTGGGGTCATGTCCGCCGACGCTACGACCGGCGGGCGGGTCTGCGGTTCCCCCGTGCGGGGGAACCCGCCACCTCGCGCCGGGGAGGTCAGGACATCTGCTCCAGCAGGCCCTTCATGATCTGGATCTGCTGCAGGCGGGACTTCTCGACCTGCTTGGCCCACGCCTTCACCTTGGGGTTGGCTCCGCCGTACCCCTCCTTGAGGGCGAGTTGCACGGCGTCGTCCTGGTGGGCGATGAGGAGCAGGAGGAAGTCGCGGTCGAAGGTCTTCGACTTGCGCAGCGCGGTGATCTGCCGCAGGTCGGTCTCGGGCACGTCGTGCCCGGCGTGCGCGTCGGTGGGGGCGGCCAGCGGCTGGTCCCAGTCGTGCAGCCAGGCGCTCATGTTCGCGATCTCGTCGCCCTGGGTGGTCTCGATGGCCGCCGCGAGGGTCTTGAGCTCGGGGTGCTTGCCGCGGTCGCGGGCCAGCTTGACGATCTCCAGGCCCTGCCGGTGGTGCGGGATCATCATCTGCAGGAACATGACGTCGTCGGCGTTGACCGGCTCGGCCGCGGGCTGGGCCGTCCCGCAGCCGCCGAGCAGAGCCGGCAGCAGCAGGACGGCCACGGTTAGACGTCTCATCAGACCCTTCGCCACAACGCGGGAACGTTGGGGGGTTCCCAGCCTTGGATGGCAGTATGCGGCTGAAGGCACTCGTAGGTCGACCCGTTGTAGCTGACGCGGTCACCCTGGCGGTAGGCGGTGCCGGACTTCCAGGTGCCGCCGGGCTGCGTGGGGCTGGTGGTCGGGCTCGGCGTGGGGCTCGACGTCGGGCTGGAGGTGGGGGTCGGCGTGGGGCTGGAGGTCGGGGTCGGGCCGCCGAAGTCCACGTCGGAGCAGGTGTAGAAGGCCTCGTTGCTGCCCACGACGCGCTGCCAGATCGAGTACAGGATGTGCCGGCCGGAGCGCTGCGGCAGGTTGATCGTCCAGTTGGTGAAGGTCGTCGGGTTCTGGGCGTTGAAGGTGCGGATGTGCACCAGGTCCGACCAGCGCAGCGGCATGGTGGGGTTCCAGCCGTCGCGGGTGATGTAGAACTCGAAGTTGCTCGCCGAGTGCGGCGCGGTGGCGTGGTAGGTCAGCGTGAACGCGCCGGGGCGCACGCTGGTGGCGGGCCAGTCGGCTCGCTGCAGGTCGAGCCCACGGTACTTCTCGCGCCCGGCGCTGCACAGCTTGCCGTCGGGGATGAGCTCGCGGTGCCGGCCGCCCGCTTCGAGCAGGGAGACCTCGTTCCAGTCGTAATAGGCCTGGGTGCCGCCCGCGGCCACCGCGGCCTTGCAGGCGGCGGACTTGGGCGTCTCAGGGCCTTCGTTCTTGCAGACGTAGACCCTGCTGGGCGGATTGGACATCGTGCCGTGGGCGTTGGCTGCACTGGCCGGAAGCAGGACCAGGGCTCCAGTCGCCGCCGCAGTGGCGGCGAACATGGTTTTGCGCACTTCAACTCCTGGGGGGTGAGCAGGAATTAAAAGGAAACCTTCCTAAGAGTTAAGCACTCCGAGGTGGCTTTGCGGGAGCTCTGGGCAGGAAAAAGCTGGTGGACAAGTGAAAAATTTGATGACCGTGCACATTGATGGCCCCGGGTCAGCCGAGGTCGGGGAGGGCGAGCACGGCCATCCGCGCCGGGTCGGCCAGGACGTCGATCTCCACGATCCGGCCGTCCACCACGGTGAACCCCAGCACCGCGAACGGCTTGCCGCCGGGCAACGACACCAGCCCCAGCCCGCCGTTGACCAGCGCGAGCCGCTGGTAGGCGGCCAGGCGGCGGAAGGTGAGCGCCGTGGCGGCGACCTGGTGGGCACCGCGCACCCACTTGGAGGCGCCCACCGGCTCGGCGCCGTAGTCGGCGCGCAACACGACCTCCGGGTCGAGCAGCTCGACCAGCGCGTCGAAGTCGCCCTCCCGGGAGGCGGCCATGAAGGCCTCCACGACCTCGCGCTGCAGGGCGAGATCCGCGTCCGGCACCACGCGCGCCTGCCGTACCCGCCGCCTGGCCCGGCTGGCGAGCTGCCGGGTGGCGGCCGGGTTGCGCTCCACGATCGGCGCGATCTCCTCGAACGGCATCCCGAACATGTCGTGCAGCACGAACGCCAGCCGCTCGGCGGGCGCCAGCTCCTCCAGGACGACCAGCAGCGCCAGGCCCACCGCGTCCCGCACCAGGGCCTCGTGCTCGGGGTCCGCCCCGTCCACCGGGCTGACCACCGGGTCCGGCACGTGCGCCTCGCCGACCTCCTCGGGCCGCGCCGCCCGCGCCCGCAGCAGGTCGAGGCAGATCCGCCCGACCACCGTCGTCAGCCAGCCGGTCAGGTTGCCGACCTCGCTCACATCGGTACGGCTCAGCCGGAACCACGCCTCCTGGACGGCGTCCTCGGCCTCGGCAAGCGAGCCGAGCATCCGGTAGGCCACCGCCCGCAGGTGCGCCCGGTCGTCCTCGAAGCGCCTCGCCAGCTCGTCCACAGTCGTCGTCACGCCTTCCGTCCTACCAGGACGGCCCGCCGGGTGTGAGCACGGCCAGGGCTTGGCCGGTGTGATGCTCGGCGATCCCGGCCATGAACGCCCGGTCGGGAAAGTCCCCGTCGAGCAGCCGCAACGGCCCGGCGACCAGGGAGAGATGCTGCGCCAGCCGGTAGAACCGCAACCGCCGCTCGTCGAGGCCGGGCACCGCGAGCGCCGGGTAGTGCTCGCCGAAGCGGATGCGCAGGAAGACGTGCTCCCATTCGACGTCGAAGGGGACCACGCCCTCGATGTCGATCAGCACCGGCTCGCCCGCGGCGTCCACGAGCACGTGGTCGGGGCCCAGCTCGCCGTGGACCAGGCCGCACTCGGCGCGCGGCTCGATCCCGTCCGCCAGGTCCCCGAGCACCGCGGCCAGCTCGTCCCCCGCCGCGGCCAGACGCTCCACCCGAGCGGCGGCCTCACCCAGATCGGCCCGCGCCCGCCGCAGGACCCCGGTGCCCAGGGTGAGCCGGTAGACGCCCTTCTTGCTGCCGCCGCGCATCCGGTCGAGCTGGGCGATCTCGGTGCCGAAGCGCTCGCGCACCAGGCCGCGCAGTTTCTCGACGGCATCCTCCCCCGGTTCCGCCATCCACCATTCGGTGGATTACGCGATCAGCCACATCCAGGGCGAATGGTAGCTGCCGGGGCGATCCGCCAGCAGGGGCTCTGACGCGATGCTTTTGCCATGGCAGTCATCGAAGTCGCAGACCTGGTCAAGAAGTACGGCACCCAGTCCGTCCTGGAGGGCGTGACCTTCTCGGTGGAGGCCGGGGAGATCTTCGGCATCCTCGGCCCGAACGGCGCGGGCAAGACCACCACGGTGGAGTGCGTGGAGGGCCTGCGCCGGGCCGACAGCGGCCGGATCAGCGTCCTCGGCCTCGACCCGCGTACGGCGGGCAGCGAGCTCCGCGAGCAGATCGGCGTGCAGCTCCAGCACACCCAGCTCCCGGAGAACATCAAGGTGTGGGAGGCGCTCGACCTGTACGCCTCCTTCTACGCCAAGCCGCGCGACTGGCGCGAACTGCTGGAGCAGTGGGGGCTGAAGGACAAGCGCAACGCCCGCTTCGGCAAGCTGTCCGGCGGCCAGAAGCAGCGGCTGTTCATCGCGCTGGCCCTGGTGGGCGACCCGCGGGTGGCCTTTCTCGACGAGCTGACCACCGGGCTCGACCCGCAGGCGCGCCGGGCCACCTGGGAGCTGATCAAGCAGGTGCGGGACAGCGGGGTGACCGTGGTGCTGGTCAGCCACTTCATGGACGAGGTCGAGGAGCTGTGCGACCGGGTGGCGGTCGTCGACCGGGGCCGCGTGGTCGCCCTCGACACCCCCGCCGGGCTGGTCGGGGCCGAGCACGAGATGCGCTTCACCCTGCTGACCGGGACCGCCGAGGAGCTGCCGGCGCTGCTGGGCGGCCTGCCCGGGGTCTCCTCAGTCGAGGTCACCGGCGCCAAGACGGTCATCACCGGCCGCGGGGACTTCGCCAGCGCGGTCACCTCGCAGCTCGCCCGGCACAACCTGCTCGTCTCGGACCTGCGCATCGACAAGCGCACGCTGGACGACGCCTTCCTCGCCCTCACCGGCCGCACCTTCTCCTGACTCCCCCCGTTTCATCGAAAGGCTTCGAAGATGACCGCGCTCGCCAAGCTCACCACCATCGAGACCAAGCTGCTCGTCCGCGAACCCGGCTCGATGTTCGCCCTGCTCATCCCGCTGTTCATCCTGGTGATCTTCGGGAGCTCGATCGCCCCCGGTGACACGGTGCTGGTGCCCATGGCCCTGTCCATCGCGGTCGGCCTCGTCGGCCTGTACCTGGTGCCGACCACCCTGGCGACCTATCGCGAGCGCGGCATCCTGCGCCGGTTGTCCACCACCCCGGTGCCGCCCGCCCGGCTGCTGGCGGTGCAGCTCATCCTGCAGCTCGTCCTGGCCGTCGCCGCCTGTGGGCTGCTGCTCGCGGTCGCCGGCACGGTGCTCGGCGCGAACCTGCCCAGCGCGCCCGTCGCCGTCACGCTGACCTTCCTGCTCGGCACCGGGGCGATGTTCGCGATCGGCCTGCTCATCGCCGCGCTGGCGCCGAACGGGCGGGCGGCCAACGGGATCGGCGTGCTGCTCTACTTCCCGATGGCCTACCTCGCCGGACTGATCCAGCCGCCCAGCCAGATGCCCGCTATCCTTGCCCAAATCGGGACATACACCCCGCTGGGCGCCTTCCGCCAGGCTCTCCAGGACGTCTGGGCGGGTGGCTTCCCCAGCACGCTCTCCCTGGTCATCATGGCGGGGTACGCGGTGGTCATCAGTGTCGCCGCCGCCAAGCTCTTCCGCTGGGAGTAACGTGACCTCGCTCGACCTGCAGGAGGCCCGGCTCGAACGGCTCCAGGCCACCGTGCCCTACCTCCTGCTCACGGTCTCGGTCGCCCTCACCTGGCTGACCGACGGCCGGACGCTCGCCGAGCATCTGCTGATGCTCGGCGTCGCCGCCGTTGCGGCCACCTGGATCGCCCTGCTGGGCCGCAGCCGCCACCACGCGGTCTACGTCGCCGGGCTGATCGTCCTCATCGCCGCGCTGTGCAGCCAGGGCATCTGGTTCGCCGGGTTCTTCGCCTTCGTCGGCTACATCGCCTCCTGGCAACTGCTGACCGGCAGATGGCGCTTCGTCGGGATCGCCGCCACCGCGACGATCAGCGTGACCAGCTTCACCGGCGGGCTGCCCGCCCCGACATTGCCCGCGATCCTCACCCACGTGTTCTTCATCGCCGCGATCACCTCGCTCGTCGCGCTGTTCAGCCTGGTCGGCGACGTAACCGCGGCCCGCAGCAGCGAACGCAAGCGCATGGTGAACCAGCTCGAAGAGGCGATGCGGGAGAACGCGGTCCTGCACACCCAGCTCCTCCTCCAGGCCCGCGAGGCCGGCGTGCTCGACGAGCGCCAGCGCATGGCGCAGGAGATCCACGACACCCTGGCCCAGGGGCTCACCGGGATCATCGCCCAGATCCAGGCGGCGACGCACGCCCAGGAGACCGGGGCGCAGTGGCAGGGACATCTCGACACCGCCGCCCGGCTGGCCCGCGACAGCCTCGCCGAGGCCCGCCGCTCGGTGCACGCCATCGGGCCGGGGCAGCTCGAGACGGCCCCGCTGCCGGAGGCGCTGGCCGAGGTGGTCGCCGGCTGGTCCGGGTTGCAGGCCGTACCGGCGGAGATGACCACCACGGGTACGGCACGCCCGCTGCACCCCGAGGTCGAGCAGACCTTGCTGCGGATCGCCCAGGAAGCGCTCGCGAACGTCGCCAAGCATGCCGAAGCCCGCCGGGTCGGGCTTACCTTGTCGTACATGGAAGATGTGGTCACCCTGGACGTCCGGGACGACGGAGTCGGCTTCGCCCTCGACCGGGCCGCCGACGGCGGCGGGTTCGGCCTGACCTCGATGCGCAAGCGGGTCGCGCGGCTGGCCGGGAGCCTGGAGATCGAGTCGGAGCCCGGCGGCGGCACCGCGATCTCGGCCACCGTCCCGGCGGTCGCCAGGGAGGACGCGTGAGCACGCCGATCAAGCTGCTGATCGTGGACGACCACCCGATCCTGCGCGACGGCATCCGGGGCATGTTCACCGGCGACGACCGCTTCGAGGTGCTCGGCGAGGCCGGCGACGGCGGTGAGGCGGTCAAGCTCGCGCTCGCCCTGCGGCCGGACGTGATCCTGATGGACCTGCGGATGCCGCGCATGGACGGGGTCAGCGCGATCAAGGAACTGGCCCGGACCGGCAGCACGGCCCGGGTGCTCGTGCTGACCACCTACGACACCGACCGGGACGTCGTGCCGGCCATCGAGGCCGGGGCGACGGGGTACCTGCTCAAGGACGCGCACCGCGACGAGCTGATCCGGGGGGTCGAGGCGGCGGCCCGGGGCGAGTCGGTGCTGTCGCCGTCGGTCGCCACGCGGCTGATCGGACAGGTCCGGGCGCCGGCGGCGGACCCGCTCAGCGCCCGGGAGCTGGAGATCCTCCGGCTGATCGCGCAGGGCACGACCAACCGGGAGGCCGCCGCCCGGCTGTTCATCAGCGAGGCGACGGTCAAGACGCACGTGCTGCACATCTACGCCAAGCTCGGCGTCAACGACCGGGCCGCCGCGGTGGCCGTGGCCTTCCAGCGCGGTCTTCTAACCTGACGCCGTACGGCCTGGTTTTTAGGGCGGCGGTTTACGGTCTCCAGGACGGGTCGCGGCCGATGGTGCCCAGCAGGCGGTCGAACACGGGCGCGTCCTCCGGCACCTCCACCGCCGGCCCGAAGGCGCCCTGCTGCCGGCCCATCTCGGCCATCTGGCCGGCGAACAGCCAGGCGCGCGACACCGCCTCCGGGTCCGGCTCGTACGGCTGGCCGGTCGCCCTGGCCAGGTCCCAGCCGTGCGCGACCATGTCCACCAGGAACATCTGCGCGAGCGTGCTCATCGGCAGGCCCAGCCCTGGGCTGGTCCCCTCCCACGCCTCGGGCCGCGACCAGGCGGCCAGCGTGCGCCGGGCCCGCTCGGGGAAGTCGCCGGCGTACTCCCCCTGCGGGACCATCGAGCCGCCCTTGGCCATCGACTCGAACGCCTCGGACACCCATTCCAGGTGGCCGATCAGCTCCTTGACGGTGTACTCCGAGCACGGGGTGGGCCCGCCGAACTGCTCCTCGCGGATGCCGCGAACCAGGTCCACGGTCTTCTCCGTCGCGCGGGTCATCACAGGCAACATCTCTTCCATGGCCCCATCGTGCCGGATCCGCCCCGCTTTGGGGGCGACTCCGGTCACGCGGCGTCGAGCGCTTCGGTGATCTTGCGGGCCATGTCGACCAGCGTGGGGCTGGGCGTGCCCTGGTGGACGCCGGCGGCGGCGTCCAGGGCTACGAGGACCGTGGCGCGGAAGTTGTCCGCCTCGGCCGGGTCCTGCGGCTTGAGCAGGGCGACCGACTCGGTGAGCGCCGGCAGCACCACGTCGGCGAGCTCGGCCACGGTCTTGCCGTACTTCACGCCCTTGGGCGCCTTGGCCAGCACGTGCCCGACCAGGCCGGTGGCCGAGGTGAGCGCGAGCCCGCCCTGCACCCCCACCCGGTGGGCGGACTCGGCGATGCCGGCGGCCGACATCACCATGCCCTATATAGGGCCGCCTCAGGCGGTGAGCGTGGCCTCAGCCAGTTCCCGCCAGTCCCCCTCCCGCCCGGCCCGCATCGCCTCCGCGAACCCGTCCTCCCCGAGACGCTCGCGCGCCTCGGCCGCCATCCTGGCCGCGTCGAGCTGCGACAGATCCGGTGTCCCCCGCACCCCCTCGGCCGCCGCGAGCAGCCGGACAGCCCGCTCGTCCAGCCCCCGCCGCCACGCAAGATCGGCGACCCCGACCAGCGCATCGGCCAGCACCGGCGGATACCCAAGCCCCTCCGCCGCCCGAAGCGCCTCGCCCCGGTGCGCCCGCGCCTCCTCAAGGTCCTCCGCGAGGTAACCCTGCAGGTCCATGCTCCGAGCCTTGACCATGTCGTTCGGCTCGGCATCACCCAGCAACGCCTGCACCGCGGCCAGGTGCCGGCGAACCCGCTCCGGCTCCCCCCGCCACCGAGCCAGCTTCGCCAGCGCGAGCTCCAGCTCGGCCAGCGTGTCCGGCCACGTGATGTCACCCGCGTACCGCTCCGCCTCGGCCACGGCCGCCGCGCTGGCCCGCTCGTCACCGAGCAGCCAGTAGAGCTGCGCCTGCCGCGCCAGCAGCCCGATGGCGTCCCCGGTCGCACCGACCTCGACCACCGCCACCGTCGCCTCCGCCAGCAACTCGCACGCACGGCCGAACTCGCCCCGCATCGCCCGCCGATCGGCCACGAAGCTCATGGCCAGCGAGGTCCCCCACCGGTCACCCAGCGCGCTGAACTCCGCCAGCGCGGTCTCGGCGTCGGTGTCCACGTCGGTCTCGTCGCCGCCGAGCGTGAGCCGCAACCGCCCGCGGGTGAGCCGGGCCTGCGCCCGCACCCACGGATCGTCGTCGGCCACCAGCGGGTCGAAGGCGGGCAGGAAGTTCGTGGGCTCGCGCACCATCCGCTCCAGCGGCGCGACGAAGCCAAGCAGCGGGTTGCGGTACCCGGGCCGCGTGTACCGGGGGGCCGCGAGGATCCACTCCTCGGCCTGGTACTGGTCACGGCCGGGCCCGGCGGTGATGAAGATCGCCACGAGCGTGTACGCCAGGGCGCGCACCTCGTCGGGAACCTCGCCCTCCAGCGAGGCCGCCTGGACGCACAACTCCATGCCCTCGGCGCGGGAGCCGCTCAGGTACCAGTACCAGCCGGCCGCTCCCACCAGCCGCATCGCCTCCTCGGCCGAGCCCTCGGCGATCGCCCAGCGCGCGGCCGCGCTGAGGTTGTCGCGCTCGGCGTCGAGCACGGCCAGCCACGTCAGTTGCTCGGCCCGGCGCAGGTGCGGGTCGGCCGTCTCGGCCAGCTCGGTGAAGTAGGCCAGGTGCGCCCGGCGGATCCGCTCGCTCTCCCCCGCCTCCTCCAGCCGCCCGGCGGCGTACTCCCGGATGGTGTTGAGCATCCGGTAACGCGGCACGTCTTCGCCGCCCGCGACCACCAGCGACTTCTCGATCAATGTGGTCAGCACGTCGAGCACCAGCTCCCCGCCGTACTCCCCGTCCTCCCCGCACACCCGCTCGGCCGCCTCCAGGCTCGCGCCGCCGGAGAAGACCGACAACCTGCGCAGCACACCGCGCTCGGCCTCGGTCAACAGGTCCCAGCTCCAGTCCACGACCGCGCGCAACGTCTTGTGCCGCGGCAGTGCCGTACGGCTGCCGCCGGTGAGCAGGCGGAACCGGTCGTCCAGCCGGCGGGCCAGTTGCTCGACCGACATGCTGCGCAGCCGGGCCGCGGCCAGCTCGATGGCCAGCGGCATGCCGTCCAGCGCCCGGCAGATCCGCGCCATGGCGGCCAGCGCGGCCGGGTCCGAGCCGAGGTCCTTGCGCACCAGCTCCGCCCGGTCGCGCAGCAGCCGTACCGCGGGCGAGCTCCCGATCTCCTCCGCCCCGGCGCCGGTCGAGGGCAGCACGAGCGGCTCGACCTGCCACAACACCTCGCCGGTGATGCCCAGCGGCTCCCGGCTCGTGGCCAGGATCCGCAACCGCCGGCACTCGCCCAGCAGCCGGTCCGCGAACGCCGCGGCCGCCTCGATCATGTGCTCGCAGTTGTCCAGGACCAGCAGGATCGTGCGCTCGCGCAGCGCGGTGATCAGTTGATCCATGGGCTCGCCGCCGCGTGCGCCGCCGAGCAGTGCCTGGTCGCGCAGCCCGAGCGCGGTCAGCGCGGCCTGGGCCAGGTCGCCGCCCGCCTGCACCGAGGCCAGCTCGATTAGCCACGCCCCGTCCGGCAGCTCGGAGAGCACCATCCGCGCGGTCTCGGTGGCCAGCCTGGTCTTGCCGGAGCCGCCCGCTCCGGTCAGGGTGACCAGCCGGTGGTTGATGACCAGCCCGGCGACCGCGCCGACGTCGCCGTCCTTGCCGACGAAACTGGTCAGCTCGGCGCGCAGGTTCGTCCTGCGGTGTTCCGTCCGCTCGCCCAGCTCGCCCCGCAGCAGTGCGGTGTGCAGGGCGGTGAGCTCGGCCGACGGGTCGGCGCCCAGTTCGTCGGCGAGCCGCTCGCGGGTCCGCTGGAACAGCGTCAGCGCCTCGTTCCCGCGTCCCGCCTCGGCCAGCGCCCGCATCAGGGCCGCGACGAACCCCTCGCGCAGCGGGTAGCTCGCGACCAGCTCGGTCAGCTCGGACACCATCTCAGAACCGCGGCCCAGCCGGATGTCGGCGTCCACCCGATCGCCGAGCGCGGCGAGATGGAGCTCCTCCAGCCGCCCGACCGCGGCGTCGAACACCTCACTGTCCTGGAGGACGAGATCGCTCATGGCCGAACCGCGCCACAGCCCCAGCGCCGCGTGCAGCAGCTCCGCCCGCTCCCCCGGCTCTGCCGTCCTGGCCTTGCTCACCAGGCGCTCGAACCGGATCACGTCCACGTCGTCCGGCGGTACGGCCAGCCGGTAGCCCCCGGCGTCGGCCTCGATCACCCCGTCCGGCAACACCCGCCGCAACCTGGACACCAGCGCCTGCAGCGCGTTCACCTCGTCCGCGGGCGGGCGTTCGCCCCAGATCCAGTCCACCAGCCTCGACCTGGTGACGATCCGACCGGCTTCGAGAGCCAGCGCCGCCAGCAGCGCGCGCAGCCGGATCCCCGGAACCTCCACCACGGCCCCGTCGTGGTTCCTGACCTCGAACGGTCCAAGCAATCCGACTTTCATCTGAGCAATTGTGCCGAACCCCCGCAGTGACGACCACATGCGGTACGGCATGCGAAAAGGCCCTCCCCGACGATCGGGGAGGACCTTTCCGCCAGGCTGCCGTGGACCCCGCTCACGCCGCCGGCTCGGCCTGGCCGGCGCAGAAGGCCAGGTTGACCAGCTTCTGCTGGGCCGCCTGGAAGGCCTGGGCGGTGGCGATGAAGTCGAGCTCGGCGTCGCCGGTGGTCAGCGAGGCGGTCAGCGTGGTGCGGCCGTCGGGCGAGCCGTACATCAGCGCGCCCCAGCCGAAGAAGCCGCCGTTGTGCGTGATGACGGTGTCACCGCACTCGGTCTGCTGCACGAACACCCCGAGCCCGTAACCGATCTGCGGGTACGCCTCGTACATCTCCGCCAGCAGCTCGGCGGGCAGGAGCTTGCCGCCGGTCAGCGCGGCGATGAAGGTGTGCAGGTCCTTGGTGGTGGAGATCATGTCGCCCGCCGCCGAGATCCAGGACGGGTTCATCCGGGTGACGTCGACCAGCTTCCACTCGCCGGCCTCCTCGTAGCGGTAGTAGCCGTGGGCGTGCGGCGCCGGGATCTCCGGCGAGGCGCCCGGCACCACCGTGCCGGTCAGCCCGAGCGGCCCGAGGATGCGGTCCTGCATCTCCTCGGCCAGCGACTGGCCGGACACCTTCTCGATCAGCAGCTTGAGCAGCACGTAGTTGGTGTTGGAGTAGCTCCAGTCGGTGCCCGGGGCGAACCGCGCCGGCTTGGACAGCGCCAGCCGGACCAGCTCCTCGGGGTCGTAGGTGTGCGACAGGCCGTCCACGTACCCCTGCCCCTCCCACGGGATGCCCGGCGCGATCGTGCCGTCGGGGAAGTGCTCGCCGGTGAAGTTGAACAGGCCGCTGGTGTGCTGCAGCAGCATCCGCACGGTGATCTCGCGGTCCAGCCCGTACTCCGGCAGGTAGTCGTCCACCGGCGTGTCCAGCCCGACCTGCCCGTCGGCGACCAGTTGCAGGGTCAGGACGGCGACGAACGTCTTGGTGTTGCTGCCGATCCGGAAGTGGCCGTCGGTGGAGGGCTTCTCCGTCTCGCCCAGCTTCCGCACGCCGGCGCTGCCGACCCACTCGCCGTGCTCGTCGTTCACCCGCACCTGCACCCCGGCGAAGCCGGAGTCGACGATCTCCTGAAGGGCCTGCTGCAGTTCCGGACGGTTCTGGATGGCGGACATGGGGGTCTCCTTAGTGATGTTCAGAGTGGTTTCAACGAAGGGCGGCGGGGCCACCCTGGGGACTTCGGCTAGGCGGCATCCAGTGCTGCGGTGATCTTGCGGGCCATGTCGGCCAGGGTCGGGCTCGGCTCGCCCTTGTGCGTCTGCGCCGAAGCCTCGATCGCCACGATCACCGTGCTCCGGAAGTTGTCCGCCTCGGCCGGGGCCTGCCGCTTCAGCAGCCCCATCGCCTCCGTCAGCGCCGGCAGCACCACGTCCGCCAGGTCCGCCACCGTCTTGCCGTACTTCACGCCCTTCGGCGCCTTCGTCAGCACGTGCCCGACCAGCCCGGTCGCCGAGGTCAGCGCCAGTGACCCGTGCGTGGCGACCTTGTGCGCCGAGGTGGCCATCCCGGCCGCCGACATCAGCGACACCGCGCCCCAGGCGGCGGTGCGGAGGGTGAGCTTGTCCTGGTCGGTGAGGGTGGCGGTCATGGTGGTGCTCCTTCGAGTTGTCAGCCGATCCGGCCGCCTTTCCGGCTGCCGTTCTTTCGATGGCCCAACTCTCGCCGACCCCCCTGATACGGGACCGTCACCGCCCTGACACCACCCCTGATACCTCTCCCACCCCTGTTCAGGCCGCCGGCACCTGGGCGACGAAACACATGAAACTGATCCCCGCGAACGCTTCAGGCGCACCCGGCGCCGTCTGCGGCTCACTGATGGCCGCCGGACAGAACCCCGCCTCCACGAACGCGCCCGTCATCGCCTGCAACGGCCGCCGCCAGAAGGTCAACGGAAACGACTTCCCGTTGAACGTCCACAGGTCGGTGTAACTCGTCGTCTCCCGATACTTCGGCCAAGGCTCCTCCGTCAGCCACTCCACGAACCGATGATTCACCGAAGCGAAGGTCCACAACTTCAAATCCCCTGACAACGTTCCGCCGCGTCCCACCGATCCCTCAGACAGTCACTCCGAGGAGATCCCGTGGACGCCGGCTCGATCTGGACCGAAGTCGTCAAAGCCCTGCCCAGCCTGGGCGTCGCCCTCTATCCCTCGGCTGGCTGGGACGGGCGAGAGAAGCGCCGAAAACTCGGCGTCATCTACGACATCTGCGACGAGTTCTTCGCGATCTGGAAACTCTGGGAAACCGTCCCGAGCGACCTACGCGACACAATCGAATGGATCAGCTCGGAAAGCCCGCCGTACCTGGCCTTCAAAGCCCTGGCCGCAGACGGTCACACCGGTCACCGTCTCAACCGCCATCCGCAAGATCACAGACAACCAGCGCGAGACCAGACGGCTCGCCGAAACCTTCGACCTCTCAGCCACCACCCCGGCTGAGGTCAGCGGCCGAGACCCGCGTCGCGGGCGCGGACGATGGCTTCGGCGCGGTCGGCGACGTGCAGCTTGGCGAAGATGTTGGAGACGTTGTTGCGCACGGTCTTGGGCGACACCTGCAGGGCCAAGGCGATCTGCGAGTTGGACCGCCCGGCCGCCACCAGGGAAAGGGACCTCACGCTCACGCGGCGTCAACTGCGGGAACACCGGATCACCGGCCGAGGCGACCCCCTGGAAGAACTCGGCCACACGCAGCGCGACCGCCGGACCGAAGATCGCCTCACCGTGGGCCACCGCCGTGATGGCGCGCACGATCTCCTCCTGGCCCGCGCCCTTGAGCAGGTAGCCACGGGCACCCGCCTGCATGGCGGCGAACAGGGTGGCGTCCTCCTCCGACATGGTCAGCACCAGGACGCCGATGTGCGGGCTGTCGGCGACGATCCGCCTGGTCGCCTCGATGCCGTCGAGCCCCGGCATCCGCACGTCCATCACCACCACGTCGGGCTGCAGGTCCGAGGCGTACTGGACGGCCTGCGCGCCGTCGGCGGCCGTCCCGGCCACGTCGATGCCGGGGATCGAGCCGAGCAGTACCGCCAGCCCGTCGCGGTAGACGGGGTGGTCGTCGGCCACCAGCACGCGGATCGTCTCCTCAGGCACCGTCCGCCTCCTGGATCGGCAGTCGCGCGGCGACGAGGGTGCCGCCGTCGGGCGGGCAACTGACCTGGCAGTCGCCACCCAGCTCGGCCGCGCGTTCGCGCAGCGACAGCATGCCGACTCCGGCCAGCACGCCGGGGTCGATGCCGCCGCCGTCGTCGCGTACCGCCACTTCGAGTCTCCTGTCCCGCACGCCGAGGGTGACCTCGCAGCGCGCGGCGCCGGCATGCTTGACCACGTTGGCCAGCGCCTCGGACACGATACGGTAGGCCGCCACCTCCACCGCCGCCGGCAGCGCGTCCAGCGGGCCGTCGCCGCTGACGCGGATGTCGAGCGCGGCCGAGCGGAACCGGCCGGCCTGCTGCTCGATGGCGCGCAGGATGCCGAGTTCGTCGAGGGCGGGCGGGCGCAGATCGTGCACCAGCCTGCGCACGTCCGCCAGTACGTCGCCGACGTCGGCGGCCGTCTGTTCCAGCAGCCGGTCTGCCTGGGCGGGCGCGGTGGCCGCCAGGTTGCGCGCCGTCTCGATGCGCAGCCGCAGCGCGCCCAGGATCGGACCGAACCCGTCGTGCAGGTCCCGGCGAAGCCGGCGGCGTTCCTCCTCGCGGGCCAGCACGAGGCGGGCGCGGATGCGCTGCAGGTCGGCGCTGAGCTCGGTGGCCCGCGCCGCCGCCGCGGCCTGCCGTACGAGATCACCCAGAAGCCGCTGATCCCGCTCGCTCAGGTCGGCGCGGCACAGCACCAGCCGGCCCACCACCTCGCCGCGGTAGGCCACCGGCAGCGACACCGACGGGCCGCGCGGCGTGCCGCGCTGGACCGTGGAACGCTCGCCGTTCGGGCGGTCGATCTCCACCCGCACGTAGGCCAGCCGGAACGCCTCGGAGAGCGTCGAGGCGACCGCGACCAGCTGCTCGTCCGGATCGGTGGCCAGCTCCAGCCGCTCGGCCAGCGTCGAGACCGCGGCGTAGGAGTCGTGCCCGCCGCCACGGACGAGCCGTCGCGCCCCCCGCCACAACCAGCCGCGCAACGGCGCGTACAGCAAGGCGACGATCCCGATCGCCGCCAACGCCGAATCACGCTCGCCCAGCACGCTGCCGGCCACCGTGAACACCGCCACGTCCACCGCCACCACCAGCGCGGCCAGCACGCCGTACGCCAGGGTGGCCGACAGCAGCCGGTCGACGTCGTAGAGCCGGTACTTGGCGACCGCCACGACGACCGCCGCCGACGTGGCCGCGATCGCCAGGCTCATCAGCACCGACGGCACCTGCGGCGGCACCCGTAGCGGCACCAGCAGCACGGCCGTGTCCACCAGAGCCGCCCACATCAGCCACTTGATCTGTGCCCGCCGCTCCGGATCGGCCGCCCGGTAGCGCCGCACCACCACCGCGAACGGCACGAGCATGCTCACCAGGATCGAGGCGTAGGCCACCTGCAGGATGGCTTCCCACCAGGCGTACGGCAGGCGCACCGCGAGCGGATCCAGGCTCAGCCGCGCGATCTCGGGCGGCAGTGCGACCCCGTGGAAACGCGACATCACCTCCATGGGCGCGACGACCAGCAGGGCCGGAAGCAGCCCCGTCAACGCCAGACTCGTCACCGCCAGTGGCCGCCAGACCCGGCCGGAAGGCAGCCGTCCATCCGGGAACAGCAGGATCAGCACCGGCAGCGCGAGCAGCAGCGCCGCGCCGAAACGCGAATAGAACCAGTAGGCGCCCGCCGCGCCAGGCGCCCCCGGTGCGGCGTAGAGGGCGTAGGCCGCCCACGCCGATGCCAGCCCGTCGACCAGCACCAGCAACCCGAAGCCGGTCAGCACCCACGCCACCGCATGGCGCTGCAACATGCGCAGCAGCAGCACGCCGGGCCCGAGCATCGCCAGCCCCGACAGCGCCGCGGGCCACCCCGGGTCCAACTGCGCCGCCGCGGGGATCGGCACGCCCGCCACCCGCGCGTCCAGGGCCACGGTCACCACCGCGATGGCCAGCGCCGCGACGGCCAGCACGAGCGGCACCCGGGTGCGCCCCGTTCCTGTCATGCCCCGCATTACATCCCAAAGGCGTCCTGACCCACCCGGGACCGCAGTCCCGGGACAAACCGGGACACCGGACCCTGCCCGCCCGGGACCACCGGCCGCGACCCTGGTGCGAGCACGCAGAAAGGAACTCCCATGGATCCGCAGATCACCACCACCCCGGCCACGGCCCGCACCGACGTCCCCCAGCCTGACCAGCCGATCGCCGCCGAATCCATCACGCCCGCCGCCGTGCGCCTGCTCGGCCTCGCGCTCACCGTGGGCACCCTCGCCTGGGCCACCAGCGTCCTCCTCTTCGGCACGGTCAACGACGGCGTCGAGGAGCGCATCGGCAGCCTGACCGGGGTCGCCTTCCAGCTCGGCCTGTTCGCCCTGCTCGCCGTCCAGATCCGGACCCGCGCCACGGGCGACACGCGCGTCTCGCGGGCCATGCTCAAGGTCGAACTCGGCCTGCTCGCGCCGGCCACCCTGTGGTCGCTGCTGAACGGCCTCCTGCCCGAGTCCGCCCAGGACCACGTGGCCATGGGCATCCTCGACGTGTTCTGGCCGCTGTCCATGCTCGGCATGCTGGTCATCGGCGTGAAGCTGGCGGTGGCGGGACGCTGGCGCGGCCCGCTGCGCTGGTGGCCGCTCATCGCCGAGAGCTGGTTCGCGGTGACCATGCCGGCCCTCATCCTGGCCGGCGAGGACGGGGCCCGCTGGATCGGCGGCGGCCACCTCCTCCTCGGCTACGCCACCCTCGGCCTCCTGCTCACCCTCCGCCCCAGCTTGGTGCTGCCCCGCTGAAGCGCCGACCGTGCTGCGGGTGCCTCACCGAGCGCCGCGGTATAAGCCAACCCTCGTAGGCCGCTCAGGAAGCGATGCCAGCAATGGCCCACGCCCGCAGATCATTGTTGAAGGTCATCTACACCCGGAGAAGACGGCTCCCAACTGCCGTCGTTGGCCGACGCAGTCGAATGCCTACCCGCCTTGCTCGTCGTTCGTTCCGTGCCCCGTGCCCATCGTCACGTGCCGCCCTGCCCTCAAGCCGCTGCTGAACCATCAGGCCGAGCGGCGTGTCCGGCCACTTCTTCCATCGCTTGGGACGCTTGACGGCAAGCCGCTCCTCGGCGGCCTCCTCTGCTACGGCATCGACGGGCCCGACAGTCACATCGAGAATCTGGGATACGTGGCGCCTGTTCGCCCGATGAGGTGCCCGCTTGTTCCGGCGGATTCTCTTACGCGAGCCCTTGTCGCTCTGCCCGTAGTTGTTGCGCCGGTCCTTGGTGTAGCTCAGCAGCTTCTTTTCCTGGGGACTTCGCCTGCGCTTCTGCCCCACGCTCACCCCTTCGACGAGACCCTGCCCCGATGGTAAAGCGATCTAGAGCCGACGAGCGCCTGGTTATCGGTGCCGCCGCCACGCTCGGTCAGGGCGTCGATGGCGTCACCGCCGAGCAGACGTCTGCGGCTCCTTCGCCCTCGATGGCTCTGAGGTCGATCACTGGGGTTCCGGCGTCTTCGACATCGTCACGAGCCCCCGACCGTGGCGATGCCAACCTTGGCCTCGTACGCCAGATGTGAGGTACAGCGGCCAGGCGTAGCCGCCGAGCACGGCGGCTACGCCCAGCCGGCCACCCGCCCCGGCGGATCGATGGCGGCTGCGGGCGGGGGTCAGCTACCGGCCGGCGGGTACGCCTCGGGGTTGGTCTTGGGGTCGGGCATCTGGCTCCAGGACGGGTCGTCGATGACCGTGCAGGGCTTGACCGGACCGGTGACGAGGTAGCCGCTGAACTGCCACAGGGCTCTGGGCTTCTCCGGGCCCGAGGTCTGGTCCTCGTTCTCGGTGAACTCCATGACGGCCGTCTGCCCCGGCTTGATGTGCTGCGGTCTGATCCGCACCTCGCCACCGCCCATCTTGAACGCCTTGCCGTTCGGCGAGTTGTCGATCGCCGCGTTGATCCTCTTCCGAACCTCGGGATCCTTGCTCGCGAGTTCCTCCTTGGAGAACGAGGGGCCGGAGTCGGTTTCGCCACGGTCGGGGGCGCACCGGCTGCCGGGCTTGACGTAGGAGACGTCGGCGGTCAGACCGAGTGCTGCCAGGTCCTTCTCCACCTGGGCAGGATCCCTGAACTCATTGATCTTCAGGGTGATCGTGCCGTCGGCGTTCTTGGCGACGGCGTAGGCCGGGGTCCCCGCCCCGTTCAGGAACGGCACCGCGACGGCCGCCGCCGCGGCGATCCCGGCCACCGCGGCTCCGGCGAGCAGACGCCTCCTGATGCGCAGGCGGCGAGCCTCGTTCCGGGCGACGATCTCCGCTTTGAGTTCCATCAGTACGTGCTCCTTGAAGTTCATCGCATTCCTTCCAAGACGAAGGGGGCTATCCCCGGCACGTTCCTGAGCGTGTGGCGGGCGCGGTGCAGCCTGGCCCTGGCGGCCCCCTGCCGGATGCCCAGGGCAGTGGCCGCCTCGCTGATCGTGAGCTGGTCGATGACGACCAGTTCCAGCATTGCGCGATCACCGTCCGGTAGTCCGGCCATGGCCTGAAAGGCCCGCCTGGCCACGCTCTCCGCGTCGATCCGTTCCTCGAGCTCGGCGACGTCGTCGGAGTCGAGCGGTCTTCGCCCGCCCAGACGGTCGGCCAGTCTCGTCTCCTTGAACGCCCGCCGCCGCTCGGCCGAGAGGGTGTTGCGCGCCACGCCGTACAACCACGCGATCTCGCTGCCGAGCCCGGGCCGGTAGGTGTGGGCGGAGTCGAGCACCGCGACGAACACCTCCGCCACCAGGTCGGCGACCGTGTGCGGATCATCGACCCTGCGGGCGAGGAACGACGTGATCGCGTCGACGTGGCGCCGGTAGAAGACCTCGAACGCTTCCACGTCCGTAGCGATGTCCGCCTGTCTGCGACGCACCGGCCGTGCTCCCTTCGTCGATTACATCCCTTCTTGGTCAGTGGCCGGGAAAACGTTATGAGAGCGAACAGAAGGGGTTGAATGCCGCCTGCAGCGCGTCGCACACAGCCTGGGTGGCAGGACCGCGCCTGCCGTCGGCCGAAGGAGTGGAAGCCGAGTTCGAGGGTCGTGCCCGGTTCCAGAGCGGTCACGTCCACCGAATCAGCCTGGTTCGCAGGCGATCAGCGGCCGTCGGCTGCTGGGTCGGTGTGCAGAATCAGAAAAGGCCCTCCCGGATCATCCGAGAGGGCCTTTCACCTGGGAGCCGCCTTCGGGATTCGAACCCGAGACCCCTTCATTACGAGTGAAGTGCTCTGGCCGACTGAGCTAAGGCGGCGTGCCGTACAGGCAAGCAGGAGTCTACAGGAATCTCCCCACTGCTCGCTCCCGGGATTCACTCGACACCGCCGCAGCGGGTCCCGGGTGGGGGTGGGAGGGCGGTGGTGAGGTAGTGGTCGACGAGGTCGTCCACGCAGGAGGAGCCGTTGAAGTAGGCGGTGTGGCCGTCGCCGACGTGGGTGAGGAGGGTGGCCGAGGTGAGGTCGGAGGCGAGGGTCTGGGACCAGCGGTACGGGGTGGCGGGGTCACGGGTGGTGCCTAGAACGAGAATCGGCGGGGCGCCGGCGGCTCGGAGGGGGTGGAGGGGCTTGGCCTTCACAGGCCAGTAGGCGCAGGGGAGGGAGCTCCAGATGAGGGAGGCGCCGAAGGGAGACGGGGCACGAGGGGCGGCGGTGGCGTAGGCGGAGACGGGCGGGTGGGGGGCGTCGGCGCAGGTGACGGCGAGGTTGGCCTCAGTCTGGTTGGAGAAGGCGCCGTCGGTGGAGCGGCCGGTGAGCTGGTCGGCCTGGTGGAGGAGGAGGGTGCCGTCGCCGGCGAGGGCCTGGCGGAGGGTCTCGGTGAGGGCGGGCCAGGAGGTGCGGTCGTAGAGGGGGGTGAGGAGGCCGAGGGTGGCAAGGGTCTCGGTGACGGGGCGGGCGGCCGGCAGAGGGGTCGTGTCGGTGTGGCGGAGGAAGGTGGTCAGTTCGGTTAGGACGCCGTCGACGGTTTTGCTGCGGAAGGGGCAGCCTCGGCCGGCGAGGCAGTAGCGGGCGTAGGCGCGGAAGGCGGTGGTGAAGCCTTCGGCCTGTTCGTGCTGGAGGCGGAGGCGCGGGAGGGTGGGGTCGAGGCCGCCGTCGAGGACGAGGGCGCGGACCCGGCGGGGGTAGAGGTCGGCGTAGACGGCGCCGAGGAGGGTGCCGTAGGACTTGCCCAGGTAGGTGAGCGTGCGCTCGCCCAGGGCGGCGCGGAGCAGGTCGAGGTCGTGGGCGACGGCGGTGGTGCTGAGGTGTGGGAGGAGCTGGCCGGATCGCTTGCGGCAGGCGGTGGCGAAGGCTTGGGAGGCCTTGGCCAGGGTGGTGCGCTCGTCAGCGGTGTCGGGGGTGGTGTCCAGGGAGAGGAAGGTGTCCAAAGCGGCGTCGTCCACGCAGTCGACAGGGGTGGAGCGGCCGACGCCGCGGGGGTCGAAGCCGACGATGTCGAAGCGGTCCAGGAGGCGGGTGCTGAGCATGGCTCGGGCTGCGCGGGCGTAGTCGACGCCTGAGCCGCCTGGGCCGCCGGGGTTGAGTACCAGGGAGCCGATGCGGTCGCCCTGGGCGGGCAGGCGGGTGACGGCCAGGGTGAGCTGCCGGCCGTACGGGCGGGTGTGGTCGAGGGGGACCTGGAGGGTGGTGCACTCGTAGTCGTCGCCGCAGTCGTGCCAGGTCAGCGCCGGGGGGCGGGGGCTGGCGCCCTTGCAGGCGGGTACGGCAGGGAGCAGCAGGAGAAGCAGCACGAGGGCAGCGGCAATCCTGGGTCGCGACATCACCCTGGCGACGGTCCTGGGTCGCGACATCACCCCGACAACCTTCCACAGGCGAGCGCGATCAACCCCCCGGACGCGGTCAGGTGGCCGGGTCGCCGCCGTACTGCTGCTCGTACTGCTTGCGCGGGGAGCAGACGCTGGCCTTGGAGCACTGGCAGCGCCGCCCCCCGTCGTTGAGCCGCACGACCACCGAGTCGGACGGCACGTTGTGCCCGACCACGACGCCCCCGCCCTCGGGAGTGTCCACAGCCGTCCCCACCCGCGGAGCACTGGCCCGGAACTCCTGGTACAGCGGGTGCTCGTACTTCAGGCAACACATCAACCGCCCACAGGCCCCGGCGATCCGCATGGGGTTGACCGGAAGGTCCTGGTCCTTGGCCATCCGGACGGACACCGGCTCGAAGTCCTTGAGGAAGGTCGCGCAACAAAGGTCCCGCCCGCAAGGGCCGATGCCGCCCTGCAGCCGGGCCTCGTCCCGCGGCCCGATCTGCCGCAGTTCGACCCTGGCCCGCAGGTTACGGGCCAGGTCACGCACCAGCGCACGGAAGTCGACCCGGTGCGGAGCGGAGAAGTAGACCGTGTAGACGTTGTCCGCGTCGAGGAAGTCGATGCCGACGACCTTCATCGGCAACGTGTGCCGCTTGATCAGCCGCTTGGCGACGCTGCGCGCCTCGGCCCGGCGGCGCTTGTTCGCCTCGTCTCGGGTGAGCTGCTCGTCGCTGGCGACCCCGGCGCAGACCGGCAGGCCGTCGACGTCCTCGCTGACGTACTGCGGAGCCCAGACGCACTCGGCCACCTCGGGGCCGGAGTCGGTGGGGACCAGCACCTTGTCGCCCACCTTGGGGGTGTGCGGGCCGGGGTCGAGGTAATAGAGCCTTCCGTAGCGGCTGAAGCTCACCGCCATGATCATTCCCATGGGTGGGGGCTCTCTTCCTGACCTCGAGGGTGGTCCATAAGGCCATTCCTTGCCACCTCGCGCCCACCTCACACCTCGATTCCGGAGGGACGCCGACGACGGGCAGCTCAGCAACCAGGTGTGAGGACGATCAGCCCGAGGAACGGCATGCACTGGCGATTGACCGCCCGGTTCACCCCGGGCATCGTGCCGACCGCCTGGACCACCGCCTGGCCCTCGGCGGCGGAGCCGACGTTCACCAGGAACGACTCCGGCATGTCGCGCACCTCGACCAGGGCAAGGATCTCCGAATCGCTGCGCTTGGCTCGGAAGTTGCGATAGGCCGTCGCCTGGTCCTCGAAGACGACCTCCCGGACTCCCGGCAGCGAGGTGAGAGCCTGGCGGACGGCTTCACGCTCCTCGGAGGTGACCGTCCGGCCGAGGCACGGCGCATACTCCACCGCGTTGCAGAGGAAGACGACCACGGGGTAGCGCGGCGACGGACTGGTGAAGGCCATGGCGTCGACCTGCCCGCTGCGCGCGCCGACGGCGGCGGCGCCGAAGGCGACGAGCCCGGCCAGCACGACGGCGCCCAGGGCGTAACCGATCCGGAACCGCCCCCGCACGCGCCGGTGGTCGACGACTCGCAAGGGCCGGAGCCCGGCCGGCTCGACGCTCGCTCCGGCCGCGGAAAGGGCGTCACGCAGCCGGTCTTCCATGACGCTCATGACGTCTCCCCAAGCGCACTGGCGAGGGCCTTAAGCCCCCGCGCGATCGTCGACCGAGCGGTGCCACCGCTGATCCCCATGGTCTCGGCAATCTCCTGGTCGGACAGCTCGAAGTAGTAGCGCAACACCAGCGCCTCCCGTTGCCGCCGGGGCAGCTCGCGCAGGGCCAGCAGCACCTCGCGCCGCTCCTCCCCCAGCAACGCGGCGGTCTCCGCCGACCAGACCGGCGGATCGTACGGCACCGCCTTCCGGAAGACCGTCGCCCGGCGCCGCAACACCGACCGGCACTGGTTGAGCACGGCGGAGCGGACGTAGGCCAGCGCCTTGGCCGGATCTCGCAACCGCGCCCGACCGGCATGGGTGCGCGTGAACGCCTCCTGGACGACGTCCTCGGCGGTCGCCCGATCGCCGACCATCATCAGCGCGAGCCGTACGAGACCCAGCTGATGCTCGGCGAACAGGCTCGCCACGTCCACGGGCTCCTGGCGCTCGGCACGGGAGAGTAGTGCTTCGGCTTCCACAGGACAGAGACGTCCGGCGGCGTCATCTGCTGCTTCCCTCGGCAAGAAAAGACGAGAGATACTTCCGGTCAGCGGGGAGCGCGCAGGGACAGGGTCATGGCCTCGACCGCGATCTGCGGGTTGACGTTCGCCTCCAGGCGCTCGCGGCACTGCATGATCGCCTCGATCCGCAGCAGCGTCTCGTCGGGTGTGGAGGCACGGGCCAGCCGGTCGAGGTCGAAGCGGTGGTCGTCGTTGGCCAGCTCGACGGGCGCGCCGAACTGCATGGCCAGCACGTCACGGTAGAACCCGGCCAGCTCCAGCAACGCCGCGTCCAGGGTGTCGCGCTTGATGCGCGTGGCCCGGGACTTCTGCCGGTCCTCCAACTCCTTGAGCGCGCCCGCGCCGCCCCGCACGAGCCCGCGGTTGAGGCCCTTGCCGGTGGAACCCTCGCCGTACAGCCGGCGCAGGTCGGAGGTCTCCGACTCGTTGAGCGTGGTGGTGGCCGCCGTGGCCTCCTCCTCGGCCGTCTTGACCAGGCGTTCGGCGGCGGTGACGCACTCGCCCACGCCGGTGAGCGTGGCGGGGATGCTCAGCACGGCCTCACGACGCTGCCGTACCCCCTCGTCGAGCGCGAGCTGGCGGGCACGGTCGAGGTCGCCCTGCGCGGCCCGCGCGGCGAAGCGAGCGGTGGCCTCGGGGACGTTGTCCCGGGTGGCCAGCTCGTGGGCGACGGCCTCGGTGGACGGGATGACCAGGGTCACCACGCGACAGCGGGAGCGGATGGTGATCAGCAGGTCGTCGGCGGAGGGCGCGCACAGCAGCCAGACCGTGCGCGGCGGCGGCTCCTCGATGGCCTTGAGCAGCGCGTTGGCCGCAGCCTCTGTGAGGCGGTCGCCGCCCTCGAACAGCATCACCCGCCAGCGGCCCTGGGTCGGGGCTCCGGCCGCGCGCAGGATGAGCTCGCGGGCCTGCTTGATGCCGTAGGACAGGCCGGACGGGCGCACGTGCTCCAGGTCGGGGTGGGAGCCGACGAAGACCTGGTGGCACTGGTCGCAGTGGCCACAACCGCCCTGCGCGCACATCAGCGCCGCGGCGAAGGCCCGCGCCGCGTTCTCGCGGCCCGCACCGGGCGGGCCGGTGAACAACCAGGCGTGGGTCATGCCCGCGCCCCGCCCGCCGGCGACGACCTCCGCGGCGGCCGCGGAGGCGCGTTGCAGCACGGCTGTCGCGCGATCCTGGCCGACGAGATCATCGAATACGCCCACGCGACAAGGCTAGCCGCCCGCTCCGACGCTTTGGCCCAGGTGACCGGATAACCCGGAGGGCTCTAGTCGCGGATCGCGGGCATCGTGCCGGTGGCGTCCTCGGACTCCTCCGGCACCGGGTCGGGCAGGATCTCCCGGATGCGGTCCTGGATGGCCCGGGTGATGTCGTCCGGCGCCCACGTGCCGTCCACGACCAGGTAGCGCTCGGGGGCGGCCGCCGCCAGCGCCCGGAACTCGCGCCGCACCTTCTCGTGGAACTCCAGCGGCTCGGCCTCGATGCGGTCGGCGGCTCCGCCGAGCCGGCGCAGTCCGACCTCGGGCGGGGTGTCGATCAGCACGGTGAGGTGCGGCACCAGCCCGCCGGTCGCCCAGGCGTTGACCTTGGAGACGTCGGCGGGGTCGAGCGCCCGCCCGGCGCCCTGGTAGGCCAGCGAGGAGTCGACATACCGGTCGGTGACCACGACGGCGCCGCGGTGCAGTGCCGGCCGGATGACCTTCTCGACGTGCTCGGCCCGGTCGGCGGCGTAGAGCAGGGCCTCGGCCCGCGCCGACAGCCCCTTCTCCGCGGCGTCGAGCAGGATCGCGCGAAGCCGCATGCCGACCTTGGTCGCGCCGGGCTCGCGGGTCTGCACGACGTCGAAGCCCTGGTCACGCAGCCAGATCGCGATCATGCGGGACTGCGTGGTCTTCCCCGAGCCCTCGCCGCCCTCGAAGGCCACGAAGAGCCCGGGCACCTGCTCCTCGGGCTCGTCGGAGTACGCCTCGCCGCGCACCGCCGCGATCAGGTCGGCGGACAGCGAAACGCCGCGCCGGTCATCCATGTGCCGCAATCCGACTATCCCCACAACAATCGCGAGTGCCCCGCCGAGGGACAGGACCAGGTTCGCACCGTCGAACTCGTAGCTCAGCGCGCCGGCCTGGATCGCATGCGAGCCGAACAGCGCGGCGAGCGGGCTGGCCACGGCCACCACGAGCAACAACGTCACCCGAGCGGTGGACTGCAGGAAGGAGAAGGTGCGCCCCCGGATCGAGTCCTCGACCTCCAGACCGATAAGGGTATACCCGATGGTCCAGGCGATCCCCGCGCACGCGCCGAGCGCCACGGTCAGCATGACCACGATGACCAGGTTGTGGATGAGCGCGATGGCGACCAGCACGACGCCGGCGGCGATGATCGACAGCCCGAAGAGCCGCCGCCGCGACAGCTCGCGCAGGAAGCGCGGTCCGAAGAACATGCCCAGGGCCATGCCGACGAAGACCGCGCCGAAGACCACGCCGTAGGCCGCGTCGCCGCCGTCGAGCGCGGTCACGTAGGTCTTGGCGACGCCCACCACCGCGCCGCCCGCGGCGAAGGCGCCGAGCATGCCGATGATCAAACCGCGCACCAGCCGGTTGCCGCCGACGAAGCGCCAGCCCTCGACGATCTGCTTGAGCACCGAGGGCGGGGCGAGCGAGCCGGCCAGCCGCGGGATGTCGTGGAGCCCGAAGATCAGGAAGGCCGAGACCAGGAAGGCGAGCGCGTTGATCAGCAGCGCGAGCTCGCCCGAGACCAGCCGCGAGCCGTCGCCGAAGAAGTCGCCGAGCAGCGAGAGCGCGGCGAACAGCGCCGCGGCCAGCGGAGCGGTGCCGTAGGTGACCAGGAGGTTGAGCTGGTTGGCCTGCTCCAGTTGCTCCTTGCCCACCAGGTTGGGCACGGTCGCTTCCTTGGCCGGCACCCAGAACAGGTTGACGCACTCGATCAGCAGCGTCGCGACGATCATCCACTGGTAGGCCGCGCCGGGAGCCAGCCAGACCACGGCCGCGATCGACAGCACCAGCGCGGCCCGGGTCAGGTCGGCGACCACCATCGTGGTGCGCCGGTCGAACCGGTCGGCGAAGGCGCCCGCCACCGGGCCGAGGACGATCGCGGGCAACATCTTGGCGATGAAGACGCCGCCCACCGCCAGCGACTGCGCGCGGAAGTCGCCGGGGGCCATCAGGTTTCCGGCCAGCGCGGTCAGCGCCAGAATGTTGAGCCAGTCGCCCAGGCTGCAGACCGACATGGCCAGCCACAGCCTGCGGTAGGGGGCGTTCGCCAGCACGTGCGCCGGCTTCCGGGCGGTCATGGTGTCAGCGTATCCAGGTGCTCACAGGGCCAGATGTCAAATGAACGCGCCGGATATGCCCGGCTTGACGCTGAGGCTAATACGTCCGCTATCCGCCCGCCCCTATTTCGAGCAGGGTGATCTCAGGCGGTGCGCCGACCCGGACCGGAGGTCCCCAGAAGCCTGCCCCTCGGGTGACATAGACCTGGACGCCGTCGACAGCCTCCAGGCCGGAGACGACCGGTTGCTGCATCGGCACCACCAGGTTGAAGGGCACCATCTGGCCGCCGTGCGTGTGCCCGGACAACTGCAGGTCCACGCCGTACTGCGCGGCCTGCCGTACCTGCACGGGCTGGTGGGCCAGGAGCACGGTCGAGCGGCCCGGCGCGCGCCCGCCCAGGGCGGCCTCGAAGTCGGGCCCGTCGTCGTACTCGGTGCCGTTGACGTCGTTGACCCCGGCCAGGTCGAGGACGGCCCCGCCGTGCCGGATCTCCACGCGGGAGTTGCGCAGCGAGCGCACCCCCAGGCTGTCGAGCTCGTCGATCCACTCCTGCGGGCCGTTGGCGGTGTAGTACTCGTGGTTGCCGGTGACGAAGTAGGAGCCGTAGCGCGACTCCAGCCGCGACAGCGGCTTGGCCAGCCGGCCCAGCTCCGCCACGCTACCGTCGACCAGGTCGCCCACGATCGCCACGACGTCGGCCTCGAGCTCGTTGATCATGCGCACGATGCGCTCGGAGTGACCGATGCCGGTGAGCGGGCCGAGATGGATGTCGCTCACGACCGCGAAGCGCAGGCCGTTGAGCCGGGGGTCGAGCTTGGGCAGGAGCACCTTGACCGGCTCGATCACCGGGTCGCCGAGCGCGGTCCGCACGCCGTACCCGACGGTGCTCAGCGCGCCGGCCCCGGCGACCAGGGCGGCGGTGCGGCCGATGAGCAGCCTGCGGGTCATCGGCACCGGTTCGGGAGCGGGAGCAGGCGCCTCGACGGGGGTCTCGGGGACGGTCACGGGCACCGCCACCGGCGCGGGGTCACGCAGCAGGCGCCCGGCCACGAAACGCGGGATCTCCAGCACCACCAGGAAGACGACCAGGTAGAACATGATCGCCACCCACATGTACCCCGGCCAGGCCACCCAGTGCCCGCCCTCGGTGCGCGACGCGACGAAGGTCACCGGCACGAGCACGGCGAGCCCGGCCATCGTCCAGGTCAGGACCCGCCGGGCGCGGCCCGGCCGGGTGGTGTTCCTGACCAGGCGCAGCCAGAGGTAGAAGTGCACGCCAGCGACCACGACGAGGATCGTCGCGAAGAAACCGAGAATCACGGGCACATGCTACGAGGCGGGTGCTGAGAAGCCGCTCAGGAAGGTCCCTCCTGTGGACAACCCCGCACCCGCCCGCCCAGCCTGTGGACGACCGCTACGACTTGGCGGCCGGCGCCTTCTTGGCCGCGGTCGTGGTCTTCTTCGCAGTCGTGGCCTTCTTGGCCGCGGGAGCCTTCTTGGCCGGGGCCTTCTTCGGCGGCGGCGCCTTCTCGCGCCGCTCCGCCAGCAGCTCGGCCGCCCGCTCGATGGTGATGTCCTCCACCGTGTCGCCCTTGCGGAGCGAGGCGTTGGTCTCCCCGTCGGTCACGTAGGGGCCGAAACGCCCCTCCTTGACGACCACCGGCTTCTTCGAGTTGGGGTCGTCGCCCAGCTCACGCAGCGGCGCCGCGGCCGCGGCCCGCCGTCCACGCGTCTTGGGCTGCGCGAACAACGCCTGCGCCTGCTCGATGGTGACGGTGAACAGCTCCTCCTCCGAGGCCAGCGAGCGCGAGTCGGTGCCCTTCTTGATGTAGGGCCCGAACTTGCCGTTGAACGCCTGGACCTCCTCGCCGTCGAGCACGCCGACCACCCGCGGGATGGACAGCAGCTTGAGCGCGTCCTCCAGCGTGACCGTGTCGAGGGCCATCGTCTTGAACAGCGACGCGGTGCGGGGCTTGGCCGCATCGGCCTTGCGCGTCCGCTTCTTCGGCGTCTCCTCGGCGGGCGGCTCCGGCAGGATCTCCGTGACATACGGGCCGTACCGCCCGTCCTTGGCCACGATGGTGTTGCCGCTGACCGGGTCGGTTCCGAGCACGTGGTCGCCGCTGGGCCGGGAGAACAGCTCCTCGGCCTTCTCCGCGGTCAGCTCGTCGGGCGCCATGTCCTCGGGCACGTTGACCCGCGCGCCGTCGCGGTCGAGGTAGGGGCCGTAGCGGCCCACCCGCAGCACGATGTCGGTGCCGCGGATCGGGAAGGAGCTGATCTCCTTGGCGTCGATCTCGCCGAGGTCGGTGACCATCTCCTTGAGGCCCTCTTCGCCCTCGGAGTCGCCGTAGTAGAACTTCCGCAGCTCGGGCACCCGCTCGGCGCGGTCGTTGGCGATGTCGTCGAGGACCTTCTCCATGGTCGCGGTGAAGTCGTAGTCGACCAGGTTGCCGAAGTGCTGCTCCAGCAGGTTGACCACCGCGAAGGCCAGGAACGAGGGCACCAGCGCGGTGCCCTTCTTGAAGACGTAGCCCCGGTCGAGGATGGTGCCGATGATCGAGGCGTACGTCGACGGCCGGCCGATCTCGCGGTCTTCGAGCTCCTTGACCAGCGACGCCTCGGTGTAGCGCGCCGGCGGCTTGGTCGCGTGGGCCGCGACGTCCAGCCGGGAGAGGTCGAGCGGGTCGCCCTCGACCAGGTTGGGCAGCCGCTTCTCGGAGTCGTCGCGGTCGGTCGCCGGGTCGTCGGCGCCCTCGACGTAGGCCTTGAGGAAGCCGTAGAAGGTGATCGTGCGGCCGGACGCGGCGAACTCGACGTCGTCCCCGGCCACCCGCACGCTGACCGACTCGCCGACCGCGTCCTTCATCTGCGAGGAGACGGTGCGCTGCCAGATCAGCTCGTAGAGGCGGAACATGTCGCCGGACAGGCCGGTCTCGCCCGGCGTGCGGAACTCCTCACCGGACGGGCGGATCGCCTCGTGGGCCTCCTGCGCGTTCTTCACCTTCGAGGCGTAGACGCGCGGCTTGTCGGGCACGTATGCCGCGCCGTACAGCTTGATCGCCTGAGAGCGCGCGGCGGCGACGGCGGTCTCCGACAGCGTGATGCTGTCGGTACGCATGTAGGTGATGAAGCCGTTCTCGTAGAGCCGCTGCGCCACCTGCATCGTGTACTTCGCGGAGAAGCCCAGCTTCCGGCTGGCCTCCTGCTGCAGCGTGGTCGTCCGGAACGGGGCGTACGGCTTGCGCGTGTACGGCTTGCGCTCGACGGACTTGACGCGGAAGGCGGTGCTGCCCAGCCGGGCCTTGAGCGCCTGGGCGGCGTCCTCCGACAGGTGCAGCACGTCGCTCTTGAGCCGGCCGTCCGCGCCGAAGTCACGGCCCTGGGCGACCCGCTTGCCGCCCACGCTGACCAGCGTGGCGGTGAAGTCGCGCGGCGACTCCTCGGGCTTGTTGGTGTCGAACAGCGCCTGCAGGTCCCAGTAGGACGCGGCGGTGAACGCCAGCCGGTCGCGCTCGCGCTCGACCACCAGGCGCGTGGCCACGGACTGCACGCGGCCCGCGGACAGACGCGGCTTGACCTTCTTCCACAGCACCGGGCTGACCTCGTAGCCGACCAGGCGGTCGAGGATGCGGCGCGTCTCCTGGGCGTCGACCAGGCGCAGGTTGAGGCTGCGCGGGTTGGCGACGGCGTCCTGGATGGCCTGCGGGGTGATCTCGTGGAAGACCATGCGGTGCACGGGCACCTTGGGCTTGAGGACCTCCTGGAGGTGCCAGGCGATCGCCTCGCCCTCCCGGTCCTCGTCAGTGGCGAGGTAGAGCTCGTCGGCGTCCTTGAGGAGCTGCTTGAGCTTGGCCACCTGCGAGCGCTTGTCGGCGTTGACGACGTAGAGCGGCTCGAAGTCGTGGTCGACGTTCACGCCAAGCCGCGCCCACGGCTCCCCCTTGAACTTCTCGGGGATGTCGTCGGCCCGCTCCGGCAGGTCACGGATATGACCGATGCTGGACTCGACGGTGAACCCGCGCCCGAGGTACTCGGCGATCTTCTTCGCCTTGGTCGGCGACTCGACGATCACCAGGCGGGTTCCGCTGCCGTTCTTGGCTGGCACGCTGCTTCCTACCTCGCTGTTCGCTTCGTTCTACATCCCCACCCGATTTGGGCACAGATTTGAAAGGTAACCCGGATCCCCCCGAATTGCCTTCCCCCCGGGGCTACCCACTCGCTTTCGGGTCCACCCACAAGCACGCAGAATAAGGCCCACGGAGCGGCGTCTCGCCCTGACTCACCCAGGAGACTAATCGTTGTGCCCGACTACACCTACATGGATGTGTACATCCCCCGTGGTGTCTCGCGCGAAGCAGCACGTCAACTGCTGACCGAGCATGCCGAACACGGACACTGGGAACTGGCCCGGGTCAGGATCTATTCCGACGGAAGCCGCCGCGTACGGCTGCGCAGAAGGATCATCAGGGTCAGGAGCACGCTGTAAACAGGGCTTTGCCCGCCCCGGGCCATCGCCCCCGGAACGGGCAAAGCGTCTGTCAGCGCACTGCTTACTTCTTGCCGAAGCGCAGGCGGCGGGTGGTGGCGAAGAGCGTCGCGGAAGCGGCGAACATCGCGCCCAGCACCAGCGCCAGCAGCGAGCTGGAGTTCATCCCGGTGACGCCGGCCGGCTGAGCGGCGCTCATCAGGCCGAGGTCGCCGACGGGCAGCGTGCCCGCGGCCTGGCCGACGGCGCCGCCGACCGGGGTAGCGGAGACGAGCGAGGTCGCCGGGCCGAGCGCCGAGAGCGGGCTGGACGACTTGGTGGTGGCGGCGGCCCTGCCCTGCTGACCGGGTACGGCAGGCGCACCGGGCAGCCCGGGCAGCGCCGGCAGCGCGGGCAGGCCCAGCATGCCGGGCACGTCACCCACGACCGGCACGGCCGGCAGCCCCGCGCCGCGCATGGGCTGGGTCATGTTGCCGACGTCCTTGAGGCTGGAGACCGCGGGAACGACGGGAAGCGCGGGCAGCAGGCCGCTGGCCTGGGCCTTCTTGCCGGTGCTGGCCTGAGCCCAGTGGTCGTAGCCGTCGGGGTGCTCGTCGACCGGCTTGCCGACGCGCGAGCCGCCGAGGCAGCCGGCGGCGGCATCGCCCAGGACGGCCACCGCGTTGCCGCAGACGTTGACCGGCGCGGTGATCGGCGCGATCACCTGGTTACCGGCCAGGACGCCGGAGCGACCCGAGGTACGGTTGCCGCCGGCCTTGAGCCCGTCGTGCGGCGAGACGCTGGCACCGCCCTTGCAGTGGGCCTCGGACAGGCCCAGCGCCGCGATGGCGTTGCCGCAGGCGTTGATCGGAGCCGTGATCGGAGCGACGACCTGGTTGCCGGCGCCGACGCCCGACTGGCCGGAGGTGTGGTTGCCGCCGGCGCCCTTGCCGCCGTTGCGGACCGAGGCGCCGCCCTTGCACCCGGCGAAGGCCTGGCCGAAGACGGCCACGGCGTTGCCGCAGACGTTGACCGGCGCGGTGATCGGCGCGACCACCTGGTTACCCGCGAGGACACCGGAACGACCGGACGTGGTGTTGCCGCCGGCACCGGAGCCGGCCGTGGTGTTCTCGACCGAGCTGCCGCCCTTGCACCCGGCGGGCGCGTTGCCGACCGCGTTGCCGCAGGCGGTGATGGGAAGGCTGATCGGCGCGATCACCTGGTTGCCCGAGCCGGCGCCGAAGCGGCCGTCGGTGTCGTTGCCCTTGGAACCGTGCGGCCAACCACCGGCGTGGTAGTCGTGGGCGGGCTTGCCCCCGCCGCCGGAGTTCGTGACCGACGAGCCGCCCTTGCAGCCGGCGAAGGCGTCCCCGAAGACCGCCACGGCGTTGCCGCAGATGTTGACCGGGCCGCTGATCGGCGCGATGACCTGGTTGCCGCCCAGGACCGAGCTGCGGCCGGAGGTGGTGTTGCCGCCGGCGCCGGTGCCGATGTTCTTGACCGACGAGCCGCCCTTGCAGCCCGCGGTGGCGTCGCCGAAGATGGCCAGCGCGTTGCCGCAGGCGTTGATCGGCGCGCTGATCGGCGCGGTGACCTGGTTGCCGCCCAGCACGCTGCTGTCGCCGCTGGTCTTGTTGCCGCCCGCGCCGCCCTTGCCCGAGGACTTGACGCTCGCGCCGCCCTTGCAGCCGGCGTCGGAGTTGCCGAAGAGCGAGACGGCGTTGCCACAGGCGTTGATCGGGGCGCTGATCGGCGCGTTGACCTGGTTGCCGCCCAGGACGCTGCTGTTGCCCGAGGTCTTGTTCTGGATCCCGGACGGGCCGGTGTTCTCCACCGACGCGCCGCCCTGGGAGGAGGCGTTGGACTCGCCGGCGATGCCGGCCGAGTTGCCGCTGATGTCGATCGGCAACGAGATCGGCAGGTTGACCTGGTTGCCGCCGCCGACGGAGGAGTCGCCGGAGGTGTCGGCGACAGCCGTACCGCTGCCGAACGACATGACCGCGGCGGCGAGCAGAGCCGCCGGGGCGGATGCCTTGGCCCACGTACGCATGAAGATGCTCCTAGTGGTTCTTGGGGGGATACCTGACGGTTCGCGGGCATGCCGAGGCCGATCAGCCGACTTTTCGGGTACGGCACAGCGGGACCTCGGACGCGGGACGCGAACCAGGAAGACTGACCTGCGGGGGGCCTTGGGCCTCGCTCCGCGTTCCGGCTGGTTCGCCCAGGTTCTGACTTGCCTGGGGGACGTGCCGGGCACTGACGCGCACGGTCATCGGGACCGGCGCTCGCCGCTGAGGTGAACTCAGGCGGGCTCGGTCATGCTCGGTCAGTCAGGTGAGAAAGAAGGGTCGTCCGCCGCTGTGCGGACGACGGGGGGCAGCACGCACGCCAGGGGGGCGCGCTGTGCCAGCAGCCGCGGGTCGAAAGCGAACCTCGCGACGTCCCCCATGCCAGGCCCGAACGGGCCGCTGCCACCGCCGTTGGGCACCAGGCCGTTGGGGCCCGAGGTGTCGCCGGCGGTGGAAGGTGTTGGGAGGCCGGGCTTCGACTGGCTGGTCAGCCCGTCGACATGGAGCCCGGCCATCGCCTCGGTGTTGTCCGGCACCGACGCGGTTGTGGTGTCGACCGTGGGGAATCCGGTGACGCCCTGAGAGGCTTCGTGCGTCCGAGCCTGGGTCTGAGCGGCTTCGGCGTTGGCCGGAGCCGCTCCGAAGAGCAGTGCGAGCAACCAACCGGCGACCATCAGGCCGCCTACCGTGAGTGCTCTAGAGAGGACCGTGCGGGCGCCGGCCGCGAACCGCGCCATCCGGACCGCCTGGGCGGTCCTCTCCCGGTGGTCGGCTCGCTCGGGGAAAGCAGCCACGGGCACGCGCCGAGCAGCGAGGGAAGACTCCCTCACCTGCTGCTGCGGCATGCGTGCCACGTGACCTCCCGAGCTCCAGAACCGGCCCCTTGACGGGGCCGGTCCTCGGACTCACCCCTCAACGGTCCGTAACCGTAGCAGCACCCAACGTGCTCGCAAAGGGTTTTCAGGCGAGATCCAGGAATCGGTCAAGAACTCTGGTCCCAAACCGGAGCGAATCGACCGGGACCCGCTCGTCCACCCCATGGAACATCCCCGAGAAGTCCAGGTCGGCCGGAAGCTTCAGGGGCGCGAAACCGTAGCCCCTGATCCCCAGCGTGCTGAACGCCTTGAGGTCGGTCCCGCCACTCAGCGTGTACGGCAGCGCCGTACCCTCCGGGTCCTCCTGGGCCAGCGACTCGACCATCGCGCTCACCAGCCCGCCCTGGAAGGCGAACTCCAGCGCGGCCTGGTTCTGGATGAACTCCCGCTGCACGTTCGGCCCGAGCAGCTCGTCGATCGTGGCGAAGAACTCCTCCTCGTACCCCGGCAGGAACCGCCCGTCGATGACCGCCTCGGCCGACTGCGGGATCACGTTGGCCTTGTAGCCCGAGCTGAACATGGTCGGGTTGGCGGTGTTGCGCAGCACCGCGCCGATCATCTTCGACAGCGAGCCGAGCTCCTTGACGATCTCCTCCGGGTCCTTGCCCGGGCCGATCTCGTCGAACAGCGCCTTCATCGTCGGCGTCAGCCGTACCGGCCACTCGTGCCGGCCGATCCGCGCCACCGCCTCCGCCAGCTCGGTCACCGCGTTCTCGCTGTTGAGCATGCTCCCGTGCCCGGCGCGGCCCTTGGCCGTCAGCCGCATCCAGGCCATGCCCTTCTCCGCGGCCTCGATCAGGTACAGCCGGCGGTTGTCGTGGGTCACGCTGAACCCGCCGACCTCCCCGATCGCCTCCGTGACGCCCTCGAACACCTCGGGATGCTTGTCGACCAGGAACTTCGCCCCGTAGTCGCCGCCCGCCTCCTCGTCCGCGGTGAAAATCAGGACCACGTCACGCGGCGGCTTCCGCTTCTCCGCCACCCGCTGCCTGGCCACCGCCAGGATCATCGCGTCCATGTCCTTCATGTCGACCGCGCCGCGGCCCCACACGCACCCCTCGGCCACCTCGCCCGACAGCGGATGCACCTTCCAGTCGCCCGCGTCGAACGGGACCACGTCCAGGTGCCCGTGCAGCAGGAGCGCCTCCCTGGACGGGTCGCTGCCCTCGATCCTCGCGACGACGTTCGCCCGCTTCGTGTCGCTCTCCAGGATCCGCGCCTCCAGCCCCACCTCCGCGAGCTTCCCCGCCACGTACTCCGCGGCCTCGCGCTCACCTGGACCCGCGTTGTCGCCGGCGTTCCTCGAGTCGATCCGGATCAGGTCACGGCACAGGTCTACGACCTCGTCCTCGCCCATCATCGCTCCTTGGTTTCTCACGATTTGTGACCTCCATCCTGCCGCTGCGGGAATCTCGGTATGACTCACCCCCGAGAGTTTGCTAACCTAGCTTTCGCCGACGCGGGATGACGGTCCCGCGTGCAGGCACCAAGTCCGGGTGGCGGAATAGGCAGACGCGCTAGCTTGAGGTGCTAGTGCCCGTTAAGGGCATGGGGGTTCAAGTCCCCCCTCGGACACCGACGAAGTGCACATGTGGAGGTTCGGAGAGATCCGGGCCTCCACAAGTCGTTTCTGGGGCCTTTAGAGCAGGCTGAGCCCGATGTTCGCGCAGACCTCGGCCTTGTCGGCTGGGCCCTTGACGACCTGGGCCATGGCGGCTACGCGTTGTGTCTGGGTCTCGGACATCCACTGGGTGGCCAGGACGGCATCGGGAGATGCTCGATGCTCGATTCTCGGTTCGTCTCCGCCATCTACGCTTCAGGCCCGCTGCTGAGCAGACCGCTGACCAGCTCCGCCCTCCGGGTGTGTGTGCGCTACGCGTCGGCGAGCACGCCGCACTTTCGCCACGGCTAGGAGCGGTTCGAGGTTCGGACCTCAGGTGAGGCCCGGGATGGGCTGATCATGACAGCTAGAACCTGGACATGGCGCGTTTCGGTATGACAGATGCCGAGCGGGCGGGTATCGAATACATCTCCCGTGGCGGCGATCAGGCCGCTGCGTCGGCGGGCGCGGGATCAGTTCAAAGGGATCCCGTGGTGCTTTCGCACCGTCTCGGGCTGGAGTGATGTGCCGGGACGGACGATGTGGGCCCTGGTCCACGCTCTACTCCCGGTTCAACGGCAGGGCCAGAGCGAGTCCCGCGAAGGATTCGTCTACGTCTCAGCTGACCGCAAGAGCACACCGTGTGCACCTGAGCGACGACAACAGGCGTGTCGACGCCGAGTACGCCACCTCCATGTTCGGCATCTACAAAGGTGCCCGACGAATCGGACCCAGGTCCGGATGCGGAACCGGCAGCACACTCGTCGCCCGCATCGATGTCTTCAAGATGTGTGTCACCGCCGGCCTGAACCGGACGTGCCACAACCCCCGTATGGATCAACGGCGGGAGGTGAGTTCCCAGGCCAAGGTCTACGAAGCCCCTTCTCCGGCTGTGCGGCACAGGTCAGGAAGTCCCGGCCCATGGTGAGTTCCGAAAGCCTTCTCGCGTTCGCCGCCTTGCGCCGAGATGAGATCACCTCCGCGGATGCACGGGCGAGACCCCGTCTTCCGCCGAGGGCCTCGCCTTCCAGCCGAGGGCCCTCACCGTGCCGGGTGAGGGCCCTCGGCCGGGGCGAGCCTGCCTTGCTAACTGGTGGAGGCGTTGGAGTTGCCGGCGAGCTTGGTGCTGGCCAGGTCTCTGGCCAGGATCGCCGTCTCCACCGCTGCCACCGAGGACGACGAGCTCACCCCGGGCAGGGTGGCGGTGTCCAGGGCATACAGGGTGAACTCGTACTTGTGGGTGGACCCTCCAGGGCATGGGCCGAAGTACTGCAGCGACTTGTTCCCGCTGCTCATCGCCTTCTGCTTGGCCGGTGACTGGTTCGGCACGCTGTACCCCAGGCCGAGCCCCTCAGGAAGGCTGAGCTTGGACGCCGGGATGTCCCAGATCGCCCAGTGCTTGCCGCTGTTGGCGGTGTCGATGAAGGTGATCGCGTAGCTCTGGGTGCCCGTGGGCGGGTTGGCCCAGGCCAGCGGGGGCGAGATGTCGTTGCCCGACACCTTGTCCTGGGCGCAGGTGTACTTGGTGGGAATCGTGGCATTGTTGGCGAAAGCCGTACTGGACAGCGAGAACGGCGGCGCCGCGAACTTCAGCCGCACGATCACGTTGTCACGGACGGTCGGCGTGCCTCCGCTCTTGTCGTTGTTGGTCGAGGTCAGCCAGAGGCCGCCGTCCGGGGTCTTGACGACGGTGCGCAGCCGGCCCCAACGGGTGTTGAAGAACGCGCGCGGAGTGTCGACGGTGCTGCCGTTGATCTTCATGACCCACAGGCGCTGGCCGCGGACGGCCGCCATGTAGATCCAGTCGTTGACGATCTCCAGGCCGCTGGGTGAGGCGTCGGCGACCGGCCAGGTGCGGATGGGCTTGGTGTAGGCGGCGTTGCCGCAGCCGGCGCCCGTGGTGCCCTCACACTCGGGCCAGCCGTAGTTCTTGCCCAACTGGATGATGTTGAGCTCGTCCAGTGCGCCGTCGCCGAACTCCGAGGCCCACAGCCGGCCCTGGGAGTCCCAGGCCAGGCCCTGCGGGTTGCGGTGGCCCAGGCTGTAGACGAGGGGCGCGCTGGGGAAGGGGTTGCCGGGCGCGCCCGCGCCGGTCGGGGTGACACGCAGGATCTTTCCGTTGAGCGAGGTGAGGCTCTGCGCCCGCTCCGGGACGTAGGCGTCTCCGGTGGTGATGTAGAGCATCCCGTCGGGGCCGAACTTGATCCGGCCGCCGTTGTGGAAGCGGTTCTTGGAGATGCCGGTGACGATCGCCTCGCGGGCGCCGATCGCGCCGTTCTCGTACTTGAAGCGGACGACCCGGTTGTCGGTGGAGGAGGTGTGGTAGGCGTAGACGTAGTGGTCGGTGGCGAAGTTCGGCGAGACGGCCAGGCCGAGCAGGCCGCCCTCGCCGCCGGTGGTGACGGCCTCGGTGACCTTGCCCACCAGCGTCTGCTGTCCGGTGGCGGTCACGCGGTAGATCTCGAACCGGTCGCGCTCGGCCACCAGGGAACTGCCGTCGGGCAGGAAGCCGATGCCCCACGGAAGGTCGAACTGGGTGGTGATGTCCTTGTCGTAGACGGGGTCTCCGCCGCCCGCCGTACCGTTGGTCCTGACGGTCAGCGGCGCGCTCTTGGCCGAGGTGTTGCCGTTGGCGTCGAAGGCCTCGATGGTGAAGGAGTAGTCCTGGTTGGCGGTCAGGCCGTCGGCGGTGGCCGTCAGGTCCGGCACGGTGGCGAACTTGGCGCCGTCGCGGTAGAGGTTGTAGCCGGTGACGGCGATGTTGTCGGTGGCCGCGTTCCACACGAGCGTGATGCTGGAGGATGTGACCGTGGTGGCGCGCAGCCCGGCGGGGACGGTCGGCGGCTGGGTGTCGTCGCTCGGCGGGGTGGTGATCGAGAGACTGTTGCTGCCCTGGGAGGCGTTGCCGGCCAGGTCGAAGGCGGCGACGCTCAGCACGTAGCCGGTGTTCGGCGTCAGGCCGCCGACCACGAAGGTGGTGATGCTGCCGCTGACGGTCTCCAGGACGTTGCCGCCGTTGAAGATCTTGTAGGAGCCGACACCGACGTTGTCGGTGGAGGCGTCCCAGGACAGCTCCACCGAGTTCGGCTTGACCTCGCCCACGACGCGCAGGTTGGCCGGCGCGGTGGGCGGCTCGCTGTCGAAGGGGGCGGTGGTGGCCAGCTGGTCGAGGTTGGGCCCGCCGTTGGCCGTGGTGGCCTGGGCGCGCACCTTGTTGGTCCCCGCGCGCAGGGTGGCGGTGACGGACTTGGTCACCCATGTGCTCCACGCCCCCGTGCCGGGGAAGGCCAGTTCGTCGGAGACCAGGGTGCCGTTGACGGAGATGTCCATCGGGCGGTTGGTGGTCGTGCCGTTGGCGAAGCGGAAGCTCAGCTCGTAGTTGCCGGCCGCGGGGGCGATGACGTCGAACTCGACGGCCGAACCGGCCACGTTGTCGTAGTTGACGAACCCGGTGCCCTGGAAGCCCGCGTGGTTGCTCTCGACGACGCCCTGGACGATCGTGGCGTTCTCGGCCTGCAGCGCCGTGGGGGCTGCGGCCACCTCGACGTCCACGTAGTCCAGGTTGGGGTTGCCGTTCACGGTGGTGGAGGTGAGGCGGATCTTGTTGGCGCCCGCGTTGACCGGAGCCGTCAGCGTGGTGGTCGCCCACGTGCTCCACGCGCCGGTGCCGTTGAAGGGCCGGTTGGCCGAGACGACGGTGCCGTTGACCGCGATGTCGGAGGCCCTGTTGGCGGTGGTGCCGTTGGCGTACCCGATGGTCAGCGTCGCCTGGCCCGCGGCGGCGGCCTGGACGGTGAACTCGACGTAGCTTCCCACGACGTTGTCGCCGTTGACGAAGCCGGTGCCGGAGTAGCCGGCGTGGTTGCTCTCGACGGCGCCCTGGGACAGGGCGGCGTTCTCTGCTTCGTATCGGGTCGGCGCGGCCTGGGCCGGCAGCGCCGTCACCAGGCTGAGCAGCAGCCCTGTCATGAGCATGCCCGCTAAGGAGCGCACCGTTCTGACGGATGGCATGAATCCTCCTGCTGTCTGGGGGAAGAGACCAGGGAGGTCGTTAGGAAGGTTTACTAACTTTCTTGCCAAGGCGCAGGACTGTCAAGGGAGGGGACATACCTCGAGAAATCTGGCGATAGGCCGTGTCCAGAAGATCAGCGCGGATCCAGAGCAGTGTGCTGACCAAGGTGATGGCTGCCTGTTAATTGCGGTCGAGCCTGTCGTGGCGGGTGGGCGGCCCGCCGCGGGTGCCTCGCCACGAGCGGGCGGCCTGCTGGTCGGCGCGTCCGGGAGTGGTGGCCTTGATCCCTCGCGATCGTAGGTGGCCGCGGATGCCGGGGGGAGCTGTAGGCCTTGCGTCGCGCAGGGGCGCCAGGAGCGTCTCTTCGGCGGCTCCCCGGTTCTCTGGACTGGTGCGAGTCTCAGGGTCGGGTGACGGTTCTGGCAGATGGCGTTCAAGCGCTTGGGACGACACCTCGTCGAGAGACGGTCTCACTGGAGAGCGTTCTTCGACGGTATGGGCGACGCGTTCGTCGTCGAGGAGGCTAGGTGCGGGCGCGCGGGCGGTGTTGTGTTCCGGGGATGAGATGAGGAATTTTCCGGGGGCTTCGAGTTCATGGGCGTGCCAGCCGGCAGCCGCGATATCGCCGGTTTACTCAAACTCGCTGTCAAGTACGACGGAGCCAGCCAGGTCCGGCTCAGCGTGGCAACCGGCATCAGTCAGCCACGCATCAGCGCCATGGTTCGTGGTTCGGCCGGCCCCATCACCGAGCTTGCCGTCTTCGAGCGGGTCGCGGACGGCTTGGGCCTGCCCGACCATGCGCGCATGATTCTGGGCCTCGCCCCACGAGACGTCGCCGCCCCGACTCATGACGTCGACGAAGAAGGCCGAGAGCAGATCGCCGAGCTCACCAGTCGGCTGGACGCCGCGGCGGTCATCGACGCCACCATGGTCATGATCCTCTCGACCGACACGAACAACTTGCGATTTCTCGACCGCAAGCTGGGCGCGACCCACCAACCACGGGATCATGCAGTGGGGCAGCAGGACCTGCGGCCCTAGCGGGCACCTCGGCCGCTCCACCTACACCTGCCTGATGAATGCCTTCGCTCATGCCAGCTCTCGCAACCACCAGGTCGCCTTCACGTTCAGTTGGAAGCCTGTCAACGAGAGGCACCCGAACAGCCCCGGCGGATACTGGCACACGAGCGAGGTGGCGGGCCGCATCGAGTACCGGTCCGGACGGACGATCACGTGTCAGTTCCCGCTCTTAGGAGGTGTCCAATGATGGACTACACCAGCGGCGGGACCGCCCACCTCTACCTGGAGCTCTCCGACCGCGACGATCCGTCCAGCCGCTGGGTCTGGACCGGCTACATCGACAACGAGGATGGCACTCCCGATCGTGAGCCGGGACTCGCCGCCCAAGTCCCCCCGTTCGATACTGATCAGGAGGCCATCGCCTGGGCGCTCGAACGCACCGGACGCGTGGTCATCTACGATCCCGACAAGAACAATCCGTTCTGGGCGGGTTCAGACCCAGCTCCGGATGATGTTCCCGTCCTTCGGTCCGAACGACCATGACATGCCTGTGACGTGCTGGTTCATACTGCCGTGCCGCCGACGACGGACAGCCGTCCACCGCCGGCGATGCTGGCGTTCCACCCGCTGCCGTGCCGCCACTCGCCCGTGTCGCCCGTGATCTTCACTTTGGTCTCAGCGATATGGCAATTGCTCTTCCAGCCGGTGTTTGGCCAGGTCGAAGGCCCACTCAGCTTGTCCCGTGTGGTTCACGATAGGGCTGGACCACGGGGGACGACTCCAGTGATGGGTTGAGACGTCCTGCGACGTCTCACGCCATCACCGGGTAGACCCCAGCTGCGAGAGCATCACCGCCGGGGTCGGCATCCCTGTCAGTCCCCCTTCTTGCACCCCTTCGGCGGAGAAGCCGGCGGTCCGCTCCAGCCCGACTCGGGGCCGCGGGCCTGGTAGCTCATGACCTCATCCTGGGTCGCCCCGAAAGCAGTGCGAGCCGCATAGGAGACGCGCGCAAGGGTCGCCCCTGTCCCCGGGTCGAGGATCTGCCTGTCGTAGACCGGCACCTCCTTGCGCGGCTGGTCGGAGATCACCACCGAGCCGCCCGCCACGCCGAAGTCCACCGACATGCCCGTTCGGCCCAGCGGATCCGTCACGGTGCCCACGACCCTGGTGGTCGGCAGGTCGGCCAGGACGCGGATGATCGCGGCACGCTGGGCGGGGCTAAGTGGCATGCCCAGGAGGTTCACGGTGGTGGGCAGGAACTTCTCGAAAGGCTCGGTGAAGCCGCGACTGTTCCAAGCCTCGTGGTAGGCGCGCAGTCGCTTCATGAGCGCGGCCGGATCGGTGGGGAGGGCCGCCAGGTCCGCCATGGTGAACTCGCTGACCGTGGTGTCGGGATAGGTTCCCCGGGGTTCCAACTTCACGGTGTACCTGCAGTCCGTCGGCTCGTCGGCGACTGGCACCGGATCGCACGGCCCGCTGGTCTCGCAGTACCCCTTGACCTGAGCAGGAGCGCCCGCGGCCCGCCAGGCGCGCTCGTCGGCGGCCGTGGCCGGGCGGGCACTGTCCTGCCGCCACACCTGGGTGTGCACCAGGTCAGCGGGGTTACGCGGCTGCCAGGTCTCGCGGCGGCCGACGACCACGAGCCGGTAGCCGTCGGCAGACAGCGAGTTGCCGTCGATTCTCACCTCGCGCCAGTAGGCGCCGGTCTGCGCGGGCAGCTTCTCGATCCTGTCGGCCAGGTCGAACAACTCCTGGTTTGTCTTCACCGGGCTGAGTACGGCAGGCGCCGGGGACAGCTTCGGCACCAGCGCGAACACCATGGCCACAACCGCGGCCGTTGCCAGCGGCGCCAGAAGGAACCACAGGCGCGACCGGGTCCGCGAAACCGGGGCCTCCAGCAGGGCCGCTCTCACGGGTGCCTTGGTGCCGGCCATGGACAACATGTCGTCAGCGGACAGGCGTGATCCGCGCTCGAGCGAAGCCGGGCGGGCCTTGGCGAGCAGGTCGGTCGCATCGGGCTTGCGGCTCATCGCAGTTCCCTTCCTGGAACAGTCACGGGCTTTCGAAAGGTGGCGGTAGAGGTGGCGTCGACCGCCGACTGCAGGCGGCGGCGCGCCCGGTGCAGGCGGACGAAGAAGGTGGCCTTACTGCAGCCGAGGACCTCGGCCGCCTCCGTGCTGGACAGGCCGTGCCAGGTGGTCAGGGTGAGGATCTCTTTGTCGGCGTCGGACAGACCGGCTAGCGCACGCAGTACGGCGACGCGTTCGGTGGCGTGTTCGCCCACGTCGGAGGCTGCCTCGTCGATCCACGTTCGCAGTTCGGCTTCCAGGGATTGACGCCGGGCGGCCTGCCGGAAGTTGTCGCGCAGGATGTTGCGGGCGACGCGGAGAAGCCATGGCAGCTGCGCGTGGTCGGGGATGCTGTCCAGACGCCGCCAGGCCACGAGGAAGGTCTCGCTGACCACTTCCTCCGCGAGTTGATGTCCGGCGCGACTTGCCGCGTAGCCGTACACCCGCGCTTGGTAGGTGTTGTAGAGCGCGGTGAAGCGCTCATGGGGGTTTGGCAAGCCGGTTCCTTCGGTCGGGGACAGACACTCAGAGAGCAAGTGGTCCGAAGGAGGACTTTCTTACATCCCGATCATGAGTTCTTTGTAGCCGACCGGCGGGTGTTCCGTCGGCGGCGCATCGAGGCCATCGGCGCGCCCGCTGCCGGACGCTATGGGGCCGAGGGCATGAGCAGGGACCTTCCCGCAGCGGTCTCGGCTCGGCCGCGTACACAGGACCCGCAGGGCGGTCGACTTGCCCGTGCCCGACATCCCGTGACCAAGTCCGGCCAACCCCCGGTTCAGGCGCCGCGCAGCGGGGCGACGGAGGAGCGCACGACGAGGCGGGAGCTCAGCGTGTGCATCTCCCTGCGCGGCTCGGCTCCCGCGATGGTGTCGAGCAGCACCTCGGCCGCCTTCGCGCCCAGCTCGTGCACGGGCTGCTCGATCATCGTGAGGGGCGGCTCCATGACCGCCGCCCACGAGCTGTCGTCGAAGCCGATCAGCGCCACGTCATGCGGGCAGGACAGTCCTGCCGTCCTGAAGGCGCGCAGCGCGCCGGTTACCGCGTCGGTCTCGGTGCAGAACACCGCGGTGATCCGGTCGGGAAGGGCCAGCATTCTGGCGACCTCCCCCGGCACCCGCTCCTCCGTCTTGCGCCCGACCATCACGAGGTCGGGGTCGAAGGGGATGCGGGCGTCGTCGAGGGCGTCGAGGTAGCCGCGCAGGCGCTCGCCGTCCGTCCACAGGTTGCGGGAGGCGGCGGTGAGCAGCCCGCGCCTGGTGGCGGGGGCCTGCGCCACCGGCGGACCCCAGACGAAGCCGATGCGGCGGTGACCTGCTGCTATGAGGGTCTCCACGGCCTCCCTCGCCGCTGCACGGTTGTCGATGACGACCGCGTCGAGGTCGAGCGAGGCGACCGCGCGGTCGACGAGGACGACGGGGATGCCCCGGTCCATCGCCGCCTTGATGTGGGCGACCTCCGTACGGTCGACGGCGGCCGAGGCGATGATGACGCCGTCGACCCGCTTGTCGATGAGCACGTTCGTCGCCGCGACCTCCTCCTCGAGTTCCTCGTAGGTGCTCAGCACGATCGTGTCGAAGCCCCTGGCACGTGAGGTGTCGGAGATCCCGCGCACGACACCGGCGAAGAACGGGTTGCCGATGTCGGCGACGATCACGCCGAGGGTGTGGCTCACCCCTGTCGACATGCTGCGGGCCAGCGCGTTGGCCCGGTAACCGAGCTTCTCGGCCGCCGCGAGCACCCGTTCACGCAGTTCGGGGCTGACATACCCATACCCGCCGAGCGTCCTGGCCGCCGTGGCGCGGCCGACCCCCGCCTCGGCGGCCACCTCGGAGATCGTCGGCGACCCCGCCACACGGCCCCGGTCAGCTGGCATGGATGACGTCCCTCATCTCTCGTGTTCGGCGGCTGCCCACATGCTAGCCACGGTCGCCCTGTCCGGGGCTCTGCCGTGGCCGAAGGCCCCTTCGACGAAGCACTGCTCGTAGGCGGCCGCGGCGCCGTCGTGCAGAGCGCGCTCGATCGCGTCCGGCTCGGGAGCGGCCCCTTCGGCCTTCGCCGACCAGCCGCCACGCAGCAGGGAGACGGCGAATCCGGCCAGGAAGGCGTCACCGCAGCCCATGGTGTCGACCACCTGCTCCTGCTCCACCGGGCGCGCGGGCGCCGCCACCGTGACGCGGCCGTCGTGGGCGATCGCCCCCCGCACGCCGCGGGTGGCGAGCGCCATCCGCGCGCCCCGCCGTACGGCGTCGGCCAGCAGGGCGCGCGTCGCGGCGTCGCCGAGGTGGGAGCACGACAGCAGCACCAGGTCGGCGTGCGGGCAGACGCGGTCGAGATAGGAGGGGGTGCGGTACTCCTCCTCGCTCGAGAGGTCGAAGCTCACGAGCGGGCCGCGCCCTGCCAGCTTGGGCAACTCGCTCTCGCTGCGCGAGTAGACGCTCGAGTGGACGAGGTCGAAGGACGACGCGTAGTCGAGCAGGTCGCCTTCGAGCACCAGCGGCTCGCTGACCGTGACGCCGCCGCCGTTCCACCCGAGGAAGATCCGGTCGCCGTCGTCCACCCGCAGGGTGGAGACGCCGCTCTCCCCCTGTCTGACCACGCAGCGGTCGACGGCGACCCCCTGGGCAGCGATCGATTCGCGCAGGAAGGCGCCGAGGTCGTCGTCGCCGAACACCCCGAGATAGGCCGCTTCCAGGCCGAGCCTGCGCGCGTAGACGGCGACGTTGACGCTGTTGCCGCCCGGATAGTCGATGCCGCGGTCGACGAACCGGTCGACGATGTTGTCACCGAAGCCGAGGACTCTCATGGTTCTCCTGTGCGCGGGCGAGTGAGGGCGAGGGAGCGCGCCCCGCCCAGGTGGTGCGGACGGGGCGCAGGGATGCTCAGTACTCCATGACCCGGTAGTAGCGGCGCAGGTCGAGCGAGTGGTCGCGGACGCGCTCCAGGTGCTTGCTGACCCTGCTCAGCACGGTGTCGAGGACCAGCGGCGCGAGCAGGCCGCGGAACTCGGGGCTGATCCCCTCGAGCGGGTAGTCACGCGTGTCGAAGACGGTGACGTCGTCCGAGACCCGCCTGGCGAAGGCCTCGACCCGGGCGGTGAGGGGGCGCGTCTCGTCCTCGCCCTGGAAGATGACCACGCTGGTGTCCTTCTCGATCAGCTCGAGCGAGCCGTGGAAGAACTCGGCGCTGTGCACCCGGGTGGTGCGCAGCCACTGCATCTCCTCGAGGATGCACATCGAGTAGAGGTAGGTGAAGCCCCAGAGGTTTCCGCCGCCGACGAGGAAGTGGTAGTCGGTGTCCTGGTGTGCCTCGGCGAAGCCGGCGGCCACGGGCTCGGCCTGCTTCGCGACCTCGACGAGGACGCCGGGGATGCCCGCGAGCTCGTCGGCGAGCTTCTCGTAGCCGTCGAACTCGCCCCTGCGGGCCAGCAGCCGTCCCATGAACAGCAGCATCTGCAGGTCGAAGGGCCAGGTCTTCGGCTCGGAGACGAGCGCCACGTCGACGCTCTGGGCGACGGGCGAGTCGGCGTAGCCGGTGAAACCGACCGTGTAGGCGCCCTTGGCCTTGCAGTACTCGATGGCGCGGATGCTGTCGTCGGTCGTGCCCGAGACCGAGGTGAAGATCACCACGGAGCGCTCACCCAGGGTGGCGTCACCGGAGACGATCAGCTCCGCCGCGATCGCCGAGCGCACGGGCAGGCTGGAGGCCCGCCTGGCGAGGTGCTCGTACGGCCACATCTGGGCGTATGTCCCGCCCGCGCCGACGAGGAAGAGGTTGTCGAACCCCTCGTCCACGAGGCGGTCGACGAGCTTCTCGATCTGGGGGCGCAGTGCCACCGCGCTCGCCGTCTGAGAGAGGAATTCGGGCTCGTTGAATCCGAGCATCATCGCGTCCTTTCGGGAGTGTGCGGCCAACCTGAGACCGGTATCACGCGGCCATCACGCTGACACAGCGCCGCCATCGACGTCAATACAGCAGTTCAACGCCACAACACTAAAGATCTTGAGCTTGAGTCTGGTACCGGTATCAGTTCGTCTGTACAGTCAGCCCTCACCAAGCGGATCTGAGGTGCCACTGCACCGGCGGTCCCCTCTCCCCCCGAGAGAAAGGAAGCCCATGCGCCCACTGACGACGTTCGCGGCATTGCTCGGAACGCTCGCCCTCACCGGCTGTGCCGGTGGCTCGGGCGAGGCTCCCGCAGCCGACGTCACGGCGAAGCCGGAGTTCTCCGGCACGCTCAGCATCCTCACCAAGTTCGCCGGCGAACCGCTGAGCCCGTACTTCGAGAAGCTCGCGGCCGCCTACGAGAAGAACCATCCGGGGGTGAAGGTCGAGCTCATCCAGGAGACCGACCAGAGCATCAAGGACAAGTCGAAGACACTGACCGCCTCCGGCGCGCTGCCTGACATCTACTTCTCATGGACCGGCAACTGGGCGGAGAACTACGTCCGCGGCGGTCGCGCGGCCGACCTCACCAAGGTGATCGGCCCCGACACCGAGTGGGGCAAGTCCTTCAGCAAGGCCTCCCTGTCGGCCTTCGCCTATGACGGCCGCTACTACGGGATCCCGCTCTACAACAACGGCAAGTTCATGGGCTACAACAAGGCCGCCTTCACCAAGGCGGGCGTCAAGCCGCCCACCAGCTTCGAGGAGCTCATCAGCAGCTGCGCCACCCTGCGCAAGGCCGGCTACGAGCCCATCGCCTTCGGCAACAAGGACGGCTGGCCCGCGCTGCACTACCTCCAGCAGCTGTTCGCCTACAACGTGCCGAACGCCACCCTGCGCGCCGACTTCCACCCCTCGACGGCCAAGCTGGACGACCCCGGCTACGTCGCCGCGCTCAAGCAGTTCAAGACCCTCGTCGACACCTGCACCGACACGGGCAGCGGCACCAACGGCGTGCTCTACACCTCCGCACAGGAGGCCTTCTCCAACGGCAAGGCCGCCATGTACTACCAGGAGATCCTGGAGTTCGACAACGCGACGGCCGGCCGCGGGCTGACCCCCGAGGAGTTCGGCATCTTCCCGCTGCCGGTTCCCTCCGGCGCCGCGGGCAACCCCAAGGCGATCGAAGGGGCGCCCGAGGGCTACCTGGTCAACGCCAAGTCGCCGCGTGCCGCGCTCGCCGTCGACTTCATGAAGTTCGTCACCGAGCAGGAGAACGCGAAGACCCTCTCCGCTCCCCCGTACGGCCAGCCCAGCACGGTCGTCGGCGCCGTCACCCCCGACACCTCGAGCAAGGCCGTCTTCGAGGGCATCGAGCTGGTCAACCAGGCACCCGAGCTGGTCAGCTGGCTGGACATGGTGACGGTTCCCGAGGTGGCCGACGCGTGGCTGGCGGGCGGCGAGGCGCTCATCACCGGCGCCAAGAGGCCCGAGCAGGTGCTCGAAAGCGTCCGCCAGGCCTCAGAGTCTGCCAAGTAGTCCGGTGCGCGCCATCGTCCAGCGGACGCTCGGGCTCGCGTGGGTCGTCCCCGCCCTCGTGCTCGTCGGGGTGTTCGTCTACCTGCCGCTCGTGCAGAACTTCGGGTTCAGCGCGCTCAAGTGGGACATCTACAGCGGGGACCAGGAGTTCGTCGGGCTCGACAACTACACCAAGCTCCTCGACGACCCGATCTTCTGGTCCTCGTTCGGGAACAACCTGCTCTACGCGGTGGTCTCGATCGTCTTCCAGGTCTTCGGCGCGCTGCTGCTGGCCGCGCTCATCGAGAGCGTCCGCAGCGACCGGTGGCGGCGCAGCCTCAGGGCGATCTACTTCCTCCCGTCGGCGATCTCGCTGACGGTCGCCGGCCTGCTCTTCTACTTCATCTACGAGCCGAACCTCGGCCCGCTCAACCACGCGCTCGAGGCGGTGGGGCTCGGGCTGTTCGACCAGTCGTGGCTGGGCCAGGAGAGCACCGCGATGTTCGCGATCATCGCGATGAGCCAGTGGCAGGGCTTCGGCTACTCCACCCTGCTGTTCGCCGTCGCGATCCAGCGCATCCCCTCCGAGCTGTACGGCGCCGCCGCCATCGACGGCACCGGGCCGATCCGCCGTTTCGTCCACGTCACCGTTCCCCTGGTGCGCGAGATGACCGGGCTCATGACGATGGTGACCATCTCAGGGGCTTTCCAGGTGTTCAACGAGGTCATGGTCATGACCAGCGGAGGACCGAACAACTCGACGCAGGTCATGGGCACGTGGCTCTACCGCAGCGGGTTCGTCCGCAACAACTTCGGCTACGCCGCGGCCATCGCGACGGTGATCTTCGTGGTCACGCTCGGCATCGCCATGGCGCAGCTGTGGGTCACTCGCAGACGAAGGGTGGAATGGTGAAGCGCCTGAGCTTCCTCGGCGTGATCGCACGCGTTTTCCTGTGGGCCTTCCTCCTCGGCCTCGCGGTGATCGTGCTCTACCCGCTGCTGTGGATGGCGCTCAACGGGTTCAAGACCAACGCCGAGCTGTTTGGCAACCCGTTCGCCCTGCCCGTCGACTGGAGCTTCACGAACTACCAGAAGGCATGGAACAGGGGGGTGAACGACTACCTCACCACCAGCGTGCTGGTCACGGTGACCTCCACGATCGCCACGGTCTTCATCAGCGCGTGGGCCGCCTACGGCCTCACCAGGGTCACCATCCCCTTCAACAAGTCGATCACCGCGCTGATCCTCGGCGGGCTCATGCTCGCGCCGACCGTGGCGCTCGTGCCGCTGGTGAAGATGTTCCAGGCGATGGGGCTGTACAACAGCTTCTGGGCGCTGCTCATCCTGTACACCGCCTTCCGCGTGCCGTTCACCACCTTCCTCATCCGCGCCTACATGATCGACCTCCCGCGCGAGGTCGACGAGGCCGCCGAGATGGACGGCGCGGGCCGGTGGACCGCCTTCTGGCGCATCATCCTGCCGATGAGCAAACCGATCATCACCTCGACGGTCCTGCTGCACGTCCTGTTCGCCTGGAACGAGTACCTCTTCGCGATGGTGTTCACCAGCGGCAGCGGTGTGCAGACCCTTCCCGTGGGTCTGACCAGCCTGATGAGCAAGCACGGCACGGAGTATCCCGTCGTCTTCGCCGGCATGGTGATCGCGGCCGTCCCCGTGGTGCTGCTCTTCATCTTCGGCCAGCGTTACATCGTCAAAGGTCTCGCCGACGGCATCGGCAAGTGACGGAGCTCGCCATGACACTCTCACTCCAGCGGCTCACCGGCTCGAACTTCGCCTACCACTTGCTGCCGTTCGAGCGCTTCCTCGACGACGCCGCCGAGCTGGGCCGCGAGAAGCTGGAGCTGTGGGGCATCGCGCCGCAGTTCCACATCCCGCAGGTGAGCGACGCCGAGGCGCGGGCCGTACGGCGAAGCGCGCAGGCGCGCGGGCTCAGCGTGCACTGCCTCACGCCCGAGCAGGTGATGTACCCGGTCAACGTGGCCTCGCCCGTCACCTGGCTGCGCGCGGCGAGCATCGCCATGTTCCGCCGCGCCGCCGAACTGGCCGCGGAGCTCGGAGCGGAGCTGCTCCTGCTGACCCCGGGCCGCGGCTTCGAGGACGAGCCTCCGCAGGCGGCATGGCGCCGCTCCGTGGACGCGATCGGCGAGATCGCCGCCTACGCGGGGAGCCTCGGGGTGACCTGCGTGGTGGAGCCGCTGCAGCGGGTGGAGTCGAACCTCGTCAACGACTCGCGGACGCTGGCCAGGATGCTCGACGAGATCGGCTCGGCGAACGTCGGCGCCGTGCTCGACACGGTCGGCATGGCGGTGGCCGGCGAGAGCGTCGACGACTACTTCGACTCTCTCGGCGACAGGGTGCGCCACGTACATCTCATCGACGGCAGCCCCGCGGGCCACCTGGCGTGGGGCGACGGCGAGCTCCCGCTCGCCGACTACCTGGCCGCGCTGGAGCGCAGAGGGTACGGCGGGAGCATGACCTTCGAGCTCTTCGGCGACGGCGCCTACGCGTTCGACCCCAGGCCCGTCGTGGAGCGCTGCCTGTCGGCGGTGACCTCCGCGCTGCCGGCATAGGGCAGGAGGCGGCCGGCGGCGGGGCCGCGCCCTGACAGGTCGATCGGCATGGCCATTGGACAGCCCGTCACCGGGCCCACGATGCTGAGGGCATGGAGCAGCGGATCATCGGCAGGACCGGCCGGCGGGTGTCGGTCATCGGGCTGGGCACGTGGCAGCTCGGCGCGGACTGGGGCGAGGTGGAGGAGAAGGACGCGCTGGCTCTCCTCGACACGGCCGTCGAGGAGGGAGTGACCTTCTTCGACACCGCCGACGTGTACGGCGACGGCCGCAGCGAGCAGTTGATCGGCGCCTACCTGCGCGAGCGCCCCGACGCCGACGTCGTGGTCGCCACCAAGATGGGCCGCAGGGCGGCGCTCGACCCCGCCCACTACACCCTCGACAACTTCCGCGCCTGGACCGACAGGTCCCGCGCCAACCTCGGGACGGACCGTCTCGACCTGGTGCAGCTGCACTGCCCGCCCACCCCGGTCTACTCCTCCGACGCGGTCTTCGACGCGCTGGACACCCTGGTCGAGGAGGGCAGGATCGCCGCCTACGGGGTGAGCGTGGAGAGCTGTGAGGAGGCGCTGACCGCGATCGCGCGGCCGGGCACGGCCAGCGTGCAGATCATCTTCAACGTGTTCAGGCTCAAGCCGATCGAGCGGGTACTGCCCGCCGCGGCCGAGGCGGGGGTGGGGATCATCGCCCGCGTGCCGCTGGCCTCGGGGCTGCTGTCCGGCGCGTACACCAAGGACACCGTCTTCGCCGCCGACGACCACCGCACCTACAACCGGCACGGCGAGTCGTTCGACCAGGGCGAGACGTTCTCCGGCGTGGACTTCGCGACCGGCGTCGAGGCGGCCGTGGAGTTCTCCGCGCTGGCCCCCGAAGGCGCCACGCCCGCGCAGACCGCGCTGCGCTGGATCATCCAGCAGCCTGGCGTGACCACGGTCATCCCTGGCGCCCGTTCACCCGAGCAGGCCAGGGCCAACGCGGCGGCCGCCGCACTGGCTCCTCTGCCCGAGGCGACGCTGCGGGCCGTACGGGAGATCTATGACGGGCGGATCCGCGCACAGGTGCACCACCGCTGGTAGCCGCTCACGCCCGCCGGGGTTCGGTAGTTCTTCCGCCTCCCCGGAGCTGAGGGGCGGTGCTCTGCTTGGGGGCCGGCCGAGGAGGGGGTTGTGGTGACACGGGTGCCGGGGGCGCGGGAGGAGTTGGATCGGGCTCGGGATTGGCTCTGCGGGCAGGTGCGGGGGCTGGTTGCGGAGGTTTCGGGGGATCCGGGGGCGCGGGTTCGGGTGCCGGAGCAGCCGGAGATCGGGGCCTGGGAGGAGAGCGGGGAGGCGCTTCGGTTCCAGTACTCGCTGCATGTGCAGGGGGTGGTGGCCAGGGCCGGAGTTGGGGATCTGGTCGCCGCGGTCGAGGGGTGGTTGGGGGCGGCGGGGTGGGTGGTTTCGCGGGTGGTGCCTGAGCGGCCGCCGCATCCGTGGAGCGTGGAGGCCGAGGCCGGCACGGGGGACACGGGGTGGCGGCTGCGGGTGAGTGGGCGGGGAGAGTCCGTGGCGGTGTGGGGGTGTACGCCGACGGTGGCGCTGCATGAGCCGCGGAGTGATGAGCCGGAGCCGCCGGGGTGCCCGGGGTGTGGGCAGGGGTTGCGGTGGGTGCCGCTGGCGAACGGGCGGGCGCGGCGGCGGGGTGGGACGGCGCGGCGGCTCAGGCCTGAGGTGTGGTGGGTTTGTTCGGGGTGCGGGTGGGTTGGGGTGCAGGCGCATGAGGGTGAAGAACTGCGGGTGATGCGGTACCTGCAGGAGGACGGGGACTGCTACCGGTGCGGGGAAGAGCAGGTTCTTGTCGCCGGCGAGGCCGTCATGGATGAGGAGGGGATGCTTCGGGACTGGGTGGTGTGCATGAGCTGCGGGGTGAGTAACGGCCGGCGGTGGGATCCCCGGCGAGGGGTGGGCTGAGGGTCGGGGAGCGCCGGTATTTGGTGTTGCTAGGTACTGGTAGTCGGTGTTACTTTGTAGTGGTACCTAGCGACACCGAATAGGCGGGTGCCCTCGTGGGTAAGCAGTTGACCGAGATGCTCAAGGGCACGCTGGAAGGCATCGTGCTGGCGATCCTGGCCGTCCGGCCCGCGTATGGGTACGAGATCACGGCCCGGTTGCGGGAGCAGGGGTTCGTCGAGATCGCGGAGGGGACGATCTACGCCCTCCTTGTCCGGATCGAGCAGCGCGGGCTGGTGGACGTGGAGAGGGTGACCTCCGAGAAGGGGCCGCCGCGGAAGGTGTACTCGCTCAACACCGAGGGGCGGGCGGCACTTGATGAGTTCTGGGCGAACTGGAACTTCCTTGCCGAACGCATCGGACAGCTTCATGAAGGGGACAGCCGGAGATGACCACCGAGCCGAACGAGAAGAAGAGCTCGTTGCGCCACTACCTGGAGAAGGTCACGGGGCCGCTGGAGGACAAGAAGCGGTACCGGAACTACCGGGCGCGGGTGCAGCGGTTGCCGGCGGAGTATCGGGCCGCGGTCGAGGCGCTGCAGCGGTACATGACGCAGTTCGGGCCGACCGACGACGCCGAGAGCCTGCTGCAGATGCTGGACGACCTTGTGGAGTTGTTCGAGCAGAGTGCGGCGGATCGGACGCCGCTGCGGGTTGTGGTCGGGCATGACCCGGCGGAGTTCGCCGAGGCGTTCCTGAACAACTACGCGGGCGGGGGCTGGGTCAGTCGCGAGCGGGACCGGCTCAACCAGGCGATCGAGGAAGCAGCAGGCGATCAGTAAGCCGTACAGCCAAGACAGACAGCACGGATGAGAGAGACGGGACTCCCCCATGACCACCCTCCAAGCGCACGCCCCGGCGATTCACGTCAAGGGGCTGCGCAAGTCGTACAAAGACCTGCAAGTACTGCGCGGCGTCGACTTCGACGTGGCGCGGGGCAGCATCTTCGCCCTGCTCGGCTCCAACGGGGCCGGCAAGACCACGGCGGTGAAGATCCTGTCCACCCTGCTCAAGGCCGACGCGGGTACGGCCAGCGTCAACGGGTTCGACGTCGCGAAGAAGGCGGCGGACGTGCGTGAGTCGATCAGCCTGACCGGCCAGTTCGCGGCGGTGGACGAGGTGCTGAGCGGGCGGGAGAACCTGATGCTGGTGGCTCGGCTGCGGCATCTGAAGGATCCGGGCCGGATCGCGGACGACCTGCTCGCGCGCTTCTCGCTGACCGAGGCGGGCGGGCGGCGGGTGGGGACGTACTCGGGCGGCATGCGCCGCCGGCTCGACATCGCGATGAGCCTGATCGGCGACCCGCCGGTCATCTTCCTCGACGAGCCGACCACCGGCCTCGACCCCCAGGCCCGCATCGAGGTCTGGGACGCGGTCAAGGAGCTCGCCGGACGCGGCACCACGGTGCTGCTGACCACGCAGTACCTCGACGAGGCCGAGCAGCTCGCGGATCGCATCGCGATCCTGCACGAGGGCCGGATCATCGTCAACGGCACCCTCGCCGAACTGAAGCAGCTCCTCCCCCCGGCCAAGGTCGAGTACGTGGAGAAGCAGCCCACCCTCGAAGACGTCTTCCTCTCCCTCGTCGGCACCCCCGGAAAGGCCTCCTGATGTCCAGGCACTTCTTCAGCGACACGACCGCCCTGCTGGGCCGGTCGTTGCGGCACATCATGCGCAGCCCCGACACGATCATCACGACGACGATCATGCCGATCGCGTTCCTGCTGCTGTTCGTGTACGTGTTCGGCGGGGCGATCAAGACCGGCTCGGGGGCGTACGTCGACTACCTGCTGCCGGGCATCCTGCTCATCACGGTCGCCTCGGGCGTGGCCTACACGGCCTACCGGCTCTTCCTCGACATGAAGGGCGGCATCTTCGAGCGGTTCCAGTCGATGCCGATCGCCCGCTCGTCGGTGTTGTGGGCGCACGTGCTGACCTCGGTGGTCGCCAACGTGATCTCGCTGGTGGTGGTCGTGCTGGTCGCGCTGCTGATGGGGTTCCGCTCGGGGGCGGGCGTGCTGGCCTGGCTGGCGGTCGCGGGGATCATGTTGCTGTTCACGCTGGCGCTGACCTGGCTGGCGATCATTCCGGGGCTGACCGCTAAGACGGTCGAGGGGGCGAGCGCGTTCTCCTACCCGCTCATCTTCCTGCCCTTCCTGAGCTCGGCCTTCGTCCCCACCGACAGCATGTCCGGGCCGGTGCGCTTCTTCGCCGAGCACCAGCCGGTGACCGCGATCGTGAACGCGATCCGGGCGCTGTTCGACCAGCAGCCGGTCGGGACCGACATCTGGATCGCGCTCGCCTGGTGTGTCGGGCTCCTGGTCGTGGTGTTCGGCTTCGCGATGCGGATCTACCGCCGCAAGGTGTCCTGACCCCCTGCCTTTTCGGAAAAGCGGATCCCTGAGTCCCATCGAGTAATATCGCGATTGGAGCACGCTCGTGAGCGAAGCCGTCCACACCCTCGCCGCCATGCCGACCGCGCGCCGCGCCGGCTGTCCCTTCGACCCGCCCGCTGAGCTCCTCGAAGCCCGTGAGCACAGCCCGATCAGCCGCCTGAGGTTCCCCGACGGGCACGAAGGCTGGGTGGTCACCGGCTACGACCTGATCAGGTCCGTCCTGGTGGACACGCGGTTCAGCTCGCGCAAGGAGCTCATGCGGCACCACCCGCTCATCGACTACGGCGACATCGAGGTACCGCCCGCGCCGCCCGGCGAGTTCCTGCTGATGGACGACCCCAGGCACAGCAGGTACCGCAAGCCGCTGGCGGGCCGGTTCACCGCCCGGCGGATGCGGCTGCTGGCCGAGCGCATCGAGGAGATCACCACCCAGCACCTCGACGCCCTGGAGCAGGCCGGGCCGGGCTCCGACCTGGTGGCCGCCTTCGCCAAGCCGATCCCGGCCATGGTCATCTGCGAACTGCTCGGCGTGCCGTACGAGGATCGGGGACGGTTCCAGAGCCAGGTCGAGTCCTTCCTGAGCGGGGAGACCGACGACGAGACGTTGATCGCGGCCTACGTCGCGACCCAGGAGTACCTCGCCGAACTGGTCGCGGCCAAGCGCGCCAATCCCACCGACGACATCCTCAGCGAGCTCACCGAGACCGACCTCGACGACGAGGAACTGCGCGGGGTCGCGCTGATCCTGCTCGCGGCCGGGTTCGACACCACCGCCAACACGCTCGCGCTCGGCACGTACGCGCTGCTGCGCAACCCGGAGCAGTTGGCCGCGCTGCGCGCCGAGCCCGAGCTGGCCGACACGGCTGTGGAGGAGTTGCTGCGTTACCTGACCGTCGCCAGGTCCTCTCAGCGGGTGGCTCTGGAGGATGTCGAGCTCGGCGGTCAGCTCATCGAGGCGGGGACGATGGTCATCCTGTCCTACAACACCGCGAACCGGGACCCTGAGCGGTTCAGCGATCCGCACCGGCTGGACGTGCGGCGGCAGGAGGGCGGGCATCTGGCCTTCGGGCACGGGATCCACCTGTGCCTGGGGGCGCAGCTCGCCCGGGTGGAGATGCGGATCGCGCTGCCGGCGTTGTTCGACCGGTTTCCGACGTTGCGGCTGGCCGTACCGGAGGAGGAGATCGCGCTTCGGCCGGAGTTCGCGGACATCTACGGGGTCAAGAGCCTGCCGGTGGCCTGGGACGTCTGAGGTCAGAGGGTCTGCTGGCGGCGGAAGGCGGTCGGGGTGACGCCGGTCCAGCGGGTGAAGGCCCTGGTGAAGTAGGACGGGTCGGGGTAGCCGACCGCGCCGGCCACCTGGGCGATGGGGAGGTCGGTTCCGGCCAGGAGGGACTTGGCGCGGTCGAGCCGGAGCCGGGTGAGGTAGTCGGTGGGGGTCGAGCCGGTGAGGCGGCGGACCGCGGTGGCTAGGGTGTCGCGGGAGACCGAGAGCTCGCGGGCTACGGCGGCCATGCTGACGGGGCGGGCGGCGTCGCGGGCGAGGATCTCCAGAGCGCGCCGCCCGATGTCCCGCCGGGTATGGGAAAGCACCGACAAACCGGCGGACGCGGCGGAGCCGGGGTAGGTCTCGCTGCCGACGGTGGTGATCAGGGTGTGCAGGGCGGCGACCCCGGACACGTGGCGGGCGAGGGTGTCGGGCTGTCCGGCCAGGTCGAGGAGCCGGTCGAAGGCGGCCTCCGTCTCCCGCCGGTCGACCGGGACGACCAGGGCGGGGCCGCCGCCGAGGTAACCGAGGTCCTCGTAGCGGCCCGCGGCGGGTCCCTCGAACAGCACCCAGCGCTCCGACCAGCCCGACGGCCCGGGGCCGTAGGTGTGCGGGATGCCGGGCGGCAGCCAGAAGAACGAGCCCGCCGTCACCGGCTGCCCGGGCCGTCCCCCGAGGGCGACCCGGCCGGACCCCTCGGTGACGAACACCCCGGCGTACCCGGTCAGCACGCGTCCGGTCTGGCTCGCGCGCTGGCCGGTGATCCAGCCGACGCCGGTGACGGCCAGGCCCAGGGCGAGGACCTCGGTGGGCGGGGTGAGGTAGTGGGCGACGGCGGCCACGAGTTGTGCTCCCCTGGTCGACAGGAGTCCTGATTCCAGCGGATTCAGTCCATGGCCTGGTGATCGGCCCAGGCTGAAGGATGATTCGCATGCACGATAGCCGACTTGCCGCTTCGACAGGAGTCCTGACCTCCAACGGGTACCGGCTCGATCCACGCCGGCTGGGCCGCCTGGAGCCGGTGGCCGACCGCACTGACCTCGCCGCCCTGCGCGCCCGGTTCCGGCGCGACGGGTACCTGTTCCTGCCGGGGTTCTTCGACCGGGAGACCGTCCTCGGGTTCCGGCGGCACTACTTCACCCGGCTGGCGTCCAGCGGGCTGACCAGGCCGGGGACCGACCCGGGTGAGGGGATCGCGGCGGCGTCCGGGGCGGTCGACCGGGAGGTGCTGCGGCGGGTGCTGTTCGGGGAGCTCGTTCCGGGGCCGGAGTACGAGGCGCTGTGCCGCGATCCCCGGCTGGTGGCCTTTCACCGGTGGTTTCTGGGCGCCGACGAGCTGCATCTGCACCGGCGGAAGATCATCCGGCACGTCGGTCCCGGCGAGTCGGGGATCGGCACCGCGACGCAGGCCCACTACGACCTGGTCTACCTGCGCGAGGGCAGTGACCAGGTGCTGTCGTCGTGGATCCCGCTGGGTGACATCCCGGTCAGTCGCGGGCCGCTGATCTACCTGGAGGGCAGCCATCACCGCGTGCTGGCGGAGGAGGCCGCCGGGACGTTGAAGCGCCCGGCCGCGTCCATGACCGCGGACCTGCCGGCCCTGGCTGAGCAGTACGACAGCAGGTGGCTTGTCACCGGTTTCGCGGCCGGGGATGTGATGATCCACAACGCGCACGTCATCCATGCCTCGCTGGACAACCACGACGCGGGCGGGGTGTTCCGCCTGTCCACCGACATCCGCTACCAGTCCGCCGCCGAGGCTGTCGACCGGCGCTGGCAGCAGCACTGGCACGACCGGGACGGGCTGTGAACTCACTCGTCGAGCAGGCGGGCGAGCCGGTCCCAGGCCGGAGAGGAGGCGCCGGGCTGGGTCTGGGCGGCCAGGCGGGCGACGGCCTCGTTGTGGACCGGCTGGGTCTCGGACTCGGAGGCGTGGCCGGTGAACCAGGCGCGGGTGCGGGCGGCGAGTTCGGGGAGCCGGGGGTCGTCCGGGTGCCAGTGGAAGGCGGCGTCGTGGTCGAGGTAGAGGGCGCGGAAGTCGGGGTCGTCGATCAGCCGGCGCTTCTCGGTGACCCAGCGGGCCGCGTCCTCGGGTGAGGCGTTCTGCATGAGGATCCAGCCGTCGCGTTCGACCTGGATGGCGCGTTCGCTGACGCCGAGGGCGCGGAGCTGGTCGAGGTAGTCGGCGACCTCGGGGGTGACGAAGAGGCGGTCGCCGCCGCGCAGCCGGGCCAGTTGCTCGCGGGCCCGGGCCAGCTCGGCCATGCGGTGCTGGATCTGCGCGTCGATCTCGGTGATGGCGGCGGCGAGGGTGTCGGGGTCGGCGTCGAGCAGTTCCTTGGCGCGGGCCAGGGGCACGCCGGCGTCGGCCAGGATCCTGATCTTGACGAGGGTGACGGCGTCCTGGGCGGTGTAGCGGCGGTAGCCGGAGGCGTCGCGCTCCGGCTCGGCGAACAGGCCGCGGTCGTGGTAGTGGCGGATCGCCTTGGCGGTCACTCCGGCGTAGTCCGCCAACTGGCCGATCGTGAACATGAGGGACATCCTTCCACCGGCGGAGGAGCGGGGGTCAGGCGCGGCGGGTGAGGCGGCCGCCGCCGTTGCGGAAGCGGGCCTGCCCGTCGCGGACGTCGTGGAAGGAGACCAGCAGCAGCCGCAGGTACCCGTCGAAGGACTCCAGCGGGTAGTCCGCCGGCGCGAACAGCCCCGGCCGGATGGGGACGTACCGCTGCGGCGGCCCGGAGATCGCGCCCCCGGCGAACTGAGTGAAGATGTGCTCCTGCGACGCGTCCGCCGGCTCGTAGACCGTCCGCTCCTCGAGCTGCCCGTCCACGATGCTCACCTCGATGCGGAGCTGGTCGGAGCGGTAGGTGCCGACGTACGGGGTGAGGTCGACGTCCTGCTCGACCTCGGTGATCAGCCTGGGGATCGCGACGCCCAGGTGCTCGGTCAGCAGCCACCGCAGGAGCTGGTCCTGGAGCAGCAGCGCCGCCGGGTTGTTGCCGAAGGCGACGAAGACCAGGTCGTGTTCGGGCAGCACGCACAGGATGGAGACCCCGCCGGGCGAGGCGCCCGACATGGCCAGGACGGTGGTCTCGCCGAACGGGTACAGGACCCAGCCCAGGCCCATGGGCGGCGAGTTGGGGATGTCCAGGTCGAAGGAGACCTGCTGCATCAGGGCCGTCGACTCGGCCGACAGGATGCGGGCGCCGGTCGGGGCCACGCCGCCGGCGAGGTGGGTGCGGCCGAAGGCGAGCAGGTCGGCGACGGTGCCGATCGGGGTGCCGCCCGCCGGTCCCCAGGTGTCGGGCAGGGTGAACAGGCCGGTCGGCCGGGCCGACATCGTCTCGACGTCCAGGAAGTGGCCGATCGCGGTGCTGCGCAGGATGGCCTCCTCCGCCGAGGTGCTGGAGTCCGTCATGCCGACCGGGCGGTAGATGTCGCGGGCGAGCAGTTCGGGGAAGGACAGGCCGGTCACCACTTCGAGCACGCGGCCGGCGACGATCATGCCGCCGTTGGAGTAGCTGAGCTGCTCGCCGGGCTCGAACAGGGCGCCGCTGGAGCGGGCCAGGCCGTGGACGTAGGCCTTCAGGGCGTCGCGGCCCTTGTCGGCCGGGAAGTACAGGTCGGCGTCGATGCCGTTGGTGTGCCCGATCAGGTGGCGCAGGAGGATCTTGTCCGCGACGCCCGGCTCGGTGAGCGCGAAGTCCGGCAGGTAGCGCACGACCGGCGCGTCCAGGTCGAGCACGCCACGCTCGACCTGCTGGAGGACGAGCGTGGTGGTGAGGACCTTGGTGACCGAGCCGAACAGGAAGCCGGTGTCCTGGAGCATCGGGGCGCCGGTGGTGACGTTGGCCAGGCCGTGGGCCACGACGACCTGCTCGCCGGCGTGGTAGAGGCCGGCGGCGAAGCCGGGGATGGCGTTGGCCTCGCAGCCGGCGGCGATCTGGTCCTGGAGGCGGGTGGCGGCGGTGTGGAGCGCGTTGTTCGTCATGGGGCAATCGTGCGAGGTTCCCCATGGGGGAAGGTCAAGCCCATTCGCCGGCATCCTCCGAATGGAGGATGGGCGGTGTCGTCCGTCCGCCGCCCAGGTGCGCACGGTCGCACGATTCGCCGGGAGGGGCCTCTCTTCCAGACTCGAGGAGACATCGAGTCGAGGAGAGAACATGGTTGCCACCCTGGGGTTGCGCCCGGTCGGCGAGGGCGAGCGGCAGCTCGCTCCCGACCTGGCCAGAGGGGCCATGCTGGCGTTGATCGCCGTGGCCAACTCCGCCGTCTACCTGTACGGCCGGCCGTACGGCATCCGGCAGCACATCGTCGAGCACGACCTTCCTGACCGGGTGGCCGCGACGCTGACCATGTCGCTGGTCGACGGGCGGGCCTACCCGATGTTCGCCGCGCTGTTCGGCTACGGGATGGTGCAGATCTGGAACCGGCGGCGCGACGACCTGGAGGGCCGGCGGGTGCTGAAGCGGCGCAGCCTGTGGCTGCTGCTGTTCGGCGCGGTCCACGCGTTACTGCTGTTCTCCGGGGACGTGCTCGGGGTCTACGGGCTGGTCGGGCTCGCGCTGGTCCGGTTGCTGCGGGTGCGCGACCGGACATTGCTGGTGCTCGGCGCGGTGTGGCTGGTCCCCGTCGCGTTGTTGTCCGCGCTGGCCTACAGCACGCCGGCCGGGTCGGGCGAGCGGAGCATCTTCTGGTCGCTCGCGGTCGAGGACCCGCTGACCGCGCTGGGGCTACGGCCGATCGAGTGGGTCATGACGCCGGTCGGCATGACCGGGGTGTTCACCGCCGCGCTGGTGGGCGTCTGGGCGGGGCGGCGGGAGCTGCTTGCCGTACCGGATGGTCTGGTACGGCGGGCCGCGCTGTGGGGGCCGCTGCTGGGCGTGGCCGGGGGGCTGCCGGTGGCGCTGGCCGCGACCAAGTTCGTGGACGTCACCGACCCCGGCGCGATCCTGGGGCTGAACGCGTTGCACGTGGTCACCGGGATCGCCGCCGGGCTGGGGTACGCGGCGGTGATCGGCCTGCTCGCGCAGCGGATCGGGGCCCGGCGCGGAGTGATCGTGACCGCGTTGTCGGCCTGCGGGCAGCGGTCGATGACGTGTTATCTTCTCCAGTCGGTGGTCTTTGTGGCGCTTTTGCCCCCTTATACGATCGGGCTCGGTGGCCGGTTGGGATCCGCCGCGACGGTCGCGCTCGCCCTCGGTACGTGGGCCGCGACGGTGGTGGCGGCCGAGGTCATGCGCCGGACGGGAGTGCGCGGACCGGCCGAGACGCTGCTGCGGCGCCTGACCTACCGGCGCAAGTGAGGGCGAGGGCGGCATGGTCAAGGACTGGGAGAAGGCCTGGCGCACCCTGCTGCTGTTCCTGCTCGGCGTCGCCGCCCTGATCGCGGTGGCCGACTCGTCGGCGCCGCTCACCGCCCGGGCGGTCGACGCCGGGCTGTCCCTGCTGCTGGCCGGCTGGCACTGGTGGATGGTCATGGCGCACCCCGCCTGGCCCGAGCGCGAACTGCTGCCGATGGCGGTCTACTTCGCCGTGCTGGTCGCGGTGGCCGGGGTGCTGTTCGCGCGGCATCCGGCCTACGGGCTCCTGGTGCTGGCCTGCTTTCCCACCGCCTTCGCCACGTTGCCCGGCGTCTACGCCTACCTGGGGGTGGCGGTCACGTCCGTGGTCGCGGTGGGCGGCCCGAACGCCCTGCTGTCCAACGAGGGACCGTGGTCGGTCGCCCTGGCGGTCACCGGGGCGGCGCTGGCGGCGTTCATCGGCTGGAGCATCCGTGCCCTTGAGGCGGAGATCGAGCAGCGGCGCGCCGCCAACCAGGCCTTGGCCGAGGCCAACGAGGCGCTGGAGAGCGCGAACCAGCGCCTGGCGCGGCTCGGCCAGGAGAACGCCGAGCTGCAGGGCAGGCTGCTGGCCGCGGCCCGGCAGACCGGCGTCACCGGCGAGCGCAGCCGGCTGGCGCGGGAGATCCACGACACCGTCGCGCAGGGCCTGTCCGGCATCGTCACCCAGCTCGAAGCCGCCGAGGAGGCCGCCCACGACGCCGAGTCGGTACGGCGGCGCCTGGCCGTCGCGCGGACCCTCGCGAGGGAGAGCCTGTCGGAGGTGCGCCGCTCGCTGGACGACCTGCGGCCGGGCCCGCTGACCGGGACCCGGCTGCCGGAGGCGCTGTCGGCGCTGGTGGCCGAGTGGGGCGCGGTGCACGAGACGGCCGCCGCCTTCACCGTCACCGGCACCGCCCGGCTGCTGCACCCCGAGGTCGAGGTGACGGTGTACCGGGTCGTGCAGGAGTCGCTGGCCAACGTGGCCCGGCACGCCCGAGCGGGCAAGACCGGCGTCACCCTGTCGTACATGGAGGATGTAGTGGTGGCCGATATCCGCGACGACGGCGTGGGCTTCGCCGCGGCCGAGCCCTCCGGCACCGGCTTCGGGCTCACCGCCATGCGGCAACGGGTCGTACGGCTCGCCGGGCGGGTCGAGGTCGAGTCGGCCCCCGGCCAGGGCACCGCGATCAGCGTGACCGTCCCCGCCATCCCGGCCGCGGCCGAGCGGGAGCCCCGATGAGCACCCGGCTGGTGATCGTCGACGACCACCCTGTCGTGCGCGACGGCCTGCGCGGCATGTTCGTCGAGCAGCCCGACCTGGAGGTCGTGGGCGAGGCCGAGGACGGCGAGCGCGGCCTGGCCGTGGTGCTGCGCGAGCGGCCCGACGTGGTGCTGACCGACCTGCGCATGCCCGGCCTCAGCGGGGCCGAGTTCATCGCCCGACTGGCCGAGCGGGTGCCGTCGGCGCGGGTGCTGGTGCTGACCACCTACGACGGCGACCAGGACGTCCTGCCCGCCCTGGCCGCCGGTGCGATCGGCTACCTGCTCAAGGACTCCCCGCGCGACGAGGTCTTCCGTGCGGTGCGGGCCGCGGCGGCGGGCGAGTCGGTGCTCTCCCCCGCCGTGGCCGCCCTCGTGCTCAACCGGGTGCGCACCCCGCCCCCGGCCGAGCTCAGCGAGCGCGAGCGCACGGTGCTCTCCCTGGTGGCGCGGGGTGCCACCAACAAGGAGGCGGCCGCGGCGCTGTTCATCAGCGAGACGACGGTGAAGACCCATCTCGCCCACATCTACACCAAGCTCGGCGTCTCCGACCGAGCCTCGGCCGTGGCCACCGCCTACGGCCGAGGCTTGCTGCCCTAGGCGGTTCAACGCGCGGCGTGGTGACGGCGGCGCAGGACGGTGGCTGCGATGAGGACGCCGAGCAGGACGAGGGCGGTGTTGACCGCGATGGCGAGGGTGACGCCGTCCAGGATGGCCGCGCCGGTCATCGCGCCGGCGGTGGCGGCGGTGACCACCGCGGACATGATCGGGGTGCCCAGCGTGATGCCGACCTGCTGCGACATGGACGCCAGGCCGGTGGCCAGGCCCTGCTCGTGGTCGGGCAGGCCGGTGGTGGCGGTGACCATGAAGCCGACGATGACCAGCATGTTGCCGACGCCGCCGAGGAAGGTGGCGGGCAGGAGCAGGGCCAGTGAGGCTGGGCCTGTGCCGAGGAAGAGCAGCGCGGCGGTGAAGGCGGCCTGGAGCAGCCCGCCGGCGACGAGGGCGGTGGTCGCGGAGGTCCTGGCCATGACCTTCGGCGCGATCAGGCCGCCGATCACGGTGCCCGCGCCCAGGACGCCGAAGGAGATGCCGGCGGTGAAGGCGGAGAAGCCGAGCGTCTTCTGCAGGTAGAGGGTGAGCAGGTAGACCAGCGAGGTCTCGGTGGCGAAGGCGATCAGGCCGAGGATGTTGCCCCAGGCCACGGTCCGCTTGCGCAGAACGTGCACGGGCACGAGCGGCTCGCGGGTCCGGCGCTCGACGAAGTAGAAGGTGATCATCAGCACCACGCCGGCGAGCAGCGAGAGCAGCGCGACGGGGTGGGTCCAGCCGTGCTCACCGGCCTGGGTGAGGCCGAAGACCAGGGCGAGCAGGCCGAGGGTGACGGCCGCGGCGCCGGGCAGGTCGATGCGGGGACGGGTGACCGGCCGGGACTCCTTCAGCACCGCCGGGGCGATCAGCAGCACGGCCAGCGCGACCGGCACGTTGACGAAGAAGGCCCACCGCCACGAGAGCAGGTCGGTCAGCACGCCGCCGAGGACGGCGCCCGCGGTGAACCCGGCCGACATCAGGGCGCCGTTGAGCCCGAGCGCCTTGCGGCGCAGCGGCCCTTCGGGGAAGGCGGTGGTGAGCAGCGAGAGCCCGGCCGGGGTGGCCGCGGCGGTCGCCAGTCCCTGGGCCACGCGGGCGGCGATCAGGATCTCCGGCGTCGTGGCCAGGCCGCCGACCAGGGAGGACAGGCCGAGCAACGCCAGGCTGCCAAGGAAGATCCGCCGCCGGCCCAGCAGGTCACCCACGCGGCCGAACAACAGGGTGAAACCAGCCGCCGGCAGGGCGAACGCGGTGGCGATCCACTGCAGCCCGGACAGCGAGAAGCCCAGGCCGTCGCCGATGGCGGGCAGGGCGATGTTCAGGATGGAGAAGTCGACGGCCAGCATGAACTGGGCGACCAGCAACACCACGAGGACCACTTTGAGGCGGCCGGTGAGGCGGGGGGTCTCGGGCGCCCGGGCGGGTGCGGTCATGGTCATGAGAGGGTCCTTCCACACAGTAAACGGGTCTGTAGTTCCGTTACGATGGAAGAAACCTAGCACCATCTCCGCCCTTAAGGGAACTGGATTCCCGTTTGGAGGCTTCATGACCACCACCCCGCCGCCCGGCAGCGTCCGTCCCGGCGGGCGTACGGCCCGCGTCCGCGACGCCGTACTGCAGGCCGCGGGCGACGCCCTCGCCGCACGCGGCTTCCACGCCCTGGACCTGGCCGAGATCGCCCGCGCCGCGGGAGCCGGCAAGACCACCGTCTACCGGCGCTGGGGCACCCCCGGCCATCTGGCCGCTGACCTGCTGGAGGAGATGGCCGCGCAGTCGCAGCCCCGCACGCACACCGGTGACATCGCCGCCGACCTGCGGGCCAACGCCCGGCTCGTGGTCAGGACGCTCACCCATCCCCGGCAGGGCCCGCTGTTCAAGGCGCTCATCGCCGCCTCGCTCTGCGACGAGCAGGCGGCTGTGGCGCTGCATCGGTTCTACGCGGTCCGGATCGCCGAGTGGGCCGGGTGCGCCGCCGACGCGGTGGAGCGGGGCGAGCTGCCGCCCGGGACCGACCCGCACCGGGTCATCGCGGCGGTGTCCGCGCCGCTCTACTACAGCCTGCTGAACACCGGCGAGGCGCTGGACGAGCAGGCCGCCGACCGGGCCGCCGAGGCCGCGCTGGCCGCCGCCCGGGCCGGGATCCTGGTCAGGACGGAAGGGTGACGGTGAGGTAGGGCTCCAGCGAGCGCAGGAAGTCGGGGGCGTCGAACATCGCGCCGGCGGAGGCGACGCCGCTGGCGCGGACGCGGCCGGACAGCACGCGGTCGAGGGCCTCCACGACCAGCGGGGCGGTGATGGCGTAGATGTCCTGGCCACGGGCGGTGGCCCGGCGTTGCTCCCCGCCCGACGTGACCAGCACGTCGACCACGAAGGTCTGGTCGGAGCGGCCGAGGTCGTCCACCGCGGCCGGGGCCGGGGTGCTCTGGTCGGCCAGGTCCCGGGCCGCCTCCAGGGTCATGTAGGTCCGGACCTCGGGGACGGGCAGGTGGCTGGGCACGGTGACGATGTCGGCCATGCTGAACTCCGCGACCACCGGGCGGCGGCCGAGCGGCTCGGGGAAGCTCCAGTCCTGCTGGGTGACCGCATCGTCGTGGTACTGCAGAGCACCGCCGGCGAAGCGGACGCGGCGGCCGGCCCGGCGCTCGTGCGAGACCTGGCCGGCGGCGCGGGTGCCGGGCGTGGGGTGCCAGCTGCTCAGGCCGTAGGCCACGTGGACCTCGTCGGCCGAGGTCCAGTCGCCCAGCGCGGCGGTCACGAGCAGGTCGCCCAGGCCGCCGTAGAAGGCCATCGCCGGGATCACCGGGGTCTCGGCGGCGGCGAAACCGGCCAGGGTGGCGGCGTTGGCCTCGATCTCGGCGGCGACGTCGAGGTACGGGATGCCGGCCCGCAGGGCGGCCTCGACGAGCGGGGCGGCGGTGGTGGCGAAGGGTCCGGCGCAGTTGATGACCGCCGCGGCTCCGGCCAGGGCGCGATCCAGCGCGGCGGGGTCGTCCACGGAGGCCGGGCGGGCTTCCAGGGGGGTGGCGGCTTGCCGTACCTGCTGGGCCAGGGCTTCGGCGTTGCGGCCGGACAGGATGGCGGTGAAGCCGCGGCGCTGGAGCTCGGCGACGACGAAACGGCCGGTGTGACCGGTGGCGCCGTAGACCACCACGGACTGGGAGTGCGTCATGCGCCCAGTTTGGTGCGCGGTGGGCTGCCGGTGTGAGGGTCCGGAACGCCATCATGCGTACACTTTCGGACATGCCTACCGTCGCCCTCCTCGCCGCCGGGAACCTGCTGCACTTCGAGTTCGGCGTGGCCTGCGAGATCTTCGGCAACCCGCCGCGCGAGGCCACGAACGGCTGGTACGAGGTGCTGCTGTGCGGCCCCCGGCCGGTGCGGGTGGGGCCGTTCCTGGTGGAGCCCGAGCACGGGCTGGACCGGCTGGCGAGCGCGGACACGGTGATCGTCCCGGCCTGCGCGGACGTCGACGAGCCGCTCGCGGCCGAGGTGGTCGACGCGGTGCGGGCGGCGCACGAGGCCGGGGCGCGGGTGGCCTCGTTGTGCACCGGCGCGTTCGTGCTGGGCGCGGCCGGGCTGCTCGACGGGCGGCACGCCACGACGCACTGGGCGCACACCGAGGAACTGAGCGCGCGGCACCCGCTGGCGATGGTCGACCCGGACGTGCTCTACACCGACAACGGCAGCGTGCTCACCGCGGCGGGCAAGGCCGCCGCGGTGGATCTCTGCCTGCACCTGGTGCAGCTCGACCACGGCGCGGCCATCGCCAACTCGGTCGCGCGGCGGCTGGTCATGGCGCCGCATCGAGCCGGCGGGCAGGCGCAGTTCGTGTCCACGCCGGTGCAGGCCGGCGGTGATCACGCGCTGGCGGGGGTGCTGGCCTGGGCGCAGGAGCGGCTGGACCAGCCGCTCACCGTGAGCGACCTGGCCCGGCGGGCCAACACCAGCACGCGCCACCTCGGCCGGCTGTTCCGGGCGGCGCTCGGCCAGCCGCCGCTGCAGTGGCTGCTGACCCAGCGCGTACGGCGGGCCCAGGAACTCCTGGAAGCCACCGACGAGAGCGTCGAGGCGGTCGCCGTCGCCACCGGGATGGGGACGGCGACGACGCTGCGCCGCCAGTTCAAGCGGGTCGTCGGCGTGCCGCCGGACAGCTACCGGCGCGCCTTCCGCACCGGCTAGACGCCCATGATCTCGGTGACGGCGGCGGCCAGCTCCGCCGGTGTCGGGGCCGAGGCCGGGTCGACGAGCCACTGCATGAGCAGCCCGCTCAGCATGGCCTGGTAGTACGAGCCCAGCCGCCGCGCCCGCTCCGGCTCGGCCTCGGGATCCACCCCGTGGAAGAGCTCGGCCAGCCCGAGCCGCCCGGCGTTCAGCCCCGCGGCGAGGTGGGCCCGCACCTCGGGCAGGTGGTCGATCTGCCCGACGATCTCGAACTGGGTCAGCCAGAGCGGCCTGAGCGTCTCGAACGAGGCCATCACCTTCTCCCAGGCCGCCTCGAACCGCGCCATCGGCGCGACGCCGGGATCGCCGGCCGAGACCAGCGCGGCGGCGAGCTCGTCGCCCCATTCGCGCATCGCCTCGAAGAGCGCCTCGTTGAGCAGCGCCTCCTTGGAACCGAAGTGGTAACCGATGCCGGCGAGGCTGACGCCGGCGGCGGTGGCGATGTCGCGGGCGGTGGTGCGCGTGTAGCCCTTCTCCACCAAGCACAGCTTGGCGCCCGCGAGAAGGTCCTCCCTGTTTCCCATGACCACAACCTAACACAAGCGTCTTGCACAAACGTCTTACACGGTTGTACCGTTCGCGGCATGGACATCCTGATCTCCGGGGCGAGCATCGCCGGCACCACGACCGCCTACTGGCTGCGCCGCTACGGCCACACCGTCACCGTCGTCGAGCGCGCCCCGGCCATCCGGCCCGGCGGCTACAAGGTCGACATCCGCGGCGCCGCCCTCGACGTGATCCGCCGGATGGGCCTGCTCGACCAGGTCAGGGCGCACAGCACCGACATGCGCCACGCCACCCACTACAACCGGGCCGGCAAGCCGGTCGCGGTGATGGACGCGGCGATCTTCGGCGGCCGGGAGGGCGAGGACGAGGAGATCATGCGGGGCGACCTCAACCGGCTCCTGTTCGACCTGACCCGGGACGAGGTGGAGTACGTCTTCGACGACACGATCACCGCCATCGCCGACGACGGCACCGTCACCTTCGAAAACAGCGCGCCCCGCGTGTTCGACGTCGTGGTCGGCGCCGACGGCGTGCACTCCACCACCCGCCGGCTCGCCTTCGGCGACGAGTCGCGCTTCGCCCGGGAGATGGGCCACTACGTCGCCATCTGCAGCGTGCCCAACCACCTCGGCCTCGACCGCGAGGAGGCCTGCCACGTGGCGCCCGGCCGGACCGCCATGGTCTACAGCACCCGCGCCGCCACCGACGCCAAGGCGCTGTTCCTGTGGTCGTCGCCGGCGCTCGACCACGACCGCCACGACGTCGCCGCGCAGAAGCGGCTGCTCGCCGAGGCCATGAGCGGGCTGGGCTGGGAGGTCCCGGCGCTGCTGGAGCACGTGGAGCGGGCCGAGGACTTCTACTTCGACAGCCTCACCCGCATCCACCTCGACACCTGGTCCGCCGGCCGGGTCGTGCTCGTCGGCGACGCCGCCTACTGCGCCTCCCCCGCCTCCGGCCAGGGCACCAGCCTCGCGCTGGTCGGCGCCTACGTGCTGGCCGGCGAGCTGGCGCGGGGCGACGGCTTCGCCGGCTACGAGCGGGAGATGCGGGCCTTCGCCGAGGCGAACCAGAAGCTGGCCGACACCAACCTCAAGGGCATGGTGATGTCGTCGGCGGTGGCGATCTGGATCTCCATGAAGGTGTTGTCGCTCGTGCCCAGGCTGCCCATGCGCGACGCCATGGTCGAGCGCATCGCCGGCCCGATCCGCGAGGCGGCCAACGGGATCGAGCTCAAGTCCTACCTGTAGGAGGCGGGGGTGGCGTGCCTGGCACGCCACCCAGCTTGTTTACGTAACCATGCTCCACCATACTCGTCGATGTTTACGTAACCATATGGAAGGGTCAGACGTGACTGCACACCACAGCGGCCGGTGGCTTCGCTGGCCTTCGGGCGAGGAGCGGATCGGCTACGGGGCGGACTACAACCCTGAGCAGTGGCCGAAGGAGATCTGGGCCGAGGACGTGCGGGAGATGCGCCGCGCCGGGGTGAACATCGTCTCCCTGGCGATCTTCTCCTGGGCCAGGCTCCAGCCCCGGCCCGAGGAGTGGGACTTCGGCTGGCTGGACGAGATCATGGACCTGTTGCATGAGCACGGCATCGCGGTGGACCTGGCCACCGCGACCGCCTCGCCGCCCCCGTGGCTGAGCACCAGACACCCCGAGATCCTGCCCGTGGACCACGAGGGACGCACCCTGTGGCCCGGCGCGCGACAGCACTGGCGACCCACCTCGCCGGTCTTCCGCTCCCACGCCCTGCGGCTGGTGCGCGCCCTGGCCGAACGGTACGGCAGGCATCCGGCCCTGGCCGCCTGGCACGTCTCCAACGAACTGGGCTGCCACAACGTCTACGACTACTCCGACGACGCCGCCCGAGCCTTCCGCACCTGGCTGCGCGAACGCTACGGGAGCGTCGCCGAGCTGAACCGCGCCTGGGCCACCACGTTCTGGTCGCAGGGCTACGGCGAATGGGACGAGATCCTGCCGCCGCGCCTGGCCGCCTCCTACGCCAACCCCACCCAGCAGCTCGACTTCAAGCGCTTCTCCTCCGACGCGCTGAAGGAGCACCTGCGGGCCGAGCGCGACCTGCTGCGCGAGCTGACCCCGGACATCCCGATCACCACCAACTTCATGGTCATGGGCGAGACCAAGGGCATGGACTACGCCGACTGGGCCGCCGAGGTGGACTTCGTCGCCAACGACCACTACCTGCTGGCCGGCCCGCAGTCCCGCGAGGAGCTGTCGTTCTCGGCCAACCTGACCGGCTCGCTGGCCGGGGGCCGGCCGTGGTTCCTGATGGAGCACTCCACCAGCGCGGTCAACTGGCAGCCGATCAACCTCGCCAAGCGCCCCGGCGACCTGGCCCGCGACTCGCTCACACACGTCGCCTACGGCGCTGACGCGGTCTGCTTCTTCCAGTGGCGCCAGTCCGCGGCCGGGGCGGAGATGTACCACTCGGCGATGGTCCCGCACGCCGGCACCGACAGCGCGGTCTTCCGCTCGGTGGTCGAGCTGGGCGCCACCCTGCGGGCGCTGGCCCCGGTCGCCGGCACGCGCCGCCGGCCCGCCCGGGTCGCGATCGTCTTCGACTGGGACTCCTGGTGGGCCGCCGAGCTCGACTCCCATCCCACCTCCCGGCTGCGCTACCGGCAGGAGGCACTCGACTGGTACACCGCTCTCCTGGAGGCCGGCGTGCGCGCCGACGTGGTCGGCGTGCGGGAGGCCTTCGAGGGCTACTCGCTGGTCGTCGCGCCGATCCTGCACGTGGTGCCGCAGGAGCTGGCCGACCGGCTCGCCGGCTTCGTGGCCGGCGGCGGGCACCTGGTGACGACCTACTTCTCCGGCATCGTCGACGAGCACGGTCATGCCTGGCTCGGCGGCTACCCCGGCGCGTTGCGCGAGCTGCTCGGCCTGCGCATCGAGGAGTTCGGGCCGCTGCCCGACGGGGCCGAGGTCGAGCTCGACCTCGGCGTGCGCGGCAGCCTGTGGACCGACCGGATCGACCTCGCCGACCCCGACGTCAAGGTCGTCGCCGGCTACACCACCGGCGAGCAGGCCGGCCGGCCCGCGATCACCACCCGCCTGGCCGGCACCGGCTCCGCCTCCTACGTCTCCACCCGGCTCGGGCCCGGCGGGCTGGCCCCGGTGCTGGAGCACCTGCTGGCCGTCAGCGGCGTGCGGCCCGAGCACGGCCTCGGCGGCCGGGTCGAGCTGGCCGTCCGCACCGGCGCCGACGCCGACTACTGGTTCCTCATCAACCGCACCGACGACCCCGTCGAGCTGGACGGGATCGACGGCGAGGTCCTGATCGGCGGGCCGGTTCTGGGCCCGCGCCAGGTCACCGTCCTGCGCCGCGCCCGCTGAGGACGCCGAAGGGGCCGGTCACCCCCGTGACCGGCCCCTTCCGCACGCCTGGCTACTGGACGCTGAAGCCCTGCTCCTGGCCGTACTTGAGCGAGGCGTCCTGCCAGCTCTTCAGCCCGTCGAGCAGCGTGGTGGAGCCGTCCACGTACGCCTTGCCGACGGTGTCGTTGAAGACGCTGTTGGCATAGACCTGGAAGGGCAGGTAGGACCAGCCGGCGGCGACCTGCGCGGCCGAGGCCGCCAGCACCTCGTTGACCTTCTGGCCGCCGAAGTACGGGAACTCCTTGCCGGTGAAGGCCGGGGCGTTGAGCTGCGCGGTGGTGGCCGGGAAGGCGCCGGCGTCCACGCGGGTCTGCACGCCCTCCTCCACCGTGGCGTACTTCACGAACGCGTAGGCGAGCTTCTTGTTCGCCGAGGCCTCGGGGACGGCCAGCGAGCTGCCGCCGTTCTCCGCGCTGGCCTTGCCGCCTGCCTCCCACTGCGGCATCGGCGCCACCCGCCACTTGCCCGCGCCGGCCTTGACGCCCGACTCCAGGTTGGCCGGCATCCAGGCGCCGATCACCAGCGTCGCGATCGTGCCGTCACCCAGGCCCTTGTACCACTCGTCGCTCCAGGAGCTGATCGGCGCGACCAGCTTGCCGCTGACGAGCTGCTGCCAGGCGGCGGCGAACTTCTGCGTGCCCGGGTCGGCCGCGAAGTCGATGCCGACCTTCGTGCCGTCCACCTTGTACGGCTTGCCGCCCGCCTGCCAGATCATGCTGGTGGTGAAGCCGGCGTCGCCGGTGTCGTTGGTGATGTAGGCCTTGGGGTCGGCCTCGTGCAGCTTCTTGGCGGCGGCCAGGTACTCCTCCCAGGTCGCCGGCACGGCGATCCCGTGCTTGTCGAAGACCTCCTTGTTGTAGAAGAGCGCCATCGGCCCGGAGTCCATGGGCAGGCCGTGGACGCCCTGGGCGGAGCGCACCGCGTTCCACGGGCCCGGGGTGAAGGTGCCGTCGAGCTGGCCGGCGCCGAACGCGCTCAGGTCGGTCACGCCCTTGGCCAGCGCGAACTGCGGCAACGCGTAGTACTCGAGCTGCGCCACGTCCGGGACGCCGGAACCGGCCTTGATCGCGTTCTGCAGCGCCGTGTACTGGTCGTTGCCGGTGCCGGCGTTGACCAGCTCGACCTTGACCTTCGGGTACTTGGCCTGGAAGCCGGCGGCCACCTGCTTGAGCGTGGGCTCCCAGGCCCACACCTTGATCGTGCCACCGGCCTCCAGCGCCGCCTTGAGGTCGGTGTCGGAGGCCGCGGCGGGACTCGGCGTCGCGGTGTCGCCCGAGCCACAGGCCGCGGCGGCCAGGCAGAGCGCCAGCGCCGCGCCCGCCAGGCTGCGACGGGACATCGTCATGGGACTTCCCTTTCGTGGGTGTACCTGTGGAGGGATGAGCGGTCGGGCCGGACGCCGGTCACTCCTTCACGCTTCCGGCGGCCAGGCCCGACTGCCAGTACCGCTGGAGCAGCAGGAACGCCACGATCAGCGGGATGATGGTGAGCAGTGATCCGGTGATGACGAGGTGGAAGATCGCCTCACCGCCCGCGGTGGCGGCCTGGGCGTTCCAGCTGTTGAGCCCGAGCGTCAGCGGGTACCACGCGGGATCCTTGAGCATGATCAGCGGCAGGAAGTAGTTGTTCCACGTCGTGACCACGGAGAACAGCAGCACCGTGACGATCCCCGGGGCCAGCAGCGGCAGGCTGATCCGGAAGAAGGTGCGGAACTCCCCCGCCCCGTCCACCCGCGCCGACTCCAGCACCTCGCCCGGTACGGCTTCCGCCGCGTAGGTCCACATCAGGTAGAGCCCGAACGGCGTGATCAGCGAGGGGACGATGATCGCCCAGGGGGTGTCGGTCAGCCCCAGGTTGGAGAACATCAGGAACGTCGGCACCGCCAGCGCGGTCCCGGGCACGGCGACCGCGCCGATGACGACGGCGAAGACCGCCTTCTTCCCGGGGAAGTCGAACTTGGCCAGGCCGTACCCCGCCACGGTGGCCAGCAGCGTCGCGCCGCCCGCGCCGACCACGACGTAGAGCACGGTGTTGAGCAGCCAGCGGGTGAAGATGCCGCCGTCGTAGGTCAGCGTGGTGGCGATGTTGTCGAACAGGGCGAAGTCGTCGGCGAACCACAGGCCGAAGGAGCCGAGCAGGCCCTCCTGCGTCTTGGTGGCGTTGATCAGCAGCCAGGCCAGCGGGAGCAGCGTGTAGACGAGCATGAGGCCGGTCAGCACGGTCAGCGCGACGCTGCGCCGGCCGCCCCTGGCCCGGCGGCGGACGACCAGAGGCTTGGCGGTTCTGGTGGTGGCCATGGTCAGGCTCCCTTCCGCGCGCCGCGCAACTGGACGACGTAGGCGATGACCATGGTGATCAGCCCCATGACGATGGCGACGGTGGCGGAGTAGTCGAACTGCTGGCCGGCGAAGGACAGCGAGTAGGCGTACAGGTTCGGCGTGAAGGAGGTGGTGATCGCGTTCGGCGCGAGGCTCTTGAGGATGCTGGGCTCGTTGAAGAGCTGGAAGCTGCCGATGACGGAGAAGATCGTGGCGATCATCAGGGCGCCGCGCAGGGCCGGGAGCTTGATCGCCCAGATGATCCGCACCTGGCCCGCGCCGTCGATCGCCGCCGCCTCGTACAGCGAGGGGTTCACGACGCGCAGCGCGGAGTAGAGGATCAGCATGTTGTAGCCGGTGAACTCCCAGGTCACGATGTTGCCGATGGAGGCCAGGATCCACTCGGGGGCGAGCGGCTCGGGCAGCGACAGGCCGAGGGCCTCGTTCAGGTTGCCGACCAGGCCGAAGCGCGTGCCGTACATGAAGCCCCACATCAGCGCCGCGACCACGGCGGGGACGGCGTAGGGCAGGAAGACGGCGATGCGGAAGAAGCTCGCGCCGTACAGCCGGCCGCTGTCGATGGCCAGCGCCAGCAGCAGGGCCAGGAACAGCATGATCGGCACCTGCACGACCAGGAAGAGCGCCACCCGGCCGAAGGCGCCCCAGAACAGCGGGTCGGTGAGCGCCTTCGCGTAGTTGTCGAGGCCGACGAAGGACGTGCCGCCGATGAGCCGGGTGCGGTAGAGGCTGAGGTGGATCGAGTAGGCGATCGGGGCCAGGAACACCAGCGCGAAGACGGCCATGAAGGGGCCGACGAATCGCCAGCCCGTCCATGACCGCGCTCTCCAGCCGCTCGTCGCCATCGTCTCGCTCCCTCTCGAACCGGATCGTGCGATGTTTACGTAAACATTGTCGTGGACCCTGGGCTCGCGGATGGCCGTCGGGAGTCGTCCGAGATCATCGGAGCAGAAATGTTTACGTAAACTTCTGCGGTATGGTGGCAGTCTGTCACACGGATCGTCAAGGTCGGTGAACGAGAGGACAACATGGCGGCGGAGCAGTCCGGCGGTCTGCCCAAGGGCGGTGCGCAGCGGGGCGGGTCGGGCATCCCCGGTGGCCGGCGCAAGCAGCGGGTCTCCATGGCCGACGTCGCCAAGCTGGCGGGCGTCTCCTCCCAAACCGTCTCCCGGGTGGCCAACGGGCACCCCAACGTCATCGAAGCCACCCGCGAACACGTGCTGCGCGCCATGCGCGAACTGGGCTACCGGCCCAACAGCGCCGCCCGCGCCCTGCGCTACGGGCAGTTCAACACCATCGGCGTGATCCTCTTCAACCTGGCCTCCACCGGCAACAGCCGGACCGTCGAGGCCATCGCCACCCACGCCGCCGCCGAGGGCTACGCGATCACCCTCATCCCCGTCGACATCCCCACCCAGGACAACGTCCTGGGCGCCTTCACCCGCATGGGCGAACTCGCGGTGGACGCCGTCATCGTCATCCTGGAGATCCACCTGCTCGACGCCGGTACGGTCACCCTGCCGCCGGGCGTGCACGTCGTGGTGGTCGACTCCGACGCCGGCGACCGCTACAGCGTCGTCGACACCGACCAGGCCGACGGCGCGCGGCGGGCCGTCCACCACCTGCTCGACCTGGGTCACCGTACGGTCTGGCACGTCACCGGGCCGGAGACCTCCTACGCCAGCCAGCGCCGGACCGAAGCCTGGCGCACCGCCCTGGAGCAGGCGGGCCGGCCCGTGCCGCCACCCCTGCACGGCGACTGGTCGCCCGACTCCGGCTACGCCGCGGGCCTGCTGCTGGCCGAGGAACCCGACTGCACCGCCGTCTTCGCGGCCAACGACCACATGGCCCTCGGGCTGCTGCGCGCCTTCCACGAGCGCGGGCGCCCGGTGCCGGGACAGATCAGCGTCGTCGGGTTCGACGACATCCCCGACGCCGCGCACTTCGCGCCCCCGCTCACCACCGTCCACCAGGACTTCACCGAGGTCGGCCGGCGGTGCGTGGAGCGGGTGCTGCAGCAGATCAGCCTGGGCCTGCCCGGCGAACCCGGCACCGACCTCGTGCCCACCCGGTTGATCACCCGCGCCAGCACCGCGCCACCGGCTCGCTAGGGTGATCCGCACCTCGGGCTGGCGGCCTGTCTGAGCGGCCTGGATCGGGGCCGGGTGGGGCGCAGGGTGGCCGCCGGGCTCATCCTGATCGCCGTCCTTGGACCCATGACGCCCTGGTACCTGGCATCACCGGAAGAGTGCGGCGGCCCTGTGCCGCTCCTCAGCGCCGAGTGGTTCGCCACCGTGGCGGGGGCCTGGGGCACCGACCAGGTCTTCCGGCTGAGCGCCGCCGCGCTCGTGCTGTGCGTCACCTGGCGTCCCGAGCTGGGGCTGACCTGGCGACGGATCACGGCCCTGCTCGCCGACTACCTCGTTGTCAGCGTGGCGCTGGACTCGATGTGGTCGCTGGCGGACCCCGACGGGCGCACCTTGCACGAACGGCTGTCCGGGACCGAGGTCAGGGCTCGACGAGCCGGATGATCTCGCGGGGCCGTACCTCCCGGTCGTCGTAGGCCACGTCCAGGCCGGTGGCCTCGCCCACGGAGGCGAAGGAGGCGGCGAAGGCCGCGTCCGACTCCCAGCGGACGATGGACACGACCGCGTCGTCGGTCAGCCAGCACTCGGCCGACAGGCACCCGGGCCGGGCCCGGAAGAACGCGGCGACATCCTGGACCCGGGCGACGAACGCGTCGCGGTGGTCGGGGTGCGGGTAGTGGTGGGCGATCATCCCGACTTTCATGCGGCACTCCTCTGCCAACCGCGTCCGATGAGCCGGACGAGGGCGGGGTCGACGATCAGGTGGCGGAAGGGCCGGATGGCGGCCATGTAGGCCCGCCCGAAGGCCCCGTTGGGCTTGACCAGCACGGCCATCTGGCCTCGGTGGCCGCCGTCGGGGGTGGGCACCCAGCCGATGTGCATGACGGTGTGCACGGTGCGGTTGGCCAGTTCGGCCGCCCATTCGGTGCCGGTCAGGAACACCGAGGTCAGCGGCACCGCGGCCAGGTCGGGGCCGGGCGAGCCGAGCAGGTCGGCGGGCAGCCGGGCGCGCAGGCTCTCGACGCGGGCGCCGACGCGGGTCTCGGGGGCGTCCCAGCCGAACCACCGGCCGAGCTTCCAGCGCAGGGCGAAGAGCGCCCGGGCGGCACCGGTGAAGCCGCCCGGCCCGCCGGCCATCTGGCGGACGAGGCGGTCGAGGTCGCCGGGGCCGCCGGGGGTGGGCAGCGCCCAGACGTCCTCCAGCCGGAAGTCGGGGACGAGGGCGTGGATGCGCCAGGGCTGCGCCGTGTGGGCGGTGTCCGGCAGACGTCCTGTGTTGGTCAACATAGAATATGATTCGTAGCACAGAGGAGGTGGCGTGACAACACGACGAGAGCAGACCAGCCAGGAGAGCCGGGAGCTGATCCTCGCCGCGGCGGCCGAGCTGTTCGCGGAGAAGGGCTACCGGCAGACGACCTTCATCGACGTCGCCGCCCGCTCCGGCATCAGCCGCGGCTCCATCCCGTGGCACTTCGGCAGCAAGGAGGGCCTGCTGCTGGCCGTACTGGAACGCTCGATGGAGCGGGTGCGCGCCACCCTGGCCCAGGCTCCGCCCGAGGCGTTCGAGGTGGGCATCGAGGCGCTGCTGGCCACGCCGACCACCAAGCTGTTCGTGACGCTCCTGGTCGAGGCGCTGGAGCCCGACTCCCCCATCCGCGAGCGTTACGCCGAGATCCACGCCGCGCTGCGCGAGCACTGCCGGCGCTGGCTGGAGACCCGGGCGCTGCCGCCCGAGGTGCCGGTGGACGCGCTGGCCGTCGCGGTGATCGGCGCGGGGATCGGCATCCACCAGCAGTGGCTGCTCGCGCCCGAGCAGGTCGACTTCGGCCAGGCCCTGGGCGCGCTCCGGTTCCTGGTCGAGGGCGCCGCGCCGGCCGAGCAGACCAGAGCCGGGAAAACCAGGTGACAAGCTCCGTGGAACGTGGTGAGGTCCCGCCATGACGCGAACCCCCTTCCTCCTCGGCGGCGACCTGCCCGTCTCCCGTCTCGGCTTCGGCACCATGCGCCTGACCGGCCCCGGCATCTGGGGCGAGCCCGCCGACCACGCCGGCGCGCTGCGAGTGCTCCGGCGGGCGGTCGAGCTCGGCGTGACGCTGATCGACACCGCCGACTCCTACGGCCCGCACGTCGCCGAGTCGCTGGTGGCCGAGGCCCTGCACCCCTATCCCGAGGGCCTGGTGATCTCCACCAAGGGCGGCCTCACCCGGCAGGGCCCCGACCGGTGGCAGGCGGTCGGCCGTCCCGAGTACCTGCGGCAGTGCGTGGAGATGAGCCTGCGCCGCCTCAAGCTCGACCGGATCGACCTCTACCACCTGCACCGCATCGACCCCGGCGTGCCGCTGGAGGACCAGATCGGCGAGCTCGACGCGCTCCGCGCCGAAGGCAAGATCCGGCACATCGGGCTGTCGGAGGTGACCGCGACCGAGATCGCCGCCGTGCAGAAGCTGGCCCCGGTGGCGAGCGTCCAGAACATCCTCAACCTCACCCGCCAGCGCTACCTGGACACCGTCGCGTACTGCGAGCGGGAGGGCATCGCCTTCGTCCCGTTCTTCCCGCTGGGCCGGGGCGAGCTCACCGCGCCCGGCGGGGAACTCGCCCAGCTCGCCGCCGCCCACGACGCCACGCCGGCCCAGCTCGCCCTCGCCTGGCTGCTGCACCTGTCGCCGGCCGTCGTCCCGATCCCCGGCACCACCTCCGTCGCGCACCTGGAGGACAACCTCGGCGCGCTCGACGTCAAGCTCACCCCCGAGCAGGTCACGGCCCTGTCGGCGCGCTGGTCGGACAGCTAGGTCGCGGGGAGCGGCGGTCCGGCGTCCGGCCCGGCGCTGGACCGCGCTCCGGTCTGGTCGCCGGACGGGCGGTAGCGGATGCGCCAGAGCGGGGCCAGCACCAGGAGCGTCACCACGAGCCAGCCGTCCAGGTCGAGGCCGAAGAGCCCGACGGCGAGCGGCAGCAGAGCGGTCGGTACGGCATAGCCCCAGGTCCAGCGCCGCCCGGCGCCGTTGGCTGTGCCGAGGGCGGCCGAGGCGGCGAGGTTGAGGCTGAGGCCGGCGCACATCAGCCAGGCGACCGCCGGTGGCAGCGCGGTGTTCGGGTTCTCGGCGGTGACGCCGAGCCCGGCGGCCAGGGCGACGATGCCGGCGGTCATGAAGAAGTGCGCGGTGAGCGCGACGCTGGGCCGCAGGGCCGCGCCGCCCAGGCGTTGCGGGGCGGCGCTCACGCCGTACTGGAAGGTGAGCCACCACAGGGAGACCACCAGCGCGAAGCCGGCCACGGCGACCAGCCCGAGCTCCAGGTCCCAGGCCACCTTGGCCGCGCCGATGACGACCTGCATGACCGCCTCGCCCAGGACGATGATGGTGAACAGGCCGAGCCGCTCGCCGAGATGCTCCGGGTCGAGGACGCCGCGGGTGGCGAGGGGGTCGCGGCCCTTGTGCCGGGCCTGCTTCTTCCTGACCCTGGCCATGATCCGCTCGGGGTCGCGGCTGAGGCGGACGGAGACGAGAATGTCGAGCACGATGCCGACGAACCAGAGCTGGTAGGTGACCGGCGCGTCGAACCAGATCGACAGGATCCACGGCCCGAGCGCCAGGCCGCGGCTGAGCTGGGCGGTAGGCCAGGAGGTCATGACCGTGCCGGCCTTGCGGAAGGTGCCGGCGGCGGTGAAGCGGCAGATCACGTACGCCACGGCGAAGGCGAAGTCGCGGGTGTCCTGCACCTCGGGCAGCCGGTTGCCGACGCCGGGCACGGCGGCGGCCATGACCGCGATGCCGAACATGCCGATCAGGATCGACCGGGTGCGGGTCCGGGTGGCGGCGACGTTGGCGTAGAGCGTGTAGGAGATCCAGACGCTCCAGATGGCGTAGAAGAGCGTCAGGGTGACCGTGGCCCCGGCCCAGGAGGGGTCGTGCAGGCGGTGCGCGAGCTGCACCACGGCGGCCACGACGACCAGGTCGAAGAAGAGTTCCAGCCAGCTCGCGTGCCTCTCCCCCGATGCGGTCACTCACTGAGCGTAATCAGTCCGGCTGGCCGTGGTCGAGCAGGCGGGCGGCTTCGAGGGCGAGGGCGACGTCGACCAGGTCGCCGGGGCGGCTCAGCGAGCGTCCGGTGAGCTGCTCGATGCGGCGCATCCGGTTGATGATCGTGTTGCGGTGGCAGAACAGCCGGCCGGCGGCGCGGGCGGCGGAGCCGTCGCAGGCCAGCCAGGTCTCCAGGGTGGTCAGGAGGGTGTCACGGTCGGCCGGTTCCAGGGCGAGCAGCGGGCGGAGCACGCCTTCGACCAGGTGCCGGGAGATGTCCGGCTGGCTGATGACCAGGACGGCCGGCACCCGCTGGTCCAGCCGGGCGATCTCGGGGCCGCGGTCGGCGCAGGTGCGCAGCGCCAGGCAGGCCAGCTCGTAGGCCAGGCCCAGCTCGGCGAGGCCGCCGGCGACCGGGCTGACCCCGGCGACGCCGCCGACGATCACGCTGAGTTCCCGGCACAGGTCGTCCAGCGTGGCCTGGCCGAGCACCGCGACGGCGACCTCGTGCCCGGCGCGCATCCGCCACAGCAGCCGGATCGCGCCGAGCTCGACCGGCCGCCGCCCGTCGAGGCCGGAGCCGCGGCGCGGGAAGCGCACCGCCACGACCGCGTAGTTCCCGCGTTCGGGCAGGTCGAACGCGGCGGCGACGGAGCGCACGACGGCCGGCTCCGCGGCGCCGTTGAGCAGGGCGTCGAGCAGCGCGCCGACCCGTTCCTCGCTGCGTTCGAGCAGCTCGCGCTCGCGGCGGCGGTAGGTGTCGCCGGCGACCAGGGCCTGCCGGTCGATGGCGTGCCAGACGTGGCTCGCCGCGCGCACCAGGATGCCGAGGCGTTCTGGGCACTCGCGTTCGGTGTACTCGGTGATCGCCGACCAGATGACCTGCCCGGCCAGCCGGTACAGCCGCAGCAGCGAGTCGAGCGGCAGTCCCTGCTCGGCCCGGCGGCGGGCCATCTGCGCGGTGAAGGTCAGGTCGCGGCGCTCGCCGGGCGGCTGCAGGATGGCCGTGATGCCCAGGCGGATGCCTTCGAGCGTGCTGTCCCAGTGCTCGTCGTAGGGCACGTGGGCGCAGTAGGTCTCGTCACCGCCTCGCACCCGGTCGACCAGCTCGTCGGTCAGCTCGGGCAGGCGTCCGAGCAGGGCCCGGGCGGCGGCGCGCAACGTCTGGCGGACGTCGTCGTCCACGGCTGTGGGGGGACGCATTCTCCCGAGACTGCCATCCGCGCCAATCCCAGAACAAGGTTCTGTAGCGATTCGTGATCTGACGTTGTGCAGGTGCACAGCGAGGGCCGCGGCCCGGTGGGCAGCGCGCCTGACTTCCCTGCCGCGTCTGGACGACCGTGCCGGGCGGGGATTGGGTGACCTGCATGGCGGCATGGGAGGAAATCGAATGGCCGAGCTGACGGTCGGCGGCCTCGTCGTGGACTACGGTCCCGTCCGGGCGTTGGACGGGGTCTCGCTGCGGGTGCCGTCCGGCTCGATCGTGGCCCTGCTGGGCGCCAACGGCGCGGGCAAGACGACCCTGTTGCGCGCGATCTCGGGAACGCTCCGTTTCCACCGCGGCCGGGTCTCCCGCGGCGAGATCGCCCTGGACGGCGTCCGGCTGGACGGCACGGCCGCGGCGGCGGTGGTACGGCGGGGCGTCACCCAGGTGCCCGAGGGCCGGCGCGTCTTCGCCCGCATGACGGTGGAGGAGAACCTGCGGGCCGGCGGCCTCGGCACCCCGCGCGGTGCGGCCGGCCGGGCGCGGGACCGGGTGCACGAGCTCTTCCCCGTGCTGGCCGAACGCGCCCGCCAGCACGCCGGGTTGTTGTCCGGCGGCGAGCAGCAGATGCTCGCGATCGGCCGGGCGCTGATGGCCGAGCCGTCGGTGTTGCTGCTGGACGAGCCGACGCTGGGGCTGGCGCCGCAGATGGTCTCGCGGATCGCCGAGACGATCCGGACCATCAACGCGACCGGCACCTCGGTGCTGCTCGTCGAGCAGAACGTCGCCATGGCGCTCGCGCTGGCCTCGCACGCCTACGTGCTGGAGGTCGGGGCGGTGGCGCTGTCCGGCGAGTCGGCGGAACTGGCGGCCAGCGACGAGGTCCGGCGCCGCTACCTGGGCGTCACGGACACCGGACCCGCCTTGAGCGAGCGTCCGGGGCTGGCCCGGTGGTCGGCGTGATCCCCGAGTTCGAGCCCGCCCTGCTGCGCGCGCACTCCACATACCAACCGGACGGTACGGAAGCGCTGGAGGTCAGGGACGTGACCGTGCGCTTCGCCGGGGTCACCGCGCTCGACGGCGTCAGCTTCACCGTCGCCCCCGGCACCGTGCACGCCGTCATCGGCCCCAACGGGGCGGGCAAGTCCACCTGCTTCAACGTGCTCTCCGGCGTCTACCGGGCGAGCGAGGGCAGCGTGCGTCTCGGCCCGGCCGAGCTGACCGCGCTGCGCCCGCACGAGATCGCCGGGCTCGGCGTGGCCAGGACCTTCCAGAACATCGCCCTCTCCCCGCACCTGCCGGTGCGCGACAACATCCTGCTCGGCCGGCACCGGCTGACCCGCTCCGGCTTCCTGGCGGCGGGGCTTCGCCTGCCGTACGCCAGGAAGGAGGAGCGGATCCACGCCGCCCGGGTGGCGGAGATCGCGGAGTTCGTCGGGCTGGCCCCGTGGCTGGCCACGCCGGTCGGGCTCCTGCCGTACGGCGTGCAGAAGCGCGTCGAGCTGGCCAGGGCGCTGGCGATGGAGCCCCGGCTGCTCCTCCTGGACGAGCCGGTCGCCGGGATGAACAGCGGCGAGCGGGTGGAGATGGCCGAGCTGATCCTGGCCGTGCGCCGCAGCCTCGGCATCTCGATCGTCCTGGTCGAGCACGACATGGGCATGGTCATGCGGCTGGCCGACCGGGTGACGGTCCTGGACTTCGGGCGGCGCATCGCCGACGGCACACCCGCCGAGGTGCAGAGCGACCCCAAGGTCATCAACGCCTATCTGGGGGAATCGTGACGACGTTCCTGGAACTGCTGGTCAACGGGATCTCCATCGGGGCCGTCTACGCGCTGATCGCGCTCGGCTTCGTGGTGATCTTCAAGGCGACCGAGGTGGTCAACTTCGCGCACGCCTCGCTGCTGCTGGCCGGCGGCTACGTGGTGGCGCGACTGCATCCCTACGTCGGCTTCTGGGCGGCGCTGGCGCTCGGCATCGCGGCGGCGGCGGTGATCGGCGCGGCGGTGGAGTTCCTGGTCATCCGCCGCTCGAAGGCGGCCAACCACAGCGTGCTGGCGATCGTGACGATCGGCGTGGACATCGTGCTCACCACCGAGCTGACCCGGCAGATCGGCACCGAGGTGCTGGCGATGGGCGACCCGTGGGAGTCGCGGGTGGTGCAGATCGGCGGCATCACCATCGCCGAGACCCGGATCGTCGCGCTGGTGACCGCCACCGCGCTGATCGCCGCCTTCCTGCTGGCCTTCAAGTACACCGGCTGGGGCGTGGCGATGCGGGCCACCGCCGAGGACCCGGAGACCGCGGCGCTGATGGGCGTGCGGCTGGGCCGGGTCTCGCTCAGCGCCTGGGCGGTCGCCGGGGCGCTGGCCGCGGTCGCCGCGCTCTTCCTGTGCGTCTTCCCGACGCCCGGGCTCGACCGCAGTTCCTCGCTCGCCGCGCTGAAGGCCTTCCCCGCCGCCATCCTCGGCGGCCTCGACTCCACCACGGGAGCCCTGGTCGGCGGCCTGGTCGTGGGCATCACGGAGGCGCTCATGACCGGCTACCAGAACGACCTGTCCTTCCTCGGCCGCGGCATCGGCGACGTGGCGCCCTTCCTGATCATGATCGCCATCCTGCTCTGGCGGCCCGCCGGGCTCTTCGGGACCAAGGAGCTCGCCCGTGTCTAAGTGGATCATCCGCCTGGCGGTGCTGGCGGCCTTCGTGGCCGTCCCGTTCTACCTCGAAGGCTTCTGGCTGCAGACCGGGCTGTTCGCCATGTCCGCCGCGGTCGGCGCGATCGGCATCAACCTGCTGACCGGCGCCACCGGCCAGCTCTCGATGGGCCACGCCTTCTTCCTGGCGGTCGGCGCGTACGCCTACGTCGCCTTCTCCGCCGACCTCGGCCTGCCCACCCCGCTGGCCGCGGTGCTCGCCGTCCTGCTCACCGGGGCGGCCGGCGGCCTGTTCAGCCCGATCGCCGGCCGGCTGAAGGGCGCCTACCTCGGCATCGCCACCCTGGCGCTCATCTTCGGCGGGCAGCACCTGCTCTTCAACGCCGAGCCGGTCACCGGCGGCTTCAACGGCCGGGCCGTCCCGCCGATGGAGCTGTTCGGCCTGACCTTCGCCGACGCCCCCGCGCTCGTCGTGCTGGACGTGCCCTTCGGGGTGCTGGAGCGGCTGTGGTTCCTGGGCGGCGCGCTGCTGCTCGGCGCGGCGCTGTTCGCCCGGGGCGTGCTGCGCGGCCGGCCCGGCCGGGCCATGAACACCATCCGCGACCACGAGCTGGCCGCCGGCGTGATGGGCGTCCCGGTCACCCGCTACCGGGCCGGCGTGTTCGTCCTGTCCTCCATGTACGGCGGAGCCGCCGGCGTGCTGCTCGCGCTGGTCTTCCAGCGCACGGTGCCCGACTACTTCGGCATCCTGCTCTCCCTCGACTACCTCGCCATGATCGTCATCGGCGGCCTGGGCTCGGTCGGCGGCGCGGTGATCGGCGCCGTCTTCGTCTCGCTCCTGCCGCAACTGCTCACCCGCTACAGCGACGCCATCCCCCTGGTCGCCGCGCCCGGCTCGGGCGGCCTGTCCCCCGCCGAGGCGGCGCGCATCCTCTACGGCGCTGCGGTCGTGGCGGTCGTGCTGTTCCTGCCGGGCGGCCTGCTCGGCCTGTTCCGCTCCCTGCGTCCGAAGTTGCCCCGCGTCGTGTCCCGCATCCCTGAAACGAGGAGCTCTCATGCCGGTTAACCGCACAGCAGTCGCCGCCGCGGTGGCGGTGCTCGCCCTGGCCGCCTCGGCCTGCGCCAGCGAGAAGGCCACCGGGGGCGCCTCGGCGCAGCCGTCGGCCGCCGCGGGCGGGGACGGCGTCAAGACCGGTCCCGGCGTCACCGCCGACACGGTCACGCTGAGCCTGCTCACCGACCTGACCGGCCCGTACGCCTCGCTCGGCAAGAGCCTGACCCAGGCGCAGCAGCTCTACTTCGAGCAGCTCAACCGGGCCGGCGGGGTCTGCGGACGCAAGATCGAGACGGTCGTGCGCGACCACGGCTACGACGCGCAGAAGGCGATGGCCTCCTACGCCGAGGTCGCGCCGAAGACCGCGGCGATCCCGCAGTTCATCGGCTCCCCGATGGTCACCGCGCTCAAGGACAAGATCACCACGGACAAGATCCTCACCATCCCGATGGCCTGGGCGACCGGCCTGCTGGGCAGCGAGGCGATCCAGGTGACCGGCACGACCTACGACGTGGACATGGTCAACGCGGTCGACTTCCTGATGGCCGAGAAGGGCATCAAGTCCGGCGACACCATCGGCCACCTCTACTTCGAGGGCGACTACGGCCAGAGCGCGCTCGACGGCTCCAAGTACGCCAGCGAGAAGCAGGGCCTGACCCTGGTCGAGCAGAAGATCAAGGCCACCGACCAGGACATGACCGCCCAGGTCGCCGCGTTCAAGAAGGCCGGGGTCAAGGCCGTGCTGGTCTCGGTCGGGCCGCGGCAGACCGCCTCCCTGGTCGGCGTCGCGCTGGCCGGCGGCATGGACGTGCCCTTCGTCGGCAGCAACTCCGCCTACAGCCCGCAGCTCCTGCAGACCCCGGCCGCCCCCGCGCTGCTCAAGGACTTCTACTACGTCACCGCGGGCGCCCCGATCAGCGCGCCGCTGCCGGTCTACCAGAAGCTGATCACCGACTACCAGGCCAAGTACGCCGGCCAGCCGCTCGACAGCGGCGTCGCCGCGGGCTGGACCGCGGCCATGATCGTCGGGGACGCGCTGAAGAAGGCGTGCGAGGCGAAGGACCTCAGCCGCGAGGGCATCCTGGCCGCCCACCGCTCGCAGAAGGCCTGGGAGGGCGGCCTGGGCGGCACCCCGATGGACTTCAGCGTCTACGACAAGCCCGCCTCCCGCGCCTCCTACGTCGTCAAGCCGGACAAGGACGCGGTCGGCGGCGCGACGATCTTCAAGGAAGCCGCCGAGTCGGACCTGGCCAAGGGGTATGCGGTGCCCGCGGCCGGCTGACGGTGGACGCCTTACTGGAGATCGGCCGGCTGAGCATGCGCTTCGGCGGCGTCAGCGCGCTGTCGGAGATCGACCTCGTGGTTCGCGAGGGCGAGCTGGTCGGGCTGATCGGACCGAACGGGGCCGGCAAGAGCACCCTGTTCGACTGCCTGACCAGGCGGTGCACCCCGCAGGAGGGCTTCATGCGGCTGGCCGGCCAGGACCTGGCGCGGGTGGCGCCGCACCAGGTCGCGGCCTGCGGGATCGCCCGGACGTTCCAGACCACGGTCGTCTTTCCCGGCCTGTCGGTGCGCGAGAACGTGCTGGCCGGGGCGCACCGGCACGGGCGGGCCGGCTTCTGGGCCGCGGCGGCTGGGCGGGCCGGGGCGGAGGAACGGCGGCTGCGGCAGGACGCCGACGAGCTGCTGGAGCGGTTCGGGCTGGCCGGGTACGCCGACCATCCGGCGGCCGGCCTGCCGTACGGGATCGGCAAGCGGCTGGAGATCGCCCGCGCGCTGGCGGCGCGGCCCAGGCTGCTGCTCCTGGACGAGCCGACCGGCGGCCTGGCGCCCGGCGAGGTGCCGGCCTTCGCCCAGCTCATCGCGCGGCTCCACCACGAGCGCGGCATCACGATCGTGCTGGTCGAGCATCATTTGGAGTTCGTGCTGGCGTTGTGCCGCCGGATGGTCTGCTTCGAGCTCGGCCGCAAGATCGCCGACGGTCCTGCGCAGGTCGTGCGGCGCGATCCCGCGGTCGTCGCCGCGTGCCTGGGAACCGTCCAGTGAGCGGGCTGCGGGTGCGCGGGCTGCGCGCGGGCTACGGCGCGGCCCAGGTGGTGCACGGCATCGACCTGGAGGCCGGGCCCGGCGAGGTCGCGGTGCTGCTCGGGCCGAACGGCGCGGGCAAGACGACGGTGTTGCGCGCGCTGTCCGGCCTGGTCGGGGCCCGCGGCAGCGTGAGCATGGACGGCGTCCCGCTGCTCGGGCGCTCCCCGGACGAGATCGCCCGGCTCGGCGTGGCCCACGTGACCCAGGAGGACGGCACCTTCGCCCCGCTCACCGTGGAGGAGAACCTGCGCGTCGCGGCCCGGGCCAGGCCACGGCCCAGACGCGGGGTGAGCGAGGACGTGGCCCGGGTCTTCAGCCACTTCCCGGTGCTCCAGGCGCACGTCACCCAACCCGCCGGCACGCTCAGCGGCGGCGAGCAACGCCTGCTCGCGCTCGGCCGGGCGCTGATGGCCCGGCCCAGACTGCTGCTCCTGGACGAGCCCACCCGCGCGCTGGCCCCGGCCGCCGGGGCCCGGCTCTTCCGCACCCTCCACTCGATCAACCGGCACGAGGGAACCACGATGATCATCGTCGAGCACAGCGTGGCCGCGGTGCTGGAGGTGGCCCACCGGATGTACGCGATGGAATCGGGCCGCATCACCGGCCTGCGCACCCGGCAGAGGTGGTGAGCCGTGCTCCAGCAGATCCTCCAGGGGCTCGGTGCGGGCGCCGGCTACGCCGCCCTGGCGCTGGCCCTGGTGCTCAGCTACCGGTTCACCGGGATCGTCAACTTCGCCCAGGGCGAGCTGACCATGCTGGCCACCTATGTCGCCTGGCAGTTCATCGAGGACGGCCTGCCGTACTGGGTGGCGTTGCCCGTGACCGTGGCCATCGCCTTCCTCGCCGGGGCGGTGACCGAGCGGCTGGTGATCCGCCGGGTGAGCGGCGAGTTCGGGCTCGTGGTGACCACGATCGGGCTGTACGTGCTGGTCAACGCGCTGGCCTCGCTGGTGTGGAGCTCCACGCTGCGGGTCTTTCCCGGGCCGTTCCCTGACGCGCCGCCGGGGCTGGCCGCGCTCGGCGCGGCGGGACTGGCCGGGCTGGTGCTCGGGGCGCTCGTCCTGGTGCTGCGGCACACCGGGCTGGGACTGGTGATCCGGGCGGTGGCCGCCGACCAGCGCTCTGCCCGGCTGTCCGGGATCCGGGTGGGCTGGGTGCTGGCGATCGGCTGGGGCACGGCGGCCTCGGTGGGCGCGCTGGCCGGGGTGCTGCTGGCTCCGGCGCTCTTCCTGGAGCCGGGGATGATGACCGGGGTGCTGGTCTACGCCTTCGCCGCGGCGGTGCTGGGCGGGTTCGGGAGCGCGCGGGGGGCGATCCTCGGCGGGCTGGTCGTCGGGGTGACCGAGACGCTCGCCGGGACGTATGTGGGCTTCGTGGGGGCGGACCTGAAGATCGCGGTGCCGCTCGTGGTGATCGTGGCCGTGCTGGTGCTCCGGCCCCAGGGCCTGTTCGGCGCCCCGCTCGTGGAGCGGGCGTGAACGCGGTCGCCGCCGGGCGGCGGCGGGTGGCGGTCGGGCAGGTCGCGGGCGACCGGCGGCAGGTGTGGCCGTGGCGGCGGACCGCGCTGGCGGCGGTGCTGCTGCTCGCGGCGGCCCTGCCCTTCGTGCTCCCGCCCTACCGGCTCTTCCAGGTGACGCTCGTCCTCGTCTACGCGGTCGCGCTGCTCGGCCTCGACCTGGTCGCCGGGCACGGCGGCCAGATCTCCCTCGGGCACGGCGCCTTCTTCGGTGTAGGCGCCTACACCGCGGCGGTGCTGATCTCGCGGGTCGGCCTGCCGTACCCGCTGACCCTGCCGGTGGCGGCGCTGCTGGCCTTCGGGCTGGGACTGGCGGCGGCCCGGCCGGCGCTGCGCTTGCGCGGCCTGTACCTGGCGATGATCAGCTTCACCGTCGCGGTGGTGGTGCCGCCGCTGCTCAAACGGCTGTCCGGGCTCACCGGCGGCGCGATGGGACTGCCGGTGCCCACCCCGGACGACGACCAGGTGCTCTACTTCCTGGTGCTGGCGGTGGCGGTCGCGGCCTTCGCCGGCGTGCGCAACCTGACCCGCTCGCGCGCCGGGCGGGCGCTGCTGGCCGTCAAGGCCCACCCGGCCGCGGCCGAGGTCCTGGGCATGCGGCCGGCCACCTACCAGGCGCACGCCTTCGCGTGGAGCGCGATGTACGCCGGGGTGGCCGGCGCGCTCTACACCTGGACGGTCGGGTTCGTGGCGCCCGACTCCTTCGGGCTGGCGCTGTCGATCACCATGCTCGCCGGCGTGGTGATCGGCGGGCTGGGCAGCCTGGCCGGGCCGCTGATCGGAGCCGTCGTGGTGCTGGCGCTCACCTCCGAGGTCAACCCGGCCGCGCCGGGGCTGGTGTCGGGCGCGCTGCTCATCGTGGTGATCTGCCTGGCCCCGACCGGGCTGAGCGGGCTGCTGCGCCGGGCGGCCGGGTCGTTGCTCAGGAGGCGGTCGTGAAGCGCGTCGTGCTGATCCCGGTCCTGCTGCTGGTCCTGGTGCTGGCCGGGTGCCGGCTCGGCGGGGACGGCGAGGTCGTCCTGGGCGGGGCCTGCGCCGGCCAGGTCGCCACCGGGATCACCCCGGACTCGGTCAAGGTCGGCGGCATCTACCCGCTCTCCGGCCCGGCCTCCGCCTACGCCGTGGTCGCGCAGGGCGTGCGCGCCCACTTCGAGCACGTCAACGTGCAGGGCGGCGTCGACGGCCGGCGGATCGAGTTCGTGGTGCGCGACGACGCCTACCAGCCCGCCCGCGCGCTGGAGGAGGCCCGCCGGCTGGTGCTGCACGACCGGGTCTTCGCGCTGTTCCAGACGCTCGGCACGCCGTCCACCGCGGCCGTGCGCGAGTTCGCCGGGCGGCGCGGCGTGCCGCAGGTCTTCGTCGCCACCGGCGCCACCCAGTGGGGCGCGGACGGCGAGCACCCGTGGACGATCGGCTTCCAGCCCAGCTACACCGCCGAGGCCCGCGTCTACGCCCGCCACCTCGCCCGGGAACGGCCCGGCGCGCGGGTGGCCGTGCTCTACCAGAACGACGACTTCGGCCGCGACCTGCTGGAGGCCTTCCGGGCCGCGGTGCGCGGCACCGAGGTGTCCATCGTGGCCACCCGCGCCTACGAGGTGACCGACCCGAGCGTGCAGGGCCAGCTCGCCAACCTCGCCGCCTCCGGCGCGGACGTGCTGCTCAACGTGAGCACGCCCAAGTTCGCCGCCCAGGCGCTGGCCGCCGACGCGGCCATGACCGACTGGAACCCGCTGCACATCGTCAACGGCGTCGCCGCCTCCCCGGCCGTGCTCAAGGCCGTGGGGGTGGCCAAGGTGCAGGGCGTGGTGACGGCCGGCTTCCAGAAGGACCCCGGCGCGCCCGAGTGGGCCGACGACCCCGGCGTGCGCACCTACCTGGCCGCCATGGCCAGGCACGTGCCCGAGGCCGACCCGCGCAGCCAGCAGGTCGTCTTCGGCTGGGCCGCGGCCCAGGCCTTCGTCCGGGTGCTCGAACGCATGCCCTGCCCGTCCCGCGAGGGCGTACGGCAGGCGATGCGCAGCCTGACCGAGGTGGAGATCGACATGCTGCTGCCGGGCATCACCCTGTCCACCGGCCCCGGCGACGGCTTCCCGATCGAGGCCATGCGGCTGGCGCGCTTCGAGGGCGAGCGGTGGGTCCCCTTCGGCAAGGTCATCGACACCCGGTCCTGACACTCCCGCCTGTGGACCGGGTGTGGATCTCTGGTCTACCGTCGGGCGGTGAACGTGACCGAGGCGGGACTCACCCTCATCGACCCGAGCGCCTACGCCGACGAGGCGCGCTACCACGCCGCCTGCACCCTGCTGCGCCGCGAGTCGCCGGTGCACCGGGTGGACGGGCCTGGCTACCGCCCGTTCTGGGCGGTGACCAAGCACGCCGACGTGCTGGAGATCGAGCGCCAGCACGAGCTGTTCCTCAACGCGCCCCGGCCGCTGCTCAGCCCCGCCGAGGCCGAGGACCGGGTGGCCGCCTCCGGCCTGGCCCTGCGCACGCTGGTGCACATCGACGACCCCGACCACCGGGTCTTCCGCGCGATCGGCGCCGACTGGTTCAAGCCGGCCGCGATGCGCCGCATGCAGGAGCGCATCGACGTACTGGCCAAGCGGTACGTCGACCGCATGCTGGAGTTCGGGGGCTCGTGCGACTTCGCCACCGACATCGCCGCGCACTACCCGCTGTACGTGATCCTGTCGCTGCTCGGCCTGCCGGAGAGCGACTTCCCGCGGATGCTCCAGCTCACCCAGGAGCTGTTCGGCGGCCAGGACGCCGACCGCCGCCGCGGCGAGACCGTCGACGACCAGATCACGGTGCTGCTCGACTTCTTCGCCTACTTCCAGGAGCTGACCGCCGCCCGCCGGGCCGTCCCCACCGACGACCTGGCCTCGGCCATCGCCAACGGCGGCCTCAACGACTTCGACACCGCCTCCTACTACGTGATCATCGCCACCGCCGGCCACGACACCACCAGTTCGGTCATCGCCGGCGGCCTGCACGCGCTGATCGAGAACCCCGCCGAGCTCGCCCGGCTGCGCGCCGAGCCCGCCCTGATGGCGAGCGCGGTGGACGAGATGATCCGCTGGGTGACCCCGGTCAAGGAGTTCATGCGCACCGCGACCCGCGACTACACCCTGCGCGACACCAAGATCAGCGAGGGCGACTCCCTGCTGCTGGCCTACCCCTCGGCCAACCGCGACGAGGAGGTCTTCACCGACCCGTTCCGCTTCGACGTCGGCCGCTCGCCCAACCGGCACCTGGCCTTCGGGTTCGGCGCGCACTACTGCCTGGGCGCGGCGCTGGCCCGGATGGAGGCCAAGGCGTTGTTCACCGAACTGCTGCCCCGGCTGCGGTCGGTCGAGCTCGCGGGCGAGCCGAGCTGGATCGAGACCCTGTTCGTCGGCGGCCTGAAGCGCCTGCCGATCTCCTACCGGCTGACGTGAGCGCCTGATACGTTCGTGACAGGTGTGCCGGGAAGTCTGGTCGGCGAGACGTTTCGCCGACCCCGGAGGCTCCCATGCGTGCCCGTGACCTCGTCGCCCCCTTCCCCGCCGTCTCCCTCGACACGCCGGTGCTCCAGGCCGCCCGGCTGCTGGCCGACCAGGACCTGCCCGGCCTGATCGTGGTCGACGAGCACGGCCGGCCCTCCAGCATCCTGCCCGGCACCCAGGTGCTGCGCCTGGCCGTGCCCGGCTACTGCATGGACGACCCGGCGCTGGCCAGAGTCGTGGACGAGGCGCACGCCGACCGCTTCCTCGACGCGCTGGCCGACCGGAAGGTACGGGCGGCGCTGCCACCGGAGCCTAGAGAGTTGCCCATCACCGGCCCGCAGGCCACGGCGCTGGAACTGGCCGCGCTGATGGCCCGTACGCACAGCCCGCTGGTGGCGATCGTCGAGGACGGCCGGTTGCTCGGCGCGGTGACGCTGCAGGCGCTGCTGGACCGGCTGGTGGCTTCGTGACGCTCACCGCCTGGCTGGCGGTGGCGGTCTTCCTGGGCGCCTACGCGCTCATCGCCACCGAGAAGATCCACCGGGTCGCGGCGGCGCTGGGCGGCGCCGGGATCATGCTGCTGATCAGCGCGACCGGCGCGGGCCCGGCGTTCTTCAGCGAAGAGACCGGCATCGACTGGAACGTCGTCTTCCTGCTGCTCGGCATGATGATCATCGTCGGGGTGCTGAAGCAGACCGGCATCTTCGAGTACCTGGCCATCTGGGCGGCCAAACGGGCCAGGGGCCGGCCCTTCCGGCTGATGGTGCTGCTGGTGGTCATCACCGCGAGCGCCTCGGCCCTGCTCGACAACGTCACCACCGTGCTGCTCATCGCCCCGGTGACCTTCCTGGTCTGCGAGCGGCTGGCGCTGCCGGTGGCGCCCTACCTGATCGCCGAGGCGATGGCCTCCAACATCGGCGGCACCGCGACGCTGGTCGGCGACCCGCCGAACATCATCATCGCCAGCCGGGGCGGGCTGACCTTCAACGACTTCCTGATCCACCTGGCGCCGATCGTCATCGTGCTCATGGTGGTCTTCATCGGGCTGTGCCGGTGGCTGTTCCGCGACGCCTTCCGCTACGACCCGGCCCGCGCGGCCGAGATCATGCTGCTCAACGAGCGCGAGGCCATCCAGGACCGCCGCCTGCTGTGGCAGTCGCTGGCCGTGCTCGCCGTGGTCATGGTCGCCTTCGTGCTGCACCTCTACGAGCCCTCGGTGGTCGCCCTGCTCGGCGCCGGAGTGCTGGTCGCGGCCACGAAGGTCACCACCGAGGAGGCGTTGGCCGAGGTCGAGTGGCCCACGCTGACCTTCTTCGCCGGGCTCTTCGTCATGGTCGGCGCGCTGGTCGAGACCGGCGTCATCGGGCTGATCTCCGAGGCGGCCGTGTCCGCGACGCAGGGGCAGCTCACGCTGACCACGCTCGGGCTGCTGGGCTTCTCCGGCGGGGTGTCGGCGATCGTGGACAACATCCCCTACGTGGCGACGATGAGCCCGATCGTCGCCGAGCTGGTGCAGGCCAACGGCGGCGACACCGTGTTGTGGTGGGCGCTGGCGCTCGGCGCCGACCTGGGCGGCAACGCCACGGCGGTGGGGGCGGCGGCCAACGTGGTCGTGCTGGGCATCGCGGCGCGCAACGGGGCGCCGATCAGCTTCTGGCAGTTCACCCGCTACGGGCTGGTCGTCACCGGGGTCACGCTCGCCCTGTGCGTGCCGTACCTGTGGATCCGGTATCTCCTGTGAGGCGGGACAGCGAGCCGCGCAGCCGGCCGTAGCGCTTGAGCAGGCGGTCGGCCGGGACGCGCAGGGCCGAGTGGGCCAGGACGGTGTTGCGTGCCGTACGGACCGGGGCGCTGCCCAGCCAGTGCAGGGCGGCGGCGGGGGTACGGCGGGCCAGCCGGCCCTCGGCGACGACGAGCTCGCCGGTCTTCAGCTTGTCCTTGTACTCCTTGGCCCCGCGCCCGAGGTCGATCACCTGGATGCCGTGCGCGGCGGCCTCGCGGGCCATGGCCAGGTGGTGCACCAGGCCCGGCGAGTAGCGGGAGAAGGCCGGGTCGTAGGCCGGGAACCAGCCGGCCAGCACGTTCTCGCTGCGCAGCCCGAAGTGCCCGACCACCGGCACGCCGGCGACGTAGACCAGGTCGAGGACGCCGGCGAACCCCGGCGTCTGGGTGGCCAGCAGGTCCTCCACCAGCGCCACGATCCACGGCTTGGCGAAGCGGTCGGAGCGGCCGGTGCGCCGGTACTGCTCGCTCTTCCAGCGCAGCAGCACCCGGAGCTGCTCGACGTCGGTGATGCCGTAGCGGTGCGTGACCTCGCCGAAGTCGCGGCCGAGCTTGCGCTGCTTGGCCAGCGTGCTGCGGTAGGTCTTGCCCGACTCGCGGCTGACCTCGGCGGCGTAGGCCTCGTAACCGGCCCGCAGATCCATGATCGGCGAGGCGTGCCGGCTGGTGTGCGCATCGGCGAACTGGCCGGCGACCAGGTGGTCGAACTCCCACACGCTCAGCCCGGCGCCCTTGAGCAGCAGCCGGGGGTCGGGGGTGAAGCCGGGCGCCAGGACCGCGCCCTGGGCGTCGGTGAGGCCCGCGCCCACCGGCTTGCCCACGCCGCGTGGATGCCGCTCGAAGGGCAGGAAGCCGGCGAGCTGCCCGGCGTCCTCGATCACGGCCACCCGCACGTCGTCGCGGTGCCGTCCGACGGCCAGGGTGAACTCGGGGCAGAGGAAGGGGCTGACAAGCTCGTCCCCGGCCCGCTGCAGCGTCCGCCAGACCTCCAGCTCGGAGCCGCTCAGCTCCTCGGGACGCGCCACGCGGATCTTCATGGGACCAGTTATACGGAGGTCGCATGAAGGTTCCCTGAGAGGAAGATTACGAATCTTGCAGCAGATCCTTTTAGCGGCAAATGTCGTGGTAGAGGGCGTATAAGGTGTGCGCATGATTCGCAGGCGACGATGGACCCTGCTCCTGCTGGGGCTGGTCATCCTCGCGGTGCTCGGCTACGCGGCCGCCGCCCTGTCCCTCGCGGGCAAGATCCCGCCCGGCACCCGGGTCGCGGGCATCGACCTCGGCGGCCTCTCCCCGGACGCGGCGCACGCCAAACTCACCCGCGAGTACGCCGCCCAGGCCGCCGTCCCGCTCACCCTCGAAGCCAACAACGAGGAGGTACGGCTCGCCCCCGACGAGCTGGGCCTGACCCTCGACACGGTCGCCACCCTGGAGAAGGCGCAGGAGGGCGCGCTCACCCCGGCGGGCCTGTGGACCTCGCTCTTCGGCCGCCGCGACCTGCATCCCGTGATCAAGGTGGACGAGGGCCGGCTGGCCAGCGCCCTGACCGAGCTGGGCGAGCAGACCGACCGCAAGCCGGTCGAGGCCCGCATCGGCTACGAGGGCCTGAAGCCGGTGGTGCGGCAGTCACGCACCGGCCAGGGCATCGACCGCGAGCAGTCCGCCCAGGCCATCCAGAAGGCCTATCGCGAGGACCTCACCCCCGCCCGGATCGTCCTGCCGGTGGGCGAGCGGCCGCCGTCGGTGACCACCGAGGAGGCCCAGCAGGTCGCCGAGTCCACCGCCAAGCAGGCGGTCGAGGGGCCGCTGACGCTCACCGGCAGCGAGGACAAGCAGGCCACGCTCACCCCCGAGCAGGTCGCCGAGCGCCTGACCTTCGTCAACGACGGACAGGGCGCGCTACGGCCGAACTTCGACGCCTCCGGCCTGGCCGGCGAGCTGGTCGGCGGCGAACCCAAGGACGCCACCTTCAAGATCGTCAAGGGCAAGCCGCGCGTGGTGCCCTCCAAGCCCGGCAAGCAGGTGGACGGCAAGGCCCTCGGCACGGCCATCGCCGACGCCCTGGCCGGCGGCACCCGCACGGTCGCGGTGCCCACCCGCGACAAGCAGCCCCGCCTGACCACCGAGAAGGCCGAGACGCTGGGCATCAAGGAGAAGGTCAGCAGCTTCACCACGAACTACCCCTGCTGCGCCCCGCGCGTCACCAACATCCACCGCATCTCGGAGATCGTCGACGGCCACGTCGTGCTGCCCGGCGAGACCTTCTCGCTCAACGGCCTGGTCGGCAAGCGCGACACCGCCCGCGGCTTCGTCGAGGCGCCGATGATCCTCAACGGCCGCTTCGTCAACGACGTCGGCGGCGGGGTCTCCCAGTTCGCGACCACGATGTTCAACGCGGTCTTCTTCGGCGGCTTCCAGGACGTGCAGCACACGCCGCACCAGTTCTACATCTCCCGCTACCCGGCCGGCCGCGAGTCCACGGTCTCCTTCCCGCAGCCGGACTTCCGCTGGAAGAACGACTCCGAGCACGGCGTGCTGATCAAGGCGTCCTACACCTCGACCTCGGTGACCGTGCAGTTCTGGAGCACCAAGCGCTTCGACATCGAGTCGCGCACCTCCGGCCCCTACGACGTGAAGCCCTTCCCCACGCTGCAGGAGTCGGGACCCGACTGCATCTCCATGCCGGGCGCGCAGGGCTTCGCGATCGACGTGTGGCGCACCTTCAAGAAGGACGGCAAGAAGATCAAGGAGCAGCGCTTCCACACCGTCTACCAGCCGGAGCCCAAGCTCACCTGCACCGGCGGATAGCCGCTTCCTTGACGCTCGGGTGACCGAATCCTGAGCCGCCGCCCGAGCGCGCCCACCGGGTGCGCGGTATCTCCCGCTGAGACGCTTCTGTCCCATGGAGGTGATGCTGGTCGTCCATGCGGTGGCGGCTCTGGCCGCGCCCGCACTGGCCCACCGGTGGGGACGGAACGGCCTCTACCTCCTGGCGCTGGCCCCGGCGGCCGGCTTCGTCCACACCCTGTGGACCGGGGCGCGCACCAGCAGCCACGACTGGGCGCCCGCGCTCGGGCTGAGCCTGTCCTTCCGCGCCGACGCCCTCACCCTGCTGCTGATGTACCTGGTCACCGGGGTCGGCGCGCTGGTGCTGATCTACTCCGCCCGCTACCTGGACGCCGACGATCGCGGAGCCGGCCGCTTCGGCGCCTTCCTCGTCGCCTTCGCCGGCGCCATGTACGGCCTGGTGGCCGCCGACGACCTGCTCCTGCTCTACGTGTTCTGGGAGCTGACCACCGTCTTCTCCTACCTGCTGATCGGCTACCAGGCCGACCGGCGTCCCAGCCGCTCGGCCGCGATCCAGGCCCTCACCGTCACCGGCTCCGGCGGCCTGGTCATGCTCGCCGGGCTGATCGTCCTCGGCCAGCAGGCCGGGACCTACAGGCTCTCGCTGCTGCTGGCCGACCCGCCCTCCGGCACCGCCGTCACCGTGGGCGTCTGCCTGGTCCTGGTCGGCGCGCTGGCCAAGTCGGCCATCTGGCCCTTCAGCCTCTGGTTGCCCGGCGCGATGGCCGCGCCCACCCCGGTCTCGGCCTACCTGCACGCCGCCGCCATGGTCAAGGCCGGCGTCTACCTGCTGGCCCGGCTCGACCCCGCCTTCGGCAGCCTGCCCGCCTGGAAGCTCACCGCCATGGGCCTGGGCGGGCTCACCATGCTCATGGCCGGCTGGCGCGCGTTGCGCGAGACCGACCTCAAGCTCGTGCTCGCCTACGGCACGGTCAGCCAGCTCGGCTTCCTGTTCGTGCTGTTCGGCGCGGGCATCGTCGGCGGCGCCATCGCCGGGGCCGGCATGCTGCTGGCGCACGCGCTGTTCAAGTCGGCGCTCTTCCTCGTCGTCGGCATCGTCGACCACGCCACCGGCACCCGCGACCTGCGCGAGCTCAGCGGGCTCGGCCGGCGCATGCCGTGGATCCGCGCCGCCGCCGTGCTGGCCGCCGCGTCCATGGCCGGGCTGCCGCCCTTCCTGGGGTTCGCCGGCAAGGAGGCCGCCCTGGCCGCCCTGCTCGGCTGGCCGGTGCCGCTGGCCGTCGTCGTGCTCGGCTCGATGCTCACCGCCGGCTACTCGCTGCGCTTCCTGTGGGGCGCCTTCGCCGCCAAGCCCGGACTGGAGCCCACCCCGCTCCACGCCACCCCGGCCTCCATGGCGGCGCCCGCCTGCCTGCTCGCCGTCCTCGGGCTGGCCGGCGGCCCGTTCGCCGTCGCGTACGGCGAGGCCATGGCCCCCTACTTCACCACCTTCCGCGGTACGGCAGGCGAAGCCCACCTGACCGCCTGGAGCGGCTTCACCCTCCCCCTGGCCCTGTCGGCGCTCGCCCTGGCCGGCGGCGTCGTGCTCTTCCTCGCCCGCGACCTGGTCGCCCGCGCAGGGACGGCGATCTCGCTGCCCGACGCCAACGAGGTGTACTGGGGCCTGCTCGGCCGGGTGAACTCCTTCGCCCTCCAGCTCACCGGCATCGTCCAGCGCGGCTCGCTGCCCGACTACCTGCTCGGCACGCTGCTCGCGCTGGTCGCCATCGGGGCCTTCTCCCTGCTCTACGGCACCGACCAGGGCCTGCGGGTGGACGTCATCCTGTGGCAGCGGCCCGAGCGGGTCGGCGTGGCCCTGCTGCTGGTCGCGGTGGCCGTGACCACCCTGTGGATGCGCTCCTACCTGGGGCTGGCCATCGTCGCCGGGCTCACCGGCTACGGCGTGGTGCTGCTGTTCCTCAGCTACGGCGCTCCCGACCTGGCGCTGACCCAGGTGCTCTGCGAGACGGTGAGCCTGGTGGTCTTCGTGCTGGTGCTGCGCCGGCTGCCCCGCACGCCCGAGCACGACCGGCGGCGCATGCGGCTCGGCTTCCGGCTGGCCGTCGGGCTGGCCACCGCGGCCGTGGTGGTCTGCGCCGGCGTGCTGGCGGCCGGCGCCCGCGTCACCACCCCGGTCAGCGCGCTGGTCAAGGGGGCGGTGGACGAGGGTAACCTGGTCACCACCCTGCTGGTCAACATCCGCGCCTGGGACACGATGGGCGAGAGCTCGGTGTTGCTCGCGCTGACCCTCGGCGTCACCTCGATGATCTTCGTGCGGAGCCGTACCGAGACGATCAAGCCGGTGCTCACCGAGGCGCCGCGCGGCTGGCTGGTCACCCCCGAGCCGCCGGACCGGCAGTGGGCGGTCCTGGCCATCTCCGCGCGGCTGCTGTTCCACCTGATCCTGCTCTTCTCGGTCTTCCTCGTCTTCAACGGCGAGAACTCGGTGGGCGGCGGCTTCGCCGGCGGCATCGTCGCCGGGCTCGCCCTGACGTTGCGCTACTTCGCCGGCGGCGGGCTGGAGCTGGAGGTCTCGCTGCCGGTCGGCGCCGGCATCCTCATCGGCGTCGGCCTGCTGCTGTCCACCGCGGCCGCGCTCATCGGCCTGGTCGTCACCGGCAGCCCGCTCACCGTGCTCTCCACCCACCCGCACGTGCCGTGGCTGGGCGAGCTGCACCTGTCCACCGAGCTCCTGTTCGACCTGGGCGTCTACATCCTGGTGCTGGGCGTGATCCGGGACGTGCTGCGGGCCGTCGGCACCGAGCTGGACCGGCAGATCAAGGAGCCCGCCCGGTGACCACCTCGCTGATCCTGCTCGTCGCCGTGGCCGCGCTCATCGCGGCCGGGGTGACCCTGCTGCTGGAGCGCAGCCTGGTCCGGATCCTGGTCGGCATCATCGTCGCCGGCAACGGCGTCAACCTGCTGATCCTCACCGTCGGCGGACCCGGCGGCCAGCCACCGATCAAGGGCCGCTTCGAGCCCGACCGCATGGCCGACCCGCTCGCCCAGGCCCTCGTCCTGACCGCGATCGTGATCACGCTCGGCGTCACGGCCTACCTGCTGGCCCTCGCCCACCGCACCTGGCAGCTCGTCGGCGACGACACCGTCCAGGACGACACCGAGGACCGCCGCGTCCGGCTGGCCGCCACCCGCGGCGACCTGATCGACTCGGTGGTGGCGACCCGGGAGCGCTACCGCGCGATCCTCGACCAGCAGGAGCGCGAGCTGGCCGAACTGGCCGCGGAGTCACGCCGCCGGGTCGAGGAGGGCGAGGCCGAGCTCGAACAGCAGATCCTCGCGGTCAACGTCGACCTCGGGCGCTGGATGGAGGACCACCGCAACGCCGGGCTGTCCCCCGAGGAGCTCATGGCCAGGTTCGAGGAGGCCCGCCGCCTGGAGGAGTCCTCCAAGCAGGACCTCGCCGAACGCGAGCGCGAGCTCCGCCAGCGCTACGCCGCCAGGCGCCGCGAGCAGGAGGCGACCGAACGCCAGGCCCGGCGCAAGATCCAGGCCCGGGCGCGGCAGGCCCGCAAGGAGATGCGCCACGCCATCCGCGAGGACCGCCGCCGCCAGGCGCTCGCCCTCGACCCGGAGATGGAGGGGCAGGACGACTGATGTCCGCGCTGATCTGCCTGCCCGTCGTCCTGCCGCTGCTGGCCGCGGCGCTCAAGCTGGCCATCGGCCAGCGCCTGAGCCGCCTCCAGTCGCTGATCAGCGTGGTCACGCTGATCGTGGTGCTGGCCATCGCGATCGTGCTCGCCGTCGCCGTGGACCGTGACGGCACGCTGGTCGCCCAGGCGGGCGGGTGGGCGGCGCCGATGGGCATCTCGCTGGTCGCCGACCGGCTGTCCACGCTGATGCTCGCGGTGTCGGCGGCGGTGACGCTGGCCGTGATGGTCTACTCCATCGCCCAGGACTTCGCCGACCAGGACGAGACCGCCCCGCTGTCCATCTTCCACCCGGCCTTCCTGGTCATGGTCGCGGGTGTCTCCGACGCCTTCCTGGCCGGAGACCTGTTCAACCTGTTCGTCGGCTTCGAGATCCTGCTGTCCGGCTCCTACGTGCTGCTCACCTTCGGCGGGACCGAGTCGCGGGTGCGGGCCGGCGCCACCTACGCGGTGATGGGCCTGACCTCCTCGCTGCTCTTCCTGATCGCCATCGCGGTCACCTACGCCGCCACCGGCACGATGTCGATGGCGCACATCGCCGAGCGCTTCGACGGCCTGCCGCTGGCCATCAAGCTGCTGGTGGAGCTGACCCTGCTGCTGGTGTTCGGGGTGAAGGCCGCGGTCTTCCCGATGTCGGCGTGGCTGCCCGACTCCTACCCGACCGCCCCGGCGCCGGCCACCGCCGTCTTCGCCGGCCTGCTGACGAAGGTCGGCGTCTACTCGATCATCCGCCTGGAGTCGCTGCTGTTCCCCGGCGGCCCGGTCGCCTCGCTGCTGCAGTGGGTCGCGCTGGCCACCATGCTGGTCGGCATCTGCGGCGCGATCGTGCAGAGCGACATCAAACGGCTGCTCTCCTTCACGTTGGTCAGCCACATCGGCTACCTGGTGTTCGGCGTCTCCCTGGCCACCCCGCACGCCCTGGCCGGGTCGGTGTTCTACGCCGTGCACCACATCACCGTGCAGACCAGCCTCTTCCTCATCGTCGGCCTGATCGAGCGGCGCACCGGGACCACCTCGCTCGACCGGCTCGGCGGCCTGGCCAAGCTCACCCCGGCCATCGCGGTGCTCTTCTTCGTCTCGGCGATCAACCTGGCCGGGATCCCGCCGCTGTCCGGCTTCATCGGCAAGCTGGGCCTGCTCCAGGCGGGCCTGGCCGACGGCGGCGACAGCGAGCTGATCCTGGTCGGCGGGCTGCTGCTGACCAGCCTGCTCACCCTGTACGCGGTGGCCCGGGTCTGGAACCGGGCGTTCTGGCGGCCCTCGAAGTCGGTCGAGCTGGTGGAGTCGGTGCCCGCGCCGATGTGGGTGGCGACCGCCGGGCTCGTGGCGCTGGCGCTGTCCTTCACCGTCTTCGCCGGGCCGCTGTCCGGCCTGGCCGAGCGGACCGGCGCCGAACTGCTGGCGCGCCAGCCGTACATCACCGCGGTGCTGGGAGGCGACGGGCGGTGAGGCGGCAGTGAGGCGGCTGTGGCGGCGGCCCTCCGGGTGGCAGGTGCTCTGGCTCACCGTGGTGTGGACCGCGCTGTGGGGGCACCTCAGCCTGGGCGTGGTCGTCTCCGGCGCGGTGGTCGGCACGCTGGTGCTGGTGCTGCTGCCGCTGCCCTCGACCTCGCTGGGCTTCCGGGTGCACCCCGTCGGGCTGGTGGCCTTCCTGGGCGGGCTGCTGTGGGACCTGGCCCGCTCCAGCCTGCGCATCTCCTGGTGGGCGCTGCGTCCGGGGCCGCCGCCGGACACCGCGATCGTGACCGTGGAGCTGCGGAGCTCCTCGGAGACGATGCTCATGCTCACCACCATGGCGTTGTCCGCGCAGCCCGGCAGCCTCGTGGTCGACGCCCGGCCCGGCACCGGCCGGATGACGCTGCACGTGCTGGGCGCGGGCGACCAGCCGCAGGCCACCGCCCAGCGTGACGTGTCGCGGCAGGAGGCCCTGGTCGTGGGCGCCTTCGGGACCAGGACCGACAAGGAGGAACTGGGATGACAGTCGTCTACGGGATCGTGGTCGCCATGCTCGGCGTGGCCTCCGCCCTGGCTTCCTGGCGTACGGCACGCGGCCCCTCCACCCTCGACCGGGCGGTCGCGCTGGACACGCTGACCGCGCTGGCCATGTGCTGGATGGCCCTGGGGATGAGCCGCCTGGGCGGCGTGGTGGTGCTGCCCATCCTGCTGGCGATGTCGCTGCTCGGCTTCGCCGGCTCGACCGCGATCGCCAAGTGCGTGATGAGGAGGCGCGGCGATGGAGGCGCTTGAGCTGGTCGCCGCGGCGTGCGCGCTGGTCAGCGCCGGGCTGGGGCTGACCGCGGGGGTGGGCCTGGTGCGGTTTCCCGACACGTTGTCGCGCATGCACGCCGCCGCCAAGCCGCAGGTGCTCGGCGTGCTGCTGGCCCTGGCGGCGGCGTGGTGCGAGGAACCGAGCTGGGGCATCGCCGGACCGCTGCTGCTGGTGGCGATCTTCCAGATGGTGGGCGTGACCATGACCTCCTACACGGTCGGCCACGTGGCCTGCGAGGAGATGCGCGACCGGTAGGGCTCAGCTCGTCGAGTCCCGGCCGACCTCGAAGGCCTCGTGGTAGCGGCGGCGGGCCTGCCGTACCACCCGCTCGGCCAGCCACGCGACCGGTTCGGCGTCCACGACGAGCGGCTCGTGGTCGGGCCCGTGGGCGACCACGCGACCGGCCAGGACCCATGCCCGGCGTCCGTCCTGTCCCAGGTCGGCGTACTTGCAGACCTGCCGGGCCAGCCAGTCCTGCGGCGGCCGGGTCCACCACGACTCGGGGTCGAGCACGGTCGCCGACAGCCCCGGCAGTTCGAGCCCGCTCTCGTAGTCGACGCTCGCCTCGGCCCCGTCGGTCTCCGGACCCTTGGAAAAGCGCAGAAAGAGTCCGGGCCGCTCCGTCACCAGCTCGGTCAGCTCCTCCAGCGTGAGCACCTCGTCCATATCCCCTCCGATACGTTCCACTCTTTCCACGTGAGAGGCATCTATCCCCCTTCGGGCGCTCCGTCGGTGGCCGCCGGGTAGCAGCAGGCACCGTCCAAGCGTTACCTCAGGAGGTATCCGGTGACCGACTACCCAACGCAGCAGACCGGGCAACCGGCGGAGCGCACCAAGCAAGCGGCCCGTGAAGTGGCGGGCGAGGCCGGGTTCCAGACCAGGCGCGTGGTCGGCCGGCTCCGTGAGCGGGCCGGACGCGAAGCCGACTCCCAGGCCCAGCGCGCCGCCCACGGCATCCGCCAGTGGGCCGACGACCTCAGCACGATGGCCGAGAGCAGCAAGCCCGACTCCCCGATCAACCGGGTGACGCACCAGATCGCCGGGGGTGGCCGCCGGGCCGCCGACTACCTGGAGCAGCAGGGCTTCTCGGGCGCGATGCAGGATCTGCAGCAGTTCGCCCGCCGCCGGCCGGCGCTGTTCGTCCTCGGCGCCATCGCCGCCGGCTTCCTGGCCGGACGCGCCGCCAAGGCCGGCGCGGAGCTCCAGCGGGAGGAGCGGGCCCCCCGCCCCCAGCCCGGCGAGGGCTACGCACAGAGCGGCCAGAGCGGCCAGGAGGAGGCCCGCGATCAGGCCGATCAGGTCCGCCGCGACACCTATTGACGGCTGAGGGGGACCGGTACCGCCCGCGACCGCGTGCCGTACGGCTCTTCAGGTCAGGTCGACGGTGGCGCCGCCCGGGCCGGGCCGGGGAAAGGTGAGGTCGCGGCCGTCCACCGTGACGGTCAGCTCGGCGAGCTCGTCCCGCGGATCGGCGACGGTGAGCCGCCCGCCCCGGAGCAGCACCGCGCAGGGCCCCGAGGCCGTGATGCCGCCGGCCGTCCCCGGCTGCCAGAAGGCGACCGCGGTGAGCCCGAGCGCCGGGACCCGCACCGCCTGCTGGGCGTCGGTGTTCGCCGGCACCTCCAGCCAGCCGAGCCCGGCCAGCTCCCGCGTGCGGGCCTCGGAGGCCCCGGGCAGCACACGTACCGATAGCCCGCCCCGCGCGGGTCGACGCCGTGGTCGAACCAGAACGTGCGATACCCCCGCTCCCCGGCAGTGCGGAAGCCTTCGCCCAGGTACCCGGCGTGCCCCGCCAGGTGCGCCCACCCCGCCCCCTCGGCCGGCTGCGCCGCCGAGCGCCGGTTGTCCACCACGGTCTCCACGGCCACCCCGTCCGAGCACGTGATGCCCGCCCCCAGGCAGACCACCGCCTCGTCGAGGAAGACCCACGCCTTGAACGCCTCCAGCGTGCTGCCCAGCCCGGCCAGGTGCTGCCCCACGATCGCGTAGGAGCCGTCGCTCGCCCCGCCCACCCAGCGCCACTTCGTGCGCGTGTCGCCCCAGCCGCGGCCCGCCCCGTCGGCCAGCCGCCGGGTCGAGACGGTCGTGCCGGGCAGCCGGTAGGGGTCGACGGTGTGCCAGAAGTCGGAGTAGTGGTCGCGCTGCCCGGCGGCCCACCAGTAGAGCATCCCGGAGCCGGTGTGCCAGCCGCGCAGGTTCTCGCCGTTGCCGTGCTCGTAGTGCCCGATCCGGTAGGAGGACATGCTGAGCGCCGCGGTCCAGCCCGGCCGGCGGTGCACCGCGCGGGCGCTCATCGGGAACAGCCGGTGCCCCACCGGCTCGGGGGCCGCGGGCACGCTCGCGTCGGCCAGCAGGTCCTCGAACCCCGCCCGGTAGCCGCCCCGCTCCGCCCAGCCCTTCACCAGCGACCGCCAGCGGGCCCGCTCCGCCGCGGGCGCCGACTCGCCGAGCAGCAGGACGGCCGAGGCGATGGCCTGGCCGCGCCGGTGGTCACCGTACGGCCGGCGCGCGATCCCCCGGCCGCTGACCAGGTCCATGCAGAGCCCGTCCAGCACGAAGGGCGCGAAGCTGCGCTCCACCTGGTCGAACAGGAACCGCCCGTCCACCTCCCACGGCGTGCCGCGCACCAGCGCCAGCATGATCGCCGCCCCGGAGAGCAGCACCGCCCCGTAGCCGCCCTGGTAGGGGATGGTCGTGTGCTGGAGGAAGGACCCGTCGCGGTAGAACCCGTCGCCCTTCTCGACGTAGCGGAAGACCGGCGTCAGCGCCTCGGCCGCCCGCCGCACCTCGTCCGGCTCCTCCACCACGATCGCGCGCAGCAGCCGGACCAGGCACAGGTCCACCCGGTTGGCGCCCGTGCTCCGCCCCCGGTAGGCCCTCAGCCGGTTGTCCGGCACGAAGTGCCGCACCGCCTCGGCCAGGGCCCGGTCGCGCGAGCCGATGAGCACGGCGGCGTCCAGCAGCTTGCGCGGGACCCCGATCTCCCAGTCCCACCAGTTGCCGACCGGCTCGGCGCCCTCGGCGTACACGTGCCGCACGTAGTGGGCCAGGCCCTCGGCGGTCGCCTCGGCCAGGCCGGGATCGCCGGTGATCGCGTGCGCCCTGGCCATCGTCTGCAGCCGCGCGGGCGTGTCGTCGAGCGACGGGTAGGGCAGGTCGGCCCAGAGCCCGCCGCGGGCGGGCCGCATGCTCGCCCGGTGCCCGGCCGCCGCCTGTTCCACCCTCCCCGCGTACGGCACCGCCGTCACCTCACGCCAGCGGCGACGCAACAACGGGAAGGTGGCGTCGGGCGTGTGGGCGGGCCGGGCCGGGAGGAGCGTGGCCAGCGTGCCGAGCGCGGCGAGGCTGCCCAGCCTGGCCAGTGCGCGCCGCGAGAGGGGGGACACAACGGTGATTATCCGCGACTTGTTGACACGACGGCTGAGCCGTACCTAATGTCCTGACCTGGACAACATGTCCTGACCTGGACAACTGCATAAGCCCATGATCCCGCGCGGGAGAGTCCACAGGCTGTGGACGCCGAAGGAGCAAACCTCCCCGGAAACTCTCAGGCCCAAGACCGCGTGGAGGAGGCGAACTCTGGAAAGAGGCGCACCCGGCGTCTCGCCCACGGGGCAAACCGCACGCAAGCGCGGTGAATCTCTCAGGCCTATGACAGAGGGGGAGGCCCTACGGCTACGTGAGGAGCCTCATGCTCGACGCACCCCTGTCCGCGGTCGACCCCGAGATCGCGGCGGCGCTGGACGCCGAACTCGACCGCCAGCGCACCACCCTGGAGATGATCGCCTCCGAGAACTTCGCGCCGGTCGCGGTCATGCAGGCGCAGGGCAGCACCCTCACCAACAAGTACGCCGAGGGCTACCCCGGCCGCCGCTACTACGGCGGCTGCGAGCACGTGGACGTCGTCGAGCAGCTCGCGATCGACCGCGTCAAGGCGCTGTTCGGCGCCGAGCACGCCAACGTGCAGCCGCACTCCGGCGCGCAGGCCAACGCCGCCGCCATGCACGCGCTGATCACGCCGGGCGACACCATCCTGGGCCTCGACCTCGCCCACGGCGGCCACCTGACGCACGGCATGCGGCTCAACTTCTCCGGCAAGCTCTACAACGCCGTGGCCTACCACGTCTCGGAGAGCGACAACCGGGTGGACATGGCCGAGGTCGAGAAGCTGGCCCTGGAGCACCGGCCCGCCCTGATCGTCGCCGGCTGGTCGGCCTACCCGCGCCACCTCGACTTCGCCGAATTCCGCCGGATCGCCGACCTGGTCGGCGCCCGGCTCATGGTGGACATGGCGCACTTCGCCGGCCTGGTCGCCGCCGGGCTGCACCCCAGCCCGGTGCCGCACGCCGACGTCGTCACCACGACCACGCACAAGACGCTCGGCGGCCCGCGCGGCGGCGTCATCCTGTCCACCGCCGAGCTGGCCAAGAAGATCGACTCCGCGGTCTTCCCCGGCCAGCAGGGCGGCCCGCTGGAGCACGTCGTCGCGGCCAAGGCGGTCGCCTTCAAGCTCGCCGCCACCCCCGAGTTCCGCGAGCGGCAGGAGCGCACGCTGGAGGGCGCCCGCATCCTGGCCGCCACGCTCACCGGCGCCGGGCACCGCCTGGTCACCGGCGGCACCGACGTGCACCTGGTGCTGGTCGACCTGCGCGAGTCGGTCCTGGACGGCAAGCAGGCCGAGGACCGGCTGCACTCCATCGGCGTCACGGTCAACCGCAACGCCGTGCCGTTCGACCCGCGCCCGCCGATGGTCAGCTCCGGGCTGCGCATCGGCACCCCCGCGCTGGCCGCCCGCGGCTTCGACGCCCGGGACTTCACCGAGGTGGCCGCGGTCATCGCCGAAGCGCTGCGCCCCGAGCTCAACCCGCCCGCGCGCACCCGGCTGCGGGCCAAGGTGGCCGAACTGGCGCAGCGGAGGCCGCTCTACCCGGAGCTGTGACCGTTCACCTGCCCTAGCTTGACCCAAGCGGGGATAGGAATCCGGACATGAGCACATCAGGGGCGGGGAGCGTGGCCACCGCCGCGCTCAGCGCCCCCGATGTTCATCCTGCTCCGGTTGACGGCGGTGTCCCCCCACGACCGGGACACCGCCTTCAGCCGGACCTGAGCGCCCGCTCGATCTCGGCCAGCACCCCCGGGTCCTCGATCGTGGACGGCGGCCGGTAGGTCCTGCCGTCGGCGATGGCCCGCATCGTGCCCCGCAGGATCTTGCCCGACCGGGTCTTGGGCAGCCGGGCGACCACGCTGACCCGCCGGAAGGCCGCGACCGGGCCGATGCGCTCGCGCACCAGCGCCACCAGCTCGGCCTCGATCTCCGCCGCGGGCCGCGCCGTCCCGCTCTTGAGCACCACGAAGCCGGCCGGGACCTGCCCCTTGAGCTCGTCGGCGACCCCGATGACCGCGCACTCGGCGACGTCGGGGTGGGTGGCGACGACCTCCTCCATCGCCCCGGTGGACAACCGGTGGCCGGCCACGTTGATCACGTCGTCGGTGCGGCCCATGACGAACAGGTAGCCGTCGGCGTCCAGGTGGCCGCCGTCGCCGGTGAGGTAGTAGCCCGGGTAGCGGGCCAGGTAGGCCGACTCGAAGCGGTCGTGGTCGCGGTAGAGCGTGGGCAGCGTGCCCGGCGGCAGCGGCAGCCGTACCACGATGGCGCCCTCGACCCCGGGCGGGCACTCCGCGCCGTTCTCGTCCAGCACCCGCACGTCGTAGCCGGGCACCGGCACGGTCGGCGAGCCGGGCTTGGGCGGCAGCGGTTCGAGTCCCATGCAGTTGGCCGCGACCGGCCAGCCGGTCTCGGTCTGCCACCAGTGGTCGATCACCGGGACGCCCAGCAGGTCGGAGGCCCAGTGGTAGGTGTCCGGGTCGAGCCGCTCCCCCGCCAGGAACAGGTAGCGCAGGCCGTGGTCCTTCACCAGGTCGCCGTTCGGGTCCTCCTTCTTGATCGCGCGGATCGCGGTCGGCGCGGTGAACAGCGTCTTGACGCCGTACTCCCCCGCCACCCGCCAGAACGCCCCGGCGTCGGGCGTGCCGACCGGCTTGCCCTCGTACAGCACGGTCGTGCAGCCGGCCAGCAGCGGCGCGTAGACGATGTAGGAGTGCCCGACGACCCAGCCCACGTCGGAGGCGGCCCAGAAGACCTCGCCGGGCCCGGTGTCGTAGACGGCGGCCATGCTCCAGTGCAGGGCCACCGCGTGGCCGCCGTTGTCGCGCACGATGCCCTTCGGCATGCCGGTCGTGCCCGAGGTGTAGAGGATGTAGAGCGGATCGGTCGCCGCCACCCACTCGCAGCCGGCCGGCTCGGCCCCGGCCACGGCGGTGGCCCAGTCGAGGTCGCCCTCGCCCATGGCCGCCTCGCACTGCGGGCGCTGCAGGATCACGCAGTGCTCCGGCCGGTGCGCGGAGGCGGCCAGGGCCGCGTCGAGCAGCGGCTTGTACTCCACGATCCGGCCCGGTTCCAGGCCGCAGGAGGCGCTCAGCACGACCTTCGGCCGCGCGTGCTCGATCCGGGCGGCGAGTTCTGGCGCGGCGAAGCCGCCGAAGACGACCGAGTGCACCGCGCCGAGCCGCGCGCAGGCCAGCATGGCGACGACCGCCTCGGGGACCATCGGCAGGTAGATGACGACGGTGTCGCCCCGGCGCACGCCGAGCGACTTCAGCAGCCCGGCCGTCCGGGCGACCTCGTCGTGCAGCTCGGCGTAGGTGTAGCTGCGCCTGGTCCCGGTGACCGGGCTGTCGTAGATCAGCGCGGCCTGGCCGCCGCGGTCGGCCAGGTGCCGGTCGAGGGCGTTGTAGCAGGTGTTGAGCTCACCGCCGGGGAACCAGCGTTCCCCGGCGAAGACCTCGGTGAAGGGAGTGTGCCAGTCGATCCCGGCGGCCGCCTCGCGCCAGAACGCGCCGGGATCGTCGAGGCTCCGCCGGTAGACCTCGTGGTATCGAGCCATGGCCCGATCGTGTCACCTCAGGGCAGCTCCGCGAAGCGCTCGACGGCCTCGACGCTGCCGGAGACGATGATGACGTCGCCGTAGCTCAGCTCGGTGTCGGCGGTGGCGTAGGTGAAGTCCTCGCCGGGGCTCTTCACCGCGACGATGGTCACCCCGTGCTTACGCCTTAAATTCGACTGGCCCAGCGGGCGGCCCACGTACTCCTTCGGCGGCCGGGTCTTGGCCATCGCGAAGTTCTCGTCGACCTCCATGTAGTCGAGCATGCGCCCGCTGACCAGGTGCGCCACCCGCTCGCCCATGTCGTGCTCGGGGAAGACGACGTGGTGCACGCCGATGCGGTGCAGGATCTGGCCGTGCTGCTTGCTGATCGCCTTGGCCCAGATGTCCTCGATCTCCAGCTCGGCCAGGAGCGAGGCGGTCAGGATGCTCGCCTCCAGGTCGGTGCCGATCGCGACGACCGCGCGGTAGAAGTCGGGCACGCCGAGCTGCTTGAGCGCCTCCATGTCGGTGGCGTCGGCGGCGGCCACGTGCGTGATGTGCCCGGAGAGCTGCTGCACGGTCTTGGGGCTGTTGTCGATGGCCAGCACCTCGGTGCCGCGCCGGGTCAGCTCCAGCGCCAGCGAGCTGCCGAAACGGCCGAGGCCGATGACCACGACCGGGTCGCGGTTCTTGTCAACCAACGAGCATCCTCTCCTCGGGCAGCTCGTAGCGGGTGCGCCGGTCGCGCAACGCCAGCGCAGAGCCAAGCGTAAGCGGGCCGATCCGGCCGATGAACATCAGGAGCGCCAGCACGACGTGCCCGGCGGGCGGCATCTCGGTGGTGATCCCCGAGGACAGGCCGGTGGTGGAGAAGGCCGAGATCGCCTCGAAGAGGATCTGGTCGAGGTCGTGCTTGGTCATCACCATGAGCGCGTAGGAGGCCACGCCGATCGCCGCCGCGCTGAGCAGGACGACGCAGATCGCCTGGCGCTGCACCGCCTCGGAGATGCGCCGGTGGGCGATGTTCACCCGGGGCTCGCCGCGCAGCTCGGCCATGATCAGGAAGAGCAGCACGCCGAAGGTGGTGACCTTGATGCCGCCGGCGGTGCTGGCGCTGCCGCCGCCGATGAACATCAGCAGGTCGGAGACGAGCCAGCTCGACTCCGACATCTGCGTGATGTCGATGGAGTTGAAGCCGGACGAGCGGGTGTTGACCGAGGCGAAGAAGGCGGCCAGCACCTTGGAGCCGTCGTCGAGCCCGCCGAGCGTCTTCGGGTTGCGCCACTCGGTCAGCAGGATGAGCAGCGTGCCGGCCACCAGCAGCGCCAGCGAGATGCCGACGGTGAGCTTGGTCATCACCGACCAGCGGCTGGGGTGGCGCCAGTTGCGCACCTGCTCGAAGACGACCGGGAAGCCCAGGCCGCTGACGATGATCGCGGCGGCGACGGTCAGGCTGATCCATGGATCGCTGACGAACTGGCTCAGGCTGTCCGGCCACAACGCGAAGCCGGCGTGGTTGAAGGCCATGATCGAGTGGAAGACGCCGTAGTAGAGCGCCTGCCAGAACGGCTCGCCGTACCCGATCACGAAGCGGCCGGCCAGCACGGCGGCGATCACGGCCTCGCAGCTCAGGCTGAACAGGACCACCTTGCGGGCGATCCGGCCGACGTCGGCCATGCTCAGCATGCTCGTCTCGGCCTGGGCCAGCAGCCGGAAGCGCAGGCCCATCTTGCCGCCGACCAGGACGGCGATGAGGGTGGCGAAGGTCATGATGCCGAGCCCGCCCACCTGCACCAGCCCCGCGATCACCACCTCGCCGAAGGCGGACCAGTGCGTCCGCGTGTCGACCGTGGCCAGCCCGGTCACGGTCACCGCGGAGGTGGCCGTGAAGAGGGCGTCGGTGAAGGTGGCGGGCGCTCCGGCCGCGGCGGCGGGCTGGAGCAGCAGGACCGTGCCCAGCGCGCACGCCAGGGCGAAAGCCGCCACCACGATCTGCGTGGGGTGGTTGAAGCGCGCCAGCAGTGCCGCTGACCAGCGCGCACGCCTGCCTAGTGGGCTCATAACCCCCGGAATGCTAGTGGATTACGCGCGTGAGGTGATTTGCTGCACCATCCAGCGGTTGCCGTCGGGGTCGGCGAAGGACACGAACCCCACGTTGTTCAGCTCGGTCTCGTCCTCCCTCGCGGGCCGGAACCCGTTCGGTCCGGCCACCTGCACCTCGCTGACCTCGACGCCCTTGCCCGCCAGGATCTCCCGTGCCGCCCGCACGTCGTTGACGACGAGCTGCAGGCCCTCCAGCGAGCCCGGCTTCATCGTGGTGAGGCCGCTGCCGATGACCACCGAGCAGCCGGAGCCGGGCGGGGTGAGCTGGACGATGCGCAGCGTGCCGGTGTCGGTGTCGTGGTCCACGGCGAAGCCGAGCTGCCCGGCGTAGAAGGCCTTGGCCCGGTCGACGTCGGCCACCGGGACGACGACCACTTCGAGAGTCCAGTTCACTGCGGGTTCTCCCATCGCTCAGGGCTCTTCCCGACGATCTAACCCGCCTGGTGCGGGCTCGCCAAGGGGGCGGCCTCCCATTCGTGGCAGGGCAGCAGCGCCTGGTGATGGAAGATGAGACCCAGCCCGCGCGGGGCGAGCTGGCCGAGGGGGCCGCAGGCGCAGTCCGCGGAAGCCTCGTGCCCGATCGCATCATCAACCGGCCTGACGTGGACAATCAGCGCCATCTTCCGCCGCCCTTCCCAAAGATTGCATGTAGTTTATGCATCTTTGACCGTTTTGCCAGCGGGCATGACCGGAACCCGGGGATAGCGTGCCGCCATGCTCTCCCGCGGTATGCGCATCCTGGTGGGTCTGGCGGCCGCGATGATCATCCTGGCCGGGGCGAAGTCGCTCAGCGGCATCGTCGGCCCCGCCTTCCTGGCCCTGACCCTGACCATCGCCGTCGCCCCGCTGCGCTCCCGGCTGGTACGGCGAGGCGCCGCGGGCTGGCTGGTGGTGGCGGCCCCGCTGACCGTCGTCCTGCTCATGCTGATCGGCCTGGTGCTCGCGGTCGTCGTCTCGGTGGCGGAGTTCGCCGCGCTGATCCCGACCTACGCCCCGCAGTACCAGGCCCTCCTCACCCAGGCCCAGAGCTGGCTGGAGACGCACGGCGTGACCTCGGCCCAGGCCGGCCAGGTCTTCTCCCACCTCGACATGGGCCAGGTCCTGCGGGCCGCGGGCGGCGTACTGTCCAGCCTGGCCGGCACCGCCTCGACGGTGCTGATCGTCGTCCTGCTGCTGTACGGCATGAGCCTCGACGCCGCCTTCCTGCAGAAGGCCATCACCGCCCTGCCCGCCAAGCGCGCCGACCTGGCCGGGGCGCTGGTGCGCTTCGCCCGCCAGACCTGCCAGTACCTGCTGGTCTCCACGCTCTTCGGGCTGATCGTCGCGGTGCTGGACACGGTCGGGCTGATGCTGCTCGGCGTGCCGCTGCCGCTGCTGTGGGGGCTGCTGGCCTTCATCACGAACTACATCCCGAACATCGGCTTCCTCATCGGGCTCGTGCCGCCCGCGCTGCTGGCGCTGCTGGACTCGGGCGTGGGCACGATGATCTGGGTCATCGTCGTCTACAGCGTGCTCAACTTCGTCATCCAGTCGGTGATCCAGCCCAAGTTCGTCGGCGAGTCCGCAGGGCTGTCGACCACGGTGACGATCCTGTCCCTGCTGGTCTGGACCTGGGCGCTCGGCGCGCTCGGCGCCATCCTGGCCGTGCCGCTCAGCGCGTTCGTGCGGGCCGTGCTGCTCGACGCCGACCCGGCGACCTCCTGGGCATCTCCCCTGGTAGCGGGCAAATCATCGCCCTGACTTTGCCCTAGGCCGGACGTGCGTCGGGTACCACCGGGCCATGGCAAAGATCACCGGCTGGGTTGGCTGGATCTGGTTCGCCGGCATGATGCTCATCATGAACGGCCTGTTCAACGTGATCACAGGTCTCTACGCGATCTTCGACGACCAGCTCTACGTGCCCTCGCGCTTCGGGCTGCTGCTGTTCGACCGGACCGGCTGGGGCTGGGTCCACCTGATCCTGGGCTTCCTGCTCGTGATCGTCGGCATGGCCGTCTCGGTCGGCAGAGGCTGGGCGCGGTTCGTCTCGGTCATCCTGGTCATGATCAACGCGCTCACCCAGCTCGTCTGGATCGCGGTGAACCCGTGGTGGTCGCTGATCATCATCGTGCTCGACGTGTTCATCCTCTACGCGCTGATCGTGCACGGCAAGGAAGCCGAGGAATTGTCCTGACTTTCCGGTGACCCGGTGGCGGGGAGGGGTGGCTGCATGAGCCACCTCATCGCCATCGACTATCCCGACGTCCAGACCGCCCAGCGGGCTCGCGACCGTCTCCTCGACCTGCAGAAGCAGAACCTCATCACGCTGGACGACGCGGTCGTCGTCGAGCACCGCCCGGACGGCAAGATCAAGCTTCACCAGCTCAACAGCACCGTCGGCTTCGGCGCGGCCAGCGGCGCGCTGTGGGGCGGGCTCATCGGCCTGATCTTCTTCATGCCGCTGCTGGGCATGGCGATCGGCGCCGCGGGCGGCGCGGCCGGTGGCGCGATGACCGACGTCGGGGTCTCCGACAGCTTCATGAAGGAAGTCGCCGCCAAGATCCCGCCCGGCACCGCCGCGCTCTTCCTGCTGGTCAGCCAGAGCACGCCGGACAAGGTCATCCCGCAGATCGCCGAGTTCGGCGGCGACATCATGCAGACCTCGCTCAGCCAGGAGGCCGAGGAGCAGCTGCGCGCCGCCGTCGCCAGCGCGACCGCCGCCGCCCAGCGCGGCACGGCCCAGCCGAACGCCGGCCAGCAGAACGCCGGCCAGCAGAACGCGGCTCAGCGGTCAGGGTCGACGCCCCAGGCGCCCAAGCCCAAGGCCCCGACTCCGGCGAGCTGAGCTCAGCCGGGCAGTCCCACGCGCGACAGGCCGGTCGGCACCCGCCCACCGGCCTCTCGTTCGTCCCCGTGAGTCCGCGTCAGCGCGCGGGCTCGGACTCCTGATCGTGCGTGGAGGTCTGGGGAATGTCGTCGCTCGATGAGTACGCGCCCAGTTCCTTGCTCAGGCTCTCGACGTCCAGATCGTGGCTGGTGTACTTGAGCTGGCGAGCGACCTTCGTCTGCTTCGCCTTCGATCTTCCTCGGCCCATGGCTACTCCCTCGTCCCGTCTGTCATCCTAGCCAACGCCGTTACGACTTGAAGAATTATGCAAGTCGCTATATTACACTGACCACATGCCCGTTCCGCTGTACCAGGCCAAGGCAGATTTCTTCAGAACGCTCGGGCATCCAGCCCGTATCCAGGTGCTGGAGCTGTTGCAGAAGGGGCCACTGCCGGTCCGGGATCTCCTGGCGCAGATCGACATCGAGGCATCGAGCCTCTCCCAGCAACTCGCCGTGCTCCGCCGCGCCGGCATCGTCAGCGCCAGCCGCGAAGCCGGAAGCGTCGTCTACTCCCTGGCCAGCCCCGACGTGGCGCACCTGCTCACCGACGCCCGCCGGATCCTCACCGACATGCTCGTGGACCAGGAAGAACTCCTGGCAGAACTGAGAGCCGAGGCCCGAAGTTAGGGCCCCGGCTCTGTCATTGGCGCTGTCATTGCCGCTGTCATCGAATGCTCGCTGGTCCTCCGCCCAGCGGGGTGTGGGTCAGTCGGCGATCCAGGAGCCGTGGAACCCGGCCGGCACCCGGCGCGGCAGCCGGACCGTCGCCACCGTCTCCAGCCCGGCGGCGTCCAGCACGAGCAGCCGGTCGTGCACGATCGACATCAGCCACCCGTCGTCCTCCGTGCGCGCCGCCTGCGCGGGCACGAACACGGCCTCCCCCGGCCGTCCGTCGATCGCCCGCACCTGGCTCGTGCCGCTCTCGGTGTCGTACTTGACGATCTCCGCGTCGGTCACCGTGTAGAGGTAGCGGCTGGCCCGGCCGAGCCGCTCGTCGTTGAAGGTCGGGAACTCCACCTGCCGGTCGTCGAGCTGCGCCTCGGCGGCCCGGCCGGTGGCCGGGTCGAGGGTCCAGCGGTGCAGCGTCGCGCCGGCCGCGTGTGCCGCCGGGTCCTGCTCGCCGCCGATCTCGTCCCAGACGCTGGTGAACGCCTCGCGGGTGTAGCGCACGCCGTCGAGCACCACCCGGCCGGCGGCGTCCTCGCGGGCGTTGCCGACGTGGAAGACGTAGCACGGGTCGATCTCGAACCACGTCACCTTGCCCGCGCGGTCCATCACGCCCAGCCGCGCGCCGTAGCCGTCGTCCCACCCGTACGGCATGCCGCCGCCGAGCCGGTCGAGGTCGAACACCACCGGCAGGTCGAGCCAGACCACGTAGTGCTCGGTGACCGCGAAGTCGTGCATCATCGTCGGCCCCGGCACGTCCACCACCCGGCTCTCCACCAGCTCGCCCTTGGCGTCCAGCCGGTGGTAGGTCAGGTACGGCGGGGCGAAGCCGTACCCGAAGAAGTGCAGTTCCCCGTCGAGCTCCTTGGGGTGCGCGGTCATCCCGCTGGTCGTCAGCCGCCCGCCGAAGTCGCACGGCCCGATGGTGTTGAGCTCCCCGTCCACCTCGTACGGCAGGCCGACCTCGACGAGCGCGAGGATCTTGTCCGCGTGCCGCACGACGTGCGTGTTGGCCTGGACCGCGGCCCGGTCGAAGCCGTTGTCGCCGACGAAGGAGGCCCCGTCGGTGAACAGCGAGGTGCGCACCCAGCGGTTGCGGTACCACTCGGCGCGGCCGTCGCGCAGCCGCACGCCGTGGAGCATGCCGTGCCCGGCGAACCAGTGGCCGGGGTCCTCGCCGGGCCGCGGGTTGGGCCCGTTGCGGAAGTAGCGCCCGTTGAGCTCCGCGGGCAGGACGCCTTCGACGGCCAGGCCGGTGGCGTCGATCTCGTCGGGGACGGGGGCGAGGTGCCCCTCCAGGTAGGTCTTCATGACACGCCTTTCACGATCTTCGATCATCGGCGGCGCCTCTGGTGCAGGAGCTCACCACGTTCCATGCCTGACATGTCGAAAGTAGAACGTCACGTCGCGATATGTCAATATAGGAAGATGAGTCTTCGGCACGGCGTGCTCGGCCTGCTCGCCCACTCCTCGGCGAGCGGCTACGACCTGATGCGGGCGTTCGACCTGTCCCTCGCCAACGTCTGGCCGGCCACGCAGAGCCAGCTCTACGGCGAGCTCGGCAAGCTCACCGCCGACGGGATGATCGAGGTCGTCGCCGAGGGCCCGCGCGGGCGCAAGGAGTACGCGATCACCGCGGAGGGCCGCGACGAGCTGCGCCGCTGGCTGATCGACGTGCCGCCGGCCCGCGTGCGGCGCAGCGACATGCTGCTGCGGGTGTTCTTCCTGTCGCAGGTCGACCCCGACCAGGCCCGCGCCTACCTGCGCCGCCAGGGCGAGCAGGCCGAGCGGGCGCTGGCCGAGCTGGAGTCCATCCGCGGTGTGGTGGAGGGCGGCGACGACGACCTGCGCCACCACGGCCGGCTCGCCTTCGAGTACGGCCTGCGGCTGCACCAGGCCGAGGCCGAGTGGGCCCGCTGGGCCGAACAGCAGATCAGTTAGGCTTTCCGCCATGGTCTCCGAGCTGTTCGACGCCGCGGCGTGGAAGGAAGTCGAGGGTTTCGACTTCGCCGACATCACCTACCACCGCGCGGTGGACCAGGGGACGGTGCGCATCGCCTTCAACCGGCCCGAGGTGCGCAACGCCTTCCGGCCCCAGACCGTCGACGAGCTCTACCGCGCCTTCGACCACGCGCGCCAGCAGCCCGACGTCGGCTGCGTGCTGCTCACCGGCAACGGCCCCTCGCCCAAGGACGGCGGCTGGGCCTTCTGCTCCGGCGGCGACCAGCGCATCCGCGGCAAGGACGGCTACCAGTACGCCGACGGCACCCCGGCGACCGGGCGGCTGCACATCCTGGAGGTGCAGCGGCTGATCCGGTTCATGCCCAAGGTCGTCATCTGCGTCGTGCCCGGCTGGGCGGCCGGCGGCGGCCACTCGCTGCACGTCGTCTCCGACCTCACCCTCGCCTCGCAGGAGCACGCCCGCTTCAAGCAGACCGACGCCGACGTCGCCTCCTTCGACGGCGGGTACGGCTCGGCCTACCTGGCCCGCCAGGTCGGGCAGAAGTTCGCCCGGGAGATCTTCTTCCTGGGCGACACCTACTCGGCCGAGGACGCGCACCGCATGGGCATGGTCAACGCGGTCGTCCCGCACGCCGACCTGGAGCGGGTCGCGCTGGAGTGGGCGCGCAAGGTGAACGGCAAGTCGCCGATGGCCCAGCGGATGCTGAAGTACGCCTTCAACGCGGTCGACGACGGCCTGGTCGGCCAGCAGCTCTTCGCCGGTGAGGCCACCCGGCTGGCGTACATGACCGAGGAGGCGGCCGAGGGGCGCGACTCCTTCCTGCAGAAGCGCGAACCCGACTGGTCGCCCTACCCCTGGCACTTCTGATGATCGACGTCCCGGCCGAGCTGGCCGCCCACCACGCGAAGTGCGCCCACGAGTCGGGTCCGGAGTGGACGGCGGCGCTGCCCGGGCTGGTCGGCGACTTCGTCACCCGCTGGGACCTGCGCGTCGACGGCGCCGCCATGCACGGCGTGGTGTCCCTGGTCGTGCCGGTGTTGCGGGCCGACGGGACGCCTGCCGTACTGAAACTGTCCCCGGGCACGGACGAGAACCTCACCGAGGGGCCGGGGCTGCGCGCCTGGGACGGCGACGGCATCGTGCGGCTGCTGGCGGAGGAGACGCTGCCCGCCGCCGGGCCGTCCGGGCTGGGCAACGTGCTGCTGCTGGAGCGGCTGACCGGCCCGACGCTGGAGACCCACCCCGACGTCATGACGGCCACCGAGCTGCTGGGCGGCCTGCTGGCCCGGCTGACCGCGCACCCGGCGCCGGCCGGGCTGCGGCACCTGCGCGACATCGCCGGCGCGATGCTGGAGCAGGTCCCGTGGGCGATGGAGCGGATCTCGCCCGCCGACCGGCCCTGGCTCGACCTGGTGGCCGGGCCGGTGCGCGAGCTCGTCGCCGAGCCCGGCGACCGGCTGCTCCACTGGGACCTGCACTTCGACAACGTCCTGGCCGCCGAGCGCGAGCCGTGGTTGGCGATCGACCCCAAGCCGCTGGCCGGCGACCCGGGCTTCGACCTGCTGCCCGCGCTGGGCAACCGCTGGGACGGGGTGGCCGACTCGGTCAAGCGCTTCGACCTCCTGGTGGAGATGCTCGGCCTCGACCGGGCGCGGGCGGTCGGCTGGACGCTGGGGCGGGTGCTCCAGAACACCCTGTGGGACATCGAGGACGGCGAGAGCGAGCTCAACCAGGACGAGTTCGCCCTGGCCGAGGCGCTGTACCGGCGCGGCTGAGCGAGCCGGTCCCGGCCTCAGCGCCACTGACCGGTGGCCTTGGTCAGCACCCACCCCGCGGCGATCACCACCAGGCTGCCGGCCAGCACCGGGTTGAGCAGGAAGAGCGGCTCCGGAGCGGTCAGGCCGACCAGCGCCGCGGTCGCCACCGCGGGCGGGTGCGGGGCCTTGAGCAACACCATCGGAGCCAGGGACAGCCCCGCCGCGACCGCCGCCGCCCAGACCGACGGGCCGGCCGCCGCGGTGACGGCCAGGGCCAGGACGGTCGCGGTGAGGTGACCGACCAGGATGCCCTTGGGCTGGGCGAAGGGGGCGGCCGGAGCCAGCGCGACGATCGCCGCGCTGGCCGCGAACGGCAGGGCGAACAGGTGCAGGCCGGTGGTCGCGGTGATGGCGGCCAGCAGCAGCAACTGCGCCAGCGCCACGCCGGTGATCAGCAGCGCGGCCCGGCCGGTCCGGGGCGCGGCGGCCACCGGCTGGGGACCGGTCGCGACGGCCGGCACCGGCTGGGGGCCGGTCATCGGGCCGGTCATCGGGCCGGGCAGCGGCCGGGGGCCGGTCATCGGGGCAGGCGGCGCAGGAAGGCGCGGATGAGGTCCGCGCTCTCCGCCAGCCGCGTGGTCAGCGGGAAGTGCCCCGCGTCCAGCAGGTGGATCTCGGCGTCCTTGGCGTCACGGGCGAAGGCCCGAGCGCCGTCGGGCCCGAAGATCTCGTCCCCCTCGCCCCAGGCCGCCAGCACCGGCGGCTGGTGGGTGCGCAGGTACTCCTGCCAGGCCGGGTACTGCGGCGGGTTGGTGCCGTAGTCCAGGAAGAGCGCGAGCTGCACCTCCTGGTTGCCCGGCCGGTCCAGCAACGCCTGGTCGTGCAGCTCCAGCGCGGGGTCGACGTGCGCGACGTCCGGCACGCCGTGGGTGTACTGCCAGTGCGTGGCCTCCCGGGTGAACAGGCCGCGCAGCGCGTCGCCGTTCTCGGGGGTCGGCTCGGCCCAGTACTCCTTGATCGGCGCCCAGAACGGGGTGAGGCCCTCGTCGTAGGCGTTGCCGTTCTGGGTGATGATCCCGGTGACCCGCTCCGGGTGGCGCAGGGCGAGGCGAAAGCCCACCGGCGCGCCGTAGTCGTGCACGTACAGCGCGAACCTCTCGACGCCCAGCCGGTCGAGCAGCGCGTCCACCACGTCGGCGAGGTGGTCGAAGGTGTAGTCCCACTCCTCGACCGGGGGCGCGGAGCTCAGCCCGAAGCCGGGGTAGTCGGGAGCGATCAGGTGGAACTCCCCGGCCAGCTCCTCCATCAGCGTGCGGTAGGCGACCGACGAGGTCGGGAAGCCGTGCAGCAGGAGCAACGTGGGCGCGGACGGGTCGCCGGCCTCGCGGTAGAAGATCTCCAAGCCGTCGACGTCAAGGGTCTGATGCTTCATGGGATTAACCTCCAAAAGTTGTTACGCCGGTTAAGCTAGCACTCCCAGCATTAACCAGTCAACGGAGATATAGTGGTTACATGAAGAGACCCTTGCTCGGTGAGCCGCTCCCGCTGGACCTGGTCGACACCGACTGGGTCGAGCACGGGGAGCCGGTGGACTGGTTCGACGACGTCGCCCGGGTGGCCGAGTGGCTGGCCGCCTTCGGCCTGCCCGGCGACGCGGAGGCCGTTCGCGAGCCGTTGCGCGCCACGCGGGCGGCCATGCGGGCCGCGCTGGCCGGCGATCAGCGGGAGCTCGACGCGGTGCTCGACCGCGGCTCGGTGCGGCCCCGGTTGCGGGACGGCGTGCCGTACGAGGAGGTGATCGTGGCCGACCCGGCGTGGCACGCGGCCTGGGTGAGCGCGGCGGCCTTCGTCCGGCTGCTCGGCGAGCGGCCCGAGCGGGTGCGCAAGTGCGCGAACCCGGAGTGCGTGCTGTGGTTCCTGGACGTCAGCAAGAACGGGAGCAGGCGCTGGTGCTCCATGGAGGGCTGCGGGAACCGCGCCAAGGTGGGTCGTTTCAACCAGCGATCACGGAATCTGGTTGACCGAGGTCAGACGGGGTAAGAAAACGATCGCCCCCGACAGGTGTGTCCGGTCGGGGGCGCCAGCTTCCGGCAGGCTTTCACCTGCGCCTATTCAGCACGCACAGGCGATGCCCGACTTGGGAGCGGTCAGCGGGTCGATCGGCGGCCGGCTCACGCCGTCGGCGGTCTGCACCTCGAAGCCCTCCCGGGCCCAGTACTCGAACCCGCCGAGCATCTCCTTCACCTGGTAGCCGAGCTTGGCGAACTCCAGCGCGGCCTTCGTCGCCCCGTTGCAGCCCGGCCCCCAGCAGTAGGTGACCACCCGCGCCGAGCGCGGGATCTCCGCCTCGGCGCGGGCCGCGATCTCCCTGGTGGGCAGGTGCAGCGCGCCCGGGATGAAGCCCTGCTCCCAGCTCTCCAGGTTCCTGGTGTCCACCACGACCAGCCCCTCCGTGCCGGCGGCCAGTTCGCCGGCGACGTCGGAGACGTCGGTCTCGTAGGCGAGGCGGGCGGTGTAGTACGCGATGGCGTCGGTGCTCATGAGCGAGTCCTTCCAGGTCAGGTACGGCGTAGCCCCCATCCTCCAGGCACGCCCGCCCGCCCGGCAGTGGCGGGAACGCCGCTGACCGCTCAGATCACGCCACGACCACCACGACCTTGCCCCGCCCGTGCCCGGTCTCGATCTCCCGGTGCGCGTCGGCCGCCCGCTCCAGCGGGTAGGCCCGCCGGACCGGGAAGGCGAAGCGCCCCTCGGCCACCAGCGCCGCGTACCGCCCCAGCCGCTCGGCCGTCCGCACGCCCTCGGTCACCCGCACCCCGAGCTCGGCGGCCCGCCCGTGCTCGACCAGGGTGAGGATGCGCTTGCGCTCGCCGACCAGCTCCAGCGACAGGTCCAGCGCCTCGCCCCCGGCCGCGTCGAGCACCACGGTGACCGGCCCGAGCCCGGCCAGCCGCTCCCGCAAACCCTCGCCGTAGGCCACCGGGATCGCGCCCAGCGCCCGCAGGTGCTCGTGGTTCTCCGGTCGCCCGGTGCCGATCACCCGGGCGCCCCGCATCCGCGCGATCTGCACCGCCGCGGTGCCGACCGACCCCGAGGCGCCGTGGATCAGCAGCGTGTCCTGCGGCCCCACCGCCAGGTTGTCGATCGCGATCTCCGCGGTCTGCACCCCGGCGGTCAGCCCGCCGGCCGTCTCCCAGGCCAGCCCGGCCGGCTTGGGCGTCACCTGGTCGGCCGGCACCACCACGTACTCGGCGTAGGCGCCGAGCTGGGTGAAGCCCAGCACCTCGGTGCCCACCGGCAGCGAGTCCGACTGATCCACCACCCCGGCGAACTCGTTGCCCGGGATCCGCGGCAGCACGTCCGTCACGCCCGCCGGCACCCAGCCGGCCCGCACCGCGGCGTCGTACGGCTGGACGCCGGCCGCCTTCACCCGCACCCTGACCTGCCCGGGCCCCGCCTGCGGGGTGGGCACTTCCATGACCTTCAGCACTTCCGGGGATCCCGGAATCTCGAACGCGGCAGCTCTCATGGCGACCAGCGTGCTACCTCAACCAAGGTTGAGGTCAACTAGGTCGCAAGTCGACTGCAATACCGCCTCGAATACTGAAAAGCGATGGTTACCGGGGATATAGTCGGCCTTCCGCTTTTACGGGGACAAACGGGGAGCCGATGAGCGACTTCATCGACGCCGCACTCGACTTTCCGGCTGTGGTGTTCACCTTTCTGCTGCTGGTCGTGGTGGCCTACTGGCTGATCGTGCTGACCGGCCTGGCCGAGCTCGACGACGAGCTGCCCTGGCTGGGGCTCGGCGGCGTGCCGGCGGGCGTCACGCTGTCGCTGCTGATCCCGATCGCCTGGTTCCTCTCCCTGGCCGGAGGGCTGCTGGTCTCGCACACCCTGCTGCGGGTGGCGGTGCTGGCCGTCGCGCTGACCGGGGCCTGGTACATCACCCGGCTCCTGGTCATCCCGCTGCGCAAGCTCTTCCCCGACGGCAAGCAGCCCTCGCGCGTCGACTTCGTCGGGCAGTCGTGCGTCATCCGCACCGGCGAGGTCACGGGCGCCTTCGGCCAGGCCGAGGTCACCGCGACGGACGGGTCCACGGCGATCATCCAGGTCCGCACCACCGGTTCCGACGTCCTGGGGCGGGGCGAGACCGCCCTGATCTTCGAGTACGACGCGAACGGCGAGTTCTTCTACGTCATGCCCTTCGAAAGGCAACTTTGATGGACATCCTCACCAGCGGCCTGGGCATCGTGCTCGCCGTCATCCTCCTGGTCGTCATCGGCCTCCTCGTCATCGTGAGCCGGCTGTTCCGCAAGGTCGAACAGGGCAAGGCGCTGATCATCTCGAAGGTCAACCGGGTCGACGTGACCTTCACCGGCGCGGTGGTCTGGCCGGTCGTGCACAAGGCCGAGACCATGGACATCTCGGTGAAGACCATCGAGATCGCCCGGACCGGCCGTGAGGGCCTGATCTGCCGCGACAACATCCGGGCCGACATCCGGATCACCTTCTTCGTCCGCGTCAACAAGACCGCCGAGGACGTCATCAAGGTCGCCCAGGCGATCGGCACCGAGCGGGCCAGCGACGAGACGACCCTGCAGGAGCTGTTCAACGCCAAGTTCTCCGAGGCGCTGAAGACGGCCGGCAAGCACCTCGACTTCGTCGACCTCTACACCAAGCGCGACGAGTTCCGCGACGAGATCGTCCGGCTGATCGGCACCGACCTCAACGGCTACAGCCTGGAGGACGCCGCGATCGACTACCTGGAGCAGACCGCGCTGCTCTCGCTCGACAAGAGCAACATCCTCGACGCGCAGGGCATCCGGAAGATCACCGAGCTCACCGCCCTGGAGCACGTGCGCACCAACGAGTTCCAGCGCGCCGAGGAGAAGGAGATCACCCGGCAGAACGTCGAGGCCGCCGAGGCCATCCTGGAGCTCAAGCGCCGCCAGGCCGACGCCGAGATGAAGCAGAAGCGCGAGATCGAGACGCTCAAGGCCCGCGAGGAAGCCGAGATCGCCCGCGTCCAGGCCGAGGAGCGGCTGCGCGCCACCGCCGCGAACATCAAGACCGACGAGCAGCTCGGCATCCAGCACGAGAACCGCGAGCGCGAGGTGGCCGTCGCCGCCAAGAACAAGGAACGCGTCATCGCCATCGAGAGCGAGCGGATCGAGAAGGACCGCATGCTCGAAGTGATCTCCCGCGAGCGCGAGACCGAGCTGTCGCGCATCTCCAAGGACAAGGAGCTGGAGACCGAGAAGCGCTCCATCGCCGAGGTGGTCCGCGAGCGCATCGTGGTCGAGAAGACCGTCGCGGAGCAGGAAGAGGGCATCAAGAAGCTGCGCGCCATCGAGGAGGCCGAGCGGCTGCGCCAGACCACGATCATCGCCGCCGAGGCCGAGGCCCAGGAGAACCTGGTCAAGGACATCAAGGCGGCCGAGGCCGCCGAGGCCGCCTCGAAGTTCAAGGCGCGCGAGGAGCTCGTCCTGGCCGAGGCCCGGCAGCAGGCCGCCGACCTGGAGGCGCGGGCCAAGATCCGGCTCGCCGAAGGCGTGCAGGCGTCGGCGGCGGCCGAGGGCCTGGCGAGGGTCCAGGTGCGTGAGCGCGACGCCGAGGCGACCGAGAAGGTGGGCCGCGCCGAGGCCGCGGTGCTCAGCGAGAAGCTGCGCGCCGAGGCGGAGGGCGCCCGCGCCATGGCTCTGGTCGAGGGCGAGCGGCTGAAGGCCCAGGCCGACGGCGAGACCGCGCTGGCCGGCGCCGAGGCCGCCAAGCTCAGGGCCGAGGCCGAGGGCACCGCGGCCAAGCTCAAGGCGCAGGCGGAAGGCGCCACCGCGATGGCCCTGGCGGAGGCGTCGGCGGTGGGCGAGAAGCTCAAGGCCGAGGCCGAAGGTCTCACCGAGAAGGCCGCGGCCCTGGCCGCCCTCGACGAGGCCTCCCGCACCCACGAGGAGTTCAGGCTCCGCCTGGAGGCCGACCGCGACGTGCGGCTCAAGCAGATCGACGTCAACCGGCAGATCGCCGAGTCGCAGGCGGCGGTCATCTCCGCCGGGCTGTCGAAGGCCAACATCGACATCGTCGGCGGCGACACCATGTTCTTCGACCGGGTGGTCGGCTCGATCACCGCGGGCAAGGTCGTGGACGGCTTCGTCGAGCACTCCGACATCGCCTCGACGCTGGCCCAGCCGTACCTCAACGGGTCGGCGAGCCTGCCCGACGACCTCAGCCGGATCATCGGCGGGGTGTCCAGCGAGGACCTGAAGAACCTCACGCTCTCCGCGCTGCTGCTCAAGCTCATCCAGGACGGCGGGCCGGACAGCTCCAAGCTCAGCGAGCTGCTCGACACGGCCAGGCGGCTCGGCGTGGCCGACGCCCCCATGGCGGCCCTCGCCGCCGCGCGGGCCTGATCTCGGCGAGCACTGGCAAGCACGGAGCTAGCACGGAGGACTGATCGATGACCACGGTCTCCACGGAGACGACCGGGCTGGAAGCCGGCACCTACGAGGTGCTGCGCAACCGCCTGCTGGCGCAGTCGAAGCAGCTCGCCGAGGCCGCCGAGGAGCTCAACGCCCAGCGGCTGGGCGTCTTCGGCGGCTCGGAGCTCACCCTGGTGGGCACCGAGCGGCTGCGCACGGAGAACAACTGCGTCCCGAGGGACATCGTCTCGCTCGGTGACGTGATGCTCTTCGGCTACAACGTGTTCATCGGCCTGAAGTCGGAGACCGCGGTCGACGACGTCTTCTCCGTGCACCGCTTCACCCGCGACGGCGCGGCCTTCCGTTTCGACCCGGCGGAGCTCGCCACGCTGGCCGAGCCGGGCTTCCGCAAGGACTTCGCCGAGCTGTACCGCTACTACAAGGAGACCCGCCTGCTGCAACTGCGGCGGGTCGAGGGCAAGCTGCTGGCGGTCTTCCAGACCGGGCCCAGCGACACCAGGGTGCTGCGGTGGTCCGTCGACACCGCCGGAACGCCCAGGTACCTGGACAACCGGGGCGAGCGCGATCACGTCTTCCCGCCCTCGCACGACTTCGAGTGGATCCCCACCACCCGCGACGACCACATCCTGGGCCGCCACCCGCACATCTCCATCGGCAACGAGGTCTTCGTCGAGACGGTCGGCGGAGACCTGACCATCAAGATCGAGAACAACACCGAGTCCGGCGAGGGCATCTACACCGAGCCGGTCGAGGAGAAGCTGCAGTCGCTGGCCGACGCCGACGTCGAGCACGCCCGCGTCGGGCCGCTGATCCTGCTGCGGGTCAAGCCGTACAAGGAGACGGTCTGGCGGCACCTGGTCTTCAACACCCGCACCAGGACCGTGGTCCGGCTCGACGGGCTCGGCCAGGCCTGCCAGCGGCTGCCCGAGGACCAGGGGCTGATCTTCCCGGGCGGGTACTACCTGGCCACCGGGATCAGCAAGACCTTCGACACCGACGTCACCGACCTGGAGTTCGAGCGCGCCATCCGCTCGCCGAACGGGGAGGACGTGCTCTACGTCTTCCACGCGCGCGGCGACGGCCGCTCGCTGCTCCTGCCGTACAACGTGATCAGGAAGGAGGTCGCCAACCCGATCCCGTGCCACGGCTACTCGATCTTCGACGACGGCACGATGGTCATCTTCCGCGCGACCTCCGACGAGCCCACCCGCGTGCACCCCATGCAGGTCTGGCAGACGCCGTACGTCTCCGACACCTACGCCGCCGCCCAGCCCGCCGGCACCGGCCCGCTTGAGCGCATCGGCAACGCCGAGCTGGTGCGCGGCATCTCCGACTGCCTGTCGGTCGCGCGGATGGCCGACGAGATGGCGCCCTCGCTGGCCATGTTCGAGGCGCTCATCGCGTCCTGCACGCGCGCCTTCGACGCCTACCACTGGCTCGGCGAGCAGGGCCTGCGCACCCCGCTGGCCGACGTGCGGGCCACCGCCGAGCAGGTGCTCGACGAGTACGAGAAGGTCGAGCAGCTCACCGCCCAGGCCGCGACGCGGCTGGCCGAGGCCACCGCCGAGACGACCACGCTGATCCGGCAGGCCCGCGCCGACATCCCGGCCACCGCCGACGCCTGGGTCGCCTCGCTGGCGACGTTGCGCCGGGCGCAGGGCCGGCTGGTCGGCCTGCGCGAGGTGCGCTACCTCGACACCGCCCAGCTCGACCGGCTCGTCGCCGACCTGGCCGCCGAGCTCACCTCCGTGGGCGAGCGCGCGGTCGCCTTCCTCCAGGGCGAGGAGGCCTTCACCGGCTACCACGCCGCCGTCGACCAGCTCGCCGCCGACGCCGCCGCGATCACCACCGTCGCCGGGGCCGCCCCGGTCACCGAGAAGCTCGCCGCCCAGGCCGAGGGACTCGAAGTGGTCACCGAGGTGGTCGGCTCCCTCGACATCGCCGACGCCACCGTCCGCACCGCGATCCTGTCGCGCATCGGCGAGGTCGTCGCCGGCGTCAACCGCGCCCGCGCCCTGCTCGAAGGCCGCCGCCGCGAGCTCATGACCACCGAGGGCCGGGCCGCCTTCGCCGCCGAGTTCGCGCTGTTCGGCCAAGCGGTCACCGGCGCGCTGGCCATGGCCGACACCCCCGAGCGCTGCGACGAGCAGCTCGGCAAGCTGATGCTCCAGGTCGAGAACCTCGAATCCCGCTTCGGCGAGCTCGACGACTTCGCCACCCAGCTCGCCGACAAGCGCGACGACGTCTACGAGGCCTTCTCCGCGCGCAAGCAGTCACTGCTGGACGACCGCACCCGCCGCGCCGACCGGCTGTTCACCTCCGCCGAGCGCATTCTGTCCAGCGTGTCGCGCCGCGTGGCCACCCTCGCCTCGCTGGACGAGGTCAACACCTACTTCGCCACCGACCCGATGGTCACCAAGCTCGCCTCGGTCGCCGCCGAGCTGCGCACGCTGGGCGACGCCGTACGGGCCGAGGAGCTGGAGGGCCGGGTCAAGGCCGCCCAGCAGGAGGCCGGACGCTCGCTGCGCGACCGGCTCGACCTGTTCACCGACGGCGGCGAGACCCTGCGGCTCGGCCGGCACGCCTTCGCGGTCAACACCCAGCCGATCGACCTCACCCTCGTGCCGCACGACGGGGAGATGCACTTCTCCATCACCGGCACCGACTACCGCTCCCCCGCGCCGCCCGCCTTCGCCGAGACGCGGCCCTTCTGGGACCAGCTCGTCGTGTCCGAGACGCCCGACGTCTACCGGGCCGAGCACCTGGCCGCCTCGCTGCTGCCTGCCGCGCAGCCCGGCGCCGATCTTTCCTCGCTGGTACGGCAAGCCGCCGAGCAACGCTACGACGAGGGCTACGAGCGCGGCGTGCACGACCACGACGCCACCCTCATCCTCGACGCGCTGGTCCGCCTGTCCGCCGGAGCCGGGCTGCTGCGCTACCCGCCCGCGGCCCGGGCGGCGGCACAGCTCTACTGGGCCCACGGCGTGGACGAGGTTTCACGTAAAACATTGACCATCCGGGCGTCGTCGCTGGTCAGAGCCCGTGAGGCGTTCGGCGCCTCGCCCGCGCTCGACCAGTTCACCGACGAACTCGCCACCGCGGTCACGGCCTTCCTCACCACGCTCTCCCCCGACCACTCCGCCGGGATGGCCGGCCTGGCCGGCGAGTACCTCGTCGAGGAGCTCGCCGCCACCCCGCCCGGCTTCGTCACCAGCGCCGCGGCCCGCGCTCTGCTCGACCGCTTCCGCCAGGCGCTCGGCCCGGCGCGGGCCAAGGAGTTCGACCACGACCTCGAACAGCTCGGCCTGCCGTACCGGGTGCAACTGGCCCAGGCGTGGCTGGCGGCCTTCGACGACTCGGCCGAGCTGCCCGAGGCGGTGGCGCTGCTGCTGGCCGAGCTGCCCAGGTACGACTCCAGCGCCACGCTGACCGCGACGGTCGAGGGCCTGCTCGGGACGCACCCGCGGATCAGCGAGCGCAAGCTGGAGCTGCGCCTCGACGAGCTGCTGCCGCGCGCCAAGGCCTTCCGCGAGGAGCGCGTCCCGGCCTACCGCGCCTACCAGAAGCGCCGCAACGAGCTGGTGCAGGCCGAGAAGTCCCGGCTGCGGCTAAAGGAGTACAAGCCCAAGGTGATGAGCGCCTTCGTGCGCAACCGGCTGCTGGACGAGGTCTACCTGCCGCTGATCGGCGACAACCTGGCGAAGCAGCTCGGCGCGGCCGGGTCCGGCAAGCGCACCGACCAGATGGGGCTGCTGCTGCTCATCTCCCCGCCCGGCTACGGCAAGACGACGCTGATGGAGTACGTCGCCAGCCGCCTGGGCCTGCTCTTCGTCAAGGTCAACGGCCCGGCGCTGGGCCACGAGGTCACCTCGCTGGACCCGGAGGAGGCGCCCAACGCCACCGCCCGCCAGGAGGTGGAGAAGATCTCCTTCGCCCTGGAGTCGGGCAACAACACGCTGCTCTACCTGGACGACATCCAGCACACCTCGCCCGAGCTGCTGCAGAAGTTCATCTCGCTCTGCGACGCCCAGCGCCGTATCGAGGGCGTCTGGAACGGCCGCACCCGCACCTACGACCTGCGCGGCAAGCGCTTCGCGGTCTGCATGGCCGGCAACCCCTACACCGAGTCGGGCCAGCGCTTCCGCATCCCCGACATGCTCTCCAACCGGGCCGACGTCTGGAACCTCGGCGACGTGCTCAGCGGCCGGGACGACCTGTTCGCGCTGAGCTACATCGACAACGCGCTCACCTCCAACCCGGTGCTCGCGCCGCTGTCCACCCGCGACCGAGCCGACGTCGAGCTGCTGGTCCGGCTGGCCCGCGGCGACTCGGCGGTGCGGCCCGACCAGCTCACCCACCCCTACTCCAAGGTCGAGCTCGACCAGGTGCTCAGCGTGCTGCGCAAGCTGGTGCGGGTGCAGCAGGTGGTGCTGGCCAACAACCAGGCCTACATCGCCTCGGCCGCGCAGTCCGACGACTCCCGCACCGAGCCGCCCTTCAAGCTGCAGGGCTCCTACCGCAACATGAACAAGCTGGCCGAGCGCATCGTGCCGGCGATGAACGACGCCGAGCTGGAGTCGGTCATCGACGACCACTACGTCGGCGAGGCGCAGACGCTCACCAGCGACGCCGAAGCCAACCTGCTCAAGCTGGCCGAACTGCGCGGCACGCTCACGCCCGAGCAGGCGGCCCGGTGGGCGGCGATCAAGCAGGCGTACCTGCGGGCGCGGGCCCTCGGAGGGTCCGAGGACGATCCGATGACCCGCGCCGTCGGCGCGATCGGCCTGCTCGCCGACCGGGTGAGCGAGGTGGGCTCCGCCATCCGCGGCGAGTGACCTCTTGCGCGGCCCCGCCGGTCAGGCGGCCTGGAGGTGGGCCACGTGGCCCGCGTCCAGCTCCAGGTGCCGCCCGGAGAAGCCGGCCCGCATGCGCCGGTCGTGGGTGACCACGACCAGCGCGCCGGTGTAGCTCTCCAGCGCCTCCTCCAGCTCCTCCACCAGGGCGGGCGAGAGGTGGTTGGTCGGCTCGTCCAGCAGCAGCAGGTCCACCGGCTCGGTCACCAGCCGCGCCAGTTCGATCCGCCGCCGCTGGCCGTACGACAGCTCCCCGATCCGCAGCCGCAGGTCGCCGGGGTGGAACAGGCCCAGCGAGAGCAGGAGCTCGGCGTGCTCCGCCGGGTCGCCCGGCCGGCCTTGGGCGAAGGCCCGCAGCACCGGCAGGGCCGGGTTCCAGGGCGTCTCCTCCTGGCGGAGGTAGCCCACCTTCCCCCGCACCGCGACCGTGCCGCCGCCCGGCGTCAGCTCGCCGGCCAGCACCCGCATCAGGGTGGACTTGCCCGCGCCGTTCGGCCCGGTGACCAGCAGCCGCTCGCCCTGCCCCACGGTGAGGTACGGCAGGCGCAACCGCGAGCCCACCCGCACGTCGACCAGCTCGGCCACCGCCCGGGCCGGCTGGTGCCCGTCCGGGTTCTCGTGCGGGTGGCCGATGGCCGCGGTGAAGCGGAGCCGCTCGGGAGGCGGCGCGACCGGGTTGTCCTGCAGCGCGGTCAGCCGCTGGTGCGACTGCCGGATCCGGCTCATCGCCCCGTGGCTGCGCGAGCGGGCCCGCCACGCGCCGGTCCCCATCCCGGCCTGGGTGACCTTGCGCGGGATGGCGGCCAGCCGCCCAGCGTTCGCGGTGACCAGCGAGCTGTGCCGGTCGATCTCCAGCAGCCAGTCCTGGTAGGCCCGGATCATCGCCTGCCGCTCGGCCGCCTTGGCCGCGAGGTAGCCCTCGTAGCCGTTGCCGAACCGCCGCACCTGCCCGCCCTCGACCTCCAGGATCGTGGCGGTGATCCGCTCCAGGAACACCCGGTCGTGGGTGATCGCGACGACCGTGCCGCGATGCCCGCGCAGGTGGTTCTCCAGCCAGGTGACGGCCTGGTCGTCCAGGTCGTTGGTCGGCTCGTCGAGCAGCAGCAGCTCGGGCGACGACGCCAGCACCGCGGCGAGCGCGAGCCGCGCCCGTTCGCCGCCGGACAGGGTGCCGAGCGCCCGCGACCGGTCGAGGCCGGGCAGGCCCAGCCCGTCGAGGGCGATGTCGAGCCGCAGGTCGGCCTCGTACCCGCCGCGGGCTTCGTAGCGGGCGAGCAGCTCGCCGTAGGCGTCGAGGTCGGTGAGGTCGGCCTCGGCCGCGCGGAGCTGGGCTTCCAGCTCCCGCAGGTCGGCCAGTGCCAGGTCCACGGCGTCCTGGACGCTGGCCTCGACGGGCAGGTCGAGGGTCTGGGCGAGGTAGCCGATCCCGCCGGGCGCGCTCACGGTGAGCTCGCCGTTGTCCGGCGCGACGACGCCGGCGACCAGCTTGAGCAGGGTGCTCTTGCCGGAGCCGTTGTCGCCGATGATCCCGACCTTCTCGCCGGGCTTGACGGTGAGGGAGACCTGGTCGAGGACGACCCGGTCGTCGAAACGCTTGGTGACGGAGTCAAGGGTGAGTTGCGCGGTACGCATGTAAGCGTGCTCCTGTTGTCTCGGCATGGCTGAGGGCGGCGTGGTACGGCGGAGCGGGGCTCGACGCCGTACGGCGATCACAGGAACGACAACATGGGCGTTACGGTACACAAACCCAAGACAAGACGCAACGTCTCGTCTAGAAATTCTTCAGGAGATCTCGGCGGTCGCCGCCGTCTGAATGGCGGTCACCCGGTTGAGGAAGTCGAGGATGAGCTCCAACTGCTCGTCGGTGTAGCCCTCGTAGAGCTCGGCCAGCCCGTTCACCAGCGTCGCGAACAGGTCCTCGCCGCCGTGGAGCATCTCGGGGTTGATCTCGACCATGACCCGCCGGCGGTCCCGCGCGTCCCGCACCCGGCGCACGTACCACTTGGCCTCCAGCCGGTCGATCAGCCCGGTCACCGAAGCCGGGGCGAGCCCGGTGTGCTGCACGATCTCGCCCGCGCTCAGCGGGCCACGCCGCTGCAGCAGGTCGAGGGTCTTCTCCTCGCTCGGCCCCAGCCCCATGCGCGCGGCGACCGCGCTATGGAACATCACGGCCGCCTGGCTGTTCTCCCGCCCGGCCACGGTGAGGTCGTCGAGCAATTTCTTTCGGTGCTCCGAAATATATCTGGACACGCCGTCTCCCGTCTGCCTAATATTTCGTTCAAGCGAACGAAAGGATATCACCATGAAGGTTTTGATCATCGGGTGCGGCATCGGCGGCCCGCTCACCGCGATGGCACTCCAGCGCGTCGGCCTCGACGCCGAGATCTACGAGGCCTACGGCGACAGCGCCGTGGGCGTCGGCTCCTTCCTCAACGTCGCCTCCAACGGGCTCGACGCATTGCGCGTGCTCGACGCCCACAAAGCGGTCATGGCTGCAGGTATCCCCACTCCGCAGATGGTCATGTGGAACGGCAACGGCAAACGCCTGGGCGAGGTGCCCAACGGGATGGCTCTGGACGACGGCACGGTGAGCCACACCATCCAGCGGTCCGACCTCTACCGTGTGGTCCGCGACACCGCCCTGGCGCGAGAGATCCCGATCACCTTCGGCAAGCGCCTGGTCTCCTTCGACGACACCGGCACCGGCGTGACCGCCCACTTCGAGGACGGCACCAGCGCCCGGGGCGACGTGCTGGTCGCCGCCGACGGTGTGCACTCCCGCACCCGCCAGGTCCTCGACCCCGGCGCCCCGGCGCCGCGCTACAGCGGCCTGTACAGCCTGGGCGGCCTGGTCAAGGACGGCGGCCTGCCCGGCGAGGTCGGGGTCTATCACATGATCTTCGGCAAGCGGGCGTTCTTCGGCTACACGGTCGCGCAGTCCGGCGACACCTGGTGGTTCGCCAACCTGCCCCGCGCCCTCGGCGACGTCCCGGCCCCGGCCAAGTCGGTCGAGGCGTGGCGGCCCCTGCTGGTCGAGGCGTTCGCCGACGACTTCATCGCCGCCTCCGACCTGCTCACCCGCACCAGGATCGACCCCGCCGTGCCGATCTACGACCTGCCGCCGCTGCCGCTGTGGCACCGGGGCCGGGTCATCCTCACCGGCGACGCCGCCCACGCCACCTCACCCAGTGCCGGGCAGGGCGCCTCGATGGCCGCCGAGGACGCGATCGTCCTGGCCCGCTGCCTGAGCACCGAGCGGGACCCGGGCTGGGCCTTCACCGCCTTCGAGCGGGCACGGCGCGAGCGGGTCGAGCGGGTGGTGGCGTACTCGCGGCAGATCAGCAACAACAAGGCGGCCGGGCCGGTGGGGCGGGTGCTGCGGGACCTGATGATGCCGTTCTTCCTCAAGCGCACGGCCAGCCAGACCAACCTGACCTGGCTCTTCCACCACCACGTCGACCTCGTCTGACCCTTCCTGCGAAGACCTGTTCTGGGGAAAGCCCGTCAGAGCAGTGCCAGGGCCGCCGCCACCGTCTCCGGACTCGCCGGGAGCAGCGGCAGCCGCACCCCCGCCGTCGGGATGAGTCCCTGGGCGGCGAGCACCCCCTTGATCACCGTCGGGTTGGGCTCGGCGAAGAGCGCCGCCGACAGCCTGGCCAGCCGCCCGCCGATCGCCCGGGCGCGCACCACGTCCCCCGCCGCCCAAGCCCCGGCCAGTTCCACGAACTCCCCGGTCGCCAGGTGCGCCGAGGCCAGGATGCCCCCGGCCGCGCCCAGCGCCAGCAGCGGCGAGGCCACCGCGTCGTCACCGGCGAGCACCGCGAAGTCCGGCGGCAGGTCACCGAGCAGGTCCATCGTCTCGCCGTCCACGCCGCCCCCGGCGTACTTGACCCCGGCGATCATCGGCAACGCGCCGAGCCGCCGCAACGCCCGCCCGCTCAGCGCCTGCCCGGTGCGGTACGGGATGTGGTAGATCACGATCGGCACCGGCGACTCCGCCGCCAGCGCCTCGAAGTGCGCGATCACCCCCCGCTCACCCGGCCGGACGAACGACGGCACGGTCACCAGCGCGGCGGCTCCGGCGGGCAGGTCGCGCAGCGCTACGGCGGTCGCGCGGGTGTCCGGGCCGCCCGCGCCGACGATCAACCGCACTCCGCGCTCGCGGGTCACCCGCGCGCACACCTCGATCACCGCGGCGCGCTCGGCGGCCGTCAGGGTCGCCGCCTCGCCGGTGGTGCCCAGCGCGACCAGCCCGGCCGCGCCCTGGTCGAGCACGTGGTGGCCCAGCTTCTCCACCGCGTCCAGCGCCACCTCGCCCTCGGCGGTGAAGGGCGTGATCAGCGGCACGAAGATTCCGTTCAGCATGGAACGAGCCTGACCCCGGAGCATCGTGCAGGTCCAGTTCAGGTTTCTACCGTCGAGCGTAAGCTGACCTGATGCTGGACCCTCGTAAGCTGCGCCTGCTGCGCGAACTCGCCCACCGCGGGACGATCGCCGCGGTGGCCGAGGCGCTCACCTTCACCCCCTCGGCCGTCTCCCAGCAGCTCGCCGCGCTGGAGCGCGAGGCCGGGGTGCCGTTGCTGGAACGCACCGGGCGCACGGTGACGCTCACCCCGGCCGGGCGACTGCTGGTCGAGCACGCGCAGGCCGTGCTGGAGGAGCTCGACCGGGCCTCGGCGGCGCTCGCGGCCACCCGGGAGGGACCCACCGGGCCGCTCCGGATCGGCGCCTTCCCGACCGTCACCCGCACGCTGGTCCCGGCGGCGCTCGCCGAGCTGCCGCCGGGGCTCGAACCGATGGTCACCGAGATCGACCCCGCCGACGTCTCGGCGGCGTTGCGAGCGGGTGAGCTCGACGTGGCGTTGATCCACGAGTACGACTTCGTGCCCTCGGTGGTGGATGCCGGGGTCGAGTGCGCGCCCCTGTTCAGCGAGCCGATCTACCTGACCACCCGCGCCGCCCGGACCGCCCCCGCTGATCCGGCCGCCGCCGGTTCGCTCGCCGACGTGCGGGACGAGCCGTGGATCCTCAGCAAGCCCGGCACGCTCTGCCACACGATGGCCGTGCGCGCCTGCCACGCCGCCGGTTTCGAGCCCCGGGTGCGCCACTACATCGACGACTTCGACACCGTGCTCACCTTCGCCGCCGCCGGTCAGGGCGTCGCCCTGGTGCCGCGCCTGGCGGCGCCGGCCCCGCCCGCCGGGGTACGGCTGACGCCGCTGCCGATCAGCCGCCGCACCCTGATCGCCTTCCGGCGCGGGTACGGCGGGCATCCCGCGATCAGCGCCTTTCAGCGCGCCATGGCGGCCAGGATCGCCTCGACGACCTTCCCGCTCGGCGCGCCCTGCTCCTCGATCGGCAGGTTGTAGAGCCCGGCCGTGACCGCGACGACCAGGTCGAGGCTCGGCACGACGTAGAGCCGCTGCCCGCCGTTGCCGAACCCGCCCATCCACGGCTGCGGCGTCGGCCCGAGGTACCACTGGTGCGCGTACCAGAACTCGTCGGCGATCTTGAAGTGCGGCTCCATCGTGATGCCCTGGTCGAGCACGTACTGCCCGATCTTGGCCAGGTCGCGGGGCGTGAGCCGCAACCCCGAGGCCGCCCGCACCACCCCGTCGGCCCCGGCCGACCACTCGAACCGGTCGATGCCGAGCGGCTCGAACAGCACCTTCCTGGCGTAGTCGTCCAGCCGCAGGCCGGTGCCCTTCTCGATCAGCCGCGCCACCAGGGCGCTCGCGCCGCTGGAGTAGGTCCAGGTACGGCCCGGCGGCTCGACCTGCGGCTGCTCCAGGATGAAGCGGAAGCGGTCGGGCGCGAACTCCATCGCGATCTCGCTGTTGGCCGTGCTCGTGTACGGGGCGCTCTCGTCCCAGAGCAAGCCCATCGTCATGGTCAGGGCGTGCTCGACGGTCAGCTCGGTCCGGCCGGCGAGCTCGGGGTACTCGGGGAACTGCGCCATCAGCGGCTCTTCGGGGGCGGCGACCTGGCCGTCGCCCAGCGCCTTGCCGTACAGCAGGCCGACCACGCTCTTGGTCACCGAGCGGATGTCGTGCAGCGTCTCCGGCCCGAAGGTCACGTGGCCGAGCGCCTGGTCGAGGTGGAAGTCCTCGCCCTCGCCGTACCGCTCGTGGATGATCTCGCCGCCACGCCGTACGACCAGGCCGTGGAGGGCCGGGTGCCAGGCGTCGCTTGTCCAGTCGTGAGTCATACGTCCCTGTCTAAAGCCTCACACGGTGTCAGCCACAAGCCCTTGACTGTGGTTGACCCATGCCAGTTGAGATTTGTTGGAACAAATGGCAAGAAAGCCCTGGAAATGCCCGGCAAAGTGCGCATACTGAAGGAACCCCGGTTCAGGAGCGCATCATGCGGAAGACGCCCCCTCGCATGACATCCCCAGCGGAACTCCTCGACACGAGCGAGTTCCTGCCTCTCGTCGCAGTGGACTTCACTGGCATCTACGCGGTGCACCTCGCCGCGAAGGACGAGCGGCTCAAGATGACGCGGCTGGCCATGAGCCTGCTGTCGGTGCCGTTCGCCGCGGCCATCGCCCTGGCGAGCACCAAGGTCATCGACCCGGCCAGCCTCACCTCCTGGCACGAGGTGCCGTGGTACCTCTTCGCCCTGGTCGCCGCGTTCGGCCTGCTCGGCGTGCTGCCCTTCCTGCGCATGATCGAAGCGGTCAACGCCCACGCCAGGACCGCCCGGGCGATCAACAACTTCCGGCTGCTGTACACCACGCGGCTGCGGGACCAGCTCGACTGGGTGCCCAACCTGCCGCTCGACCCGCGCTTCCCCGAGACCTACGCCCCGCTGACCTGGCCCGGCATCAACGTGATGATGCTCGCCCTGGTCAACTCCACCTACCTCACCGTCGGCGTCACCGGCCTCAGCGGCCAGGCGCCCCACCTGCTCCTGCTGCTGACCGGCATCCTCATGGTCGCGCTGGTGCACTACTCGGTCTACTACGTGCGCTGCAACGTCACCCGGCGCCGGCGCCTTCCCCACGATCCCTACCTGGAGAACTGAATGCACGGCCCCGTCGAATGGGCGTCTTGTGGGGAGGCGTGGTTGTGGCTCATGCGGCATGTCCGGGCGTACGGCACGCCCGCCGACGACGACCGCGGGCCCATCCTCGAAGCGCCCGCCGTCCTGTTCACCATCAAGCAGATCAGCCACGACGACCCGCTCCTCGCCCGGCACGGCGACCCGGCCAAGGCCGCCCTGTACGCGCGCAAGTTCACCGAGGAGCAGGTCGTGGCGCCCTTCAAGTACAGCTACGGCGAACGCATCAACGGGCAGCTCACCTGGGCCGCCGACGTGCTGCGACGCAAGCCGTACAGCAAGAGCGCCTGGATCTCGCTGACCCGGCCGGCCGAGCCGCCCAACGAGGTGCCCTGCCTGGCCGGGGTCGCCTTCCGGATCCGGCAGGACCGCCTCGTCCTCACCGCCGCGTTCCGCTCGCAGAACGCCTACACGAGCTACCTGAATTATGTGCCGCTCTCAGACGTCCAGGCCGGGATGGCGCGGAATCTCGGCCTGGGCTGCGGCCCCATGCACGTCTTCGTCGCGGTGCCGCACCTGTACCTGAGCGACCTGACGGAGGTCTCCGCCCTCACCGGCTGACCCGGCCCCGCCGCTCAGGCGGGGCTGGAGGCCGGTGCGGTGGACAGCGGCGCGGCGATCTCCTCCAGGCCGCGCCGCTCGGCCTTCACCCCCAGGAGCAACTCCACGATGCCCGCCGCGATCATCACACCGGCTCCGATGGCGAACGCCAGCGCCGTCTTGCTCGGGTCCGCGGTCTCCACCAGCGAGGCGAAGATCAGCGGCCCGGCGATGCCGCCCGCCGCGGTGCCGATGGCGTAGAAGAAGGCGATGGCCATGGCCCGCGTCTCCATCGGGAAGATCTCGCTCACCGTCAGGTAGGCCGCCGACGCCCCGGCCGAGGCGAAGAACAACACCACGCACCAGCACGCGGTCAGCGTGACCGCGGTCAGCACGCCCTGGTTGAACAACCACGCCGTGCCGAGCAGCAACAGCCCCGACCCGATGTAGGTCGCCGAGATCATCGGGATCCGTCCCACGGTGTCGAACAGCGGCCCGAGCAGCAACGGCCCGAGGAAGTTGCCGACGCAGATGACCGCGAAGTAGTAGCCGGTGTTCGTGTCGATCCCGAAGAAGGTGGACAGGATCTGCGCGTAGCCGAAGGTGATCGCGTTGTAGAGGAAGGCCTGCCCCAGGAAGAGCGACAACCCGAGGACCGTGCGCTTCGGATAGAGCGCAACCAGCGTGTGCGCGATCCGCACGAAGCCGATCGACTTGCGGGTGTGGATCGTCATCGAGGTCTCCGGCTCCGGCAGCCGCGCGCCCGTCTCGCGCTCGACCTCCTCCTCGATGTCGCGGACGATCGCCTCGCCCTCCTCGCCCCGGCCGTGGATGAACAACCACCTCGGGCTCTCCGGCACGTTCTTGCGCACCAGCAGGATGCCCACGCCCAGCACCACGCCCAGCCCGAAGGCGATCCGCCAGCCGACGTTCACCGCGAAGTTGTTCAGCAACGGCACGGTCAGCAGGGCTCCGATGCCCGCGCCCAGCCAGAAGCTGCCGTTGATGATGATGTCGATCCGCCCCCGGTGCCGGCTGGGGATCAGCTCGTCGATCGCCGAGTTGATCGCCGCGTACTCCCCGCCGATCCCGAACCCGGTCAGGAACCGGAACAGGAAGAACCACCAGGCGCTGAAGGAGAAGGCCGTGGCCGCCGTGGCCACCAGGTAGACCAGCAACGTGATGATGAACAGCCGCTTGCGCCCGAACTTGTCGGTCAGCCAGCCGAAGAACAACGCCCCCGTGCAGGCGCCGGCCACGTAGAGGGCCGCGGCGAGCCCGGCTACCTGGGCTTGGGTGATTTCCAGACCGCTGCCCGGCTTGGCGAGCTGGGCGGAGAGATTCCCGACGATGGTCACTTCGAGACCGTCGAGGATCCAGACCGTGCCGAGACCGATAACGATCATCCAGTGCCATCGAGACCATGGAAGCCGGTCAAGGCGAGCGGGGACCTTGGTGGTGACTGTGCCCGTCATACCGGTGACGCGATACCCAGAAGCCCCCGACAAATGCCGTCCGATCCCCGCAAGAGGGACTCAACCGCTCTGCAATCCGCGCCCACTAGATTGCCTGGGATGAAAGCCCGGATCACCCACACCGCCGTCCACCTCCCGAAGGACACGCTGGCCAGCGACGAGGTCGAGCGCAGGATCGAGGGGTTCCGGCCGCCGCGAGGGATCGTGGAGCGGATGACCGGCATCAGGCGGCGCCACGTCGCGGCCCCGCACGAGCAGGCCTCTGACCTGGCCGCAGCCGCCGCCACCAACCTCGGGACCGATCTGAGCGACGTGGATCTGCTGATCTTCGCCTCGGCCTCCCAGGACATGGTGGAACCGGCCACCGCGCACATCGTCGCCGCCAAGCTGGGTCTGAGCTGCCCGGTGTTCGACGTCAAGAACGCCTGCAACAGCCTGCTCAACGGCGTCCAGGTGGCCGAGGCGCTGATCCTCACCGGGGCCCATCGGCGGGTGCTGGTGGTCACCGGCGAGGTCCCGTCGCGGGCGATCCGGTGGCAGGTGCGAGACCGGGCACAGTTCGTGGACTCCTTCGCCGGCTACACGCTCTCCGACTCGGGGGCGGCGGTACTGCTGGCGGCCGACCCGCAGCGCGGGATCTTCTACCGCGACTTCTCGGCCGACTCCACCGCGTGGGCGATCGGCACGCTGCCCGGCGGAGGCACCGCCCATCCCCGCGACCCCGAGTACAGCTACTTCCGCGGCGACGGGCGGCGGCTGAAGGAGGCCTTCGAGCTGGTCGGGCCGACGCTGTTCCTCAACGCGCTCAAGCAGACCGACCTGACCTGGGACGACTTCGCGATGGTGGCCGTGCACCAGGTGGCTCTGCCGTACCTGCACTTCCTGGCCAGGTCGCTGGAGATCCCGGAGGAGAAGCTGGTGCTGAGCCTGCCCGAGCACGGCAACTGCGCGTCGGCTACCCTGCCGCTGCAGCTGTCCATGGGCGGCTGGCGGCCGGGCGATCGGGTGGCCATGCTCGGCCTCGGCGGAGGGATCAGCCTGGGCGTCATGTTCGCCGAGATGTGAACCCCCACCGACCACCCCGCACCCCGAGATCAGGAACGTGAACCACGAGACCCGGCTCCACCTCGCCGCCCATCCCGTCGCCTACCCGCTGCTGCGGCTGCTGGCGAGGATGGGCCCGGTGGTGCGGGTCCCGGGCCTGGGCGTGGTGGTGAACGACGCGGCCGTCGCCCGGACCGTGCTGATGGACGCCGACTTCCGCAAGGACGGCCCGGGCTCGCCGGGCGACCTGTGGACGCCGGTGCTGGGACCGTCGGTGTTGCTCAACATGGAGGGCGAACCGCACGCGGCGCTGCGCGCGAAGCTGGCGCCGCTGTTCACCCCCGCGTCGGTGCGCTCGCTGGTGGCCGACGTGCTGGCCGGGCCGCTGGCCGAGCTGGACGCCCGGCTGGGCCGGGGCGAGCGGGTCGATCTGGTGGACACGATGCGGCTGATGGCCGGCGCGGTGATCTGCCGCGCGGTGGGCCTCGGCGAGGTCTCGGAGGCCAAGGCCCGCGAGCTGTTCGCCGACGGCGAGCGGGTCGTGTCGATGGTGTCGTTGCGCACCCGTGGCCTTTCCGAGCGCCAGGTCGGCCTCGCCAAGCAGGTGCTGGACAAGATCGGGGACATCGCCGCCACCGCCTACCACGCGGGCGACCCGGCGACGGTGATGGGCCGGATGCGGGAGCTGGGCCTGTCGGAGGCCGAGGCGCGCGGCGCGGCCGGGGCCTTCTTCCTGACCGGCACCGAGACGGTGGCCACCTTCGTCCCCCGGCTGATCGCGCTGCTGCACGACCACGACGCCCTGGATGCCGGGCTCGACCTGGACCGGGCGATCGAGGAGGCGATGCGGATCACGACACCGACCCCCGTGATGTTGCGCTCGGTGGCCCGGCCGACCGCCGTGGGCGGGGTGCCGGTCCGGCCGGGCGACCGCGTCGTGATCGCCACGCATTCGTGCGCCCGCGCCTACGGCGGCTTCGACCCCGGCCGGCCGCACCCGCCCGAGCTGCGGCGGCTGTGGTTCGGCGCCGGGCCGCACTTCTGCATCGGCTACCCGCTGGCGCTGGCCGAGATCCGGGCGGTGGCGGGCGTCGTGTTGCGGCACCGCGTGCGGATCGTGCGCCGGCGCGCGGCCCGGCGGGTGTTGCTGCCCACCTATGCATACCTGTGGATCGAGGCGAGCTGAGCCGTGCGGGTCGCCGTCACCGGGGCGTCGGGGTTCGTGGGCGGGGCGGTCGTCCGGGCCGCCGCGGCGCGGGGCTGGGAGGTCTTCGCCTTCGGCCGCCGCGCGCACGCCGAGACCGGCGGCGTGCCGTACCGATCCTGGGACCTGACCCGCGGGCCCCGGCCCGAGCTGCGGGTGGACGCGGTGGTGCACTGCGCCGGCAGCGTGACCGACTGGGGCGATGCGGCGGAGATCTGGCGGGCGAACGTGACCGGCACCCGGACCGTGCTGGAGACCTTTCCGGACGCGCGGCTGGTGCACGTGAGCACGGCCAGCGTCTACGACCCCATCCGGCCGACCGTGCGGGCGCGGGAGGAGGAGGCGCCGGTGGCGCGGTACGTCAACGCCTACGGCGCCTCGAAGGCGGCGGCGGAGCGGCTGGTCGCGGGCCGGGCGGTGATCCTGCGGCCGCACGCGGTCTACGGGCCCGGCGACACCACGCTGCTGCCCCGGGTGCTGGGCGCGGTCCGGGGCCGGTGGCTGCTCGCGGTCGGCGGGGGCGACCAACTCGTCAGCCTCACCGCGGTGGACAACCTCGTCCGGGCCTGCCTGCTGGCTGTGGACCACCCGGAACCGGCCGTCTACAACGTGACCGACGCCGAGCCGGTGCGGCTGGACGACGCGTTGCGGGCCCTCCTGCGCGAGCGCGAGATCGACGCCGTCCCGCGTTACCTGCCCGCCCGGCTGGCGCATGCGGTGGCCGTGGTGAGCGAGCGGCTGTCGGCCACGCCCCGGCTGACCCGTTACGCCGTCGGCCATCTCGCGGTGGAGCGCACCCTCGACATCTCCAGAGCCCGCGACCGCCTCGGCTACGCCCCCGCCCCCACCTCCTTCACCGGCGCAGCAACCTGGTGACCTGAACCGGCTTACGAGCCTGGGCACCAGCAAGGAGGCTCAGCTCGGTTTGCGGGCCTCCACCAGCAAGGTGGCTCAGCTCGGTTTGCGGGCCTCCACCAGCCAGGTCGCGAACCACGGCCCGCCGTACCAGGCGCGCCAGCCGAGGTTGCGCCGCCGCACGTCGGCACCGCCGAGCCCGCGCAGGACCTCCTCGTCCGCCTCGCTCCCCCGGACCTCGGCGAGCAGCACCCGCCCGCCCGGCCGCACGACCCGGAAGGCCTCCGCGACCGCCCGCGCCCGCCCTTCGGCATCCCGGAGATCCCGCAGAGCCAGGCTGGAGATGACCACCTCGAACGAGCCGTCCGCGAAGGGCAGGTCCCGCAGATCCCCGACAGCCGCCCCGGACGCGGACCCAGCCCGCACCAGCAAGGACCTCCGGCCCAGCTCCAGCACGCTCTCCCCACCGCCCGGCCCCAGCAGCTCCGCCCAGACCCTGGCCCTGCCCCACCCCATCGTGTAGCCGTAGCTCGCCGCGCTCAGCGCCGTGTACAGCGCACCGGCCAGGAAGGCCACCCCTGCAGGCGCGGCCCCGGTCGAGAACCCGGCGACCGCCAGCGCGACCAGGACGAACGTCCCCAGGACCAGTCCCAGGAACGGACCGGGGGCGTCGAATCCACGGCTCCTGCGCATCTCCGCGTTATATCGCAATCAGCCCTTGCCCGTGAATTGACAAGACCCGATCTGCACGTTGGCGCTTCCATCCAGGTGCCGTTACTAGCCTGTGAGAGATCTGCTGGTAACGGGGGTTGAACAGGCATGACAGGCGGAGAGCGCGGTTTCGGGCTCGGTAGGTGCGTCGCGCTGACGCTCGGTTCGGCGCTGGTCTGGGGGACCGCCCACCTGGCCACCGGGCACAAGCGCACGGGCATGGTCCTGCTGACCGCCTGGGCGCTCCTGGCCGCGCTCGTGGCCACGCTCGTGCTGGTCGGCGGCCCCGGCTTGCTCTCGCTGGCGGTCCAGCCGGGCTGGCTGACCGCCTTCGCCGTCGCGCTCGCCACCGTCGCCGCGGTGTGGACGATCGTCATCGTCTGGTCCTACGTCCTGGTCCGGCCGGCCAACCCCACCCCCGGGGCCCGCGTGGGCAGCATCGGCCTGGCCGCCGCGCTGTGCGCCCTGATCATCGCGCCCAGCGCCTACGCCACCCGTCTGGCCTACCTCTCACACGACGTCGTGACCAGCGTGTTCTCCCCCACCAGCACCCCGGTGATCGCCCAGGACCCGTGGAACGGCGCCAAGCGGGTGAACATCCTGCTGATCGGCGCCGACGCCGCGCCCAACCGCCCGGGCGTGCGCACCGACAGCATGACCGTCGCCAGCATCGACACCGCCACCGGCGCGACCACGCTCTTCGGCCTGCCGCGCAACCTGCAGAACGTGCAGTTCCCGCCCGGCCCGGCCCGCCAGCGCTTCCCCTACGGCTTCACCGGCGAGCCGCCCTACACGCCCGGCCTGCTCAACGAGGTCTTCCAGTACGCCGAGGACTACCCCGAGATGGTCCCGGGCGTGCACAGGGGCCAGCGCGGCCCGGCCCTGCTCAAGCGCACCGTCGGCAGCATCCTGGGCCTGCCGGTGCCGTACTACGCGATGGTCGACATGGCGGGCTTCGCGCAGATCATCGACGCCATGGGCGGCGTGAAGGTGACCATCAGGGAGCCGATCACCTACGGCAAGTACAGCGAGGGCTACCTGCCCGCCGGCACTCGCAAGCTCTCCGGCCAGGAGGCCCTCTGGTACGGCAGGAGCCGCACCAACAGCGACGACTACGTGCGGATGGGCCGGCAGAAGTGCCTGCTGAACGCGGTGGCCAAGCAGGCCGACCCGATCACCGTGCTGAACAGCTTCGAGAAGCTCGCCACCGCCACTAAGCGGGCGATCTCCACCGACCTGCCGCAGAGCCTGCTGCCCGCGCTGATCGACCTCGCGGCGAAGGTGAAGGGCACGCAGATCAAGAGCCTGCAGTTCGTGCCCCCGCTGATCAGCACGGTCTACCCGGACTGGGACCTGATCCAGCAGAAGGTGGACGCCGCCATCGCCGACCGCCCGGCGCACCGCTCGGCGACCGCCAAGGCGGCTCCCGCGCCCGGCGCCCGGCCTTCGGCGCCCTCGCACCCCGACCGCCCGGTCTCCCTCGACGAGGCCTGCGGCTAGCGCCGGACGAGCACGGTGGTGCCGACCGGCAGGCGGGGGAAGAGCCGGTCGGCGATGTGCAGCGGCATGCGGACGCACCCGTGCGAGGCGGCCCGCTTCGGCACCTCGACCGAGCCGTGCAGGGCGATCCCGCCGTTGAAGTAGACCGGCTTGTACATGGCGCCGAGCGGGCCGTCCTCCCAGCCGTGCACCCGGCGCTGGACCTGGAACTCGCCGACCGGCGTGACCGCGTAGCCGCAGTGGCCCTTCAGGCAGTAGTGCCGGTTCGCCCCGGTCGAGACGTGCGCGATCAGCCGCAGCTTGCCGCGTTCGTAGTGGAACAGCAGTTGGTCGCCGAGGTCGACGACCACTCCGTCCCGCACCGGCCGGCGGATCTTGCGGGGCCGCTTCAGCGCCCGCTCCGTGGCGGGGGTGACCCGCGAGACCGGCTTCAGCCCGTTGAGCTTCTGCAGGGCCCAGAGCGCGGTGGCGGTCTCCTCGGTGAACACCCCGTCCACCACGCCGGGATCGAAGCGCAGCTTGGCCAGCCGCTCTTCCACTTCCAGAATCTGCTGGTCAAGCATGGTTTCGAGTCAAGCACCCCGCGCTTCGGGCCAGGCCGGACTTGACCTTCTCCATAATTCCGACTTGACGAGAGGGGAATCTGGCTCTTTGATGTGCACATAGCCGACTGATTAAGTAGGAATTAGGGAGAACCCATGAAGATCCGCGCGGTGGTCGCCGCCCTCTCGCTCACCCTCCTGGCGGCCGCCTGCGGAAGCGGCGCGGAGACCGGCGCGGGCGGCGCCGCCAAGGAGGTGCGGCTCGGCTACTTCCCTAACATCACCCACTCCACCGCCCTGGTCGGCGTCGAGAAGGGCTTCTACGCCAAGCACCTGGGCGTCCCGGTCAAGACCAGCACCTTCAACGCCGGACCCGCCGCCATCGAGGCGATCTTCTCCGGCGCCATCGACGCCACCTACATCGGCCCCAACCCCGCCATCAACGCCTGGGCCAAGTCCAAGGGCGAGGCGATCAGGATCGTCGCCGGCTCCGCCTCCGGCGGCGTCTACCTGGTCACCAAGCCCGAGATCAACGGCGTCGCCGACCTCAAGGGCAAGAAGATCGCCACCCCGCAGCTCGGCAACACCCAGGACGTCGCCCTGCGCTACTGGCTCAAGCAGAACGGCCTGAACACCGACACCAAGGGCGGCGGCGACGTGCACATCGTCCCGCAGGAGAACTCCCAGACCCTGCAGACCTTCGCCACCGGCGACATCGACGGCGCGTGGGTCCCCGAGCCCTTCGCCAGCCGCCTGGTCCTGGAGAGCAAGGGCAAGATCCTGCTCGACGAGCGCGAGCTCTGGCCGGACAAGCAGTTCGTGATCACGCACCTGATCGTCCGCCAGGCCTGGGCCGAGCAGAACCCCGACCTGCTCAAGAAGCTGATCCAGGCGCACGTCGAGTCGACCACGTTCATCAACGCCGACCCCAAGGCCGCCGCCCAGACCGTCAACGCCGCCATCGAGAAGCTCACCCAGAAGCCGCTCAAGCCCGAGGTCCTGGACAGCGCGTTCAAGAACATCACCTTCACCAACGACCCCATCGCCTCGTCGCTGACCGGCAGCGCCGAGCACGCCGTCCAGGTCGGGCTGCTGGAGCCGGTGGACCTGACCGGCATCTACGACCTGAAGCTCCTCAACGAGATCCTGACCGCCCAGGGCCAGCAGTCGATCGCCGACAAGTAGGAGGCCACCCCACATGACCGCTCCGCTCACGGAGCAGGCCACCAGCCGGACCGACGGCCACGCGGTCCGGCTGGACGCCGTCTCCAAGATCTACGGCCACGGCGCGCGCAGCCTGCTGGCCCTCGACCACGTCTCCCTGTCCGTACGGCCCGGCGAGTTCGTCTGCCTGCTGGGCGCCTCCGGCTGCGGCAAGAGCACGCTGCTCAACCTGGTCGCCGGGCTCGACCAGGTCAGCAGCGGCGAGATCGCCACCTCCGGCTCCCGCATCGCCATGATGTTCCAGGAGCCGGCCCTCTTCCCCTGGCTGACCGTCCAGGCCAACGTCGAGATGGCCATGCGCGCCGACGACATCGCCAAGCCGGTACGGCAGGCCAGAGCCGAGGAGCTGCTCGACCTCGTGCACCTCGGCGGCTTCGGCGCCAAGCGCCCGCACGAGCTGTCCGGCGGCATGCGCCAGCGCGTCGCCCTGGCCCGGGCGCTCGCCCAGGACGCCGGGGTGCTGCTGATGGACGAGCCGTTCGGCGCGCTCGACGCCATGACCCGCGACCTGCTCCACGACGAGCTGGAGCGCATCTGGCGCGAGCGCGAGCTGGCCGTGCTGTTCGTCACGCACAACGTCCGTGAGGCCGTGCGGCTGGGCGACCGGGTCATCCTGCTCAGCAGCCGGCCCGGCCGGGTGGTCGAGGAGTTCCCCGTCGAGCTGGCCCGGCCCCGCCGTACCGACTCGGCGGAGGTCGCCACGCTCGCCGGGAAGATCACCGACCGGTTGCGCGAGGAGGTCTCCCGCCATGGCTCTTGACGTCAAGGACACCCCGTCGCAGGACCGCGACACCACCTCGCACGAGCGGCGCATCACCGGGCTCGACGCCCTCGAACTGGTCACCGAGCAACGGGCCGGGCTGGCCGGCCGGATCTGGGGACGCGCCTGGCCCATGCTGACCGCGGTGGCGCTCGTGCTGGCCGTCTGGCAGCTCGTGGTGCTGAGCGGGCGCTGGCCCGAGTACGTGCTGGCCGGTCCGGTCACCACCTTCCAGGAGCTGTGGCATCGGCTCGGCGAGCCCGAGTTCTACCAGGCGCTGGCCACCACGATGCGGCGCGCGGTCACCGGGTTCGCGCTCGCGGTGCTGATCGGCCTGGTCATCGGCGCCTCGGTGTCGCGGATCAAGATCCTGCGCGCGGCGTTCGGCTCGCTCATCACCGGCCTGCAGACCATGCCGTCGATCGCGTGGTTCCCCTTCGCGATCCTGCTGTTCGGGCTGACCGAGTCGGCCATCCAGTTCGTGGTCATCCTCGGCGCCGCGCCGTCGATCGCCAACGGCCTGATCGCGGGTGTGGACTACACGCCGCCGCTGCTGCTGCGCGCCGGGCACGTGCTCGGCTTCCGCCGGCTGCAGCTCTACCGGCACGTCATCCTGCCCGCGTCGCTGCCCAGCTTCCTGGCCGGGCTCAAGCAGGGCTGGGCCTTCGCCTGGCGTTCGCTGATGGCCGGCGAGCTGATGGTGATCATCGCCTACCAGGCCTCGCTCGGCGAGCAGCTCGCCATCGCGCGCGAGCTGTCCGACTCGCCGGGGCTGATCGGCACGATGATCGTCATCTTGGCGATCGGCATCTTCATCGACCTGCTCTTCGAGGCGGCCGACCTGTCGCTGCGCCGCCGCTGGGGCCTGCACCAGGAACGATGAGGCTCTCCGCGAGGACCCAGTACGCCCTGCGGGCGGTGAGCGAGCTGGCCGCCGCCCCGCCGGGTCCCGTCCCGGCCGAGCGGATCGCGCTGGCCCAGCACATCCCGCGCCGCTTCCTCGACAACATCCTGCTGCAACTGCGCCGGGCCGGGATCGTGCACAGCCTCCGGGGGCCGGACGGGGGCTACTGGCTGGCCCGCCCGGCCGCCGACATCACCCTGGCCGACGTGATCGACGTCGTGGAGGGCCGGCCGGAGTACCAGGCCGACTACCCCGGGGTGGCGCAGCCGCTGGCCGAGGTCTGGAACGCCCTGCGCGAGCACGAGGAGCGGCTGCTCACGGAGATCACCTTCGCCCAGATCGTCCGGCCCTGAGCGCTCAGACCGTCTCGTCGAGGTGGTCGGCGTAGTAGGCCGCCGGCCGCTCGTAGCCCCCCAACTGCTCCTTCTCCGCCAGCAGGTGCAGCAACTCCCCGACCGCCTCGCGGGAGCGCCCCAGGTTGTAGCAGGCCATCGCCCGGAAGGCGCGCAGCGCCGGATCGCCGGGGAACTCCGCCAGCCCCCGGTCGAAGGCGGCCACCGCGTCCTCGAAGCGCCCGATCACCCGCAACGTGCTGCCGTAGCCGGTCCACAGTCCCAGCCGGTCCTCCTGCGCGAGTTCCAGGGCCCGCTCGTAGTACGGCACCGCCTCGTGCTCCAGCCCCATCCGGTCGTGCTGGTAGGCGGTCTGCCGCAACAAATCCGGATCATCCGGGCGCTCGGCGAGCCGCGCCAGCAAGTCGTTCAGCTTTTCCTCATCAGACATGCGCGCAGTATGTCATCATCGTCGGCAACGGAAACGGTTTTCATTTCGGACCAGGAGGTGCCGCCGTGCGCGTGGCTTTCGTCGGCAAGGGAGGCAGCGGGAAGACCACCTTCTCCGCGCTCTTCAGCAGGTTCGTCGCCCGGCAGGGCCGGCCGGTGGTCGCCATCGACGCCGACATCAACCAGCACCTCGCCCTGGTCCTCGGCCTCGACCGGCAGCCGGAGCCGCTCGGCGCGCACCTGAACGAGATCAAGGAGTTCCTGCGCGGCGACAACCCGCGCATCCTCAGCGCCGAGGAGATGCTCAAGACCACCCCGCCCGGCCGTGGCTCCCGCCTGCTCGGCCTCGACGGCCTGCCGTACACCATGGAGACCCCGCACGGCCTGCGGCTGATGGCCACCGGGCCGTTCAGCGAGGACGACCTGGGCGTCGCCTGCTACCACTCCAAGATCGGCGCGGCGGAGCTGCTGCTCAACCACCTCGTCGACGGACACGACGAGTACGTGGTGGTCGACATGACCGCCGGGGCCGACGCCTTCGCCTCGGGGCTGTTCACCCGCTTCGACCTGACCGTGCTGGTCGCCGAGCCGACCCGGCAGGGGGTGAGCGTCTTCCAGCAGTACCGCGAGCACGCCGCCGACTTCGGCGTCAGCCTGGCCGTGGTCGGCAACAAGGTGCACACCGCGCACGACGTGGAGTTCCTGCGCGAGCACGTGGGCGATGCGCTGCTCACCTGGATGGAGCACTCCGCCGCCGTCCGCGCCCTGGAGCAGGGCCGGCCCTTCGAGCTCGACGACCTGGAGCCGGCCAACTCAGAAGCCCTGGCGATGGTGCTCAAGCACCTCGACTCGCAGGAGAAGGACTGGGCGCGCTTCGGCCGCCAGGCCGCCGAGTTCCACCTGAAGAACGCCCGCGCCTGGGGTGACGCACGGACCGGACGCGACCTCGCCGACCAGATCGACCCGGGGTTTGTGTACGGAAGGATCTAGTTTTGTCCCCTTTGCGGCTTCCCCCGGAGAACCTAGCGTCAAAGAGATCCCTTCGAGAGGAGACAGCATGTCGCTGACCGTTCCCAACGATCTGCTCGACCAGGCCAAGCTCGGTGAGGTGGACGACCAGGCCTTCGTGGACTGCGTCCGCGAGTCCCTGCCGTACGCCTGGTCGGTGATCAGCGGCCTGGTCCAGCAGCGTGAGACCACCGGCGCCGAGTTCGCCGACAACCACGTCCCGCCGCCCGACGAGGCGGCCCGCGGGCAGCTCCTGCGCTGCCTGGCCAGCGACGCCATGCGCAGCGCGCTGGAGCGTCACTTCGGCGTACGGCTCGCCTTCCAGAACTGCCACCGGGTCGCCGTCTTCGACCCGTCGGCCGAGAGCGCGCTGCGCGAGTTCGTGACGCCCCGCGCGCAGATCCTCAACCAGAAGCCGGAACTCGTCGACTGCTGACGTTCCTGCTCCTCACCGGGCGGGCGGCCCCGCCCGCCCGGTGAGGCGGGGCAGCACCTCGGCCCCCAGCCGCCGGATCGACCCGGCCGGATCGCCGGTCGCCTCGACCATCAGGAGCAGCCGCCGCAGCCCGGTGGCCTGCGCGGTGCGCGCGATCACCTCGGCACAGTGCTCGGGCGAGCCCACCGGGTGCACCCGCGTCAGGAAGTCCACGTACGCGCCGGTGTCGCGGCGCGTCCGCTCCCGCCCGTCCACGGTGACGTAGCCCGCCAGGCCCGGCTCCAGCCAGGCGGGCATCTGCTCCCTGACCTCCTGCACCGCGACGGCCGTGCTGCCGGCGACGTGCGCCACCACCACCGCCACGTGCTCGGCGGGCGAGCCGCCGTAGGAGTCGAGCATCTCGCGCTTGCCCGCGTCGTCCAGGTGCATGCCGAGCAGCATCGGCAACCCGCGGGCCGCGGCCAGCCGTACGGTGGGCTCGGAGGTGCAGGCGACCACCGGCCGCAGCCGCGCGGCGGGCACCATCGCCACCTCGCGGAAGGCGAAGAACTCCCCCGCCGCCGCCACCGCCCGCTCGCCGGACAGGCAGGCGCACAGCAGGTCCAGCGCCTCGGGGAAGCCGCGCTCGAACCGTTCCACGCCGGTGCCGAAGACCTCCAGGTCCACCCACGGCCCGCCCCGGCCGACCCCGAGCGTGAAGCGGCCACCGGACAGGTGGTGCAGCATCGCCGCCTGCTCGGCCAGGGCGACCGGGTGCTGCGTGGACAGCACGCTGACCGCGGTGCCCAGGCCGATGCGCCGGGTCCGGCCGAGGGCGAGCGCGGCGAGCGTGACCGGCGAGGGGCAGACGCCGTAGGACATGAAGTGGTGCTCGGCGAGCCACACGTCGTCGAACCCGGCCTGTTCGGCGGCCACGACGGCGTCCAGGGTCTGGTTGAGGGTCACTTCCGGAGGAATGCCGGGAAAACCGGCCGCGATGAGAAATATCCCGATCCGCACACCCCAGCTCTTACCCGAAGAGCGAGAGCTGGCCCTCCCCGGCGAGCGGATCGCGGTGTCGCTTGAGGTGCCGCCACTGCGGCAGGTCGTCGAGATACGACCACGACAACCGGTGATGCTCGGTCGGCCCGAACTCGGCCAGCGCCGCCTGGTGCACCGGCGACGGGTAACCCGCGTTCTCCGCGAAGCCGAACTCCGCCCGGCCCAGCGTCGCCATGAACGCGTCCCGCCGCACCTTGGCCAGCACGGAGGCGGCGGCCACCGAGATCGAGGCCGCGTCGCCGCGCACCTCCAGCCGCACCGGCCAGGGCGGGCCGATGTAGTCGTGGGAGCCGTCGAGGATGACGAAGTCGGGCCGCGCGGGCAGCGCCTCCAGCGCCCGGCGGGCGGCCCGGCGCAACGCCTCGGTCATGCCGAGGGTGTCGATCTCCTCGTGGGAGGCTTCGCCGTACCCGATGCCGGTGGCCCACGTGGCGATCTCGGCGGCCAGCGACTCGCGGCGGGCGGCCGAGAGCTGCTTGGAGTCGGTGAGCCCGGCGGGCGGCTCGGACAGGTCGGTGACGACCGCGCAGACCAGCACCGGGCCGGCCCAGGCGCCCCGGCCGACCTCGTCCACCCCCGCCACCAGGGTCCCCGGCCGGGCGGTCAGCAACCGTTCGATGTCATACGTGGGCACCCGATCAGGCTAGCCGGACCGGCCCGGGCCGGGAGCCGGGTCAGGCCAGCCGTACGGGCTCCAGGTCGGAGGCCAGCAGCCGGGCGGCCACGTGGATCGCGCGCAGGGTGACCATGACCGCGGGCCGGTGCACCGACGCCTCGCGCGCCACGGCGTGCACCTCCCGCGCCACCTGGTTGCCGGGGAACTCCCGCACCGCGATGCCGCGCACCCCCGCCGCCAGCGCCAGCGCGGGCACCGCGGCGATGCCGATGCCCTTGGCGACCAGCGACAGGATCGTGCCCAGGCCCTCGAACTCCCACGGCGTGGGCCGCGGGCCGCCGACGTCGACGAAGAGCCGGTCGACCGCCAGCCGCGACGGCTCGCCGTCGGGCGTGGCCATCCACGGCTCGTCCCGCAGCTCGCGCAGGTCGATCGGCACCGCGGGGTCGGCCAGCCGGTGCTTGCGCGGCACGACCAGCACCAGAGGGTCGTGCAGCAGCGGGAAGACGCGCAACGTCTCGAAGGCCCGGGTCCTGCCGTACCAACTGTCGATCAGGGCGAGGTCGACCTCGCCCGACTGCACCTCGCGCATGCCGCGCCCGGACCGCGACTGCCCCAGGCGCAGGGTGAGCTCGGTGTAGCGACGCAGGGACCGGGCCAGCGCGGGAGCGAAGGCGACCGCGGCGGTCGGGAAGGCGGTGAGCACGACCCGCCCGGACGGCTTGCCGGCATGCGCGGAAAGGTCGGACTCGGCCTCCTCCACCATCGTCAGGATGCGCTCGGCGTGCTGGACCAGCCGGCGTCCGGCATCGGTCAGTTCGGCGCTGCGCGCGGTCCGGTCGAGCAGCACCGCGCCCGCCTCCCGCTCCAGCGCGGCCAGTTGCTGGGAGACCGCCGACGGGCTGTAACCCAGGGATGCGGCCGTCGCCGCGATGCTGCCCCGACGGGCGAATTCGCGGATCAGGACAAGTCTCCGCAGATCGAGCATCACTCTTCCTTATGCCTACCCACCAAAAGCCTCGCTTGTGGTGATGCCTTTCATCCAACCATCTTGGGAACGTGACAAACATGACCGTGACCCTTTCCGCCACACTGGCGGCCAACGAGGACATCGAACGAAGACGACGCGCCGGGGAACGTGTGCTGCACCTCGCCTTCGGCGAGGCTGGCCTGCCCGTCCACCCGGCGCTGCGCGACCGGCTCGTCGAGGCTTCAGGACGCAACGGCTACGGGCCGGTCGCCGGAGCGGCCGAGCTGCGCGCGGCGGCGGCGGGCTACTGGAGCCGGCGGGGCCTGGAGACCGATCCCGAGCTGGTGGTCTGCGGACCGGGCAGCAAGTCGCTGCTCTACGCGCTGCTGCTGGTGCTCGGCGGTGACATCGTGCTGCCGAGGCCGAGCTGGGTCAGCTACGCGGCGCAGGCCGACCTGGTCGGCTCCCGCTCCATCCTGGTCCAGGCGAGCGAGGGCGGCGTGCCCGACCCCGAGCTCGTCCTCGACGCCGTACGGCGGGCCCGCGCCGAGGGCCGCATCGTCCACTCGATCCTGGTGACCCTCCCGGACAACCCCACGGGACGCCTGGCCACCCCCGCGACCATCGAGCGGCTCGTCGCGGTCGCGCGCGAGCTTGACCTGGTCATCATCTCGGACGAGATCTACCGCGACCTCGTGCACGACCCGGCCCTGCCCTACCTCTCGCCCGCCGACCTCGCGCCCGAGCGGACCGTGGTGACCACCGGTCTGAGCAAGAGCCTCGCGCTCGGCGGCTGGCGGATCGGCGTGGCGCGACTGCCCGACGGAGCGCACGACCTGCGCCGGACCCTGCTGGCCGTCGCCAGCGAGATCTGGTCCGCGCCGGCCGCTCCGGTGCAGGCCGCGGCCGCCCTCGCCTTCGAGGAGCCGGCCGATCTGGTGGCCCATGTCGAGCGCAGCAGAAGACTCCACGGCCTCGTCGCACGAGAAGTTTGCGAAAGATTCATCCAGGCCGGAGCGGTCGTCGCGCCGCCTCAGGGCGGTTTCTACCTCTACCCGGATTTTTCACATTTCGGGCTCGGTGGATCGGCCGAACTGACCAAGATCCTTCTCAACGAGCACGGCATCGGTGTCCTGCCTGGCCATGCTTTCGGCGACGAACCGGAGCACGCGCGGGTGCGCGTCGCGACCAGCTTGCTCTACGGCGAACTGGCCGAGGAAAGGCTCGACGCGCTGGCCGCCGACAACCCCCTCGAACTGCCCTGGATAGCCGCCAACCTGGCCTTCCTGAGCACCGGTCTGACCGCTTTGACCAGGGAAAACAAGCAGGTTGCATAAAGTTGCAGAATTCCGGGATGGTTAGCTGGTACCGAGCACTGCCGGCAGGCCCCATCATGTGCTCATGCCCGCTCTTGTCACCTTGTCCGGGCGCCTTGTGCGCCTGGAGCCTCTCAGCCTCGCGGTGGTCGATGACCTCGTAGCCGCGGCGAGTGAAGACCGCAGCACGTATGCCTTCACTCGCGTCCCTCATGGGTGGGACGAGATGGCCTCCTACGTGGAGGCCGCCATGGCTGAGCAGGCGGAGGGTCTCGCGATGCCCTTCGCCGTCCGGTGGCTGAACACCGACCGTATCGTCGGTGCCACCCGTCTGATGAACCTCGAGTACTGGCAGGGCCCCATGCCCTGGCCTCCCGGGGTTCGGAGCCTCGTGGGAGACGTTCCGTCCGTGGCCGACATCGGTTACACCTGGCTGGCCGCTTCGGCCCAGGGCACGGGTGTCAACCGGGAGAGCAAGTTCCTGATGCTCTCGCTCGCCTTCGACACCTGGAACGTCCACCGCATCACGCTCAAGGCCGACGTGCGCAACGTCCGGTCGCGAGCCGCCATCGAAGCGCTCGGCGCGCACTTCGACGGGGTCCGCCGGGCGGAGAGCAGGGGGGCCGACGACACGGTCCGAGATACCGCCTTCTATTCGATCCTGCGTGAGGAATGGCCGGCGATCCGTGATCGCCTGTCCCAGCGCCTCGGACTCGTCGAGGCGGCCTAGACCGATCTTCCGACTCGTTTCGCGGACGCCCGGCTGGAACCCCCAGCCGGGCGTCAACTCTTTTCCGGCCCGACCAGCCCGCGCACGGCCCACGCGCGAGCCTTGAGCGCGATCGACCCGTCCTCCGCCACCGGCAGGCTCGCCCGCAGCCGCTCGCGCAGGTCGGCCCGGTGCTCCTCGCCCAGTGACACCACGTACGCCGGCGCCGGACCCACCCCGGCGAGGAACGGCGTCCAGAAGTCGGCGAAGTCGCGGAAGACGGTCGCCACCTCGATCGCCTCGACCGCCACCTCGCGCAGCCCGGCCCCTGTCCAGAGCTCCTCCAGCGGCCCCGGCCGGCACAGCGGGAAGAGCGCGGCCTCCGACCCTCTGTCCGGATCGAGCGCCAGAGCGGCCGTCCAGAACGACCGGATCATCCCCATCCCCTCGGCGTAGTCCCACACATACGCCGCCACCACCCCGCCGGGCGCCACCACCCGCACGAACTCCCGCAGCGCCCGCTCGGGTTCGGGCAGGAAGTTCACCACCAGCCCGGAGACCGCCGCGTCGAACCGGTCGTCCGGGTACGGCAACGCCTGGGCGTCCCCCACCTCGAACCGCGCCCGTGGATCACTCACCTGGCCCCGCGCATGCGCCACGAACCCCGCAGAGGCGTCGATCCCCGCCACCTCGGCCGGCTCGGCCACCCCCAGCACCGTCGCGGCCAGCGCCCCCGTCCCGCACCCGGCGTCCAGCCACCGCCCACCCGCCGGCACCCGCAGCCAGGGCACGAACTCCGCGGCCACCAGCCGGCCCCACCGGCCCATGTACCGCTCGTAGGCGTCCCCGCGCGTCCAGACGTCCTCGGCCATGAGCCGACCCTACGTGCCCCGTCGTGGAACCGGGGCGGAACCCGGTGGAACGCCGATAAATAGTCACCATTTCTTACTTTCCACGAAGCACCATTCAGGAGGCAGCTCATGTCCGTTCGTTCTCTCGCCCTGCTCGGCGCGGTCGCCGCGATCCTCGGTCTCGGTGCCGCTCCGGCCCAGGCCGATCCGAAGCCCGGCGTCATGGCCTCGCCCCGGCTGACCATCCAGCAGGCCGGCGGCGGCCAGTGCCGGCTCACCGTGCTCACCTCGGTGGGCATGGCACAGGCGCAGGCGCAGTATCAGATCGACAACGGGCGGTCGCCCGGATCGAGGTGTGGGCCGACGACCTGGTCTACGACAACCGCATCCTGAAGGCCCCTAACGCCGCCCTCACCGCCAGCCGGTACGGCAGCGGCCTGGTCGTCACGGCCCAGCCCACCCTGCCGTGCTCCGCCCTCGACGAGGACCGCAGCTCCAACCTCGACACCGAAGGGGACGAGATCTACGTGAAGGTCGTCTTCGACGGCCCCGGCTACCCCCGCCTGTCCAAGAACTCCAACGTGGTCAGAGGCCGCTGGTAACCGCACGTCGGCCCGTCGTGGGCCGGGCGGGAAACACCCACCGCCCGGCCCCGCCGGTATCTGGAAGGCATGGCCGCCCCCGTGGGACCATGCCTCTTTGATAGAGAGCATGGGCTTTCGGGCTCAATGCCTGATCAACGCTCGATCAACACTTCGATGAACGAATCAAGGCATGCCTATGTGTTAGGCATGAGTCGTTCTATCATTTGGTCACAAAATATTCCTTTGACTGGGAGACAGGGGCATGGCTGGAGGACTGCGGTTCGCCGTGCTCGGTCCCGTCCGGGCCTGGCGTGAGGGCATCGAGCTCGACCTGGGTACTCCGTTGCAGCGGTCGATCCTCGGTGTCCTGCTGCTGCGCGAAGGCCGGGCGGTCACCCCGACGGAGGTGATCGACGCCGTGTGGGGCGACGACGCGCCTCCTCGGGCGCTCGGCGCCCTGCGAACCTACGTCTCCCGGCTGCGCACGGTCCTGGAGCCCGACCGGCCGGCCCGCTCCCGTCCCGAACTGCTCACCTCGGTCGGCCGCGGCTACGCGCTGCGCCTGGAGGACGGCGCGCTCGACCTGACCCGCTTCGAGCGCCTGGTGCACGAGGGCGAGGCCGCCCGCAAGGCCGGCGCGCTCAAGGACGCCGCCGAGTCCCTGCGCTCGGCGGTCGCGCTCTTCGAGGGCGAGCCCCTGGCCGGCGCGGTCGGCCCGTACGCCGACCACCAGCGCGACCGGCTGGTCGAGCGGCGGCTGACCGTCGTCGAGACGCTCATGGACCTCGACCTGGAGCTCGGCCAACACGCCGCGGTGGTCTCGGAGCTGATCGCGCTCACCGCCGACCACCCGCTGCGCGAGCGGCTGCGCGCCCAGCTCATGCTGGCCTACTACCGCTGCGGCCGGCAGGGCGACGCGCTCAACGTCTTCACCGAGACCCGCGAGGCGCTGATCGAGGAGCTGGGCATCGAGCCCGGCCCCGAGCTGTCGGCCCTGCACCAGCGCATCCTCAACGCCGACCCCGGCCTGGCCGCCACTCCGCCGGCCGAGACCGGCCCGGCGCCCGCGCCGGAGGAGGCGGAGGAGGAGCGCTGGCTCGACCTGCCCCGCCCGGCGCAGTTGCCCGCCGCGGTCAACGACTTCACCGGCCGCCGCGAGCTGGTCGGCCGGTTGCGCAGCCTGCTGGCGGCGCAGAGCGCCGTGGAGGGCGTGCCGGTCGCGGCCATCTGCGGCATCGGCGGCGTCGGCAAGACCGCCCTGGCCGTGCACGTCGCGCACGCCTGCGACGACCTCTTCCCCGACGGCCAGCTCTACGCCGACCTGCGGGGCTACACCGACGAGGCGACCGCGCCCGAGTCCGCGCTCGGCGCCTTCCTGCGCGCGCTCGGCATCCCGCCGGACGTCATCCCCGAGGGCCTGGCCGAGCGCTCGGCGCTGTACCGCTCGCTGTTGTCCGACCGGCGCATCCTCGTGCTGCTGGACAACGCCCGCGACGCCGCGCAGGTCACGCCGCTGCTGCCCGGCTCCCAGGGGTGCGCGACGCTGATCACCAGCCGCGCCAAGCTGGCCGACCTGCCCTCCGCCCGGCTGATCGACCTCGACGTCCTCGAACCGGACGAGGCCCTGTCGCTGTTCGCCGCGGTGGCCGGGCCGGAGCGGGTGGCCGCCGAGCGGGCCGCGGCCATGGACGTGGTCGCCGCGTGCGGGTTCCTGCCGCTGGCCGTACGCATCGTCGCCGCGCGCCTGGCCGCGCGGCCGAGCTGGACGGTCAGCTCGATCGTCTCGCGGCTGGCCGACGAGCGGCACCGCCTGGACGAGATGCGGGTGGGCAACCTGGCCGTCGAGGCCACCTTCGCCCTCGGCTACGGCCAGCTCTCGCCCGCCCAGGCGCGCGCGTTCCGGCTGCTGTCGCTGCCCAACAGCCCCGACATCTCCACCGGCGCGGCCGCCGCGGTGCTGTCGATGAGCACCTTCGAGGCCGAGAACCTGCTGGAGTCGATGGTCGACGTCAGCCTCCTGGAGGCGCCGACGCCGGGCCGCTACCGCTTCCACGACCTGCTGCGGCTGTTCGCCCGCCGCCAGCTCGAACAGGCCGAGCGCGTCCAGGCCCGCACGCTGGCGCTGCGCCGCCTGCTCGGCTTCTACCTGGCCTCTGCCCAGTCCGCGCACCGCCTGGCCTACGAGGGCAGCCTGATCGCCGACCACCTGGTCGTGATCGGCAGCGGGCGCAGCTTCAGCTCGGTGGACGAGGCGGTCGCGTGGCTGATCGCCGAGGGCGACGCCCTGTTCGCCGCGATCAACCAGGCTTCAGAAGCCTCCCGTACGGCGGAGCAGCTCCTTCCGGCCGGCGACCTGCTGGTGGCGATGGAGCCGCTGCTGGAGTCCGGCACGCACACCCGCGAGTTCGACCTCGCCACCCGCGCCGTCCTGGCCACCGCCCAGAAGCTCGGCGACCCCGCGGCCGAGTTGCGCGCCCGCTATGTCCTGGGCCGCGTGCTCTTCGCCGCCAACCGGCTGACCGAGGCCGAGGAGCAGTTCAGGATCGTCGAGCGGCTCTCGGCCGAGCGCGGCGAGAAGGTCGTCACCGGCGAGGTGCTCAACGCCCTGGCCGTCGTCGTGGGCCGCCAGCGCCGGCACACCGAGGCCCTGGAGTGGTTCGACCGCGCGATGACCTGCTACCGCGAGGCCGGCGTGCCCGGCGGCGAGGCGCTCGTGCTGAGCTACTCCGCCCGCGACCACCTGGGCCTGGGCCGCCCGGAGGACGCCATCGCGGCGGCCGAGAAGGGCCTGGCCATCTTCACCGAGATCGGCAGCGGCGCCGGCATGGCACGGGCGCGCTACCACCTGGGCATCGTCCTGTCGCGCGTCGGCCGCCTCACCGAGGCGGTCCACCACCACGCCGAGTGCCTGGCCTTCTTCCGCGCCGGCAAGCAACGCGTCTGGGAGCAGCGGGTCTGCTCCCGGCTGGCGGAGACCTTCATCGCCGCCGGCCGCTACCCGGAGGCGGTCCGGCACGCCGAACAGGCTCTCGTGGTGAGCAGGGAGATCGGTCACCCCTACGGCGAGGCGCTGTCGCTCGCGGTGCTCGGCAAGGCGCTGCACGGCATGGGCAGCCTCTCGCGCAGCACCGACTGCCTACGGCAGGCCTACGACATCTTCTCCCGCCTCGGTGCTCCCGAGGCCGCCGACCTCAAGGCCCTCCTCGCCGCCGCCCCGGCCGTCGGCGGGGCCGCGGCCGTCGATTCCGTCGTCGAGGCCTGAGTACAGCTCGTCGTCGAGCCTGGTCATCCACACGTGGTTGAACAACGGGCTTTCCTTGTCCCAGAAGGTTTCAGCCCGGCCGGTCATCCGGCCGCCGCGCTTCGCCAGGGGGCCCGGTTGTCCGGATGCTCCACGCGGCGGCTAGCCGCCTCACAAGACGACCGGCCGGGCCAGGCACGGCCCCGAACCCCCCGGGACGCGCCTGCCTCCTCAGGGTGCTCCCGGAGGCTCAACGCCCGATCAACGCCGGATCAAAGGGCGTCCCGACCTGGGATCACAGCCGGAAGTAGCCTTCGGCGATGAGCGGGCGCAGCCGGTCGGCGTCGACCCGGTCGCCGCCGACCAGTTCGGCGATGACGTTGAGCAGCGGGCCCAGGGCGAGCTGGCCGTCGCAGACCCCGGCCAGGGCCGCCTCGACGGTGCCGACGTCGGTGCTGCGCCGCAGGCCGCGCGTCTGGCGCAGGACGATCCTGGACGGGTCCTCCGCGCCCGGCAGCCCGATGCGCTCGTCCAGGAGGCCCTCGGCGGTGCGCAGCCGGGCCTGGTCGAGCTCGGTCAGCCGGTGGGCCAGGCCGATGGCGTCGAGGATCTCGTCCACGTAGCCGCCCACCGGGAGCTCCACCTGCTGGGTCAGCCGCTCGACCCGCACGACCGGGTCGATGCTGTCGGAGCGGCGCAGGGTGATCCAGCCGAAGCCGATCCCCTCGACCTTCTGCTCCTCGAACCAGCCGAGCCACTCGTCGTAGCGCTGGGTGTAGGCGGGGGTGCCCTGCTCGGCGGCGTCCTTCAGCCACAGCTCGACGTACTCGGCCGGGTCCTGGACGTCGCGCTCGACCACCCAGCCGTCGCAGGTGATCCAGTTCCCGACCCGCTCCTGCCAGTCCTCGCCCTCGATGTGCAGCCAGTTGGCCAGGAAGTGGGCCTGGCCGCCGGGGTTGAGGTGGTCGGGCGCCTGCCGTACGAGCTCGCGGCAGAAGCCGTCGCCGCCGCTCTCGCGGTAGGTGAAGCGCTTGCCGGGGGAGAGCACGAAGGGCGGGTTGGCGACCACGAGGTCGAACAGCTCGTCCTGGACGGGCTCGAACATCGAGCCCACCCGGGCGTCGACGCCGGAGATGCCGGACAGCTCCCAGCTCATCCGGGCCAGCTCGATCGCCCGCGGGTTGAGGTCGGTGGCCACGACCTGCGCGGCCCGATCGCCGAGCTCCAGCACCTGGACGCCGCAGCCGGTGCCGAGGTCGAGGGCGCGCTCGACCGGCCGCCTGGTGACGAGCTGGGCCAGGTTGGCCGAGGCGCCGCCGGCGCCCACGACGTGGTCGGGGCGCAGCGCCGGGTCACCGGGGCGGACCTTGCGGTCGGAGACCAGGTAGCCGTCCTCGCCCCAGGGCTGCAGGTGGTAGCGCGCCCGGCCGTCGGCCACGAGCCCGGTCTCGACCAGCGGGGCGGGAATCGGGCCCTCGACGGGCACGCCGAGCCAGAACAGCCGGATCAGTACGGCCAGCGGATCCAGCTCGCGGGTGGCCCGCAGGGCCGGGACCAGTTCCTCCCGCGCCAGCGCGGTCGCCGCGACGTCGCCGAGCCGCTCGCGCACCCCGTCGACGGTGTAGCCGGTTTCGAGGAGCAGGTTCCGCAGGTGTTTCATCGACTTCCTTCGACGGACAGTAACCAGACTGTTACAACTTACCCAAGCGTTCCACAAGCGGGGACCAAGTCCCCCGCGATATCTCTGGTGCGGTCAATCCGACCATCCCACGAGGAGGATCGATGCTGATCCCCTGCCTGGCCTGCGAGGCGCGGTTCGGGCCCGACGAGTACTTCCGGGCCTGCTCCGACTACCACCGCGGCCGCGACCTGGTCTCCTGGACCTGCCCGCGCTGCGGCAACCACGACGACCTGCGCGTGCTTCCGGGAGAGCTCGGATTCGGCTATCCCCGCCATGGCCGCTTCGCCGTGCGCGACCGGGTGCGGGTGCCGGGGCTGCGGCGCACCAGGGGCGAGCTGCGACTGGACATCTCTCTCGATTCGGGCAACTGGCGGGTGCCTACACGAGCCCGGCACTCGGCATGACCACCGGCGTCTCGCCCCGCACCAGGCTCTCGATCTCCTCGACGACCCGCTCGGCCCGCTCCTCCTGGCTCTCGTCGGTCGCCTCGCCCAGGCGCGGCGTCAGCACCACGTTGGACAGCCGGGTCAGCGGGTGGCGGGGGTCGAGCCACTCGCCCTCGAAGTGGTCGATGCCCGCGCCGCCCAGATGTCCCCAGCGCAACGCGTCCACCAGGGCCGACAGGTCGTGCAGCGAGCCGCGCGAGGTGTTGAGGTAGATCGCGCCGCGCTTCATCAGGCCGAGTTCGGTGTCGCCGATGAAGCCGCGCGTCTCGGCGGTGACCGGCACGTGCAATGAGACCACGTCGGCCTCGGCCAGCAGTTCGGGCAGGGTGTGCGTGGCCTCAGGGACGTAGGGGTCGCAGGCGATCACCCGCATGCCCAGCCCCTCGCACCGCCAGCGCACCGCCCGGCCGACGCGGCCCAGGCCGACGATGCCGAAGGTCCGGCCGGCCAGGCGCGAACCGCGGTAGCGCTCGGCCGGTGGCACCTTGGTGCGGTAGACGCGGCCCCGCCGTACCTCGCGGTCGGCGGGGACGATGTGCCGGCTGAGCGCGAACAGCAGCGCCAGCGTGAGCTCGGCGACGGCGTCGGAGTCGCGGTCGTCGACCCGCAGGACCTTCACCCCGAGTTCGGCGGCGAGGGCGAGATCGATGGTGACCGGGGCGCCCAGGCTGGCCACCACGTCGAGCGGCAGGCTAAGGACCGAGCGGCGGACCTCGTCCCCGTCGGTGATCAGGATGGTGGCGCCGGTCTCGATCAGCAGGTCGGCGAGCTGCTCGTCGGTGAAGCCGAGGTTGGGCCGGTCAGGCGCGCCGACCACGTCCGCGAACTCGCCGAGACGTGCCAGAGCGCTCTGCGGCAGGGCGGTCAGAACCAGCGCCCGAGGTCGTCCCACAAAGCCGACAATACAGCACAGAGGGTGTGCGGATCATCGCTCCCCGTTGGCAGGCGTTCAGGCCTCGCGCTGCCGCAGGCTCTGCCAGGCCGCCTCGCCCAGCGCCTTGATCTCCTCCTCGGTCGGCGCGTGCGCCCCGGCGAACCACAGCCGGCACATCTCCTGGGTGGGCCCGAGCCAGAGCACGTAGCACATGGTGGGGTGGACCGGCTGGAGCTCGCCGTTCTTCATGTGCGGCTTCCACCAGTCGGAGACCTGGCGGAAGAAGGTGCGCCGGGCCTCTGCCACCTCGGCGCCGCCCGGCTCGTTCTTGCGCGGCGGGCGCTCGCTGACCAGGATGCGGGCCTGCTCGGGATACTCCCCGGCCCAGCGCATGTGGAAGGCCGGGATCGCCTCGATGCCGGCCTTCGCGCCGTCGTGGCTGGTCAGCTCCGCGAGGAAGGCCGCCTGGTAGGAGGCGAGGATCTCGGCGTAGAGCACGCCGTAGACATGCTCTTTGCTGGCGAAGTGGTGGTAGAAGCTGCCGACGCTGACGCCGCTCTCCTCGCGCAGGCTGGCGAGGGTGGTGGCGGAGACGCCGTCCTGGCTGAAGCGGCGCAGGGCACCCTCGATGATGCGGGTGCGGCCGTCGCGTCCGTTCTTAGCAGTCTTCACAAGGTCAATGGTGTACCACTAGAACCTTATTCTGCAAATAGCCCTGCCGGTCCGATCATAGCGATCACCTCCACGGCACCGGAAGAGACGGAATATCGTGCTTCGGGCCACGCCCTGCGGATCATGCGCAGGACCCGGCGGTTCTCGCCCAGGACGTCCATGCCGACCGTCTCGGCGCCCCTGAACCAGGCCCGCGACAGGATCGCGTCGATGAGCCTGGGCCCGATGCCGACGCCCTGCCACTGGTCGGCCACCACCACCCCGATCTCGACGTCGGCGCCGACCGGGCCGCCCCGGTAGGACATCGCGTGGCCGACGATCTCCCCCTCCAGGACGGCGACCATGGCGTCCCGCGTCTCGTCCACGGCCAGCAGGCCGCGCACCAGGCACGGCGACGGGCGGCCCAGCCCGCTGAAGAAGCGCAATGTCTGGGTGTGCAGGGACAACCCGCTCAGGAAGCGGGTGAGCGCCTCCTCGTCCTCCGGGGTGACCGGGCGGATCTGAGTTCCGAGCATAGACTCAGCATCCTCCGCTCGTCTGGGTCTGTCAATTGAACTCAGATATGATGGGCGGATGAACGTGGCCTTCCGGGTGGACAACTGCTCGATCGAGCGCACCCTCGGCATCGTCGGCGAGAAGTGGACCTTCCTCGTGCTGCGCGAAGCCTTCAGCGGCGTGCGGCGCTTCGCCGACATGCAGGCCATGACCGGCGCCCCCCGGCAGGTGCTCAGCGCCCGGCTGGCCCGGCTGGTGGACGAGGGCCTGATGCGGAAGGTGCCCTACCGCGAGCCGGGGCAGCGCCAGCGCGACGAGTACCGGCTCACCGACAAGGGCCGCGACCTCTATCCCCTCCTGGTGGCCCTGATGCACTGGGGCGACCGCTACCTGGCCGACCCCGAGGGCCCGCCGGTCGTCCTCACCCACCGCGACTGCGGCGCCCCCATCGAGCAGGTCTTCCGCTGCGCCGAAGGACACGAGGTCCCCGGACCGCGCGAGGTCACCCCCGAGCCGGGGACCGGCGCCAAGCTCCAGAGCGCCTAGAGCTCAGCCTCCACTCGCAGGGCCGACAACGTCCGGCGGAAGTCGAGCAGCGCCGCCAGCGCGGCCAGGCTCAGCAACACCGCCACCGCCGAGGTGCGCAGCAGCAGGAAGCCCTGCACGCTCTCGTGGAAGAGCACCCAGGCGCTCAGCGACGCGTTGCCGAGCTGCACGCACCCCCACATCAGCGACTGCCGCCGGAAGAAGCGCCGCATCGCCGGATGCTCCTGAACCCGTGCCGGCATGGGCACCAGATCGCAGGCCACCCGCCTGGCCAGCGGCCGCCGGGTCGGGGCGGAGAAGAGGAAGACCAGCGCGACGCAGAACACCCCCGCGATCGGCGGCAGGAAGTAGAACACACTGTTCCCGGTCACCAGCGCGAAGGCGGTGCGCGCGGTGATCGCCGCCATCGCGAGGATCACCAGCCCCGGCAGGACCGCCCGGCGGCTCAGCCGCCACAACGCGCACCCGAACACCCACAACAGCCCGGCGATCAGCCCGGCCGACAGGTCGAACAGGAAGATTCCGGCATAGGTCACCACCGGCGGCATGATCATCGATTCGACGACCCGCGGGATCGCGTGCCGGACGAGAGCCGGCAGCGGAGGCATGGTGAACGGCGCCGCGATCGGCGCCGCTTCGAGCACAGACATACGAGAGCGCAGCTCCTGAGGGATGGAGCGTTCCGGGACAGCTCACGACCGTACGCGATCGACGCCGACTTCGTCCCGCTTTCGCAAGTGACGGCCTCGGAGTCCGGTGGCCCGACCGGTGCCCACGGTGCCTACCCTGGATGACGTGTACCGCTTCCTGCTGACCCCTCGATGGCTGACGCTCCACGTCGTGGTGCTGCTGGTCATCCCGGCCTTCGTCTTCCTGGGCAACTGGCAGTTCGGGCGGTTCGAGGAGCGGTCCTCCAGCAGCGACCTGATCACCGCCAACCTCGCCGCCGCGCCCGCCCCGATCGGCCAGGTGCCGGCCACCGAGGCCAACCGCTACCGCGCGGTCACCGCGAGCGGCGCCTACGACCCGGCCAACCAGTTGCTGGTGCGGCTGCGCTCGCAGAACGGGCGGCCGGGCTACTACGTGCTCACCCCGCTGGTCACCGCGCCGGGGCAGGCGGTCCTGGTCAACCGCGGCTGGGTCAAGGTGGGCGCGACCGCGCTGAGCGCGCCCGAGGTGCCGCCGCCGGCCACCGGCCAGGTGACGGTGACCGGACGGCTGCGGCTGAGCGAGACCGAGGAGTCGACCGGGATCAAGGAGCGCGCCGGGGCTCCGGCCGGGCAGATCCTGCTCATCGACACCGAGTCCATCGCCGGACGCCTGCCGTACAAGCTGAGCGGCGGGTACGTGGAGCTGATCGAGCAGCGGCCGGCGGCGGGCACCTCGCCCGAACCGGTGCCGGCGCCCGACGTGGGCGCGGGCGGCGGGCTCAACTTCGCCTACGGCGTGCAGTGGTGGTTGTTCATCGGCGTCGCGATCGGCGGCTGGTTGTTGCTGATCAGACGCGAGGTCGCCGATCGGCGTCAAGCCGCGCGGACTGAAAGCGCCTCGGTCGGGTAGGGGCGAGGCCGGGTCCGCAAAGCAGCAGTACCCTCCTCAAAATGGCGGGCCCTCGTGCCCGAGCCTGGCACGGGCACGGAGCGACCGGGATCGCCGGCCCCTTTCCCCCTCCGGCGATCCCGGGTCCGCTTGTTCGACGCCTCACGCACGTCGTACGGTTACCTGCGTGACTACGGCGCTCCTCCCCCACCCCGAGCAGAGGCGGCGCGACTATGTGATCATCTCCGCCGACGATCACCTCATCGAGCCCCCCGACCTGTTCGAGCACCGACTGCCCGCCAAGTACGCCGAGGCGGCGCCGAAGGTCGTGGAAACCGACGCCGGCCACCAGGTCTGGCGGTACGGCGGAGCCACCTACCCCTGCGTCGGCCTCGACGTCGGCGCCGGCCTGCCGCGCGAGCAGTGGACGCTGGAGCCGGTCCGCTTCGAGAACATGCGGCCGGGCTGCTACGACATCGAGTCCCGCATCGAGGACATGGACCTGGCCGGCATCTGGGCGGCGCTGTGCTTCCCCGGCATGCTGGCCGGCCAGTCCGGCATGCCCTTCGCCCGCACCCGCGACCAGGACCTCGGCCTGGCGCTGGTCAAGGCCTGGAACGACTGGCACATCGAGGTGTGGGCGGGCACCTACCCCGAGCGCATGATCGGCCTGCAACTGCCGTGGCTGCCCGACCCGGAGGTGGCCGCGCAGCAGATCAAGGAGAACGCGGCGCGCGGCTTCAAGGCGGTCGTCTTCCCCGAGTTCCCCACCCGGCTGCGGCTGCCGTCGATCCACACCGGCCACTGGGATCCGTTCTTCGCCGCCTGCGAGGAGACCGGCACCGTCGTCTGCCTGCACACCGGCTCGTCCTCGTGGTCGCCGGTGCCCTCCCCGGACACCCCCATCGAGGCGATCACCACGATGATGCCGGCCAGCGCGATGTTCGCCTGCGCCGACTGGCTGTGGTCGGGCGTGCCGCTGCGCTTCCCTGCGCTGCGCATCCTCATCGTCGAGGGCGGCGTGGGCTGGGTGCCGATGCTGGCCGAGCGGGCCGACTACGCGCTCGACCACCCGGTCGCCGGCGAGGCCTCCTGGGACGGCGGGCTCAAGCCGAGCGAGGTGCTCAGGCGCAACTTCTTCTTCGGCACGCTCGACGACCACGCGTTGTCCGGCGTCCGCCTGGCCGTCGGGCTCGACCACGTGCTGCAGGAGAGCGGCTACCCGCACTCCGACTCGACGTGGCCCGACACCCAGCAGGCGGTGACGCGCAACCTCGGTCAGCTCCCGCCGGTAGATCTGGCCAGGGTGGCCTACGGCAACGCCGCGCGCCTGTTCGGCCACCCCCTGCCCTCCCGAGCCTGGCTCAGGCGGGAGTCGATCTGATCAGCCGGCGGCGTTCGTGCTCGACGTAGTCGCCGCTCTGCCCGAGCAGCGAGGCCATGAGCCACAGGAAGACCCCGAAATCGTCGACGACGCCGATCCCGAGCAGGAATTCCGGGATGGCGTCGACCGGCGAGATCAGGTAGACCAGGCCTAACGCCATCATGGTCAGCTTGCCCTTGCCCAGGGCCGGGTAGTGGCCCCGGCCGGCGGCGCCGAGCATCCGCGGGATCGCCCGGAGCCTGGCCATCAGCCCCGGGGTCCCCGGACGTGAGATATCCCTGTACGTGCGCCACGCCCTGACAGCTTTTGTCATCGTGAGCACCTCCCTCACGACTCAACGCAGTGCCCCGGCGGGCGGGTTCCCTAACGCGCCGCCGGATGCTCGAACGGCCGGGCCGCCTCGACCTGCGACGCGACCCGGACGAGCAGATCTTCGCGGCCCATCGCCGCCACCAGTTGCACGCCGACCGGAAGCCCCGCCGGGGTGCGATGCAGCGGCAGCGAGATCGACGGCTGGCCTGTGGCGTTGAACGGCGCGGTGAAGGAGACCGCGTGCGCGGTCCGGCCCAGCGCGGTGCTCAGGTCGTCTTCCGGGATCCAGCCGAGCTCGAACGGCTCGACGCCGAGCGACGGCGCGAGCAGCAGGTCGAACCGGCCCCACCAGGCGGCCATGCGGCGGCGAAAGGCGTCCGTCCACTGCGTCGCCCGGATCTGCTCGGCCGCGGTGTGCCGGGCCGCCCCTTCGGCCATCGCGCGGTTGCGCGGCTCCAGCTCGGCCAGGTCCACCGGCCGGCCGCGCCACTGGCCGACGTTCTCCACCTCGGCGGCGACGTTGTTGGCCACGATCGCGCCGAAGTACAGCGGGAAGGCCGGATCGGCCAGCGGCGCCGGATGGGCCTCCACCACGTCGTGGCCCAGGCTCTCCAGCAGGTGCGCCGCCCCGGTCACCGCCGCGACCAGCTCGGGGGACGCCGGGACGTCCTTGCGCGGGTGGGCGGTCACGAAGCCGATCCGCAGCCGGCCCGGCTCGATTCCCACCTCCTCGGCCAGCGGCCGGGGCAACGCGGGCGCCACGTACGGGTCGCCCGGCTCGTAGCCCGCGACCAGGTCGAGGGCCGCCGCGGTGTCCCTGACCGTGCGCGTCACGAAGCCCGAGCAGGAGAAGCCGTTCCAGCCCTCGCCCATCCCGGGCCCCGAGCTGACCCGGCCGCGCGACGGCTTGAGGCCGACCAGGCCGCACAGGCTGGCCGGGATGCGGATCGACCCGCCGCCGTCGCTGGCGGTCGCGATGGCCACCATGCCCGCGGCGACGGCCGCCGCCGAGCCTCCGCTGGATCCGCCCGCGCTGTAGGCCGGGTCGTAGGGGTTGCGGGTCGGGCCGAAGGCGACGGGCTCGGTGGTGATCGTCGTGCCCCACTCGGGGGTGTTCGTCCGGCCCAGGACGACGAAGCCGGCCTCGCGTAGCCTGGCCACGCCGTACCCGCTCTGGAGCACCCGGACGCCGTCCAGGGTCCTCGACCCCGCGTTGTACGGCTCGCCCGCCTGGGCCCAGCCGAGGTCCTTGAGCAGGATCGGCACCCCGCGGAAGGGCGCGGTCTCCGGGATGGCGTCGAGCTCGCCGAGCGCCTTGTCGAAGCGGCGGTGCACGACCGCGTTGAGCTCGGGGTCGAGCGCCTCGATCCGCGCGATGGCCGCCTCGACCAGCTCGCGGGGCGAGACCTCGCCCTTGTGGACGGCACGGGCCTGGGCTAAGGCATCCTGTTCGAGCATGGCGGGATCCTCTCTAGCGGGGGGCGAGGGCCCGGACGGCGTCCTGGATCGACACCTCACCGCCCGGGATGAGCGCGAGCACGGGCGTGTCGAGCCCCGCGTCCACGTACTGCTGGACGCGGGCCCGGCAGGTCTCCGCGTCGCCGTGCACGACCAGGGCGTCGACCACCTCGTCGGGCAGCGCCTTGAGCGCGCCCTGCCGGTCGCCGGCCGCCCACGCCTCGTGCATCGGCCGGAGCAGCTCGCCGCGGCCCAGCCAGTCGTGGAAGGCGGCGTAGACCGGCACGTTGAGGTAGGTGGCCAGCATCCAGCGGGCCATCTCGCGCACCTTGTCGACGTCCTCGCTCACGCACACGAACAGGCGGGCGATCAGCTCGGTCTCCGGGCCGATCTCCGCCCGCACCTTGCCGACGTCCTCGGGCGCGAGCCAGTTGGTGATCGCGCCGTCGGCCTCGGCGGCGGCCAGGTGCAGCATGCGCGGCCGGAGCGCGGCGAGCACGATCTTGGGGGCGACCTTCGGCGCGCGCTCCAGCTTGAAGCCCTTCACCGCGAAGGTCTCGTAGGTCTCGCTCACCTTCTCCCCGGCCAGGGCGCGCTTGAGGAAGCGCAGCGTGTCGCGGGTGCGGGCGTACGGCTTGACGAACTCGCCGGCGTTCCACTGCTCGACGATCGCCGGGGAGGAGGCGCCGATGCCCAGCACGAACCGCCCGGGCGCCAGGTCGGCGAGGGTCGCCGCGGACATGGCCAGCAGGCCCGGCCCCCGGGTCGAGACCGGGACGATCGCGCTGCCCAGCCGCAGCTCCGGCGCCCATTCGGCGGCCAGCGCCAGCGGCGTGAAGCCGTCCACCCCGTTGACCTCGGCCGACCAGGCGTCGGTGTAGCCGAGCGCGGCCAGCTCCGCGACGAGCTGTTTCGACTGGGCCAGTGAGCGGTCGAAGAACGGGATCGTCATGCCCCATGCCATGGCCAACCTCCAGAGAGCGGTCCGGTGCCTGCACCATACCAACCGGTATGTAGGGGTGCGCCAGAGCTTCAGCGCCCCCAGAACGGCCCGGCGGAGCACCGGCGACCCGGAGACGCTCCCAGCCGGCGCCAGGGCGGCACGGGCGTTTCTGGGCCGGCTCAGCCCCTGAGCTCCTGGATCGCCGCCAGGAAGTCCTTGGTGATTCCCCGCAACCCCGGCAGATGAGACAACCCCACCAGCCGATCCACCATCGCCACCGAAACCTCGATCAGCCGATACGTCTTCTCGCAGCCCGGCGAATTGTCATGCACCCAGAACAGGATGATCCCCATCGACATCAACCACAGCAGCTCGGGCAACTCCCGCCGCAACTCCGGATCCATCCGGCCTTTCGCCCCCTCGACCACCCGCCGGTAGATCGAGATCGCCGCCTCCCGCACCGGCGAGGACTGCGCGCTGAACGGGCTCAACGGATTGTCCGGCTCGGCCGCGTGCTTGAAGAACTTCACCGCGAACCCGTGATACGGCTCCGACACCTCGACCCACGCCTTGAGCACGCCGCTCAACCGGGCCGCGAAAGCCGTCTCGGTCGCGAGCAGTTCCCGGCAGGCCTCCTCGTGCGCCGCCTGCGCGCGGTCGTAGTACGCCTGGATCAGCGCTTCCTTGGAAGCGAAGTAGTAGTAGGCGTTCCCCACGGAGACCCCCGCCTCGGCGGCGATCGCCCGCATCGTGGTCGCCTCGTACCCGCGCTCCCGGAACAGGCGCAGCGCCGTTTCGACGATCACCTCGCGGGCGTTCCCTCGGGGTTGGGACACACCGCCCAGCCTACCGAAAGTCATGAATTGGCACGGTGATCACGGTCACCTGGCAAAGATCGCCACGGTACAGGAATGAACCACTGTGCGCAGTGGGATTGATGTTTCTGGCGGAAGGGCTATGTCCGCAGAGAAAGCGATAGACATGTGGATACGGCTCCTTGGAGTAACCCTTCTGGGCGCAGTGGTCTCTGTCAACGCACTGGCTTCGGCGGCCTCGGCCGCACCGGTGACACCCCGGCACGACTCGGGACGGCATGCGCCGCCGCCGACCATCCGTACCTACGACTTCTCGGGCGTCGTCCAGGCCGCGCGCTGGTACGCGGGAAAGGTGGCCACCAAGGCCGCGGCCGCTGAGCTCGCCCGGCGACCACGCCCGGCGCCACGGACCGTGCGCGTCTCGCACGGCCACGCCATCCGCGCCCTGAGCTCGGCCGGGTTCCGCTGGAAGTCCAGCGGGCGGTGCGTGGACCGGCGGGTCCGCTGGTGCACCTCGCTGCAGGCGGTCCGGTCCGACACCATCCACGACGCCATCGCGCTCAAGCGGGCCAGCGGGTGCCCGATCATGGTGACCGGCGGCACCGAGGCGGGGCACGCGCCCGGCCACTTCAGCCACGCGCGGGGGTACAAGCTCGACATCGCGCACAACGGGTGCATCGACCGGTTCATCACCGGCAACTATCCACGGGTCGGGGTGCGGAGCGACGGGTCCCGGCTGTATCGCTCACCAGGCGGCACGGTCTTCGCCGACGAGAGCGATCACTGGGACATCCTGTTCCGCTGACCGTTCCCGGCTCGTCGACACCGCCTGCCGTACGGCAAGCACAGGCCCGGTTCGGCCACCGCCTGCCGTACGGCAAGCACAGGCCCGGCTCGGCCACCGCCTGCCGTACACCCGGAAAAGGCCGAGCCCGGCACCCCTTCCAGGAGGTGCCGGGCTCGGCGGGGACGGTCAGAGCTCGGCCGCGACCAGCTCAGCGATCTCGGCGGCGTTCAGCGCGGCACCCTTACGCAGGTTGTCACCGCACACGAACAGGTCGAGCGTGTTCGGGAAGTCGATCGCCTGGCGGATCCGCCCGATGTAGGTCGGGTCGGTGCCCACCACGTCGATCGGCGTCGGCCACACGCCGTTGGCCGGGTCGTCCACGAGCACGACGGTCGGCGCGGCCTCCAGGATGCGGTGCGCGTCGGCCACGGTGATCTCCCGCTCGAAACGGGCGTGGACCGCCAGCGAGTGGGTGGTGACGACCGGCACCCGGACACAGGTCGCGGAGACCTTGAGGTCGGGGATGCCGAGGATCTTGCGGGACTCGTTGCGGAGCTTGAGCTCCTCGGAGGCCCAGCCGCCGTCCTTGTAGGACCCGGCCCACGGGATCACGTTGAACGCGATCGGCGCGGGGAACGGCGACTCCTCGGTGAGCTTGTTGCCGAGCGCCTTGCGCACGTCACCGGCGGTCGAACCGACCGTACGGTCACCGGCGAGCGCCTCGATCTCGTCGTAGAGCCGCTCCGGACCGGCCACACCGGCGCCCGAGACGGCCTGGTAGGAGGCCACGACGAGCTCGGTGAGCCCGAACTCGGCGTGCAGCGCGCCGATCCCGGCCATCATCGACAGGGTGGTGCAGTTGGGCGTCGAGATGATGTTGCGCGGCCGGTTGCGCACGTCCTGCGGGTTGACCTCGGGCACCACCAGCGGCACGTCGGGGTCCATCCGGAAGGTGCCGGACTTGTCGACCACGATCGCGCCACGCGCGGCGGCGATCGGCACCCATTCCTTCGACACCTCGTCGGGCACGTCGAAGATGGCGATGTCGACGCCGTCGAAGACCTCGGGGGTCAGCGCCTGGACGACCAGGTCCTCGCCGCGGACCGGCAGAAGCTTGCCGGCGCTGCGGGCCGAGGCGACGAGACGGATCTCGCCCCAGATGTCCTCGCGGTTGGTCACCAAGTCACGCATCACGGTGCCCACGGCACCGGTCGCCCCCACCAGGGCGAGAGTGGGCCTGCTCATCGTCCGCTACCTCCGTACACCACTGCTTCAACCTGGTCCGAGTCGAGGTCGAAGGCCTTGTGGGCGGCGGCGACCGCCGTGTCCACGTCACCCTGACCCACGATCACCGAGATGCGGATCTCCGAGGTGGAGATCATCTCGATGTTGACCCCCGCGTTGGCGAGGGCGGCGAAGAAGGTCGCCGTGACACCGGGGTGCGAACGCATCCCCGCGCCGATCAGCGAGATCTTGCCGATCTGGTCGTCGTACTGCAGCGACTCGAAGCCGATCCGCTCCTGGATCTTCTTCAGCGCGGTGAGCGCCGTCGAGCTGTCCGTCGTGGGCAGCGTGAAGGAGATGTCGGTGCGTCCCGTGGCGGCGGCCGAGACGTTCTGCACGATCATGTCGATGTTGACTTCGGCGTCGGCCAGCGTTTTGAAGATGGCGGCAGCCTCTCCGACCTTGTCGGGAACCCCGACAACGGTGATCTTGGCCTCGCTCCGGTCGTGCGCGACGCCGGAGATGATGGGCTGCTCCATCTCGGTTCCTTCGGTGTAAGGGTCGGCCACGACCCACGTGCCTTCCTTGGTGCTGAAAGAGCTGCGCACGTGGATCGGCAGGTTGAACCTGCGAGCGTACTCCACGCAGCGCAGGTGCAGGATCTTCGCGCCGCAGGCGGCCATCTCCAGCGTCTCCTCGTAGGAGATGCGCGGGATCTGACGCGCCGCGGGCACGATGCGGGGGTCGGCGGTGAAGATGCCGTCGACGTCGGTGTAGATCTCGCAGACGTCCGCGTCGAGCGCCGCGGCGAGCGCGACGGCGGTCGTGTCGGAGCCGCCGCGGCCCAGGGTGGTGATGTCCTTGGTGTCCTGCGAGACGCCCTGGAAGCCGGCGACGATGGCGATCTGGCCCTCGGTGAGGGCGTCCTGGATCCGGCTCGGCGTCACGTCGATGATGCGCGCGTTGCCGTGCGAGGAGGTCGTGATGACCCCCGCCTGGGAGCCGGTGAAGGACCGCGCCTCCGAGCCCAGGTTGGCGATCGCCATGGCCAGCAGGGCCATCGAGATGCGCTCGCCGGCGGTCAGCAGCATGTCGAGCTCGCGCCCCGGGGGCAGCGGCGACACCTGCTCGGCCAGGTCGAGCAGTTCGTCCGTCGTGTCACCCATCGCTGAGACGATCACGACGACGTCGTTGCCGGCTTTTTTCGTCGCGACGATCCGCTGCGCGACCCGCTTGATGCAGGACGCGTCGGCGACGGACGAACCACCGTACTTTTGCACAACGAGCGCCACGAGAGTCTCCCGGTTTGGACTGTGAACGGCCAGTCTACCGGCGACCTCCCGGACGCCCGCTGAGCCGGACCACTATGTGGACAACGCCTCTTCGGCCACGTCAAGACGGGTGTGCGCGGCCAGAGCCTGCAACGCCCGCATGGCGGCGCCCGCGTGGTTGCCCCAGGTGTTGAAGTAGGAGTACTGCCACCACCACAACGCCTCCAGCGGGCGGCCGGCGCGGAAGTGCCGCAGCCCGTGGACGAGGTCGGCGGCGACCGCGGTCAGGTCGTCGGACAGGCGGTAAGGGGTGACGCCCGTGTCCTTGTACGGGTCGAAGACCTCCGCGTAGTCGTCGACCGCGCCCAGCCGTTCGGCGAGAGCCGTACGGACGCCGTCGAGGTCGGGGTCCTCACCGATCGCCGGTTCGAGGTTGCCCGCCAGGATGACGTCCTTGCTGGCGCCCAGCTTGGCGCCGGCCAGGCTGACCTGGGCGACCTCGACGAGCAGCAGCGACCAGATCGCGTCGCCGCCCTCACCGCAGGCGACCCGGGTCAGACCGTCGATGAAGTCCTGCGCGTGACCTGCGGTCTCCTCCGCGAGCGTGCTCCAGTGGTCAGACATCCAGCAGCCTCCGTCCTTCGAAAGCTCGGCCGAGCGTGACCTCGTCAGCGTATTCGAGGTCACCCCCGACCGGCAGCCCGCTGGCCAACCGTGTCACTTTGATGCCCATAGGTTTGATGAGGCGCGCGAGGTAGGTCGCGGTCGCCTCTCCCTCCAGGTTGGGGTCGGTGGCCAGGATCAACTCGGTCACCCGGCCGTCGGCCAGACGCGTCATGAGCTCCCTGATCCGCAGGTCGTCGGGGCCGACGCCGTCGATCGGGCTGATCGCGCCGCCCAGCACGTGGTACGTGCCGCGGAACTCGCGCGTCTTCTCGATCGCGACGACGTCCTTCGACTCCTCGACGACGCAGATGACGTGCGTGTCGCGCCGCGGATCGCGGCAGATGCGGCACTCCTCCTCGGAGGCGACGTTCCCGCAGGTCCGGCAGAACCGGACCTTCTCCTTGACCTCCAGCAGCGCGTGCGCCAGCCGCTTGACGTCGGCGGGATCGGCCGCGAGCAGGTGGAACGCGATCCGCTGCGCGCTCTTGGGACCGACGCCCGGCAACATGCCCAGCTCGTCGATCAGATTCTGGACGACCCCTTCGTACATGGCCTAGAACCCCGGCAACTGGCCGAGGCCGCCGCCGCCCAGCCCCTGCGCGAGCGGGCCGAGCTTCTCCTGCTGCAGGTCGGCCGCGGCGCGTACGGCGTCGCGGACGGCCGCGATGACCAGGTCGGAGATCGTCTCGGCCGTCTCCTGCGGGTCGGCGGCGTCGATGACGGTGGGGTCGATCTTGAGTTCGAGCAGCTCGCCGGAGCCGTTCACGACCGCCTTGACCAGGCCGCCGCCGGCGGAACCCTCGATCTGCGCGTCGTTGAGCTCCTGCTGGGCGTTCACGAGCTGCTGCTGCATGAGCTGCGCCTGCTCCAGCAACTGCTGCAGGTTGACATCCCCTGGGTTCACCGGTGTGCGCTCCTCGTGGCTCCGACTATTTGCAACTCCCACGAGCCTACGGTGTTTGAGCGCCGCCACGCACTGCGGCACTGAGGTGTCGGCGCGACGGCCGGTCGGCGGGCCTTTTCATGGCCGGTCGGCGGGCCTTTTCATGGCCGGGTGGTGCGGGCATTTATGGCCGGGTTCCGGCCCCCCTCCAGCGTCCGGAACCCGGCCAAGCGTCGGCCGGAGCGGCCGCACCATGCCGACGCGCCCAAAGAGAAGGTAGCGACTCCAACGTTGCGCACACGTTGCACTCAAGCAATCACCAAGCGCAATCTCCGGAATCGGTTGCGGCGGCACACCAATCGTCCGATGCTCACACATGTGACTGCCGACCTCGACGAGTACTCACGTCGGCTCCGCAACGCGCACGAGTCCGACGCCCCCTATCCCGGCCCGCGCCCGGAGATCTCCGAATCCTGGGGTCGTTCGTTCCAGGCGGGCGTCAGCATGCAGACCGCCGTCGCCCCGCTGGTCTACGACTCGGGCACCGTCGGCGACGTCCGCCGATCACACCCGCTCGACCCGCTCCTGCCCACGATCACCGGCGCGCTCCGGCGGATGGCCGACGAGACCGCGCACATCATGGTCATCACCGACGCCGGCGGCGGCATCCTGTGGCGCGACGGCCACGCCGCCACCATGCGCATGGCCGACCGCGTCGGCCTCGCCGACGGCCACCTGTGGGCCGAGGGCAGCGTCGGCACCAACGGCATCGGCACCGCCCTCGTCGCGCGCAAACCCGTGCACGTCTACTCCGAGGAGCACCTGCTGCCGGCCCTGCACGTCTGGTCCTGCAGCGGCGCCCCCATCGTCGACCCCGACACCGACCAGGTCCTCGGCTGCATCGACGTCTCCGGCCTGTCCCGCAGCCTCCACCCCGCCACCGTGGCCCTCGTCGGCACCGTCGCCCGGCTCGCCGAGAGCCAGCTCGCCCTGCGCATGTACGAGCGTGACCGCGTCCTGCGCGAAGCCTTCCGGCACCGGGGCGGCGTCCTCATCAGCTCCACCGGCCGCGTCCTCGCCGGCGACCCCGACGGCCGGCTCGGCAACCGCATCGCCGTGCCCGGGCCCGGCGGCTACACCGTCCTGCCCGACGGCGCGCTCGGGCTCCTCGAACCCTTCCACGACGGCTTCCTTCTCTTCCGTCCCCCTGCCGCCGCCGACCCGCCGCCGCTCCGGCTCACCTTCCTCAACGACGGCGCCCCCACCGCCCAGTACGGCGAGCGGACCCTCCTGCTGTCGCCCCGGCACGCCGAGATCCTCGCCCTCCTCGCGCTCCACCCCCACGGCCTCACCGGCGAGCAGCTCTCGTACTACCTGTACGGCGACGAAGGCAACCCCTCCACCCTCCGCGCCGAGATCCACCGGCTCCGTGCCCAGTTCGGCGGCATCGTCGAGGCCAAGCCGTACCGGCTCAACGCCCGGGTCGAGGCCGACTTCCTCGCCCTCAAGGACCTGCTCGCCACCCGCCGCACCACCGCCGCCGTCACCCTGTACGGCGGGCCGCTCCTGCCGCGCTCCGAGTCCCCCGAACTGCGGCGCGAGCGCGACGAGCTGGAGATCCAGCTCCGGGGGTGTCTGCTGGCGTACGGCACGCCGGAGGACCTCTGGACCTACGCCCAGACCCTCAACGGCCGGGAGGACTTCGAGGTGCTCGAACAACTCACCCAGGACCTCCCCGCCCACGACCCCCGCGCCTTGGCCGCCCGCAGCCGCCTCACCTTGGACTGACCGGCGGGTATCGGGCCTTGCGAGATGCCGTAAGGGACCCTCTGGGGGCCGCAGCGACCTGACCGATCTTCGGCCGGCCCCGCTGCTACGTGTGGTCGATCTCCCCGATCACCACGGCGCCCAGCTCCCGCTTGAGCAGTTCCATCCCGCCGACCTCGTCCACATCGGCGTCGGCGTCGTTGAGCGGATCGACCTCATCGGCATCCGCCCCCTTGCCAGGCACAGCATCCGGCCAGGCCGAAGCCCCACCCTTACGCGGCGCAGGCGGTCGCGGCCCAGCCTGTGCAGCGGCCCGCGCAGCCGACCTGGCCGCCGCCAGCCCAGCCCCAACCACCGGCGCACCAGCAGCCGCCCCACTTGAAGCAGAACCACCCGACGCGGGAGCCCCCGAAGCCGAGGAGAACCCGTTCGCCGCCCCCATCGGGGGACTACCAGGATCAGGCTCATCCGGCGCATCCGGCCACGACTCATCCGTCGTCGGCCGAGCCACCGCCTCCGGGACCACCCCAGAGCCACCGTTCCCCTGCCCAGGGCCACCGTGAGCCGCCCCAGCCGACTGCCCCGGCCCACCCGCGGCCTCAGCACCCCCCGAACCGGGAGCACCCGAACCAGCCCCAGGCCCACCATCCGCCGAACCCACCGAACCCGGCGCGGCCGGCGAACTCACCGCACCCGGAGCACCCGGCGACGAAGGAGAACCCGCCGAAGCCGGCGCGCCCGTAGAGCTCGGAGCGTAGGGGGCCGGCCTAGCCGACCCCCCGGGTTGAGCCCTTGGCGCAGGCGACCCCCCAACCACGGCCTCAACTCGCCAGTGCCCCCCGAGCACATCGTTGAGTACCGCCGCAACAACCGCGTCCTTGCCACCACCGGTGAAGTTCTTCATCGCCCCGACCTGGGTGAACCCAAGCGTGACGATGTTCCCCTCAACCCCCACCACCTGGGCGTTGGTGTTCACGTTCGCCCACACCACGATGCTGCGCGACTTCAAAGCCGCCAGAACCGCAGGCCACTGCGCCTGAATCCCCGCCAGCGCACTCCCACCACCCTGCGGAGCCGGAGCCGGAGCCGGAGCCTGGGGAACAGACGGGGCCGCCGCAGCCGCCCCCGGCCGCACCGCCTCAGGCCAGTCCCCCTCACCTTCGCCTGCCGTACCGGAGCCGGCGCCCTCAACCCTGGCAACCACCTCAGCCACCGGAGGCGGAGAAGCAACCGGCGCCGGAGGCTGCGCGGACACCGGCACCTGCGGCGAGATGGCCCCCGAATGGGACGCCCCAGCGGAAGAAGGAGAAGCCTGCAGCGCCACCTGGGAAACCACGCCGCTCCGCTCAAGCCGTTCAAGGCGAGCCAGCAGCGCCTCCTCCCCCTGCGCCGCCCCGGGCAACAGAACCCGCGCACACATCAGCTCAAGCAACAACCGAGGCGAGGTGGCCCCCCGCATCTCGGTGAGCCCGGTGTTGAAGATCTCCGCCGCCCGCGTGAGCTCCGCCGGCCCCATCGAGGACGCCTGCTGAACCAGCCGCTCCAGCTCATCGCCGGGCCGGTCGAGCAGCCCGCTGCTCGCCGCCTCGGGCACGTTGGCCAGGATCACCAGGTCGCGGAACCGCTCCAGCAGGTCGGTGGCGAACCGGCGCGGGTCGTGCCCGCCCTCGATCACCCGGTTGACCGCCTGGAACACCGCCGCGCCGTCCCGGGCCGCGAACGAGGTGACGATCTCGTCCAGCAGGTCGCCGTCGGTGTACCCCAGCAGGGACACCGCCCGGCCGTACGTGATGCCCGCGTCGTCGGCCCCGGCGAGCAACTGGTCGAGGATCGACAGCGAGTCACGCGCCGATCCCGCGCCGGCCCGCACCACCAGCGGCAACGCCGCCGGCTCGAACGGCACGTCCTCGGAGACCAGGATCTCTTCCAGCAACGCCTTCAGCGTCGCGGGCGGCATCAGCCGGAACGGGTAGTGGTGGGTACGCGACTTGATGGTGCCGATGACCTTTTCCGGCTCGGTCGTCGCGAAGATGAACTTCAGGTGCGGCGGCGGTTCCTCGACCAGTTTGAGCAGCGCGTTGAACCCTTCGCGGGTCACCATGTGCGCCTCGTCGATGATGTAAATCTTGAACCGCGCGGACACCGGCGCGAAGAACGCCCGCTCCCGCAGGTCACGCGCGTCGTCGACACCACCGTGCGAGGCGGCGTCGATCTCGATCACATCCAGGTGCCCCGGCCCCGTCGCGGCCAGCGCCACACACGACTCGCACTCGCCGCACGGCTCAGGCGTCGGACCCTTTTCGCAGTTGAGACTTCTCGCAAGAATTCGGGCACTCGACGTCTTGCCGCACCCACGCGGGCCGCTGAACAGATAGGCGTGGTTGATCCGCCCCGACCTCAGCGCCTGCCTCAGCGGCTCGGTGACGTGATCCTGCCCCTTGACCTCAGCGAACGTCCCGGGCCGGTATTTGCGATAAAGCGCAAGGCTCATGCGACCATCCCGCCTGCAAGGGGTTCAACGAAGAGACCCCCCGCACACCCATCAGAGCCCGCTTATCCTTGCTGCCTTCCGGCCCTGGGGAGGTTCACAGGATGACGCCGCGCGAGGGGTCCCTGAACAGTCTAACGCCGTCCGGCAGTGCTCGGACCCCCGAATTCGTGGTCACTTCACCGCCGGAAGTCCGGTAAGCTCGTCGGCGGAGGATTCGCCTAGTGGCCGAGGGCGCACGCTTGGAAAGCGTGTATAGGGCAACCTATCGGGGGTTCAAATCCCCCATCCTCCGCCAGCCAAGAGGGCCCCTGCCGGGAACACCGGCCGGGGCCCTCTTGCGTTGCCTCGTTTTTGTCGGCGCCTGCTGCGATCATGCCGCTCACATCGTCAAGCGAGGAGCGATCATGACCGAGGCCCCCGAGTCCCCCTGTTTCCCCGGCTACGAGACGCTGGGTGAGATCTACTGCGTGTCCTTCGTCCGCGGCATCTCCCCGGAAGAAGCCCTCCGCCGGTTCGGCGTGGACGAGGAGACCCTGGAGGAGGTCGACTTCGACGAGCTGGGCCATCGCTCGGTGGAGGCCATGAGCGAGGACGCGGCCGGTTTCGTCGGCGCCGCCCGGATCGGCGACTGGACCGTGCTCATCGAGCCGGGCGGCTGGCAGGTCGCCGTGGACGAGGACATCTACACGCGGGTCTCACGCGGGACCGAAGTCGTGTCGGTCTGCCGCCACGAGTACGCCGAGGACTCCTTCGCCTACATCGTCGACGGCGCTCCGGTGGTCCACTTCACCCCGGACATGCCGGACGACCGCTCGGGCAGCGACCCCGACCGCTTCGTCGACCAGATGCGCGAGGTCGGGCTGGACCCCGACCACGACATCGAGGGACCGGACATCGTCGACTCACTGGGAGGCGCCTTCGCCTTGGCCGGCCACATCACCGGCCTCCCCACCTCGACAGACCTGCGCACCCTGCGCTTCCTCGGCGCGGACCCCCTCGAAAGCTGAGCAGCTAGCCAGCCACGACCGTGTCGAGCGAGGCAGTCTCCAGCGGGTCCAGGCGCACGCCCTGACCCGTCTGTACGGCATGCATGATCTCCACCTCGCTCAGCGTCGCCCGGCCCACAACCAGCCCACGCCGCTCCTCACACCAGCGCAGCAGCGAGCGAGGCTTGGCGACAGGGGCAGCGAAGTGCACCAGGCTGACGTACCAGCGGTCTCGGACCAGCTGATCCCGCGTCTCGTACTCCAGATCATGGACCCCACGCTCCAGAAGACCCTGGGCGAGACGTTGCTGCAGGGTGACGATCGTGTCGCCGACCGGGCGGCCGGCCACCAGGACACCGCCCGGGTGCGGCACGATCCCCACCAGGTCGATTTCGATCGGAGACAGCCCCGCGACAGCCGCCCGCAGACACTCCGCGTAGACCAGACGACGGGGATCATCCGCCGAGATCACCGACCGATAGCGCTCCAGAGCCCTGAGCGTGAAGTGCAGCACCCGCCGGTCATGCACCCACTGCCCAGACCCCGCCGCAGCACCCGCAGAGGCCGCCAGCTCAGCCAGACGATCCAGAACCTCCCCCGTAGGCCGGAGGATGGCCGAGGCCCCCCACCGCCCGCCTTCGTGCAGCGGTTGCTCCACGAAGGTCTGGCCGGTCTCGATGGCTTTGCGCCCGTCTTCGTACATCTGGGCGAAATCGTGCATCGAGGCATTATGCCAACGCCCTGGTCATTTCGCCCGCGTCTTGGACAGCGCGGCCATGACCGCGGCGAGCACGGGAAGGGCGGCGGCGAAGGAGAGAACCGTCTCCCACGGGGTGTGGAAGGAGCCCCTGGGCGGAACCTCGAGGTAACCGACCGGGGCCGTGGCCGGCCACACCAGGAGCATCCCGACCGTCACCCCGATGACGACGCCGGGCAGCGCCCCGCACAGCGTGGCCAGCCCGGTCCGCGTGACCGCCGACAGGCGGAGGGACGGCCTGCCGGTGGCGCGCGTGAGGGTGCGCGCCGCGCGGCTTCGAAGGCCGGCGCGGCGGCCGGCGACGAGCCCGGCGCTGAGCGCGATGGCGGCCGCTGTCGAGACGGGGACGATCCCCCTCGGGGTCGGCTGGTACCCCCGCTCGACATGGACGTCCTCCTGGCCCAGGTGTCCCTCGAGCCGCGCCTGCTCCGCCTCGGTCGTGCGGTGGAGGGCGGGGTCGATGATCAGCTCTTCCGGCTGCGGGCGCATGCCCAGCTCGTGCAGGAGCTTCGTCGGAAGGAAGATGCCCTGCGTGGTGGGGTCCGAGGATCTCGCCGGGTAAGCGGGGATGGCCTCGGCCGACAGTGTGTCATCGGGGTTGGACGGGGCGGGCTTGTATTCGATCGTGATGGCGTCGATCTTCTGGGCGTCGGATGTGATCAGTACGGCGACGCCCTCGTCGTACGGCGTAGCCGGATCTCCGGTGAGATAGCGCAACAACGCCTGGTCACCGACGAACAGGGTTGGCTGCTCGTAGCGGTCCATCCCCTCGGCCTCCACCCGAAGCAGACTCGGCTGCTCAGGACCGTCCCGCTGAACGATCGGCACGCCCGGCAGCTCCCGCTCGATGGCCGCCCGGACGGGCGCGGCGTCCAGCCAGACGCGGGCGACCAGAGCGCCGGGCCTTGCCTAGGGGCGGTACTCGACCCTGTCCCGCTCGGACTCTGCGGCGGCGACGACGATGACCGTGACGGCGAAGGCGGTCGACATCAGCACGACGGCGATCCGGCCAGCCACGTGGCGCGCGTTCCGGGCCAGGTCGGCGGCCGCGAGCCGGATCACCGGAAAGAGCCGGGAGGTGCCCCTCCGCACCATGGTCAACGCGGCCGGGATGAAGGCTCCTGCCACCTCCGGTCGGGGCGATCGGCCGACGCTCTCGCCAGAACGACCGCCAGCCACCAGAGCGCCGCAGGCGCCCCTAGGAACACGCCCAGAACAGGGCGGACATTAAGTCGGTGGCCATCATTCGCCGAGCGTACGGAGCCGCCTCCGACCGATCAAGGGCGGGCGAACCAGCGGGCCGCTGACGGGGTGAGGAGCAGGATCACCAAGGTCAACGGGAGGAGCAGCTGCGGAAACGCCACCGCCCAGCGGAAGGGACCGTCGACGGCGAGGGCCGCGAGCTGGACGGCTTCGCGGAAGGCGACGACCGCGATGATCCCCCACCGCCCCGAGGGCCAGAGGTAGAAGAAGCGGATCAGCAAGATCGTGGTCACGACATGGGCGATCAGGTAGAGCACGCCCGCGACACGGAAGTCCTGGCCCATGGACGCGAGAACGGCAGGGCCGGCCACGAGCCAGACCGTGCTGAAGAGGATCTCGAGCAGCAGCAGGCGACGGCTGACCCGGACGGCCAGGGGCGGGGTCAGCGGTCGAACCAGCGGGCGGCCGGGGTGCGGCTGAGCAGGATGACGACGATGAGCGGGAAGCCCAGGCTGAACAGGTTCCCGATGCCGTTCTGGCCGCCGTCGAGCTCGATGAGCTCGTAGATCCAGGTCAGCACGCTGAAGCCCTCGGCGGCCAGGGCGACGTAGCGGGCCCAGCGCTTGCGGGAGCGGAAGCGGAGGGCGGCGAAGAGAAGGAGCAACAGGCCGAGCAGAGCGGGAAGGAGCATCAGCAGCTCCAGCCCCACGCCGGCGCTGAGCAGCGTGGGGAGGACGAAGGCCAGGGCGAGCAGCCCGAATCCCACCTGGACGAACATGATCACCCGGGCGGTGGATACCTCCGAGGGGAGGTACTCCTTCGCCGGAGCGGGCGACGGCAGCTTCGGGGTTTCCGACATTCAAGACCTCAAGGGAGAAAGCGCGACTGGGGGGAGCCTGATCATAAGAGCCGCCCAGCCGGCCCGGCTAGGCCAGCGAGGTCACGAGTTCTCCCTGCTCGAAGCGGCGGACGGCGACGAGCCGGCCGGCGGAGAAGCCCTCCACCCGGATCGAGCGGGAGCCGAGGTCGAGCGAGACCTTGGCGACGCCGTCGACGTCGACCGAGGCCCGGGGGCGGCCGTCGACGTAGATGTCCGCGCGGTCCACGCCTTCGGCGGCGATCTGGAGGTCGCCGTCCCCGAGCGTGACCTCGAAGCTTCGCCGTACCCCTCGGGAGAGTTCGGCGCCCGCACGGGCGAACAGGTCACGCGAGCCGTGCAGGACGTCGTCCCGGGTGGTGGCGTGGACGAGGTCGGCGGCCACGCCGAAGTCCTCGATGGCGACGCCGGCGGCCGGGCCGACGCGCAGCAGACGCATGATGGCGACGGACAGCCCGGCCCCGCCGGGCAGCGGCCGGTAGGGGAACTCGCCGGGCGCGTTGAGGACCTGGAGGAAGGTGGTGTGCTTCCAGACCGCCGCGCCTCCGGCGCCGGTGGTGGGGTCGGTGCCGATGACGGGCCCGAGCCGGTGGTCCTGGAAGCCGGCGGCGAAGATGTCCGCGGCGGAGTAGCTGCGCGCGTCGGTGAGCAGGACGAGCGGCCCGAGGTAGGACTGCGGGACACGGGCCAGGTCGCGCGCGTCGGTGATCGGCAGGCCGGCGGAGTACGGCGAGCCGGTCTCGATGGCCTGTTCCAGCGACGGCACCCAGCCGCCGAGCCAGTCCTGGCTCCGGCAGATGCGCAGGTTGAGCTCGGAGCTGAGGAACTGCAGCGGCTCGGAGGCGAGCGGCCCCGGGGTGAGCGCCTGGAGGCAGAGCTCGGCGGCTTCGGCGTATCCGCCCCCGTTGCCGCGGATGTCGAGGATCACCCCGGCGGGCGGCATCTGGCCGAGCAGCCGGATGAACTCGTTCACGAACAGCGGGATCGCCACGTCCCCCGGCAGGTTGTTGGGGTGGAAGCTGCGGATGCGCAGGTGGCCGAAGTCGCCGCTGGGCGTGGTGAGCACGCGGGCCTCGAACATCTCGGCCAGTTCGCCGCTGACCGGGATGTCGCCGGGGCCGGCGACCACGGTGGCGCCGGCGTCCTGCTGTTCGGCGATGTGCGGGGCGAACAGCAGGGTGCGCAGCCGGGCGAGCTGGCGGCCCTCGATGTCCACCGCGAGCGTACGGCCGGCCCCCACCGAGCCGTCGGCGGCGGCCGGGGCGAGCCCGGCGGGCACGAGCCATTCGGCGGCCACCGCGCCGGGCTCGCCGTCGAGGTCGAGGAAGTCGATGAGGATGAACTCCTCGTCGGGCGGCCCGCCGAAGGCCAGCGAGCGCACGGTGAAGGTGTCGACGGCACGGGCGTGCCGCGCGGCCGGGTTGGCGCCGGGCAGCCGGTCGGCGTAGAGCTGGACCGCCCGGTCCATCGGCACGCCGTTCCAACGCAGCAGCTCGACCCCGGGACGGAAGCGCCCGGCGGGCGGCGGCCGGCCGTCGGGCGCGTAGAGGTAGCGCCGCCGCCCGCCGGCCGCGAAGTCCTTGATCCGGAAGGGCAGGAAGGCGGCCGCCCCGGAGAAGGGCGCGGGCAGCGAGTAGCGGGTGTGCAGGTCACGCAGCGAGTTGAAGATCGACACCAGCTCGGCGTGGAACTCCCACTCGGGCGTCTCCGGGCGCAGCCGCGCCAGCAGGAGCCGCAGCCGCTGCACCGGGTTGATCGCGTACCGCGTGGTCTTGAGCGGCAGGTTGACGTAGTTGCGCTCCAGCACCAGCAGCGCCTGCTCGGCGATGGCCCGGCGGCCTTCGGGGGCCAGCCGGCCCGCGGTGGCCAGGAACCGCGCCAGCGGGACGGCCGCGACGGTGTCCTGGAGCGTGATGGTTTCCACGGTCATGGCGCGATTGTGGGCACCGGCCCGCCGCGGCTACATGAGTAAGCCCCTACTCAAGCTCAGGCGGCGACGGCCTTCGACCGGTCGGTCGCCATCAGGATCGCCATGCCGCCGAGCACTGAGCCGGTGACGTAGCGCTGGATGCGCAGCCAGGCGGGCCGGGCGGCGAGGAAGGCGGCCAGCGCGCCCGCCGAGATCGCGATGAGCCCGTTGACGGTGGTGGCGACCACGATCTGCACCGAGCCGAGCGCGAGGCTCTGGCCGAGCACGTTGCCCGCCGCCGGGTCCACGAACTGCGGCAGCAACGACAGGTAGAGGATCGCGATCTTGGGGTTGAGCAGGCAGGTCAGCAGTCCCATGGAGAACAGCCGCCGGTTGGAGGCCACTTCGAGCGCCTGCGGCTCGAAGGCCGAGGCGCCACCCGGTCGCAGCGTCTTCCAGGCCAGCCACAGCAGGTAGGCCGCGCCGCCGAGCTTGAGCGCGGTGTAGGCGGCCGGCACCAGCGTGAAGATCGCGGTCAGGCCGAGGCAGGTGGCGGCCAGGTAGAGCGTGAAGCCGAGGAACACCCCCGTCAGCGAGATCAGGCCCGCGCGGCGGCCCTGGGTGATCGACCGGGAGATCAGGTAGATCATGTTCGGTCCTGGCGTCAGCACCATGCCCAAAGAAACCAGGGCAATTCCCAGCAATCCACTCGACATGGGCCAAGCGTAACGAAACACGGAGGGTAATCACGCCATTACCCGGGAACACGGACCGCATGCAGTTCGACGACGATGCCAAGCTCGACCCGTCCCAGATCGAGGACGTGCGGGCGTCCGGTCAGCGGCCGGGCCGCAGCGGCGGTGGCCTGCCCGGCGGCTGCGCCGTACCCATCGGGGGCAAGGGCGGCTGCCTGCTGCTCCTGGTGGCGGTCGCCGCGCTCTTCCTGTTCAAGCTGGTCCCGTCCACGCTGACCGACGAGCCGGCGCAGCCGCAGGGCGGCCAGCAGGTGCCCGCGGCCAGCCCCTCGGGCAACCTCGCCGCCCGCTGCCAGACCGGCTCGGACGCCGACCAGTCGGAGGACTGCCGCATCGTCGGCATCGTCAACAGCATCCAGGCCTACTGGAAGCAGGCCTTCAGCCAGCGCGGGCGCCAGCCGTACACGGCGGCCAAGACCGTGCTCTTCTCCGACCGCGTCCGTACGGCATGCGGCACGGCGGATTCCAACGTGGGCCCCTTCTACTGCCCCGGCGACCAGAAGGTCTACCTCGACCTGTCCTTCTTCAACACCCTCCAGCGCCAGTTCGGCGCGCAGGGCGGCCCGTTCGCCCAGGCGTACGTGATCGCCCACGAGTACGGTCACCACGTCCAGAACCTGCTCGGCACCATGGACCGGGTCGGCAACGACCGCCAGGGCGCCACCAGCGGCGCGGTCCGCCTCGAACTGCAGGCCGACTGCTACGCCGGCGTCTGGGCCAAGAACGCGGTCGAGACCGGCTTCTACTCAGAGCCCTTCACCCAGGCCGACATCGACCAGGCCCTCGACGCCGCCGCCGCGGTCGGCGACGACAGCATCCAGCGCCGCTCGCAGGGCATGGTCGTGCCGGACGCGTTCACCCACGGCACCTCCGCCCAGCGGGCCAAATGGTTCACCACGGGCTACGAGTCAGGTAACCCCAGCCGCTGCGACACGTTCACGGGCGCGATATAGGGCAGTTCCCTCCCTATGGACTTCAGGGACGAAGCCGAACTAGACAGCTCACAAGTTCAGGACGCCGGTCGGGGCGGCGGGTTCCCCGGCGGCGGTCTCGCCATAGGCGGCGGCATCACCGGCATCATCGCGCTCATCGTCGCGCTCGTCTTCGGCGTGGGCAGCGGAGGCGGAGGCGGCGAGGGCGGCCAGCCGGCCGGCGTGCAACCCACTTCCAACCTCTCCGAGCAGTGCCGCACGGGCGCCGACGCCGACCAGTCGGAGAAGTGCCGCGTGGTCGGCGTGGTCAACAGCATCCAGGCCTACTGGCGTGAGGCGCTGCCCGGCTACGAGCAGGCCAAGACCACGCTCTTCTCCCAGGCGGTGCAGACCGGGTGCGGCGACGCCACCTCGGCGGTCGGGCCGTTCTACTGCCCGAGAGACCGCCGCGTCTATCTCGACCTGACCTTCTTCGACCAGCTCCAGAGCCAGTTCGGCGCCAAGGGCGGCCCCTTCGCCCAGGCGTACGTGATCGCTCACGAGTACGGTCACCACGTCCAGAACCTCACCGGCGGCCTCAGCGGCGGCGGTTCGGTCGGCACCGAGCTCCAGGCCGACTGCTTCGCCGGCGTCTGGACCAAGAACGCGGTGGACACCGGCTTCTTCGAGGCCCCCTTCACCGACGCGCAGATCGCCGAGGCGCTCGACGCGGCCGCGGCCGTCGGCGACGACCGGATCCAGGAGCGCACCCAGGGCCGGGTCGACCCCGACTCCTTCACCCACGGCAGCTCCGAGCAGCGCGTCAACGCCTTCAAGACCGGTTACGCGGGCGGCGACCCGAACGGCTGCAACCCCGCGGGACTGCAGTGAGCGCGCGCGAGCGGATTGTCTCCTAAACTCGATGAGGTGATTTTTAAGTTGGTGGGCGACGGCCGCCCCTATCCCGATCATGGGTTGAGCAATCGGGAATGGGCGCAGATTCCGCCTCGGCAGGTGCGGCTCGATTCGCTGATCACCACCAAGGCGATGCTCGACCTGCACTCGTTGCTCGCCGCCGACTCCACGTTCTACGGCGACCTGTTCCCGCATGTCGTCCAGTGGCGCGGCGAGCTCTATCTGGAGGACGGGCTCCACCGGGCGCTCCGCGCGGCCCTGCACCAGCGTTCGATCCTGCACGCCCGCGTGCTGGACATCCAGTGACACCTGACCCGCGGTAACACCTGCGGAAACGCGTCAGGGCCCCTGCCGGAGCAGGGGCCCTGATTCGTCTGGCGGTGGTGGAGGGATTTGAACCCTCGAAGGAGTTGCCCCCTTACGCGCTTTCGAGGCGCGCGCCATCGGCCACTAGGCGACACCACCGTGGAGCAGCTTACCGGATCCGGCGAGCGGCGAAGAACTCCTTGAGCAACCCGGCACATTCCTCCGCCAACACGTCCAGGATCACCTCGGGGCGGTGGTTGAGGCGGCGGTCGCGCACGACGTCCCACAACGAGCCGGTCGCGCCGCCTTTCGGGTCCGCCGCGCCGTACACGATCCGGTCGACCCGGGCGAGTACGGCGGCGCCGGCGCACATGGTGCAGGGTTCCAGAGTGACGACGAGGGTGCAGCCGCCGAGCCGCCATGTCCCCAGCCGGGCGGCGGCGGCGCGCAGGGCCAGCACCTCGGCGTGGGCGGTGGGGTCGGCCGTGGCCTCGCGGTCGTTGCCGGCCTCGGCCAGCACGGCGCCGTCCGGGCCGAGCACGACGGCGCCCACGGGCACCTCGCCGCGCTCGGACGCGAGCCGTGCCTGGGCGAGCGCCAGCCGCATGGCCGCGTCGTAGGTCACCGCAGGCGGTCGAGCTCGTCGGCGAAGCCGAGCTTCTCGGCGATCACCGAGAGGATGTCGGCGGGCAGCACGCCCTCCTCCATGCTCAGCTCCATGAGCTCCTCGGCGCTCATGCCGAGGTCGCTCAGCAGTTCGAGGTCGCCGGCCGGGCGGACGCCGAGCTCGGTGGAGTCCTTGTCCGGGACGAAGCCGGCGAACTCCGCGAACAGCTCGCCGAGGCTGGAGGGCCCGACGGCGTGCGCGTCGGAGAGGAAGACCCGCGGCTCCTCCACGCCCCGGTAGCGGGCGATGGCGAACCACTCGTCCTCGACCTCCACGCACAGCAGGGCCAGCTCGTCGCCGGTCAGCCGCAGGGCCTCGCCCGTCGCGTCGCCGAGATCGTCCACGAGCTCGGCGCCGCTGAGATCCACCTCCGCCCCCGACCAGCCGTCGGGGGTGCGGACGAAGGCGGCGGCGAAGACAGCGCTGGAGACCATGGGCCGAGCTCCCGGTTCAGCCGAAAACGGAGTCGATCGCCCGCTCGAAGGGCTCGGAGAAACCCAGCCGGGCGGCGATGCTGGACAACACGTCCTCGGGGTGCAGGTCGATGTCACCGGAGAGGATGCCCAGCTCCATCTCGTCCAACCCGAGGTCCACAAAGATCGACAGGTCGCCCGCGGGCAGCACGGTGTCCTCGTCGAGGATCTCGTCGAGCTCGTCCTCGTCGGGGACCGGCACGTCGAGATACTCCAGCACCTGCTGCGCCAGCGGGAAGTCGAGCGCCGCGGCGATGTCGGAGAGGAACACGTCCACCCGGTCGCCCAGCACCCGCAGCGCCACGAAGAACTCGTCGCCCACCGCGATCAACCCGATCGTGCCGCTCTCACTGGGCTGCTGGCGCAACGCGTGGAGGAGGCCGTGCAGGTCCGACGTCAAGGCCACCGGCAACAGATCGGCGTACCACCGGTCGTCTTCGCGGTAGACCACGATGGCGAAGTCGAGCGCGTCCTCGTCTGTCATTGCCCACCCCCACTGCGCATGGTTTCAGAACCGGCCACTCGTCGTGGGCCGCTCCTGCCAAATTGTGATCAAAACCAGGGACGCGACGTGCCGCCTCCTCCCACACAAGATAGCGTTGTCCCTTATGGAGACCCTTGTCGTCGATCATCCGCTCGTGGCCCACAAGCTCACCACGCTGCGTGATGTCAACACCGACTCGCCCACCTTCCGTCGCCTGGCGGACGAGCTGGTGACCTTGCTGGCCTACGAGGCCACTCGTGACGTCCGGGTGACCGACGTGACCGTGCAGTCTCCCGTCTCCGAGGCCCACGGCGTACGGCTGGCCTCCCCGAAGCCGCTGGTGGTGCCGATCCTGCGGGCCGGTCTGGGCATGCTCGACGGCATGACCCGCCTGCTGCCCACCGCCGAGGTGGGCTTCCTGGGGATGATCCGCAACGAGGAGACCCTCCAGGCGGAGACCTACGCCACCCGGCTGCCCGACGACCTGTCCGGCCGCCAGTGCTACGTGCTCGACCCGATGCTGGCCACCGGCGGCACCCTGGTCGCGGCGATCCGCTTCCTGTTCGACCGCGGCGCCGACGACGTGACCGCGCTGTGCCTGCTGGCCGCGCCCGAGGGCCTGGCCTACATGGACAAGGAGTTCGCCGACTCCGGCCGGCCGATCCGCGTGGTGACCGCCTCGCTGGACGAGCGGCTCAACGAGCACGGCTACATCGTGCCTGGTCTCGGCGACGCCGGTGACCGTCTCTATGGCGTTGTCTGAGTAGCTCTTTCCCTTCACCAAGCTCGCCGCTTCGTTACATACTGTGTTCTCACGGGTACGTACAGTGAGGAAGGCATCTCCTCCGCGTTACTGACGCGGATCTTTGGGAGCACCATGAGCGAGCGAATCGAAGCGGATCCCGGTCCGTATGAAGAGGTGGAGTCGGCGTTGCGCGACGAGTTCGCCGGCGTCCACTCCGCCTCGACGGTGACCCGCTGCGTCGAGGCGGCGCACTACGGGGCGCTGGAGGTCACGGGCTACGCCCACCCCGGCCTGGTGGAGCGCATCGCGCGCAAGCACCTTCACGTCCTCGCGCTCGTCGCGAGCGAGCGCGGTTAAAGAAGATCAAGACTTACCGGCGAAGTTACGCTTTACCCGGCCAGTGAGGTGGGTAATGTACTCGGCGGGTGTAGTGGGTAGTAAGTACGGAGGCGACAGTGCAGGTCAAGAAGTATGCCATCTGGGGGGGTATCGCGTTTGTCGCGTACTTCCTCTTCGCGAGGCCCGCGGACGCGGCTGATGCCGTCAGGGGCGCTCTCGACACCGTGTTCAACGCAGCCGACTCTCTCGCGCACTTTGTGACCAGCATCGCATGAGACTTGTGACCCACGGGGACGCTGCTCCGTCGTCGGTCAACCGTTACCTACTCCCCCACGAACAGCCACACATCATGGTGCGGCGACACCCCGCCGTACTACTCCGTCCGGTCGCCGAGGTCTTCGGCGGCCTGATCATCGCCGGACTGCTCAGCCGCTTCTTCGGCGAGGGAAACAGCAGCACCGCACTCGTCGTGGTGTGGTGGCTCTGGTTGCTGTTGCTGATCCGCTTTGTCTGGAAAGTCGCCGAATGGTCAGTTGACTACTTCGTCGTCACGACAAAGCGGATCTTGCAGACGACCGGGCTCATCACCCGCAAGGTCGCGATGATGCCCCTCGGCAAGGTCACGGACATGAGCTTCCAGCGTTCCCTGATGGGCCGCCTGCTCGGTTACGGCGAGTTCATCCTCGAGTCGGCGGGTCAAGATCAGGCCTTGTCGCGAGTGGGGTACATTCCCTACCCCGAAACGCTCTATCTCGAGGTGTGCTCGATGCTATTCCCGGGCGACGACAAGGGTGATGATTAATCCTCTCAGGTAGGGATTTCCTGGCGCGGGGATACCCGATCGGGCCACTTCATGCAATCATTGCGTGTTGTTGACCCTTCCCCGCCCTGAGAGATGAGATGCCGAGTCAGGGAACCATCGGTGACCGCGTCCGCGGACTGCGGCTGAACAGGCGGATGTCTCAGGCCCAGCTGGCCGGACCGGACCTGTCTGACAGTTATGTCTCGCTCATCGAGTCGGGTAAGCGCACGCCCACGCCCGTCGTCGCGCGCCTGCTGGCCGAACGCCTCGGCTGCACGACCGAGTTCCTCCTGCACGGCATCGAGCCGCGCCAGCGCATCGACACCGAACTCGGCCTCCGTCATGCCGAGCTGGAGCTGCGTCACGGCGACGCCGCCCTGGCCGCCGAGCGGTTCAACGAGATCGTCAAAGCGGTCGGCGAGGAAAACGCCATGCTCGCCGCCCAGGCCCGGCTCGGCCGCGCCCGCTCCCTGGAGGAGCAGGGCCGCCTCGGGCAGGCCGTCGAGGCCATGGAGCGGCTGCGCGCCGAAGCCTCCGCCCACCCCGAACGCCTGGCGGACCTGCCGCTGACCATCGCCCTGAGCCGCTGCTACCAGCGCGCCGGCGACCGGTTGCGCGCCCGCGACCTCGGGCTGCACGCGCTCGGCCAGATGTCGCGCCTCGGCGTCGACCAGGGTGAGCTCGCGGTCGACCTGGCCGCCACGCTGATCGAGATCGGCGAGGACAACCCCACTGAAATCGCTTTCCTCAGGCGGGTGCTGGAGACCAACGGCGTTCCCGAGGTTCTGGACCGTTCCGCGGAGATCCGCACGCTGTGGGAGGCCTCCAAGGCCGCCGCCGCCGGTGAGGACTCCGCGCTGGCCGTCCGCCTGGCCGACGACGCCATCGCCGCCGGCCGTCCGGCCCGGCTGGGCCTGCAGCTCGCCCGGGCCGCCATGCACTGGGCGCGGCTGGAGTCGTGCCCGGTGGCCGAGGCCGAGGAACACGTCACCGCCGCCGCCCGCGCCCTGTCGGTCTTCACCGCCACCCGTGGGGAGCTCGGCGAGAGCCAGGTCATCCACGCCCGCGTCCGGCTGCGGGCCGGTGACCCGGCGCGCGCCGGCGAGCTGGCCACCACGGCGCTCGAACTGCTCGGCGAGGCCCCCGGCACGGTGACCGCGCAGGCGCACCTCGTGCTCGCCCAGGTCTCCCTGGGCCTCGGCGCCGACGCCACCGGCTCGCTCACCAGCGCCCGCGCCCTGCTGACCGCGCTGGAGGGCCCGCTCTACGGCGCCAACCGGCAGGCGGCCCGCACCTGGCGCGAGCTCGGTGATCTCTTCGGCCAGGTCGGGGCGCGAGCAGACCAGACGTCCGCGTATCGTAAAGCGCTCGAGGCCGCCGGAGTGCGCTCGGCGCTGGCCGGCGTGACCGTCCACGCAACCACCCCTCGTTGACCTCCGGATTTGTCTTTGGGCCCTGGAATAATTAGGGTCTACCAGTCATTGACTCATAGGATGACTGGTTTCCCCGGAGGAGGCGGACTGTGAGTCTGCGTACGGCGCAGCGAGCTTCGCTCGTCGACCAGGTGATCGACCAGCTCAAAGAGCAGATCACCTCAGGTTCGTGGTCGATGAACCGCAAGATCCCGACCGAGACTGTCCTGGCTGAGCAGCTCGGAGTGGGGCGGAACACCGTCCGCGAGGCCGTCCGCGCGCTCACCCACGCCGGACTGCTGGAGTGCCGTCAGGGGGACGGCACCTACGTCCGGGCCACCAGCGAGCTGTCCGGCGCCATGTTGCGCCGCCTGCGTCAGGCCGAGCAGCTCGAGATCCTCGAAGTGCGGCGAGCCCTCGAGGTCGAGGCCGCCCGCCTGGCCGCCACCCGCCGCAACGACGAGGACATCGTCCGCATCGAGGCCGCGCTGGCCGCCCGTGACCGGGCCTGGGAGTCCGGCACCGCCGAGGAGTTCGTCGAGGCCGACCTCGTCTTCCACATGGCGATCGTGCACGCCACCCACAACCTCGTGCTGATCGACCTCTACGAGGACTTCTCCGCCGCGCTGCGCGCCAGCATCACCGCCGCCGGCACCTCGCTCAACAAGAGCTACATCCCGCACGACGCCATCGCCCGCGCCATCGCCGCCGGCGACGCCACCGCCGCCGAGCGCGCGGGGCACGCGTGCATGGAGCACATCCTCATCGCGCTCACCGACCAGGACTGACCCGCCGCGTGCCACGCGCTCCGACGGCTCACGGCCGGAGCTGGGCGGCGTGGTCGCGGGCGAAGTCGGCGAACGACCGGGCCGGTCGGCCGACGACGTCGCTGAAGTGGGTCGTGGTGTAGTCGCCCCAGTTGGCGGCGTAGGCCCTGCCGTACTCGACGGAGACCTTGGCGTCCCATTCGGGGAAGCCGGCGCCGAGCATGGCCTCCAGCACGCCCTCCTCCGGCACCGGCTGGTAGGTCGCCCCCACCGCCGCCGCGGCCTGCTGCAGCGAGATGCTCTCCGGGCCGGTGAGCGTGTAGATCCGGCCGGCGTGCGGCGCGGGGTCGGCCAGCACCCGGGCGCCGAACTCCGCGATGTCGCGCACGTCGATCATGCCGAGTCGCCCGTCGCCGAGCCCACCGTACAGGGTGTCGCCGTTGACCGAGCCGAACAGGTTCTGCATGAAGAAGGCGGGCCGGATGATGGTCCAGGCGATGCCCGAGGCCTGCAGTTCGAGGTCGGACAGGGCGTGCAGGCGGCCGTTGCGGGTGGGCGCATCATGGGCGGCGCCGATGGCCGACAACCGCACGATGTGCTTGACCCCCGCCTGGCGAGCCGCCCAGACCGCATTGCCGCTGGCGTGCGGCGAGCTGGGGCCCATCGCGGTCAGCAGCCACAGGGTCTCGACCCCGTCAAACGCCTCGGTGAGCGTCTCGGGGTGGTCGAGGTCGCCCACGAACACTTCCACGCCCTCGGGAGCCCTTGCCGGGTCACGCACCAGGACTCGTACATTCTCTGTGGAGGGCAGCGCGCGGATCAGGGCGGACGACACGTTTCCGGTAGCACCGGTGATCAGGATGGTCATGAGAAGACCATATAGTCAGTTTTAGTGACAGTCAATATCAGTGACTAATTTGGAGGCGGCGTGAGGCGGAGCGAGCGCAAGCAGACCGATCCCGACCTGGGGATCCTGGTGGCCCGGTTGCTCTTCGGCCTGCAGCGGGACATGGTCCGTGACCTGGACGACCGGCAGGGGCCGGGGCCGAAACACGGCGCGGTGCTGGCCTATCTGGACGAGGAGGGCAGCCGCGCGACCGACCTGGCGACCCTGTCGGGCCAGCACAAGCAGGTCATCGGCACGCTGATCGACGAGCTGGTGGAGCTGGGCTTCGTCGAACGCCGGCCGGATCCGAGCGACCGGCGGGCCAAGCTGGTGGTGCCCACGGCCAAGGGCGTGGAACGCATGAACCGCTCCGACGAGGTCGTCGCCGGGATCGAGCGACGCTACGCCGAAGCGGTCGGTGAGCAGGAGTTCGCCGCGTTCAAGGCGACCCTGCGCAAGCTGGTGGAGATCAGCCGAGGCGCAGCGACATGACCAGGTAGCGGAAGGCGGGCTGGGCGTCACCCGGCACGTCGGAGACGAGCGCGGGACGCGTCGGCGAGTCCATCGCGATGCGCGCGAACTCCGACTCGACGCCGCTCAGCCCGTCGAGCAGGAAGTGCGACTGGAACCCGATCTGGATGTCGTCGCCCCGCAGCTCGCAGTCGAGCACCTCGACGCCGCGCCCCAGCTCGCCGCCGCCCGCCTGGATCTTGACCTGGCCCTGGGTGAAGGTCAGCCGGATCGCGGTGTTGCGCTCGGCGACCAGCGCGACCCGCTTGATGGCGTCGATGAACGGCGCCACCCGCACGTCGGCCTTGATCGACCAGTCGCTCTGCAGCCGCGCGCGGTAGTCGATGAACTGCTCGTCGAGCAGGCGCACGGTGGTGCTGCGGCCCACGCTCTCGAAGCCGGCCACGCCGCCGCCCATGGCGATCGCCACCTCGCCGCCGCGCAGCGACTTGGCCACCTCGACCAGCACGCGTGCCGGGACCATCGCCGAGACCGCCGCGTCGGCCTGCGCCGGACGCCAGGTGAAGTCGCGGGCGGCGATGCGGTAGCGGTCGGTGGCCGCCATCGCGACCTCCGCGCCCTCGATGTCCACCCGGATGCCGGTGAGCATCGGCAGTGTGTCGTCCCGGCTGGCGGCGGGGGCCACCTGGCTCACCGCCGAGGCGAAGACGCCGCCGCCGATGTGGCCGATGACCGGTGGCATCTTGGGCATGGTGGGGAAGTCCTCGACCGGCATGGTGACCAGCCCGAACTCGGCCGACCCGCAGGTCAGCACCGCCTCGGCGCCCTCGGTCACCAGCTCGACGCTGTCACCCGGCAGCGCACGGGTGATCTCGGCCAGCAGCTTGCCGGGGATCAGCACGCTGCCCCGCTCGGAGACGTCGGCGTCGACCGTGGCCTGGGCCGAGACGTCGTAGTCGAAGGCCGAGAGCGTGAGCTCCTCGCCCGCCTCCAGCAGCAGGCCGGAGAGCACCGGCGCGGCGGGGCGGCTGGGCAGGACCCGCGCCGCCCAAGCCACGGCCTCGGCCAGCACATCGCGACTCACCCGAATTTTCACGTGATCTACCCCTTCGTCCAGCGGGCCATGAGAGAAAAATATCTGGCCCCACCGACAGAAGCGGGAGTCAGCCCCGGCTCAGCGGCCCCTCAGGCGTGCGCGCGCCCCCAGGCTAGCCGCGGTTGGCAGCGTTCAGGTACGCCAGAACGGCCAGTACCCGGCGGTTGTCGTCGTCGGACGGCACGAGGTCGAGCTTGCCGAAGATCGAGGCGGTGTGTTTCGCCACCGCGCTCTCGCTCAGGAAGAGCCGCTGCGAGATGGCCGCGTTGGAACGGCCCTCGGCCATCGCCTCCAGGACCTCGCGCTCGCGCGGCGTCAGGCTGCCCAGCGGCTCGTCGCGCCGGTTGCGCGCCAGCAGCTTGGCGATCACCTCCGGGTCCATGGCGGTGCCGCCGGCCGCCACCCGGCGCACCGCGTCCACGAACTGGCCGGCGTTGAAGACCCGGTCCTTGAGCAGGTACCCGATCGCGCCCGCGCCGTCGGCGAGCAGCTCGCCCGCGTAGAGCTGCTCGACGTGCTGGGAGAGCACCAGGATCGGCAGGCCCGGGATGCGTTCGCGGGCGGCGAGCGCGGCCTGCAGGCCCTCGTCGGTGAAGGTGGGCGGCAGCCGTACGTCCACGATGGAGACGTCCGGCCGCAGCTCGATGAGGGCCTTGTACAGCTCGGGGCCGCTCTCGACCGCGGCCACGACGGTGAAGCCGTGCGCCTGCAGCAGGTGGACCAGGCCGTCGCGGAGCAGGTAGAGGTCCTCGGCGACGAGCACGCGGTTCACGCGCGCACCGCCTGGGCCGACAGCAGCGAGGCGAGGACGTACATGGAGGCTCCCAGCAGGATCATGAAGACGATCATCGGCCATTGCCACGGCTCGGGCAGGTGCAGGGCCAGGAACCACGACTTCTCCGGCACCGCCAGCGCCTTCAGCACCCCGGCCACGATGCCCTGAGGAAAGGTCGGCAGCCAGGCGGTCAGCCAGCAGGTGGCCACCACGATCGCCTTCCACCTCGGCATCCGCGGCAGGGCGCTCGCCCAGTGGTCGGACAGCACCTTCGGGAACTCCAGCGTCACCGTGGTCGGGCCGCCGGGCGGGCTGTTCAGCGCGACCACGCCGTCGAAGGCGGCCAGGCGGCGCTCGATGCCGTACAGGCCGCTGCCGTTGTCCGGGTCGGCGCCGCCGTGGCCGTCGTCGGTGACGGTGATGCGCAGGTCGGGGCCACGATGGCTGACGTCCACCCGCACCGAGGTGGCGTCGGCGTGCCGTACCGCGTTGTTGAGCAGCTCGCTGACGGCGAAGTAGGCGGCGGCCTCGACCGGCGAGGAGGGCCGCTGGGCCAGGTCCACCGTGACCTCGACCGGGAGCGGGCAGTCCAGCGCGAGCGCCCGGACGGCGTCGGCCAGGCCGCGCTCGGCCAGCACCGGCGGGTGGATGCCGCGGACGACGCGGCGCAGCTCGACGAGCGCCTCGGCGGAGGCCTCGCGGGCCTTGACGACCAGCGCCCTGGCCGCGACCGGGTCCTTGTCGACGAGTTCCTCGACGGCGCCGAGGGTCAGGCCGAGCGCGACCAGGCGGGCCTGGGTGCCGTCGTGCAGGTCACGCTCGATGCGCCGCATCTCGGCCGCCTGCGAGTCGTTGACCAGGCTGCGCACCTGGGTCAGGTGCCGCACCTCGCCGGCCAGCCGGCTGCTCTCGGTGTGCCCGAGCAGCAGCTCGGCCCATGCCCGGTAGACCCGCAGGCCGCGGCCCGGAACGAGCAGCAGCATCGGGGCCATCAGCACCTTGACCGGCGGGTCGAGCAGCAGCCAGAACGCGTCCCGCCAGGTCTGCGGGTCGTGCAGCAGCCACTTCCAGCGGTTGTTCCAGGCCGGGATACGCGGCGTCTTGTAGAGCGTGCGGTCGGAGCGGTACCAGCCGTCGGCGCCGGGCCGCGGCGGCGGGGGCGCCGGCCGGTACGGCGAGGCGATCCCGGCGATCCGCCGGGTACGCTCGGCCAACCGGCGGATGGCCATCGCCTGCGGCGGGAACAGGAAGACCAGGCCGAGCCCGAAACACAACACCAGCACCACCATGGACATCGCCAGGACGACGACCTGCACGACGATCATGGCGAGGAGGGAGAGGACCCGGGGCATGTCCCAAGTGTCCTCGATGTCGCCGCCCATCCGGTATTGCAGCTAGGTACACCCTTCCCGGCACCCAGCCGCATACCGGGGACCGAGCGCGCTTCCTAGCGTTCTGGCCATGGCCCTCATCGAAGTCACCAAGCTCCACAAGCGTTACGGCGACCACGTCGCGGTCGACGACGTCAGCTTCTCCGTCGCCGAGGGCGAGATCTTCGGCGTGCTCGGCCCGAACGGAGCGGGCAAGACCACCACGGTCGAGTGCCTGTCCGGGCTGCGCTCGCCCGACGGCGGCACGATCCGGATCGCCGGGTTCGACCCGCTCACCGAGCGGCGCGAGATCCGCCGCATTCTCGGCGTCCAGCTCCAGAGCTCCGAACTGCCGGAGAAGATCAAGGTCTGGGAGGCGCTGGAGCTGTTCGCCTCCTTCTACGGCGAGCGACCCGGCGACCTGCTCGACCGGGTGGGGCTGACCGCCAAGCGCGAGGCCTACTTCGGCAAGCTGTCGGGCGGCCAGAAGCAGCGGCTGTCCATCGCGCTGGCCCTGGTCGGCCGGCCCCGCGTGGCGATCCTGGACGAGCTGACCACCGGGCTCGACCCGGCGGCCCGGCGCGAGACCTGGGACCTCATCCGCGAGGTGCGCGACTCCGGCGTGACGATCGTGCTGGTCACCCACTTCATGGAGGAGGCCGAGCGGCTCTGCGACCGGCTCGCGGTGATCGACGCCGGGCGCGTGGTCGCCGTGGACAGCCCGGTCGGACTGATCGACCGGGTCAACGGCGAGCAGCGGCTGCGTTTCCGCCCGTCCGGCCCGTTCGACGAGTCGGTGCTGCGCGGCCTGCCCGAGGTGACCGGCCTGGCCCGCGACGGCGCCCAGATCGCGGTCACCGGCACCGGCAACCTGCCGCACGCCGTCACCCTCGCCCTGGCCTCGGCCGGGATCGTCCCCACCGACCTGCGCATCGAGCAGGCCACCCTCGACGACGCCTTCCTCGCGCTCACCGGAAAGAAGCTGGCATGAAGCAGATCCTCATCACCGAGACCAAGCTGCACCTGCGGGAGCCCTGGTCGATCCTGTTCACCCTCGGGCTGCCGCTCACCCTGCTCGTGGCGCTCGGCCACATCCCCGACCTGAGCAAGCCGGACCCGAACCTGGGCGGCGAGCGCTTCGTCGACGTCCAGTTGCCGGTGTCGATGATGTTGCTGGCGTTGTGCACGGTGGCGTTCAACGTGCTGCCCGGCGTGCTGGCCACCTACCGCAAGCAGGGCGTGCTGCGCCGGATGTCGACCACGCCGGCCAGCCCGGCGGCCATGCTCACCGTGCAGTTGCTGATCAACACGGCCCTCGGCGCGGTCGCCGTCGTGGTGCTGCTGGCGGCCGGCCGGCTGGTGTTCGGCTCGGCGCTGCCGTCCGGGGTGGCCTTCGTGCCGGTGCTGCTGCTCGGCACCGCGGCGCTGATGGCGATCGGGCTGCTCATCGCCGCCGTCGCACCCAGCGCCAAGTCGGCGCCGCTGATCGGGACGGCGGTGATGTTCCCGCTGCTGTTCATGGCCGGGATGTGGATCCCGCGCGACGTCATGCCGCCGGCGCTCAAGACGATCAGCGACTACTCCGTCGCCGGGCCGTTCGTGCAGGCCCTGCGCGACACCTGGTCCGGGCAGCCGCCGCAGCTCGCGCACCTCGCGGTGGTCGCCCTGGGCGTGCTGCTCTTCGGCGGCCTCGCGGTCCGGCTGTTCCGCTGGGAGTGAGCGCGCTAGCGGGCGTAGGCCGGGGCGGCGCCGCGCACGTTGGTCATGAGCGCGTAGACCGAGCTCGACGCGGTGACGAAGAGCCAGTTGCGCTTGAGCCCACCGAAGACCAGGTTCGAGCACTTCTCCGGCAGCAGGAAGCGGCCGATCAGCGTGCCGTCCGGGTCGAAGCAGTGGACGCCCTCGTGCGTCGCCGCCCAGACCCGGCCGGTGTCGTCGAGCCGGATGCCGTCGAAGCTGCCTGCCGTACAGTCGGCGAAGACGCGGCTGCCGCTCAGCTCGCCGGTCGCGGCGTCGACGTCGAAGACGCGGATGTGCTTGCGGCGGGTGTCGACGACGTACAGGAGCGACTCGTCCGCCGAGAAGGCCAGGCCGTTCGGGCGGATGAAGTCGGTCGCCACGGCGGTCAGCTCGCCGGTGGCCGGGTCGAGGCGGTAGACCTGGTCGTTGCCGATCTCGCTCTCGGCGCGGCCCGGGCCCTCGTAGTCGCTGGTGATGCCGTAGCTCGGGTCGGTGAACCAGATGCTGCCGTCGGAGCGCACGACCACGTCGTTGGGGCTGTTGAGGCGCTTGCCCCGCCAGCGGTCGGCCAGGACGGTGATCGAGCCGTCGGCCTCGGTGCGGGTGACCCGGCGGTTGCCCTGCTCGCAGGAGACGAGCCGGCCCCGGGCGTCGAGGGTGTGGCCGTTGGTGTAGCCGGCCGGGCTGCGGAAGACGCCGACCGCGCCGGTCATCTCGTCCCAGCGCATCATCCGGTCGTTGGGGATGTCGCTCCAGACCAGGTAGCGCCCGGCGGGCACGTACGTCGGGCCTTCGGCCCAGCGGCACCCGGTCGCGATGCGCTCCACCCGCTCGTCGCCGCCGACGCCCTCGAAGCGCGGGTCGAGAGCTTCAAACTCGGCCACCATGGATTCCATCCGGAAAACCTCCATGTTCACCGGATAGCATATGGCAATGGACGAGATCGACCGAACGCTGATAGGCCTCTTGCAGGAGGACGCCACCCGCTCCTACGCCTCGCTCGGCGCCGCGGTGGGCCTGTCCGGGGCCGCGGCACACGAGCGGGTGCGCAAACTCCGCGAGCGCGGGGTGATCCGGCGGACCACCGTCGAGGTCGACCCGGCCGCCGCCGGGCGCGGCGTGCTCGCCTACGTGCTGATCGAGGGGAACACCTGGATGGGCGGGACGGCCGACGCCCTGCGCGCGATCCCGGAGGTCGAGGAGGCGCACGTCATCGCCGGGCCGGCCTCCCTGCTGGCCAAGGTCCGTACGGCGAGCACCGCCGAACTGCAGCAGGTGCTCAGGCGGCTGTTCGAGGTCGAGGGCGTGTCCAGCACGCAGACCATCGTGGTGCTGGAGAGCTTCTTCGAACGCGGCGTCCACGTCCCGCCGCTCTAGACTCCTGAGATGGCCGTATTCGCGCACATCAGCGACATCCACATCGGCGCCACCGACCAGAGCGTCCCGCGGACCGAACGGGTGCTGCGCCACCTCAACGAGCTGCCCGGCCGGCTCGACGCCATCCTGGTCACCGGCGACATCGCCGACCACGCCCTGCCGGAGGAGTACGAGATCGCCCGCGCGCTGCTCAAGAGCGACGTGCCGGTGATCGTCTGCCCCGGCAACCACGACCAGAACCCGGAGGCTTTCACCGCCGCGCTGGGCCCGGTCAACCAGGCGCTGCGGCTGCCGGACCTGACCATCGCGCTGGCCGACTCCAGCCTGCCCGGCCGCGACGACGGCTACCTCGGCGACGAGGCCCTCGCCTGGCTCGACGAGGTGCTCGGCGAGCGCCCCGACCTGCCGGCCTTCGTCGGCTTCCACCACCCGCCGATCAAGCTGGGCGTGCCGTACGTCGACTCGATCATGCTCCAGGCAGTGGAGCGGCTCGAAGCCCTGCTGGTCCGGCACGCCAACGTGGCCGGCGTGCTTACCGGGCACGCGCACACCAGCGCTTCCGGCACGCTAGCCGGGCTCCCCGTGATCGTCGCGCCGGGCGTGCTGTCCACCGGCCTCACCCCGGTCGAGACCAGCGGGCGCGTCCCGGTCTCCTACGACCTCCCGCCCGCCTACGCCCTGCACGTCTTCGAGGGCGGGCGCCTGGTCACCCACTTCCGGCCGGTGCTGTGATGTCCCAGGTCCCGTGGAACAGCAAGGAGCTGAGCGTCGGCCAGCTCGCCGAACGCAGCGGCATCGCCGTCTCTGCGCTGCACTTCTACGAGTCCAAGGGGCTCATCACCAGCCGGCGGACCGCCGGCAACCAGCGCCGCTACCACCGCGACACGCTGCGCCGGGTGGCGTTCGTACGGCTCGCGCAACGCCTCGGCATCCCGCTCAACACCATCAAGGACGCCCTGGCGACCCTGCCGGACGGGCGCACCCCCACGCGCGGCGACTGGGCCCGCCTGTCGGCCGCCTGGCGCACCGAGCTCGACGACCGCATCGAGCAGCTCCAGCGGCTGCGCGACGACCTCACCGACTGCATCGGCTGCGGCTGCCTGTCCCTCGACCGCTGCGCCCTGGCCAACCCGTTCGACCGGCTCGGCGACCAGGGGCCGGGCGCCCGCAGGCTGGACACCCGGCTCAATCCCCCCGCCGGGTCAGCCCTTCCTGGGGACGACCATGATCGGGCGTCGTGCGTGGTGGAGCACGTGGTTGGAGACACTGCCGAGCAACACTGACGCCACCCCGTTGAGTCCACGCGACCCGGTCACGATCACCGAGGCGTCGATGTCGTCGGCGGTGTCCAGGATGGTGCGCCAGATCGACTCGGTGTCGGCCACCGCCCGGGCGCTCACCTCGGTCAGCCCCGCCTGCTTGGCCAGCTCAGCGCCCTCGGCGGCGTTGTGCTCGGCCGCGGCCTGCGACTCGGCCGACGGATCGGCGGCCAGCAACGCGGCGCCCGCGGCCGGGTAGTGCCGCAACTGGACCAGCAAGGGTTCCCACACCGACAGGACGACCACCGGCTCGGGCTTCAGGTGCTTGGCCGCGTACTCGATGGCCGCCTTGGCGTCTTCAGAACCGTCATATGCGATCAAAATACTCATATCTGGTGGAGCACCGCGACGATCACGTTTGTTTCCCGGCGGGCTGTCTGATGGGTCACACGAGCTCGGCCAGCGAGGTGATCACCGTGATCCCCTCTTCGACGTGCGTCCCGCCGGCCTTGCGGTCCAGCCAGTAGGCGCGCAGGCCGGCCGCCTTGGCGCCCAGGGCGTCGACGTCGTACTTGTCCCCCACGTAGGCCACTTCGCCCGGCTCCATCCCCAGCAGCTCGCACCCGGCTACGAAGATGCGCGGGTCCGGCTTGGCGCAGCCGTACTCGTGCGAGCAGAGAATCACGCTCTCCTCGAAGAACCCGCTCAGCCCGATCGCGCTGAGCTTGCCGCGCTGGTGCTCGATGGAGGAGTTGGAGATCAGGCCCAGCCGGTAGCGCCCGGCCAGCGCCTCGAGCGCCGGGGCCGCGTCGGGGAAGGCGGACCACTTCTCGTTGCGCCGGGCCGCGTACCCGGCGAACCACGCGTCCGGATCCTCGGCCTCGATCCCGAGCTCGCCCAGGAAGCGCGCGGTGCGGAGGCGCTGCTGCTCCTTGAAGGTGACCTCGCCGGCGAGGAACCGCGCGTACTCCTCCTCCATGATGTCCCGCCACCTGGCCACCGCCGCCTCCGGCGAGGGGAAACGCCCCAGCAGGCCTTCGGCGGTCAGATGGCCGACGACGGCCGAGTGCTCGGAGCTGGTGTAGTCGAAGAGCGTGTCGTCGATGTCGAAGAGCATGCCGCGAATCGTCACGCGGCCACCCTAGGACCTGACCGCGTAGCTCCCGAGCGAGGGCTCCATCAGCTCGAACACCTCCCGCGCCGCCGCCCCGACGACCTCGGCGATGCGCGCGTTGTCCACCCCTTCCAGGGTCAGCTCCATGATGCGCTGCAGCAGCACCCGGTAGGGAGCGGCCAGTTGCACCGCCACCAGCCGGGACACCGTGCCCTCCGCGTCGCCCGTCTCGGCGGCCAGCAGCCGGGCGAGGGCCTCCTCTCGCTGCTCCATCAGCTCCCGCAGCCGGGCCACCAGCGTCGGCGAGTCCACGATCATCCGCGCGAAGCCGTCGCGGGTGAAGCCGAGCATGGGATCCTGCCGCTCGGCCGCCTCCAGGAAGACCCGCCTGAGCGCGGCCAGCGCCGACTCGCCGGGCGCGCGCTCGGCGACGATGGCCGCCAGCGTGGCCACGAACTGCTCGTGGTGGTCGAAGGCCAGGTCCTCCTTGCGGGCGAAGTAGTTCGTGACCGTCTTCTTGGCCACCCGCGCCGCCTCGGCGATCTCGGCGATCGTCGTCTGCTCGAAGCCCTGGTCGATGAAGAGGCGGGTGGCCTTGTCGGAGATCTCCTGGCGGGTCTCGCGCTTCTTCAGCTCACGCAGGCCGAGCATTTTTACGTCGGACATAAATTTCCTCTTGACGATCCGATGCTTCGGTCGTAATCTTACCATCGTCGCAAGTTTCGCTCAATGGAAGGCGCTGTATGCCAGAGTCGATTCGGATCAAACTTCCGGACACCATCACCGACGCCACCGCTCGCCTGCACACGCCACGGTTGCCGCGCCGCTCCGCCGTACCGGCTCTTGACCAGAGCCCCGCACCACGGCCCCACCTCCCGCGCCGCACCGCCGCAGTCCCGCGCCGCGCCGCCTACTGACCCGGCCCACCTCCAGCCAGGAGCCGACCTGACCGTTTCCCGCACCACCGCCGCCCGCCGCACGTCCGCTCACCTTCGGGAGGTCCCCATGGCAGCCACCACCACCGCGACCCCGACCGCGACCGCCGACCCGGTCAAGGACTACCTCAAGCAGATCGGCAAGATCCGGCTGCTCGACGCCCAGCAGGAAGTGGCGCTCGGCGAGCGCATCGAGGCCGGCCTGTTCGCCCAGGACCGCCTCGACCGCGAGTCCGCCGGCCTCCCGGCCCAGGACCGCGCCGACCTCGAGTGGATCGCCGCCGACGGCCGGCTGGCCAAGGACCAGATGATCGAGGCCAACCTGCGCCTGGTCGTCTCGATCGCCAAGCGCCAGACCGGACGCGGCCTGCCCATGCTGGACCTGATCCAGGAGGGCAACCTCGGGCTGATGCGGGCGGTGGAGAAGTTCGACCACAAGCTCGGGCTGAAGTTCTCCACCTACGCCACCTGGTGGATCAAGCAGGCGATCGGCCGCGCCCTGGCCGACCAGTCCCGCACGATCCGCATCCCGGTGCACATGACTGAGCTGATCAACAAGGTCAACCGGGCGCAGCGCGACCTGTTCCACTCGCTCGGCCGCGAGCCCTCCAACGAGGAGATCGCCCTTCAGACCGAGCTCACCGCCGAGCGGGTCAAGGAGATCAAGAGCTACGCCCGAGAGCCGATCTCGCTGAGCGTGCAGATCGGCGACGAGGGCGAGACGGAGCTCGGCGACCTCATCGAGGACGCCGAGGCCGGCGACCCCAGCGAGGTGATCGGGCACGACCTGCTCCGCGAGGAGCTGCGGGAGGTCCTCGCCGGGCTCACCGAGCGCGAGGCGGGCGTCATCGCCCTGCGCTTCGGCCTGGCCGACGGCCAGCCCAAGACGCTGGACGAGATCGGACGGGTGTACGGCGTGACGCGGGAGCGGATCCGGCAGATCGAGGCGAAGACGATGAGCAAGCTCCGCCACCCCAGCCGGTCGATCACGCTTCAGGACTACCTGGCCTGACGGGCTGCGTGGGTTCCGGCATCAACCGATCGGTTGATGCCGGAATCCACCACCCAGCTCACTGTCCGGACGATCCGCCACCCTTCGTCCCGGCGCGATGCTCAAGGCATGCCAACCAACCGGGAGCCCGCCCTCCGCACCGCCGGACTGCGCAAGGTCTTCGGCGACCACGTGGCCGTCGCCGACCTCGACCTCACCGTCCCCGCCGGATCCTTCTACGGCCTGGTCGGCCCCAACGGCGCCGGCAAGACCACCACCCTGGCCATGGCCGTCGGCCTGCTGCGCCCCGACGCCGGCAGCGCCGAGATCTTCGGCGTCGACGTCTGGCGCGACACCGTCCAGGCCAAGGGCCTGATCGGCGTGCTGCCCGACGGCAACTCCATGCCCGAACGGCTCACCGGCCGCGAGGTCCTCACCTACCTCGGCCTGCTGCGCGGCATGGACCCCGCCGTCGTCGCCGAGCGCACCGACGAACTCCTCCAGGTCCTCGAACTCGACTCCGCCGAGCGCACCCTGGTCATCGAGTACTCCACCGGCATGCGCAAGAAGATCGGCCTGGCCGTGGCCCTGCTGCACGCGCCCCGCCTGCTCGTCCTGGACGAGCCCTTCGAGGCCGTCGACCCCGTCTCCGCCGCCACGATCCGGGCCATCCTGCGCCGGTTCACCGCCAACGGCGGCTCGGTGATCATCTCCAGCCACGTCATGGCCCTCGTCGAACAGCTCTGCGACCACGTCGGCGTCATCTCCGACGGCCGCGTCATGGCCGCCGGCCCCCTGGACGAGGTCCGCGGCTCCGGAACCCTGGAAGACGCCTTCGTCGAACTCGTCGGCGCCCGCACCGGCGGAACGGAGGGGCTGGCATGGCTCACCTCCTGACCCCCCGCCCGGCCGCCCTGGCCCAGCACATGATCCGGCTGCGGCTCACCCTCATGCGCAACACCCTGCGCGGCGACAACGCCACCAACCTCTACACCGGCGTCACGGTCGGGCTGGCCCTGGCCATCGGCACGATCGCCGTCGCCGTCCTGTGGCCCGCCCACCTGCCCCTCACCCTCGCCGCCTGGCTCTCCGGCTGGATCTTCGGCCCCATCCTCATCGGCGGCGGCAACGAGTCCCTGCGCCCCGAGTACTTCTCCATGCTCCCGGCCCCGCCGCGCCGGATCGCGGCGGCCCTGCTCGCCGGCGCCTTCGCCGGCCCCGCCCCCGCGGTCAACCTCCTCGCCCTGCTCTCACTCCCCGTGTACGGCTGGCGCTACGGCCCCACCGGCGTGCTCATCGGCCTGGTCGCGGCCGTCACCACCCTCGTCACGATGATCATGCTCTCCCGCGTCATCATCGCGCTCATCGGACTGTTCGTCCGCTCCCGCGCCACCGCGGCCGCCGTCGGCATCGTGGTCGGCACCGCCATCGCCCTGTGCAGCAACGGCTGGGCCCTCGTCATCGCCCTCGGCGGCTCCGACAGCTGGATCCAGCGCCTCCTGCGCGCCCTGCCCTCCGGCTGGGGCGTGGCCGCGATCGAGGCCTCCTGGCCCGTCGCGCTCGCCATCCTCGTCGGCGGCGTCGTCGTGATCGCCCTGCTGCTGGCCGCCTGGTCCGCCCTGCTGGCGCGCCGCGTCGTCTCCTCCGCCCGAGGCGGCGTCCCGCCCCGCCGCGGCGCACCCCGGCCCCTTCCGGCCACCACCAGCGGCGCCCGCATCACCGCCGCCAAGGAACTGCGCGCCTGGTGGCGCGACCTCGTCCGCATCCAGCTCCTCGCCACCGCCTTCTCCTACGCCCTGATCACCCCGCTGCTGCTGGTCACCATCGACGCCTGGATCATGGTCCCCTTCATCGGGCTCATCGCGATCGTGATGGCCGCCGCCAGCTCGGCCAACCTCTACGGCAGCGACGGCACCGCCCTCTGGCTCACCCTCATGACACCCGGCGCCGAACGCGCCGACGTCCGCGGGCGGCAACTGGCCTGGCTGCTCGTCATCGGCCCGGCCGCAGTCGTCCTGTCCCTGGCCGGCACCCTCGTCAGCGGGGAGACCTGGGCCTGGCCGTGGGTGCTCGGCCTGCTCCCCGCCCTGCTCGGCGGCGGCGCCGGCGTCATCGTCCTGCTCGCCGTCACCTCGCTGGTCCCCGGCACCGACCCGCACAAGCGCGGCGGCAACCCGCTCAGCACCGGCGCCGACGAGACCGCCGAGACCAGCCTCGCCTGGCTCGTGCTCTTCGCCGTCCCCGCCACCGCCCTGCCCGCGGCCGGCGCCATCCTCCTCGACCCCTGGGCCGGCGTCGCCACCGGCCTGCTGACCGGCGCGCTCAGCGCCTGGGGCCTCGGCAGGATCGCCTACCGCCGGCTGGAGAAGCGCGGGATCGAGCTGCTCAACCTGATGAAGTACGGCCCGCCGCCCCAGCCGGCCGAGTCCGCCACCGCCGAGCTGCCGCTCGTGCACCGCATCGGCGTCACGTTCTGCTACGCCATCGCCTGGCTCCCGCTGTTCCCGCAGGGGCTCGTGCCGATGTTCATGAAGATCTTCGGTGTCGAGGAGCCCGTGTGGTTCCTCGCGCTGCACCTCCCGCCGATCTGGCAGTGGCCCACCATCATCTTCATGATCGCTCTGGGACTGCTCATGTACGGCTATGCCATCCTTCTCCCCATCCGCCTAAACTCCTCCTCAACTGCTGCGACCAGGTGAAACCCGTCCATACCTGACAGGAGGGGTAGCCCCCGATGAACGATCCCTTCCCCCCTTCCCAGTGGGAACGACGCTTCGAGCGGCTCGTGGAGATCGTCCCCTTCGTCACCCTCGCCGCCTCCCTGGCCATCAGCCTGGCCACGCCCGACCAGCCGACCGGCGGGGTGCTCCGTACGCTGGCCTTCACCGCCCTGGCCCTCGCCTGGATCCTCGGCGCCCGCCTCCTCGTACCCGCCGAGGTGCGCGGGCGCCGGGCCTTCGTCAGCGTTCACTTCGCCGGCGTCCTGGCGACCGCCGCCCTGCTGTCCTTCCACGACCCGATCTTCGTCATCTACTGCATCTCCGGCTTCTTCCTCGCCGCGAACTTCGCCCCCTCCAAGTGGACCTTCGCCGCCGTCGCCGCCACCTCCTGCATCGTGTACGGCTCGACCCTCGACTGGTCCCAGGCCACTGTCCAGCTCATCGCCTTCCACCTGGCGATCGTCGCCGTCCAGACCGTCGCCATCGGCGGCGGCGCCATCGCCGGCATCCGCATCGAGGACCGGCAGCGCAAGTACCGGAAAGCGGTCACCGACCTCCAGACCGCCCTGGAGGAGAACGCCGACCTGCACGCCCAGCTCCTCACCCAGGCGCATCAGGCCGGCATCCTCGACGAACGCCAGCGCATGGCCCGCGAGATCCACGACACCCTCGCCCAGGGCCTCACCGGCATCATCACCCAGCTCCGTGCCGCCCAGCGCGTCGAGAACGCCGACACCCACGTCGAGCTCGCCCTGAACCTCGCCCGCGACAGCCTCACCGAAGCCCGCCGCTCCGTCGCCGCCCTCCAGCCCCACCAGTTGGAGAACGCCCACCTGCCCGACGCCATGACCACCCTGGCCCGTAACTGGTCGCAGACCACCGGCGTGGACCTGCACGTCGAGGTGACCGGCGACCGGGTCCCGCTCAGCCCCGCCATCGAGGTCACCCTCTTCCGTGTCGCCCAGGAAGCCCTGGCCAACGTCGCCAAGCACGCCGGCGCCACCCGGGCCGGCCTGACCCTCTCCTACACCGGCACCCTCGTCCTCCTCGACATCCGCGACGACGGCATCGGCATCCAGGACACCCACGACGGCAAGGGCTTCGGCCTCAGCAGCATGCGGCAGCGGCTGCGTGGCGTCGGCGGCTCCCTTGAGATCGAGAGCACGCCCGGCGAAGGCACCGCCGTCAGCGCCACCGTCCCCGCCCTCCAAAGCACCCCCGCTCACAGGGGTACCCCCACCCCCGGAGAAGACGCCGTCCTTGCAGGAGACACCGTCCCCGCAGGAGACACCGTCCCCGCCCTCGAAGGAAACCCCCAGTGATCCGCCTCCTCATCGTCGACGACCACCCCATCGTCCGCGACGGCCTGCGCGCCGTCTTCGAAGCCGAACCCGACCTAGAGGTCGCCGGCGAAGCAGCCAACGGCCGTGAGGGCCTCGACCGCGCCGCCGCCCTCCAGGTCGACATCGTCCTCATGGACCTCCGCATGCCGGAGATGGACGGCGTCACCGCCATCACCGCGCTGCGCCGCTCCCACCCGCACATCAAGACCCTCGTCCTGACCACCTTCGACGGCGACTCCGACGTCCTGCCCGCCATCGAGGCCGGCGCCACCGGCTACCTCCTCAAGGACGCCCCCACCGACGAACTCCTCCGCGCCGTCCGCGCCGCCGCCGCCGGCGAACCGGTCCTGTCCCCCTCCGTCGCCGGCCGCCTCATGGGCCAGGTCCGCAAACCCGCCAAGGTCGCCCTCACCGACCGCGAACTCCAGGTCCTCTCCCTGGTCGCCGACGGCGCCTCCAACCGCCAGGCCGCCGCCAAGCTCTTCATCAGCGAGGCCAGCATCAAGACCCACCTGCTCCACATCTACGACAAACTCGGCGTCCGCGACCGCGCCGCCGCCGTCGGCGAAGGCTACCGCCGAGGCCTCCTCACCTGAGCGTTCCGCCGGAGGCCAGTCCTGAACCTGGCCTCTGCCTGGGGTCCAGTGGAAGGGCGCGTATGCCTGGGTCAGTGCTGGGCCATGTCCACGAACCGGCTGTAGTGACCCTGGAAGGCCACCGTCACCGTCGCGGTCGGACCGTTACGGTGCTTGGCCACGATCAGGTCCGCCTCACCCGCCCGCGGCGACTCCCGCTCGTAGGCGTCCTCCCGGTGCAACAGGATGACCATGTCCGCGTCCTGCTCGATGCTGTTGTGGACCGAGATGCCGTTGGCCACGAAGTTGTGGGTGCCGAGCACGGTCGCGTCGTAGACCGGCTGCTCTCCCAACGGCTCGACGCTGTCGACCTCGTCCCAGAACACGTCATTGGTGGCGAGCAGTTCCAGGTCGGAGGCGTCGAGCACCTGCGCGATCCGGCCGACTCGCTCCCGGCTCGGCGCGCGCTTCCACACCGCCGACCCGCTGTGCTGGACGTTCATCGCCGCGGAGAACTCCCGCTGCGTCATCTCCCGCTGCGACAACACCCCGCGCACCCGGTCCCACACTTCCGTGGGGATCGTGTCGACATTCGTGTTCGGGGTCACGCCACGCAGCCGGTCGGCGCACAGCCGGGCCATCTCGCCCCGTCCGCCGAACACGCCGATGTCGTCGAGGAAGCGGAGCTGGTTCTCCGCCCCGGCGATGACGAGCTGGTACCCGGGCCGGTGTTCGCCCTTGCGGACCACCTTCACCCGGGTCATCACGTTGAAGCGCAGCAGGAGGCGCGCCACGTCATCGATGAGACGCCGGCTGGTCGAGGCGTAGTAGATGCGGGCCTGGCCCTGCTTCTCGTCCCACCAGACGCACCCATCGGTCGCCCACAGGTGCCGCAGGAAGCTCGCCGCCTGGAGCTTGGGGAGGGCGAAGAGGCCCTCGGGCAGGAACTTCTCGTGGCTCCTGAGCCCGAACAGGCCCAGCCCGTCGAGCCAGGCCGCCACCGGGTCGCGCCGGCCGTGCGTCAGACGGAAGGGCGCGGGCAACCGCAGCGACGTGCACCGCGCCGCCTCGTGCTCGTCGCGGACCGCCGTGATCCCGAAGCGCCGGGCCGCCGCCTCGGTCACCGCCCTGAGATTGGCCTCATCGGTGCTCGCGTACCGGATCGGCTGCCGCCGCACGAAGGACCCGTCCCCGATCAGATGCGCCAGCAAGACCAGCTCATCCTCGTCCCAGGACTTCAGCTCAAGCGGCGGTGGCACGTGCCGGGGCACGGCGACCCGAGTGCCCGCCACGAGATCGCCGATCGCCCGCCAGCCGTCATAGGTCAGGAACGGATGGTTGGCCGTCGCCTCCACCTCGCGACCCGACCGCAGGCGAACCCGGTAGACCTGCTTGACCCCGCTCGGGAAGACGTGCGTCATCGTGCGCGGCACCAGCTTGAGCCGCTCGTCCAGCGACCACACCGGGACGTCCCGCGCGCCTGCCTCCAGCAGTTCGCCCAGCGTGACCTCAGCACCGGTGTCGGCCCGCATGATCCGCGTGCCGGCCGTCAGGCAGCCCGACTCACGCAGGTCGCTCACCGCCGGGCGCTTGTCGGCTCGCTGCTCCGGACCACGGTTGAGCTGCGACATCGCGATCACCGGGACCTCGAGCTCCTTGGCCAGCAGCTTGATCGACCGGGAGATCTCGGAGACCTCGTTCTGGCGGCTCTCGGTCTTCTTCGGCGAGCTCATCAGCTGGAGGTAGTCGATGACCACGAAGCGCAGGTCGTGCCGCTGCTTGAGACGGCGGCACTTGGCGCGGATCTCCATCATCGACATGTTGGGCGAGTCGTCGATGAACAGCGGCGCCTCGGCGACCTCGCTCATCCGCCGGGCCAGCCTGGTCCAGTCGTCGTCGGTCATCGTGCCGGACCGCATCGAGTGCAGCGCCACCCGGGCCTCGGCCGAGAGCAGACGCATGGTGATCTCGTTGCGCGACATTTCCAGGGAGAAGATGACCGTGGTCATCCCATGGCGAATGGCCGCAGAGCGGGCGAAATCCAGTCCCAGGGTGCTCTTACCCATGGCGGGGCGGGCGGCGACGACGATCATCTGGCCCGGGTGGAGGCCGTTGGTGAGCTGGTCGAGGTCCTGGAAGCCGGTCGGGACGCCGACCATCTGGCCGCTACGGCTGCCGATGGCCTCGAGTTCGTCCAGAGCGCCGGGCATGATCTCGGCGAGGGGGATGTAGTCCTCGGAGGTACGGCGCTCGGTGACCTTGTAGATCTCGCCCTGGGCCCGGTCGACGAGGTCGTCGACCTCCTCGTTCTGCCCGCCGTACCCGAAGGAGACGATACGGGTGCCGGCCTCGATGAGGCGGCGGAGGATGGCCTGCTCGCGGACGATACGGGCGTAGAAGCCGGCGTTGGCGGCGGTGGGGACGACGGCGGTGAGGGTGTGGAGGTAGGCGGCGCCGCCGACGCGGGCCATCTCGCCGCGCTTCTGCAGCTCGTCGAAGACGGTGACGGCGTCGGCGGGCTCGCCGCGGCCGTAGAGGTCGGTGATGACGTCGTAGATCATCTGGTGGGCGGGCCGGTAGAAGTCGTCGCCCCGGATGAGCTCGATGACGTCGGCGATGGCGTCCTTGGACAGCAGCATGCCGCCGAGCACCGACTGCTCGGCCTCGATGTTGTGCGGCGGGGTGCGCTCGAAGGAGGGGCCGGACGGTTCCTCGTCCACGAGATCGACCCCCTTTCGAACAAACTCTCGATAGCACTCTAAGCAGCGCGAGTGACAGTTTCGCGGCACCTGAGGCAATCGGCAACGCGACCTGTGGACAAGGCTGTGGTCAAGCTGTGCAGGGGGTGGGGACGGGCTGTGGAACGTCCTGGGGATAACTCCGGCCGATCATCCACAGCACCGATGTGACCAGGGCAGATACTATCCACTCCCTGTGGAGGAAAGAAAGTTGAACCGACACGCCGAGTAAGGGCCATACTAGTCCTATGCCCATTACAGCCAGGGACCGCGAGATCCTGCGGCTTGCCGTACCGGCCTTCGGCGCCCTGGTCGCCGAGCCGCTCTTCCTCATCGCCGACTACGCCATCGTCGGCCATGGGCTGGGCACGACGGCGGTGGGCGCGCTGGGCGTCGCGGGCGCGGTGCTGACCACGGTGGTCAACCTGTGCGTGTTCCTGGCCTACGGCACGACGGCCTCGGTGGCCCGGCTGACCGGCGCGGGCCACCTGGACCGGGCGATGCGCAGCGGGGTGGACGGGCTGTGGCTGGCGATCGGGATCGGCGTGGCGCTGATCGCGCTGGGCTGGCCGCTGGCCCCGGCGATCGTGGAGCTGTTCGGCGCCGCGCCGGACCAGACCGCCATGGCCGTCACCTACCTGCGGATCAGCCTGCTCGGCACCCCGGGCATGCTGGTGGTCCTGGCCGGCACGGGCGTGTTGCGCGGGCTGCAGGACACGGTGACCCCGCTGGTGGTGGCGATCGGCTCGTTCGTGCTGAACGCTGTGCTGAATGCCTGGTTCGTCCTGTGGATGGACTGGGGGATCGCCGGCTCGGCCTGGGGCACGGTGATCGCCCAGACGCTGGGCGCGGCGGTGTACCTCGTGGTGGTGCTGCGCCGCGCGCCGACGTGGCTGCCGGACCTGCGGGGCATCAAGGCCGCAGGCTCGGCCGGGCTGGCGTTGCTCGTCCGTACCATCTGCCTGCGCATCGTGCTCCTGGTCGCCACGGTCGTCGCCACCCGGATGGGCCGTCCCGAGCTGGCCGCGTTCGCCATCGCCTCGCAGATCTGGTCGTTGCTGGCCTTCGCGCTGGACGCCATCGCGATCGCCGGGCAGGCCATCACCGGCCGCAGCCTGGGCGCCGGGGACGTCGCCGAGACCAGGGCGGCGACCAGGCGCATGGTGGTGTGGGGCGTGTGGTCGGGGGCGGTGCTCGGGCTGCTCGTGCTTGCCGTACGCCCGCTGCTGCCCGGTCTGTTCGCGGCGGACGCCCAGGTCACGGCCGAGCTGCTGGCCGTACTGTGGCCGGTGGTGCTCTTCCAGCCGCTCTGCGGCGTGGTGTTCGTGCTGGACGGCGTGCTCATCGGCGCGGGCGATCAGCGCTACCTGGCATGGGCCGGCGTCTGGAACACGATCGCCTACCTGCCGGCCGCCGCGGTGGCGGCGTGGAGCGGCAGCCTGGTGGTCCTGTGGTGCGCGCTGGGCGTGTGGATGCTCGCCCGGCTGGTGGCCCTGGGGACCCGCGCCCGCGGCCGCGCCTGGCTGGTTACGGGGGCGTAACCCTGCCGTGCTTGCTAGTTGGCCGAGTGGTAAGGCACTGTCCATGAAACGAGGCTTCAGCTAGGCGTGCGTGCCGATGGGCGGGTGGTGTGTCGTGACCACGATCCTGCGTCGGCTGCCGCCCGGTGAGGTGACCGGGTTACGCACCGGCGCCCGGCACCGCCTCGACGAGGCCTACCGTCCCAGTGATCTCGTCGTGCTCGGCCTGGGCGTGATGATCGGCGCCGGCATCTTCAGCATCGCCGGCCGCCAGGCGGCCACCACCGCCGGGCCGGGCGTGATCCTCTCCTTCATGATCGCCGGCATCGCGTGCATGCTGGCCTGCCTCTGCTTCGCCGAGATGGCCTCGGCCATCCCCTCCTCCGGCAGCGCCTACACGATCACCTACGTCGTCTTCGGCGAGGTGTGGGCGTGGATCATCGGCTGGGCGCTGGTGCTGGAGATGCAGCTCGCCGCCGCGGTGGTCGCCGACATCTGGTCGTCGTTCGCGGTGCGCGCGGTCACCGATCTCGGGCTGAGCGTGCCCGCGCCCGCGGTGACCTCCAAAGTGCTGACGGTCGGCATCCTGCTGGCTCTGTCCGCGCTGGTCATCCTCGGCACCCGGATCGGGCTGCGGGCCCTGTGGATCAGTCACCGCCAAGCTGGTGGCCATCGGCGCGGTCATCGTGGTCGGCTTCCTGAACTTCGACCCGGCCAACCTGGGCGATTTCGTGGTCGATCCCAAGCCGTCCTCCGCGCCGCCGGACACGATCATCGACTTCGTCCTCGGCACGAGCACGACCTTCGGCTGGGTCGGCGTCTTCGCCGCGGCGCCCGCGATCGCCTTCGCCTACATCGGCTTCGACATCGTCGCCACCGCCGCCGAGGAGGCCGCCGACGCGCCGCGCACCATCCCGCAGGGCATGATCCGCAGCCTGGTCGTCGCGACGCTCATCTACATCGGCGTCGCCCTGGTCATGGTCGGCATGGTCCCGCACACCGCCATCTCGGTCGACGCGCCCCTGCCCAGCGGCTTCCGGCAGGCCGGCGCGGGCTGGATGGTCCACGTGGTCAACGTCGGCGCGGTGCTCGGACTGACCACGGTCATCCTCGTGCTGATCGTCGGGCAGACCCGCGTGCTGTTCTCCATGGCCCGCGACGGCCTGCTCCCCCGCCGCCTGGCCGGGCTCAGCCGCTACCGCTCCCCCGCCCGGATCACCGCGCTCATCGGGCTCATCGCCATCGGCCTCGCCCTCTTCGCCCCGCTGCCCGCGCTGGAGGAGCTGGTCGTGATGGGCACCCTGTGCGCGTTCCTGGCGGTCTCCGCCGGGGTGCTGGTCATCCGGCGGAGCCGTCCGGACCTGTCGGGCGACTTCCGCGCCCCGCTGCACCCCTGGGTGCCGATCCTGTCGTTGCTGGCGATCCTGTGGCTCATGGTGAACCTCAAGGTCGCGACCTGGGTGTCCTTCGCGGTGTGGATGGCGTTCGGACTCGTGGTCTACCTCCTGTACGGCAGGCGCCACAGCCTCCTGGCGACCCCGCGCGCGGCAACGGGCCGGGGCAGGCACCGCCGCTAGAACCGCCCCGACTCCAGCACGCTGCGCAGGAACTCACGGGTGCGAGGCTGCTCGGGATCGGTGAAGATCTGCTCCGGCGCCCCCTTCTCCACCAGCACGCCGTTGTCGAGGAAGCAGACCGTGTCCGCGATCTCCCGGCAGAAGCTCATCTCGTGCGTGGTCATGACCATGGTCATGCCCGTCGCCTTGAGCTCCCTGATCACCCCGAGCACCTCGACCACCAGCTCCGGGTCGAGCGCCGAGGTGATCTCGTCCAGCAGCAACAGCGTCGGCTGCGTGGCCATCGCCCGGACGACCGCCACCCGCTGCTGCTGCCCGCCGGAGAGCTGGTCGGGGTAGGCGTCCGCCTTGCCCTCCAGCCCGAAGCGCGCGAGCAGAGTCCGGGCCTGCTCCTCGGCCGCCTTGCGCGTCACCTTGTGCACCTGGCGCGGCGCCAGCGTGATGTTGTCGAGCACGGTCATGTGCGGGAAAAGGTTGTAGGCCTGGAAGACGATGCCCAGCCGCTTGCGGACGTCGTCCACGTTCACCCGTGGGTCGGTGATCTCCTTGCCCTCCAGGTAGATCGCGCCGTCGTCCACCTCCTCCAGCAGGTTCACGCAGCGCAGGAGCGTCGACTTGCCCGAGCCCGACGCGCCGATCAGGCAGACCACCTCGTGCGAGCGCACCTCCAGGTCGATGCCCTTGAGCACGTCGTGGCCGTGGAAGCTCTTCCGCAGCCCCTCGATCTTCAGGACACTCATGCTCCGCGCCGCCTCTGCGATCGAGCCGCCAGGTAGTCGGTGAAGCGCGCCATCGGGATCGTCAGCAGGACGAACAGCAGCGCCGCGACCAGGTACGGGGTGTAGTTGAAGGACTTGGCGGTGTGGATCTGCGCCTGCCGCAGCGCCTCGATCGCGCCGATCGTCGCCACCAGGGCGGTGTCCTTCTGGAGCGACACGAAGTCGTTCAGCAGCGGCGGGACGACCCGGCGCACCGCCTGCGGCAGCACGACGAAGCGCATCGTCTTGCCGTACGACAGACCGAGGCTGCGGGCGGCGTTCACCTGGCTCGGGTGGATCGAGTCGATGCCCGACCTGAAGACCTCCGCGACATAGGCCCCGTAGGAGAGGGTCAGCGCGATGATGCCCAGCGTCGCCTCATCCGTCGGGATGCCCTGCAGCCGCAGCGCCGGCAGGCCGAAGCCGACCAAGTAGATCAGCAGGATCGTCGGGATGCCGCGGAAGATGTCGGTGTAGGCGATCGCCAGGCAGCGCAGCGGGAAGAAGACCGGCGCCTTCAGCCCGCGGGCCAGCGCCACCAGCAGGCCGACGATCAGGATCAGCGGCTCGGCGATCAGGAAGATCTTGATGTTCAGCAGGAAGCCGTCGAGCACGTCCGGGAGCGCGGCCACGAACTTGTCGACGTTGAAGAACGTCTCCTCGACCCGCGGCCAGCCCGGGGAGTTCGTGACCCCCCAGACCACCAGGACCAGGAAGATGATCGTCGAAACGGTCGCGGTCGACGCCGAGCGCATGCCGCGCTGCCGCTTCAACCGCTCCCGTTCGATCTGCTTGCCGCTCTTGACCCAGCTCGTGCCGGGCTTGCCGGCCGTACTCACTTCAGCTCGGGAGCACCGGCCGCAGCGCTCAGCCACTCCTGCTCGATCTTCGCCAGCTCACCCTTGGACTTCAGCGCCTCGACGGCCTTGTCCACGCAGCCCTTGAGCGCCGTGCCCTTCTCCATGACCAGGCCGAACTCCTCCGGCGTGCCGCCGGTCGAGGAGAACTGGCCGACGATCGTGGAGTTCTCCACCTGCGCCGCGGTCACGTAGAACGCGGTCGGCAGGTCCACGACCAGCGCTTCCACCTGGCCGTTCTTCAGGCCGTTCACCGCGTCGATCTGCTCGTTGTAGACCTTGGGCTGGTTGCTCGGCTGGATGCCCTTGCCGACCGCGTCGAACGAGGTCGTGCCGATCTGGACGCCGATCTTCGCGTCCTTGAGCTCGGCGAGCGTCTGCACGTTGGCGTACTTGCTGCCCTTGATGGCGACCACGGCCTGCTTGACGGTGTAGTAGCCCTTGCTGAAGTCCACCGCCTCCGAGCGCTCGGGGGTGATCGAGACCTGGTTGATGTCGAAGTCGAACTTCTTCGGGCCGGGCGCGAAGGCGGTGTCGAACTTCACCGTCTGCCAGACGATCTCGTCCCGGTCGAAGCCCAGCTCACCGGCGACCGCGAACGCCACGGCGCTCTCGAACCCCTGGCCGTTGCTGGGGTCGTCGTCCTTGAACCACGGCTCGTAGGCGGGCTTGTCGGTGCCGATCGTCAGCTTGCCCGGGGTGATCAGCTTGAGCTGGTCCTTCGTGCACGCCGTGCTCGGCGCGGCCGCCGGGGCCGACCCCGTCGCGGTCGCGGACGTCGTGCCGCTCCCCGTGTTGTCCGCAGGGGCACAGGCCACCGCCGCCAGCGCGAGCACGCCGGTTGCGATCAGCAGTGAGGGACGGGCCATGGTTCAGCCTCCTGAAGGACATTTCGGGAACTCCGGAATTCTACGCCAGCCCGCTCGGGAATCTGGCCCCACCTGGGCTGTTGACCCTTCGGTACGGCGGAGCCCCCGATTACGGACATCGGACTTCCGGGCTTTTGACCGATGTACGGCCGGCACCGGGCAGCCGAAACGCGCGACGCCCCGGGCTCCCCCTCGGGCCCGGGGCGTCTCTGCCCAGCGGTGGACGTGGCGATCAGCCGAACATGCCCGGCTGGTAGTCACCCGCCGGCTGCTGGATGATGACGTTCGCCCGGTTGAAGGCGTTGATGAGCGCGATGAGCGACACCAGCGCCCCGAGCTGCTCCTCGTCGTAGTACTTGGCCGCGTTGGCCCACACCTCGTCCGACACCCCGCCGGCCGCGTCCGCGATCCGGGTGCCCTCCTCGGTCAGCTCCAGCGCGGCCCGCTCCGCGTCCGTGAACACCGTGGCCTCCCGCCACGCCGCCACCAGATGCAGCCGCGTGACGTCCTCCCCGGCGTGCATCGCCTCCTTGGTGTGCATGTCCGTGCAGAACCCGCAGCCGTTGATCTGGCTCGCGCGCAGCTTCACCAGCTCCTGCGTCGCATGCGGCAGCGACGACTCCATGACCACCTTGTTCGCGGCGACGATGTGCTTGAGGGCCTTGGCGGCGACCGGGTTGGTGAAGAGGTTCAGGCGGGCTTCCATGACGTGCTCCTTGCCGTTTTGACGCTGCTTCCACGTCTACGACGAGATTGCACGCTTCCCTGTGACACGCCCCAATGTGACGTCCGTCTCCCTGCCGTCCCTTTCGGTAGCCCACGCGCCCCGGTCGAGCTCCCGCAGAATCCTCGACGGCCTTCCCACCCTCCGGGCCGCCTGGCTTCTAGGGCGCCTCCACCCCCGAGATCCGGTACTTGCTCACCTCGGCTCCCCTGATCTCCGCCACCTGCTCAGCCTCCGGACCCTCACCCCGGAACCGCTCCAGGTCCTCATCCGACTCCCACCGCTCGTAGACGTTGATCCGCCCCGCCTCGACCAGATCCGCCGACACCGAGAAGTCCAGACACCCGGGCGCCCTCCGTGCTTGCTCGACCACCTCGACACAGGCCGCCAGATAGGCGTCCCTGGCCTCGGCATCCACATCCAACGTGCCAGCGATGATGATCACTCAAGCCTCCGCAGCTCCCAGCCGAATCACCTACGATCCCCACCCTGACCCACAGAAGGAACGAGTGCCGCCACCCACTCCCGATCAGCATCGGTGATCTCATCGTCAACCCAGGCGAACGGACACCCGTCGGCCCACGCCACCAGGGCCCTGGTCTTCCAACAGAGCCCGAACCACCGGTCCTGCCGTTCGTCCTCCTCGCAGGGCTCGGGCCAGTGGACGACTGGCAGCCGCGGCAACCCGATCCGCGGCGCGATCGGCGCTCCCGGCCATCGCCGAACGGCAACCGCGGCCCATCCACATCAAGGAAGAGCAGCGGGCGCACTTGGGGGCGGTCAGGCCTTGACGTCCGGTTCGCCTCCGGCCAGGATGTCGCGCTCTGAGCGGGCTCCGGCCCGCACGAGGTCGACGCTGACCAACGTAGTGGCCGTGACACGCTGCCCGGCGGCAACCGAGCCCAGCTATGGGTGGCTCCAACCGTTCGCCGTTTCTCCCGACTGAAGGTGCCTTGCCGAACTCGCCCTGGAAATCGCCCCAGACACGGGGAGCGCGAGGGGCCGGCAGGCCCCTCGCCCGGGGGTGTGGGGGGACGCCGCAGGCGACCCCCCACAAAGCACAGCCCAAGCCCGAAAGCGCGAAGCGCCACTCACGAGGACGATGCCGTGAGAGGGCCGAGCCAGACGCACACCCCACGAGGGCGATGCCGTAAAAAAAGTGAAAACCCCGCCGGGCCAAGCCAGGCGGGGTTCACGAAAAGCTGTGCCGGATCAGCCGGCGACGACCTCGACGTCGAGCGAGGCGGAGACCTCCGGGTGCAGCTTGACGCTGATCCGGTGGGAGCCGACGCTCTTGATCGGGTTGACGATCTCGATCCGGCGACGGTCGAGGGCCGGGCCACCGGCCTGCTTGACCGCGTCGGCGATGTCGCTGGTGGTCACCGAGCCGAACAGGCGACCGGAGTCGCCGGCGCGGGTGGTCAGCTTGACCTTGAGGCCGCCGAGCTGGCCGGCGACTTCCTTGGCAGTGCCGAGGTCACGGATCTCACGGGCGTCACGGGCCTTCTTGATGGACCCGATCTGCTTCTCGCCGCCACGCGTCCAGAGGATCGCGTAGCCGCGGGGCAGGAGGTAGTTACGGCCGTAGCCGTCCTTGACCTCGACAACGTCACCGGGAGCGCCGAGACCGGAGACCTCAGTGGTGAGGATGAGCTTCATTTCGACAGACCTCCTTAGCGCGCGGTGCTCGTGTAAGGCAGCAGAGCCACCTCACGGGCGTTCTTGATCGCGGTGGCAACGTCGCGCTGGTGCTGGGTGCAGTTGCCCGTCACCCGGCGCGCACGGATCTTGCCGCGGTCGGAGATGAACTTCCGCAGCAGCGCCGTGTCCTTGTAGTCGACGTAGGAGATCTTCTCGTGGCAGAACAGGCAAACCTTCTTCTTGGGCTTGCGCAGTGCCGGCTTAGCCATCGTGGTGCTCCTTTCAGAGCCCCGCCGTCAGGCGGGAATGGACTCGGACTGGACTGGGTGAATTAGAAGGGAGGCTCATCGCTGAAGTCGTTGCCGCCGCCGAAGCCGCCGCCACCACCCTGCGATGCGCCGCCACCGCCGCCGAACCCGCCGCCACCGCCGCCGCCGTAACCGCCGCCACCCGAAGGTGCGGCGGGCGACGCGGACGCCCACGGGTCGTCGGAGGGGCCGCCGCCGAAGCCGCCGCCACCGCCGCCACCCTGACGGGAGCTGCGGTTGACCTTGGCGGTGGCGTTACGCAGGGAGGGGCCGACTTCGTCGACCTCAACCTCGTAGACGGTGCGCTTCTCGCCTTCCTTGGTCTCGTAAGACCGCTGCTTGAGCCGGCCCTGAACGATGACCCGCATGCCACGCTGCAGCGACTCGGCGCAGTTTTCAGCGGCCTGCCGCCACACGTTGCAGGTCAGGAAGAGGCTCTCGCCGTCCTTCCACTCGTTGGTCTGGCGATCCATGAACCGCGGAGTGGATGCGATGCGGAACCGGGCCACGGCTTGCCCCGTCGGGGTGAAGCGAAGCTCCGGGTCGTCGACGAGATTGCCGACGATGGTGATTACGGTGTCGCCTGCTGCCATGGCCTTGACCTTCCTGCACTCTCTGGGTTATGGCTCAGAGTACGGCTCTGCCCCGACAAATTCCGGGGACTAGTGCAGCTCGGGGCGGAGAACCTTCGTGCGCATGATGGCCTCGTTGAGGTTCATCTGCCGGTCGAGCTCCTTGACCGTGGCGGGCTCCGCGGTCAGGTCGATGACGGCGTAGATGCCCTCGGACTTCTTGTTGATGTCGTAGGACAGCCGACGACGGCCCCAGACGTCGACCTTCTCCACAGTGCCGCCGTCGGTGCGAACGACGGTGAGGAACTGGTCGAGGGACGGCGCCACAGTGCGCTCATCGAGCGAAGGGTCCAGAATGACCATTACTTCGTAACGACGCATGCGGGACTCCAACCTCCTCTGGACTCTTGCGGTCACGGCCCTGTGCCGTGACAGGAGGACGCTGACGTTCGCCAACGGAGACCCCTTTCGGTCTCCGGACATCACAACGCAGCTTTGCCAGGTTACCAGCCGTGCAAGCGTGGGAACGCCTGTAGGAAACGATGGCCTGTAGGAATACCCAGGGGGTGGTCCGCTGTGCCGCACGTCTTCCAGCCTTCCGAGCCTGAGCGGTTCAGGGTGGATCTCAGTGGTCGCGGGATCGAGAGCATTCTGGCGTTCGCGGCGCTGGGGCTCGGGTTGATCGCGTTCGTGGCGACCTTCTTCCCTGGTGGGTATGTGGTCGCGTCGTGGGCGGGGACGCTGGGGTTCGGGGTGGGGTTGTACTCGCAGTACATCTCCGAGTCCACGTTCCAGCGGTCGCTCAATGTGGTGGGGATGGTGGCGTCGTTCATCGGGGTGGCGCTGGGGATCGCTCGTGGGGGGTTCTTGCCCTAGCCGCCGGCGGCCGTCAGCCGGCTCCGAAGGTGGGTGCGCCGCCGTACAGGGGCATGGTCCGCCGATGGGGTGCTCGCCGCATAGGTGACCCCAGGCGAGGCCGGCCAGTGACCCGGGGCCGGCCGCCGTGCGGTGGGCACGGCGGCCGGGGGTGGGTCAGCCTAGGTGGAGGTCGCCGCCGAGCAGCGGGACGAACCACAGGAAGATCGCAAGCAGCGCCTCGGCGACGTCCTTGAGCAGGGCCGGGGTGATGTAGTCGTAGACCCAGGCAACGTAGATGCCGACGAGAATGTAGATCAGGAATATGAGGCTGATGCCTCGGCGGCGGTACGCCATCGTGTCGTCTCCTCGGAATGGGGGGTCGAGAAAACGACTGCCCTTCTGTCTGCCCGGCAAACAGATAGGCTCGGGCGCATGGTGCGCATCGGAGCTCATGTCCACGGCGACGACCCGCAGGCCCACGCGGAGGCGGTCGGCGCGGAGGTGGTGCAGTTCTTCCTGAGCGACCCGCAGAGCTACAAGGCGCCCGAACTGCCGGCCAAGGCGGTCGAGGGGGTGGAGGTGTTCATCCACGCCCCCTACCGGCTGAACGTCGCCACGACGAACAACCGCATCCGCATCCCCAGCCGCAAACTGCTCCAGCAGCATCTCGAAGCGGCGGCCAGTATCGGCGCCACGGGGCTGATCGTGCACGGTGGGCACCTGGCCAAGGACGAGGATCCGCAGGTCGGCTACGACAACTGGCGCAAGGTGTTCGAGCGCCTGGAGCAGCCCATCCCGGTGCTGATCGAGAACACCGCGGGCGGCGACAACGCGATGGCCCGGCGGCTGGAGAGCATCGCCCGGCTGTGGGACACCCTCGACGGGTTCGACGTGGGCTTCTGCTTGGACACCTGCCACGCGCACGCCGGCGGCGAGGAACTGCTCGACCTGGTGGACCGGGTGCTGGCGATCACCGGGCGGATCGACCTGGTGCACTGCAACGACTCGCGGGACGCGTTCGACTCGGGCGCGGACCGGCACGCCAACCTGGGCAGCGGCACCATCGACCCGGAGTTGATCGTCGCGGTCTGCCGGGCGGCGAACGCCCCGATCGTGGTCGAGACGCCCGCCGAGGGCCAGGCCGAGGACATCGCCTTCCTCCGGAAGCACCTGAGCTAGCCCCGGTTTCCCCCGGAAGCGCCTGAGCTAGCCCCGGAGAATCCACAGCCTGTGGATAACATTTCTGGATAGCGGAAGGTTTACGTCAGCGGAAGGCGGGGAACCGGTCCTCCGCCCGATCGAAGACGCCGCCGCCCTGGTCGTCGATGCCCGCCTGCCGTACCAGATCCTTGTCCGGCCGGAAGATGTCCCGCACGACGAAGCCGACCATGATCAGGATCGTGATGATCCGGCCCCAGACCGCGGTGAAGTAGACGTCGTCGCCGATGCCCAGGTGCTTGCTGGCCTCGTCCTGGTAGAGCAGGTAGAGCCAGATCGCCAGGAAGTACCAGACCTCCGCGACCTGCCAGAGCGCCAGCGGCTTCCAGTTGGGCCGCGCCAGCACCGCGAAGGGCACCAGCCAGAGCACGAACTGCGGCGACCACACCTTGTTGGTCATCATGAACGCGGCCAGCGCCAGGAAGCAGAGCTGCGCCAGCCGGGGCCGCTGCGGGGCGAAGAGCGCGATGCCGGCGATCGCCACGCACAGCAGGAGCAGCGAGACCATGCCCAGCACACTGGGGTCGGTCGTCCCCAGTACCGGCCAGCCCTTGCGCTCGAAGTAGAGCCAGGGCGAGCCCCAGTCCACGCCGCGTTCCTGGGAGAAGACGTAGAAGCGGCGCCAGCCGTCCCACGCGAAGTACATGAAGGGCACGTTGACCACGAGCCACGCGCCCACGGCCGCGCCGACGGTGGTCAGGAAGGGCCGCCAGGCGAAGGTCCGCAGCGTCAGCAGGAAGAGCGCGCCGACGAACATCAGCGGGTAGAACTTGGTCGCGATGGCCAGGCCGAGCAGCACGCCGGCCAGCACCTGATTCTTGCGCGCCCAGGCCAGCAGGAAGCCCATGGACAGGGCACCGGCGATCAGGTCCCAGTTGATGTAGGCGCACAGGATGACCGCCGGGCCGAGCGCGTACCACAACGCGTCCCAGCGGCGGGTCGGCCCCGCGACCGCGGCCATCAGCAGCACCCCGATGACCAGGCAGATCGCCAGCAGGATCACGGTGGCGTCGTAGAAGCCCACCGCCTGCCGGTAGACGTCGCCGGGGGCCAGCCAGCGGGCGAGCCAGGCGAAGACCTGCATGACCTCGCCGAGCACCACCGGGTACTCGACGTGCTCGCCGAAGGGGACGTCGGCGAAGTAGGGGTCCTGGGTGGACAGCTGCCGCGCGAAGTACAGCGGGAAGATGTCGGTGTAGCAGAAGTTGGTGTAGGTCGACGTCCCCTGGTCCCAGCCGCCCAGCCGGCAGGGCAGTTTCTGCACGTAGGCGAGAACCGCCCCCAGGGCTGCGAACAGCCCCAGGGGCAGGTACGGCACGGCCCTCAGGTAGAGCGGGACGTGCGCCTCGGTAGTGGAGGCCATCAGTCGTCGCGGTTGGTGGCCAGCGGGTCGGGCACGTCGGCCGCGCCCGGCGGCGGTGGCGCCTGGCTGCCGCCCATGCCGTCGTCCGAGCCGTCTCCCCACGAGCCGGTGTCGTCGTTGGCGTTCCCGTTGTCGTTGCCGTTGCCGCCGTGCGCGTTGCCGTTGCCGTTGCTGCCGTCGTCGCAGATGTCGAAGAGGCAGCCGCCCTGGTCGCCGTCGCCGAGCGGTTCACCGAAGGGGTTGTCGTCCTCCTCGGTCTTCTCCGGCTTGGGCTCGGGCTTGGGCACGATGTCGTCCGGCACGCCGATGTTGGCGGGCGGCGGGAACTGCTCGACCTTCTTGCCCTCCATCGCGGCGAGCATGAAGGTGCGCCAGATGGTGGTGGGCGGGCCGGCACCCTCGAAGCCGAGGGAGACTTCCTTGCCCTTCGACCACGGGTTGTGGTCACCGTACTTGGTGCCCTTGTAGTTCTTGGAGGGCTTGGTCGGGCAGTTGGCGCCCCAGGGCTCGACGACCTTGCCGGTCTTCACCACGATGCACTGCTCACGGTAGAGGCCGACGGCGGTGGAGATCTGCGGGGTGTAGCCGACGAACCAGGCTTCCTTCTCGTCGTTGTTGGTGCCGGTCTTGCCGGCCGCCGGGTACTGGCCCAGGCCCTTGCCGCCGGCGGTGCCGTACTTCAGCACCGACTGCAGCGCGTAGGTCGAGTCGGCGGCGGCGCCCTCGGAGATGATCTGCCGGGCGTGCTTGATCTCGCCCTTCACCAGCTTCTTGCCCTGGTAGACGCCCTGCACGACGTGCGCGGGCACGTGCTTGCCGCCGTTGGCGAACATCGTGTACCCGGAGGCCTGCTCGACCGGGGTGACCAGGGCGCTGCCGATGGTGAAGCCGTAGGAGTGGTCGTCGATCGACTGCCGCATGCGTTCCTTGTTGAAGCCGAGGTCGTCGACGATCTTCTCGATGTCCTCGAGCTGGCCGGGGAGCGCGTAGCCCATGGAGGCGTAGGCGGTGTTGATCGAGTGCGCGGTGGCGTTGACCACGTCGATCGCGGCCTTGCCGCCGTGGCCGTTGGTGATCGGGGTGGTGCCGGGGAGCTGCTTGGGCACGGTCACGTTGCCGGGCACCCAGCTCTTGAGGCTCTTGCCCGAGTCGAGCCAGGCGGCCAGGACGTAGGACTTGAAGGCGGAGGCGGCCTGCTTCTTCGAGTCCCAGGGCTCGTTCCAGTTGTCGGTGCAGTAGTCGGAGCCGCCGTAGCTGGCCAGCACGCGCCCGGTCTTGGTGTCCACCGCGGCGAGGCCGGCGTGGAAGGTCTTGGACCAGTTGGCCGTGGTCGCCAGAACCGCCTTCTTGGCCTCCTTCATCAGGCGCTCGTCGAAGGTGGAGACGATCCGGTAGCCGCCGCTTTCGATGTCCTCGTCGGTGAGGTTGTGCTTGTCCTTGAGCTCGCGCAGCACCTCGGAGACCATGTAGCCGTTCAGGCCGCACAGCTCCTGGCCGTCCTTGAGGGTCTCGCGGACCTTGGGGAACTTGGCGGTGGCGGGGAGCTGGCCGTACTTGTCCGGCCAGAGCTCGGCCATGTTGCGCAGGACCTGCTTCCAGCGCTCGACCAGCGCCGGTTCCTTCGGGCCCCAGTTGGGCTGCTGGATGCGGGCGGCGAGGTAGGCGGCCTGCTCCACGGTCAGGTTGTTCGCGTGGGTCTTCTTGGTGAAGTAGGCCTGCGCGGCGGCCTCTACCCCGTAAGCACGGCCGAAGTTGACCGTGTTGAGGTAGTTGGCCATGATCTGGTCCTTGGTGTACTCCTTGTTGATCTTGACCGCGACGAAGATCTCCTTGATCTTCCGCTCCAGCGACCGCTCGGTGCTCAGGCCCTCGTAGTAGTTACGCGCCATCTGCTGGGTGATCGTCGAGGCGCCCTGCACCTGCTCACCGGATACGGTGCTGAACAGCGAGCGGACCATGCCCTTGAGGTCGATGCCCGAGTCCTCGTAGAACGACTTGTTCTCGATCGCGACCGCGGCGTGCTGGACGGCCTCGGCCATGTCCTTGATGTCGACGATCTTGCGCGGCGTGCCGATGCTGGCGATCTTCTTGCCGCTGCTGTAGTAGACCGCGCTCTCCTGCGCGACCGCCTCGCCCTGGGTCTGCTTCGGCAGGGGGGTGTTGGCGTAGCCGACGGCGATCATGCCGAACAGGCCCGCGACGAGGATGACCATACCGGCCATGACGATCTTCCAGCTCGGCAGGAAGCGGCGCCAGCCGGCGCGCTTGGGCGACGGGCCGCCCTCGGGCCTGCCGCCGCCTCCGCCGGAGCCGCCGTTGCCACCCGGTCCGGTGGGGCCTGCCGGACCCGCCGGGCCGCCCGAACGGGACCGGCGCGTCGGGCGCGGGTTCACCTGCGTGGGCTGGTCGCCCCGGGAGCGCGGCTGCACGAACGTCGGGCGCGCGTCGAGGTCGCCTCCACGGGGATCGTCACCGGGGCGGCCGGGACGGCCGGGCCCTTCCGGACGGCCGTACGGAGACTGCGAGCCGAAACCGCCGGCCGGTGTGGGACCGTCGCCCGGATCGGCCGACAGCGCGCCCATGGCGCCCGTCTGCTCGTAGGCCGCTTCAGCCCGCCGGCCACCCGGAGCGTCGTCCGGCTGCGCCGCCGCCCCCCAGGTTTGGGCCTGCTGGCCCGGGGGGACTGATCGGGGTGAGCTCGAGCGGCGACGCCTCCCTTGGCGAGCCGGCCTTTCGGGGTGCTCGTCGGGGTAGTGGCTACTGTTACTCACTCGTCCTCGCATCGTCGTCGGGTTGCCCGGCAGGCTCTGCGCCGCCTCGGGTGGTTCCTGGGGTGTCGTCGGGCGGCCCGTTCCCGAGGACGAACGAGACCGTCAAGTGATTCCAAGAACAACTTTGGCAGACCTCGACGACGTACACCCGGAACTCGTCGTAATCATGAGCCATCTCGGCCAGCTCCGCCGCGACCTTTGCCCGACCGGCATGGCGGCCTAGCGAGTCCCCGTAGACATAGGTCACTTCGGTGACGTTCTCCCTCTCGCATACCGGGCAGGGGCGTTCGGTCGGTTCCCCGAAATGCCGCGCCGCGCGCAGGAGGTAGGGCTGTGCATCGCAGATCTCCCCGCGCGAAGCGCGCCCGGAGTGGAGCGAGCGGACCACCGCTCGCTTGGCCAGGGCGTAGTCCACCACCCTCCTCTGCGACCACATGGGCGCCACATTACGTCTTTTTACCGAATGTCCCCAACCTCTTGGCGAAGACCTTAAGTGGCGCGATATAGCAACTCGACGTATCCTGGGGATGTATCGACTCGATACATCGGCGCGAGAGGAGGCGGTTCCCATGGCCAGCGACCAGCGCAGAGTCCTGGAACTCGCCGTACTCGGGTCGCTGCACGAGACTCCCCTGCACGGCTACGAGCTGCGCAAGCGGCTCAACGCCCTTCTCGGTATGTTTCGGGCGTTCTCCTACGGCTCCCTCTATCCCTGCCTCAAGACCCTGCTCGAGCGGGGCCTGATCGTGGAGGAGCATCCCGCGACGGTCACCGGGCGATCGAAGATCGTCTACAAGCTGACCGCCGAGGGCAAGGAGCGCCTGCAGGAACTGCTGACCCAGGCCGGTCCCGCGGCCTGGGAGGACGAGAGCTTCGGCGTGCACTTCGCCTTCTTCCGGCACACCGAGCAAGAGGTACGGCTGCGCATCCTCGAAGGCAGGCGCAGCCGGCTGGAGGAACGGCTGGAAAACGTGCGGGCCGCGCTGGCACGCACCAGGGAACGCCTCGACAGCTACACGTTGGAGCTGCAGCGTCACGGTCTGGAATCGGTCGAACGCGAAGTGCGTTGGCTGAATGAGTTGATCGCAACAGAGAGACGGGCCTCCGCTGAAGAGGCATCAGAGCAATAAGGAGCGAGTGCGATGGGTTCGGTTCGCGTAGCCATTGTCGGTGTCGGCAACTGCGCGTCATCACTGGTCCAGGGCGTCCACTACTACAAGGACGCCGACCCGGCGACCCGCGTGCCGGGCCTGATGCACGTGAAGTTCGGCGAGTACCACGTCGGTGACGTCGAGTTCGTGGCCGCTTTCGACGTGGACGCCAAGAAGGTCGGTCGTGACCTGTCGGAGGCGATCGTCGCCAGCGAGAACAACACGATCAAGATCACGGATGTGCCGCCGTCGGGCGTCATCGTCCAGCGAGGCCACACCTTCGACGGTCTGGGCGAGTTCTACCGCGAGATCATCGACGAGTCGGACGAGGCCCCGGTCGACGTCGTCCAGATCCTCAAGGACACCCAGGCCGACGTCCTGGTCTCCTACCTCCCCGTGGGTTCGGAGGAGGCCGACCGCTTCTACGCGCAGTGCGCGATCGACGCCAAGGTCGCCTTCGTCAACGCCCTGCCGGTGTTCATCGCCTCCGACCCCGAGTGGGCCGAGAAGTTCACCGAGGCCGGGGTGCCGATCGTCGGTGACGACATCAAGTCCCAGGTCGGCGCGACCATCACGCACCGCGTCCTGGCCAAGCTCTTCGAGGACCGCGGGGTCGAGCTGCTGCGCACGTACCAGCTCAACTTCGGCGGCAACATGGACTTCATGAACATGCTGGAGCGCAAGCGGCTCCAGTCCAAGAAGATCTCCAAGACGCAGTCGGTCACCTCGCAGATCCCGCACGAGATGAGCAAGGCCGACGTGCACATCGGCCCGTCGGACCACGTGCCGTGGCTCGACGACCGCAAGTGGGCCTACATCCGCCTGGAGGGCCGTTCCTTCGGCGACACCCCGCTCAACCTGGAGTACAAGCTCGAGGTGTGGGACTCCCCCAACTCGGCCGGCATCATCATCGACGCCGTCCGCGCGGCCAAGATCGCCAAGGACCGCGGCATCGGCGGCCCGATCCTGAGCGCCTCCTCCTACTTCATGAAGTCGCCGCCGGAGCAGTACTCCGACGAAGAGGCCCGTGAGTACGTGGAGAAGTTCATCCGCGGCGAAGTCGAGCGCTGATCCCTCTGCCCGGCCCCCGTCCGTCCCACCCCGGGGCGCGCGGGGGCCGCGCCGTTTTATCAGCGGGCCGCGGGTTCTCAGCGGGCCGCGGGCGGCAGTTCGTCGGGCGAGGCCACGTGCCAGCCGAACGGGTCGGCGCCGAGCGCGTCGAGCTGCGGGACCTGCTCGTAACACCACGGCGAGATGGCCAGCAGCCCGCTGCGCACGCCCTCGGTGAACTCCTTCCACGGCATCCACCGCACCTCCCCCACCTCGTCCGGATTGGGCGTGATGGGGGCGTCGGTGACGACGCGGAACACCGGGCACAGCTCGTGCTCGACGACGCCGTTCGGCATCACCGCCCGGTAGGAGAAGGTGGGCAGGACCAGGTCGGCGTGGGCGGCGTAGAGGCCCAGCTCGTCGGAGAGCCGGCGCAGCACCGCCTGCTCGGGGCGCTCGCCGGGCAGGGGATGGCCGCAGCAGCTGTTGGTCCAGATGCCGGGCCAGGTGATCTTGTGTCCGGCGCGGCGGGTGAGCAGCACGCGGCCGGCCGAGTCGAAGACGTAGCTGGAGAAGGCGAGGTGCAGGGGGGTGTCGGGGCCGTGCACCGAGGATTTGGGCGCAGTGCCGACGGCATTGCCGTCGGCGTCGACGAGTACGACGTGTTCCTCTATCGTCACGCTACGAAAGCGTACGTGATCATGAGGGGTAAGGATGACCGTTCGCTGAGATCCTCTGGATAGGCTGACGGTGTGTCTTTTGTTGCCGATCTCCGCGTGGTCCTTCGCGGCCGGGGCTTCAGGCGGTTGTTCGGCACCCGGCTGGTCTCCCAGTTCTCCGACGGCATCTTCCAGTTCAGCGTGCTGGGGTTCGCCTTCTTCAATCCGGAGAAGCACACCAGCGCCATGGACGTGGCGCTCGGGTTCGCCGTGCTGCTCCTGCCGTACAGCGTGCTGGGGCCGTTCGTCGGCGTCTTCATCGACCGGTGGTCGCGCCGGCAGATCCTGGTCGTCGCGCCACTCGTGCGCGGCGGGCTGCTGCTGCTGACCGCGGTCCTGCTGCTGGCCGGGATCCCCGACGGGATCTTCTACGGCCTCGCGCTGTGCGTCCTCGGGGTCAACCGCTTCTTCCTGGCCGCCCTGAGCGCGGCGCTGCCGCACGTGGTGCCGCACGACCGGCTCATGGCCGCCAACGCGGTCACCCCGACCTCCGGCACGGTCGTCACCTTCTTCGGCGTGGGCGTCGGCTTCGTCATGCGCGAGGCCCACGCGCACATCGGGCTCATGATGGCGGTCTCCGGCCTGGTCTTCGGGCTGAGCGCGCTGGTGGCCGTGTCGATGCCGCGCGACCTGCTCGGCCCCGACCACGACCCCGAGCGGCCGCAGGCGCGTGAGGCCGTGCGCAACGTGGCCAAGGGGCTGGCCGCGGGGGCCAAGCACCTGGTGCACCGGCCGCTGGCCGCGGCGACGATGGGCGCGATGGCGCTGCACCGCTTCATGTTCGGCATGGCCAGCGCGCTCGGCATCATCCTCTACCGCTACTACTTCACCGGCGGCGACGCCGACACCGCGCTGCGCGGGATGAGCCTGGTGCTGGTCACCTCCGGCATCGGCTTCGCGCTCGCGGTCGTGGTCACCCCGCTGGCCACCGCGCGGTTCACCCTGGAGCGCTGGGTGCCGTGGATGCTGGGCGGCATGGCGGTCGCGGTGGCCGTGCTGGTGACGCCGTTCCAGGAGTGGGGGTTGCCGGTCGCCGGGTTCTTCCTCGGGATCGCCGGCCAGAGCGTGAAGATCTGCGCCGACACCGCGGTGCAGCGCGACGTCGAGGACGCCTACCTGGGCCGCGCCTTCTCGATCTACGACATGCTCTTCAACGGCATGTACGTGCTGGCCGCGGCCCTCTCGGCGGTGATCCTGCCGGCGAACGGCAAGTCCTACCTGGCCGTGGCCATCATCGTGGTGGGGTACCTGCTCGGGGCGGTGGGCTACCGGGCCGTCGCCCGCCGGCAACCCGCCCCGTCAGTCCGCTGAGCCGACGCCGTTCTCCTTGGCCCAGGTGCGCAGCGCCTCGGTGGCCGCCTCGGTGCCGATGACACCCTGGTCGAGCCGCAGGTCGAGCAGGAACTTGTAGGCCTGGCCCACCACCGGCCCGGGGCCGACGCCGAGCACCCGCTGGATCTCGTTGCCGTCGAGCTCCGGCCGCATCTTGGCCAGCTCCTCCTCCTCGGCCAGCCGCGCGATGCGCTCCTCGAGCTGGTCGTAGGTACGGCTCAGCGCCTGGGCCTTGCGCTTGTTGCGGGTGGTGCAGTCGGCCCTGGTCAGCTTGTGCAGGCGGGTGAGCAGGTGGTCGGCGTCGCGCACGTAGCGGCGCACGGCGCTGTCGGTCCACTCGCCCGTGCCGTACCCGTGGAAGCGCAGGTGCAGCTCGACCAGGCGGGCGACGTCGGCGACGACCTCCTTGGGGAAGCGCAGCTCCTGCATCCGGCGCCGGGTGAGCTGGGCGCCGACCACCTCGTGGTGGTGGAAGGAGACCCGGCCGCCCGGCTCGTTGCGCCGGGTCTTGGGCTTGCCCACGTCGTGCATGAGCGCGGCCCAGCGCAGGATCCGGTCGGGGCCGTCCTCCTCCTGGGCGATGGCCTGCTCCAGCACGATCAGGGTGTGCTCGTAGACGTCCTTGTGCCGGTGGTGCTCGTCGATCTCCAGGCGCAGCTTGGGCAGCTCGGGCAGCACGTGCGCGGCCAGGCCGGTCTCGACCAGCAGGAGCAGGCCCTCGCGCGGGTGCGCGCCGGTGATCAGCTTGTCGAGCTCGTCGCGGATGCGCTCGGCGGAGACGATCTCGATGCGCTCGGCCATCTCGGTCATCGCGGCCACGGCCTCGGGGGCGACGGTGAAGCCGAGCTGGGAGGCGAAGCGGGCGGCGCGCAGCATGCGCAGCGGGTCGTCGTCGAAGGACTGCTCGGGGGTGCCGGGCGTGCGCAGCACCTGGGCGGCCAGGTCGGAGATGCCGCCGTAGGGGTCGACGAACTCGTGGCCGGGCACGCGCACGGCCATCGCGTTGACCGCGAAGTCGCGCCGCCGCAGGTCGGCTTCGAGGGTGTCGCCGTACATCACCTCGGGCTTGCGGGACTTGGGATCGTAGGACTCGCTGCGGTAGGTGGTGATCTCCAGCAGCCAGCCGCCCTTGCGCACGCCGACGGTGCCGAAGTCGATGCCGATCGTCCAGACGGAGTCGGCCCAGTCACGCACGATCTCCAGCACGCGCTCGGGGCGGGCGTCGGTGGTGAAGTCGAGGTCGTTGCCGATCCGGCCGAGCAGGATGTCGCGGACGGAGCCGCCGACCAGCGCGAGCTCGTGCCCGCGGGCGGCGAACAGCTCGCCTAGCTCGTCGGCGACCGGCGCGATCTTGTGGAACCGGTCGTTGATCTGGGTCAGGTTCGAGTCGGACAAGCTGGGTAGGTCCTTCGATTCCGGAACATATCCCCCGAGCCACATCGGGTCCGGGTTACCGTCGGTGGGGAAAGGAGCGCATATGAAGGACGCCCTCGCGATCCACCGCTGGCTCCTCGCACACCTCGTCCCCCATGAGATCGTACGCCTTCCCCGGCCCATGACGTGCGTGGACGAACTGCCTGAGTCAGTGCTCGCACCGCCCTCCCGGTGCGTGTCGGTCACGGTCTTCGAACTGGCCACGCGCCAGGGCAGGGAGGCCGTGGCGGTGGTCTCGACGGTGGCCGATCCGCCCAGGCCAGGCGTGCTGGCCGGACTGCTGGGCGCCCGGCGGGTACGCGTCGCCCCGGCGTTCGTGGTCAACCGCCTCACCGACTACGCCGACGGCCTGGTCGCCCCGCTCCTGCTGCCGCCCGATCTGCCCGTTCTGCTCGACGACCGGCTGCCCACCTGCGACGACCCGGTCTACACCGCGACCGGCGAGCGCTGCACCGCGCTGGCGATCGGCGGGCTGGACCTGCGGTCCGCCCTGTCCGGCCGGTCGGTCGACCTGAGGCCGAGAGGATCACGTGAGGCGGTCGCACTTCGGCATTGAGCCCGTACCATTGCGGGCGTGCGCCGTACATCTGCCCGGGCAGCCGCGTGACCCGTAAGCTCACGCTGCTCGCCGTCCTGTCCGCCGCGTTGCTCGCCCCCTTCGTCGCGACGCCGGCTGGTACGGCTGCCGCCGAAACGGCCCAGCAGGCACAGCAGGCCCGGCAGGAGACCCGGCTGGCGATCAGGTCGATCACCCCGGACGTGCCGCGGACGCCGACCACCGAGATCAAGATCAGCGGCTCGATCACCAACCGCGGCGAGGCCGCCCTGCAGCGGGTCCGCATCGGCCTGCGCACCTCCAGCCAGCGCTTCACCAGCCGCGCCGAGCTGGAGGTCTACCAGACCGGCCAGGCCATCGGCCGCGACGTGAGCTGGGGCGTCGGCTCGACCGAGCTGCAGGCCCCGCTGGAGCCCGGCGCCAGCGCCACCTTCGAGCTGATCGTCACGCCCGCGCAGCTCCAGTTCGGCCAGTTCGGCGTCTACCCGCTCTCCGTCGAGGCGAGCGACCTCTACACCGGGCAGCCGGTCGACACCTGGCGCAGCTTCCTCACCTACGCGCCCACCGGCCCGGCGGCGCCCAAGCTCAACAAGACCAAGCTCGCCTTCGCGCTGCCGATCATCGACGAGCCGCACCGCACCGACACCACGACCTTCCTCGACAACGACCTGGCCGCCGGGCTGGAGGAGAAGGGCCAGCTCACCCGGCTGCTGCAGCTCGCGCAGAGCGCGCCCAAGAACGTCACCTGGTTCGTCGAGCCGTCGCTGCTCGACGACCTGGCCACGATGTCGGCGGCGCACCAGGTCCGGATCAAGGGCAAGGTCGAGGACCGCCCGGCCGACGCGCGCGCCGACGCCTGGCTCAAGGGCCTGCGCACCGCGCTCGCCGGGGTGCCGGTGGTGGCCGTGCCGTACGCCGACCCGGACGTCGTCGCCCTGGCGCACCAGGGGCTCGACCGGCAGACCGGCGGCGCGATCGAGAAGGCCGCCGCGGTCGTCAAGAGCCGGCTGGAGCGCGGCGACGTCTCCACCGCCGCCAACTGGCCGGCGGGCGGGCTGATCGACGCCGACGCCCTCGACGTGCTGGCCATCTCCAAGGTCGACACCGTGCTGCTGAGCCCGGAGAACCTCCCGGCCCGCCAGCAGCTCGCCGCCACGCCCGCCGCAGCCGCGCCGCTCGACACCGTGGCCGGCGTGGTCACCGCGCTCGTGCCCGACCAGATGCTGAGCCGTACGCTGGAGCAGTCGGGGGTGCAGAGCCGCCAGCGGTTCGTGGCCGAGACGGCGCTGATCGCCGCCGAGCCGGCCGCCACCTCCGTCGTGGTCGCGCCCCAGCGCCGCTGGGACCCCAACCCCCAGCACGTCACCGCGCTGCTCAAGACCGCCGCGACGCTGCCCTGGGTGAGCGTCTCGCCGCTCGGCTCGATCAAGCCCGCCAAGGGCACCCCGCCGCGGGCCGACCTCAACTACACCGACGACAACCGCGCCGCCGAGCTCGACCAGGAGTACCTCGCCAGGGTCAAGAAGGTCGCCGACGAGGCGCGGCTGACCGCCGAGATCTCCCCCGGCCTGCCGCAGTCCGGCTTCGAGGAGGCCATCCTGCGGCTGACCTCGGCCGGATGGCGCAAGCGCCTCAAGGCCGCCGAGTCGGCCCGCAAGAGCGTGCACAGCCGGGTCAAGACTCGCCACGATCTCGTCACCGTGCCGGGCACCGGCACCGACCAGTCCAAGACGCTCGCGGGCACCGACGGCCTGGTGCCGATCAGCGTGACCAACGGCCGCAAGGAGAACATCACCGTCCTGGTCTCGGTCACCTCGGGCAGCAAGGACCTCGTGATCGAGGACTACGAGCCCAAGCTGACCATCGACGCCAACCAGAGCGGCACCATCCCGGTGCCGATGCGGGTCAAGACCAGCGGTGACGCCACGGTGAGCGTCCAGCTCCTGACCAAGGACGGCGTGCCGTACGGCGAGCCGTCGAAGCTGGTCATCAGGACCACGGGCTACACGGGTGTGGCGCTGGTCATCGTCGGCGGCGCGCTGGCCGTGATGCTGGCGGCGGTCGTCATGCGGGTGCTGCGGCGCCGGTCGGAGAAGCGGGTGGCGCGCAGCGCGCAGGCCAGGGAGGCCGAGGTCGTATGAGCCGGATGTTGCGAGCCAGCGCGATCATGGCCGCGGGCACGATGGTGTCGCGGGCCACGGGCTTCGTGCGCACGATGGTGCTGGCCGCGGCGATCGGCACGGCCGCGCTGGGCGACGCCTACAACGCCGCCTACGCCATCCCGTACGCCATCCTCGACCTGCTGCTGCTCGGCGTGCTGAGCAGCGTGGTCGTCCCGATGATCGTCAAGGCGCACCGCGAGGACGCCGACGGCGGGCGGGCCTACGAGCAGCGCCTGCTCACGCTCACCACGCTCGCGCTGATCGTCGTCGCCGTGCTGGCGGTCTGGGCGGCGCCGCTGCTGATCGACCTCTACACCGACTGGCGGCCGGGCGAGCCGAAGTTCGAGTGGGCGGTGACGCTGGCCCGCTTCATCCTGCCGCAGCTCGCCTTCTTCGGCGTGGGCGCGGTGGCCGGGGCGATCCTCAACACCCGCGACCGCTTCGCCGCCCCGATGTGGGCGCCGGTGCTCAACAACGTCGTGGTCATCGGCGTCTTCGTGGCCTACTGGGTGCTCGGCTACGGCGACACCCGGCCCTCCGGCACCGCGCTCGCGCTGCTCGGCATCGGCACCACCGCGGGCATCGTCGCGCAGGCGGTCGTGCTGATCGTGGCGCTGAAGCGGGTCGGCTTCTCCTTCCGGCCGCGGCTCGGGCTGCGCGGCGCGCGGCTGGGCGAGATGGCCGGGGCGGGCGTCTGGACGATCGGGTACGTGATCGTCACGCAGCTCGGCTTCGTCCTGATCACCAACCTGTCCAGCGCCGCCGGTGACGTGGTGGCCGGGCACGGCATCACCCCCTACACCCTGGCCTTCCAGCTCTTCCAGCTCCCCTACGGGGTGATCGGCGTCTCGGTGATCACCGCGATGCTGCCGCGGATGAGCCGCTCGGTCGGCGAGGGCCGCCTCGACGAGGTGCGCGCGGAGTTCGGTTCCGGGGTGCGGCTGATCGCCTCGGTGATGGTGCCGGTGTCGCTGCTGCTGATGGTGCTGGGCCCGGCGATCACCGTGCCGCTCTACGCCCGCGGCGCCACCTCGGTGGCCGACGCCACCTACATCGGCCAGGTGCTCCAGGTGTACGGCATGGCCCTCGTGCCGTTCGCGATCTTCCAGATGCTGCTGCGCGTCTTCTACGCCTTCGGCGACACCCGCACGCCGGTCTACGTCGGCACCGGCACGACCGCGGTGATGGCGGCGCTGATGGTGCTGTTCAACAGCCTCGTCCCGCCCGCCTACCTGGTCATGGCCCTGGCCTTCGCCTACGCCGTCGCCTACGCGGTCGGCGCGGTGATCGCCTGGACGCTCGCCTCGCGGCGGGTGGGCGGCCTGGGCGGCTGGACGATCGGCTCGGCGCTGACCAAGATGTACGTGGCGGCGTTGCCGACCGCGTTGCTCGCCCTGGGCGCGGTCTGGGCGTCCCAGCGCTTCTTCGGCTCGCTGACCGTGCTGACCTCGCTGATCATCCTGGCGGTCGGCGGCGGGCTGGGCGGCGCGCTCTATCTGATGATCGCGCACAGAATGCGCATCCCGGAGGTCAACTCGATCGTTGGAATGGTGGCTGGCCGGGTAGGCCGGTAAAGAACGCGGCGCGGCACTACCATGGTGCCGGACACGCGGCGAACGGAAGCAGGAGGGGCGTGGGCGGATTCATCCGGCCAATCACACCTGCGGAGCAGGTGGTGGAGTCATGAGCATCTCGGTTCAGCCGGGCACGAGACTATCCGAACGATTCCGGCTGGAAGATCGCGTCACCGAGTCCGACGGCGCGACGCTGTGGAAAGCCATCGACGAGATCCTCGCACGCCCGGTCGCCGTCCTCACTTTCGCCCCCGACTTCGAACGGGCCCATGACGTCGTCATCGCCGCCCGCGCCGCCTCCCGCCTCACCGATCCCCGACTGACCCAGGTCTTCGACGCCGCCGAGGACGAGGACCACTCCTACGTGGTCAGCGAGTGGGTCTCCGGCGAGTCGCTCGCCGACCTGCTCGCCGCCGGTCCGCTCGACCCCGAGCGCGCGGCCGGGCTGGTCGCCGAGGCGGCCGAGGCCCTGGCCCACGCGCACGAGAAGGGCCTCCACCACCTCTGCCTGCGTCCCAGCCACCTGGTCTGGACGACCGGCAACACCGTCAAGGTGCTCGGCGTCGGGGTCGACGCCACGCTGGCCGGGCTGACCACCGACGATCCGGCCCTCGACGACGCCGAAGGGCTCGGCCGCCTGCTCTACGCCGGGCTGACCGGGCACTGGCCGGGCGACGAGGACGAGGGCGGCCTGCCGGCCGCCCCGATGATCGACGGCCACTTCTGCTCGCCCCGCCAGGTGACCGCGGGCGTGCCCGGCTACCTCGACTCGGTCACCTGCCGGGCCGCGCTGCCCGAGTCTCGCCGCGGCCAGAGCGCGCTGAGCAGCCCGGCCGAGGTCGCCGAGGCGCTGTCCGACGTCGCGCGGCCGCTGCCCGCGCCCATGGCCTTCGACACCCCGCCGCCCTCCGTCTCCCGTTCCGAGGGCCTCAAGGAGGAGCCCACCCTCGCCCCGGTACGGCACGCCGCGCCGCCCCCGCGCCCGAGCACGCTCAACCGGGTGCTGATGACGCTCGTCGTCCTCCTGGTGATCGCCGCGGTCGGCTTCGGCGCCTGGACGGTCGGCCGCAGCCTCGGCACCCCCACCAACCCGTCGGCCGAGTCGGCCCGGCCCGAGGAACGCAGCGTCAAGCCGGCGGTCCAGGCGCAGGTGATCAAGCCGGCCGGCGCCGACGGCTTCGACCCGCTCGGCGACGACCGGTCCGAGCATCCGGAGATGGCGGCCAACGCGATCGACGGCAAGCCCTCGACCTTCTGGCAGACCACCTACTACAACAGCGCCGAGCTGGGCCGGTTGAAGGAGGGCGTCGGGCTCCTGGTCGACCTGGGCAAGAAGACCGGCGTCGGCCAGGTCGAGGTGACCCTGGGCCAGACGCCGGGGGCCACGGTCGAGCTCCGGGTCGGTGACTCGGCCTCGCTGGAGTCGCTGAAGCCGGTGGCGACCCAGAAGAACGTCTCTGGCAAGATCACCCTGACGCCTGCGCAGTCCGCAAGCGGCCAGTACGTTTTGATCTGGTTTACCCGGCTCCCGGCGGAAGAGGGCAGGTTTCGTGGCACCATCTATGACGTAGTGGTGCATTCTCCCGGAACGGCATAAGCGACTTGTGAACTCCCCACCCGAGACACCCTCCAGCGCGGCGAGCGACGCCGCGCTGCTGACGGCGCACATCAACGGGGATCCACACGCCTTCAGCGAGATCGTCAGGAGGCACCGCGACCGCATGTGGGCGGTGGCCCTGCGCACGCTGGGCGACCCCGACGAGGCCGCCGACGCCGTCCAGGACGCGTTCGTGTCCGCCTACCGCAAGGCCGGCAGCTTCCGCGGCGAGGCCGCCGTCACCACCTGGCTGCACCGCATCGTGGTCAACGCCTGCCTCGACCGGATGCGCCGCAAGTCGGTGCGTCCCGTGGCCGACGACGAGCTCATCGAAGCCGCCGAACGCGACAGCCCGCTGCCCGACCAGACGGTCGAGCGGGAGGTCTCGATGGAGGTTTCGGCCGCACTCAAACTCCTGCCTCCGGACCAGCGGGCGGCGCTCGTTCTCGTCGACATGATGGGCTACTCCGTCGAAGACGCAGCTCAGGTGCTCGATGTGCCCAGCGGTACGGTGAAAAGCAGGTGTGCGCGGGGACGCGCGAAACTTGCCCCAATTCTTTCGCATCTGCGGAACCGATCCGACCTGAGTAGCGTCTCATCCGCGAAGGGAGCAGAACTTCGTGACGGGTGATACGCACTACGATCTGGAAATCCTGGCCGAGTTGGCCGAGGGTCTCCTGGACGCTGGTACGGCTACGCGGGTGCGTGAGCATCTCGCGGTCTGCGACCCCTGCGGGGAGCGCTTGGCCGATCTGGCGGCCGTTCGTGAGGTGCTCGCCGCGACCCCGGTGCCGGCCATGCCGGTGGGGGTCGCGAAACGCATCGAGCAGGCCCTGGCCGCCGAACGCTCCGGCGTTGGCGTGCTGGTGGAAGACGCTCCCCCGGTGGTGGAGGAGCCGGTTCGCCTAGGCGTCGTGGCCGACGACGGGACCATCGTCCCGGCCGCGCCCAGCAGGCGGCGTCGCCGTACGGCACGCAGGTGGGCCATGCCCGCCGCTGCGGTCGCGGCCGCCGCCGCGGTGATCGGGACGGTGACGGTGACCAATCTGGCCGCCACCGGCACCGGGAGCTCGCTGCTGGCCGGGCCGAGTTCGGAGGGTCCACAGGCCTCGCCGAGCATGAACGCGGCGCTGGCGTACTCGCTCACCCAGAGCGACTACAACTACAGCGCGGCCACGCTCCGGCAGCCGCTCAGCGACTTCCTCGCACCGGCGACGATCATCAACGACCCCGGCGACGTGAGCAAGTGCGCGACCGAGGTGCGCACGCGCACCAAGCGCGCGCCGTTCGCCGTCGACCGGGCCATGTACAACGGCAACGAGGCGCTGATCATGGTCTCCTGGCGGAACCAGGCGGCCAAGCAGGTCTACATCGACGTGGTCGACCCCTTCTTCTGCAAGCCGATCCGTAAGGCGACGACCGGCTCCTGGTAGCCGTCCGCCCACATCAGAGCCCGGGTTTCCCGGGCTCTTTTGTTTTGCGCTCGCTTTTGGGCAGGGGTGGGAATCTCCGACGCCTAGGATCTGTTGATGCCATCGGCTAGAGGGGATGAGACATGACCGACGTCCGTAACGTGATCATCATCGGGTCCGGACCCGCGGGTTACACCGCCGCGGTGTATTCGGCGCGCGCCGAGCTCAAGCCGCTGGTCTTCGAGGGATCGGTGACCGCGGGCGGCGCTCTGATGAACACCACCGACGTGGAGAACTTCCCCGGCTTCCCGGACGGCATCATGGGGCCCGACCTCATGGACAACCTGCGCAAGCAGGCCGAGCGGTTCGGCGCGGAGCTGGTGGCGGACGACGTGGTGGAGGTGGACCTCAACGCCTCGCCCAAGGTGGTGAAGACCCACACCGACACCTACTACGCCAAGTCGGTCATCCTGTCGATGGGCTCCGGCTACCGCGAGCTGGGTGTGCCGAACGAGAAGCGCCTGTCCGGTCACGGCGTCTCGTGGTGTGCCACCTGTGACGGCTTCTTCTTCCGCGGCAAGGACATCGTGGTCGTCGGCGGCGGCGACACCGCCATGGAGGAGGCCACCTTCCTCACCCGCTTCGCGCGCATGGTGACGGTCGTGCACCGCCGCGACTCCCTGCGCGCCTCCAAGATCATGCAGGAACGCGCCTTCGCCAACGAGAAGATCAGCTTCGTCTGGGACAGCGAGGTCGTCGACGTCCTGGGCGAGGACAAGGTCAACGCCGTGCGGCTGCGCAACGTCAAGACCGGCGAGGAGCAGGAGCTGGCCGCGGACGGCCTGTTCATCGCCATCGGTCACGACCCCCGCACCGAGCTGGTCAAGGGCCAGATCGAGCTCGACGACGAGGGTTACATCAAGGTCGACTCGCCCTCGACCCGGACGAACATCCCCGGGGTGTTCGCCGCCGGAGACGTGGTGGACCACACCTACCGCCAGGCCATCACCGCAGCGGGCACCGGCTGCTCGGCGTCACTCGACTCCGAGCGCTGGCTGGCCGAGAACGACTAGAAGGAGCACATCGTGAAGGCTGTGACCGACCAGAGCTTCGAGGCTGACGTCCTCAAGAACGACAAGCCCGTCCTCGTGGACTTCTGGGCCGAGTGGTGCGGCCCGTGCCGCCAGGTCGCGCCGATCCTGCAGGAGATCGCGAACGAGCACGGGGACAAGCTGGAGATCGTCAAGCTCAACATCGACGAGAACCCCGAGACCCCGCGTGCCTACGGTGTGCTCCAGATCCCGACCCTGAACGTCTACAAGAACGGCGAGGTCGTGAAGCAGATCATCGGCGCGAAGCCGAAGGCCATGCTGCTGCGCGAGCTCGAGGGCATCATCTAGATCGCCCGGCCGTCCCGGCCCCCTGTCCGCCGCTGCGGGCAGGGGGTTTTCCGTTTCTGGCGGTTACGGCCGGGCTTTTCTGCGGGTACGGCAGGCGAACCGATCTTGGGAGCGTTCCGGCGGCCCTGGAAGGGGTGTCAGACGGGCCGCAGCGCCCGGTCCGGGGACATCGACCCCATGGAGCCCAGCAGCCGCTCCAGCGCCACCTCAACGTCCTCCCGCCACGAGGCGGCGGTCTTGAGCTCCAGCCGCAGCCTCGGGAAGCGCATGTGCGGCCGGACCGTCTTGAACCCCACCGACAGCAGGTAGTCGGCCGGGACCAGGCAGGCGCCCGGCGCCTCCCATTTCAGGTCGCCGAACGCCTCGATCGCCTTGACCCCGCGGCGGGTCAGATCCTTGGCCACGCCCTGGATGAGCATCCGGCCCAGGCCGCCGCCGGAGAACTCCGGGATGATGTGCGCGGTCATCAGCAGGACCGCGTCGGCGCTCACCGGCGAGGTCGGGAACGCCACCGAGCGCGGGCTGTACAGCGGCGGCGCGTAGAGCACGAACCCCGCGGGCACCCCGTCGACGTAGGCGATCTTGCCGCAGCTCCCCCACTCCAGCAGGGTCGCCGACAGCCACGCCTCCTTCTCCAGGCCCGGGTCGCCGGCGTTGACCGCGCGGTCGCTGCTGACCGGGTCGAGCTCCCAGAAGACGCAGGCCCGGCACCGTCGCGGCAGGTCGCCGAGATTGTCCAGGGTGATGTTGGCCAGCCGACGCGACAACTAGCGCCCCTATCGTTGACGTGACGTCATCAGCTCGCATCGTAGCCCAGCACCAGTGGACTCAGCGGCTTCGCGTACCCTGGACTCTCGGCTCTTTCTACGCCTAGGAGGTGGACCGTGACAGAAGAGACGGATCACGGTCGGACGCCCGCGACCCACGGGTCGCGTATCGACGCCTACGTGGATCGTTACGCGGCACGAGCTACCGGGATGGTCGCCTCCGAGATCCGAGCTCTTTTCGCCGTCGCATCGAGGCCCGAGGTGGTCTCGCTGGCCGGCGGCATGCCGTACGTCACGGCCCTCCCCCTCGACATGGTCGGCGAGCTGGTGGCCGACCTGGTCACCAAGCGTGGCCCGGTGGCCCTGCAGTACGGTTCCGGCCAGGGCGATCCGCACCTTCGTGAGCAGATCTGCCAGTTCATGACGCTCGAGGGCATCGAGGCCGGGGCGGACGACGTCGTCGTCACGGTCGGCTCGCAGCAGGCGCTCGACCTGATCACCCGGATCTTCATCGATCCCGGTGACGTGGTGCTGGCCGAGGGGCCGTCCTACGTGGGCGCCCTCGGTACATTCGCCGCTTACCAGGCCAAGGTGGTGCATATCGCCATGGACGAGCAGGGCCTCGTGCCCGAGTCCCTGGCGCAGACCATCTACGCGCTCCAGACGGCCGGAGCTCGGATCAAGTTCCTGTACACCATCCCGACCTACCAGAACCCGGCGGGCGTGACGCTCAACATCGCGCGCCGGCAGCAGGTGCTCGACATCTGCCAGAAGGCCGGCGTGCTCATCGTCGAGGACAACCCCTACGGGCTGCTCGGCTTCGACGGCGAGCCCATGCGCGCCCTGCGAGCCGACAATCCCGACGGGGTGGTCTATCTCGGCTCCTTCTCCAAGACGCTCGCACCCGGCTTCCGCGTCGGCTGGGCCCTCGCGCCGCACGCCATCCGCGACAAGCTGGTGCTGGCCATGGAGTCGGCGGTGCTGTCGCACTCGTCCTTCACGCAGCTCGCGGTGGGGCAGTACCTCGCCACGCAGCCGTGGCAGGAGCAGATCAAGTCCTTCCGCGAGCTCTACCGGGAGCGCCGGGACGCGTTGCTCGGCTCCCTGGAGGCGCTCATGCCCGCCGGAGTCACCTGGACGCGGCCCGGCGGCGGGTTCTTCGTCTGGGCCACGCTGCCGGACGGGCTCGACTCCAAGGCGCTCCTGCCCCGGGCGGTCGCCGAACGGGTGGCCTTCGTGCCCGGCACCGGGTTCTACGCCGACGGGGGCGGGTCGCGGCACATGCGGCTGTCGTACTGCTTCCCCGAGCCCGACCGTATCCGCGAAGGGGTGCGGCGGCTGGCCGGGGTGATCGAGCAGGAGCTGCAGTTGCGCGACACCTTCGGCACCAGCTCGCCCCTGGACCACGCCGGGGTGGACACCCCCGGGCCGGACCTGGCCTGAGTTTTCCGGTACGGCAGGCGTCCCGCGTTTCGGGGCGCCTGCCGTACCGCTTTCCGGGGAGCTCGTCAGGCCGGCGGCCCGCGTTCCGAGGCTTTTGTCAGTTCTCGGCTCTACGGTCACGTCGATGCGACTCCCACCCCCGCCCGCCGGTACGGTTAGACGGCGTGCCGGACAGCGAGGGAGGACACTGAGATGAGCGACCTGGGCCATGTGCTCGTGCTGGCCGGCGGCCTGTCCTACGAGCGGGAGGTCTCCCTCCGTTCCGGCCGGCGGCTCAGCGAGGTGCTCCGCTCGGTCGGCATCGACGTCGAGACGCGCGACACCGACGCCGCCCTCGTGCCCTCGGTCCTGGCCGAGCGGCCCGACGCGGTGTTCGTCACCCTGCACGGCGGCGCCGGAGAGGACGGCGCGATCCGGTCGATCCTCGAACTGCTCAACGTCCCCTACGTCGGCGCCGGCCCGGACGCGTGCCGGGTCGCCTTCGACAAGCCCACCGCTAAGGCGGTCGTGCGCTCGGTGGGGCTGCGGACGCCGGACTCGGTGACGCTGCCCAAGGAGACCTTCCACGACCTTGGCGCCTCCGCCGTGCTCACCCGCATCATCGAGCACCTCGGGCTCCCGCTGTTCGTCAAGCCCGCCCGGGGCGGGTCCGCTCTCGGCGCGTCCGCGGTACGCACCGCCGAGGAGCTTCCCGCGGCGATGGTCGGCTGCTTCGCCTACGGTGACACCGCTCTCATCGAGCGGCTCGTCGAGGGCGTCGAGGTCTCCGTCTCCGTCATCGACCAGGGCGACGGCCCGGTCGCCCTGCCCCCGGTCGAGATCGTCCCCGACGCCGGGGTGTACGACTACGCGGCTCGCTACACCGCCGGGCACACCGAGTTCTTCGCCCCGGCCCGCCTCTCCCCCGAGGCGGCTGCCGCCTGTGCTGAGATGGCTGTCACCGCGCACACCGCTCTCGGCCTTCGCGACCTCTCCCGCACCGACCTCATCGTCGACTCCGCCGGGCTTCCGCACTTCCTCGAGGTGAACGTCGCTCCGGGGATGACCGAGACCTCCCTGTTCCCGATGGCCGTCGAGGCCGCCGGCCAGGACCTCGGCACGCTCTGCCGCACCCTCCTGGAGATCGCCGCCTCCCGGGCTTCCACTCCCCACCACCCCGCCTAGCTAGTCCCCGACGCTCCCCGCTTGCCCGGCCCCCCTTAACCGGTCCCCCTTACCCGGCCCCCCTTATCCGGTCCTTCAAGGGGTGGGCACGTAGCCTGGCGGGGTGCTGATCGACACACCCTTCTCGAAGAGTTTCGCCAGCGACAACCACGCCGGCGTCCACCCCGCCGTCCTAGCCGCCATAACCGCCGCCAACACCGGCGACGCACCCGCCTACGGCGGCGACCCCTGGACCGCCGACTTCGACACCCGGGTCCACGAAACCTTCGGCCCGGCCGCCGCCGGCTTCCCGGTGCTCAACGGAGCCGGCGCCAACATGGTCGGCCTGGCCCTGATGCTCGGCCGCTACGACGCGATCATCTGCGCCGCCACCGCGCACATCGCCACCCACGAAGCCGGCGCCGCCGAACGCCTGCTGGGCGTGAAGCTCCTCACCGTCCCCACCGGGGACGGCAAGCTGACCCCTGCCGACATCACCCGCCGCCTGGACGGCCTGGGCAACCCCCACGAGTCCCAGCCGAAGGTGGTCTCCATCTCCCAGGTGACCGAACTCGGCACCGTCTACTCCCCCGCCGAACTGACCGCCCTGGCCGACACCGCCCACGCCGCCGGCCTCCACCTCCACGTCGACGGAGCCCGCCTGGCGAACGCCGCAGCCTTCCTGGACGCCGACCTCCGCACGATCACCACCGACGCCGGGGTGGACGTGTTCAGCTTCGGCGGCACCAAGAACGGCGCGCTCGCCGCCGAGGCGGTCATCGTCCTCAACCCCGCCTTCCAGGAGGGCGTGCCGTTCCTCCGGCGGCAGTCACTTCAGCTCGCGTCGAAGATGCGGTTCATCTCCGCTCAGCTCACCGCGCTCCTCACCGAGGACCTCTGGCACGCGAACGCCGCCCACGCCAACTCGATGGCCCGGCGTCTGGCCGACGGCCTCACCGCCATCCCCGGCGTGAGTCTCGCCTTCCCGGTCCAGTCGAACGCGGTCTTCGCCCGCATCCCCGCTCCCGCCGTGGAGGAGCTGATGCGGCGCCACCAGTTCCACTACTGGGACCGCGAGAACGACCTCGTCCGTCTCATGACCGCCTTCGACACTGCCCCGGAGCACGTGGCCGAGTTCCTGGACGACGCCCGCCGAGCCACCAAGAGCTGACGCCGTTTCACGTGAAACACCGCCCCTGTTTCACGTGAAACGCCGCCCGGTCCGGAGGACGGGGCGGCGCTGATGGACGATGTTTCACGTGAAACGGGCGGGCGGCTAGCTCTCCGACTCCCGCATAGCCCGGACCGCGTCGGGCGCCATCGTCCCGATGATCCGCTCCAGGTCGTCGATCGTGGCGAACTCCACCACGATCCGCCCCTTCCGCCGCCCGAGATCCACCTTCACCTTGGTCTCGAAGTGGTCGGACAGTCGGGTGGCCAGATGGTTGAGCCCGGGCGCGGTCGGCTGGTTGGCACGGCGCTCCCGGGTGGCCTTCGGTGCCGCCGCGGAGCTGCCCATCGCCACGATCTCCTCGACCGCCCGCACGGACAGCAGTTCCGCGACGATCCGCTTGGCCAGCGCGATCTGCTGCTCGGCACTGTCCAGCCCGAGCAGCGCCCGCGCGTGCCCGGCGCTGATGGTCCCGGCGGCGACGCGGAGCTGGACCTCGGGCGGCAGGTTAAGCAGGCGCAATGTGTTGGTGATGTGCGAGCGAGAGCGGCCGACCTTCTGGGCGAGCTGCTCGTGCGTCGCGCTGAAGTCGTCCAGGAGCTGCTGGTAGGCCGCCGCCTCTTCCAGCGGGTTGAGCTGCTCCCGCTGCAGGTTCTCGATCAGCGCATCCCGCAACAGGTCGTCGTCCTGCGTGTTCCGCACGATCGCCGGGATCTGCTCGAGCTCGGCGAGCTGGCTGGCCCGCCAGCGCCGCTCCCCCATGATCAGCTCGTACTTGCCCCCGCCCACGGAACGCACCACGACGGGCTGCAACAGGCCGACCTCGCGGATCGACGCGGCCAGCTCCTGAAGCCGCACCTCGTCGAAGACGTCACGCGGCTGCCGGGGGTTCGGCACGATCGCGTCCAGCGCGATCTCCTTGAAGTACGCCCCGGCGATCGGCTTCGGCCCGCCGTTCTCCTGGACCTCCGCCGTGGTGGGGATCGTGCCGGTGCCGTCGACGATCGGTCCGGTGGGGATGAGCGCCCCGAGTCCCTTGCCCAACCCACGCCGCTGCTGGCTCACTGCGTCTCCTCGTTCAGCCGGCCGATTCCGGTCACATCAGGAGAGGTTACCGCCGTGCGTGCGGCTGGGTGTTCGCTCGCCACACGCGGTCGCCTCCTGGAGCCCTCTTCCTGGGTCGCTCCGGTGACCTAGACGTGCGCCGCCCGGTAGGCGATCTCGCGGGCCGCGTCCAGATAGGCGGTCGCGCCGCTGGAACCGGGGTCGTAGGTCATGACCGACTGGCCGTAGCTGGGCGCCTCGGACACGCGGACGCTCCGCGGGATGACGGTGTCGAGCACTGTGTCACCGAAGTGCGAGCGGACCTCGTCGGCCACCTGCGAGGCCAGCCGGGTGCGGCCGTCGTACATGGTGAGCAGGATCGTGGAGACCTTGAGGGTCGCGTTGAGGTGCGCCTTGATGAGGTCGATGTTGTGCAGCAGCATGCTCAGCCCCTCCAGCGCGTAGTACTCGCACTGGATCGGGATCATGACCTCGTCGGCGGCCACGAGCGAGTTGACCGTGAGCAGTCCCAGCGACGGCGGGCAGTCGATGATGATGTAGTCGAGTTCGAGGGTGTCGAAGGACGCCAGCGCGCGACGCAGCCGGGCCTCCCGCGCCACCAGCGAGACGAGCTCGATCTCGGCGCCGGCCAGGTTGATGGTCGCCGGAGCGCAGTAGAGGCCGGGCATGTCGGGAACCGGGTTGACGATCTCGGACATCGGCAGATCATCCACGAGGACCTGATAAATGTCCGGGATGTCGCCCCGGTGCTCGGTCGCCAAAGCCGTCGAGGCGTTCCCCTGGGGGTCAAGGTCGATCACCAGGACCCGCTGGCCGTGCATCGACAGCGCGGCGGCGATGTTGACCGACGTGGTGGTCTTCCCCACTCCACCCTTCTGGTTCGCCACGGCGATCACCCGGCACTTGGACGGGCGCGGCCAGGTCTCTCCCCCGGGCGCGTCGCTCTGCCCCGCCAGGGGCGCCGTCTGGGTCATGGATGTTTCACGTGAAACCACTGAGTTGAGCGCCTCTCGTACCAGCGGCGAATCACCGGGGTTAAGGGGGGTCTGGGTCACGACGGCCATCCTTTCAACAGGAGGCGGGGTCGTGCCGGGAAATCCTTGCCGCGACACGCCCAATTCCGGCCAACCTACACCGGATCGGCGTTCTACGACGGGTTCCCCGGGCCAGCCAAGACCACTCGACACGCCGGGCACAGCCGCTACCTCCTTCGCCGGCGCCGGCCGCTCTGTTGCTCGGGGGTGCGACCGGCTACCACCCGCACCAATGTTGCGGGCGGCTCGACCTTACCGTGCCCGACGGAGATGAGTTCGGCCGACGCCGCTCCTGTGGACCGCAACTCGGCCGCCGCCTCCGCCAACTCGCCCGCGGCGCGCTCCCCCTTCATGGCAATGAGCTCGCCGCCCTCCCGCAAAAGCGGCATCGACCACGTCAGGAGCCGGCCAAGCGGCGCGACCGCCCGCGCGGTGGCGACGTCGAACTCGCGCTCCCCCACGAGCTCCTCCGCGCGCCCGCGCAGCACCTCGACGTTGTCGAGTTTGAGGGTCTCGACGCACTCCTCCAGGAAGACCGTACGGCGGAGCAACGGCTCCAGCAGCGTGACGGTGATGTCCGGGCGGACGATGGCGAGGACCAGGCCGGGCAGCCCGGCGCCGGAGCCGATGTCGACCACGCGCACGTCCTGCGGGACGGCCTCCCCCACTACCGCGCAGTTCAGCAGGTGCCGGTCCCAGATGCGCGGGATCTCCCGGGGGCCGAGCAGCCCGCGGACCACCCCGGGACCGGCGAGGAACTGAGCGTAGGTCTCCGCTCGCTCCCACGACTCTCCCGTGAAGACCTCTCGCGCGATCGGCGGGGGTGCAGGCAGTTCGTCGGTCACTGGTGGCTGGCCCTTCTCATCTGCATTGTCGTCCCAAGACTAGGGGGTATCGGAGGATGCCGATTCCGGCCTCGGACCCCCTGCTTCCCGAGGCATGCGGAAGATCACCGACTGGCCTGGCGCGCCGGCAGTGGTGCGGGCGCCTGCCGTACCGCACGAAAGCGACGCGGCCGGAAAACACAACCGCCGGCGGCCCGGGGAGGGCGCCGGCGGTGGGTGGGGTGGTGGATCAGGCGGGCAGAACGACGACGTAGCGGTTGGGCTCTTCGCCCTCCGACTCGCTGCGCAGTCCGGCGGCCGCGACCGCGTCGTGCACGATCTTGCGCTCGAACGGCGTCATCGGCTCCAGCGAGCGGGGCTCGTCGTGCTTCCTGACCTCGCCGGCGACCTCGGTGCCGAGCTTGGTGAGCTCGGCCCGGCGACGCTCGCGGTACCCGGCGATGTCGAGCATGAGCCGCGACCGCTCCCCCGTCTGCCGGTGGACGGCGAGGCGGGTGAGCTCCTGGAGCGCTTCGAGGATCTCGCCGGAGCGGCCGACGAGGTCGGTGCCCTTGACGCCGACGACGGAGACGAGCGCGCGGTCGCCCTCGACGTCCATGTCGATGTCGCCGTCGATGTCGGCGATGTCCAGCAGTCCCTCGACGTAGTCCGCCGCGATCTCGCCTTCCGCCTCGAGGGCGTTGACGTCGGGGGCCGTCTTGGTGATGGTCCCCTGCTCGGCCTCGGTCACTTCAGGCCTCCCCTTCCATGATCTAGCGAGTCTAGGACTTCTTGCTGCCCGAGCGCTTGCTGCGGGTCTGCCGGCTGGGCTGGTTCCTGACCACCTTGGGCTCGGGCTCCGGCTCGGGGGCGGGCGGCGGCGCCGGCTCGCTCTTCCTGAACTTGGCCAGCAGGCCGGGCTTGGGCTGGACGGGGATGAGCCGGCCCTTGTCGTCGAACTGGGGCATCGGGTGCCGCGTGTAGTACCAGTGCTGCTGGCCGAGCGTCCACAGGTTGGTGGTGACCCAGTAGAGGATGAGGCCCAGCGGGAAGTTCAGGCTGAAGAAGGCGAACAGCGGCGAGATGTACATCAGGATCTTCTGCTGCTGCGCCATGGGGTTGTCGGGCATCTGGGCCATCGAGCGGGTGACGCTCTGCCTGACGGTGAGGAACGTGGTCAGCGAGGAGACCGCGACGAACACGCCAATGATGATCTTGCTGGTGATGTTGTCCGTCGAGAAGAAGGTCTCGGAGATGCCCGCCGAGAAGATGTGCGCCTCACGGGCGCTGGCGACGACGTTCGCCGGCATGCCGAACACGTCGGCGCGCTTCACGTCCGCGATCGCGTTCAGCACGGTGAACATCGAGATGAAGATCGGGAACTGCGCGAGGATCGGGAGGCAGCCGCCGAGCGGGTTGGCGCCCTGGCCCTGGTAGAGGGCCATGACCTCCTGGTTCATGCGCTGCTTGTCGTTCTTGTACCGCTTGCGCAGTTCCTGGACCTTGGGGGCCAGTTCCTGCATCTTCTTCGACGAGCGCATCTGCTTGAGGAAGAGCGGGAAGATCAGCAACCGCATGATCACGGTGAGCGTGACGATCGTCAGCACCCAGTTGAGACCGCTGTCCGGGTTGATGAAGGTGCTGTAAGCCTGGTGAATCCAGGTGATGACTTGGGCAATGGCCGTATAGAGCCAATTCAGCCAGCTGAACTCCACCGAGCTAGCTCCCTTGCGTTTCGTGTGATCGTGGGGGCACCGGGTCGAGGCCTCCGGGATGGAACGGGTGGCATCGCCCGATGCGCCGGACGGTCAGCCACGAACCTCGAAGTGCACCGTGTACGGCTATCGCCTCAAGTCCATACGCGCTGCACGAGGGGTAGAAGCGGCAGCGCGGACCCAGCAGGGGGCTGATGAAGGCGCGGTAGAACCTGATCGGGGCGATGAGGATCCGGGCGGCAGGCCCGGGCTCCGCGATCTGGTCCATCATCTCTGTCCATCCATCGAGCGCCGTCTGAGCACTCGGTCCAGCGCGAGGTCGAGGTCGGCGGCCAGGTCCTCGTACCGCGCGGATGCGGCCGGCGGGTTGGCGCGTACCACCAGCAGGCTACCTCGTGGAAGCCGGTCGAGTCGGTCCCGCATCAGGTGTCGAAGACGCCGTTTGACCGTGTTCCGGACCACAGCGACGCCGACGGCCTTGCTCACGACGAAACCGACCCTCGGCGCTTCTTCCCCTGATTCGGTCAGATGCACCACGAGGGCCGGGCGGCCGGCACGGCTGCCGCGCTTGACGGCGGCCGTGAACTCCGCTCCCCGCCGCATGCGGGATTCTCGGGACAGCACGATAGACACCTATCGCCCGCCGGCAGGTACTGCCGGCGGGCGATCAAGTCGGGCGTCGACGATGAGGCGTCAGGCCGACAGCTTCTCGCGACCCTTGCGGCGGCGAGCGGCGAGGACAGCTCGGCCGGCCCGGGTCCGCATACGCAGCCGGAAGCCGTGGGTCTTCGCGCGGCGACGGTTGTTCGGCTGGAAAGTACGCTTGCTCACGGGTGGGCTCCAGGGCTTAAAAGTGCGCCCTCGCCAGGTGCAAGGACGCTTGACACACATGGTTGGCCGGCCGTGGTAGCGAGGGCATGCGAAAGAGCCGTCGCGCGCAAGCCGACCGTCGTACGTTACGGGGCGATCCTGCTCCAGGTCAAACCGAGACGGGTTGTCCACGGATACCGGAGAAGGTTATCCACGAATCCACAGGCGACTTTTCCACCGGTGGCCTCACTCCAGAGTATGTGCACCCAGAGACCACTACGCTGTGGACAACGTCTTGAACACAGGTGTGCACAAGGTTACTGTCGGCCACTCCCAAGGCTTGAGGGGCTGTGCACAGCCTGTGGATCTCCTGTGGAGACCCGGTGGACGCCCACCTGTGGACAGCGGGGGCCCGCCCCCGGCGGTACCGCAGGCGGGTGTGGATAAACAATCGCGGGGGCCCGCGAGAGGGAAGGAGGGGACCACCCGGTGAGTAATGGGGATCTGGTACCCATCTGGTCGCGAGCGCTCAACAACTTCCTCAGCGAGAACCTGCCGATCCAGCAGCGCACCTGGCTGTCGATGGTCAGGCCGATCGCGCTGGCCGACGACACCATCGTGCTGGGCGTGCCCAGCGACTTCATCAAGGACCTGATCGAGCGCAAGCTCCGGGACATGGTGACGCACGCGTTGTCGCAGGAGCTCGGCCGTCCGGTCCGCCTCGCCGTACTGATCGACACCACGATTCCCGACGAGCCGGTCGCCCCTCCCCAGCCGGGGCCGTCGAGTTATCCCCAGGGTGTGGAACCGCCGCGCGAGTATGCTCCGCCGCCGCCCGCCCAGCATTTCCAGGCCCCTGAGCCGCCGCAGTACTACTCTCCACAGCCTGAGCCGCGGCCTTCGTCCACCGAATATCCACAGGCTCAGCCACAGAACAGGTGGGAGGCGAAGAGCAACAAGCCGAGCGAGCCGGCCCGCCTCAACCAGAAGTACACCTTCGAGACCTTCGTCATCGGCGCCAGCAACCGTTTCGCGCACGCGGCCGCCGTCGCGGTCGCCGAGGCGCCGGCCAAGGCGTACAACCCGCTGTTCATCTACGGTGACTCGGGCCTGGGGAAAACCCACCTGCTCCACGCCATCGGCCATTACGCACAGTCTCTCTATGACGGTGCGCGCGTGCGGTACGTGAGCTCCGAGGAGTTCACCAACGACTTCATCAACAGCATCCGCGACCACAAGGCCGACGGTTTCCGCAGCCGCTATCGCGCGATCGACATCCTGCTCGTGGACGACATCCAGTTCCTGGAGGGCAAGGAGCAGACGCAGGAGGAGTTCTTCCACACCTTCAACACGCTCCACAACGCCAACAAGCAGATCGTCATCTCCTCCGACCGGGCGCCGAAGCAGCTCATCACCCTGGAGGACCGGCTGCGCAACCGGTTCGAGTGGGGCCTGATCACCGACGTCCAGCCGCCCGAGCTGGAGACGCGCATCGCCATCCTCAGGAAGAAGGCGATCCAGGAGGGCCTGGCCGCGCCGCCCGAGGTGCTGGAGTACATCGCCTCGCGGATCTCCACGAACATCCGCGAGCTGGAGGGCGCGCTCATCCGGGTCACGGCCTTCGCCAGCCTCAACCGGCAGTCGGTGGACCTGCAGCTCGCCGAGGTGGTGCTGAAGGACCTGATCACCTCCGAGTCGGGGCCGGAGATCACCATCAGCACCATCATGGGGAAGACCGCCGAGTACTTCGGCATCGGCATCGACGACCTCTGTGGATCGAGCCGCAGCCGGGCCCTGGTGAACGCCCGGCAGATCGCGATGTACCTCGCGCGGGAGCTGACCGACCTGTCGCTGCCGAAGATCGGCCAGCAGTTCGGCGGGCGCGACCACACCACCGTCATGCACGCCGAACGGAAGATCCGCTCGCTCATCGCCGAGCGTCGCTCGATGTACAACCAGGTCAACGAGCTGACGATGCGGATCAAGCAGCAGTCCCGTGGATGATTCACACCCTGTGGATAACCTTGTGGATCAGTGAAAAGCCTGGTGTGGACGCGATCTTGGCGCGGGGACCGTGGACGATCGCCGAAAATTCGTACACAGCGGCTGGGGATAACCCTGGGGACACCTTGAGGACAACCTGTGGGCTACTCGTGGACAACCTGTGGGCAGCCTGTGCGAACAGAATTCGGGGCATCCAAACGATCTCCGTACCCCGTGGAAAACCTGTTGAAACCCGGTGGATGACCGGTGGATGAAGCACCCAAGATCTGGGGAAGGCCTGTGGGGAAACTTCGGCCGTCCCCAGGCGCACAGGTTTCCCCCAGGCGTCACACACAGGGCACGTGGATGACGGTAGCCATGCTGAGCTGGGAAAACGTTGGCTGTCCACAGTTTCCCCAGCCCCTAGTGTGAAGACCAGATATCTCTCTTACAAAGAAACTGAAGACCCATAGAGGGGTTCCGCACGTTCCAAGGTGCGGGAGAGTGAACACTTGAATCAGCGACGAACCCAGGAGGTTGATCACCGTGATGTTCCGAATCGAGCGAGACGTCCTCGCTGAGGCGGTGGCATGGACGGCACGCAGCCTCCCTGCCCGCCCATCCGTGCCCGTCCTGGCGGGCATGCGCCTCGAAGTGACCGAGGAGCAGCAACTCAAACTCTCCGGCTTCGACTACGAGGTCTCGGCCGAGGTCACGCTGGAGGTCCACACCGGTGAGCCGGGCGTGGTCCTCGTCTCCGGCAAGCTGCTCGCCGAGATCACCCGCGCCCTTCCCGCACAGCCTGTGGATTTCGTCGTCGAGGGTCCCAAGGCCGTCGTGACCTGTGGAAGCGCCCGGTTCACCCTGCTGACCATGCCTGTGGAGGACTACCCGTTGCTCCCCGCGATGCCGCCGGCCGCGGGCCGGGTGGGCAGCGACGTCTTCGCCGCCGCCGTCGCGCAGGTGGCCGTCGCCGCGGGCCGTGACGACACCCTCCCGATGCTCACCGGCGTGCGCATGGAGATCGAGGGCGACACCGTCACGCTGGCCGCCACCGACCGCTACCGCCTCGCCGTACGTGAGCTGAAGTGGAGCCCGGGGCAGCCCGACTTCGCGGCGATCGCGATGATCCCCGGCAAGACGCTCGCCGACACCGCCAAGTCGCTGGGGTCCACCGGCGCCGAGGTGGAGATCGCGCTGAGCTCCTCCGGAGGCACCGGCGAGGGCATGATCGGCTTCTCCAGCGCCGGCCGCCGCACCACGACGCGCCTGCTCGACCCCGAGTTCCCCAAGTACCGCTCGCTGCTGCCGACCGAGTTCGCCGCCAAGGCGGAGTTGTCCACAGGCCCGTTCGTCGAGGCGGTCAAGCGCGTGGCGCTGGTCGCCGAGCGCAACACGCCGGTACGGCTGGCCTTCCGCGGCGGCGAGGTCGTGCTGGAGGCGGGCAGCGGCGACGAGGCCCAGGCGGTCGAGGTGCTGCCTGTGGACTACGAGGGCGAGGAGATGAACATCGCCTTCAACCACCAGTTCCTGCTGGAGGGCCTGGGCGCGGTCGACTCCGACGTCGCGCGCCTGCAGATGACCACCTCGACCAAGCCGGCCATCCTCACCGGCGGCAAGCACGGCGACGGCGCGCCCGACTACCGCTACCTGATCATGCCGATCCGCCTGTCCAGCTGATCTGTCCACCGCCTGTGGATAACCGATGTGGGGTACGGCAGGCGGGTGTGGCAGGATCTTCGGCGGCCGACCCGGGTGCCTGGGCGTCACGCGTGGCGCCTTCTCGCGGCTGTGGCGCGCTCTGAGGGGCTCTTCCCGGCCCCGACGGAGCGCGGCGGCTACGGTGGGCTGTCGGCGGCTCCTGGGCCCTCTGGGGCGCGTGGGGCCGGCGGTGTGGCGTCGAGGCGGCACGGGCTCTTCGGAGATCCACCGGTGGATGCCCCCCGATCCGGCGGGTATGGGCGTGCGGGATGATGGAACCCCAAGGGGGAGGTACACATGCAGATCGGCATGATCGGGCTCGGCAAGATGGGCGGCAACATGGCCGAGCGGCTGCGCCGCGGCGGTCATGAGGTGGTCGGTTACGACCGCAATCCCGAGGTCAGCGACGTCGGAAGCCTGCAGGAGCTGGTCGACCGGCTGCAGGCGCCCCGCGCGGTCTGGGTGATGGTGCCCGCCGGCGACCCGACCCAGGCGACCGTCAACGAGCTCGGCGAGCTGCTCTCCGAAGGCGACATCGTCATCGACGGCGGCAACTCCCACTATGTGGATGACCAGAAGCACGCCGCCGAGCTGGGCAAGCGCGGCATCGGCTTCCTCGACTGCGGCGTGAGCGGCGGCGTCTGGGGTCTCCAGAACGGCTACGCGCTCATGGTGGGCGGCGAGAGCCGTACCGTCGAGCAGTTGATGCCGATCTTCGAGACGCTCAAGCCCGAGGGCCCCGACGGCTTCGTGCACGCCGGTGACGTGGGGGCCGGGCACTTCGCCAAGATGGTCCACAACGGCATCGAGTACGGCATGATGCAGGCCTTCGCCGAGGGCTGGGAGCTGCTCGAGGCCTCCGACATCGTCAAGGACGTGACCGGCTCGTTCAAGAGCTGGCGCACGGGCACGGTGATCCGCTCCTGGCTGCTCGACCTGCTGGTCAGGGCGCTGGAGGAGGACCCCGACCTCAAGGACATCCGCGGTTATGCACAGGACTCCGGCGAGGGCCGGTGGACGGTGCAGGCGGCTGTGGACCACGCGGTGCCGCTGCCGGTGATCACCGCCGCGCTCTACGCGCGGTTCGCCTCGCGGCAGGACGACTCGCCGGCGATGAAGGTCGTCGCGGCGCTGCGCAACCAGTTCGGCGGGCACGCGGTCACCTCCGCGGCCGGGTCTGTGGAAAAGGGCGCCGACTCCCCCGGCGCGGACGTCACCCCGCCCGCCCTCTGACGCGTCTCACCAGTGCGCGCCCGCTTGTCCACAGGCGGGCGCGCGCCACGTCCGTGGTGTGGATCATCCACAGGTAGAGGCCGGGTCATAGCGGTTTTCCACAGGTTGCCTGTCGGTGACTCCAGTGGTCGGTGTGGCCGACTAACCTTCGTGGGGTGCATGTCGCCCACCTCTCGCTGACCGACTTCCGGTCCTACGCGTCCGTGGAGCTCGGCCTGGAGCCGGGCGTCACGGCCTTCGTCGGGCCCAACGGCCAGGGCAAGACCAACCTGGTCGAAGCGCTGGGCTATGTGGCGACGCACTCGAGCCACCGGGTCGCCACCGACGCCCCGCTCGTCCGGCAGGGCGCCGCGCGGGCGATCGTCCGGTGCGCTGTCCACAGGGACGACCGCAGGGCGCTGGTCGAGCTGGAGATCAACCCGGGCAAGGCCAACCGCGCCCGGCTCAACCGCTCCCCCGTGTCCCGCCCGCGTGACGTGATCGGCCTGCTCCGCACGGTGCTCTTCGCGCCCGAGGACCTCGCGCTGGTCAAGGGCGATCCCTCCGAACGGCGGCGCTTCCTCGACGACCTGCTGGTCGCGCGCACGCCGAGGTACGCGGGGGTGCGAGCCGACTACGACCGGGTCCTCAAGCAGCGCAGCGCCCTGCTGCGCACGGCCGCCCAGGCGCGTCGCGGAGGTGGGCGGAGCCCGCGCCGGGCCGAGCGTGACACCGGCTTCGAGGCGGCGGGCGCCGGTGACGTGCTCAGCACGCTGGAGGTGTGGGACCAGCACCTCGCGCGGCACGGCGCCGAACTGCTCCAGGCGCGGCTGGCGCTCGTGGACACGCTCCGGCCGATGGTGGCCTCGGCGTACGCCTCGCTGGCGCCGACGAGCGCGCCTGCGGATCTCACCTATCGGAGCACGTTGTCCACAGGTGGGGACAACGAGGAGGACGGCGTGCCCGTGCCGGTCGGAGCTCCCGATACACAGACGTTATCCACAGACTTGGGGAAAACCCTTGAGGAGCGGTTGAGGGAACGGCTGGCGGAGGTGCGTACGGCGGAGCTCGAACGGGGGGTCACCCTCGTCGGGCCGCACCGTGACGACCTCACCCTCGGCCTTGGTGATCTTCCCGCGCGTGGATATGCCAGCCATGGGGAGTCGTGGTCGTTCGCGCTGGCTTTGCGGCTGGCGGCGTATGACCTGCTCAGGGCGGATGGCGGGGATCCTGTGCTGATCCTCGACGACGTCTTCGCCGAGCTCGACTCCCAGCGGCGTCGGCGGTTGGCCGAGATCGTCGCGCCGGCCGAGCAGGTGTTGATCACGGCTGCTGTTCCGGACGATGTGCCTTCGGAGTTGGTCGGGGGTCGGTTCGACGTGGTGGAGGGGGGCGTGACTCGTGTCCGCTGAGTTTTCCACAGGCACCGGTGGACAACCTGGGATGTCCGGGGGGCCTTTCGGCGGGGGGTCCGGCGGGCCCTTCGGCGGGATGGCCGGGGGGCCGTCCTTCGGCACCACCCGGGCGGTCGGCCGTACCTTGGGGGGCTTTTCGGGGGGTGTGACCGGCGGCGGCCCTGTGGACGGGGCCGGCCGTACGGCGGGCGGGTCGCCCGGCCGCTCCCCCGCCCGGCTCCCCGAGGCCGGCGGGTTGTCCACAGGCAGTGGACCGAGCCCACGGGCCGACGGCCCGAGCTTCGTGCCTGGCCCGAGCTCCGTGCCTGGCCCGAGCTCTGTGTCCGGCTCGGGGGTTGTCCCCGGCTCTGGTGCGCTCCCTGGTGATCCCAGCGGGTACGGCCGGCGGCCCGCGGGCGGGTTCGGCGGGTCGGGGTCGGCTGTGGATGGGCCGCGGGTCGCCGGTGGCCGCGGCGATGTGGACGCCCGGCTTAGGTCCGCGGCGGACGGCCCCCGGAACTCCCCCTTCCCGGGCAACAGTGGTGCAGCGGGTGGCGCGGCAGGAGGTCGCGGCGTGCCCGGCAACAGCGGGGGCGGGACAGCTCGCCCGGCGTCCGGTGACGGCGGGGGCCATGCCGGGCGGGGCAACGGCGGTGCTGCGCCGGCCGCCACCTCATCCAGCACCACCTCATCCAGCACCACCTCATCCAGCACCACCTCATCCAGCGGCGCCTCATCCAGCGCAACCGCCTCCAGCGGCACCTCATCCAGCGCAACCGCCTCCAGCGGCACCTCATCCAGAGAAACCACGGCCGGGGGAACCGCGTCCCGGGGAACCACGTCCGGCGGGGCCGGTGCTCCTGGAGGGTCCTCCCCCGGCGGCGGCGCGTCCGGGCCGGCGGCGACGGCGCGTGGGGTGGCGATGGCGCGCGAGAAGCTGGCTCAAGCGAAGGCCGACGCCGCCAGAAGAGGCCAGCTCCCCCGCCGCGAACCCCGGCGAAAGGTGTCCGGCGCGACCAGGCTCGGCGGCGATCCCCAGCTTTTCGGACGGGCCATCATGGACCTGCTGTCCGACCGCGGCTGGGAGCAGAGCGCGAAGGTGGGCGGGGTGTTCGGCCGATGGGCGGACATCGCCGGCCCGGCCATGGCGGCCCACACCAAGCCGGAGTCGTTCGAGGACGGCGAGGTGCTGATCGTGGCCGACTCGACCGCGTGGGCGACCCAGGTCCGCATGCTGGCCAGAGACCTGATCCGCCGCCTGAACGAGGAACTCGGCGACGGGACGGTAACAAAGGTAAAGGTCAGAGGCCCGCAAAACGCCCCACGCCCGATGGGCGGCCTGCGCGTCACCGGGAGCAAAGGACCGGGCGACACCTACGGCTAATCGAGCCTCTGACGCGATGACCCCCGAGTCGGTGGGGGGATGCCCAACCGAGGGGCAAACAAGCGACAGGCGCGTTCAGGCGCGTTCATGCACACCTAGGGCCCTGGGACCCGGTAGAATGAAAGCGGATTCCGGACACGTCCGCTTGCGTGTCACCCCCGGCATGCGAGCCGATTCCCCTGGGTGGCGAACGCATCGGGGCACTCACGACGGTGACGGGCACGGCAGGGCGGTCGGCTGCGACAGTCGTCTCACCCACGCCGCGTGTCCGCGGCAGGAGGATTTCGCACTTGTCCTACGACGCTAGCTCAATCACCGTACTCGAAGGGCTTGAGGCGGTTCGCAAGCGACCGGGTATGTACATCGGGTCGACCGGCGAACGCGGGCTCCACCACCTGGTCCAGGAGATCGTCGACAACTCCGTCGACGAGGCCCTGGCCGGCTACGCCGACCGCATCGAGGTCACCCTGCTCGCCGACAACGGCGTGCGGGTCATCGACAACGGCCGAGGCATCCCCACGGGCATCCACCCTGTGGAAAAGCGGTCCGCGGTCGAGGTCGTCCTCACCACGCTCCACGCCGGCGGCAAGTTCGACGGCCAGTCCTACGCCGTCTCGGGCGGTCTGCACGGCGTGGGCTCCGCGGTGGTCAACGCGCTGTCCACAGCCATGAACGTGGTGGTGAAGCAGAACGGCCGCGTGCACCGGCTCAACCTGGTCAACGCCAAGCCCGTCGCGCCTCTGTCCACGGACGAGGAGACCGACGAGACCGGCACCGAGATCACCTTCTGGGCCGACCCGGACATCTTCGAGACCACGACGTGGAGCTTCGAGACGCTCTCCCGTCGTTTCCAGGAGATGGCCTTCCTCAACAAGGGCCTGACCATCGCGCTGGCCGACGAGCGGCCCGACCACATCAACGGCGAGCCCCGCAAGGTCGAGTACCACTACGAGGGCGGCCTGTCCGACTTCGTCGCCTACCTCAACGGCAAGAAGGAGCCGGCGCACGCGTCGATCATCTCCTTCGAGGAGGAGGGCGAGGGCATCTCGGTCGAGGTCGCGATGCAGTGGAACAACTCCTACGCCGAGTCGGTCTACTCCTTCGCCAACGTGATCAACACCGCCGAGGGCGGCACCCACGAGGAGGGCTTCCGCGCCGCGCTGACGTCGATCGTCAACCGCTACGCGCGCGAGCAGAAGTTCCTCAAGGAGGGCAAGGACGACAACTTCTCCGGTGAGGACGTCCGCGAGGGCCTGACCGCGATCGTCTCGGTGAAGCTGGCCGACCCGCAGTTCGAGGGCCAGACCAAGACGAAGCTGGGCAACACCGAAGCCAAGTCGTTCGTCCAGAAGGCCTGCAACGACCACCTGCGCGACTGGTTCGAGCGCAACCCGGGCGAGGCCAAGGACATCATCAACAAGGCGCTCCAGGCGGCCAGGGCGCGGGTGGCGGCTCGCCAGGCGCGCGACCTGACCCGGCGCAAGTCGCTGCTGGAGTCGGGCTCCGGCCTGCCCGGCAAGCTGGCCGACTGCACCTGGAACGAGCCGGAGAAGTGCGAGCTGTTCATCGTGGAGGGCAACTCCGCGGGCGGCTCGGCCAAGGGTGGCCGCGACTCGCGCTTCCAGGCGATCCTGCCCATCCGCGGCAAGATCCTCAACGTGGAGAAGGCCCGGATCGACAAGGTCCTCCAGAACACCGAGGTCCAGTCGCTGATCACCGCGATGGGCACCGGCGTGCACGACGAGTTCGACATCGCCAAGCTCCGCTACCACAAGCTCATCCTGATGGCCGACGCCGACGTCGACGGCCAGCACATCACCACGCTGCTGCTGACGCTGCTGTTCCGGTTCATGCGCCCGCTGATCGAGAACGGCCACGTCTTCATGGCCCAGCCGCCGCTGTACAAGATCAAGTGGGACCGGCGCGGCGACGACGCCTCGTACGCCTACTCCGACCGCGAGCGCGACGCGATCATCGCCGAGGGCATCGCCAACGGCCGCCGCGACCCGCGCGCGCATGACGGTGTGCAGCGGTTCAAGGGTCTGGGCGAGATGAACGCCCAGCAGCTGTGGGAGACCACGATGGACCCGGCCACCCGGCTGCTGCGACAGGCCACCCTCGACGACGCCGCGCAGGCGGATGAGATGTTCAGCGTGCTCATGGGCGAGGATGTCGAGGCCCGTCGGTCCTTCATCATCCGCAACGCCCGTGATGTCCGCTTCCTGGACGTGTAAAGGACTATCGTGACGGAAGTGAACACCCCGCCGCCTCCCGGGGATCGTATCGAGGCTGTCGACATCCAGACCGAGATGCAGCGCTCCTACATGGAGTACGCGATGTCGGTCATCGTGTCGCGAGCCCTGCCCGACGTGCGTGACGGCCTCAAGCCGGTGCACCGCCGAGTGCTGTACGCGATGTACGACGGCGGCTACCGGCCCGACCGCGGGTACTTCAAGTGCTCGCGCGTCGTGGGTGACGTCATGGGGTCCTACCACCCCCACGGCGACACCTCCATCTACGACACCCTCGTCCGCATGGCGCAGCACTGGTCGCTGCGCCACCCGCTGGTCGACGGGCAGGGGAACTTCGGCTCCCCCGGCAACGACATGCCCGCGGCGATGCGGTACACCGAGTGCAAGCTCGCGCCCATCGCCATGGAGATGTTGCGCGACATCGACAAGGACACCGTCGACTTCCAGCCGAACTACGACGGCCGCTCCCAAGAGCCCGTCGTCCTGCCGGCGCGCTTCCCCAACCTGCTGGTCAACGGCGCGGGCGGCATCGCGGTCGGCATGGCGACCAACATCCCCTCGCACAACCTGCGCGAGGTCGCCTCGGCGGTGAAGTGGTCGCTGGAGAACCCGGACGCCAGCGACGAGGAGCTGCTCGAGGCGTCGATCGCCCGGGTCAAGGGCCCCGACTTCCCGACGCGCGCGCTCATCGTCGGGCGCCGCGGCATCGAGGACGCCTACCGCACCGGCCGTGGCTCGATCACGATGCGCGCGGTCGTCGAGGTGGAGGAGGACAACAAGGGCCGGCACGCCCTCGTCGTCACCGAACTCCCCTACCAGGTCAACCCGGACAACCTCGCGCTGAAGATCGCCGACCTGGTGAAGCAGGGCAAGGTCACCGGCATCGCCGACGTCCGCGACGAGTCCTCCTCGCGGGTGGGCCAGCGCCTGGTCATCGTCCTGAAGCGCGACGCCGTCGCCAAGGTCGTGCTGAACAACCTGTACAAGCACACCCAGCTCCAGGACACCTTCGGCGCGAACATGCTGGCCCTGGTGGACGGCGTGCCGCGCACGCTGCGCCTCGACCAGTTCATCACGTACTACGTGGCGCACCAGATCGAGGTCATCGTCCGCCGGACGAGGTACCTGCTGCGCAAGGCCGAGGAGCGCGCCCACATCCTGCGTGCGCTGCTCAAGGCGCTCGACCGGATGGACGAGGTCATCGCCCTCATCCGGCGCTCGCCGTCGGCGGCCGAGGCCCAGCGCGGCCTCATGACGCTCCTGGAGATCGACGAGATCCAGGCGCAGGCCATCCTCGACATGCAGCTGCGCAAGCTCGCCGCCCTCGAGCGGCAGGCGATCCAGGACGAGTACGACGGCCTCATGACGATGATCGCCGAGTACCAGTCGATCCTGGCCTCCGAGACGCGCCAGCGGCAGATCATCGCCGACGAGCTCGACGAGGTCGTCAACAAGTTCGGCGAGGACCGGCGCACCGAGATCATCGCCTACGACGGCGACATGTCGATCGAGGACCTCATCGCCGAGGAAGACATCGTCGTCACCATCACGCGCGGCGGCTACGCCAAGCGCACCCGCACCGACCTGTACCGCGCGCAGAAGCGGGGCGGCAAGGGCGTGCGCGGGGCGCAGTTGCGCCAGGACGACATCGTCGACCACTTCTTCGTCACCACGACCCACCACTGGTTGCTGTTCTTCACCAACAAGGGGCGGGTCTACCGGGTCAAGGCGTACGAGCTGCCCGACTCCGGGCGTGACGCGCGCGGCATGCACCTGGCGAACCTGCTGGCCATGCAGCCAGACGAGGTCGTCATGGAGGTCCTCGACCTGCGTGACTACGAGGCTGCGCCGTACCTGGTGCTGGCCACCCGGACCGGACTGGTCAAGAAGACCAGGCTGTCGGAGTACGACTCCCCCAGATCCGGCGGTCTGATCGCGATCAACCTGCGTGACGACGACGAGGTCATCGCCGCCAGGCTGGTCTCCGAGGCCGACGACCTGCTGCTGATCTCCACCCACGCGCAGGCCATCCGCTTCACCGCCTCCGACGAGGCGCTTCGTCCGATGGGACGGGCCACCTCGGGCGTCATCGGCATGCGATTCCTTGAGGGTGATGAACTTCTCGCGATGAATCGGCTCGGAGACGGCGAGGATGTGCTTATCGCGACAGAAGGTGGGTACGCGAAGCGGACACCCGTAGAGCAATACCCACTTCAAGGTCGTGGCGGCAAGGGCGTGCTGACGGCGAAAATCGTGAGCGCACGTGGCAAGCTGGTCGGAGCTGTCATGGTCAACCCGGAGGACGAGGTGTTCGCGATCACATCCAACGGCGGCGTGATCCGCACGCCCGCCGGGAACATCAAGCAGTCCGGCCGGCAGACCATGGGAGTGCGCTTGATGAATCTCGCCGAACGCGACAGCGTGGTAGCCCTCGCTCGTAACACCGAGTCGATGGAGAACGCGGTGGAGGCCGAGGAAGACGGGGGAGGAGAGTAATCCATGAGCGTGCAGGGCAGCTCAGCCAAGACTCGCGAAAATGGGCAGAAGCCGGACGATCCCAAGGTCTCCGTCGAGGAGAAGGAGACCGATGAGGCCGGCACGAAGGCCGCGGTCGAGGAGAAGGAGGACGTGAACGACACCGTTCGCGTGCGCCCCTCCCTCACCTCCGAGGCGCCGCCTCCGTCCCCCTCGGCGCCCGCCGAATCGTCCAAGAAGGGAAAGGCCGCCTCACAGGCCCGGCTGCCGCGCAAGGCGCACCTCGTCCTGCGCCGCGTCGAGCCGTGGTCGGCGATGAAGTTCAGCTTCGTGCTGTCCCTCGTCTGCTTCGTGGTGCTGTTCGTGGCTGTGGCCGTCCTGTACGGCGTGCTGTCCGCTCTCGGGGTTTTCGACTCGATCGTGCAGATGTACAACCAGTTGAACAACTCCGACGGCCAGAACACGCTGGGGCTCGACATCGCCGGCTGGTTCGAGCCCGTGCGCATCCTCGGCTACACCGCGCTGATCGGCGCGGTGAACGTGGTGCTCATCACCGCCCTGTCCACCCTCGGGGCGGTGATCTACAACGTCGCGGCGGATCTCGTCGGCGGTGTTGAGGTCACCTTCAGTGAGGCTGAGTAGTTTTGAGATCTCGTCCTGGGGGCGGCGCGAGCAGCCCCCAGGACTTGGTAAGCTTTTCTCCGTCACCGCAACCGGTCGGAATGCGATACGGTTCGGTGTGTGCGGGGCTATAGCTCAGACGGTTAGAGCGCTTCCCTGATAAGGAAGAGGTCAGAGGTTCAAGTCCTCTTAGCCCCACCCAGCCCAAAGGCCGTTTCCGGTAGTCGGAAACGGCCTTTTTGATCTTCTGAGTGACTAACTGAGTGACTATCGCTTGCTATTCGTCCTTGAAGATCCTGTCCATCGCCTCCGCGCCTTCCAGGAGCACCGGTCGGAGCTGCTTGCGATAGACCCGCTCGGTGACCGCCGTGCCCTTGTGTCCGACGAGCCTGGCGATGTCCTCCAGGGCGACGCCCGCGTCCGACATGAGCGACACGAAGCTGTGGCGCAGTTCCCGAGGAGTCCATTCGTCCGGGTCGAGCTCAGTGCGCTTCAGGATGACGCGGAGGGCACGCCGTACGTTGGCGGCGTCCAACTGTGTGCCGATCCTGCTGGTGAACACCAGATCGTTTTCCTGCCACCGCTCCCCTGCCTTTTTCTTGATCAATTCCTGCTGTTCTCGATGCGCTCGCAGAGCCGCCACACATCGGTTCGGCAGGGCCAGCGTGCGTCGTGACTTCTGGGTCTTCGTGTCCCCGCCCATCCGCACGGAGCGCCACACCATGATCGACGGAGGAACGGGCGGCTCGGCTTCAGGCCGTCCGTCAAGATCGACATGCGACCAGGTAAGCGCCCGGAGCTCTTCCGTACGCGCGCCTATGAGCAGCGACAGCACTACGTAGGCATGCAGTACGGCAGACTCAGCCGCCTTGAGGACGGCTTCCGCCTGGCTGAGCGTCAAGGACTTCGACGGCCTCCCGTCCTGGCCCTTGGGGATCTCGCAGAGCATGACGACGTTGCGCTTCACCTTGTCGCGCGCCTGTGCGCGAGAGATCGAGCGCTTGAGGATGGAATGGATCTTCCGGAGCGTGTCGGTGCTGAGCACCTTGGCCTTCTTGGCCAGCCACTTGTCCACATCATCGGCGGAGAGCTCCCGGAGCTTCCGCGCCCCCAGTTCCGGAATGACGTGCTGCTCCGCGAGGATGCGGCGGGTGGTCACGGTGGAGGCTCCCCTACCGCTCAGGCCGAACTCCAGCCAGTCCCGTACGGCTTGCGCCACCGTGGCCTTGTCGTCCTTGGTGATCAAGCCGTCTTCGTAGTCGCGGATGATCTCTTTGAGCTTGCCCTTGGCTTCGGTCTTGGTCTTGCCGCTGGCCTTCTTGACGATGCGCTTTCCGGCGGGCGTGTAGCCGACGGTGACGGAGGCGATCCAGCGTTGCCGCGCCTCGTCCCAGTGCAGGCCGCCGTCTCCTTTGCTGCGTCGTGCGGTCATGATGCCTCCTGTTCGAGCAGGGTGATGTAGTCGTCGATGGCGGATGCCGGGATGAGGCGGGTACGGCCTTCGGTGACCGACCGCAGGCGACCAGAGCGGATGAGCTCGTAGATGACGCTGCGGCTGAGGCTGAGAACGCGCATGGCGTCGCAGACCCGGTAGAGCCGCCGCGAGTGGATGAGGATGGGCGCGCCCATGTGTCCTCCCGCTGGGCGATTTGGCGGGCGGTCTGGACACGTTGGCGGATGTGCTCGGCGATGATCGCTTCGGCGGGGGTGTAGCCGGTTCCGGCGAAGCGCCAGTGGGACAGGACGAGGGTGGTGGCGTCGTCGAGGGCGGGCAGGCCGCGCTCTTGGCGGGCTTGGGCGGCGCGGTGGAGGCGGCGGGCGTTGCGGAGCTGGGTCAGGGTGGTGGAGTAGGTGCGGCTCTTGCTGGAGAAGTGGCCACGGAAGCCGAGCATGTGAGCCCAGGGGCGCAGGCGGAGCGCTCGGTATTCGGGGCGTGCGCCGAGGTCCCAGCAGGTGCGGATCATGCGGCGGGCGTGGTCGGTGACGGGAAGCGTGTCGAGGTGGAGGCCGGGTTTGAGGCCGGTGCCGTGGCAGTGCGCGCATGGGCCGATTCGGGGGAGGCGTCCGTGTCCGGTGCAGGCCGGGCAGGACAGGCGGTGGTCGATGGTGCCGGCGGCTTCCGCGCCCTTGGTGGCGTACTTGGCGATATAGCCCGCCACTGCTTGGTCGCTGAGGCCGTCGGTGTGGATGGGGCGGATGTCGAGTTGGTCGCCCCAGGTCAGGTGCCATTGGCCGAGGTCGCTTGCTGGGGTGGTGAGGGTGGCCCGCTGTACGGCGGGTGGGATGGCGTGGGTGAGCAGGTCGTGGTCGGCCCAGGCGGGCGGAGGCGTGTGGGGTCCGTCCGGGCCGTCGAGGCGGATCACCGCGTGGAAGTGGACCAGGCCGCGTCGTTGGTACTCGGCCACCTTGGCGAACGAGAGCCGTAAGTGCTGGCTCATGACGCGGCGGCTCATGCCGGTGGTGTCGGCGAGGTGCTGTCGTAGAGCGAGGGTGAAGCGGTGCCAGAGCCCGCCTGCGTGGGCCTGCCACAGGACAGCGCCGGGGTAGTCGTAGCAGTCGGGGCATAGGGGTTGGCCGAGCCGCTCGTCGTGGGCGTGGTGGTAGGTGTGGCAGCCGATGGACCGGTCGTGCTCGCAGCGGGTGCCGAGCTTGCGGGGGCGGCAGGGCCGTCCGTCACGGTGGGAGTGGACCGGGCCGAAGGAGGGGGCGGTGAGGGTGACGAAGACGCGGGGGTGGGTGGCGACGGTGCCGGGGACGTCCTTGCCGCCGGTCAGTCCGGCGCGGATGAGGTGGAAGGTGTCGGCCTGGTAGAGCTGGGCGCAGGCGGGGCAGACGGCGGCGCGGCGGTTGCCGCAGGCGACGAGCAGGTGGCCGCCGGGCTCGTCGGTGGTCTGGTAGTCGTGCAGGACTTCGCCGGTGTTGGCATTGACGAGGGTGGAGCCACCGGTCAGGTGGATGGGGTGGGAGCAGCCGCCGGTGGCGGCGACCATCTGTCGCCAGCGGCCGTGTCGGGGGTCGTTGAGGAGGCGGGTGAGGTCGTGCATCCAGGCGGGATGCTGCGCGGGCGTCGTCATAAGCAGTCCTCCATTCGTCGTGAACGCTCCTGTGCTTCTGCTTGTACTACAAGTTGTGTCATGGTTTGAGAGTAGCTCAACCTGTAGTACAAGTGGAGTAGTCCAGTGGAGGAAAGATGGAAAACGACGAACTTCCCGACGGAGTGCTTGGACCATCTGAAGACTCGATCTGGCGTGTGATCGCCTCAGCGCTGCGCGCCGACATCCTCGAAGGCCATTACGCGCCCGGCAGTCCCTTGCCGAGTGAGACCCAGCTCGCCAGCCGTTACAGCGTCTCGCGACCCACCGTCCGCCAGGCCCTCAAGAACCTGGTCCTGGAGGGGCTGGTCACCATCGTGCGCGGGCGCGGCACATTTGTCCGCACCGTCCCCGATCGCTTTCTGATCTTGCTTGGTGCGGAGCCGCGACCCGACTTGGTCGATCTCGCGTTCAACCCGATCAATCAGTCGTGGGGATGGCTGCGCGTCCCGATCCCGGGCGAGCACGACGGCGAGGGAGGCGAGGTCTACGGCCTGAACCGCACCATCCCCGCCAACCGGGAGGTCGCCGCGATGCTCGGCACCCGGCTCGGGCACAAGATCAACCACCGTTTCAACGTGTGGATGCACGTGAAGAAGCGCTTCATCGAGGTCAACTCCTACACAAACACCGACGTCATCCCGCCGCCGACCAAGGACAAGCGCGGGCGCGTCCAGGCCCAGCTCGCCCCCTTCTACGAGCGTATTCAGGCCGACCGGGGGCCGATCGAGTGGTTCACCACCGTCACGGCTCGCATGCCGTACGAGACCGAACGGCTACGCCTGCACTTGGAGGTCGGAGCGCCCATTCTGCTGATTCGCCGCGTCATGTTCAGCAAGGACGGCCAGCCTTTGGAGGCCACCGAGATCAAGGCGGCGGCCGAGGAGTTCGAGACGGCATCCATCGTCGAATCCGCCAGCGACACCTCAGGCGTCGACGATGACGGAGAAGTTTCGCAGATGAGCCCGGATGGTCCTGTCGTGCTCATGCTCTAGCTGGTTCAAAGTTTCTCTACTGGTTCAAGGGCTCGCTTCGCTCGCCGCGCCGCCGCCCGCTCCGGGGCGGCTGCGCACCGGGCATGCGGCCTGGAGGCCGGTCCCGGCGCGCACCGCCCACGCTCCTGGCGGCGCGACAGTCACTAGCCATAAGGGAGTTCCAGGGCCGTTCCGCCGCCGGCCTCCACCGCTTCGCGGCCCCTGCGGGGTGCTTCGCATGGACGCCGGCCGCTGCACTACCGATTGCTTGAACGACTTCGGGCTGATGTCCGTACCCCCGCCCCCGATACCACATTGTTCGTGTCCCTCGGTCGGCGTCAACTCCGTCTGTGCGGCACCGCTACGACATCGGCGGTAGTGGAAGACGGAGTTGACACCTCGGTCGGGACACACAATCGGGCAGCTATCGGGGGCGGGGGAGATGTGGGCCGTGGGATGAACCGGCCCGCCCCACGATCACGCAGAAGCAAGCAACTCAGCGCAGGCCGGACATGCCCGCACGGCATCAGGCGAGAAGCGCAGCGACCAGCCGGAGAACGGCAAGGGACTGACGGGCTCACCACACAGGCCCGTCTTCTTGCCCCGAGGTACGGCATGCTGAACCCCACCCGAAACCCCCACAAGATGGTCGCCGCCGAGTGGCGAAGGCTGAGGCGGAACGGGGTCGATGAGGAGATCGTCCCAATGGACTGCCCAACGACGCACGCCACCGGGAAGGTCTGCCCCATCGTCCAACTCGACCAGCGCCAGGGTTCCCTGGAGCAGACATGCCACGATGGTCCCGTGCTGGCCGCGCAGGAAGTAGGCGGCTGCTCTGGTCTGGGCTGGGCTGTGTAGCAACTTCGCGATCTTGGCCGTGCATCCGACCGGTGCCTGCTTGGGGGTCACTGTCATTCCCGGCTGAGCGTGGTCGAGGAGAGCTCGACAATGGCGGGGGACAGTGGATGATCACTGAGCAGAGTTTGCCGCCGTCGTGCGATCCGGTGGGCCGCGCGTTCGATGTCCAAGGCGGCGTGCCAGGCGTATACCGGCCGGTGGCGGCGTTCGTCCCAGCCGCTGAGCCACCAGAACCGTTCGCCGTCGCACCACACGACGAGGCCGACCCAAACGGATACCAAGGCCAAGCCGTATCCGTCGTGGAGATCAGATGGAACGCCATGCTGCGCGGACAGCTCGCTCTGTAGCCGATGAGCCGAAAGCACGGCTAACCCTGCCTTGCCGTCGGAGGGCATGGCAGTACGCTGAATAAGCATCGTGGACGCCCCAAAGCTCTCGATGCGCTTCAGGACCCCCGACTGCGGGCGGTGTTCCAGCACCGGTCTCCCGTGGCGGGGGTCCTCTCTCACCCCCTCCTTTAGGGGGGCTAAAGTCGAGAGTAGGGCGAGTAGCTTGACCCCGCAATAGGGGGGCTAAAGTCACTGAGGGTTATCGAGGAGGATGGACCTCATGGACCTGAAGACGCTGAGGGAAGTTGCCGAGATCGTTGATCCCGTCGAGCGAGCCCGTGTGCTGAGCCGCCTCATGACCGAGGAGCAGGGGTTGGTGACCGAAGCGGCGAAGATGCGAAGGCAGGCTATTGCGGAGGCGCGCGAGTCCGGCTTGAGCCAGGAGGAAATCGCCTCCCGACTTGGCGTCTCGCCTGGCCGCATCTCTCAGATGCGAAAAGGACCGGCCGCGAGGGCACCAGAGGGACCGGCCCTGCCTGCTCCCAAGGTGCTCGTTCATCGCGCACTGCCGACCGAGCCGTCCGTTCGTGGCTCCCAGTCGTTGTTCCTAGCCGAGGCCGAGCGCCAGGGGCTCCGGGCTGATCGCCGTATGCTCTACGTCGGTCTGGAACCGGCCAGTGATCATGTCGCGGCCTGCCTGCGGGTCGAGCCCGGCAGTGAGATCGTCGCGCGTCGCAAGATGATGACGGCGAACGATATCCCCGTCCGGATCGCCACGAGCTACTTCCGCGCCGACCTGTTCGGCGACACCCGGTTGGCCGAACCAGAGTTCGTCCAGCCCTCACTCCAGTCTGCTCTGATCGCCCTCGGGTACTCGTTCGGGCATGCGGAGGAGAGCCTGACGGCTCGGCCGCCTACGGTCTTCGAGCGCGAGACCTTGGAGCTTGAGCCGGGGGATTGGGTCGTGCAGGTGCTCAGGGCGAGCTACTCCACCGAGGGCACGCCCATCCACGTCCTGGAAACGATCTGTGCTGGTAACCGGCACATCTTCTCCGTTGGCCAGGTGTCCGGGTACGACGAATTCTGAGTGACTAACTGAGTGACAATCGCTGCGGAACTCTCTGGACGTCTGTGGATCATCAAGGAATGTCTTTGCAGATGGGGGCAGATGTCGATCTAGCTCCCGGCCCCTCCTGATTTCCCTGATAAGGAAGAGGTCAGAGGTTCAAGTCCTCTTAGCCCCACCGAGATTTTCCAGCTCAGAGGCCAGTCCCGTGATGGCGGAACTGGCCTTTGGATTTTCGTGGGTAATCCCAGTTGATCAGTGGGTCTTACCATCGTCCGGGTCGAACGATTCGGGAACCTGTCGCTCGTCGTACCGGCCGCGGGCTTCCTCGATGTCGCCGTGATGCGCCTGGACCCAATCGATCAGCCCCCAGACCTGCTCCAGCAAGGTGCGGCCAAGCGGTGTCAGCTGGTAGTCGACCCGGGGTGGCACCACGGGATACACGCGCCTAGAGACGAGCCCATCGCGCTCCAACACGCGCAACGTGACGGTCAGCATGCGTTGGCTGATCCCTGGGACGGCGTGCTTGAGCGCGGTGAAGCGCCGCGCACCCTGCCCGAGCTCGTTGACGACCGACAGGGTCCACTTGTCGCCGACGCGGTTGAGGATGTCGCGGACCTGGCAGGTCATCTCGTCGCGTGCCTTCAATACGGCCGATGGCAGGGCTTTGGCGTGCACGGTTATCTCCGCATCACCGAGGCACTAAAAAGTGCCTACTTCCTGTAGGTATTTATGGTTATACAGACTGATCCCGTTGCCAATGACGGGAAGGGAGCAACATGCCGCCCGATGAAAAGTTCGCCACCGCCGCACCGGCTGCCCAGGTGGAGCGGGCCGCGGCCGCGCTGCGCGCCAACGGCTACCTGGTGCACGTCGTGGACACCGTGGCCGAGGCCCGCGCTCTGGTCACCGGTCTGGTTCCCCGCGACGAAAGCGTCTTCACCACCTCCAGCGAGACGCTCCGGCTGTCCGGCATCGCCGCCGATCTCGATGAGTCGGGAGAGTTCTTCTCCGTGCGGGCCAAAGCCGGTGAGCTCGGAGACGACCTGCTGGCCCGTGTCCGGCTGGGCGCCACGCCGGACGTCGTCGTCGGCAGCGTGCACGCCGTGACCGAGGAAGGCCACCTGGTCGTCGCCTCGGCGAGCGGCAGCCAGTTCGCTCCGTACGCTTCGGGGGCTGGAAAGGCCATCTGGGTGGTGGGCGCCCAGAAGGTGGTGCCGGACCTGGCGACGGCCCTGCAGCGGCTCCGCTCCTACAGCCTGCCGAGGGAGCACCAGCGGCTGCGGGAGTTCGGCTCCTCCTCCTTCATCGGCAAGATTCTCATCATGGAGCGCGAGGCCCTCCCGGACCGCGGCACCGTCGTCCTGGTTCATGAGGCGATCGGCTTCTGAAGGACAGCCGGGAGTTCTCAGCGAAAGAGCGTGCCGCCGGACGGGCTGGGGCGGTGGTGGGCTGGTGCTCATGGTGGCCGCTCGCGGCACCCAGAAGGACCAGCCGGGGTTGCTCGGTCCGCCTGGGACGCCGGGGTCAGACCAGTTCCAGGCGGGGGACAGCGGCGACCAGGGCCTGCGTGTAAGGGTGGGCGGGCCGAGTGAACACCTCCTCGACCTCGCCCTCCTCCACGATCCGGCCGTCCTTCATGACCAGCACCCGATCGGCGACATGGTGAACGACGCCCAGGTCGTGTGAGATGAACAGGATCGCCGTGCCGTACTCGGCCTGGAGGTCGGCGAGCAGGTCGAGCACCTGCGCCTGGATGGAGACGTCGAGTGCGGACACGGGCTCGTCGCAGACCAGCACGTCCGGGCGGGGGCCGAGGGCCCGGGCGATGGCGACCCGCTGGCGCTGGCCGCCGGACAGCTCGCGCGGGTGCCGATCGGCGATCTCGGCCGGCAGGCCGACACGTGCCAGCAGGTCGAGCACCCGGGCGCGCCGCTCAGGCCCGGGCAGCCGGAGAGGTTCGGCGACCAGGCGGCCGACGGTATGGCGGGGGTCGAAGGAGTCCAGCGGATTCTGGGAGATGAGCTGGACGCTTGTTCGCAGGGGACGGCGCTCGCGTTCGCGAAGCCGGCTCCACGGACCCTGTCCCAGGGTAACCTCGCCTCCGTCGGGTTCGAGCAGGGCGAGGGCGAGCCGGGCCAGCGTGGTCTTGCCGGAGCCCGACTCGCCGACGACGCCGAGGGTCTCGCCGTGGCGCAGGGTGAAGGAGACGTCGTCGACGACGCGGCGCTTGCCGTACGAGCGGGTGAGTCCCTTTCCGGCCAGGGCGACGGACGGATCGGGTGTGGGGCGGGCGCGTGGGGCGCCGGTGGTGAGGGAGCTGTTTCTGGACGCGGCCGAGGGGACGGCGCCCAGCAGCGCGCGGGTGTAGTCGTGCGCGGGCGCGGCCAGCACCCGCGCGGTGGGTCCCTCCTCCACGAACCGGCCGTCCTTCATGACCAGGATGCGGTCGGCGATGGAGGCGACCACGGCCAGGTCGTGGCTGATCAGCAACAGCGCGGTCCCGGCGGTCTTGCGCTCGGCGAGCAGGCGCAGGATCTGCGCCTGGATGGTGACGTCGAGCGCGGTGGTCGGCTCGTCGGCGACGAGGAGAGCGGGGTCGGCCGCGATCGCCGAGGCGATCAGCGCGCGCTGGCGCAGGCCGCCGGAGAGCTCGTGGGGCCGTTGCCGGGCGCGCCGGGCCGGTTCCGGCACGCCCACGGCTTCGAGCAGCTCCAGCACTCGGTCCGTACGGCGGGCGCGCGGGACCACGTCGTGGAGCGCCTCGGTGATCTCGGCGCCCACGGTCCGCAGCGGATCGAGCGATCCCAGCGCGTCCTGCAGCACGAGTCCTGCGAAGCGGCCGCGAACCCGTCGCCAGTCGCCGGGGGAGAAGCCCAGCGCGTCCCGCCCGGCGACCTGGAACGCCGAGGCCCGCACGCTCGCACCGGGTCCGGCCAGGCCGAGCAGGGTGCGCGCGGTGACGCTCTTGCCCGAGCCGGACTCGCCGACGATCGCCACACACTCGCCCGGCTCGATCGACAGCGAGACCCCGTGCACGACCTCGGTCCGGCCGAAGCTCACGCGCAGATCCTCCACAGCGACGATCACGGGGTTCTCCCTTCGAAACGGGCCTGCAGGCGGCGCCCGACCACGGTCAGGCAGACGACGGTGAGGGTGATCGCCAGGCCCGGGAAGAGCGCCTCCCACCAGGCGACCCGCAGGTAGTTGCGAGCCTCCGACAACATCGCGCCCCACTCCGCGGCCGGCGGTTGCGGCCCCATGCCGAGGAAGCTGAGACCGGACCCGGCGATCACGGCCTGGCCGAGCCCGATGGTGGCCAGCACCGGGATCGGGCCGAGCACGTTGGGCAGGACATGACCGGCGGTGATCGCCAGGCGGGAGTGGCCGAAGGTGACAGCGTGCTCGACATAGCCGGAGCGGCGTACGACGAAGGTCTGGGCGCGGATGACGCGGGCGTAGTTCGGGATCTGGGCGATGGCGATGGCGAGGATCGCGTTGCCGGTGCCGGGTCCGGTGATCGCCACCACCAAGAGGGCGAGCAGCAGCTCGGGCAGGGTGGACAGGACGTCGAACGAGCGGGCCAGCGCCTCGTCCAGCCACTTCGGTGCCAGCCCGGCGGCCAGGCCGAGCAGGACGCCGGCGGTGACGGCCAGGGCGGTGGCGGCGACGCCGATGCTGACGGAGTGACGCGCGCCGTACAGCACCCTGGCCAGCACGTCGCGGCCGAGATGATCGCTGCCGAGCCAGTGGTCGGCGCCGGGCGGGGTGAGCGCGGCCAGCGGGTCGGCGGCCAGGGGGTCGGTGCCGGTGAGGAGCCAGGGAGCGGCCACAGCGAGGGCGAGCAGAGCGAGGTAGGCCACCGGAAGGAGCCGGATGCGGCCGGGAGCGCCGCGGGTGAGCACGCTCATCAGCGGATCCGGGGGTCGATGACCCGATAGGCCAGGTCGAGCAGCGTGCTGAGGACGACGTACACCACGGCCGACAGCAGCACGACCGCCATGACGACGGGCATGTCCCGCCCGGTCACCGCCTGCATCGCGACCTGGCCGAGCCCGGGGCGGCCGAACAGCACCTCGGTGATCACCGCGCCGCCCAGGAGCGTCCCGGTGAACCAGCCGGCCAGCGTCACGGCGGGGATGAGCGCGTGCCGTACGGCGTGGCGGACGACCAGCGCGCGCTCGGTGAGCCCGCGAGCCCGGGCCGTCACCGCGAACGGCTGCTCCAGCGCCCGCTCGATCCCGCCGCGCAGCACCTGGCCGAGCACTCCGGCGATGGGCAGGCCCAGCGCGAGCGCGGGCAGGACCAGCGCGGACGATCCCTGAGCCCCGGAGACGGGGAACCAGCCGAACGTGAAGGAGAACACCGACAGCAACACGATCCCGATCAGGAACGGCGGGACCGACACCGAGACCAGCTCGGCGGCGGAGGCGGCGCCGCGCAGCCACCGCCCCCGGCCCGCCGTGGTGACCGCGATGATCGCCGACACCACCACCCCGGTCACCGCCGCGGCCAGGGTGAGCTCGGCGGTCGGCCAGAGCTGGGTGGACAGGATCTCGCCGACGTCGCGCTGCTGCTGGTAGGAGCGGCCGAGGTCGCCGTGGAGCAGCCGCCACAGGTAGGACAGGTACTGGACGATCTCCGGCCGGTCCAGCCCCCACTCGGCGATGATCCGCGCCCGGATCTCCGGAGTGTCGGGCCCCTCGCCGACGAGGATGTCGACGGTGTCGCCGGGAGCGAGCAGGAGCGCGACGTAGGAGGCGGTGGCGGCGGCCCAGAGCACGGCCAGCCCGGTGCCCAGGCGCTTGATCATGTGCCGAGGCGCACGTCGTAGGCGCCGGCAGGGGTGCCGGAGGCCGGGTCGAAGCCGAGGCCCTGGACGCTCTTGGACGCGGCGATCTGGTCGGCGGGGACGTAGAGCGGGAAGACGATGGCGTGTTCCCGCACCACCGCCTGCTGCACCTTGCCGTACAGCTCCTTGCGGTCGCCGGTGGAAGCGGCCGCGGCCAGCCATTCGTCCAGGTGCGGGTCGGCGAAGTGGGTGCGGTTGATCGCGGCCTTGCCCGGCAGGAGGAGGTTGAGAGCAGCCCCGGCGTCGGAGTCGCCGCGCGAGTTGCCGAACAGCTCGTACTCGCCCTCCTCCAGGGCCTTCTGCGCGGTGCCCTGGTCGACGATCTTGACCTGGAAGTCGATGCCGGCGTTCTGCTTGACCTGGGCTTGGATGGCCTGGGCGAGGATGTCGCGGCGGTCGCGGACGAACGGCGCGGAGGCGACCTCCCGCACAGTGAGCCGCTTGCCGTCCTTGACGCGGAAGCCCTCGGCGTCGCGCTCCTTCCAGCCGGCCGCGTCGAGCAGGGCGTTGGCCTTGGCCACGTCGCCACCGAAGGACTTCTCCAGCGTCGCGTCGTAAAAGGGGCTGCGCTTGCCGACGATGCTCCACGCCCTGGTCGCGGTGCCCTGGTAGACGGAGGCCAGCACCGCGTCGACGTCCACGGCCTCGCGGAAGGCCTCGCGGACCCGCTTGTCGTCGAAGGGGGCGTGAGAGGTGTTGAAGTAGTAGGAGTAGGCGGTGCCCGAATTCAAGGACGTCTGCAACGTCAGGTTCGGATCCTTCTTGATCAGGGCGACCTCGGTCGCAGGCACCCCCTCGATGACCTGCACCTGGCCGGAGGTGAGCGCGCCGACCCGGACCGCCGCCTCGGGCAGGAACCGGTAGGTGATCTCCGCCAGGTGGGCGGGACCCTGGTGCGCCGCCCGTGCGGGCGGCCAGTTGTAGGCGGGGTTGCGGCGGTAGCGGACCTCCTGCCCCTGGACGTACCGGTCGAGGATGAACGGCCCGGTGCCGACCAGGTCGGGGCCGCCGAACTTGAGGTCCTTGGCGCTCTTGAGCGACTTCGGTGAGACCTGCCCGGCGTACGGCGAGGCGAGGAAGTCCGGGAAGAGCGCGTCGGGCGTCTTCAGCGTCACCTTCACTCGGTACGGCGAGGCCACCTCGGCCTTGGCGAAGGACTTCAGCTGGATCGAGGCCACCGCCGGGTTGTAGCCGGGCACCAGGAACTGCTCGAAGTTGGCCTTGACCGCGGCGGCGTCGAACTTGGTGCCGTCGTGGAAGGTGACGTCCTCACGCAGGTCCAGGGTGTAGGTCAGCCCGTCGTCCGACACCTTCCACGCCTTGGCGAGCCACGGCTGGAAGGAACCGTCCTCGCCGCGCGAGAGGAGCGCGTCGAACTGGTTGAACACCAGCAGCCTGGCCTTGTTCTGCGCCCACAGCTGCGGGTTGAACGTAAGGGGTTGTGTCTCGACGGCCCAGGTCAGCGACGTGGAGGCGGTGCTTTGCGCGGGCTGCGTGCCGCAGGCGGCCAGGGTGAGCAGGAGGGAGGGGAGGAGAGCGGGGATGCGCTTCACTGGTGGTTCCAAGCTTCGGCGAGCAGCTCGTAGGAGCGCACGCGGTCGTCGTGTTCGTAGGTGATGGTGGTGACGAGCAGCTCGTCGGCGCCGGTGACCCGGCGCAGCACGCGCAGCCCGTCGGCGACCTGCCGCGGCGAGCCGACGAACCGGGTGTCGACCCGGTCCTGCACCAGCTCGCGCTCGGCGTCGCTCCAGACGTGGGCGTCGGCCTCGGCAGGAGAGGGGTACGGCATCGCGCCCGCGCCGGTCCTGATGCTGCGGACCCACAGGTCATAGCCCTTGGCCAGCTCGCGGGCGCGCACCTCGTCCTCGGCGACGACGGCGTCCGCCGAGACGATCACGTACGGCTCGGCCAGCTCGGTGGAGGGCTTGAACGCCTCCCGGTAGGCCTCGACCGCCTCCAGCACGCTGGACGGGCTGACGTGGTAGTTCGCCACGAAGGGCAGCCCGCGTTCCCCGGCGACCTGGGCGCTCTGCCCGCCGCTGCTGCCCAGGATCCACACCTGCACCGCGGCGCCCTCGCCGGGGACGGCGTGCGCGTCGTGCGTGCCGTGCAGGAAGGCGAGCACGTCGTCGATCTGGTCGGCGAAGTCCGGTGTCTGCGCGCCGGGCTGCTGGAGCAGGGTGGCGTAGTGGGCCAGGTGCGGGTGCTTGGCCAGCCGCGACCAGTCGAAGGGCGGCGGGATGAGCAGACCGTCGACGATCTCGGCGGGCTTGCTCTCGAAGCCGGCGGAGACGGCCAGTTCGGCGCGGCGCTGTCCCGAGCGGCCGATGCCCAGGTCGATGCGGCCCGGGTGGAGCGCGTCGATCAGCCCGAACTGCTCGACTACCGACAGGGGCGTCTGGTGCCCGAGTTGCACCGCCCCCGACCCGACGCGGATCGTCGAGGTGGCCGCCGCCACGAGGGCGATCAGCACGGCCGGGGCCGAGCTGGCCACGCCGGGCGCGAAATGGTGTTCGGCCAGCCAGTAGCGGCGGTAGCCGTACCCCTCGGCCTTTCGCGCCAGGTCAAGGGTGTTGCGGAGCGCCTCGGCGGCGGTGCCGCCTGAGACGATGGGGGCCAGGTCCAGGATGGACAGCGTCATGGGATCTCCTTGCGCAGCACGGGGGCGATGTCGGACTGGAACAGCTCCAGCGCGGCGCGATGCTGCCCGGGGGTCAGGCCGTCGGCGTCGACGGGCAGGTGCATGACCCGGTGGCCGAAGCGCTTGTGGTAGCGCAGGACCTTGTCGATGATCTGCTGCGGGCTGCCGATCAGGATCGAGCTGCGCTCGATGGCGTCCTCCAGGGACGGGAAGACGATCGGGATGCCGAGCCTGCGCTGGAAGGCCAGGCGGGCCTCGTAGATCGGCCGGTAGGTCTCGATGGCCTCCTGCGAGGTGCGGGCCGCGTAGAACCCGGCGCTGCCCGCTCCGACCAGCGCGTCCGCGGGATCGTGCCCGTAGTGCTCCCAGCGCTCCCGGTAGTAGTCGATCAGCTCGGCGTACGGGTCGATGGGATTGGTGACGTTCGCGGAGAAGAGCGGATCGCCGTAGTGGGCGGCCAGGTCCACCGACGCCTTGCTGGTGGCGCTGCCGTGCCAGACCCTGATCGGCTGCTGGAGGGGCCGAGGCCAGGTCTCCGCCTCGACGAGCGGCGGGCGGAAACGCCCGCTCCAGGTGACCTTCTCCTCCCGCCACAGCCGGCGGAACAACTCGTAGCTCTCGTGGTTGCGCTCCCACTGGTCCTCGGTCGTGACGTGGAAGAGCTCGGCCTGCGCGGCGCCGTTGCCCTTGCCGATGATCAGCTCCAGCCGCCCGTCCGACAGGTGGTCGAGGGTGGCGTAGTCCTCGTAGGCCCGCACCGGGTCCAGCAGGCTCAGCGTGGTGACTGCGGTGAACAGCCGGATCCTGGAGGTCTTCGCCGCGATGTGGCTGAGCACGACCGGGGGAGAGGAGGAGATGAAGGGCCGCTCGTGCCGTTCACCCACGCCGAACCCGTCGAAGCCGAGCTCCTCGGCCAGGACGGCGTTCTGGACGACCTCGCGGAATCGCTCGGTGGTCGACTTCTCCCCGTTGTGGACTATCAACGTGATGGCCAGAAATTTCATGACGCCTCCGCGTAGCGGCTGGCGGGGCGTGCCAAGCCGAGCAGCCCGCGCAGGGTGGTGGCCTCGTAGCCGCTCCTGAACGCCCCGCGCCGGCGCAACTCTGCGGTCAGCCCGCGCGTGATCTGTTCCAGGTCGTACGGCACGGCGCCCGGGCGCAGCCGGAACCCCTGGATCCCGGCCCGCCGCCACTCCAGCAGCACGTCGGCCAGCTCCACGGCGGTCCCGGTGAAGGTCGCCGCATCGGAGGAGAGCTCGTCGAGCTCGTCCAGGCGCCCCTTGCGACGGGCCGCGCCGTCGCCGAGGAAGACCAGGAGATCGGCGAAGATCTTCACCTCGCCGGACAGCCCCCTGACCTCCTCCACGATGGCGCCGGCCTCCTCGGCCGAGTGCGGGGTGACGTAGACGACGTCGGCGCTTGCCGCCGCGAACTCGTACGGCAGGCGCGCATGCGCCAGAGCCGTCACCACCGGCTGTCCCTGAGGAGGTCGCGGCGTGATCGACGGCCCCTTGACGGAGAAGAACCGCCCCGCGAAGTCGGCGTAGTGGAGCTTGTCCCGGTCGATGAACCGGCCGGTGGCCACGTCGCGGATCTCGGCGTCGTCCTCCCAGCTGTCCCAGAGCCGCCGCGCCACCTCCACCGAGTCGGCGGCCTCGGCGAACAGGTCGAGCACGTGCGGATCATCGCTCTTGACCGAATCGAGCGGCGGGAACTCCCGGCGGCCGACCAGCCGCGCCTCCGAGGCGCGGGCCGAGATCTGCACCCGCCACCCGGCCCGGCCGCCGCTGACGTGGTCGAGCGTGGCGATGCCGAGAGCCACGTGGAACGGCTCGGTGTGGGTCGTGGTGGCGGTCGGCACCAGGCCGATCCGGGTGGTCAGGGGGGCCAGCCGGGCGGCGAGAAGCACCGCGTCGAACCGGCCGCGCACCCGGTCGGTCCGCTCGTCCGGTCCGTCGGGCAGGGTGGACTGCAGCCCCAAGGAGTCCTCGATGGTGACGAAGTCGAGCAGTCCCCGCTCCGCCTCGGCGACCAGCCCGGCCCAGTAGCGGGCGGAGAAGAGATCCGCTGCGGACTCCCGCCAGGCGGCCGGATGCCAGCCCGCCCCATCCAGGGCCACGGCCAGGTGCAACGTCATGCGAGCTCCAGATGGTCACGAAGGGTGGAGCCGGTGTACTCGGTGCGGAAGACGCCGCGCTCCTGCAGCTCCGGCACCACCCGGTCGACGAACTCGTCTAGCCCGCCCGGTGTCAGGTGCGGCACGAGGATGAAGCCGTCGGCGGCGTTCGCCTGCACCTGCTCGTCGATCTGCCGGGCCACGCTCTGCGGGGTGCCGATGAAGGTCTGCCGCCCGGTCACCTCGATGACCAGCTCACGGATCGTCAGATCCTTCTCCTCGGCCAGCGCCCGCCACTTGGCGGCCACGGCGGCGCGGTCCTTGACCGGCACCCGACCCTGGGAGACGCCTTCTGCCAGGTCCGGCTCCACGTCCGGTAGCGGGCCGTCCGGGTCGTAGGCCGACATGTCACGACCCCAGATCTGCTCCAGGAAGGCGATCGCGGTCTGCGGGCCGACCTGCTGGCGGCGGATGGCCGCGGCGTTCTCGACCGCTTCGGCCTCGGTGTCGCCGAGCGCGAAGGTCACTCCGGGCATGATCTTGAGCTGGTGCGGCTTCCGGCCGTAGGCGGCCAGGCGGCCTTTGACGTCGGCGTAGAAGACTGGATCGACGTGCGGGGTGAAGATCACGTCGGCGTTGGCGGCGGCGAACTCGCGCCCCTCGTCGGAGTCGCCCGCCTGGATGATCACGGGATGTCCCTGGGGGCTGCGGGGCAGGGTGAAGCGGCCCTCCACGGAGAAGTGCGTGCCCCGGTGCTCGACCGTCCCGATGCCGTCGTCGCGCAGGAACCGTCCCGTTGAGGGATCGGCCACGATGGCGTCGGGCCGCCAGGAGTCCCACAGCTCTCGCGCGAGCCGTACGAACTCCTCGGCCCGCTCGTAGCGGTGCGCCTTGTCGAGGTAGCCGCCGCGGCGGAAGTTCTCGCCGGTGAAGGCGTCGGAGGTGGTCACCACGTTCCAGGCGGCCCGGCCCCCGCTCAGATGGTCGAGCGTGGACAGCCGCCTGGCCAGCTCGTAGGGCTCGTTGAAGGTGGCGTTGACGGTCCCGGCCAGGCCCAGCCATTCCGTCACCGCGGCCAGCGCGCTGAGCACGGTGAGCGACTCCGGCCGTCCCACCACGTCCAGATCGTGGATGCGGCCCTTGAGCTCGCGCAACCGCAAGCCCTCGGCGAGGAAGAAGAAGTCGAACTTGCCGCGCTCGGCCGTCCTGGCCAGATGGACGAAGGAGGCGAAGTCGATCTGGCTGCCCGAGCGCGGGTCGGTCCAGACCGTGGTGTTGTTGACGCCGGGGAAATGAGCCGCCAGGTGGACCTGCCTGCGGGTCATCGATCCCGCCAGGCTTCGGTGGTGTCCCTGAAGGCGGGCAGCTCGTGGAGCGTGTGGGCGTAGGTCCACAGGTGCCGGTGGCTGGCCAGGTCGTGCTCGGGACCGAGTCTGACCAGCGTCACCCACAGGCGCACGTCCGGCTCGGTGATCGTCTCGCCGAGCAGGAACCGCTGCCCGGACAGCCGCTCGTCCAGCCGCTCCAGCGCGCCGGGGGAGACACCCCTGTTGACGTTCTGGTAGATCCAGGCGTTGAGCTCGTCGATCTCCGGGCGCAGGGCGACCGGGTAGAGGTCGACGGAGGCGTCGGCCCACTGCTCGAACGCGGTGGCCAGGTCGAGGGTGATGTCCGGAAAGTCGTTGCTGACGATCACGCCGTTCTTGCCGTCCCAGAGCACGGGGACCGAGATGTGCCCGCCGTACCCCTTCTCGGTGGCCTCGTAGGCCTGTTCCAGCAGGGTGAAGCCGTTGATCGGGTCGTGTCCACGACGTTCCCTGAACGCCCAGCCCCGGCCGTCGCGCTCGTCGTCGACATAGGACAGGGAGACGACCTCCTCCAGACCCTTGAGCTTGCGGACGATCGCGGCGCGATGGGCGTAGGGGCAGACCCAGGCGACGTACAGGTGGTAGCGGCCGGGCTCGGCGGGGAAGGCTTCGGTGCCGATGCGGCCCTTGAAGGGGTAGATCGGCTCTCCCCGGGTGTAGGGACCGTAGGTGGCGAGGTCGACGGGGCCGGCGTAGGCGTGCGTGGAGACGGACACGTGTCCTCCGGGTTCAGGCTTCGGGATGGGCGAGGAAGCGGCCGAAGCGGCCCTGGTGATACAGCAGCGGGCGGCCCTGGCTGTGCACGTGCGCCTCGGCCACCAGGCCGACCACCAGGAGGTGGTCGCCGACCTCGGCCCTGTCGTGGGGCAGGCAGATCAGATGCGCCGAGACGTCCTGCAGCAGCGGGGCGCCCAGCGGACCCGCTTGCCAGCGGGTGGGCTCGGCGAAGCGGTCGATGTTCCTGCGGGCGAACCGGGCGGCCAGCTCGGCCTGGTCGCTGGCCAGGACGTTGACCGCGAAGTGGTCGGCGACGCTCAGGAGCGGCCAAGTGGTCGAGGAACGGTCCACGTAGAAGGAGACCAGGGGCGGGTCGAGGCTGACGGAGGAGAAGGAGGTGGCGGTGAGTCCGGCGGGGACGCCGTCGTGCTGCGCGGTGATGATCACAACGCCGCTGGCGTGGACGGCGAGTGCCTGCTTGAACTGGTCGGTCGCGATGGCGCGGTCAGGAAGGGTGTCGGTCACTGGAGGGTCCTCACGGGAGATGGCCTGATGGATGAGAGGTCCGGTGATCAGCGACAGTGCGCGCTGGCGACGTGGCCGAAGTCCACGTGGAAGCGCCTGGTCAGGAGGAAGCCCTGGCTCATGCCCTCGACGCTAAGTCGGTATTTCCCCTAAAGTCAATAGGAAATACATGAAACTCCCACGGCGGAGGTGATCCGCCATGTCCGGTCAGGGTCGGCGGCCGGTGGCCTTCAATCTCGTTTCCTTTTTTTTCCTACCAAATCTGTGGGATATTGCGAGGCATGACGAGCGAGCACGCGTCCACGCCCCTCACGGCCGCGATCGCGGCGGGTCGCTGGATCCGCACCGCGGCCGTCGACGACACGGACGGCAGGCATTGGCGGGCCAACCCCGACCCGAGTGGCAGATCGGCTCTCGCGCCCGAGCTCCACTCGCTCTACGCGGGTGCGGCCGGCATCGTGCTGTTCTTCCTGGAACTGGCCGCCGCCACCGGCCATGAGGCCTACCTCGAGGACGCGCGGGCCGGCGCCCGCTACCTGGCGGCGACCTGGCGGAAGCAGCAGGATCTGACCCTCTACCACGGCCTCACCGGCACGCTCGTCGCGCTGACCGAGGCCGCCTGGGTGCTGGGCGACGACGAGTTCGCCGAAGCCGCCGTCGGCGCCGCCGACCGGATCATGCGTGCCGCGCGCCTGCTGGAGGGCGGAGCGGGCTGGTCGTCCGAACCCGCCCTGCGCGGCGACAGCGGGATCGTGCTGGGCCTGCTGCGCGCCGCCACCGCACTGGGCGCACCCTCCTGCGCGGAGGTGGCCGCCGAAGCGGGCGCACGCCTGGCCCGGCTGCCGGTGCCGGGCCACCGGTTCGGCGACTGCGCGGACCTGCCCGCCGACGCGGTCACGCCGGGGTTCCTGCTGGGTACGGCGGGCACCTCCTTCACCCTCGCCCGCCTCCACGCGGCCACCGGAGAGCGCGACTTCCTCACGGCCGCCGAGCGCGGCGCGGGCTTCGTCCGCTCGATCGCCGTCGTGGCGGACACCCACGCGATGATCCCCCACCACGTGCCGCAGGGCAGAGGGCTGTACTACCTGGGTTTCTGCTCCGGCTCCGCCGGCGTCGCCCGGACCTTCTACGAGCTGCACAGGATCACCGGCGACGCGGGACACCTGGACTGGGCCGAGCGGCTGGCCCGCGGGATCCTGCAGAGCGCTGTGCCACGTCGCCAGACCCCTGGATTCTGGGATGTCGCCTGCCAGTGCTGCGGCGCGGCCGGACTGCTGGAGCTGTTCGTCGGGCTGTGGGCCGCCACCGGGCGGGAGCCATACCTCGACTTCGCCCGCACGCTCGGGGAGCACCTCATCGGCCGGGCCACCGGCCACGACGGCCGCGGCCTGCGCTGGTACCAGGCCTACCGGCGATCGCGCCCGGGCGAGGTCTCCGCCGACACCGGCTACCTGGTCGGCGCGGCCGGGATCGGCGCGGCCCTGCTCCACCTGGACGCCGCTCTCCAATCCGACCAGGCCAGACGGCTCACCCTGCTGCCGGACAACCCCTTCCCCGCCATCCCGGTGCCGTTCACCTCCGTCAAGGGGATCCCGTGACCTCGACGGCGCCCGTCCGCCCGGCACGGAGTGACCTGATGAGGTTCCACTGGTTCCTGCCCACCAACGGCGACAGCCGCCTCATCAGTTCCTGGTCGCCTTCCAGCCCGGCTTCGTCAGCCCCACTCTGGTCGCGCAGTCGGAGGGGCGGCTGCTGCTCAACGTCGTCACCGGTGGGGAGTCGCGCGAGCAGCGCTCCTACGGCGACTTCCTGGACAAGGACGCCCGCTACGCGCGCGCCGAGAAGATCGCCTGGATCCGGGAGCTTTCCGCCGCGGTAGGCCGGACCCTCCGCTTCGGCATCCGGCTCCACCTGTGGGCAGGCGTCGGGCTGGTGCGCGGCGGCGTCGGAACCGCGCTGGTCCGGCCCGCGACCACCTCGCCCCTCGTCCCCTTCGCGGCCTCCTGCACCAGTGCGGGCGGGATCACCCCGGTCCCGCCCGCGGCTCGGGGTCGTCAGGCGACGACGAGGGCTTCGGCGGTGAACTCGCGTCCGGCGATGATCTCTGAGACGAACCCGTCGGGCCCGACCGGCCGGTCGCCGATCAGGGTCACCCGGTGCAGGGTCCGCTGCACGTCGAGGTGGTCGAGGTCACTGGGCGCGAGGTGGGCGGTGGCCCGGTTGTCCCAGAAGGCGACGCTGCCCGGCTGCCAGCGGAAGCGGACGGTGTACTCGGGACGGGTGATCTGCTCGTACAGCAGCTCCAGGACCCGGCGGCTCTCCTGGGTGGACAGGCCGACGATCCGGTCGGTGAAGCCGGGGTTGACGAACAGGGCGCGCTCGCTGGTCTCGGGGTGCACCCGGACGACCGGGTGGACGGAGACGAGCAGGTTGTCGTTGATCCGCTTGAGCAGCTTGCCGTCCTCCTCGGCGGTCTGGTACCCGGCGAGGAAGCGGTGCTCGGCGCGCAGCCCGTCCACGAAGTCGCGCAGCGGCCGGGAGAGCCCCTCGTAGGCGGCGACGAGGTTGGTCCACTGGGTGTCACCGCCGAAGGGTGGGACGGTCTCGGCCCGCAGGATCGAGGCGGCGGGCGGGTTGACGGCGGCGGTGACGTCGGTGTGCCAACCGGAGTAGTAGGAGTACTGCCGCTTGCGGTAGAGCTCGCGGTAGCCCTCGCCGTAGCGCTCTTCGTAGCGGCGCGGGTCGATGGTCAGGATCTGCGGATGCTCCTCCGGGGGTGCGTCCTCGTGCGGGTGGGCGTGGGTGAGCTCGCCGAACTGGCGGGCGAAGGCGATCTGGGAGCCGTGGTCGAGGGTCTGGCCGCGGAAGAAGACGACCTTGTAGGCGAGCAGGGCCTTTCTGATCTCCGCGACGGTGGACGGGTCGAGCGGGTGGGAGAGGTCGACGCCGCGGATCTCGGCGCCGATGTGCCCGGCTACACGCCGGATGTCCAGGGTTGATGACATGACGGTTCCTCCGTGAGGTCTGGTGGGTGGGCGAGGGCGGGCCGGGTACAGAGCGCGCTCGCCTGCCGCATCAGATCGACGTGGAGCCTGGCGACCAGAAGGTTCACGCTCTTGACCTTCGGTCGCATTTCCCGCAAAGTCAATAGGAAATACATGAAATAGGCGAAGGGCTCATCGTGATCAAGATCAAACATGCCCTGTCCGTCCTGATCGTCGTGACCGCGCTGGCGGCTTGCGGTTCCGCCGAGGCCACCGGAAACGCCGAGGTCACCGAGCTGCGCTACCAGGGCAGCGCAGGCTTCGTCACCTTTCCCGAACTCGCCCAGGAGCTCGGCTACCTTCCCGGCATCAAGCTGACCTGGGTCGGCGACACCACCAGCGGCCCGCAGGACATCCAGTCGGCGGCCACCGGCCAGACGGACTTCGGCGGCGCCTTCAACGGCGCCATCATCAAGCTCAAGGCGGCCAAGTCGCCGATCAAGGCGGTGATCGGCTACTACGGCTCCGACGAGAAGAGCTTCAGCGGCTACTACGTGACCGAGAACAGCCCCATCAGGACCGCACGCGACCTGATCGGCAAGAAGATCGGCGTCAACACTCTCGGTGCGCACCACGAGGCCGTCATCAAGGAATACCTCAAGCGCGAGGGCCTGACTCCCGAGGAGATCAAGCAGGTCGAGCTGGTCGTCGTCCCGCCGGTCAACACCGAGCAAGCCGTACGGCAGGGCCAGGTGGAGGTCGGCACGCTCGGCGGAATCCTGAAGGACAAGGCGCTGGAGCGCGGGGGGCTGCGCCCGTTGTTCACCGACGTCGGCCTGTTCGGGCCGTTCACCGCCGGGTCGGTGGTGCTGCGTGAGGACTTCATCGCCAAGAACCCCACCACCGTCAAGACCTTCGTCGCGGGGTTCGCCAAGGCGGTGGAGTGGACGCAGACCCACAGCAAGGAGGAGGTGGTCGCCAAGTTCAAGGAGATCATCGCCAAGCGTGGGCGCAACGAGGACGCCGCGGCGGTGCAGTACTGGAAGGGCTCCGGCGTCGCCGGCAAGGGCGGTGTGATCGCCGACCGGGAGTTCCAGACCTGGATCGACTGGCTGCAGCGCGAGGGCGAGATCCAGCCGGGCCAGGTCAAGTTGGCCGACCTGTTCACCAACGAGTTCAACCCGCACGCGAACGGGAGCGCCTGATGAGCAAGATCAGCATCCGAGGTGTCGGCAAGACCTTCCCCATCCGCGACTCCGACCGGCCCTTCACCGCCGTCGAGGGCATCGACCTGGACATTCGCGAGGGCGAGTTCCTGACCCTGGTCGGCCCGAGCGGTTGCGGCAAGTCCACGCTGCTGGACCTGATCGCCGGGCTGGCCGAGCCGACCGCCGGGCAGATCCTCATCGACGGCATCCCCATCACCGGGCCCGGGCTGGACAGGGGCATCGTCTTCCAGCAGTACGCCCTGTTCCCCTGGCGGACCGCACGCGGAAACGTCGAGTTCGGGCTCGAGGCGAAAGCCGTACCGAAGAAGGAGCGTGCGGAGCTGGCGCGACGGTATCTGGACCTGGTCGGGCTGACCGGATTCGAGGATCGCTATCCGCACGAGCTGTCCGGCGGCATGCGCCAGCGGGTGGCGATCGCGCGCAGTCTGGCCTTCGACCCGGACGTCCTGCTGATGGACGAGCCGTTCGCCGCGCTGGACGCGCAGACGCGCGAGACCCTCCAGGAGGAATTGCTGCGCATCTGGGAGAAGACCGGCAAGACCGTCGTGTTCATCACGCACGGCATCGACGAGGCCGTCTACCTCGGCCAGCGGGTGGCCGTGATGAGCGCCAGGCCGGGACGGATCAGGGAGATCATCGAGGTCGAGTTCGACTCGCGCCAGGGCGACCTGCGCGCCGAACCGCGCTTCGGTGAGTACCGCCACGCCATCTGGAGCCTTCTGCGCGAGGAGGTGAGCGCCGGTGTCTGAGCAGACGGTGCTCAAGAAGGACGAGTATTCCGGCGACGTGCACTGGTACGACCTGCCCGACGACGACGTCGAAACAGAGCCTCCCGCTCCCGTGATCCGGCCACGTCGGTGGCGGCTGCTGCGAAAGGTGGCCGGCCGGTCGGCCGCCGTGGTGGTGCTGCTGGCGCTGTGGGAGACGCTGCCCAGGATCGGCCTGCTGGACCCGGTGTTCGTGCCGCCGCTGTCGGAGAACCTGCGCGCCTGGTGGGAACTGCTGGCCACCGGCCGACTCGGGGAGCACGTGGCCGCCTCGCTGGCCCGCTCGCTGGCGGGGTTCTTGCTGGCCGTCGCGCTGGCGATCCCGCTCGGCCTGGCGATCGGCTGGTACCGGCCGGTCGCGGAGTTCCTCAGCCCGGTGCTGGAGATCTTCCGCAACACCTCGGCGGTGGCGCTGCTGCCGGTCTTCACCCTGATCCTCGGCATCGGCGAGACCACCAAGGTCACCTTCGTGCTCTACGCCTGCTCGTGGCCGATCCTGCTGAACACGATCAGCGGGGTGAAAACGGTCGAACCGCTGCTGATCAAGTCGGCCCGCTCGCTCGGCCTCGGCCCGGTCCGCCTGTTCCAGAAGGTGATCCTGCCCGCCGCGGTGCCCACGATCTTCACCGGGGTACGGCTGGCGGGCACTTACTCCATCCTGGTGCTGCTGTTCGCCGAGATGGTCGGCGCCAAGGCCGGGCTCGGCTATCTCATCCAGGCCTCCCAGTCGAATTTCCGCATCACCGACATGTACGCGGGCATCGTCACGATCTCCGTCGTCGGCCTGCTCTTCAACCTGCTCCTGGTCACGTTGGAGCGCCGCTTCTCGACCTGGAGGACGTCATGAAGAAGCTCCATCTCAATGCCTTCCTGTACGGCGTCGGTCACCACGAGGCCGCCTGGCGCCATCCCCGCACCGAGCCGTCCCGGCTCACCGACGTTCGCCACTACCAGGAACTGGCCAAGATCGCCGAGCGCGGCAAGCTCGACTCGCTCTTCCTGGCCGACGGCCTGGCGCTGTGGGGCGATGTGCGCCACAACGCATTGGGCGGGCTCGAACCGCTGACGCTGCTGTCGGCCCTGGCCGCCGTCACCGACCGCATCGGCCTGATCGCGACGGTCTCCACCACCTACAACGAGCCCTTCCACGTGGCGCGGAAATTCGCCTCCCTCGACCACATCAGCGGCGGCCGGGCCGGGTGGAACATCGTCACCTCGGCCGGCGAGGCCGAGGCGCGCAACTTCGGCATCGAGCGCCCTCCGCACGCCGAGCGGTACGCCAGGGCCGACGAGTTCCTCGAGGTGGCCACCAAGCTCTGGGACAGCTGGGAGGACGACGCGATCGTGGGTGACCGCGTGGGCGGGACGTATGCCGACGTCTCCAGGATCCACCCCATCGGGCACGGCGGTCCGCATTTCCGGGTCGAGGGACCGCTGAACACCTCGCGGTCGCCGCAGGGCCGCCCGCTCCTGGTGCAGGCGGGATCGTCGGAGGACGGCAAGGAGTTCGCCGCCCGGCACGCCGAGGCGGTCTTCACCGCCCAGCAGACGCTTCGTGAGGCGCGCGAGTTCTCTGTCGACCTCAAGGCGAGGCTTCCCCGACATGGCAGGCGCCAGGACGAGCTGCTCGTGCTGCCCGGCATCTCGCCGATCATCGGCTCCACGGAGCGAGAGGCGCTCCGCTTGGAGAAGGAGCTCGAAGAGCTGATCATCCCGGCCTACGGGCTGAGCCAGCTGTCGAACCTGGTCGGCATCGACCTGGACGAGAGCGCGCTCGACCGGCCGCTGCCCGAGGTCTCCGTCGAGACCGAGGGCGCGCAGAGCCGCCGCAGGCTCGTCGTGGACCTGGCCCGCCGCGAGCGACTGACCGTCAGGCAACTGCTCGCCCGGCTGGCCGGCGGGCGCGGTCACCGGGTGGTGGCGGGCACACCGGAGCAGATCGCGGATGAGCTGCAGGAGTGGTTCGAGTACGGCGCGGCGGACGGCTTCAACATCATGCCCCCGCTGCTGCCCTCCAGCCTGACCGACTTCGTCGATCACGTGGTCCCGGAACTGCAGGTCAGGGGCCTGTTCCGGACCGACTACCAGGGCCGGACGCTGCGCGAGCACTACGGCTTGGCGCGGCCGGCCTCCCAATACTCCACGCCCGGCCTGGCGGTGATCTCGTGAGCGGCGCCATGGGTCGTCTGTTCGGAGCGATCGTGGGGCACCCGGTCACGCCGATCTGACAGGTGGCGGTTCTGGCGCGAAGCCCGAGGTGGGGAAGCGGCGGAGGTGGCGCAATCCAGCCGTTATCCACAATTTCCTACCTGAAAGCTATGGTTTGTTCATGCACGTCAAACGGCTGCGCGCGGACAGGGCCAGACAGGTGGCCGACCTGCTGCGTCACGAGGTCCTGTCCGAGACGTACGCCGGGCGCCTGCCCCTGGAGCACGCCCTCGCCAGGCGGTTCGGCGCCTCGCGCAACACGATCAGGGACGCGCTCAACCTGCTGCGGGACGAGGGCCTCATCGAGCGCTGTCCCGGTCTGGGCACCACCACGGCGGGAAAGGGCAAGGTCGCGCACGGGCTGCACCGCCTGCTCGGACTGGGCGAAACGCTGCACGAGCAGGGCGAGGTGCTGAACGAGGTCAGAGCGATGAGCCTGATCGACCCGCCGGCCCTCGTCGCCGACCGGCTGCGCACCACCGACCAGGTGGTCTACATCGAGCGGTTGCGCAAGCTCAACGGCGTCCCGCTCTCCCTCGACCTCACCTACCTCGTCCGTGAGGTAGGTGAGCCGCTCTTCGACGCCGATCTCGTGCACAACGACGTGTTCGTCCTGCTGGAAGGCATCGCAGGATGCCCGCTCGGCAACGCGGAGCTGTCCATCGAGGCCGTCAACGCCGACCCGCACACCGCCGCTGTGCTCGGCACGACGCGAGGTGCGGCGCTGCTCATGGTCGAGCGGCTCGCCCACCTGTCCGACGGCCGTCCCGTCGACCTGGAATTCATCCGTTTCCGCGGCGACCGGCTGACCATGCGCGGCGAACTGACCAGAACGGAGCTTCCATGGCCCTCGTGAACGCCAGAGCCGACGTCCCGGTGACGATCGACGAGTCCCTCTGCATCGAGGGCTGCACGCTCTGCGTGGATGTCTGCCCCCTCGACTCGCTGGCCATCCACGAGGTGAGCGGCAAGGCCTACATGCACGTCGACGAATGCTGGTACTGCGGCCCCTGCGCCGACCGCTGCCCGGCCGATGCCGTCACCGTCAACATCCCCTACCTGCTGCGATAGAAGGGCCATCGATGCGCAAGATCATCACAGCGCTGGCCGTCCTGGCCGCCACGAGCGCCTGCTCGGTGGCCGCGAGCGGAGCGCAGGGCAAGCCGACGGTCGTCATCGGCTACCAGTCGAAGACCATCAACACGGTCACCGCGGGCACCTTGCTGCGCAAGCTGGGCTACTTCGAAAAGCGCCTGGGCGGCACGTACACGGTCGAGTGGCAGGACTACGACACCGGTGCGCCGATCACCGCGAAGATGGTCGCCGGGAAGATCGACATCGGCTCGATGGGCGACTATCCGCTGCTCATCAACGCCTCGCGGACCCAGGCGATCGACACCGCCAGGACCGAGCTGGTCTCCACCACCGGCTACAACCTGCGCGGCGGGCTCAACATGGTGGTCGTCCCCAAGGACTCGCCGGCCAGGACCCTCGCCGACCTGGCGAACCAGAAGGTCTCGGCGAGCGTCGGCTCGGCCGGGCACGGCACCCTCGTCCAGGGCCTGGAGAAGGCCGGAGTCGACGTCGAGGTGGTGAACCAGCAGCCGCCGGTCGGCGCCTCGGCGCTGGAGTCCGGGGCGGTGCAGGGTTACGCGCAGTTCGTCGCCTGGCCCGGGCTGGTGGTCTTCCAGGACAAGGCCAGGCTGCTGTACGACGGCTCCGCGCTCGGCGTGCCCACCTTCCACGGTGTGGTGGTACGGCAGGCCTACGCGCGTGAGCACCCCGACGTCGTGCAGGCCTTCCTCCAAGCCCAGATCGACGCGACGAAGTACCTGCACGAGCATCCCCTCGAGGCGGCGAAGAGCGTGGCAGCCGAAACCGGCCTGCCGCCGGAGGTCGTCTACCTCTACAACGGCCGTAACGGCGTCTCCACCTTCGACGTGACGCTCAAACAGCAGCTCAGGGACGCGCACGCGCACGACATCCCGTACCTGAAGAAGATCGGCACCGACTTCCAGGACATCGACCTCGGCAAGTTCGTCAACGACTCCTACATCCGCAAGGCGTACGGCGCGGCTTACGACACCGCTGCCGCCTCCACGGTGAATCCAGCGGCGATCACCGGCACCGACGCCGCCTGCGGCATTCAGGTCTCCGACCCGGCCAAGGCGGGCGAGATCTGGATCGGCGACGAGCTGAAGCCGGCCGCCACGCCCACCTGCCTGCTGCGCCAGGTCGCCTCGGCCGCCCCCGGGTCCGTCAAGGCCGCCTACGTCCCGGACACCGAGACCGGCACCCACTGGTTCGCCGACAAGGCCGTCTGGGTGAAGGACCCGGCAGCGGACAAGAACGACCTGTTCAAGCCGTTCACCACCGCGGAGGCCGCGGACCTCTACGTCAAGGCCCACCCCGGAGCCGAGCGGATCCCCTATGAAGAGGCGCGGAAGGCGGGCGGGTCGGTGTGACCGGGATCCGTTCCCTCGAGCGGCCGGTCGCCGTCGCGCCCGTCGCCGAAGCGGCCAAGGGCCGGGTGCTGAGTCTCCGATGGGTGGTCCGCCTGCTCTCGCTGGGGCTCGTGGCCGCCGTCTGGCAGGTGCTGACCACGGTGGACGCGCGCATCGGGGTGAACTTCGACCGGCTGCCCTCGCCCAGCGAGGTCGTGGAAGAGTTCGCCCAGCAGCTCGCGACCTCCGTGTACTACCTCGACCTGGCGCAGAGCGTGATCCGCATCGTCACCGGGTTCGGGCTGGCCGCGCTGGCGGGCATCGGCCTCGGCGTGCTCGTGGCCCGCTCCCAGTGGGCGGCCGACCTGCTGCTGCCTCCGCTGGAGGCGGTCCGGCCCATCCCGGCCATCGCGCTGGTGCCGATCGCCATCCTGATCTTCCCCGGGGACGAGCAGGGCATCGTGTTCATCACGACCGCGGCGGCGTTCTTCCCGATCTTCGTCAGCACGCGGCATGCCGTACGAGCTCTGCCGACGCTCTGGGAGGACGCGGTGCGCACGCTGGGCGGCAAGCGCCGACACGTGCTGTGGCACGTGGTCCTGCCGGGGGCGTTGCCGGGAATCTTCGGCGGATTGTCCGTCGGGATGGGCGTGGCCTGGATCTGCGTCATCTCGGCGGAGATGATCTCGGGCGAACTGGGGATCGGCTATCGGACCTGGCACGCGTACACCGTCGTGGACTATCCGGCGGTGCTGGTCGGCATGGCCTCCATCGGCGTGCTCGGCTGGCTCACCTCGGCGGCGGTCGAGCTGCTCGGACGCCGGCTGACCCGCTGGCTGCCGCGGGCGGAAGGGAGCCTGCGATGGGCATCGCGCTGACGCTGGAGCGAGCCGGGTTCGGCTATGCGGGCTCCCCGGTGATCCGCGAGCTCGACCTGACCGTGGAGGCGGGGGAGTTCCTCGTGATCGTGGGCGCCTCGGGGTCGGGCAAGTCGACGCTGCTGCGCGGCCTGGCCGGGCTGCTCGTGCCGTACGAAGGAAAGGTCCTCGCCGACGGGACCCCGTTCGACGGGCCGTCGGCCGAGCGGGCGATGGTCTTCCAGGAGGACGGACTGCTGCCATGGCGCAGCGTCCGGCGCAACGTCGAGCTGCCGCTGAAGATCCGGGGCGAGGCCAGGAGCTCACGCCGGGCCCGAGCCGAGGAGTGGATCGAGCGGGTGGGCCTGGCCGGGTTCGAGGACCGGCTGCCACGCGAGCTGTCCGGCGGCATGCGCCAGCGGGTGCAACTGGCCAGGACCCTGGTGGCCGCGCCCGGAGCTGTGCTGATGGACGAGCCGTTCGGCGCGCTCGACGTGCAGACGCGCGCCGAGATGCAGCGCCTGCTGCGCGAGGTGCTCGCCACCACGGGCGCCACGGTCGTCTTCGTCACCCACGACGTGGACGAGGCACTCCTGCTGGCCGATCGCATCGTGGTGCTGAGCCGTACCGGGCCCAAAATCGTCAGCCGGCCGACCCGCGAACGGATTCTTGAGGAGCTGTAGTGGAGATTCCCCCTCTCGCCGACCGGCTGGAGCTCGAGTGCCAGGTGCTGGTGATCGGCGGCGGCACCGCGGGGACGATGGCGGCCATCACCGCCGCCGAGCGCGGGGCCGACGTGCTGGTGCTGGAGAAGGCCCATGTACGGCACAGCGGCGCGCTGGCCATGGGCATGGACGGCGTGAACAACGCGGTCATCCCCGGCAAGGCCACCCCGGAGGACTACGTCGCCGAGATCACCCGCGCCAACGACGGCATCGTGAACCAGCGGGCCGTGTATCAGACCGCCTCCCGCGGCTACGACATGGTCCGGCGGCTGGAGCGCTACGGCGTGAAGTTCGAGAAGGACGAGTACGGCGAGTACAACGTGCGCAAGGTGCACCGGTCCGGCTCCTACGTGCTGCCCATGCCCGAGGGCAAGGACGTCAAGAAGGTGCTCTACCGGATCCTGCGCCGCAGGGAGATCCGCGAGCGGGTGCGCATCGAGAACCGCGTCATGCCGGTGCGGGTGCTCACCTCGGGCGGCCGGGCGGTCGGCGCGGCGGGCTTCGACACCAGGTCCGGGCGGTTCGTGGTGGTGCGTGCCGGGGCAGTGGTCCTCGCCACCGGCGCGGCCGGCCGGCTCGGGCTGCCCGCCAGCGGCTACCTCTACGGCACCTATGAGAATCCCACGAACGCCGGCGACGGCCACTCGATGGCCTACCACGCGGGCGCCGAGCTCAGCGGCATCGAGTGCTTCCAGATCAATCCGCTGATCAAGGACTACAACGGTCCCGCGTGCGCCTACGTCGCCAACCCGTTCGGCGGCTACCAGGTCAACGGCGAGGGGGAGCGGTTCGTCGACTCCGACTACTGGTCCGGCCAGATGATGGCCGAGGTGGCCCGGGAGATCGACTCCGCGCGTGGTCCCATCTACCTCAAGCTCAGCCACCTGCCCGACGAGACCATTCGTTCCATCGAGGGCATCCTGCACACCACAGAACGCCCGACGCGCGGCACCTTCCACGCCGGACGCGGTCACGACTACCGGACGCATGACGTGGAGATGCACATCTCCGAGATCGGATTGTGCGGCGGCCACTCCGCCTCCGGCGTCTGGGTCGACGAGAACGGCCTGACCAGCGTCCCCGGCCTGTACGCCGCGGGCGACCTGGCGTGCGTGCCGCACAACTACATGATCGGCGCCTTCGTCTTCGGCGACCTGGCCGGAGCGCACGCGGCCGAGCACTTCTCGACCGGCGCAGAGCTACCCGAAGACCAGATCGCCGACGCCCATGAACTGATGTACCGGCCTTTGCGGCACCCGGACGGGCCGCCCCAGCAGCAGGTGGAGTACAAGCTGCGCCGCTTCGTCAACGACTATGTCGCGCCTCCGAAAACCTCGCGGAAGCTGGAGATCGCCGTCGAGACCTTCGAGCGGATGCGTGCGGAGATCTCGTCGATGGGGGCACGCACTCCGCACGAGCTGATGCGATGCGTGGAGGTCAGCTTCATCCGCGACTGCGCGGAGATGGCGGCCAGGTCGTCGTCCGTGCGGACCGAGAGCCGCTGGGGCCTCTACCACGACCGGGCCGACCTGCCCGCACGCGACGACGCGCAATGGTTGTTCCACCTCAACCTGCGCAAGAACTCCGCCGGGGCGATGGAGTTCCTCAAGCGGCCGGTGGACCCCTACATCGTGCCCGTGGACGACTTCGCGCCACCCGCCTCCGGCCCCGTCGTCCTGGCGGCTTTCGCTCCCGCCGCCTCGGGTCCCGCCTCCCGGGCGCGCCTGGCGGTGGAGGCGATCGGCCGCTCCCCCCGCATCCTCGAGCTCCTGCGCCTGGGTGATTCCGCCGACCTTGAGCCCTATCTGCGGGACCCGGACCCCAAGGTACGGCGGGCGGCCATCGCGACCCTGACGGAGACCGCTCCCCCGGACGCCGGGGAGGCCCTCCTCCTCTCGCTCGCCGATCCGCACGGAACGGTCCGGCGCGCGGCGGCCACCGCGCTCCGTGAACTGGTGGAGGTCCTCCCCGGCGGAGCGGATTTCGGCGCGCGGCTCCAGGCCCTGGGGGGCACTTCCGAGGACGCAGTCGTCCGCGCCACGGCCTTGGACGTCCTGCGGGCCTTGCGGCTGGCCGGCCGCGACGTCTTCGTCACCGCGCTGGCGGATGCAGACGCCAGGGTGCGGATCGAGGCCGTGCGCGGACTCGTGTCGCTCGACGACGACACCGCCCTGGCGGTTGCAGCCGGAGACGCCTCCAGGGAAGTCAGGATCCGCGTGGCGCACGGCCTCGCGTCCATCGGCAAGCCCTCTGCGCTGAAGGTCCTGCTCACCCTCTCGGCCGATCCGGATCCTCTCGTCCGTGCGGCCGCCCTGGAAGCCGCCGCAGGGCTCGGGCCGCTACCGGAGGAGTTCGTCGCGGTAGCCGTACAGGCTCTTGAAGATCCGCTGTGGCAGGTCAGGGTGGGCGCTGCTCACGGTCTGGCCGGAGCCGCCGCACCGGATCCGCTGCTCTCCGCGCTCCGGGATCCGCACATCGACGTGCGCAAGGCCGCTGTTCAGGGCCTCGCCCCCTGGGCCGGGCAGCCCCAGGTCGCCTTGGCCTTGCGGGCGGCGGAAGGAGACTCCGACGCCGACGTCCGAGCCTACGCTCGCCGCGCCTTGGGGGGATCGAGGTCCTAGGGTATGGACGACTGATGTCGTTCCGTTCGGCAGGTTGGCTGGTGGGTCGCAGGTGGTGAAGTATCGGGCGGCTCTGTGCTGGGTCGGGGCTGTCTGTCTGGCCGCTTTGCCGAACTGGTCGATGGTGCAAGCGGACGCGGAGATTCAGGTCTGTGCCTTCCTGAACACTGAAGGCGGGTACACCTGGCGCGATGTGCTCAGTTTGGGGTTCGGCGTGATGGCTGCCCTTCTGCCGCTTGTGCTGGTGGTGCTGGCCGTGGCGGTAAGACGGTCGTCGGGCCGGAGGCGTCGCGTTCTCACGCGGCTGGGGGCGGGCGGGGCGGTCGTGACCGGGGCCTACTACGCGGTTTCGACTGTTGCGTTCTTTGAGCCTTACTGTCCTGCGGGTACGCAGGGGGTGGAGCTGGTGCTTCCGCTCTACGGCGCTGTTGCGGGGCTGGTCCTGCTGGCTGGGGTTCCCGGGCGGGACGCTGTGGTTAGAGGATCTTGGTGATGACGCCGGATTCGAGGACGATCAAGGTGCCGATCGCTATGAAGACGGTGGGGACCAGCCATCGGCCGTAGCGTTCGACGAGGTCGATGACCTTGGGGTGGGAGCCGAGCCAGGAGCCGGCCAGGCACCACAGGGCCACGCCGACGGCGAAGACGGCGATGCTCACCAGGGTGGGGACGGCTCCGATGGTGCGGAAGACCGGGGTGTAGACGGAGATGTTGTCCGCGCCGTTGGCGATCGTCACTCCGGCGATGGAGAGTACGCCGGAGGCGACGGGGGGTGGGGTGTGGTCCTGGTCGTTGCGGGTTCGGAGGGCTGAGATCAGGCCGCGGATGCCCAGGGCGAGGGGGAGCAGGCCCAGGAGGCCGGTCCAGGCGTCGGGGACGATGGTCAGGCCCAGGGCGGCGAGGATGGAGATCAGGACGAGGGCCGTGATGCCGGCGTACTGGCCGGCCCAGATCTGCCATGGTCTGGGGCGTCCGCCGGCTCGGGCGGACAGGAACAGTACGGTCAGGATGATGAGGTCGTCGACGTTGGTGCCGGCGAACATGCCGGCTGCGGTCGCGATGGTTCCTGCTGTGCCGTCCACGGGCGTGAACCTATCGGGTCCTGTGGACGGGTCTGTGCCGGTGTCCACCGGTGGTCTTCGCGGTGGGGCCAGGTCGCGTATCGGCCGAGAGGCGGGGGTGGGGGCGCTGACTACTCTGTGGCTGGTCGGGCTGGGTTTTGGGCGGCATTGGGAGCTCGTCGGAAGGCGGGGAGGGCTGTGATGGCCTCGCAGCGCCGGGGTGAGTGGCCGGTGACGGCGGTGGTGGTGCATGGGGTTCTGGGGGCGCTGTCCCTGGTGATCCTGGTGGGGGCCTGGTATCTGGGGGCGGCGCTGTGGCAGGTCGGTGTGGTTGCCGCGGCTGTGGGGCTGCTTCATGTGGGGGCGGTGGTGGCTGGGCGGCCCACCTGGGCGGGGCATGCCGATGCGCGGCGGGTGTGGGTGGGGTTCGGGGTTTGTGCGCTGGCCATGCTGGTGCTGGTGGTCATGCCGTTTCCGGGGTGGTCGCTGAGCATGTTGCCGTCGGCGCTGTGTTTTCCGTACACGTTGTGGCGGCTGACGAGTGTGGTGCCGGTCGGGGCTTCGGTGGTCGCGCTGGTGGTGGCGGGGCTGGGGGTGGTGCTCACCGAGGTGGTGGAGTGGGCGCGGCTGGCGGCTGATGTGCCGGTGTGGACTCGCCTGGTTGAGGGCGGGTTGCTGATGGCCGTGGTTGGTGGGGTGTGGCTGGCGGCGTTGGTGGTTCGGCGTCGGCGGGAGGCTCGGCGGCGGGCGGAGAGTGAGCGGTTGGCGGCGGCGGTTGCGGGGGAGCGGGCCGGTATTCGGCGGGATCTGCATGATGTGATCGCGCACACGGTCACCGTGATGGTGGCGCGGATCGAGGCTGCGGCGGTGACGACGGGGGATGCGGCTACTCGGCGGGAGCTGGGGGACATCGCCGAGGCTGGGCGGGATGCGCATCAGGGGCTGCGGGCGATGCTGGCGACCTTGGGGTCGCAGCGTGAGGTGCCGTCAGGGAAAGCGTCGCTAAGGCAGGGGTCGGCCGAGCAGGTGTCGCCGGGGCAGGGGTCGGCCGAGCGGGTGTTGCCGGAGCAGGGGGCGGCGGAGCGGGTGTCGCCGGGGCAGGTGCCGATCTCGCTTGAGGTGTTGCCCGATCTGGTGGCTTCGGCGGCTAGTCCGTTGCACACGGTGACGCTGGAGGAGGTGGGGGAGCGGCGGGCGTTGAGTTTGAGTGCGGAGGTGGCGGTGGTTCGGATGGTGCAGGAGGGGGTCACCAATGCGCTGCGGCATCTGGAGCCGCCGGTTGTGGTTCGGGTCCGGCTGAACTGGGCTAAGGGCGAGGTGGTGGTGGAAGTGCGGGACGACGGGGGGAAGGCGCGGCGCGCGGCAGGTGAGCAGGGGACCGGGCTGCTGGGGATCGAGGAGCGGGTGCGTACGGCGGGCGGCACGTTGGAGATCGTCGAGGACGACGGGTGGACGCTGCGGGCGCGGCTCCCCACGAAGGAGGGGGCATGACCACGATCCGCGTCATGCTCGTTGATGATCAGGAGTTGTTGCGGGTCTCGCTGCGGACCGTGCTGTCGGCGGATGAGCGGATCGAGGTCACCCACGATGTGGGGAACGGGAGTGACGCGATCGAGGTGGTCCGGCGGCATCGGCTCGACGTGGTGCTGATGGACATCCGCATGCCACGTATGGACGGCGTCGCCGCCACGGCCGAGATCGTGAGGATCGCGCCGGCGACGCGGGTGCTGATGTTGACGACGTTCGATGATGACGAGCTGGTCGTGGCCGCCATCCGGGCGGGGGCGAGCGGGTATCTGACGAAGGATGTCCGGCCGGCCGCGCTGGCTCAGGCGGTGTGTGACGTGGCGTCGGGGACGGCGGCGCTGGCTCCGGGGGTGGCCGCGACGGTCCTGGACCTCGTACGGCAGGCGCCGATGCGGCGCACGGCGGCCCTGGACGGCCTCACCCCGCGCGAGGCCGAGATCTTCGGCCTGCTCGCCCGGGGCAGGTCCAACAACGAGATCTGCGCCGAGCTGGTGCTGAGCGAGAACACGGTGAAGTCGCACGTCCGGGCGGTCCTGCAGAAGCTCGGCCTGCGCGACCGCGTGCACGCGGTGATCTACGCGTACGAGAACGGGCTGGTGGGACGGCAGGAGCTGCCGGGCTGAAAGTCCATCCTGGCGAGGGGGCCCGTCTCACCCCTTCGGGTGAGGTTTGCCCGGGTAGGCCCGGCCTACGGTCGTGGGCGTGCCTCTTTCGCGTCTCCGCTTTCCGCTCGTGACCGCCTTCCTGACGCTTGCCGTACTGCTGCTGGGGTGGACGGGAGCCGCGCACGCCTCGGGCGACGGGTTGGTTGACGAGTATCGCTCCGTCTACGGGACGCCGGGGGTGGCGGCGGCGGTGGTCGACGGGAAGGCGGTCGAGACGATCGTCCGTGGCCGGGACGGCGACGGCAACGCGGTGACCGCGCGGACGCGGTTCCGGATCGCGTCGATGAGCAAGTCGATGACCGCTGCGGCGATCATGGTGCTGGTCGACCGGGGCCGTGTCTCGCTGGACGACCCGGTGGTGAAGCTCCTGCCGGACTTCAAGCTGGCCGATGCGCGGTTCGCCGGGATCACCGTGCGTCATCTGCTCAGCCACACCTCGGGACTGTCGGGGACTACCAACAACGAGTACGTGTTCCCGCCGCCGCGCACCGCCCAGGAGGTCGTCGCCACGCTGGGGGACAAGCGGCTGGCCGCGGATCCGGGCACCCGGTCGGAGTACCACAACACCAACTACTCGATCGCGGCTCGGATCGTCGAGGTGGTGTCGGGCAAGCCCTTCGACGCCTTCCTTCAGGCCGAGGTGTTCACGCCGCTGGGCATGACCGGCACGAGTTCGACGCTGGGGTGCTCCGACGAGGCGGACGGCCTGCCGTACGCGTATGAGGTGGTTCTCGGGGTGGCTGTCGCGGTGCCGGAGATGCCGGGGACGTGCGTCGGCAACGGCGGGGTGATCTCGACGCTGGACGACATGGTGCGCTGGCTGCGGTTCAACCAGGGCACTTCCGGGTCCGACCTGCTGAGCGCCGCCTCCCTGGCCCAGATGCACACGCCGCAGCCGCAAGCCGAGGGGTACGGCCTCGGCTGGCAGTCGAGGCCCGGCGCGCCAACGCCGGTGATCGGCCATGGGGGCACGCTGGCCACATGGACCGGGGACATGGCCTTCTCTCCCAAGGCCGGGATCGCGGCCATCGTGCTCACCAACAGCGGTGGCGACCCCGGCCTGCTGGCCGCCAACCTGCTCGCGGAGCGGATCGGGGCGGCTACGACGCCCATGAGCAACGCGCTGACGCTGGTCAACGTGATCCTGCTCGGGCTCACGGTGGTGATCGCCGTGCTGCTGGTCACCGCGATCGTCCGGGCGCGCCGCTGGGCCGTCCGGCGCCGGGCGGCCCGCCGGCCCTGGCTGGTGCTGCGGCTCGCGCCTCTGACGCTGGTGACGGTGGCGGGTGCCGTGGTTCCGGCGCTGATCTGGGGGGCGTTCGACCTGCAGTACTGGATCGTCACGCTCTGGCTGTTGCCGTTGCTGGCGCTCTTCGGCCTCGTCTGCTTCGTCCTCGGGGCCGTCGCGCTCGTGCGCAGCCTGTGGTTCTTCCGCCGGGTCGCGGACGTCTGACCAGGTCAGGGGATTCGCCGGAGCCGCCGGGGGTAGCTGGAAGCCGGACAACGGCTTCCCGCGACAGCAGCGCCGAGGCCGGGGGAGGCGGTGGCCATGACCACTCTCACGACCGAGACGGCCCAGTCGGACGCCGAGCCCGGCCAGGTCGTCGTACGGCTGGCCGGTGAGCTGGACGTCTCGACCGCGCCACTGCTGGGCGCGGTCGTCCAGGACGCGCTGGGCGAGGCGCCGAAGCAGGTGGTGATCGACGTGGAGTCGCTCACGTTCTGCGACTCCAACGGGCTGGAGGCCCTGCTTGACGCCCGCGACGCCGCCGCAGCGGCCGGGGCCGGGTTCCGGCTCAGCCATGTGCACGGCACGCTGCAACGGGTGCTCGACGCCACCGGCCTGGACGCCGCCTTCTCGAAGCTGACGCAGGACCAGGGCCAGCGGCATCGGCAGCAGGGTTGATTCAGTGCTGAGTTAATTCAGGATTGGCTGTATTGTCGTGTCATGCAGGGACGAGGCAGGGCGATGCCGGCACAGGTGCGCAGGGCTTACGACGAGGAGATGCGGGCCGCGCGGGTGGCCGTGGATGACCAGGTGCGGTGGCGGCATCTGGAGCGGGCGCACATCCTTTCCCAGCCGTGGGCGTGGCCGCACACGGTCAATCACGTGGCCATGTTCGTGCTTGCCGTACGGCAGCGGGATCGGCGGGAGGCGCTCGGGCAGGTGGTCCGGATCGTCGCGGCCGCGCCGGCGTCGGCGCTGGGGCGGTATCCGGAGGGGAACACGGGGCGGGCTCGGGTGGGGATCAGGGAGCCGATGCCGGTGCCGGCGGATCTGGCGGGCGTGCTCCGGGGCGGGGCAAATCGGATGGCAGGCGGGGGTCCGGGGCTGTCAGACTCCGACGATGATCGAAGTTGATGCGGCTGCCGTCCTGCGCGCGCATGTGGACGCCTTCAATGCCCGCGACCTGGACGCGTTGATGGCGGGGTTCACCGAGGACGCCTCGTGGGTGACCGGCACCAGCCGGGTGCAGGGGCGGGCCGAGCTGACCGAGCTGTTCGCCGGGGCGATGGAGGGGCTGCTGCCGACGTTGGTGATCCACGAGCTGCTGGCCGAGGGGGACCGGGCGGCGTGCGAGATGACCGAGACCCTGACGGTGGACGGGGAGGAGCGGTCCTTCGCCATCGCCGGGTTCTACCGGCTGAGGGAGGGACGGATCGCGGCGGCGAAGATCTACCGGGAGGGCAGCGCCGAGCTCGACTGACCCGGTGAGGCTTGTCTCTCCCCTCGTGGGAGACCTCATGCTGGGACGATCGCGTAGAGAGGACCACGCATGACCGTCGTGCAGGACGTCGAACCCCGCGGGCTGCAGCACTGCGAGACGACCGCGCTGGGGGTGTTGCTGCGGCACGAGGGGCTTGAGCTGTCGGAGCCCCTGCTGTTCGGGCTGGGCTCCGGTCTGTCCTTCGTCTATTGGGACGGCAAGGGCATGCCGTTCCCCTTTCTGGGCGGGCGGGTGAAGCCCTTCGAGCTGACCCGGAACCTCGCCGCGCGGCTGGGGCTGACGTTGACGGTCGCGGAGACGACCTCGGCCCGCCGGGCGTGGGAGAACGTTGCCGGCGCTATCGACGCCGGGCGGCCGGTGGGGCTGCAACTCGACTCCTATCACCTCGACTACTTCCGGACGAAGGTGCACTTCGGCGGGCATGTCGTCGCCATGTACGGCTACGACGAGCAGGACGCCTACCTGGTGGACACCGACCAGCAGGGTGGGGCGGTGCGGACCAGCCTGGCCGCGCTGGCTCTGGCGCGGGGCGAGCGCGGGCCGATGACGGCGCGGAACCGGTCGTTCACCCTGGCCGTGCCGGGGCGGCCGGTCGGCTGGCAGGAGCAGTTGCTCCCGGCCGTCCGGGACTGTGCGGAGGCCTTTCTCACTGCGCCGATCGCCAACCTGGGCTACCGGGGGATCGAGAAGGCCGGGCGGTTGGTGCCGGGCTGGCTGGGGCGTGCTGAGGAACCGCGGCGTGACCTGGCGCAGGCGGCGCTGCTCATGGAGCGGGGTGGCACCGGGGGTGCGCTGTTCCGGGTGCTCTACCGGGACTTTCTTGGCGAGTGTGTGCGGGTGATCGATCATGAGCACCTTCGCACCGGTCACCGGTTGTACGGCGAGGCAGCCGTGCTGTGGACGGAGGTGGCCGGGCTGGTCGAGAAGGCGGGGGAGAGCGGCGACCCTGGCCACCTGCGGCAGGCTGGCGCCCTCCTGCATGACCTGTCGCGCATCGAAGGGGACGCCATGCGGGCGCTACGTCAGGTGTGACAAATGGGGTGTGGGGGGGAGGGGCTGCCCTTCTAGCCTCGCTGCCATGAACACCAGCGCCTTCGTCCCGGCCGACTTCGACGTCCCGCACAGCCTGGTCACCCCGCGGTTCCGGCTGGAGCCTCTGGGCCCCCAGCACAACCTCGCCGACCACGCCGCGTGGACCGGCAGCATCGAGCACATCCGCGCCACCCCGGGCTACCCGGACGGGAACTGGCCTCCCCTAGGCGGCATGTCCCTGGAGGCGAACCTCGCCGACCTCCGGCGGCACGCCGACGACTTCACGCAGCGGCGCGGCTTCACCTACACCGTCCTGGACCCGGACAGCGGCGACGTGATCGGCTGCGTCTACATCTACCCCTGCCCCAAGGACGGGCACGACGCCGACGTGTCCTCCTGGGTCACCGCCGGGCGGGCCGAGTTGGACGTGCCGCTGTACGAGGCGGTGTCGGCCTGGCTGGCGGCGGACTGGCCGTTCACCTCGCCCGCCTATGACGCGCGCTGACCTTCTGGGCTGTCGCCAGTCGCCCTCGAAGGAGCACGTACGCACCAGGCGTGGTCGCCGGCACCGCGACTGCCCGACTGCGGACCCGAATCCCCGGCTGCAGGGCGGCGGCCTGGCCCCCGCTGCCGGGCGGCCTATCCTGAGCGGATCAGATTCTGTTCGTCTTTCCTCGCTCCCGGAGGCAGTCGCCGATGACCCGTCAGAGCCGTGCCGATCGTGGGCGACGGGCCGACGCGGAACGCAACATCGCCGCCATCCTGGAGGCCGGGAGCCGCCTGCTCGGGGACGATGCCGGCGCGAGCGTGGCCGACATCGCCAAGGCGGCCGGCGTGGGGCGGGTCACGCTCTACGGGCACTTCCCGTCGCGGGAGGCGCTGGTGGAAGCGGTCCTGGCGCACGCGGTGACGCAGGCGGACGAGGCGCTCGCGGCCGGCTTCCGGGACGATCTGCCCGCGGCGGAGGCGCTGGAGGCGCTGGTGCGGTCGTCGTGGGAGATCCTCGACCGGCACAGCCGGTTGTTCATCGCGGCGGACCGGGTGCTGGCGACCGAGCAGATCCGGGAACATCACCGGCAGCCGTTGCAGCGGGTCGAGGAGCTGATCCGGCGCGGGCAGGAGGAATCCGGGTTCCGGGACGACCTGCCGCTCTCGTGGCTGGTGGCGACCTTCTTCGGCCTCGTGCACAGTGCCGCGCGGGAGGTGGAGATGGGTCGCCTGGACCGGGAGGACGCCGCTCGGGTGCTGACCAGCACGCTGCTGTCGGTGCTCGGGAAGTAGGGGCACTCTACTACTGCGCATAGTGGGGGGGGGGGGGGGGGGGGGGGGGGGCGCCCCGGGGGGGGGGGGGGGGGGGGGGGGGGGGGGCCGGGGGATGGGGCGGACGGTGTGGGCTTCGACCTGGTAGTCCCAGGTCTTGGCACGGGACGGGCCCCAGATGCGGCAGCGGAGGGAGCCGTCGACCT